>NZ_ATVX01000001.1 GCF_000420945.1 Butyrivibrio sp. VCB2006
CGGAATTCCTATAAGATAAAAAACGCTCCGCGAGGATGCGCACTCGCGCGATAGGAATATGTTGCATAAATGCAACCGCGCTCGGCGCGAGAATGCCGCAAGCGGCATTCTTTCTTGTGGCGTATTTTGCTAAACAATAGATATAACCGGGGGTTTTTCTCGATATAGAATATATATCAGATGAATTATGATAATTTGTTCTTTCTAAGATAAATCATCAGAACAACATACACGAGCACAGCAAAAGAGCCACCGGCTATAAGTACGGCATAGTTCTTTTCAAGAATCATTGCTCCGCCAAAGGTATAGATAAATATATGTGGGAATCTGCAGATGAACGTAAGTAAAATCCAGGTTCCCACTTTTTCTTTGGAATGATAACCAACCCAGGCGTAAGTGTCCTTGGGAAGTGGGAGCAGCATAAAGAGCATGTGGACCAACATAGGCTCTTGGGTGCTTATTCTGCTTTCAACTTTCTTGATCTTTTCCTCTGAAAACAGGAAGTAGAGTAGCTTTGATCCAAAGTGTCTTCCAATGACAAAGGCTATGGTATTTCCTATTGTTGCTCCAAGATCGCAGATAAGAGCTCCCTTGAAACCGCCGAGAAGAAGACCTGCCGCCAGATAGAAAGGAGTGCCGGGAATGCAGGTTGAAAGTGTTTGAACGACTATCAGAAGACAGAACATTACCCATCCCAGGATTCCTCTTGATTCGATAAAAGACTGAAAAGAGTCCCTGTCATTAACAAAGGCTATCAGGGGTTGTCCGATGCAGAAGTAGATTGCAATAAGAAAAAGGATAATAAATATTACTATTAAGAAGCGCTTAATTAGTGACTTGGACATGTGTTTTTCCTTCTGGCGAAATAACGTTATAAATATGATATCACATATATTGACATATAATTAACGCATTGTTATATTTATGGTGCACTGTATCAGAAATAGTTCTGAACGGTAGCTTTTTTATTCAAAGGAGAATTGAATATGGATAACATGACAATGCTTGGCCGCAAGACTGAAGAGAAGTCAGCCGGACTTAGCAGCAAAACTCGTTACATGGTGGAGACTGCCCTCATGATCGCAATCGTACTGATTATGGGCAACACAGTACTTGGTACTATTCCTACACCATTTCTTAAGGTTTCTATCGTAACCGTTCCGGTTGCCCTTGCGGCAATGCTTATTGGACCTACAGCAGGAATCATCTGCGGTATCGTATTTGGTTTCAACAGCTTTGCAGGCGCTCTTACAGGAGCAAGCGGAATGCTTTCAACACTTTTCACAATCAGCCCAGCCGGCGTATTTTTTACAGCAGTAGTAGCAAGATTTCTTGACGCTACAGTAGTAAGCTTTATTTTCCAGGCTCTCAAGAAGACTAAGCTTAAACAGGCTTCATACTACATCACAGGCGCTCTTATGCCACTTTTCAACACAGTATTTTTCATGAGCGCACTTTGCATTTTCTTCTATAACACAGACTATGTACAGGGACTTGTAGCTAAGTACAATGCAACTAATGCATTTTCATTTGTAATTGCTATGGTTGGCGTTCAGGCTACAGTAGAGGCTGTTATCGGATGCCTTCTTGCCGGAACTCTTGGAGTAGTTCTTTCTAAGGTTCTTCGTAGAGCGTGACCTGCGGTTTAGAGGTTATTGACTAGAGGGAGAGTTTAACATTGAATCAAGTGTCAATTACATACTGGATTGACACTTGATTTTTTGCATATTTGAACTGACTATTAGTATAAATTATATAAGCAGGTGACATAGCTTATAGATAATAAGAAATATTATTAGTTTTATTGTGCGCAAGGATATTAATGAATAAGATAATTACGGTTGATATAGGAAATTCGAATATAGTTGTAGGTATCTGGGAAGGGCAGACACTGGAGTTTACCGGAAGGCTTGAAACTAGGAGAGACTACACTGAGGATGAGCTCACTTCTGCATTCAAAGAACTGATTAGAAATAATTCTAATAATGGAATTTATAAACAGACAGATAAACAAGTAGATATGCAAGTAGATATACATGTAGATAAGCAAATATCTGGATGCTGTGAGGATATCTATGATGGAGCAATCTTATCATCTGTTGTTCCTGAGATTACTGATCAGATGATGGCTGCCCTTAAGAATATTACTGGAAAAGAGCCGCTTCTGATGAGTTCTGGCCTTAAGACCGGCATTGATATTTCTTCTTATGCTACAGGCTCAATTGGAATGGATCGAATCGTAGATCTATCTGCAGCTGTAGCCATGTATGGTGCTCCGGTTATGACAGTTGATCTTGGGACTTGCACTACCATTACAGTGGCAGGAATGGCAGATACAAAATTAGTTAAAGCCGAATACATCGATGTGGAAGATGATTGTGCTTCATCGGATGCAGAATATAAAGGAAAGCTTGTTGGCGGCATGATCTGCCCCGGAATTCAGTTGTCCCTTGACGCTCAGGCACAGCGCGCTTCACAATTGCCTCAGCTAGAGGCTTGCGGCGTAGATTCGCTTCTTGGAACAGACACAGCCTCGAACATGATGTCAGGCGTTGTGGCAGGGTGCGGCCTTATGATATCTGAACTGGCGGATAGGCTGGTTAGTGGTGACATTCAGATTAGCGTGAATAAAGAATCTGTTAGTACTTCAGGTGATTCTACAAATGTTGATTTTTTTGCCAATGATATAGATATGTCTAATCTTAAGGTTGTGATAACCGGAGGATTAGGAAAATTGGTTATTCCCTGGATTAATACCAAGGCTGATGTTTATTATGAACCTGATTTATTACTCAGAGGGCTATACGAAATTTATATTAACAATACTTTGGAAACATGAATTAGTGTGATGAATACCAAAGTAAGATATGAAATAAGATTGTTATTACTGAGAAGAAAACCTGTAATACTATAAATAAATCAGAGTTGGTTTTGTTATTACAGGAAAATGATCAGGTAATACTAAAGACAAATTAAAATCAAGTTTGACATTACAGAAAAAGAAAATGGTAATAACAAAGACAAATCAGAACCCAAAATGACATTACAGGAATTAAGAATTCAGTAATATCAAAGAAAACAACAATACCAAAGAAATCAATAATACCAATGCCAAATGATTACCAATAGGAGAAAAGAGCTATGTTAGAAGGAAAAAACATATTACTGGGTGTAACAGGTGGAATAGCAGCCTACAAGAGTGCTGATCTGGCATCAAGACTCATCAAGCAGCATGCCAATGTGGATGTGATCATGACAGAGAATGCTACACAGTTTATTACACCACTTACATTTGAGGCTCTTACCCATAATAGATGTGTTACAGATACTTTTGACAGAAATCACCCATGGGAAGTCGAGCATATAGCTCTTGCAGACAAGGCAGATGTATTGGTAATTGCTCCGGCTACAGCTAACTGTATCGCAAAGCTAGCCTGTGGAATTGCAGACGATATGCTTACGACAACAGCACTTGCCTGCACATGTCCTAAAATCATTGCACCGGCAATGAACACCAAGATGTATGAGAATCCTGTAACCCAGAGAAATCTCAAAACTTTGCAGGAACTTGGGTACGTTATAGTTACTCCGGGAGATGGCTATCTTGCCTGCGGAACAATAGGAAAGGGTAGAATGGAAGAGCCTGCAAATATTGTCGATGCGATAATTCATGAGATTTCCTGCCCCAAGGATATGGAAGGACTAAGCGTACTTGTAACAGCAGGGCCTACAAGGGAAGCAATTGATCCTGTAAGATACATTACGAATCATTCGACCGGAAAAATGGGAGTTGCCATTGCTAAGGCAGCAGCCTGTAGAGGCGCTAATGTTACTCTTGTAGCTGGCCCCATTGATATTGAAATTCCGTCCTATATAAGTGTTGTCAGAATAGCTTCTGCCCAGGAGATGTTTGATGAAGTGACAAAAAGAGCAGGAGAGCAGGACGTGATAGTTAAGGCAGCAGCTGTAGCTGACTATACGCCTGAGACAGTAGCAGATGACAAGATAAAAAAATCTGATGACGGCTCCGATATGTCGATTAAGCTTAAGAGAACCCAGGATATTCTTGCGTGGCTTGGAGAACATAAAAAAGAAAATCAGATTCTATGCGGATTTTCAATGGAAACAAAGGATATGCTGAAAAACTCCAGAAAAAAGCTCTCCAAAAAGAATCTTGATATGATATGTGCTAACAATTTGAAGGTTGCCGGTGCCGGATTTGGTGTGGACACAAATGTTATAACACTAATTACAAAAGAATCTGAGACCGAACTTGAACTTATGAGCAAAGATAAAGCTTCTCATCGTATTCTTGATGAGATATTGAAAATAAGACAGTGAAACTTATGTATGTAAATAAAATTGATTCATTAATCATAAAAACGGGAATACCTGTAATCAGGCATTCCCGTTTATTTTATATGACTTATTTCAATTACTTACTGAATGCAATCTGTGCAAAGTTGTAGAAACCAAGGTACCAGATATTGAAATCGTGAGCACCGTTAAGCTCCTGCCACATAAAGTTCTGTCCGTTTACAAACTGGTTGCAAACAGAAGGAAGATTCTTGGCTGCTGCAGATGCGCTTGCGTAAGCTGTTCCATCCTGAAGTCCACAGATATTGTAGAAATAGTGGATTGGATAGCTGTTGCCGCTGAGTTTGGAGTTGATTGTCTGAGCTGTATTACTTGTTGGTGCTGCAGAGAATGCTCCGAAATATCCAAACAGGTCTGTGCATTCGCATAATCCAATATTGATTGTCTGCATACCACCCATTGAAAGACCTGCAATAGCTCTGTGATCTCTGTCAGCATTTGTGCTGTAGTGAGAGTCTATATAAGGAATGAGGTCTTCTCTGAGCTCTTTTCCGAAGTTGTAGAAAGAATTAACTGAACCACTAGCTGATGCCTTTCCGTTTGGTGTAACTACGATGAAGGAATCAATATCGCCATAGTAAGCAAGGTTATCCATGATGGCTTTTACGCGGGATGTGTTATTGGTCATTCCCCATTCGTTCTCGTTTCCGCCGATACCATGAAGAAGATATAATACGTTGTATTTCTTATCAGCGCTATATCCTGCTGGAAGATAAACGTTTGCTTTCTTGGTGTAAGTACGTCCGTTAGCCTCTGTATCATGAGCTGTGTAGGAGATATTTACAATTGTTCCTGAACCTTCGCCATATCTTACTTCTGTATATTTGGAAGGAATTGAGTTAGCAATTGTTGCAGTAGGATCATAGTGTGGGTTGGTTGTCTCTGAACCTGTTGATCCGCCCTGGTTTCCGCCTTCAGATTCACCTGTATTTCCTGTTTCGCTTCCGGTATTACCTGTATTACCTGTGTTTCCGGTTGAACTTCCGGCGGCTGATTCTAATACATATTCAAAAGAATCACCAATCTGTCCAACACCGATTGAACCAAATTCTACGCTTGCTCCGCTTGAAATTGTCTTGTTCCAGTCAACAGGTGTAATTACGTAGTAGTCACCTGTTGTTGTTACATTTACATTCCAGCTTGAATCAAGGTTAACCTGATTCTTGTTGAGCTTAAGTGTCCATCCGTCAACTGTGCTTCCGGAGTTGTTGGAAATCTTATAGCTAACCTGATATCCTGAACCCCAGCTGTTGACTGAGTACTCAAGGTCAAGGGCTCCGGATGTAACAGGTGTAGGCTCAGTAGTAGGAGTTGGCTCTGGTTCTGGGTCAGGAGTTGGCTCTGGGTCAGGTGTTACTACAGGCTCCTGCTGAGAAGAACCGTTATCAACCTTCTCAAACTGCCACTGCTGATTGGCATTTCCGTTGTAAGTCCACTGAACTACATTAGCGCCGTCATTTGTCTTTTTCTCGTATACATCAAGGAATCTTGCTGCATTAGAGCACTTTGTTCCGATTGTGTAAACGCCGCTTGTTCCTGTTGTCTTAACTATAAACTGCTGAGCGTTTCCGCCGTAGCCCTGATATGTTCCAACATTTGCTCCATCAGCATCTTCACCGTTAGCTACATCCATCATGATGTTTCCAAGCTTACTTGTGAGTGTGACGTAACCATCATTTCGGTTTGTTACATACCACTTCTGGCCGTCAACACCTGTGCCTGTGCTGATAACAACACTGTTCCAACCACTGGACTTGTTGCCCTCTACAGTAAGGTATTTCTGAGATACAGGGTTCTTGATATAGTACCAACCGTCTTCGATACGGGCTGTATCACCGGAATTTACTGTAGTTGAAGGTGTTGGATCAGTAGTAGGAGTCTGCTGTGAACCTCCCTGACCAGGATTTCCGAATACATCTGTGTAAGCCTTAACTACGTAGTCGTAAGCAGACTTGTTAACACCGATATTTGACCAGATAAGAGGCTTCTGACCTGTAAGCCATGTCTCAGCATCTGATGGTCCCCACCATGTGATGCAGGAGATGTTTCCACCGTTTTTCTTGGCTGTATTGATATTCTTGAAGAGATTGTAGCAATAGTTGTTAAGATCATTATCACCGTTGTTCTTGATATCAAGCTCTGTGATCTGAACTTCAAAACCTGCTTTGATAAATGCGTTAAGAGCCTGTGTATAGTAGTCAACTGATGGATAGCTTGTGCTAAGGTGAGACTGCATACCGATTCCGGCACAAACCTTTTTGCCTTCGTTAATGTAATTAACAAGCTTGATCTCGTCATTAACTACCATGTAGGTATTGTAGTCATTGTAAAAGAGCTTAACCTTATCTGTGAGGTTGAAGTACTCAAGACATTCATAGGCATAGTTGAAAGCTTTCTTTACATAAGTAGCATTGGTCTTGCTGCTTCCGTAAACTGCTTCCCAGCCTGAGTTGCTGGCGTGCATGATTTCATTTGCAACGTCCCAATATACAACAACGCTTCCATACTGGCTTGAATAAACGTGGTTGAGAACTGACTTTACATAGAACTCAAGACGAGCATCCATTACGCTCTGGCTAACAAAACCGCCGTTTGATGAGTAGTTTTGTCTAAAGAGCCATGTAGGAGTCTGTGAATGCCAAACCAGAGTATGACCTCTCATCTTAAGGCCGTTCTGGTAGCAAAGCTTCATAGCTTCATCAACTGTTGAAAAATTGATCTTTGGTACATAGCTTTCTTTGTAATTAGAAGGAATGTAGTAGCCAAGCCTCTTTGCTTCGTCTACTGATATAAGTGTAGCTGATCTGCTTCCGAGAAGATAATCAGGCTTAAACTCGTTTCCGAGCGTAATAATATTTGAATCTTTTTTGATTGCGTTAACAGTATTCTGGTTTCTGAGCATATATGTGTGTACACAGTTGCCGGAATAACCGTATTTGGCGCCGTAGGTCTCCATGAGATTGTAGCTGGCGGCCTTGGCAGTGGTCTTGTTGCACACCCCCATTGTGCAGACAAGAAGAAGCATGATTAGTACTTTTGAAATGATACATTTCATATGTTGCTTTTTCATACCCATATCCCCATTTCTTTTTCATAATTGTTACGCAGACAAATGCGGTAAATACATTTCACATTGGCCGATTTGCCCACAGGTTACGTGCTCGAGCACCATCATTCTAGCAATTATACTTTGTAATAACTTCTTAATAATTGCTTAACAATTTGCACAATTTGCTATAATTATCAAATATTTACATACAAATATCAGAGTTTCCTGTAAATATAACAACTATGCGAAAAATATTACGAAAAATCAGCATCAGTTTTTTGTAAATTTGTGCATATAATCCAATTACTATCCATTGAATTTTAGTCTTTTTGAATAAAAATATTAAAATGTGATTTACCATGTAATTGTTTGGAATGTGCTGACCGATATATCATGTGGAAAAAAAGAAAAGTTGCCAAGGAGGATCTGTAAATGGATTTTGGATTCTTAGCTTCAGCAAACAGCATTACAAATAAATATCTTAATCAGTTATCATCTGAGAAAGCTCTTTCTCAGGTGCAATCCATAGACGATGATACCAAGAAAAAGTTTGGAAAAGAGTTTGAGGAAGCCTATGATTCCATGATGGCTACCCGAGCTCTTAATGAGAGCATGCGTAGCAGCTACGAATTTAATCATCAGGATTCACTTAAAGATCACGCAACCAGACTTGGTTATTCAATAGACAATAGAGTGATAGATATGCTGCATATCCAGCTATCAGACGACATGAATGCAAAAGTAAATTCCGCAATGAACAGTGCAATAAAAGAACTTGGCGAATCAATGTGACACACAAAAAAATTAAGGGAAGTCTCTTATAGAGGCTTCCCTTTTTTGACGCGTGGGTAATAATTATCCAATAGCTTTTTTAACCGCTTCAAGAACACGATCTGCCTGGAATGGCTTAACGATGAAGTCCTTAGCGCCAGCCTGAATAGATTCAATTACCATTGCCTGCTGACCCATAGCAGAGCACATAATGCAAACTGCATTAGGATCTGCAGCCTTGATTCCCTTCAAGGCTCCGATACCATCAAGCTCGGGCATTGTGATATCAAGAGTAACAAGGTCGGGCTTCAACTCATTATACTTTTCGATTGCGACTTTACCGTTCTCAGCTTCGCCAGCAATCTCATATCCATTCTTGGAGAGGATATCCTTAAGCATCATGCGCATGAAAGCGGCGTCATCAGTAATGAGTACTCTTTTTCCCATATTGAACCTCCAATAAGTATTTTTAGTTGCTAAGAAAATAAATGAAATTTCCTTTTTGGATTTTTTAATTTATATCTGCTATGTACATAATCTATTGTAACACGGATTTCAAATTATATGCGTTAAATCGTTATGCAAAAAATTAAAATTTGATAAAGTCTTAGGGAAATTGTTTTAAAGTTTTAGTCATCAAATTTGAACACGGGAAGTGTGTAATCATAGTCATTGGTGTCATGATTGACTATTTGCCACTGGGATATTGTGTACATATTTGATGAATTGACGGAGTTGTTACTAATATTTGACATTAACGCAATATCAAGTGTTTGATTGTCGGTAATTGGTATACTTTTCTTTATTATACCATCCTCTAAAGGAGCTTCATAGCCTGAATTAACCGCAGCAATAAAGGCATTTCCACTATGACAGGCAGCGTAATATGCCATCTGTCTTTCTGCCAGATTCTGGCTCAGATTATAGTCTGCTTTTGAATTGACCAGTGTGAGGGTGGCGAATGAAACGAGGCTCAGTACCGTAAATATAAGCAGTAATGAGGCACTACCCACATTCATGCCACTTTGTCTTTTTACTTCCATGATCTGCCTTTCTCAAAATATTGGAATTATTCTTTTCCGACGTACACATCTACGAAGTTGTTGAAAATAACGTCAGATTCATCATCGGGAATTGACATGTATTCTTCTGCACGATTTTTTATGTTTATAACTGCAATTCTGCCTGAAATAGCCTTACCGCTTAAGGTGACGTCGTAACTGTTTACGTCTGAGTAGATTTCGCTTGCAGAACCTTTTTTTATGGCTAGAATTGCTTCGTAAGAGGCGTCATAAAGGGAGTTGTCGATAGCTTCCCAATTGTCATCAAAGAAGATAATGATGGTTCCGTCGGTTTCATTATCACCCTGGGAAAAGAAAGCATCCGGATAGAGGTTTTTGATCATCAAAAGGTTACCGTTACATCCGTAGAAACTCTCTGACAGGTTCTGAGACCATAAAAGCGCGTTGTTAAGATCTCTGTCATGCTCCGACAGGTTGTGGGCAGAGACAAAGAGCCTTAGACAGATAGCACTGGCCAGGGAAAAGAAAAATATGGCAATTATGATTTCCATAAGGAATAAACTTGTTTTTGAGTGGACATTGCTACTCATAAGAGCCTTCTTTCTTGGTTTTAGTTGCTGTGGATGGAAATGAATACTGCTTCTTCAGAGCCGTCTTCCTCGGTTACTGTTGCTTTGAGAAGATTATCATTTGTTTTTTCTACATCAAAAGAGTGGATTTTTAATATCTTTTGCCCGGTCTGGGGGTAGAAGTTATTAAGATCATCTCTAGCAAAGAGTTCCATTAAATAGCCGTCATAGCTGTAAATAAAGGTGTTATAGAGATCACCCTTAACCTCTTGCTGAAATACAAGGACGTTTTGACCGAACAGTTCCTGGACAAAAACCTTGCCATCTTGGTCTGACTGGCGGACCTTCTCTGTAACATATGCAATTGAAACCCTTTGGGCATAGTTTTCACTGGTCTGAGCTACGTTCTTTTTGTAAATGCTGGCACCGATGGCGATAATGGTCAGCGCTGAAATAAGAAACAAAAGTAGCAGACAGATAACGAAAACAGTATCGATTACATGACGCTTATTTGAAGCTGGATTCATATTAGTTGTTCCTTATCAAAATAACTGTTACATCCGGATAGAGATTGGCGGCTA
The DNA here is from genome assembly GCF_000420945.1 of Butyrivibrio sp. VCB2006. Taxonomy (GTDB): domain Bacteria; phylum Bacillota; class Clostridia; order Lachnospirales; family Lachnospiraceae; genus Butyrivibrio. Next base: position 10,370 of record NZ_ATVX01000001.1, read on the forward strand.
TAGGCATATAATCTACGAAAAAAGTGGACTTGTCATAGGTGAGGCCGTAGTGCTGCTCAAGGTATTCAAGGTTCGGGGGATATCTTCCCTCTATGGCGTAGCACTGAACAATATCCCTCGCCAGAGCACTCTCCAAGGACTCCTGCTCCTTACTGATGGAGCTTTTTCCTGTTGCATCAACGGCAAAGAAGAACAGTACCGCAATGCACAGGAAAATGGCAATGGATATCAGTCTGTAGGCCCTGTCAGATATTCTGAAAACTTGGTTGTTTTTCGACTCAAATCTGTTACTCATTCAAGTTACCCTTTTTGGATTTTGGTTATCCGATAGTTGTCATAATTCCCATAAGCGGCAGAATTACTGATAAAAGAATCATGCCGACAATAATGGATAGAACAATTACCAGAGTTGGTTCCAATATACCGATGAGAGAGTAGATTTTTCTCTCGGTTTCTTTTTCAAAACGATCTGCAATCTGCTGCATGGCACTGTCCATTGATCCTGACTTAAAGCCTACAGAGACCATCTGTGAATAGAAGGAGGAAAAGATATTTGACTTTTCCAGTGCTTCTGGGAAACTGTCCCCATCTATCAAAAGATTTCTGCAGTTCTCAATTTTTTCTTTCATGGCGTTACTTTCCACTAATTTATTTACAAGAGAGAGACCTTCATAGGTGTCCATTCCGCTTGATAAAGTCAAGACCATACCGCTGGCAAATCTGGCACTTTCCAGATCCTGCATGAGCTTTTTGGTGATGGCCATCTTTCCAAGAAGGGATTTAAACAGGTCTTTTCCCTTTGTTGTACTTGAGAAAAAGATAAATAACAGCGCCACGATAACCAAAAGGACTACCAGGACAATTGAATAGCGGTTCAGTAGGTTTCCGAAATCCAGAAGTGACTGAGAGAAGCCGCTCATGTTGGTTCCCAGCTGAGCAAATACCTGCTCGAAGATAGGAAGGACCTTGGTTACCAGAACTATCACAACGACCAGCATCATAAAGACCATGATAAGTGGGTAGCTCACGGCGCTTTTTATGCTGGAGTTTATGTTTTCTTCGCGCTCATAGTATTCGGCAAGGGAGTTCATTACGGTATCAAGACTTCCGGATTCCTCACCTATTGTCACCATATGAATCATGTAGTCGGGAAAAGAGCCACTCATTTCCAGGGCGATATGGAATTTTTCTCCGCTGTGAAGGACCTGACTTATGGATTCAAGAAGCTTTCTTGCAGAGGAGTCGTGGGTGTCCTGAAGCAGGATTTCTATACCTTCCGCAGGAGATATTCCTGCCTTGATGAGAAGAGACATTTGTTTGCAAAAACTTGATATCTCATAATTTGAAAGTCTCACTACTTTGTTTCTCCTTTCCAAACAATTAGTAGATGTATTTTACCGAATAGTTTTCGCCGTCTCCGATAAATTCCTGGAGAGATTTTTCTTCTGTGTTGGAAGCAAAGGTTGGATCCATTAAAGACCACTCTTTTCCGTCAAACTGGATCATTCCGTTAACCCAGCCAATATCTTCAATGTAGGTACTGATCCAGGCATGGTAGGCAGTTCCGGCATATCCAATCTCCATTCTGGTTGGGATTCGCTGGCTCCTTAACATGCAGCACATAAGGGCTGAGTAGTCCAGACAGATTCCTGTTTTGGTTGAAAGAACTTCATCTACATCCGGAAGATAACCGCTTTGTACGGTCTCTGCCTCTTCGTAGTCGTATTTAATATTCTTGATCATGAAGTTATATATTTCCGAAACAACATCCAGATCGCTGTTACATGGGTACGCCAGGTCGGAAGCTTTTTTCACAGCGTTGCTGTCTTTGGAAAAGGTACAATACTGGTTCGGATAAAGAAAAGGACCAAACTCATTAGTCAGCTGTACATCCAGCATTTGAGAAAAAACAGTGGTGTACTGGGTCCCTTCAAGCTGCTCAAAAACATTGACCAGATATTCACCGTTTCCGCACTGAAGAGGGAAAACCTCAAAGGTGGGAGTACCTACAGTAAGATTGTAGGTGTAGGTAGTGCCCGTTGGGCCTGTTATCTGGAGCTTAACCTTTCCGGAGGAACCGATATATTTGATTACCAGATAGCCTTCGGTAATATTGGAGGCATCCAGAACTGCGTATTCATTTTCGTAAACTGTTGTTCCGGGAGTTTCTGGCACAAGACAAACAGAGGTGTTGTCACGGCTTCCTTTTTCTTTTGGGACGGTGCTTTCCTGAGTAGCCTCTTCTGGTTGAGTGGAAGAGGGGGCAGACTTTGTGGCGGCCACCGGGGTATCGGAGGATTGCTTCCCGCAAGCACACAGAGAAAGGGCGATGACACCCGCTATTGTTAAAAGAGATATTCTTTTTTGAAAAGATATTGATTCGATTTTTCTATGCATAGGTTTATTTGATCTCAAAGTGAGAAACTGTGCATGGGTTTAGGTTATGAAAGGATCTGAGGCATTTCGTTTAGTCTTCTGTAGCCAAGAGATATCAGCTCGGAGATTTTTTCTTTATGCTCATCCTGATTGAGAGCTCTTGCGTAGGCAACTTCAAGAGGGTCGCCCACATTCATCTCGTTGTAGCCGCGAATTCTTTTTGTCAGGTCCATAAGAAACATCTCAAGCTTGGTACTGTCGCAGTTTTCCATGATAACAACGAACTCGTTACCGCCATTTCTTCCGGCATATCCGTATTCCTGGCTTACGTCCTCAAGGATAGAGGAGAACTCTGAGATGAGGAAATTACCGTTATTGTGGCTCTTGTCATTGTTGATGGTAACAAGATTATTGATCTTTAAAATAAGGAAACCTGCACTGGGAAGCATCTGAGTATTATTAAAGCTGTCAAATAAGAGGTCACAACTGTATCTGTTTGGGATACCTGTGAGCTTATCAATGTAAGCAAGGCGATTGAGATGCCTTCCGATAGATACTGTTCTATGCAGAATATAGAAATCTAACAGGATAGATATTAAGAACAGGATAATGCAGACTGCCATTATGTAGAAAACAGTCGGAGTTGGCGGAGCATATGAATCGTCGGATGCTCTCATTTTTGCTTTTTCCACAAAGAATGTTACAGCCATTGTTATTGTAAGGATTACAACCACAACCAGAGATATTATCTTATAGATATAAATTGAACCGTATATATTGGATCTTTTGCTCTTGTTGTATATTTCGGGTGTCATAAATAACCTCCAAAATCGGTATGATCAGATCTATCTTTATAATATGAATGTGAATGGATATATACGAAACTATTATACTATATTTTGATAACTACATAAAGAAGGTCATGTTTCGATGAGAAGAATCGAAAACATGACCTTTTAGAATTTTAGTTTAATGTATTGGCGCATGGAACGCGCTTTGTGAAGGTGTAATAAGAGTCAAAACCGCATTTAAGAGCAATATCTTTGGCTTTATCAAAGCATCCAGCTACGCCATCAGGAACATGAGCGTCCGAGCCGAAGGTGATAATGCGTCCGCCAAGTTCGTGGTAGCGCTTTAGGATATCTATGCCGGGATTAGGATTTTCATTTCCGGAAACCAAAGCCTTGGTATTAAGGTCAAGGCCTTTTTTCATTTCTATAAGAAGAGAGAGTATCTCATCGATGATATCCTTGTATTTGAAATATGAATAATCAGCACCCTTGGAAGGAGTGTAGCGCACGATGTAGTCTAAATGTCCCAGTACGTCAAAGTCTGAAAAAAGCTTTATGTTTTCAAGGGTGGATTCGAAGTAGCGTCTTATTACGGAATCTTCGTCCTGAGCACTCCAGTAGTTTGAATAGTAATAAGGATCCTTGTGATCTAAAAGGTGAACAGAGCCAATGACAAAATCAAAACCATGATTTTGAATGATTGCTTTATTATCTGCTAAAATCTGGGGCTGGAGTCCAAGCTCAATGCCATATTTGATGGCAATTCTGTCCTTGTATTCTTCTCTATATGAAAAGAGATCTTTTTCATAGGGAGGAATATCCAAAGTAAAAAGACCCTCCGGAACCTGCTCTGTGATAGGAAAATCCAGATCCATATGTTCAGTAAAACACATTTCGGTAAGGCCTTTGGATATGGCACTTTCTACCATATCTTTCATAGGAGCTTCACTGTCTCCGGAATTATGTGTATGAAGGTGATAATCGGCTGGTAAAAAAGACATGTCTAATCCTTTCAAAAGATGATAAAAATAGTCGATTTATTGATGAATATTGTTATTTCAATTATGGGATATGTTTATATTTTTTTAATAAAAATACGAAAAATGCCTTGACTACGCAATTTTATAAAATTAGGTTTTTGCACCCTATTATAATATCACGTTTTTTACGAAATCCGACTTGATTTATGGCGAAAAGTCTATTAGAATTGTAATTGCTGATAAAAAATTGTCAATGAGATAATATGTAACAGCAATCATTATAAAATTTCATTTTAGGAGGAACTTAAAATGGCAGTAAAAGTTGCAATTAATGGTTTTGGCCGTATTGGTCGTCTTGCATTCAGACAGATGTTTGGTGCGGAAGGTTACGAAGTAGTAGCTATCAATGATTTGACAAGCCCTAAGATGCTTGCTCACCTTCTTAAGTACGATTCTTCACAGGGACGTTACGTAGAAGTTGGTCATGAAGATGACGTAACAGCTGATGACGAGGCTGGAACAATCACAGTAAAGGGCAAGACAATCAAGATTTACAAAGAGCCCGATGCTAACAACTGCCCATGGGGAGAGCTTGGCGTAGACGTAGTTCTTGAGTGCTCAGGCTTCTATACATCTAAGGAAAAGGCACAGGCACACATCAATGCTGGTGCTAAGAAGGTTGTTATTTCAGCTCCTGCTGGAAACGATCTTCCTACAATCGTTTACAACGTAAACCACACAACACTTACAAAGGATGACAAGATCATTTCAGCTGCATCTTGCACAACAAACTGCCTTGCACCTATGGCTAAGGCTCTTAATGATTACGCTCCAATCCAGTCAGGTATCATGTGCACAATCCACGCTTACACAGGTGACCAGATGATCCTTGACGGACCACAGAGAAAGGGCGACCTCAGAAGATCACGTGCAGGTGCTGTTAATATCGTTCCTAACTCAACAGGTGCTGCAAAGGCTATCGGCCTTGTTATCCCTGAGCTTAACGGAAAGCTTATCGGCGCTGCTCAGCGTGTTCCTACACCTACAGGATCAACAACACTTCTTTTCGCTGTAGTTAAGAAGGCTGACGTTACTAAGGAAGCTATCAACGCAGCTATGAAGGCAGCAGCTACAGAGTCATTCGGATACAACACAGACGAGATCGTTTCATCTGATATCGTTGGTATGAGATTCGGTTCACTCTTCGATGCTACTCAGACACTTGTTAACAAGGTTGACGACGATACATACGAAGTACAGGTTGTTTCATGGTATGACAACGAGAACTCATACACATCACAGATGGTTAGAACAATCAAGTACTTTGCAGAGCTTGGCTAATTGATTCTAATATCTAAATAGACTTTTTTAGAGGGTCTGGCCCTAACGGACCAGACCCTTTTTTCTTTTAAAACTATATCCCAGGAGGAAAAAGAATATGGCACTTAATAAAAAGTCCGTAGATGACATCAACGTAAAGGGCAGACGTGTACTAGTTCGTTGCGATTTCAACGTACCTCTTAAGAACGGTGAGATCACAGACGAGACAAGAATTGTTGCAGCTCTTCCTACAATCAAGAAGCTTGTTAAGGACGGCGGCAAGGTTATCCTTTGCTCACACCTTGGTAAGGTTAAGAATGGTCCTAACGAGGGAGAGTCACTTGGCCCTGTTGCTAAGAGACTTTCAGAGAAGCTTGGCAAGGACGTTAAGTTCATTGACGATTACAGCGTAACAGGCGCAGCAGCTACTGGTGCTGTAGAGGCTATGAAGGAAGGCGATGTTATCCTTCTTCAGAATACTCGTTTCAGAGGCAAGGAAGAGACTAAGCCTGAAGAGGCTGGTGAGGCTTTTGCAAAAGAGCTTGCTGATCTTGCAGATGACTATGTATGTGACGCTTTCGGTTCAGCTCACAGAGCACACGCTTCTGTAGCAGTTGTAACCAAGTATATCAAGGAAAAAGGCGGAAACAACGCTGTTGGATACCTTATGCAGAAGGAAATCGACTTCCTTGGAAACGCAGTTGAGAATCCAGTAAGACCTTTCGTAGCTATTCTTGGTGGCGCTAAGGTTGCTGATAAGCTCAACGTTATCAACACACTTCTTGATAAGTGCGACACTCTTATCATCGGTGGTGGTATGGCTTACACATTCCTTAAGGCTAAGGGATACGAAGTTGGTAAGTCACTTCTTGATGAGACAAAGGTTGACTATTGTAAAGAGATGATGGAGAAGGCTGAGAAGTCAGGCAAGAAGCTTCTTCTTCCTGTTGACGCAGTTTGCATCGATGAGTTCCCTAACCCTATCGACAACCCATCAATCAAGACAATAGTTGTAGATGCTGATAAGATCCCTGCTGACAAAGAGGGCGCAGATATCGGACCTAACACAATCGCTCTTTACTCAGAGGCTGTTAAGTCAGCTAAGACTGTAGTATGGAACGGACCTATGGGTGTATTCGAGAACCCTGTTCTTGCTAACGGTACTAAGGAAGTTGCTAAGGCACTTTCAGAGACAGACGCTACAACAATCATCGGTGGTGGTGATAGTGCAGCAGCTGTTAACCAGCTTGGTTATGCTGACAAGATGAGCCACATCTCAACAGGTGGTGGTGCTTCTCTTGAGTTCCTTGAGGGCAAGAAGCTTCCTGGTGTTTACGCAGCAGACGACAAGGACTGATATAAATAAGAATTCCACTGGTCGGAGAACCGGTCAGTGGTTTATAAAGGAGAATAATAAAATGGCAAGAAGACGTATTATTGCCGGCAACTGGAAGATGAATAAGACTCCCAGCGAGGCAGTAGCTCTTTGTGCAGAGCTTAAGGATTTAGTTAAGAACGATGCTGTAGACGTAGTATACTGCGTACCAGCTATCGATATCGTTCCTGTAGTAGAGGCTGTTAAGGGCACAAACGTACATGTTGGTGCTGAGAACTTCTACATCGAGGACAAGGGAGCATTTACAGGTGAAATTTCAGCTCCTATGCTTGTAGATGCAGGCGTTGAATATGTAATCATGGGACATTCCGAGAGAAGAGATATCTTCGGCGAGAATGATATCCTTATCAATGCAAAGGTTAAGAAGGCATTTGCAGCCGGTCTTACACCAATCCTTTGCTGCGGTGAGTCTCTTGCACTTCGTAAGGCTGGTACTTACAAGGAGTGGATTGAGAGACAGATCACTTGGGATCTTTTAGGCGTTACAGCTGATCAGGTTAAGAAGCTTGTTATCGCTTACGAGCCTATCTGGGCTATCGGAACAGGTGAGACAGCTACTGCTGATCAGGCTGAAGAGGTTTGCGCATTTATCCGTGAACTTATTGCTAAGCTTTATGATCAGGCTACAGCTGATGAAGTTCGTATCCAGTACGGCGGATCAATGAATGCCGGCAACGCTGCAGAGCTTCTTTCAAAGCCAAACATCGACGGTGGTCTTATCGGTGGCGCATCTCTTAAGCCAGATTTCGGCCAGATCGTTAACGCGTAAGTAGAAGTGTTTTTTAGCCCTCTGCGAAGGCAGAGGGCTTTTTTAAGGAGTTTTATGAAAAAGAACAACATTATATTGATCGGTATGCCTGCGTCAGGTAAAAGCACAGTAGGTGTAATCTTAGCCAAGATACTTGGTTACAATTTTGTTGATGCAGATATTGTGATTCAGGAAAAAGAGGGACGTAAGCTTTCTGAGATTATTGAATCAGAGGGAATTGACGGCTTTATTGATATAGAAAACAAGGTTAATACGGAAATAGAAGTTGAAAAGACTGTTGTTTCTACAGGCGGTAGCGCAGTTTATGGCAAGGAAGCCATGGACCACTATAAGAATATCGGTAAGATTGTATATCTCAAAGTAAGCATGGGTGTTCTTACAAAAAGACTTAGTGATGTTAAGCAGAGAGGCGTTGTTATGAGAGAAGGTCAGTCACTGGTTTCTCTTTACAACGAGAGAACTCCTCTTTATGAAAAGTATGCCGACATCGTTATTGATGAAGGTGACAAGACCATGGAGGAAGTTGTGGCAGATCTTTTGGCTGCACTTAGCTAAATAGTGGATAGGATACAGCCTGCTCTTATGAGGGGCTGTATTTAAATTAATGGTATAATTGAAGTACAACTTCGTATGGTCAGGAGGTGCTTATGGGAGCACAATCATTAATAGAATTCTTAGAGGGCCCAACCGACATAGCAGTTGCTATCAGACTCGTTATAGCAACACTTTTTGGAAGCTTCATTGGATGGGAACGTGTTGTCAAAAGACATAGTGCCGGTATAAAAACCTTTGCCCTAGTTAGCCTTGGTTCTGCAATTGCTACTGCACTTAATATTTTCCTTGCTATGGAACCAGGTCTTAATGCCGATGTCAGTCGTATTCCTGCCGGAGTCGTAAGTGGTATTGGTTTCCTTGGAGCGGGTACAATTCTTGTTACCGGACGTCAGCAGATCAAGGGTTTAACAACAGCCGCTTCGCTTTGGGTTACGTCCTGCATGGGCATGGCTATAGGTGGTGGCTATCTTATTGTGGGAATTGCCTGCTTTGCTCTCATTATGCTTGCTAATGTAGTTCTTATGAATGTCAGCAGAGTAGTTGAAGAGTATAGCAAGTATATCAGTATCTTCATTGAGGTGGATAAAAGCGGTGGAGTTAAGAAACTGTCCAAATGGCTTAGTGAGCAGGGCTATAAGACAAGCAGCCTTGCCAAGTCAAAAGAGAAAACCCTTAACTCATCTGATGTAGCCCTTATAATAGACGTGGATTTTGATAAAAAGCGCTCTCACAGAGAATTCTTAACAGAACTCAATGAACTCGATTTTGTGAGCTACGTTGAAGAAATCTAAAATAATACCCGACAAATTTTATTTGTCGGGTATTTTCATTTTATCCAAGTATCTCCAAAAGTTCTTTCTTCGATAGTGTAGGATTTTTGAGCGAATCCGTATTTAGGAGCTGGTCCGCCAGTTCTTTCTTTTTATTCTGCAAAAGAATTATGCGCTCCTCAATGGTGTTCTGCATTATTAGTCTATAAACAGTAACCACATTCTTTTGCCCGATTCTGTGGGCTCTGTCCGTGGCCTGATTCTCTACAGCGATATTCCACCAGTGATCATAGTGAATAACAATGTCAGCAGCGGTAAGGTTAAGGCCTGTGCCTCCGGCTTTTAGAGAGATGCAGAATACAGGGGTGTCATCCTCCTGGAAGGCATCGACCATCTGAATTCTGTCTTCTTTTTTGGTAGCCCCTGTTAGGAGGTAATGCTTGATACCTTCTTTTTTCAGCAGCGCAGTAAGTCTGTCCAGCATGGAAGTAAACTGTGAAAAGAGGAGTACCTTATGGCCACTTTCGGCGGCACTTTTTATCATTTCAAGGCACAGATCGGCTTTGGCACTGCCACCTGAGTAGTTTTCGTAAATAAGCCCAGGATCGCAGCAAAGCTGTCGCAGTCTCGTGAGCTCCGATAAGATCATAATCCTGTCGCGTCTGAAATCTTCTTCATTTTTGGAATCTACCATGAGCTTTATCTGCTGTAGGTGTGCTTTATAAAGTTCTTCCTGCTCCTTGGCCATTGGAGCATAGATGTTTTCCTCCAGCTTATCAGGCAGGTCTTTTAACACATCCTTCTTGAGCCTTCTAAGGACGAAAGGAGAGATCATTCTTTTTAATCTCTTCATAGCTTCTTCATCTCCATCTAAAATGGCGGGAGATTCGATGGATTCTCTGAAGTGCTTGTAGGAAAAAAGGTATCCCGGCATGCAATAGTCAAAGATGCTCCAAAGCTCACTTAGCCTATTTTCGATAGGAGTACCTGTCAGAGCAATCTTAAAGGAGGCATTAAGGCTCTTAACAGCCTTGGCAACCTGAGTGGTGGGATTTTTGATGAACTGGGCTTCATCTATTATCTGGCAGTCAAAGTCTATATACTTGTACAGATCAATGTCACGCCTTAGGAGATCGTAGGAAGTAATGATAACATCAGTATTCTCTTCGTCTATTTCCGAGGTGACTCTTACTCTGTCAGGTTTTATTCCCACTGCAAGCTCGCAGTTAAGGGATGGAGTGAAGCGTTTGATTTCATGTTCCCAGTTATAAACAAGGGATGCAGGACACACTACAAGAGAGCAGCGGTTTTTCTTTTTGTTTCTTACAGACTCTTCCTTGATGCTAAGAAGAAGAGATAATACCTGCAATGTTTTGCCAAGACCCATATCATCTGCTAGGATGCCGCCAAAACCGTTGTGGCGAAGAGTGCGAAGCCAGATAAAACCATCTCTCTGATAATCACGAACAATTTTATCAAGGGATTTGGGAACGGCAAACAACTTGTCGCTTGTTGTGGCAAAAGAACCTACAAGATCACTAAAGGCCTTTGTTCTTCCAATCGTAGCTCCACTGATAAGTTCGCTGTTTTCTGCAAGTTCATTTAGGAAAAGAGCTCTGTATTTAGGTATTGATACGTGCCCTGATAAAATGTCCTTTGAACTAAGACCAAGACCTTCATTAAGGCTGTAAAGGAGATCCAATTCTTTGGTTCGAAGGTCAATAATATCACCTGAATCCAAACGGAAATATTTCTTTTTCCTCTTGTATCTTCCCAAAATTTCATTGAGTTCCTTGGTTGAAATATCAGAAGGTGCTATAGATAGCTCAAGCAAATCAGAAACAACTGAAATTCCCATATTTACGATAGGAGTAGATGTTATGTTTACTGCTTTGATTGCTTCGGACAGATATACTTCGCCAATTTCAGAAAGGCGAGGGATACTTTCTGCTATAAAAGTGTATAGTTTGTCTTCACTATCCGGATCAGCCTGTAATATGAATAGCCCCTTCTGCATATCAAGGCTGTCGAAATTCTGGCTTACAAGCTGGGTAACAGTGCTTTCCTGATGGAAATTCCTTTTGATGACGGTTTCGCTGCTTTCTTTAAGCGATAGATCCGCATTATCAATGGTTCCTTTTAGAAGACTTATGACTTGCTCCGTTCTTTTATCTGCATGATAAATAGCCTGTATATCACAAGTTATTGTGACGGAATCAGGCATATCAATATATATTCTAAATTTCGGAATATCCGGAGAAAACTTGGCAGGATAGAAACCATCGCAGCTTACGTTGAAGTATTCTTCAAGTACCGGATAAAGACCTGAAGAGAAAAGAGGAAGATCCTTGTTGGATATGAACAATTCGTTTTCTGTTCTGCGGGCAGAGAGAAACTTAAGGAATGGGAAGACATCTTCGCAGTCCTTTCTGGATATCATGTGTATCTTTCTTCTGCGCTCGAAATAAATATTCGAATATCCTTCGAACATGGTAAAGGAACTGGCTTCAAAATTTACACCGTTGGCTGTTTTTTCAATGTGAAGGTCTATAGGCGGGAAAACCGGAACAATCTCCACCGGCCTTTCCTCGTGGTAACGAGCTCTGAAATCTGTATTTACAAAATAGATATCATGGACAGCCTTGAAAAACTCATCAATTTCATGTCCTGACAGTTCAAGTTCTTTGTTATGTCCTCTACCATAGGAGTAGGGGCTGTTTGAATAGGATGAAAACTCATCACCACGCTGCTTACCTCTGAAATAGTCCTTAAGAAAAGCGATTATTCGCTGGGACTGCTCTGAAAAAGCAGCCAGGTCATGAGTGAATTCCAAATGTTTTCCGTAGCTTACGATTTCTCTTTCATCAATTGCAGTCAGCAGAGCAGCGATGTCCTTGAGGACATAACTATGTCCGCTAATATCAGAGTATATGTTAAAACTAATGGATAATTTATCGCGATTTAGTGTAACGTGTGGTTCCAAGTTTACAGTGGAAGTCTTTTTGTAGAGCAGAGGGCCACTACTTCCGGGAGAGTATTCATTAAGCAGTTTTTTTGTTTCAAAGGATGTATAATGAAACTCTTTTTGAACATCGGAAATAAACCGCCTGCCTGAGGCGGTTATAAATCCGTTTTTAGAATTGTCAATTGAATTATTAGCCATCATTTAATTATACACAATATTCAGAAGAAAAATAAGATATTTCAGACTATTTAAATCATAAATGGCTCTGGAGAACAGAAAGAACTTCTGTGTAATAACGCTTTCTGGAAACTTCATCGGCATTAAAAATCTCGTGTCTTGATTCGCTAAAGGCGTGTATTTTGGTTTCTGGAAGTCTTTCTTTGAACATATCATAACCAATGGGATCAATCAGATGATCCTGACCAGCGGTAAAGATATCTACCGGTATTTTTATGTTGTTTATGTGCCTGAAGATGTCTCTATGAACTTTAATGCTGGCAAGAGCCCAACCAAAGGTGGCTCCTGTCATCTGATAATGCTCATCTTTTCTGCGAATCTGCAGCTGATAATCAAAGCGAGGTCTGCTCTTGGCACTACTTGTTTCAAAAGGCGTATCGGGATTGAAACGCTTCTGATTAGGTGCAATAGACTTCGTTTTCCTAAACAGCTTGGCATACAGTCTGAGGGCAAAAACAGCAAGTGGAGAAAGGTTTCCTGCCTTCATCTTAAGCATTGGTGAACTTAGGATTGCTGCCTTGTAGTACTGAGGATGCTTTTCCAGGAAAAGAGTTGCTATAGCACCGCCCATGGAATGAGCTATGAGCATCATCTCAAGGCCTTTGCTCTCAGGAACTACAACAGATTCCACAAAACATCGTAAATCCTCGGCATAAGTGGAGTAGTCATCAACGTATATGAGCTGTGGATCCTTGACCTTGCCTTCAGAGTAGCCGTGGCCCCTGTTCTCCATGAAAAATACCTTGTAGCCTGCCTGATAAAGATACCAGGCATATTCATGGTATTTGCCCCAAAATTCAGCCATACCGTGAACTATTGTAACGCTTCCTATGGGTTTATTGGGGGACGCAACGTAGTAGCTTAGCTTAGTGCCGTCAAAGCTACTTAGAGAACCCCTTGTAACACATTCATTGCGCCATTTTTTGTTTTCGTTTTCCATTGCGGAGAGGAAGTCATCCTCACCAAGAAGAGTAATTGTATTATTCATGTGATCTCCGTTTTTTATTTGGAATATAACTCGATAGCCTTCTTTGGATAATTGGTTATTACTGCATTAACACCGTATTCCCTACACTTTAGGAGGGCAGCATCGGTATTGACTGTCCAAACGTTTACATCGATATCAAACATGTTGCAGTCATCCATGTAGTCAGGATACTGAAGGTTATAGAATGCTGGATGAAGAGCATCAACCTGGTTTTCGGCAGCGTAGCCCGGCATGTTAAGGGTTCCGTCCGCATAGAGAAAACCGGTCTTTGCTTCTGGCTCCAATTCTTTTATTTTCATGATTGAATAGTGGTTAAAGGATGAAAAGATAACTCTGCCAAGCCATCCCTTTTTCCGGGTAAGGTCCACAATCTTTTCCTCAAGGCCGGGGTAGAAGTATTCTCCGGTCTTAAGCTCTATATTGATGGTTAATCCTGTAGGCTCAAGTAGGTCAAATACCTCCTCCATGGTTGGGATTTTAGTTCCTTCAAAAGCAATATTACCATTACAGAAGTCAAATTTACGAAGCTCTTCAAGAGTGTAATCTCTGATAAAACCTGCGCCATTGCTGGTTCTGTCGATTTTTTCATCGTGGCACACAACAATCTCGCCATCCTTGGTGAGCTGGACATCAAGTTCTACGCCATTAGCTCCCATATCAGCTGCCATTTTAAAGGCGGGAAGTGTGTTCTCCGGTGCATATCCGCTGGCTCCTCTATGAGCCCATACAAGTGGTGAATTCATATGTTATTCCTTCTTTCTTTTGCAATAACAAAATTTATGTTTGCAGTATATAGAATATCAATTGATGACCTAAGACCAATTACTTGTTGAGTGTGGCATTCTTTGGATTCCACAACTGGTCATAGGACAATCCTGTTACCTTTTCACAGATAGCTATTTCACTTTCTGTTGCTCTTGAATTATCCTCACCCTTACGTCTTGCAATTTCCTTCTGAACTACAGCAAATTCTTTTCCTGTAAGAGGGAAAAGAGCTCCCACAATGATGAGGCAGGAAATGAGAAGAGCAGGAACGAAGATATAAATAAGTGCGATTCCATGCTGAGTGTACAGTGACTGTCTTGCACCCTGGTTGGCCAAGACCTCGTCATAACCTACTGCAGATAACAGGAATCCGATGATGGCAGCGGAAAGACCTGAAGAGATCTTTCTTGCAAAGGTAGCCATTCCTGAAACAATACCCGGTCTATGGATTGAAGTGATGAGCTCATCAATTTCAGCCATATCCGCCATGATTGCAAAGATACTGGAAAGAGTGGCTGCATTACCAAAACCGATAAGTGCTGTCATAACAAGGATGGGAATAATGTTTGCTCCTTCATAAGAGAAGAATAACAGCCCCAAAGTGCCGACCAGTCTTATGGGCGCACCCACAAGGATAGTGAATTTTTTTGAGGTGTGGCTCATTACCGGAGCAAACACCAACATTCCTGTGAGCTGAGATATGAGAAGAACAGCCATAAGGTAGGTGAAATACATGTTTCCGTAGCCATTAAGAACATCATCTACGTAGTAAACTGCCATTCCTGAAACAAAGTCCATTCCGCACTGTCCAAAGAGATAGAGCCCAATGAACAATCTGAAGGAATGACTCTTAAATACGCTTGCTGCCTGAGGGAAGCTCTCAGAAAGACTTGCTTTAACGGGCTCTTTCTGCTTTTCCCAGGTTCCCACAAAGGTAACCATTGTTGTTACAAAGAACAATACACCGAACAGTACAGCACACTGAAGATAAGATTTTTTATCAAGGTTGTCGCTGATGATAAAGGTTGGTACAAGGCCGCAGACCATGGAACCGAGAGTGGACCAGATCATACGGACACTGGAGAATCTGGAGCGCATAGAATAGTCATCTATCATATCAGGAAGAAGACCATTGTATGGAACCATCAGAATAGTGAAGCCTGTTGAGAACAGGCAGTACATTAACAGGTAAAAGACATAAAGAAGAGCCATGGACTCAGTCTTTACGGATAACCACATAGTAACAAAGGTAAGTGAAGATACAATGCCTCCGATAAGTATGTAGAATCTTTTGGCGCCAAAGCGTGATTTGGTACGGTCTGTGATGTTGCCCATGATTGGGTCTGTAACCGCATCCCATATTTTACCTACAAGCGGAATAGTACCTGCCATTGCGGCCGGCATTCCCAGCGCTTTTGTTAAGAATACAGTGAAAAAAGTGTTGATGATGACGAAAGCACCGCCACCGTAGAATTCAGCCATGCCATACATAAGCCTGGAAATAATGCCATAGCTGTGCTTTTTGTTGTCTCCCATAATTGTGATAACCCCCGAAATCTAAATAATAATGGAAACTATTTCCTTTGTATTAAGTTTACCACCTTCCACAACTTAAATGTTCACAACATGTTTGTGCATTTTTTTCGCAAATTTACTATATGATATGTTGTTGCGCTAAGTTGCGCATGAAAAATCGTGATTATTACATATGGCGTTGCGCAGAATTGCGCAATTATAATGATGTTCAGTAATGTTGATTAGTTTTTTCTTGGAGGCTGATATGAGAAAAGCAAAATGGGGTAAAGCTTTGTCCATGGCCCTTGCAACGGCAATGACCATTGGACAGATGTCCGCTGTTTGTGCTTTGGCGGCAGAAAATGTCGAAGAGGGCAATGGCGTGACAATCGTTAATTCAGACCTGTCTGCAGATATTTGGGGAAGTGATGCAGGCTGGAGCGTAACTGTTGATGACTGGGATAGTACAGGTGCCAGCATCAAAAGCTATACTTATTCATCTGACCAGTGGATGGAAAAGCCATCTGATGGCTCCGATTACGGTGTAAACTACTGGTTCGGTAATGGGACGGGGGTTCTTTCTTTTTCACAAGAAACCTATATTCCTGCGGGAACATATACTTTTTCTTCAGAAGCAATGGGAGAAAAGGGCTCTTTTAGCATCTGCGTAGAGGATGAAAAGAGTGAAGCTGTGTCCCTTACAGGCTATAACAACTGGCTTACGGGCGAGCTGGAGTTTACTACTGATGAGGACATTGAAAAGGCCACTATCAGTGTTGTTTTTGATGTGGAAAAAGAAGGCTGGGGTTATCTTAACAGCGTTAAGGTAACTAGAGGTAGCAGTGCTTCTTCCGGAGAAGAAGGCGGCGATGAACCGGAAAATCCCGACCCTGAGAATCCTGAGGATCCAGAACCTGAGAATCCATCAGAAGAACCTGTAGACGCAGAAATATATGTGGAAAAGGTTCCGGGAGCAAACGGTGATTTTATCACCGGTGTGGATGTGAGTTCTTATGTTGCTGAGAAAAACAGCGGCGTTAAGTACTATGATTATGACGGAAATGAGCTTGATGACCAGGGCTTTTTTAACTTCCTTGCTGATGGCGGCGTCAACTATGTAAGAATCCGTGTTTGGAATGACCCTTATGATGAAAATGGAAATGGATACGGCGGCGGAAACTGCGATATAGATGTTGCCAGGAAGATTGGCGTGCTTGCCACTAATGCAGGTATGAAAGTTCTTGTGGACTTCCATTATTCGGATTTCTGGGCTGATCCCGGCAAGCAGACTGCGCCCAAGGCTTATGCTGGAATGTCTTTAGATGAGAAGAGCGCGGCTATAGAAGAATTTACCAAGGAAAGCCTTGAGGGTCTCCTTGATAGCGGCGTAAATGTGGGAATGGTACAGGTTGGTAACGAGACCAACAATGGTATAGCCGGTGAAAAGAGCTGGGATGGTATGGCAAGGATCTTTTCAGCAGGAAGTGCTGCTGTTAGGAAGGTTTCTGAGGACTACGGAAAAGAAATACTTGTAGCTGTTCATTTCACTAATCCCGAGTCCAGCGGAAGATATGCAGGATATGCACAGAAACTGGATTCTTATGGCGTTGATTACGATGTATTTGCTTCATCCTATTATCCATACTGGCATGGTTCTCTGGACAACTTGAAGTCAGTTCTTTCTGACATCGCCGGAACATATGGTAAAAAGGTCATGGTTGCGGAGACATCATATCTTACAACCTATGAAGATGGTGATGGACATGGCAATACCGAGTATGAAGGAAAGACCGGAGATGCTATAAACTTTGATGTATCGGTGCAGGGACAGGCTAATTCAGTTCGTGCAGTTGTAGATACGGTTGCAGGTATAGCCGGAGGTATCGGAGTATTCTATTGGGAGCCCGCATGGATTCCTGTTCAGGTTTACGATGAAAATGCAGATAATGCAGCCGATATTTTATCTCAGAATAAGGAATTATGGGAAAAATACGGAAGCGGATGGGCTACATCCTATGCAGGGGGCTATGATAAAGATGCCGGCCCTTGGTACGGCGGATCTGCAGTGGATAACGAGGCCTGGTTTGATTTTACGGGACATCCTCTTGCTACTGCTAAGTTATATAGCTACATTAGAACAGGTACAACTGCCCAGATCACTGTAACAGGTGTTTCGGTAGCAGATGTTTCTTTTGAAGAAGGCGAGACAATAGCACTTCCGGAGAATGCAACCGTAACATATTCTGATGGCAATACAAGTCAGGCGCCGGTAGTTTGGAACCAGGATGAGCTCACACAGGCAGTAAACAGCGGCGTTGGAACATATGTGATAAACGGAACAGTGGAAGTTTCAGGTGAAGAGAAGGCAGTATCAGTTAATCTGACAATCAGACCTTTTAATAACATTGTTAATCCGGGTTTTGAAAATGCAGACATGACTGCATGGGTTATAAATGACACAAATTCCTGCGTAGGTAGGAAGAATGATTCCAGTAACGTTCATTCCGGTAATTATTGCCTTCATTTCTGGGATAATAAAGAAATTTCTTACACAGTTGAACAGCAAGTTACTCTTAATAAAGGTGTATACAAGCTTGGAACATACCTGGAAGGCGGAGATGCCGGAACTACATCGGATTTCCAGCTTTATGCAGTGGTAGGAGAAGACAAGCTCAGTACTGCAACTGGTGTAACTTCCTGGCAGAACTGGGCAAATCCTGAAGTTACAGATATTACAGTAAAAGAGGATGGCACAGTAGTAACTGTCGGAGTGAGCGTTAAGACACCTGCCGGAGCCTGGGGAGCTTTTGACGATTTCTACCTGTACAGAACAGGTGATATTTCACAGGAAGATGAACCTGATGAACCTGTAGAACCTGAAAAAACGGGACAGTGGAAAACGAAGTGGGGTTCAAAATACTATGAATATAGTGATGGAACCATGGCTATCGGAATAACTGTTATCGACGGAAAAACATATTATTTCAAAGAAAATGGACACATGCTTTATCAGAGCTTCCTTGATAAAGATGGAAACAGATATTACTTTGACAAAGACGGAGCAATGGTAACAGGGTTTATGGAAAAGTGGTATTCTATATACTACTTCGATTTAGACGGAAAACTGGTTACCGAAAGAATCTTTGAACCGGGAGATGGGCATAAATACTATGCAAATGCTAATGGCCAGATTATTAAGCAAAATTATGTGATTATTGATAATTACAAGTATTACTTTGATAAAGATGGTCACATGGTCACAGGTTTCATGGTAAAGTGGGGAACCACATACTATTTTGATGAAGCCGGCCATATGCAATACGGACTGGTTAAAATTGATGATGATTACTACTTCTTCAATCAGAATGGTGCTTTGCAAAAGAGCAACTGGTTTGTAATTGACGGTAAAAAACATTATGCCAAGGCAGATGGTAGAATGGCAATCAATGAAACAATAACTAAATGGGGAGTTAAATATTCCTTTGATGAAAATGGGGTGCTGCGTTGACACGCAGCACTCTTTTTTGTAAAATAATAACGCATGATTTTTAAATATCTGTTTATCTATTACATCGGGGAGGAAATATGTCTAGAAAAGCTACCATCACACAAAAAGAAATTGTAAATGCAGCGTTTAAGATAACCAAGAAAGAGGGCTTCGAGCAGATTACATCCAGAAAGCTTGCAGCTGCAGCAGGATGCTCAACACAGCCTATTTTCCGTATATATGAGAATATGGACGGCCTCAAGAAGGACGTTTATGACAAGGCGGCAGCCTATTATGAGGATTATTACAATGACTTTAATAAGACTCATGAAGTTCCCTTCGTGGATCTGGGACTTGCATACATAGGATTTGCCCAGAAATATCCTCATCTTTTCAAGCTCCTTTTTGTTTCCGGTCAGGAATCTGAGGGAAGAAGCATGTATGATCTTGTAAACGGTTCTACTGAGAACGTGGTTAAAGAGATCAGTAAGGCTCAGGCGAATGGAGTCCGCAATGCCCAGCAGCTCTTTATGCAGATGTGGATCTTTATCCATGGTGCAGGCTGCATGGCTGTTACAGGAGACTATGACCTTGATGAGGATTCATCTGTTGCTATGCTTGAATCTGCTTACAAGGCATTTAGTCTTGGCTGATAAGCTGGCATTGGGGGAATGGTATGAAGTTTGAAGAGGGCGTTGATGTAATCACCAGGATAAATGAATGCTACTCTCGTATGAGTAAGGGCAAGAAATCTATTGCTACATATATCTGTGATCACTATGAGCAGGCAGTATTCATGACAGCGGCGGAACTTGGCAAGATAGTTGGTATGAGTGAATCAACTGTTGTTCGTTTTGCCATGAGTCTTGGATATGACGGATATCCTGCTTTTCAGAAGGCACTTGCTGTATGGGTAAGTGATAAATTTGGCTCGGTTGAGAAGGTTGGCCGTAAATTTGGCAAGAGCAACGAAGGAGAAATATTATCAGCAATCCTTCAGTCTGACATATCCAATATCGAGCATACAATCAATAACATAGACGTGGCCGCTTTTAAGACCGCGGTTGATATTATTTTGAAGGCCAGAACAGTGTATATTGTTGGCCTAAGATCCTGTGAACCCTTGGCAGATTTTTTACACTTCTATCTAAACATCATTAGGGGCAATAACGTACTAATTAAGACCACCAGTATCAGTGAGATGTTTGAGCAGATGATCAGAATCGGAGACAGAGACTGCATCATCGGCATCAGCTTTCCAAGGTATTCCATGAGAACTCTTAAGTGTATGGAGTTTGCCAATGATAGAAATGCCAAAGTTATTACCATTACAGACTCGGTTCATTCACCGATGAATCTGTATTCTTCCTGTAATCTTTTGGCAAAGAGTGAGATGGCTTCAATTGTGGACTCACTGGTTGCGCCATTAAGTGTGATAAATGCACTTGTTGTGGCATTATGTATGAAGAGACCTGCGGAGGTACAGGCTGATCTCAAGATGCTTGAGGAAGCATGGAATAATTATCAGGTGTATCTTAATGACGAGATTGACTTTGCGTCAGATGCACCAATGACCTATTATCCATCTACAAGAAATAAGGAAAAATCCTAAATGAAGAAAATTGCAGTTATCGGCTGCGGAGCAGCCGGAATGATGGCGGCGCTTGCTGCTGCAAATAGCAGCGGGAGCGTCACTATTTTTGAAAAGAATGAAAAACCCGGAAAAAAGATATACATCACCGGTAAGGGAAGATGTAATGTGACTAATGCCTGTGATGTAGAGGACTACTTTGGATTTGTTAAGCGAAATCCAAGGTTTTTGTACAGTGCAATATATGATTTTGACAACAGAGCAGTCATGGACTTTTTTGAAAGCAATGGCTGCAAGCTTAAGGTAGAACGTGGCGACAGGGTATTCCCTGTTTCGGACCATTCCTCTGATATCATAAACACCTTATACAGAGCTGTGGTTAAGGCAGGTGTTAACGTTCAGTTTGGTACAGAAATTCTTTCCGTAGAGGAAGTAAACGGCTTAGTTTCTGCAGTGACTTACAGCAGTAAAGACGATCCCATAACAAGGGAAGAGTTTGACAGCGTAATTGTTTGTACCGGAGGTGTTTCTTATCCATCCACCGGATCAACGGGAGATGGTTATAAGTTTGCCAAGGACCTGGGACATTCAATTGTAACTCCGCTTCCTTCACTGGTTCCCTTTGAAATAAAAGAGGAATGGTGCAAGGAACTTCAGGGATTATCTCTTAGGAATGTGGGACTTAAGATGTATCTTGAGCCCAAGAAGGCAAAGGCTGAAGCATCAGGAGAAGAGAAAAAAACTGAGGGTGGAAAGAAAAAGAAAGAAAAGCCTGTATATGACGGCTTTGGAGAGATGCTCTTTACTCACTTTGGAGTTAGCGGCCCCCTTGTTCTTACAGCCAGCTGCCACTACGAAAAAGACAGACAGGCAAGACTTCTTCTGGATCTTAAGCCTGCTCTTACAGAAGAACAGCTTGATAAGAGAGTTCTAAGGGACTTTGAAGATGGACTTAATAAGTCCTTTAAGAATATTTTGGGAGGTCTTTTCCCAAGTAAGCTGATTCCTGTGATGATAAGCCTTTCCGGAATAGATCCGGATAAAAAAGTTAACGAAATTACCAAAGAAGAGAGAAGTTCTTTTGTTAAGCTTATCAAGAACCTGCCTATGACTGTTACAGGCACCAGAAACTTTAATGAAGCCATTATCACAAGGGGCGGTGTAAGTGTAAAAGAAATCAATCCTTCCACCATGGAGTCTAAGCTGGTAAAGGGACTTTACTTTGCTGGAGAAGTAATAGATGTAGATACGGAAACCGGAGGTTTCAATCTTCAGGTTGCCTGGTCTACAGGCCATCTTGCGGGAACTTGTGCGGCTATGGATTGACTAATTGGAATCCGTTAAATAAAATCAAATCTTTGAGTTATAAATTGAAATGAGGAGTAGTAATAATGGGAAATATCGCAATTGATGGACCTGCAGGAGCAGGTAAAAGTACAATCGCCAAGATGGTAGCCAAGGAACTTGGATTTGTGTACGTTGATACAGGAGCTATGTACAGAGCAATGGCTCTTTATATGATCAATAATAATGTAAGCGCTGATGATGCTGACAAGATCAGCGCAACCTGCCAGAGCGCTGACATCACAATTAAGTATGAGAATAATGAACAGATCGTTTATCTAAACGGCGAGAATGTTAATGGCAAGATCAGAACCGAAGAGGTCGGCAAAATGGCATCTGCAAGCAGCGTAAATGGCGATGTGAGAAAGAAGCTTGTTGAGCTTCAGCAAAAGCTTGCAAAGACTACGGATGTTGTAATGGACGGAAGAGATATAGGAACAGTTGTACTTCCTGACGCACTTCTCAAGGTTTATCTTACAGCCAGCTCAAGAGTAAGAGCGGAGCGCCGCTATAAGGAGCTTATTGCAAAGGGAGAAAATTGCGATATCGATGTGATTGAGAAAGATATCATCGACAGAGACTACAGAGATATGCACAGAGAAAATTCACCTCTTATGCAGGCTGATGATGCAGTTCTGGTTGACTCTTCCGATATGTCAATCAAGGAAGTAGCAGACAAGATAATTGAGCTTTACAAAGAGCGAGCTTAAAGCATATTATTGATTAATAAAAATCAATTTGTTACCATTTAATTTAGTTATATCTTATTGGGAGTATATTATGGATGTAATAGTAGCTGAACACGCCGGATTTTGTTTCGGTGTAACCAAGGCTGTTGATACGGTTTATGAACAGATTGATAAGGGAACTGCCGGGAATATCTATACCTATGGTCCAATTATCCATAACGAGACTGTTGTTTCCGATTTGGAGAAAAAAGGCGTTAAAGTAATAGAGGGTATAGAAGAACTAAAAAAGCTTGTGGCTGACAAAAACAGTTCCGATAATGATAAAAAATCTCAAGGAACCATTGTCATCAGATCCCATGGTGTAACCAGAGAAGTTCAGGCTCTTATTGAAGAGACCGGGCTTGCGGTCATAGATGCTACATGTCCTTTTGTTAAAAGAATCCACAAGGTAGTAGGTGAGGAGAGCTCCAAGGGTAAGAGCATCATAGTTGTAGGTAGTGCCAATCATCCGGAAGTTGAAGGAATTGTAAGCTATGCAGATGGAGACGTTTATGTAATAGACGGCCCTGAAAGTGCAGCAAAATTCGACAAAAACAGGGAACTGGATTACACACTTGTGGCCCAGACTACTTTTAACAAGAAGAAATTTCAAGAAACCGTTGAAATCTTCAAAAATAACAGTTACAATATTAATATTGTGAATACTATATGCAATGCAACTGATGAACGTCAGACAGAAGCTGAGGAAATAGCATCTAAAGCGGACGCCATGATAGTAATTGGTGGTGCGCACAGTTCCAATTCCAGGAAACTATATGAAATCTGTAAGGAAAAATGTGCGGATACATATTTTATTCAGACCCTTGAGGATTTGCATTTAAAAATTAAGGGAAATGTTAAGCTCATAGGGATTACTGCCGGGGCATCGACCCCAAAGAACATTATCGAGGAGGTTCAGAATTATGTCAGAACAAACTTTTGAACAGATGCTTAACGAATCGTTCAAAACAATTCACACAGGGGAGGTTGTTGAGGGAACTGTTATTGACGTTAAGCCTGACGAGATAATCCTCAACATCGGATACAAGTCCGATGGTGTTCTTACCAAGAACGAATACACCAACGACAACAGTATCGATCTTACAACCGCCGTTAAGGTTGGCGACACAATGGATGTTAAGGTCCTTAAGACCAACGACGCTGACGGACAGGTTATTCTTTCATACAAGAGACTTGCCATCGACAGAGGCAACAAGAGAATTGAAGAGGCCTTCAACAACAAGGAAGTTCTTACAGCTAAGGTTGTACAGGTACTTGAGGGTGGCCTTACAGTAGTAGTTGATGAAGTTAGAATCTTCATCCCAGCTAGCCTTGTTTCTGATAGCTATGAGAAGGATCTTTCCAAGTATCAGGATCAGGAAATTCAGTTCGTAGTAACAGAGTACAATCCTAAGAGACGTAGATATATCGGTAACCGCAAGATGCTTGTTTCAGCTGAGAAGGCTGAGGCTGCTAAGAAGCTCTTTGATACAATCAAAGCCGGCGATGTAGTTGACGGTGTAGTCAAGAATGTTACAGATTTCGGTGCATTCATTGATCTCGGTGGTGCTGATGGACTTCTTCACATCTCAGAGATGAGCTGGGGAAGAGTTGAGAGCCCTAAGAAGGTCTTCAAGATCGGTGACACAGTTAAGGTTCTTGTTAAGTCTATCGACGGCAGCAAGATTGCTCTTTCAAGAAAGTTCGATGATGAGAACCCTTGGAAGAATGCTACAGAGAAGTATGCAGTAGGCAACGTAGTTAAGGGTAAGGTTGCCAGAATGACAGACTTTGGTGCTTTCGTAGAGCTTGAGCCTGGTATCGATGCACTTCTTCATGTTTCTCAGATTGCTAAGGAACACGTTGAGAAGCCAGCTGATGTACTTAAGGTTGGTCAGGAAGTAGAAGCTAAGATCGTTGATTTCAACGAGGATGAGAAGAAGATTTCTCTTTCAATCAAGGCTATGTTCGCTCCTGAGAAGGAAGAGGAAGCTCCTGCAGAGGAAGGCGATGTAGTATCTGTTGATATCGACAAGGTTATCGCTGAGCAGAACGAAGAGAACTAATTACGAATAATAATTACAAAGAGCTGATGGCTTATGCTGTCAGCTCTTTTTCTGTCTTCAGCTATTATCGAAATAATATTTATAATTATTTAATTTTACATACAATACCACCTCCATTAAAATAGAAGTGTGGCATATTCGCTGATTTTTGTGTTTATTCTGGCTAAGTATAATGATAGGAGGAAAAGCTTGAATGGAATACGATTACGAGTGGTTTAAAAAGGGTGTCTATGATTTAACCAAGATTGATCTTAATGCATACAAAGAAAAACAGATGAAAAGACGAATCGATACCCTTATCGGTAAGTATGAAGTTAAGGGCTATGACGGATTTCTTGCACTTATTAAGAAAGACAGAGAGGCACTGGACTCTTTTGTAACATATCTGACTATCAATGTTTCAGAGTTCTTTAGAAACATGGATCAGTGGAATCTTATGGATAAAGAGATGGTTCCTGAACTTATGAGTAAGTTCGGCAAGAACCTTAAGATTTGGAGTGCAGCCTGCTCTACAGGTGATGAGCCTTATACAATTGTTATGATGCTTAGCAAGCACTTGCCTCTTAATCAGATCAATGTCTATGCTACTGACCTGGATGCAGTGGTTTTGGCCAAGGCTAAGGCTGCTATTTATGATAAAAAAGAGATCGCCAATACTCCCGAGGAGTTTAAGAAGAAATATTTCACAGAGACTCCTGACGGAAAAATGAAGGTTTCGAGCGAGATTACTTCCCGCGTTACCTTCAAACAGGCAGATCTGTTAAGAGACCCATATCCAAAGGATTGCCATCTGATTGTATGTAGAAACGTTCTTATTTACTTTACTGAGGAAGCTAAGGACGACATTTTTAGAAAGTATTATGCAAATCTTGTTCCGGGCGGAATTCTCTTTATTGGAAGTACAGAGCAGATAGTAAACTACAAGGATATCGGTTTTGTTCGTAAGAATTCCTTCTACTACGAGAAGCCCAAGGCTTAAAAATGGCCAAAAGTTGAATTTGCTCACTTCTGGCTCGTACTAATTCATAGCACAAAAATAAAGAGAAGTTATTCTGTGGTTCAAAAAAGTGAACCATAACAGAATAACTTCTCTATATTTTTGCACTTATGAATTTACGTGCTCGTGCGAATGATTCGCAAATTCAACTTTCTTGGCCTAAAGTTCAAGTATATGAGCAATTACGTGGGATGCATAAAGACTCATGGCGAAGCGGCTTTTTTTCATGTTTTCATTGAGATCAAAGAAAAATCTCTTGTCTTTATAGTTTTCTTTGAAGAATGGTGAGAATACCAGATCCCACTCAAGAAGGTACTGTCCTTCTTTTTTTGTGTAGCAGTTTTCGGCTGTGGCTTTTTCTCTATAGGCCTTGTCTACGAATTCAGCGATGGACTTGTGGATTGCCATATCTTCTTTGGGGAGATAATAGTAATCTTTGTAGTTTGAATAGTAGTATTTTAGCTCGGTTTCATAGAGTGGAACTCTAAGAGTAGCCTCTTTTCCCACAATCTTGAAATAGCAGTTGTCCAGATTGCCGCTGAGGGAGGAAGGGAGTTCAAAGGGAAGTGAAAGCTTCATGAACACTTCCTGTTTGGAAGAACCGTCATAGTCCTTGTAGTAGTTGGCTTGAACTTTTTTTGCTCTGACGGGAAGGATATAATCCATTCTGTCATCGTCTATTTCTTCATCAGTTCTTATGGAAACCTTGGGCATATTTGCAAAAAGATTAAAGAATTCCTGATATCTTAGCATAGGGAGAAGTCCAAACATTCCCTTTACGTCTTCTAAATTGTGAAGAAGCAGAAGACGAAGCTTATCAGGATCCTTGGTCTCAACGAATTCTTTGTATACAGGAATAAGCTTTCCGCCGTCGTATTTATCCTCTCTATCAATTCCAAGATAGAGTTCTATTGTCTTTTGTTTGCAGTCAGGGAGCCCTAACTGCAATTTGTAGGGCAAAATCTGTTTATACAGATCAAAGGACTGTATCTTGGAAAAAGAATCAGGAAGCTCATATTTGCTTAATTTGTCCTGCAGAAATGGAATATCAAAGCGATTTCCATTGAAGGTTATCACGTACTTGAAGGACTTAATCAAATTTTGGAAATTAAGTAGGATTTCCTTCTCGTGTTCCAGAGATTCAGCCATGAACTGAACAATATGCCAGGTATTACCCTGAAAATAGGAAACTCCGATAAGATATAAATCAGAGGTCTTGGCAGAAAGGCCGGTGGTCTCGATATCCATAAAAAGGATTTCCTCTTTTTGACAGCCCAGGCCCTGATTAAGTGAATTTGCAATTGAGTCTTCTGGCAGAATGAATTCTTCGGTTGTCTTGATCATGATGGATGCTCACTTTGCTGTTTAATATTTGATAAATGCCGCATAAATTCGCACCGGCAAGTAAATATTGCATATCAAAATTATTATATCATTGCATTAATAAATTATCTTCAATTATATTCTGTGAATTATTACATTTTTATACACAAAAAAACGTATAAATATGGAATTTTCTCACAAAAATAGATATACTAATTATGTTGGGGAAAATCTTCCCGGAAGTTCTTTTCGGGATATTTTCAAATAATAATTGAAAGAAGGGTAGGAAATGGCTAGAGGTACGTTCGCGGGCGGAATCCATCCATATGAAGGCAAAGAACTGTCTAAGGATAAGCCCATAAAATCAGTGCTACCAAAAGGGGATCTGGTATATCCTCTGTCTCAGCACATCGGTGCGCCAGCCAAGCCAATTGTGGCAGTTGGTGATCATGTTCTTACCGGTCAGAAGATTGCGGAAGCAGGCGGCTTTGTGTCTGCAAATATCTTCGCAACAGTTTCCGGAACGGTTAAGGCAATTGAAAAGAGACGACTTACTACAGGCGCAATGTGCGACAGTATCATCGTGGAGAACGATGGCAAGTATGAAGAGGTGGAGTTTAAGCCGCTTAAGCCGTACGAAGAAATGACACCGGAGGATAAGATCGCAGCAGTACGCGAGGCTGGAGTTGTTGGTATGGGCGGAGCAGGCTTCCCTACTGCGGTTAAGTTTGCACCAAAGGAGCCTGACAAGATCGATTACGTCATCGCTAACTGCTCAGAGTGCGAGCCATATCTTACTTCTGACTATAGACGTATGGTTGAAGAACCGGAGCTCCTTTTAGAGGGACTTAAGGTTGCTGTCAGCATATTCCCTAATGCAAGGGGAATTCTTGCAATAGAAGACAACAAGCCTGATTGTATAGCCAAGTATAAAGAACTTACCAAGAACGAGGATAAGATCAGCGTTAAAGCGGTTAAGACCAAGTATCCGGAAGGCGCAGAGAGAATGCTTATCTATGCCTGCACAGGTAGAGAAATCAATTCTTCTATGCTTCCTGCAGATGCCGGATGTATTGTCGACAACGTTGATACTCTTTGTGCTGTCTGCAGAGCAGTAAAAGAGGGTCGTCCTCTCATGGAGAGGATTGTAACTATTACTGGTGACTGCATAGCTGATCCAAGAAACTACAAGGTTAGGATTGGTACAAACTACAAAGAGCTTATAGAAGAAGCCGGCGGTTTTGTAACTGAACCTGCCAAGATCATATCCGGTGGTCCTATGATGGGATTTGCCATCTTTGATCTTGATGTTCCAACAACCAAGACTGCTTCTGCTATCACTGCGTTTTCCAAGGATGCGGTTTCCGAGATGGAACCAAGTGCCTGCATTAACTGTGCTCGCTGCGTAGAGGTTTGCCCGGAGCGACTTGTTCCCAAGAACCTTGCAGATGCGGTTGAACACAATGACGAGCAGACCTTCCTGAATATGTACGGAATGGAATGTTGTGAGTGTGGATGCTGTAGCTATATCTGCCCAGCCAGACGTCAGCTTACACAGCTGATCAAGGGTATGAGGAAGATTCAGCTTGGCAAGAGGAAAAAGTGAGGGGAGGATTAACATAAGATGAGTGATCTGCGTAGAGTGTCATCCAATCCGCATGTCAGATCCAAGACCACAACATCTAATATCATGATGTGGGTAGTAATAGCACTTCTGCCTGCTGCAGGTTTTGGTATCTACAATTTTGGAATTGATGCACTTATTATTCTTTTATTATCAGTGGCTTCCTGCGTGCTTTCCGAGTTTATTTATGAGAAAGCTCTGCATAAGCCTGTTACTGTTGGCGATTTATCAGCGGTTGTTACAGGTCTTTTACTGGGAATGAACCTTCCATCCACAGTGCCGTGGTGGATTCCGGTTCTTGGCGGTATTTTCGCCATTATAATGGTTAAGCAGCTTTTTGGCGGTCTTGGACAGAACTTCATGAATCCTGCCCTTGGCGGAAGATGCTTCCTTGTAATTTCTTTCCCAGCTCTAATGACCAACTTTGTAACAGATACTTACACCGGAGCAACACCTCTTGCCAACCTTAAAAACGGCGTTGAGGTTAACGTAATGGACATGCTCATTGGTAAAACTGCAGGTACTATCGGTGAGACATCAATGCTTTGTATAGCAATTGGTGCTATCATCCTTTTCGCAGTTGGAATCATTGATTATGTAATTCCATTTACCTATATTATTTCGTTTGCTCTTTTTGTAGCTCTTTTTGGTGGCTATGGATTTAACTGGTCATACATTTCCGCACACCTTGCAGGCGGCGGACTTATGCTTGGTGCATTCTTCATGGCAACTGACTATGTTACATGTCCTATCACTCCTAAGGGAAGATTCATATACGGACTTATCCTTGGTATTTTGACGGGGATATTCAGAATCTTCGGAGCTAACGCAGAGGGTGTTTCTTTTGCAATTGTAATCACAAACCTTCTGGTTCCGCTTATTGAGAAGTTTACTATTCCGAGAGCTTTCGGAATTAAGAAGAAATCTGGCAAGAAGGAGGCGAAAAAAGCATGAACGATACTAAGAGCATGATTAAAAACGCCCTTATCCTTTTTGCAATTACTTTGGTAGCCGGTGTTCTTTTGGGCCTGGTTTATCAGGTTACTAAGGAACCTATTGCTTACCAGGATAAGCTTGCACAGGACAAGGCTAATCAGTCAGTTTTTGCAAGTGCGCAGACCTTTGAGGACGTGGACCTGGACGAGGCAGCAGTAGCAGAAGTTACAGCAGCGCATCCCGGAGTAACAATTGAAAGTGTTAAAAAAGCTGTTGACGGAAGCGGCGCAGCCGGCTATGTAATTCAGGTTAAGTCCAAGGGATACGGCGATTTTATCGAGTACACCGTTGGTATCACAAATGATGGAAACATCAACGGCATATCAATTATCTCAATTGCTGAGACTCCAGGTCTTGGTATGAATGCTGACAAAGTGATCAGACCTCAGTTTGTAGACAAGGCAGCTACACAGTTTTCTGTTGTTAAGAATGGTCAGTTAACTGATTCTTCTACTCAGATTGAGGCTATATCCGGAGCCACAATTACATCAAGAGCAGTAACAGAAGGTGTAAACGGTGCGGTTTCATATTTTGAAAAAGTATTGAAAGGAGGAAACTGATATGAGTTCACAGGCTAAAAAAGGCGCGTTGGGCTTCAAACAGGATACTCCTGCAGAAAGATTTTTTAACGGACTGGTTGCAGAAAACCCAACGCTGGTTTTGATGATCGGTATGTGTCCAACCCTTGCGGTTACATCTTCAGCCATTAACGGTCTTGGAATGGGACTTGCAACAACCTTCGTTTTGGCACTTAGTAATGCGGTTATTTCAGCGCTTCGTAAGACAATTCCTTCAACAGTTAGAATTCCGTCTTTCATCGTTGTTATTGCTTCATTCGTAACACTTGTTGAGCTTCTTATGAAAGCTTATGTACCTACACTTAACAAGGCTCTTGGCGTTTATATTCCGCTTATTGTTGTTAACTGTATCATCTTTGGTAGGGCCGAGGCATATGCTAGTAAGCATGGTATTGTTCCTTCATTCTTTGATGGAATTGGAATGGGAATCGGATTTACCTGTGCAATCACGGTAATCGGTCTTATACGTGAGTTCATTGGTGCAGGAACAGCCTTTGATGTTCAAATCCTCGGAGAAGGAACAGTTGTACCGGGCCCTGTAGGTGCATTACTTTCAGGCTATCAGCCGGTTAGTATTTTCATCCAGCAGGCCGGAGCGTTCTTTGTTTTGGCATTCCTTATTGCCATTATGAACAAGATCAAATCCAATATGGAGAAAAAGGGAAAAGATACTTCCAAGTTCGGACAGGGTTGCTGCTCATCAGCTGAGGAAGCTGCGGCAGATAAGATCGTAGCAGAGAAAAAAGAAAGGCTTGAAGAAAAGCCCGTGATTGAAAAGGATCTTGGTGCAAAAGCACCTGAAAAAGAAGCAGTACCAAGTAATTCAGGAAAGGAGGCTGAATGATTATGGAAACAATCTTGAGTTTAGTTGGCCTTATGATATCAGCTTCACTTGTTAATAACGTAGTACTGAGCCAGTTCCTAGGACTGTGTCCATTCCTTGGAGTTTCCAAGAAGACTGACACTGCGCTTGGAATGGGAGGAGCCTGTATCTTCGTTATTACACTGGCATCTTTGGTATGTAGCATTATTTACAAGTTTATCTTGAATCCACTTGATCTGTCTTACCTTAAGACAATCGTATTCATTCTTGTAATTGCCATGCTGGTTCAGTTTGTTGAGATGATTCTTAAGAAATACATCGTATCCCTTTATCAGGCACTTGGTGTATATCTTCCTCTTATCACAACTAACTGTGCAGTTCTTGGTGTAGCACTCAACAACGTTACAGATGGTTATACAATTCTTCAGAGCGTTGTTTGCGGTTTTGCTACTGCAGTTGGATTTACTATTGCAATAGTTATCCTGGCAGGACTTCGTGAGAAGATGGAATACAATGATATTCCGGCTCCTTTCAAGGGCATGCCACTGGTTCTTTTGACATCAGGACTTATGGCTATAGCGTTTACAGGATTTTCGGCACTCAAGTAAGTGATTAAACTTTCAAGGAGATAAGACTATGATTGGTGGAATACTTATTGCAACCTGTGTTGTTGCTGGTGTCGGAATTGTAATTGGTATAATCCTTGGCATAGCAGACATGAAGTTGCATGTAGATGTAGATGAAAAGGAAGCGGCTATTTTGGAAGTCCTTCCAGGTAATAACTGTGGTGGTTGTGGATATCCCGGATGTTCAGGATGTGCAGCAGCCATTGCAAAGGGTGAAGCAGCAGTTAATCAGTGCCCTGTTGGCGGAGCACCTGTAGCAAGTGCAATCTCAGAAATCATGGGAGTAGAGGCTGGAGATTCTAAGAGAATGGTAGCCTTCGTACACTGTGGCGGTGATTGTGAGAAAGCTCAGCAGCAGTATGAGTACAACGGAGTAGCTGATTGTAGACTCCAGATGCAGGCTCCCGGTGCGGGATCTAAGACCTGCGCATTCGGATGTCTTGGAGGCGGAAGCTGCGTATCTGTTTGTCAGTTCGACGCTATCCATGTTGTAAATGGCATCGCCGTTGTAGACAAGGAAGAGTGTAAGGCCTGCGGCAAGTGTATTGATATCTGCCCTCGCCATCTTATTGACCTTATACCTTACGATGCAAAAGAGTCTGTTGCCTGCAAATCTCAGGATATGGGTAAGCTTGTTAACGGCTACTGTAAGGTTGGCTGTATCGCCTGCCATATCTGTGAAAAGAATTGCCCTGCTGGTGCTATCACTGTAGAGAACAATGTGGCACATATCGATCAGGATAAATGCACACACTGCGGCACCTGCGTAGAGAAGTGCCCAAAGAAGGCTATTAAGGCTGTTTGATTCATACAATACTGAAAAAGATAATTTGAGAGATAATGCATATTAAATGTGCATTATCTCTCTTTTTGTAAAAGGTGATTTAAGGGGAATATAGCGCGGTAAAGATGTATTTTACGAACTTCTGGATACATGTAATTTTATGTACATTCAAAAAATCTTGTATATAATCTCGTCTTGTAGTTGAATATTATATGTGATACCTAAAATAATTTGAGGTGATACAGATTGAATAAAAGTTTGTTTGGGAAAAATGATGTTAAACTGGTCGTGGGACTTTCTGTGGTTGCTCTGGTTATATGTGCAGTTCTGATGCTGTTTAAACAGGATGGAAAACAAGTAGTTGTTTCTGTTGATGGTGTTGTTGTGTCTACGTATTCCCTAAATGATAACGGAACTTATGAGATAGAAGGCTATAACAAAGGCCTGAATACCCTTGTAATAGAAAATGGCGTAGCTTATATGTCAGATGCGTCATGCCCGGATCACTTATGTATGCATATGGGCAAAATTAGTAAGGTGGGACAGTCTATTATTTGTCTGCCTAACAGAGTTGTTGTTGAAATCAGGGGTAGCAAGGATGTGGAACCTGAGTATGATACTGTATCATAAGCAGATTTAAATTATTAGAAAGCAGTACGTGCATGATTTTGGAATTTGAGACGTTGGAGAATAGATTTGAATACTAAGAAAATATCTTTATATGGAGTTCTAATAGCATTAGCACTAATACTTAGCTATGTCGAGACCCAGATTCCTGCCTTTGTGGCAATTCCGGGAATGAAACTGGGTTTAACCAATATTGTTGTTTTGGTCACACTTTATTATCTTGATGAAAAAAGTGCTATGGCAATTAATGTTCTTAGAATAATCATAGTTTCAGTTTTGTTTGGAACAGCTATGAGCTTTGCGTTTTCTCTGGTAGGTGGAATGCTTAGCACAGTTATGATGATCGTACTAAAAAGAATCGGCAAGTTCAGGATTATCGGTGTCAGTGCTGTTGGCGGCGTTACCCATAATATCGGACAGATTATCACTGCTATGGTGTTACTGGGGACAAAGGCAATTGCCTGGTATCTTCCGGTGCTATGGATTACGGGGGTTTTCAGTGGCATCCTGATTGGCGTTATCGGCGGGATGGTATATGAGAGGCTCTCAAAAATAAATATTGATGAAAAATAATGATCTGTGGAGCTAGTGTTTACCTGCAATTTTTATGCTTCACAGATTATTCACAAAAAAGTATCTTGCTTTTTCATTCTCTTTCTGTATAATGAATTTTCGTCGGCATTCTGCTGACAAATAGTCACGAGAAATCTCTCGATGACGATTCCACATTTAATTATTTATAGTATGCGTCAAAGGGCTACTATTGGGATATCATTTCGTCTCTTTTTGTGCTCTTTTGTGCGCAAAAGAGAAAGGGAGAAAGAAATGAAGCTGTTTATGAAGAAAGAAAAAGGAACTAATTCTGTAAAAGATCTGCTTAAAAAGCTTAAGAGGCATGACACAAAGGTTGTGGCTATTGCTGTAATTATTGCTCTTGTTTTAAGCGGAGGACTGATCTACATCAGTACACCTATTGTTGCAGAAAATGCGACAGAAGGACTGGCTGAGAGTGAGAGACTTGCTAACCAGGATACTGTAGATAAGCTTGGCGAAATCGGTGAGTACTTAAGTGAACTTGATAAAGTTGTTACAAGTAATCAGGAGAGCCTTAATTCAATAAATGAGAGGTCTGATTCCGAAAACTCTGAGGCAACAAGTGCTATTAGTGAGAAGGTAATCGGCATTGACAGTAAACTTAAGGAAGTACACACAAACATCGATGGAACTACCACTAAGATTGAGAATCTGAAAACTATTATTGAAAAAGGTGATTCAGATAATAAAGAACAGATTGAAAAGGAATTCACTGTAATTAATGCTGATCTTGACAGCATCAAGTCAGATTACGACAGTGCACAGAGCCAGATCAAGGAGCTTATGGATAAGCTTCAGAAAGAAATTGACTCAGGAAATAAGCAGCTTGATGAGAAGGCTGCCGACAATCATAAGGCTCTTTTGAATGAGCTTTCTTCTATGAACAAAAGCATGGATGAAAAGAGCTCCAAGTCCATCGCTACTTTTCAGGAAGATATTTCTGCTCTCGGCATGAGCGTTACTAAAAAACTTGATGATTACCAGAACACAATGAACAACAATATTGAAGAAGTTAACAATAATGTGAATAACAACTTTAACAATATCAACAAGTCTGTTGGCGATGGCTTTGGCGATTTGAAGAGCTATATAGATTCCTCAGCTAAGAACATCAATGATAAACTTGACCTGGTTTTTCAGCGTGTGAGTGACGGTAAAAAGAAATTAGTATCCACGTTACTCACTTACGGAATTTCCGTTAAAGAGGATGCTAAATTTGATGACATTAATAATGGAATCATAGAACTTGGAGACAAAATGCGTGATGCTGAAAGAAAAATAGAAGATAGCGAGCATTCCGTAACTCCTGAAAAGATACTTGCCGGACAGACAGTCACAGTAAATGACCAGACTATTACCGGTACAGCAACCAGTGATGCGTCATGCCTTTCTGATCACATTTTATCCGGACAGACCGCCTATGTTAATGGCGCAATGGTAATAGGAACAATGGCAAATCATGGATCTGTTAATATAGCGTTATCAAAAGACAATCGTTCACAGTCACTGGAAGCCGGATACTATGATTCCATTACAGTAACTGCAGATATTTCCAGTCTGCCTGCAAATATTACATATACTCATCATGTCCACAGTAATTCTGCCACAGATAAGACTGTTGTTGATACTTCTTTTTCATCCGGAAAGGCTTATGGCGGAGATACCAGTTCATCTAAGGGAGGCTGCTTTAATGAACCTATTTATGGTCCTTGCGGTGGAAGCGGAGAAGCACTTTATGAAGATTATGGTGGATACTACTATGATTATGATGGGGATGGTCAGCTTGATCAAAATGTATTTCATTATGGCTTTTGTACTACCTGCGGCGGAAGAGTAGATGCGGGTGGCTATGGACAAATCGGAAGATGCGATAATCAGCGAGTAATTGGATATAAAGCATCCTGCGGAAAGGTTTCGGGACAGGTTATTGCAGCAGAAGTTACGTACTAATGCATGAAAGCGGCATTCTTGACATTATGTTTGTCTGTGCTTACAATGATGGTTGTTGTAGTGTATATAGCACAGATATGTGCAGAATGGAGCGAATAAATGACCAAGATTGATATTATTTCAGGCTTCTTGGGAGCTGGTAAGACAACTCTTATCAAGAAGCTTTTAAAAGAAGCATTAAATGGAACAAAGGTGGTTCTTATTGAAAATGAGTTCGGAGAGATTGGTATTGACGGAGGTTTCCTTAAGGAAGCCGGAATCGAAATCACAGAGATGAATTCAGGTTGTATTTGCTGCTCACTTGTTGGAGATTTCGAGACATCTCTTCAGCAGGTTATGGATCAGTATGAACCTGAGCGTATTCTTATCGAGCCATCAGGTGTAGGTAAGCTTTCTGATGTTATGAGAGCCATCCAGAATATTGCAGAAGGTTCAGCAAATATGGAACTTAACAGCGCTGTAACTGTTGTTGATGTTTCCAAGGCAAAGGTATATATCAAGAACTTTGGTGAGTTCTTTATTAATCAGATTGAGAATGCCGGAACTGTTATTCTTACAAGAACAGACAAGGCTGATCAGAAGAAGATTGAGGATGCCGTAGAGCTTATTCGTCAGCACAATGCGAAGGCTACTATTATCACAACTCCTCTTGATCAGATTACAGGTAAAGAGATCCTGGATACTTTCGAGGGTAACAATGACCTTGAGGCAGAGCTTCTTAAGCAGGTAATGGAAGAGGAAGAACATCATCACCATCATCATCACGATCATGGCAGCCACAAGGTTGTTAACGAAGATGGTTCAGTAGTATACAAGGCACATCACGATGAAGATGAGTGCGATGACGAGGAGTGCAGCTGTCATCACCACCATCATGACCATGACGACGATGACCACGACGAGCACGAGCATCATCATCACCACCATGATCATGACGACGATGATCACGATGAGCATGAGCATCATCACCACCATCATGACCACGACGACGATGATCACGATGAGCATGAGCACCACCATCATCATGACCATGACGAGGACGACCATGATGAACATGAACATCATCATCACCATCATGATCACGACCATGATCACGCAGCTCACGATGTATTTGTTAGCTGGGGTATGGAGACACCTCTTAAGTACACCAAGGAAGAAATCGAGAAGATGCTTGGACAGCTTGAGGACGAGGAGAGATTCGGTATCGTTCTTCGTACAAAGGGTGTTGTTCCTACAGCAGATGGTCAGTGGATTGAATTCGACTATGTTCCCGGAGAAGCAGATGTAAGAAATGGCGCCGCAGATGTAACAGGTAAGTTCTGCGTAATCGGGTCACAGCTTAAGGAAGAGAATCTAGAGAAGCTTTTCAGAAGACTGTAATAAATAATTAGCAGGTAAATTATACCGTCATGTCTTTAACCGGATGTGACGGTATTCGGTGTTTTATATGATTAGGAGAGTCAAATTGAAACCAGTATATATAATTAACGGATTTCTTGACAGCGGCAAGACAGATTTCTTCCGCTACACAATTGCACAGCAATATTTCAGAACAAAGGGCAAGACACTTCTCATTGTTTGTGAGGATGGCGAAAATGATTACGAGGAGAAGCTCCTTAAGTCAACTAATACAGTAGTAGAGAGAATCGAGGATGAAGAGGACTTTAATCCTGATGCTCTTGTAGCTCTTGATTCCAAGCACAATCCAGAGCGTATTCTTGTTGAGTACAACGGTATGTGGAACTTCAAGAACATGAGACTTCCAGTAATGTGGAATCTTGAGCAGCAGATTACAGTTATTGATGCTTCCAGCTTTGAGCTGTATTTCAATAATATGAAGTCACTTCTTGCTGAGCAGATTCGTAATTCAGATCTGATTCTTTTCAACAGATGTGATGGAATTGAGGACCTTGCTTCTTATAAGAGAAATGTTAAGGCTATTAACCAGAAGGCTGATATTATCTTTGAGGACAAGAATGGTGAGGTTGATGTAACTCTTGATGAGGATCTTCCATTTGATCTTAATGCTAACCCTATAGATCTTAACAACTACGGTTATGGAATGTTCTACCTTGATGCTCTAGACCATGTTGAGAGATATGAGGGCAAGACAGTTAGATTTAAGGGTATGGTGCTCAAGCCTGAAGAATTCCCTGAGAACAGATTTGTTCCGGGAAGAATGGCTATGACTTGCTGCGCACAGGATATGCAGTTTCTTGGCTTTGCTTGTGAATACGAAGACACTAAGTCTTTAGTAGAAAAAGACTGGGTTCTTGTAACTGCCAAGGTTGTAAAAGAGTATGTGGCTGAATATCAGGGTGAGGGCCCTGTTCTTAAGGCTATTTCTGTAG
This sequence comes from Butyrivibrio sp. VCB2006, assembly GCF_000420945.1. Lineage (GTDB taxonomy): Bacteria > Bacillota > Clostridia > Lachnospirales > Lachnospiraceae > Butyrivibrio. The sequence goes on from NZ_ATVX01000001.1 coordinate 48,286, forward strand.
AGAAGACAAACGCACCTGACAATCAGGTTATAGATTTCTCTAATCCGGAACAGTAATTCTTTATTCAGGGGGGAGCAATGTTTAACTATAATCCACCACAGTGGCTTTTTCTTTTCTTTTTCTACAGTTTTTGTGGATGGTGTTGGGAAACAGCTTATGTATCGATTTTAGAAAAACGATTTGTAAACAGGGGCTTTATGAGAGGCCCCTTTTTGCCTTTGTATGGATGCGGCGGAACAATGATGCTGATCGTATCTAAACCATTCTATGATAATCTTTTGCTGGTCTATATCGCAGGATGTATCGGAGCAACTGTACTTGAATATCTTACCGGAGTTCTCATGGAGACTCTTTTCAAAGTGAGATATTGGACCTATGATCACAAGAAGTTTAACTATAAAGGCTATGTATGTCTTGAATCTTCTTTGTTCTGGGGAGTATGCACGGTTGTCTTTTCACATTTCCTGCAGCTTCCTATAGAAAAAGTTCTTTTGATGCTTCCAATGAGATTTGTATCCACTGCGACGATAGTGCTAACAGCTCTTGTCAGCTGCGATTTCATGATTGCCTTTAAGACAGCTCTGGAACTTCGCGATATCCTTGCTTATATGGATAAGGCTAAAGAAGAAATGAAAAAGATGCAAAAACGTCTTGATGCCTTGGTAGCATTTAAAGGAGAGAATGTTAAAGAAGGTATAGGTAGTACTGTTGAGGGCATCGGCAATAGGATCGAAGGAATCGGAGCCGGTATAAGTAACAGGGTTGAAGGTATAAGTAACAGAGTTGAAGGTATAAGCAATGGTATCAGTAATAGAGTAGAAGGCATTGGCGCAGGCATTAGTAGTAGAATGGATGTGCTGAGTTCATCCCTGGAGAAATCATTTTCTGCTATCAGGGAAAAGATAATGCTCAATCCTTCAGACTATGTAATGGGCGTAAGAGAAGAGGTATCTGAACTTTATGCCAAGTATAGGATAATAATGGACAGAGTAACTCCAAGCCCGGTTAAGAACTTTTTTGAGTGGTATAAAGAGCGTACCATTATGGGTAACCCTACCATGTCTTCTGAGAGATTCAAGTTCAGCCTTGAGGAAGTAAAAGAGAGAGTACTTAGAAGAAACAAAAATGAAGAATGATCTTATAAAAGATTAAGATAATAAAAAACCTCGCATCGGTGAGAAGATGCGAGGTTTTATAATATACATATTTATATTCTGAAAGTTAAGCCATCTTGTTAACAGCCTGAGCAAGACGAGAAACTTTTCTAGAAGCTGTGTTCTTCTTGAAAACACCCTTTGATTCAGCCTTGTCGATAGCTGATGTAGCTGCAAGAAGTGCCTTAGCAGCCTCTTCCTTGTTGCCTGCCTCGATAGCAGCGCGAACCTTTTTAACCTCAGTCTTAACAGCAGACTTGATCATCTGGTTTCTAGCAGCCTTCTTCTCGTTAACTAAAATTCTCTTCTTGGCGGATTTAATATTAGCCATAATTACCTCCGATATACTTGCAAATTGTTTATAATTCATGTTCGTGTGCGCATTAAGCCGGACACGGACAGTTAATGCCACATACGGATTATATTTTAGAATAAAATCTATATACTGTCAATAGATTTTTGGTTTCTTACATGGTATTATAAGGATGCTGACTAAAAAAATAAATGAGGTATTTTAAGTGAACCAGGAGAATATTAGAAATTTTTGTATAGTTGCACATATAGATCACGGTAAGTCTACTCTGGCCGACAGAATGATTGAGAAGACCGGTGTACTTACACTTAGAGAAATGCAGAATCAGGTCCTTGATAATATGGACATCGAGCGTGAGAGGGGAATTACAATTAAATCTCAGGCTGTTCGAATGATCTATAAGGCTAAGGATGGTCAGGAATACACATTTAACATGATTGATACTCCAGGCCATGTTGACTTTGGATATGAGGTTTCAAGGTCCCTTGCTGCCTGCGACGGAGCTATTTTGGTAGTTGATGCTACTCAGGGTGTTGAGGCACAGACACTGGCCAACGTGTATATGGCTCTTGATCATGATCTGGATGTTTTCCCTGTTATCAACAAGATTGACCTTCCGAGCGCGCAGCCTCAGGAAGTTAAGGATGAAATTGAGGATGTGATCGGGATTGAGGCTCAGGACGCACCACTTATTTCCGCTAAAAACGGCATTGGAATAGAAGATGTCCTTGAGGCAGTTGTTCATAAGATTCCTGCTCCCACAGGGGATCCTAATGCCGCTCTTAAGGCTCTTATTTTTGACAGTATTTACGATTCATACAGAGGTGTTATCGTATTTGTTCGTGTCCGTGATGGTGTTATCAAAAAGGGCATGAAAGTTAAATTTATGGCTACTGATGCTGAGGCAGAAGTTGTTGAGGTTGGTTTCTTTGGCCCCGGAAGATTTATTGCGAGTGATGAATTATCAGCCGGCGAAGTTGGCTATTTTACCGCTTCTATCAAGAATATTCAGGATACCAGAGTTGGTGATACTGTAACTGATATTGCAAATCCATGTACTGAGGCACTTCCGGGTTACAAGAAGGTAATGCCAATGGTTTATTGCGGTCTTTACCCTGCAGACTCTGCGCATTATTCAGATCTTAGAGATGCTCTTGAAAAGCTCCAGCTTAATGATGCTTCTCTGTTCTATGAGCCGGAGACTTCACAGGCTCTTGGCTTTGGATTCAGAGCAGGATTCCTTGGGCTTCTCCATTTGGAAGTTATTCAGGAGAGACTTGAAAGAGAGTATGATCTTAATCTTGTTACAACTGCGCCTTCTGTTGTTTACAAGGTTCACAAGACAGATGGTACATGCTTTGACCTGACGAACCCAACAAACCTTCCTGATCCATCAGAAATTGAGTTTATGGAAGAGCCTATTGTTAATGGTGAAATCATGGTTACAACCGATTATGTCGGCGCGATCATGCAGCTTTGTCAGGAGAGACGCGGCAAGTACCTTAGTACTGATTATATAGAGCAGAACAGAGCAATTCTCAAATACGAGCTTCCTCTTAACGAAATTATTTACGACTTCTTTGATGCACTCAAGTCAAGATCAAGAGGCTATGCTTCCTTTGACTATGAGCTTAAGGGTTACGAGAAGTCTGACCTTGTTAAGCTTGATATTCTCATCAACAGAGAAGAGGTTGATGCTCTTTCATTTATTGTGCATAAAGAAGGCGCCTATGAGAGAGGACGTAAGATGTGTGAAAAGCTCAAGGATGAGATTCCAAGGCACATGTTCGAGATTCCTATTCAGGCGGCTGTCGGTGGCAAGGTAATTGCCAGAGAGACAGTTAAGGCATACAGAAAAGACGTATTGGCTAAGTGCTATGGTGGTGATATTTCCCGTAAGAAGAAGCTTCTTGAGAAGCAGAAAGAGGGTAAAAAGAAGATGCGCCAGATTGGTAATGTAGAAGTACCACAGGCAGCATTCCTTAGTGTACTTAAGCTGGATAATACGGACTAATTCGTTATTACGTGAGGATGAAGGTTTATGCAGGAAAGGGATACAAATTTATCATTATATGTTCATATTCCTTTCTGCGTAAGAAAGTGTCTTTATTGTGACTTCTTATCTTTTTGTCCCGGTGGTGATAATGAGAAGGAGTATTTTAAAGCACTTGAGCATGAAATTGAATGCTGCTCCGAAGCAAATTCCGAATTTGAGGTAAAGAGTATCTTTTTTGGTGGGGGAACACCCTCTTTCCCTGATTCAAGTTATATTTGCAAGACTCTTGAAAAGATTCGCGAAAGCTTCCACGTCAGCCCGGATGCTGAAATTAGCATCGAAGCTAATCCTGCATCGGCCATGTCTGATAAACTGAAGGCTTTCAAGGCAGCCGGCATTAACAGAATTAGCATTGGAGCCCAGTCACTTAACGATGAGGAGCTTAGGTGCCTTGGAAGAGTTCATGACAGCAAGATGTTTTTTGACACCTTTGATAATGCAAGAAAAGCGGGATTTGCGAATATCAATGTTGATGTGATGAGCGCCCTCCCAGGGCAGAGCTTTGACTCTTATATGGAGACGCTGAAAAAGGTGCTTTCTCTTGGGCCGGAGCATATATCTGCCTACAGTCTTATTGTTGAAGAGGGAACACCATTTTATGATATGGACCTTGATCTTCCTGATGAAGATACTGACAGGCGGATGTATCATGAGACCAAGAGAATTCTTTTGGAAAATGGGTACCACAGGTACGAGATTTCTAACTATGCACAGGAAAAGCATGAATGCTACCATAACAAGGTGTACTGGACCAGAGGAAATTACCTGGGACTTGGACTTGGGGCATCCAGTATGGTGGACAATGTCAGGTGGAAGAATACCTCTGATTTTGGCGAGTATCTGAAAAAAGATGACATAAGGCGCGATGAGCAAAAACTGTCGCTACAGGATCAGATGGAAGAGTATATGTTCCTCGGCCTTCGTCTTGTGAAGGGTGTTAGTATCAGCGCTTTTAAAGAGAACTTTTCTCAGGATATTTACCGGGTTTATGGTACAATTATTGAGAAGTATGTGTCCGAGAAATTGCTTCAGATAAACGAAGATTATTTGTCTTTGACAGATATTGGACTTGATGTAAGCAACACGGTTATGGCAGATTTTTTGCTGGATAAGTGACCTACGCGCATCGAGACAAGCCATGTGACATGGCTTTATATGGATTTTAAAGTGTAATGAATGGGCTTAGCGAGACTAAGCCTATTTGTATCTAAAAGTATTGGAGGAAAAAAGGTGGCAGAAACACTTAAAAAGAGAAACGAAGTTCCGGAAGAATTAAAGTGGGATACTTCACGTATTTATAAGACAAATGAGGACTGCATGGAGGCTCTTCATGAGTGCACCAAAATCAGTTTCGAGATTGAGGAAAAATATAAGGGTAAGCTGACAAATGGTAAGGCTATAAATGATTGCCTTGCGGAGTACGAGAAGTTCCTGATCCTGGTGGATTATGTTTCAAACTATACATCCCTTAACGTATCTGTGGATTTCACAGATGCTGAGCTTCAGAGAATCGACTCTATTGCTACCAACGAATACATGGAAGCTTTCAGCAGACTTTCTTTCATAGAAAGTGAGATCTCTGATGCTCCCAAGGAAGTGCTTGAACAGGCGCTTGAAACAGCAACTATAGCCAAGAATTATCTTAAGGATATTCTCAGGGCAAAGCCTCATAGACAGAGTGCTGAGACAGAGGCAGCGCTTGTTGCTCTTAATGAGGTTTTCAGAGCACCTTATAGAATGTATGAGCAGACCAAGCTTGCAGATATGAAATTCCCTGACTTTGAAGTGAAGGGAGAAAAGCACCCTCTGGGCTATTCTCTTTTTGAGGATAACTATGAATACGAAAAAGATACAGATGTGCGCAGAGCAGCGTTTACAGCATTCTCCAGTAAATTAAGAGACTATATGTACACAACAGCTGCTGAGTATGGCGCAACAGTCCGCACAGAAAAGATATTATCCAAGCTTGGAAAATATGACAGCGTTTTTGATTATCTTTTATTTGACCAGAAGGTCACCAGAGGAATGTATGATCGCCAGATAGATCTTATCATGGAGAAACTTGCTCCTCATATGAGAAAGTATGCAAGGCTTCTCAAAAAGGCAAATGGTCTTGATAAGATGACTTATGCGGATCTTAAGATTGCTTTGGATCCGGAATATGATCCGAAGGTTACAATAGAAGAGTCCAAGAAATATATTCTTGATGGCCTTTCAATTATGGGCGCTGATTATCAGGATATGTTAAAAGAGGCCTATGAAAAGAGATGGATTGACTTTGCACAGAATGTCGGTAAATCCACAGGTGGCTTCTGCGCCAGCCCTTACAGAAAGGGTTCATTTATTCTTTTGTCCTGGAATGAAAGAATGAGCGATGTCTTTACACTGGCTCATGAGCTCGGACATGCAGGACACTTTAAAGCCTGTGGAGATGCTCAGAACTATTACAACAATAATGTTTCAACATATGTGGTTGAAGCTCCGTCTACAATTAACGAACTTCTTATGGCTGAATATCTCAAGGAAACCAATAAGGATGACAAGAGATTCAGAAGATGGGTTCTTTCAGCTCAGATTGCTAATACTTACTACCACAACTTTGTAACACACCTTCTTGAAGCAGCTTATCAGAGGGAAGTATACAAACTTGTGGATCAGGGAGAGGCCGTTCCTGCCGAGAAGCTTAATGAAATCTTCAGAGGGGTACTTGAAAAATTCTGGGGCGAGGATGTTGAACTTACAGAAGGATGCGAACTTACCTGGATGAGACAGCCTCACTACTACATGGGACTTTACTCTTACTGTTACAGTGCCAGCCTTACTATCGCAACGCAGGTAATGAAGAGAATCAGAAGCCTTGGTGCACCTGCAGTTGAAGATTGGAAAAAGACTCTTGCAGCCGGCAGTACTGTAGATCCAATCGAGTTTGCCAAGATGGCAGGCGTTGACATTACAACTGATGCAGCGCTTATTGATACCATCGAGTATATCGGCGGAATCATAGATGAAATAGAATCACTTATGGACTGATGTTAAAGGGGAGTATAGCATGAACTACAACTTTTTTGCCCTGATATCCAGGATGAAATACATCGATAGATGGGCTCTTATGCGAAATACAAGACAGGAGAATCTGTGTGAGCATTCCATGGAGGTTGCAATGATTGCCCATGCGCTCTGCACAATCGGCAATATCAGATACGGCAAGAAGCTTGACGCTAACAGAGCAGCTCTTATAGGGCTTTATCATGATGCATCTGAGATTATTACCGGAGATATGCCTACTCCGGTTAAGTATTTTAATTCTGACTTAAAGCACGCCTATAAAGAAGTTGAAGCACTGGCTGACAGTAAGCTTCTTGAAAAGCTTCCTGATGATATGAGGCCTGTTTATGAGGATATTTTTGTGCCTTCTGATACTGAGGAGGATCAGTATATCAGAAAGCTTGTGAAGGCAGCAGATAAGATTTCTGCCCTTATTAAGTGCATCAATGAGGTTAATGTTGGCAATACAGAGTTTAGAACAGCCAAGGAGAGTACTGGAAAGTCAATTAGAAGTCTTTATCAGGAACTGCCGGAAGTTCTGGATTTTGTAAATGAATTTTTGTCTTCCTACGGCAATACTTTGGATGAACTTACATGATTTGATTTTTTTTGCAATAGGTCTCATAATTAATGTAATACCGTCATAAAATTTACTGTTATGAAGGAGACATAGCATGTCAATTATTGAAGATATCCTTAGAGAAGCAAAAGATAAGGGGGCGTCCGACGTACATGTTACTGTAGGTCTGCCACCCAAAATGAGACTTAACGGCAAGCTTATTGCTATGGACAGTTTTCAGAAAATGTTGCCTCCGGACACCTGGGCTATTGCACAGGATATAATGTCTGACAAACAGCTTGAAAAGCTGGAAGAAAACGGACAACACGATATGTCTTTTGCTATTCCCGGAGTCGGAAGATACAGGCTGAATGTATTCAAACAAAGAGGTTCTGTGGCTATGGCTTTCAGAGTTGTAGCTTCGGATATTCCTTCGGCTGAAAGTCTTGGTATTCCCGGAGAGGTCTGCGATCTTTACAAAAAGAAACGTGGACTGGTGCTTGTTACCGGACCCACAGGAAGTGGTAAGTCCACAACACTGGCATCAATAATTGATATGATCAACAATAACAGGGAAGCCCATGTTATTACCCTGGAAGATCCTATTGAGTTTACCTATCAGCATAGGATGTCTATTGTAAACCAGAGAGAGATAGGCACTGACTCAAATTCTTATGCCAATGCATTAAGAGCAGCACTTCGTGAAGACCCGGATGTTATCCTGGTTGGAGAAATGAGAGACCTGGAAACCATCAGTACTGCCATAACCGCAGCTGAGACAGGACACCTGGTTCTTTCAACGGTTCATACTATCGGAGCCAGCAATACTGTGGACAGACTTATTGATGTATTTCCTTCACATCAGCAGCAACAGATCAGAATCCAGCTGGCCAGTGTTTTGGAAGCAGTTATTTCTCAGCAGCTTATTCCTGCCAGTGATGGTGTATCCAGAATTGCAGCCTTTGAGGTTCTTCATGTTAACAGTGCAGTACGTAATCTTATCAGAGAAGGTAAATCTCATCAGCTGTTGACTGTAATGCAGACTAACAGAAAACTTGGAATGATCTCCATGGACGATGCTATCCTTGAGCTATACAGGGCTCAGAAGATATCAAGGGAAATGGCAATTCAGTTTGCACAGGATCCTGATACTATGCAGATGAAGATGTTAAGGTGAGTTGGTAAGGAAAAATATATAGCTGATTTATGATAATACAGCAAAAGAATAACAATAAAACGACATACATAAAATCTTAAAGAAATCTTAAGAAAATCGCAAAGACTTTTTGAATCGACCTGTTATATGATTGGCAGGTCGATTTTTTTGCGCAAATTGTCTATGCGAAATATTAGGAATTAAGAAAGAGGTTTTTATGTTCAGTTCAATTGTTTCGGGAGCTGTCCATGGCATTTCTTCCTACCTGATGCAGGTGGAAGTTGACGTGTCGGATGGACTTCCCGGATTTAATATGGTTGGCTTTATGAGCGGCGAAGTCAGGGAGGCCGGAGAACGAGTTCGAGTAGCTCTGAAAAACATGGGCTATAAGATCCCGGCATCCAAGATTACAATAAATCTTTCCCCGGCAGATATCAAAAAAGAAGGCGTCATAGTTGACCTTCCGGTAGCAATCGGAATACTGACGGCCATGGGAGAGATAGATGAAAAAAGACTTGATAAGGTCATGGTGCTGGGAGAACTGGGGCTTGACGGAGAAGTTAAGCGGGTTAACGGAATTCTGCCCATTGTAATAAAAGCCAGGGAAACAGGCTTTGAGACAGTTCTTTTGCCAAAAGAATGTGCAAGAGAAGGGGCAGTAATTGATGGCATAAAGGTCATCGGAGTTTCGTCTTTACAGGAAGCGGTTGCTTATCTGTGCGCATCAGACGAAGAACGGGATAAACTTATTAGTCCTACAACGGTTGATATTCAGGAACTTTTCAGAAAGAGCGAGTACGATGAAACAAATCTGGATTTTGCTGATATCAACGGACAGGCAGCAGTTAAAAGAGCTGTAGAAATAGCGGCAGCAGGCTTTCATCACATTTTGATCGTGGGACCGCCGGGAGCAGGAAAGAGTATGGTGGCTAAGCGAATTCCTACAATTCTGCCGCCCTTATCCTTAAAAGAAAGTCTGGAAGTATCAACCATATATTCAGTAGCAGGAATGCTTGGAGAAAATGATGCACTCATAACAAGAAGACCATTTATGAGTCCTCATCATCTAATTACCGAAACTGCCCTTACAGGGGGAGGCAATATTCCTCATCCCGGAGTCATATCCATGGCTCACAGAGGAGTTCTTTTTCTGGATGAAATGCCGGAATTTCCAAGAGCAAAGTTAGATCTTTTGCGACAACCCATAGAGGATAGAAAAGTAAATATTGTCAGGACCAAAGGGAAATTTACGTATCCTTCCGATTTCCAATTGGTAGGAGCTTTAAATCCTTGCCCCTGCGGGTATTATCCGGACAGGAACAGGTGCAAATGTACGCCAAATGAGATAAGACGCTATCTGGGACATATCTCCGGACCTATTCTGGATAGAATAGATATTTGCGTTGAGGCTCCGAGAGTAGATATAGCTGATCTTACGGAGAAAACAAAGAGAATAAATGAATCCAGCAGGACTATAAGAGAGAGGGTAATGAAGGCAAGGAGAGCACAGGAGGAGCGCTTTAAAGGTACTGAAATTCGCTTTAATTCCGAGATGACACCGTCGGATATCAAGAAGTACTGCCGCCTTGGTATCAGAGAAGAAAGTTTTCTTGAAAATGCTTTTTGTACTATGGAGCTAAGTGCAAGAGCCTACCATAAGATTTTGCGCGTGGCAAGGACTATAGCGGATATAGATGAGTCACCGGATATAAAAGAAATTCATCTTATGGAGGCTGTTGGATACAGAATGACTGATGGCAAATACTGGAATCAGAATGAGGAATGATCGAAAGGATTTTAAATGACAGATATTAATAATATTACTGAGAATGAATATGCCCACTGGCTGTTTAGTATTCCGGGACTTGGCAATAGGAGCATTGATAAGCTTCTTTGTAATGGAATGACCTGTAGGGAAATCTATGAGGCTAATTCGAAAGAATTCAAAGGAATTCTGACTGAAAAGCAGATAAAAAGCCTGGAGCAGTACCGAAGATGCTGGGATTTTGAAAAGGAAGCAGCAAAATTAGCCAAAAAGAATATTTCTTTTATCTCAAGAATAGATGAAAGATTTCCGGAAAAGCTTAAGAATATTCCGGATCCGCCCTTTGCACTGTATGTAAAAGGACAGCTCCCGGACCCGGAAAAGCCGTCTGTTGCAATAATTGGAGCGAGAATGTGTTCTGAGTACGGAAGATATATGGCGAGGAGCTTTGGTAGAGGTTTGGCCCTTGCTGGAGTTCAGGTTATAAGCGGAATGGCAAGAGGTGTTGATGGAATCAGCCAGAAGGCAGCCCTTGCAGCAGGAGGGAGATCTTTTGGAATCGTTGGTAGCGGCGTTGACGTCTGCTATCCCGAGGAAAATCTCGATGTTTATAATGATCTTTGCGCCTGTGGTGGTGTTATTTCTGAGTTTCCGCCGGGAACTTTTCCCAAAGCAGCGTTCTTTCCAATGAGAAATCGCATTATCAGTGGACTAGCGGATGTTGTTCTTGTTATCGAGGCAAGAGAAAAGTCGGGTACGCAGATTACAGTGGATACAGCGCTGGAACAGGGCAGAGAAGTACTGGCTGTTCCGGGAAGAGTGACAGACAGACTAAGTGATGGTTGCAATCTTCTGATCAGTCAGGGGGCAGGCGTCGCAATCGGTGTTGAGGATGTACTGGAGAGAATATGGGATGTTAAGAAACAGAAAACAGCAGATAAAGCTGTGAATAAAGCTGATTGTCTGTCAGAGTGCGACAAACAGGGCCGAGAGGAAGAAAAGAGCATGGATGAAAGGATACTGGAATGCATAGATATAATACCGATTTCCTCCTCTCAGATCATGGAACAGCTCCAAAGAGATGAAATTGATATTTCATTTCCACAACTCCTTGGGAAACTTATGGACTTTATTCATCAGGGATTTGTGATTCAGGAGGGAAGCTATTTTCGTAAGAAATGCTAGATTTTCCTTGTTGCGCAGAAATTATAAACATGGAAACTAATCGCTATGAAGATAAGGCAAATGCGCTATATTGAATGTGACACCGATTGCGCAAAACGTTACCGGAAACGTAACCGTAAACGTTTCCGAAAGAAAAGTCAATGTGCACTTTGTATAAAAACATATATGTTTTATCATACAAAGTGCTTTATTGACAAAAAAATGCACAAAGCATAAACTTTTTTATAGAGCAACCGATTGCGCGATGCGCAACGGAAAAAATGGCTTCGGAAAACGTTTTTTGGGCCATGTAAACATTTTACTTATTGGAGGAAGAAAAATGAAAAAGAAATTGGTATCTGTTTTATTAACAGCTGCTATGGGCGCTTCACTTTTAGTTGGATGCGGCTCAGACGCAGCAGAGACTGTAACAGACACAGCTGAGACAGTATCAGAGACAGCTGCAGATGCAGCATCAGCAGTTCAGGAAGTTGCTGAGACTGTTGCAGAGGAAGCAGCTAACGTTGATCCAGCAGCTTATGATGGTAAGGAAGTTAAGGTTTGGGTTGCTGAGAACGTTGTAGACTTCACAAACGAGCAGATTGAGAACTTTAAGACAGCATATCCTCAGTACGCTGGTGTTAACTTCACAGTTGAGCCAGTAGGTGAGGGCGATGCAGCTGGTAACATGATCACAGACGTAACAGCAGGTGCTGATGTATTCGGGTTCGCACAGGATCAGCTTACAAGACTTGTAACAGCAGGCGCTCTTGAGGAAGTTAATCCAGATTTCCTTGCAGACGTTGAGGCTGCTAACTCAGCAGGTGTTGTTGAGGCCGGTAAGGTTGGCGGAACACTTTACGCTTATCCTATGACAGCTGATAACGGATATTTCCTTTACTATGATAAGAGCGTTGTAACAGATCCTTCTACTCTTGAGGGTATCCTTGAGCAGTGCGAAGCAGCTGGCAAGAACTTCTACATTGATATGACAGGTTGGTATCAGGTAGCATTCTTCTTTGGAACAGGCTGTGAGCTTACATACGACACAGATCCAGATGGTAACTTCACAAAGTGTAACGTAGACTATGCTTCAGATAAGGGTCTTGTAGCTCTTAAGGAGATGATCGAGGTTGCTTCTTCTTCAGCTTACCAGGCTGGTTCATCAGCTGGCGATGCTGTTAACTATGCAGCTATCATCGATGGAACATGGGATGCTGGTACAGTTAAAGAAGTTCTTGGCGACAACTACGCTTGCGCTAAGCTTCCTACATTCACAGGTTCTGACGGACAGACATATCAGATGAGCGGATTCAACGGATGCAAGCTCCTTGGTGTTAAGCCTCAGGAAGACGAAGATAAGCTTCAGATCTGTGATGACCTTGCATACTACCTCACAAGCGAGGAAGTACAGCTTGCAAGATTCAAGGCTGTTGAGTGGGGCCCATCTAACTTAAATGCACAGGCATCAAGCGAAGTTAAGGCTAACGAAGCTCTTTCAGCTCTTGCAGAGCAGTTCGCATACACAATCCCACAGGGCAACTATCCTGGAGATTACTGGTCACGTGCTGAGTCACTTGCAGGCGACGTTAAGGATGCATTCCAGAAGGCTTCTGATGATGATCTTAAAGCAGCTCTTGAAGCATATCAGGCTGACCTTGAGTCATATGCAAAATAATTATTTATAAGTGATATCAGTATCATTTATTTAGTACCTTGTGTTCTTCCGGCAGAGATAGAGTCTTTGCCGGAAGAATTAATGTAAAGAAAACTTGGAGGAAGCGGTATGGCTAAAACTAATAAAGGCCAGAAAAGGAAAAATGCGTTAGCACAGTTCTTTAGCGTCCTGGGGAATGACCTGAAGGAAATAGGACTGACATTTAAAGAGGGAGATTTTAAGACAAGAATCTCATTTATGATTTTTGGTTTTGGTTCTCTGCTTCGTGGATTGTGGCTTAGAGGATTGACACTTCTTGCCGTAGAAGCAGGACTTTTATATTTTATCTTTTCATTTGGATGGACTTACCTGTCCAAGCTTGGAACTCTCGGCACGATAGCTACAACCAAGCAGGGCAGAAAAACAGTTTATGGTGACAACAGCTTTTTGATCTTGCTTTTCGGACTTCTTGCACTTTTTGCTGTAGTTGCGTTTATAGCTGTTTGGAGAATAAATGTCAGAGTCAGCCGTACTGAACAGATTATTCTGAGGGATGGAAGAAAGCTTCCTACAAATGGTGATGACTTTAAGTCTCTTTTTGATTCAAATTTTGACAAGACGCTGCTTGCGCTTCCTGTTACAGGAGTATTTGTATTTACAGTACTTCCGATTGTATTTATGATCTGCGTGGCATTTACCAATTATGATGCCAACCATCAGCCACCATCAAATCTGTTTACCTGGGTGGGAGTAGAAAACTTCCATGATCTGTTCTCATTTGGAACAGCAGGCTTTGGTGGAACTTTCGTTACTGTCCTTACCTGGACATTGGTATGGGCATTTTTTGCTACATTCATTGACTATTTCCTTGGTATTGCAGTTGCAATGCTTATTAACAAAAAGGGAATCAAGTTTAAAAAGCTGTGGAGAACAATCCTTGTTGTAACAATTGCTGTACCACAGTTTGTATCACTCCTTTATGTATCTAAACTCTTTGCAAATGATGGACTTATCAATGGATATCTTTTGAAATGGGGATTGATTGATCAGGCAATTCAGTTCTGGGTTAATCCTACTCTTGCAAAGATTACAATTATTGTAGTAAACATCTGGATCGGTATTCCTTACATGATGCTTATTGCAACAGGACTTCTTATGAATATTCCGGAAGATCTCTACGAGAGTGCACGTATTGACGGTGCAACTTCATGGCAGATGTTCCTTCACATTACATTACCTTACATGCTGTTTGTAACAGGACCATTCCTTCTTACACAGTACACAGGTAACCTTAATAACTTTAACGTAATATTCCTTCTTACACAGGGACAGCCTAAGACAGGAAACCTTGTTGGAGGAGCAGGACGTACGGACCTTCTTATCACATGGCTATATAAGATGACAATTAACGATACCAACTATCGTATGGCTGCTGTAATAGGTATCATGGTATTCATTGTTACAGCCGGCATAAGCCTTGTGGTTTATAACTTATTACCTTCAGTAAAAGATGAGGAGGGCTTCCAATAATGGCTAATAATACAAATCCAGGTTCTATGAAAAGAAAAAGAGCTATCGGAAATGCTATTACATATGTGCTACTCATTATTATAAGCATTATCTGGTTGTTCCCATATTTTGGACTTCTTATGGCGAGCTTTAGGTCTTTTGACCCAGCTATAGAATACGGCGGAGTAGTAGATTATATTATTCCCCATACATTCTCACTTGATAACTACAAGTTCCTGTTTAATGGTGAGAACAACTATCCAAAATGGTATCTTAATACACTGATCATTTCATTTGCGGCATCATTCATTAACACATGTATCGTATTATGTGTAAGCTATGCTCTTTCACGTATGCGCTTTACAGGAAGAACCTTCCTCATGAGATTCTGGCTGGTTCTTGGAATGTTCCCTGGATTCCTTACAATGATCTGCTTGTACTTCCTGCTCAAACAGCTTGGGCTTACTCAGGCAGGTGCTGTACCTGGACTTATCCTTGTGTATATTGCAAGCTCAGGTATGGGTTACTACGTATGCAAGGGATATTTTGATACTATTCCAAAGGCTCTTGACGAAGCAGCAAGAATTGATGGCGCTTCCAGAGCAAGAGTATTTTTCCAGATGATCATTCCTATGGCTAAGCCAATTATCATCTACACAGCCCTTGTTGCGTTCATGGGACCTTGGTGTGATTACGTATTTGCTTCTTATATCGCTTTTGGTCACGATGCAAGCTACAACGTAGCTGTTGCCATGCAGAGATGGATGGTTGTTGGAGACTATCAGGGATATTTCACAAGATTCTGCGCTGGCGGAATTGTAGTTGCTGTTCCTATTACACTTCTGTTCATGTTCCTTCAGAAGTACTATGTAGAAGGTGTTACAGGTGGTGCTGTAAAGGGCTGATGTTCGGTATAACAATTTGTTGATTGGGGTTACGGTAATGGCTGACGAGAAAATTACCATAGACGATGTGGCCAAAGCATTGGGTATTTCCAAGACTACTGTTTCCAGAGCTATTTCGGGAAAAGGCAGGGTAGGAAATGAAACCAAAGCCAAGGTCATGGAGTTTATAGAAAAGCATAATTACAGGCCGAATGTTATGGCGAGAGCTCTTGCGCAGCAGAGAACGTTCAATATCGGGGTTGTCTGGCCTGACGATTACAACGCAGTGGATCTTCCTTTTTTTCAAAGGTGCATGATCGGTATGAGTGAGATCACATCCAGTTTTGGATATGACATCGTTGTTTCTCTTATTGCAGGAGGCGATTTATCCGGTCTGAAAAGAATAATCGAAAACCATAAGGTTGACGGAGTCATTCTTACAAGGACTATGGTTAACGACGCGCCTGCGGAGTACCTTAAGGAGTCGGGAGTTCCTTTTGTTGCGATAGGAAAAACTAACGATCCTGACATTGTAACGGTAGATAACGACAATTTTGATGCATGCAAAGAGCTGACTTCTATTCTTTTGGCTAAGGGGCTTCGCAAACTTGCTCTTATAGGCGGCTCGACTAATCATTATATTACGCAGACCAGGTACCAGGGATTTGTGGCAGCCTTTGAGGAAATGGCTATAGAGATCAATCAGAATCTGATATATCTTGATGTTGAGAATAATATCAAGATAGGCGGAATCATCAAGGATCTTCTCAAGAAGAATATAGATGGTGTTATCTGTATGGACGACAGCATCGCAGGAGAAGTAATAGCAAGATGCAGGGATGAACACATTAAGATTCCCGAAGATCTGAGAATCGCATCTTTTTATAACAGCTCTCTTCTTGATAGCACAGTTCCTTCTGTTACATCTCTTAATTTTAATGACAGAAACCTTGGGGCTGAGGCAGCAAGAACACTGCTTGCTATAATCGACGGCGAGAATGTACAGAGTAAGATGCTTAGAAACTATGAGTTGATATTAAAAGAGAGTACGAAATGATAATGGTGGGCGATGATAAGAAAGTATCACCGCCCACGTGTCTTGTTTAAGGGTAGTGAGGAGAAAGAGTAATGAAAATAACTTCTAAGTCAGAGGTAGGATACGATAACGTAAGTCTTCTTGTGGATGGAAAAAGATGGTTTCCTATGATGGGAGAAATGCATTTTAGCAGATATCCCAAGAAGAACTGGGAAGAAGAACTGTGCAAAATGAAGGCCGGAGGCATAGATATTGTTTCTCTCTATGTTATCTGGATTCATCACGAAGAAATCAGGGGAGAGTTTGATTTTACCGGGGACAGATGCCTTAGAGATTTCCTTGAAACAGTTAAAAAAGTCGGAATGTACAGCATTCTGCGAATTGGACCCTGGGCACATGGAGAGGCAAGAAATGGAGGCTTCCCGGATTGGCTTTTAGAAGATGCTAAGGATAAGGGCTATGAGTTAAGAACAAATGCACCTCAGTATCTTGAGCATGTAAGAAACTTCTACGAAAAGACCTACGAGCAGGCCAAGGGCTTTTTCATTAAGGACGACGGTCCTATTATAGGAATTCAGATTGAAAATGAGTATGGCCATTGCGGCGGACTTGGCGGAGAAGAGGGTGAGGAACATATGAGAACCCTTAAGGCTATGGCCCAGGAGATTGGCTTTATTACTCCGATATATACAGCAACAGGCTGGGGAGGAGCTGTTACCGGTGGAATGCTTCCTGTTATGGGAGGCTACTGCGAGGCTCCATGGGATCAGAGATTTACTGAAATTGAGCCCAGCGGAAACTACATTTTTACAAGAGAAAGAAACGATCACAATATAGGCTCTGACCATGGCCTTGGAGTGGGAATCACCTTTGATATGAACAAATTCCCATTCCTTACAGCGGAACTTGGTGGCGGTGTTCAGGTTACACATCACAGAAGACCCATTGCTACAGGACTTGATACTGCGGCAATGACTATGACCAAGCTTGGATGCGGCGCTAATCTCCTTGGATACTATATGTATCACGGCGGTACAAATCCAAAAGGAAAACTTACGACTCTTCAGGAATGCACATCAACAGGATATCCAAACGATCTTCCTGAGTACTCCTATGACTTTAATGCCCCACTTCGTGAGTTTGGCCAGATGGAGGATACCTACAGAGAGGTACGACTGATATCAACCTTTATCCACAATTTTGGCAATGATCTCTGCGATATGGCTTATACAGAGCAGCCTGGAAATCCTCTTAAACCCGATAATCTGACAGATCTTAGAACTTCAGTCAGATACAAGAAAAAAACCGACGCAAAGGGCAATGAATATGCCAGCGGATATCTTTTTGTAAATAATTATCAGAGAAGATATGAGATGGCGCTTCATAAGGACGTAGAGCTTACAGCTTTTGCTGAGGACGGAAAAACAAAGCTTGCAAGCTTTGCAAGGCGTGACGTAGCAGACGGTGACTTTTTCTTTTACCCATTCAACATGGAAGTAGGCAGTAAGGCGCTTCTCACAATTGACGCAACTCCAATCTGCATCCTTCATGACGTGGACGGAGAGCACCATGATGCTTATGTATTCTATACTGATACAGACAGAGAAGTGTCCATGGATGTTAAGGGTGATCTCGATGGAAATAAGATCATTATTCTTAACAGAGAAGAGGCGGTTCACTCATCCAAGGTAGTAATAGGTGGAAAAGAACATCTGGTAATAGCGGCGGCAGAGGCAGTTACGGATGCTGATGGAAAGGTAACTTTCCTCTTTGAAACAGAGACTGATTCTAGTCTTGTTTTCAGGGCTTATCCTGAGATAGCAGGAACTCTTAATAACTTCCAGTGCAAAAAAGTTGCCGGAAACGTAGGCGAATATGGAACATCGGATTCTTTTGCCATCTATGAGAGTAATGAAGTATTTACTGTTAGTGCTAAGGCTAGCTTTACAAGAAACGACGATGAAGACGGAAAGGCCAGCTATAACATTTCGGTAAAAGATATTCCTGCAAATGCAAATGAAGTCTTTATGCATGTGGATTTTGTGGGAGATGGAGCAAAGTTTATCATAGGTGATGAGATAGCTACAGACACATTCTACACAGGACAGCTTTGGGAACTTGGCCTTAAGAGATATACGGATACAAGCCTTGATGCAAAGATTGTAATTGCTCCTCTTTATGAAAATGACAGGCAGCACCTGTATTTACAGGAATGGCCGCAGTTTATAGACGGAAAAGCCTGTGAATTAAGAGAGGTACGATTTAATACACAATTTAGTATCAATATTGCATAAATTTATGTATAATAGTGTTATCGAAAGTTTGCACTTTCGGTAACACTTTTTGTTTTTAGTTGAGGGGAGCAGAACATGGCTGACGGTAATATGACAATGACATATTCTGCAATAGTTCCGGACAAATCCGGCAGAAAGATAGTACGCATTAAGTTCGAAAGGAATGGAAAGAATGGCCCTGAAATAGCAGAAGGCCTTCTTCCAGATTGCAAAATAATCAGTCAAAACGGTTATTCAGCTGAGGAAGTCACTGGACTGGAGGAGTACCTGAAGGGGAATTTGGATGACTTTATGAGCAAGGCCAAAGTGATCAGTAACCCGCTTAAGTGGCTTTGATTAATCTAGCTGGAGGCTAGCGCATGCAGTATAATTACTACTTTGACATCTGCGCTTTGTGTATAGTTGCGACTATAGCTGTAACTACTATGTCTAGAAGGTCGGTTCCTGCCTACAGACAGAAAGCTTATGGCCTTCTTGTTTTTGCGATTTTTATAGCTACGGCAGCTGAGCGATTTGAGACATATCTTCAAATGCATCCTTTTGATACTGTCTGGTATCCTTATGCGGAAAAGGCATTTGGATCCGTCTATTATCTTGCTCATTTGTTTTCTGCTACATCTTACATGCTTTATGTCATGTCTGTTCTTGACATCTATGTGAACTTCAGAGAAATCAAAAACTTTATGCTTGTTGCATTTGGATACCTGGTGGGTGCCACATGCGTTGTGATCAACTGGTTTGTACCGATTCTTTTCTATTATTCCAAGGACGGTCTATATCATAGAGGAACATTTATCGGGATTTACTATGTCATTGCCGTGTATTACATAAGCGCCGGGGTTATTCTGATGCTTAGGTACAATAAGCTCATGAGATTCAGGACGAGAATGTTCATAGCTTCTTACGTTGTGTTTATATTTGTGGGCATATGTCTTCAGTTCTTTTTCCCAACACTGCTTATCGAAAACTTCTGCAATACAGTCAGTGCAACCCTTGTATTTATCACACTTCAGAACCCAAGTGAAATGGTAGATGATGGCCTTAATATGCTCAATAGAAAGGCATTTTTGGAGGGACTTGATCTCAAGATAAAAAGAAAAGAACCCCATAGCACAATCTTTGTAACCATTGATAATATTGGCGCTCTGAGTTCAGAAATCGGCTATAAGCAAGCCCAGGGCGTTGTAAGACTTATTGCCAAGTATCTTAAAAATGTCGGCATGACTGAGTATAAGCTGCGTAGCTATGCATACAGGTATGGCGAGTACGTTTTTGCTGTGACTATACACAGCAAGAATGATGAAAAGATAAAGCTATTACTTGAGAGGATTGCTGAAAGGCTTAAAGAGCCATGGAACAGCGCCGGAATGGCAATCAGGGTGGAAGTCCATTGCTTCCTTATAAAGTATCCGAACAATTATGAAACAACCGCTGAGCTTATGAATAAGATCGATATTGTTACGGAGGATATTGCATCAAATAAAAGTACAATTGTTGATATAGACAGCGTTGAGTTCAAAGAACTTAAAAAGGCCAGAGATTATGATCATCTGGCCAGAATCAGTCTTGATAAGAAGGCCTCTGTTATCAAGTATCAGCCTATGCTGTCTAAGGTATACAGAATAAACTACAGCGCAGATGTTATTTATTTTCCGCTGGATGAAAATGGAAACGAAGTGGATCTTCGTAAGAATATTCCTGATGTAAAGGCTACTCAGGCGCTTCTTGATGTGGATGAATATGTCTATAGAAGGGCTTGCAGAGCGTTGTCTTTCTGGAATGGCGGAGACAAAAAGGGAAAATACAGGGCTATCGTAGGTCTTTCTCAGGGAGAAATATCGAGAAATGATTTTGTTAGAAGAATGAAGAAAATACTCAGGGAAGAGAAAGCGGATGCTTCCTGGATAAGTCTTAAACTTACAGAAACAACTCTTACTACCATGAACAAGATAGCAGAGCACAACTTAAAGCTCATGGGAGAAATGAACAGCTATATTATTGTAGATAAATTCGGAAGCGGCTACGGAGATCTGGATAGAATCCTTTCTCTGCCTGTTCTGCAGGTAAATCTTGATACTTCCGTGCTGCGAATGGCTGCAGCTTCAGACAAGATGAAAATTGTGGCAGAGGGAATCGTAAATCTTTTCCATGATGTCAGCATTTTTGTGGGCGCAACAGATATTGAGAATGAGGATGATAAGAAAATGGCGGAGGAGCTTGGCTGCGATTTCCTTATTGGTGATTACATGGGTGAACCAATGAAGGACAGTTCCTACGTTAAGTTTATAGATGCATATTTTGAGGAAGGGTGACTTAATGGAACTTCTTACTAACCCTCAAACTTATAATACGTGTTTTTCCATCGCGTCTCTTGTACTTATTCTGGTGACGTATCTTATTCATGCGTCTGAAGAAAAAGTATACAATAAGCAGGGGCATATTTTTGGTGCCATGATTTTTGATGCATTCATGCTCAATCTTATGGGACTTCTTCATAATGCATATCTTTACAGTGACGTATTTAAGACGGTGATAGGTTATGATGGAAACTGCTATCTGGTCATAGCTGAAAAGATGTTTGCGTATCTTCTTCCTTATCTGTCTATAAACTATGTAATGAGCATATTCCAGATTAATACCAATACGATTCTGAAAAAAGCTGTAATTATTGTACCTACCGTATATTCATTATCTTTGTTTATAATCGGATATTTTACGGAATTCTTTTTCTATTTTACCGAAGAAGGAAATCTTAAATACATATATCCACAGGGAGCCACCGTTTATATCGGCTCGGATCTGTACTTTATTTTTGCTACATATCTTTTGATAAAATACACCAAATCTCTTAGTACTGAAAAAGCCTGCGCGCTATGGATATACTACGTGCTGATGCTGCTGGCTGTGCCTATAAGAATTGTCACAAAATCCAGCTCTATATTTGAATTTAGCGTTTCTTTGGCACTTCTTTTGTGTGTTTATACATTCCAAAATCCAAGTGAGTTTGTGGATAGAATGTCGGGGGCGGCCACCAGAAATGCCATGGACTTCTCAATATCCACAAATATACTGCAGAAAAAAGAGTTTACGATCTTTGGCATCCACATTGACAGACTTGTGGTAACTATGGGAGAAAAATCCCCGGAATTTTCTTCCGAGCTTTTGGAACAGATTACGGAATATCTTAAGGGCTTTAGCCCAGATGGAACGATTTACTATCCTTATATGGAGGATTTTGTAATTCTTTTCCCGGGAGTTACGGCAGAAGAAACAATAATAGATAAGACGGCAGAACAGATAAGGAAGCGCTTCAAGGAAAGCTGGAAGGTTGGCGAAGAAGAAATCAAGCTGTTTGAAACTCCATATGCCATAGCCTTTCCTGATGAGGTAGACAGTCTTGAGAGATTCCATGAAGTAAAAGCAGTTCTCGATAAAGCACTTGGCAAGCAGAACAGAGATATTGTGCGTATATCTGACATTAATCTTAAGGTGGTTGAACACGACAAGAAGATTGATGGCATTGTTAAGCATGCATTGGAGGACGGACTTCTGGATGTTTTTTACCAGCCGATATATTCGCCTGTTACAGGCAAGTTCTCTTCCTGTGAAGCTTTGCTTAGGTTAAAAGACCCTCAGCTAGGCTATATTTCTCCTGCTATATTTATGCCGATAGCTGAAAGAAATGGAACAATTCTCGCTATAGACAGGTATGTTCTGTCTGCGGTCTGCGAGATGCTGGCAGAGACAGATGTCAGAAAGTACGGACTTGAATACACAGAGGTTAACCTGTCGGTTGTTGATTGCATACAAACCAATCTGGCTGAGAGTGTAATGGGAACTCTTAATAAGTTCAAGGTAAAACCTTCTGAGATTAACTTTGAGATTACCGAGACCTATGAACAGGGCATTACAGCTGTAATGGATGAGAATGTTAGAAAACTTATGGATATAGGTATGTCTTTTTCCATGGATGATTTCGGAACAGGCTATTCAAACCTCGTCAGAGTGGCAGCCATGCCTGTGGAGCTGTTCAAACTTGATAAGAGCATAATTCAGTCTGCATTTGAGTCTGAAACTTCTTATATGGTAATGATTAATCTTATTAAGATCATTAAATCCCTCGGAAAAGAAATTGTGGCAGAGGGCGTAGAAACCGGTGAACAGGCGCGCCAGTTGATTAAACTGGGATGCGACCACATTCAGGGGTTCTTCTATGCACGTCCGATGCCGCGCGATCAATTCGTTCAGTTCCTTCGCGAGCACAACGGATAACGCTTTCTTTTAGCATTGCAATAAAGTGCGCTTGAGTGTATGATTAGATTTGAATTTTTATAAGGTAAGGATGGTATTATATGGCTTTAATTAAGAAACCTGTTACTGGTATGAAGGATATTTTGCCCTCAGAAATGCAGCTGAGGGATTATTGCATTGGCATTATCAAGAAGACCTATGCAGAATTTGGATTTACATCAATCGAAACACCTGCTGTCGAGTCTCTTGCTAATCTTAACAGCAAGCAGGGCGGCGAGAATGAGAAGCTTATCTTCAAAGTAATGAAGAGAGGAGAGAAGCTTAACCTTGAGACAGCCAAGGAAGAGAACGACCTTACAGATTCAGGACTTCGTTATGACCTGACTGTTCCCCTTGTTCGTTTCTATGCTAATCACGCTAATGAGCTTCCTGCTCCATTCAAGGCGCTTCAGATGGGCAATGTATGGAGAGCTGACAAGCCTCAGAAGGGAAGATATCGCCAGTTCATGCAGTGCGACATAGATATTTTGGGCGAGGCTTCAAATCTTGCTGAGATTGAGCTTATTCTGGCTACAACTACAACTCTTGGAAGACTTGGCTTCAAGGATTTCAAGATCCGTATCAACGACAGAAGAATGCTTAAGGCAATGGCTGCATACAGTGGATTCCCTGAGGAAGAATACGATAACGTATTTATTACTCTTGATAAGATGGATAAGATTGGTATCGATGGCGTGGCAGAGACACTTGTTAAGCAGGGCTATGATCAGGCAAGCGTTGATAAGTACCTGGATCTTTTCAAGGCAGCAGAAGGTAAGCAGAATCTTGAGGGTATCAAGGTTATTGCTGATAAGATTGGAGGTTTCCTTGACGCTGACACAAGAGACAACCTCAATGAGATCATCAGCAGTGTAGATGCTACCAAGACAGCTCAGTTTGAGATGGAATTTGATCCTACACTTGTAAGAGGAATGAGCTATTATACAGGAACTATCTTCGAGGTTGCTATGCCTCAGTACGGCGGAAGCTGCGGCGGTGGCGGACGTTATGATAAGATGGTTGGTAAGTTCCTTGGCCAGGATACTCCGGCTTGCGGATTCTCAATTGGTTTTGAGCGTATCATCATGATCATGATGGATGAAGGCTTCAAGATTCCGGGAGAGAGCGATAAGATTGCTTTCCTTATTGAGAAAGGCATCAAGGGAGAGAGACTTGCTGAGATTATTTCTGAGGCACAGAAAGAGAGAGCAGCAGGTAAGAACGTTCTCACAGTTCGCATGGCTAAGAACAAGAAGTTCCAGAAACAGCAGCTTACTGAGCAGGGCTATGAGGATATCAGAGACTTCTATGAGAAACCTTTAGATGCATGAAACTGAGAAGGTTTCAGAGAAATTTGCGTTGATGGGGAAATTCCGGTGTGACACAATGAAGAAAAACCGGATTGGGGGATCATAAGATGATTAGAAAAGGCTTTAAAATGAAGTTATATCCAGGAATGGAGAAGGAGTACGAAAAGAGACACAACGAGTTGTGGCCTGAAATGCAGCAGATGATCCATGAGCATGGCGGACACAACTACAGTATTTATCTTGATCCTGAGACTCTTGTTCTCTATGGATATATAGAAATTGAAGATGAGGAGCTTTGGGCAAAGAGTGCAGATACTGCTATAAACCGTAAATGGTGGGATTTTATGGCAGATATCATGGAGACTAATCCTGATAACAGCCCTGTAGCTGTAGATTTACACCCTGTGTTCCATTTAGATTAAAGTTGGATATGAAATGCAATACTGTTATTTTTGATTTGGACGGCACTCTTCTTAACACCTTGGAAGATCTGATGGACAGTGTTAATTACGCTCTGGGGCGTTACAATATGCCCCTGAGATCACTTGATGAAATCAGGCACTTTGTCGGAAACGGTGTTGAGAGACTTATGGAGCTTGCTGTTCCTGAGGGCAAAAAGAATCCTCTTTTTGCAGACGCGTTTGCTTGTTTCAAGGAATATTATCTGATTCACTGTAACGATAAGACAGGTCCTTATCCACATATTATGGAGCTCTTGGAAGCGCTTCATGATAAGGGCTTTAACTTGGCTATAGTTTCCAATAAATATATGAATGCTGTAAAAGAGCTTAACGAACTCTATTTTAGCAAGTTTATATCAGTAGCCATCGGAGAGTCTGCCGGAATACGCAAGAAACCTGCACCGGATACAGTGGAAGCAGCCATAAAGGAACTTGGTGTAAACAAGGAAAACTGTGTATATGTAGGTGATTCTGAAGTTGACCATATGACAGCGCTTAACAGCGGACTTAGATGTATATCCTGTCTGTGGGGCTTTAGAACCAAGGATGAACTTTTGGCAGCCGGCGCTGCTAATAATATTTTTGTTACTGACCCCATGCAAATACTTGACGTTTTACAGGAGGAAGAACTTTGAACGTTCACTTAGTCAGGCTGATAGTACTTATTGTGCTGGTGCTTCTCTCAGCTTTTTTCTCCTCTGCAGAGACTGCGTTTATGACTGTAAACAGAGTCAAGATGAAGGCTATTGCAGATGAAGGCAACAAAAGAGCTGCTTCTGTTATCAGAATATGTGAAGACACACAGAAAATGCTATCAGCGATCCTAATAGGAAATAATATTGTAAACCTTAGTGCATCTGCGCTGATGACTGTCTTTGTCACAGATCTTTGGGGAAGCTTTGCGGTAGGTATTGGTACAGGAGTACTCACTCTTGTTGTACTTATAGTAGGTGAGATACTTCCCAAGACTATAGCAACGGCATATTCCGAGAATATGTCCCTTTGGTATGCCAATGTTATTCTTTTCATCATGGCTATAACAAAGCCCCTTAGCGTGGTAGTCAATGCTGTGGCATCAGTTATTCTGAAACTCCTCAGAGTAGATGTTCAGAACAGAGTGGCTATGACTGAAAATGAGCTCAAGACTTATGTTGATGTCAGCCACGAGGATGGTGTAATTGAGACCGGAGAAAAAGAGATCATTTACAATGTATTTGACTTCTCTGACGCAGTGGCCAAGGATATTATGATTCCAAGGATAGACATGTCCTGTGTAAGCTCTGATGATGACTATAATGAAGTCATGAAGGTGTTCAAGGAAGAAATGTACACCAGAATCCCTGTTTATGAGGGAAATGAGCAGGATAATATCATTGGACTTATAAACGTCAAGGATCTTATCCTTATAGAAGATAAAGACAATTTCAAGATAAAGGATTACATAAGAAAAGCTTATTATACTTATGAATTCAAGAAGACAGCAGATCTTTTGATGGAGATGAGAGAAAAATCCCAAAACGTAGCTTTTGTTCTCTCAGAATATGGGACTACGGTGGGAATGATCACTTTGGAAGATCTTCTTGAGGAAATCGTTGGTGAGATCAGAGACGAGTATGATTCTGATGAGGCCCAGTTTATCAAGAATCTTGGAGATAACAAGTATCTTGTTGAGGGTAATATGAAACTGGATGATATCAATGATGCTCTTGGCACCGATTTGGATTCTGAGGATTACGATTCTATCGGTGGTCTTATGATCGAGAACCTTGACAGACTTCCGGGATATGGAGAAACAGTTACTCTTGACAACGGAATAACTCTTACTGCAAGAGCAATCAAACGTAACCGAATTACCAAGGTGCTGATGCATGTAGAGCCGCTCAAGGAGCAAGAAACTGAAGATGATAATAAAGAATAAAAGCTCTTTATAAATTTATGAAAATATGTTATAGTGAGTTGATGAAAAACTCGAAATATGGTTATTACCACATTTTCTAGTAGGAGGCAATTATGAAACACGTTAAATCATTAGTTACAAGAAACCTTAAGGAATCAATGAAGAAGGGCGGATGCGGCGAGTGCCAGACATCATGCCAGTCTGCTTGCAAGACTTCCTGCACAGTAGGAAATCAGAGCTGCGAACAGCTTAGCAAGTAATTTACCGGTTCAGATATTCCGGGAAGCACATAACTAATCCCGGAAACATGATTTAGTCATGTCGGGCAGCGGCTTTGCCGCTGCTCACTTTTTGTGGTTATTCAAAGGAGGCATTTCCGAGCCTGACTTTGTAATTAGTTATTAGTTAGGAGTATTTATGATTCACGCGTATAAGAACAACGGCTACAACATCGTTTTAGATGTTAACAGTGGTTCAGTGCATGTTGTAGATGACGTTGTTTTCGACCTTGTAGAGGTCGTAGAGAAAAGACTGCAGGACAAATACGGTACTGCAGCAGCTGCCGAGGATAACACTGGTGTAGACGAGGCAGATGTTAAGTGGCTCTTTGATGATGTTACAAGTACTACTGATATTAAGGACAAATACTCAGAGGAAGACATCAGAGAAGCTATAGAAGAGCTTTTAGAGCTCAGAGCAGGTGAAGTCCTCTATGTAGATGATGTATATGAGAACTACGTAGAAGATTTCCAGAACAGAGATACAGTAATCAAGGCTCTTTGCCTTAACATAGCACATGACTGTAATCTCAGATGTAAGTATTGTTTCGCTGACGAGGGGGAGTATCACGGCAGAAGAGCTCTCATGAGTGAAGAAGTTGGTAAGGCGGCTCTTGATTTCCTTATCAAGAATTCCGGCAACAGAAGAAACCTTGAGGTTGATTTCTTTGGCGGCGAGCCACTTATGAACTGGGAAGTTGTCAAGAAAATCGTTGAATACGGCAGATCTATTGAAAAAGAGCACAACAAGAATTTCAGATTTACTATTACAACAAACGGTACCCTTTTAAATGATGAGATACTTGAGTATGTCAACAAGGAAATGGGTAATATAGTTCTTTCTATCGACGGACGTAAAGAGGTTAACGACTTTATGCGTCCAAGGAAGGGCGGACAGGGCTGCTACGAGGATATAGTTCCTAAGTTCCAGAAGGTGGCAGAATCCCGTCATCAGCTCAGATACTTTGTAAGAGGTACCTTTACTCATAACAATCTTGATTTCTCAGAGGATGTTAAGCATCTTGCAGATCTTGGTTTCAAGCAGATTTCAGTAGAGCCTGTTGTAGCTAAGCCTGAGGACTGGTACGCGCTCAAGGATGAAGATATTCCTAAGCTTTGCGAGGAATACGACAAGCTTGCCAAGTTCTATATTGAGAGACACAAAGAGGGAAGAGGCTTTAATTTCTTCCACTTTAACATTGATCTTGAAGGCGGCCCTTGTGTAGCAAAGAGACTTTCAGGATGTGGTTCAGGATGCGAGTACCTTGGTGTTACTCCTTGGGGAGACCTTTACCCTTGCCATCAGTTCGTTGGTAATGAAGACTTCATTATGGGTAATGTATATGATGGAATAACAAGAAATGACATTCGCGAGATGTTCAAGAAGAGTAATGTTTATTCCAGACCTGAATGCGAGAAGTGTTTCGCAAGATATTATTGCAGCGGCGGTTGCGCTGCCAACGCCTATAATTTCAATGGCGATATTAACACAACATATAAGCACGGATGTGAGCTTCAGAGAAAGCGCATAGAATGTGCCATTATGATAAAAGCGGCTTTAGCCGAAGAAGAAGGTTAATGGGAGGATTTTTAGTATGAAACGCTTAAAATCAGTGATCGGGCTGATCCTTATGCTGGCTCTCCTTGGGGGACTTGGATATTCAGCAGTAGTAGGACTTGGCTCAGACAAGTCAGGATCATTATCCAGTATTCCACTTGGACTTGATCTTGCGGGTGGTGTCAGCATCACTTATGAAGTAGTTGGGGATGAGAATCCTGACAAAGAGGATATGTCTGATACAATATACAAGCTTCAGCAGCGTGTAGATCAGTACAGCACAGAGTCACTTGTTTATCAGGAAGGTTCCAACAGAATTAACATCGAAATTCCAGGTGTATCAGATGCCAATGCTATATTGGAAGAACTTGGTCAGCCTGGTAACTTGTACTTTATTGCCCAGACAGATTCAGAGGGAAATGCAAACTACGAGTACAAGCTTGATTCAACATATGGTCTTTTCTATACATATGAACTGAACAAGACAATCGAGGAACTTGAGGCAGATGGTTCAATCGTTCTTTCAGGTTCAGATGTTGAGACAGCTCAGGCTGGATATCAGCAGGATTCATATGGCGGAAATGAGCCAATCGTATCTCTTGAGTTTACAGAGGATGGTACAACAGCATTTGCAGAGGCTACGACAAAGGCATATGCAAATGGCGAGAGCATTGGTATCTACTATGACGGACAGTTCATCAGTGTTCCTACAGTTCAGGCTGCTATTACAGATGGCAAGGCTGTTATCACAGGAATGTCTGATTATGAGAACGCAGCAAATCTTGCATCTATGATCAGAATCGGTGGACTTAAGCTTCAGCTTAACGAGCTCCGTTCTAACGTAGTTGGTGCTCAGCTTGGTTCTGACGCTATCAGAACATCACTTTATGCTGCAGCAGTTGGTTTTGCTCTTATTGCTGTATTCATGATCGTATTCTTCAGAATACTTGGTCTTTCAGCAACACTTGCACTTGCATTCTATTCATCACTTATGGTGTTCATGCTCTCAGCATTTGAGCAGACACTTACACTTCCTGGTATTGCAGGTATCATCCTTTCAATCGGTATGGCGGTTGATGCTAACGTTCTTGTATTCTCCAGAATCAAGGAAGAAATCGCCGGCGGTAAGGATGTTAATGAGGCAAGAAAGGCTGGTTATAACAAAGCTCTTTCATCAATCATCGACGGTAATGTAACAACATTCATCGTAGCATTCTGGCTCTATATTCTTGGAACAGGATCAATCAAGGGATTTGCTATAACACTTATGTTTGGTATTGTCCTTTCAATGTTCACAGCTCTTGTAATTACAAGAACTATTACATCACTGTTCTATGGAATCGGGCTTCAGAACCCTGTTCTTTACGGTAAGGCTAAGGCACCCGTTAAATTTGATTTTGTTGGTAAGAGAAAAATCTTCTACAGTGTTTCATGTGCAATCATCATTGCAGGATTCATCGCAATGGGCGTAAATGCCGGACAGGGCAAGGGGGCATTCAACTACAGCCTTGACTTTGTAGGTGGTACATCTACAACTGTTACATTCGAGGAAGCTAAGGAACTTGCTGATCTTGAGAAGACAGTTGCTGAGGATATCAAGAAGGCAGCCGGAATCAACCAGATTCAGATTCAGACAGTATCCGGAACAACACAGGTTATCTTCAAGACACCTACACTTAATGTTCAGCAGAGAGAAGCTGTTGAAGATGTACTTACAAATAATTACGGTGTATCAGCTGATAACATTGCCGCTGAGACAATCAGTTCAGTTATCAGTAGCGAGATGAGAGCAGACGCTATTGTAGCTCTTCTTGTATCTCTTGTATGTATGCTTATTTACATTTGGATCAGATTCAAGGACATCAAGTTTGGTGCAGCTGCTATCATAGCTCTTGCACATGATGCACTTATCGTAATTGTGTCTTATGCATTTACAAGATATGCAGTTGGTAACACATTCATTGCTGTTGTACTTACAATCATCGGTTACTCTATCAACGATACAATCGTTACTTTCGACCGTATCAGAGAAAACCTTGCTAATGCTACAAGCAAGAAGGAGTATGCTGATCTTGTTAATGGCAGTGTTGCTCAGACAGTTACACGAAGCCTTTTCACATCAGCTACAACATTCTTTACAGTAGCTGCACTTTATGCATTTGGTGTTGCTGACATCAAGGCATTTGCACTTCCACTTATGGTTGGTGTAATCTGCGGTACATATTCATCAATCTTTGTTGCATCACCAATGTGGTACGACCTTAAGACTAAGTTCAAGACACTGTTTTCAAAGGCAGCTTAATTAAGTGAACTGATCAGAATATGATATTTGAGAACCGATTCCTCAAGTTGGGGAATCGGTTCTTTTTTACACGTTTTTATACGAGTATCGGGGCGGATGGTGTATAATTGGAGCAGCAGTTTTCGCCTTGAAAAACGCAATTTTTTTTATATTGAAATGGGGATATTTATGGCAAAATGGATGGTAGCTAATAAGAAAGCTGATTTTGACAGACTGGCCAAGGAATTTGGTATCAGGAACATTACAGCAAGACTTATAGCTAATAGACTTATAAATAGCAGAGAAACTGAAGACATCGATTGCTCTGATGAGGCGGTTAGAAGATATCTGGATGGTGGTCTTGAGATGCTTCATGATCCGCACAAAATGGCGGATATGGATAAAGGCGCCAAGGTCATGCATGAGAGGATTACAGCCGGGGC
The DNA here is from genome assembly GCF_000420945.1 of Butyrivibrio sp. VCB2006. Taxonomy (GTDB): domain Bacteria; phylum Bacillota; class Clostridia; order Lachnospirales; family Lachnospiraceae; genus Butyrivibrio. Next base: position 79,396 of record NZ_ATVX01000001.1, read on the forward strand.
CAAGATTAGAGTTATTGGAGATTATGATGTTGATGGCATTTGTTCCTCTTATATTCTGGCTCATGGCCTGGGACTTCTTGGGGCAGATGTAGATTACGTTCTGCCTGACAGGGTTAAGGACGGATACGGCCTTAGCATTAAGCTTGTGGATGAAGCTCTTGAAACGGGTATAGATACAATTATTACCTGCGACAATGGGATTGCAGCCAGTGAGCAGATAGCTCATGCCAAGGATAAGGGCATGACTGTTGTAGTTACAGATCATCATGAAGTTCCTTTTGAAATGGGAGAGGGTGATGATAAGAAAGAGATCCTCCCTCCTGCTGATGCAGTGATTGATCCAAAGAGACGTGAGGGAGATTATCCCTTTAAGGAAATCTGCGGAGCGGTAGTTGCTTATAAGTTTATGCAGGTTCTTTCCGAGCTTTTTGAGGATAGTAGAGAAAAACTTGGAGATTACTTCACTGAGATGCTGATTTATGCAGGGCTGGCTACAGTCTGCGACGTAATGGAACTCAAGGACGAGAACAGAGTTATTGTAAAAGAATCACTCAAGCTCATTGGAGGAACAACTAATCCGGGACTGAAGGCTCTTATTCATCAGAACAGCCTTGACGAGAACAATATTTCCTGCTATCACTACGGTTTTGTTCTTGGACCATGCCTTAATGCTACGGGAAGACTTGATCTTGCGGAGCGTGCACTTACTCTTTTCTTTGAAGAGGATGAGGGAAAAGCTGCCATGATTGCTGCCATTCTCAAGCAGCTCAATGATAATCGCAAGGATATGACCAAGCTTGGCGTAGACAGTGCCATAGAAATAGTAGAGGAGCAGAGAGCCAGAGAAGGAGAATGCCCTAAAGTATTGGTGCTGTATCTTCCTGATGTTCACGAGTCTATTGCGGGCATTATCGCAGGCAAGGTAAAAGAAAAGTATTACAGGCCGACTATTGTTTTGACAAGAGCGGCAGACGGCGGAGTTAAGGGATCCGGAAGATCTATTGAGAAGTACGACATGTATGAAGAGCTTTCAGTCTGTAAGGATCTCTTTACCAAATTTGGCGGACACAAGATGGCTGCCGGATTATCTCTTCCGGAAGAAAATGTTGAGCCTCTTCGCAAGAGGCTAAATGACAATTGTAATCTGGTGGAAGGTGATTTTGAGCCTACACTTCATATAGATATGGTTATGCCTCTCAAGTATGCAGATATGGATCTTGTCAGGGAGTTTAAGCGCCTTGAGCCATTTGGAAATGGCAATACCAAGCCATTATTTGCACAAAGAGATGTGGTGCTTTTATCCGGACGCATTCTTGGCAAAAACAGGAACTGCGGCAAATACAGGGTCACAGATGAAAGCGGACTTATGTATGATATGATGTATTTTGGTGATATGGATAGATGGCATGAATATCTGTCTGAGAAATATGGACAGGCAGCCATTGATGATCTTTATAGTGGAAATACAGATGGAACCATGAAGGTAAATGTGGCGTATTATCCTGATATCAACAGCTATCAGGGGCGCGAGAGTTTGCAGTATGTCATGAGCGATTTCCTGTAATGGGAAATCCTCATGAAAAAAGAACCCCATAAACCACAAAAACACACGCGTCGGCGTGTGTCTGCGGTTTCTTATGAGGGGGAGATAGTGAGTAAGTTGTTACTCACTTCTTGATTATTATATTAACAAAAAAATGTGAATAAATTGTGAAAAAAATCTAAAAATTAGAATTAATCAAAATTAGTTAATTATTAAGTTAAATTAATTACTTTTTAAGCAAAATAGTAGGTTAAACGGAGGTGGAAAAATGAAACTTTCCAAATTGTTAGAGGAGATTACCTGCAAGGTAACAGTAGGCAATTCAGCGGAGATCGTTGATACTGACAGCATTGAAATTAAGAATGTTGTTAATGATAACAGACAGATTTCAGAAGGATCTCTTTTCATATGCATTAAGGGAGCAAATTTCGATGGACACTCCTGCGCTATGGAAGCCGCTCAGAAAAAGGCAGCTGCTATTGTAGTTGAACAGAATGTAGAGCTTCCAGAAGATAGTAAGATTGCTGTTATCAGAGTTGAGAATACCAGATATGCGATGGCATTTATTTCTGCAGCGTATTTTGATCATCCTGCCAGAAAACTTAAGACCATTGGTATAACAGGAACCAAGGGTAAGACAACAACTACATATCTTATCAGAAATATGCTTGAAAATGCCGGACACAAAGTTGGTCTTATCGGGACAATTGAGGTTATTATCGGAGACGAGCATATTCACGCAGAGAATACAACTCCTGAGTCCTTTACTCTTCAGCAGTATATGGCCAAGATGGTTGAGGCAGGATGCGACAGCGTAGTTATGGAAGTATCTTCCCAGGGACTTATGCTTCACAGAACTCAGGGATTTATCTTTGATATCGGTATCTTCACAAATATTGAGCCGGATCATATCGGACCTAATGAGCACAAGGATTTCGAGGATTACATGCACTGCAAGGGACTTTTGTTCAAACAGTGTAAGATAGGTATCTGTAACGGCGATGATATTCATACAGATGATATTCTTGAAGGACATACTTGCAAGGCATATACCTATGGATTTAGTGAGGAACTTGATCTTCGCGCTATAAATCTTGCTTATATTCGTAAACCAGGCGAACTCGGTGTGTTCTTTGACACTGAGGGACTTATTAACATGCATGCTGAGATCAGAACTCCCGGTAAGTTCAGTGTATACAATGCACTTTGCGCCATTGCTGTAGCTTCCGAGCTTGGATGCACACCTGAGGAGATTGCACCGGCCCTTAAAGAGGCTAAGGTTAAGGGCAGAATTGAGATGGTCAAGGTTTCTGATGAATTCACACTTATGATTGACTATGCTCACAATGCAATGGCACTTAAGAGCCTTCTTACAACACTTAGAGATTATCATCCAAACCGTCTTATCAGTGTATTCGGCTGCGGCGGTAACAGAAGTAAGCTCCGTAGATTTGAGATGGGTGAAGTCAGTGGAAAATATTCAGACTTTACTATTATTACTTCTGATAACCCAAGATTTGAAGAACCTGAAGATATCATGAATGATATTGAGACAGGTATGAAGAAAACTGATGGCAAGTATATCAAGATTACAGATAGAAAAGAGGCCATCAAATACGCTATCGAACATGGCGAGCAGGGTGATATTATTGTTCTTGCAGGTAAGGGCCATGAAGACTATCAGGAAATCAAGGGTGTAAAATATCCTATGGATGAGCGCGTTATCATTCAGGAAATCCTTGATGAGCGCAATAATTAAATTCACTTAATGGGGATTTATAATGACTTCATGTGAATACGCTAATATCATAATTGACATTTCACACGAAAAAGTTGATAGGCTGTTCCAATACAGGATTCCTGACAGATTGAAGGAGAAGATCGATGTCGGGAGTCCTGTTGAAGTGCCCTTTGGCAGGGGAAATACTCTTAGAAAAGGGTATGTTATGGAGCTTACTGATGAGGCAAATTGGGAGCCTTCCAAGATAAAAGAAATATTGAATATCCCTGCTGACAGTGAGAGCGCAGAGGAAATATCCATTAAGCTGGCTGCATGGATGAAGAAATATTATGGCTCCACCATGATAGCAGCTCTTAAAACTGTTCTTCCCGTTACCAAGAAACAAAATAAGCAGGTGCATAAGTTTGTTTCTCTTCGAATGAACCTTAGAGAGGCTACGGAATACTACCACGAGTGCGTCAGCAAGAAACAAAAGGCCAGGGAACGAATTATGGCTGAACTTCTGGCTACACCTGATGAGAGAATTCCCTACGAACTTATTACCGGTAAGCTTCATGTTACGGCGGCTACGCTTAAGAGCCTTAGTGACAAAGGCATAATTCGAATTGATGAGGAAGAGTATTTTAGGAAACCTGTAGCTGGAGATTCTTCAAGATATGGCACCAAGGAGCTTAGTCCCGAACAGAAGGAAATTGTTGACAGCTTTGTTTCGGACTATGATACCGGTAAAAGAGATACGTATCTAATTCACGGTATTACCGGAAGCGGTAAAACTGAGGTCTATATAGCACTTATCGATGAGATTATAAAAAGAGGCAGACAGGCCATTGTTCTCATTCCGGAAATTGCCCTTACATATCAGACACTGATGCGATTCTACAGGCATTTTGGAGACAGGGTTTCAGTTATGAACTCATCTCTTTCTCCGGGAGAAAAGTATGATCAGATGGAGAGAGCAAGGACCGGTGATATAGACATTATCATTGGCCCCAGGTCAGCTCTTTTTACACCATTTCCAAACACAGGAATAATAATAATTGACGAGGAGCATGAATCCACCTATAAGAGTGAATCCATGCCTAAATTTCATGCAAGGGAAACAGCTATAGAGCTGGCAAAACTGGTTCCTGGAGGCGCCAGTGTGGTACTTGGTTCTGCAACGCCTTCTCTTGAATCCTATTATAGGGCCGAAAAAGGACAGTACCATCTCTTTGAGCTTAAAAGAAGACTCACAGGCGGTACACTTCCACAGGTAGAGATTGCTGACCTTAGAGAAGAACTTCGTAGTGGTAACAGATCAATCTTTTCCAGAAGACTGCAGGAGCTTATGGAGGACAGACTCTCTAAAGGCGAGCAGGCAATGCTCTTTATAAATAGAAGAGGTCTGGCAGGATTTGTGTCCTGCAGGTCCTGTGGATATGTGTTTAAATGCCCTCACTGCGATGTCTCTTTATCGGAGCACAGAGGCGGAAGACTTGTGTGCCACTACTGCGGTTATGAACAGCCCCTTACAAAGATATGTCCTAAGTGCGGCTCCAAATATGTGTCCTCTTTCAGAGCGGGAACTCAGCAGATAGAAGATGAGGTTAAAAAGTTCTGGCCTGGCGCCCGGACTCTTCGAATGGATGCCGATACTACCAGGACTAAGGGCAGCTATGATAAGATACTGTCTGCTTTTGCAGCTAAAGAGGCGGACGTTCTTGTAGGGACGCAGATGATAGTTAAGGGCCATGATTTTCCGGATGTTACTTTGGTTGGAATTCTTGCTGCAGATATGTCGTTGTATGCCAGCGATTACAGAGCAAGTGAACGGACCTTCCAGCTTCTGACACAGGCTGCGGGAAGAGCAGGTAGAGGAGAGAAGCCGGGGAATGTGGTAATTCAGACCTATGAGCCTGAGCATTACAGCATTCAGACTGCCAAGAATCAGGACTACGAAGCCTTTTATGAAGAAGAAATTGCTTATAGAGATCTTCTTCGCTATCCGCCAATATCCCACATGATGTCGGTTCAGATAATGAGCTATGATGAAGAGCTTGGTATGCAGTTTGCAAACCGTCTTCGCGCCATCATGGAACAAAACAAAAAAGACGGAGCTATCTTTATAGGCCCGGCTTCCGCAGCTATCGGCAAGATCAACGATGTTTACCGCATGGCTGTGTATGTTAAAATGGATGATTATCAGGGACTTATAGAATATAAGGATATGCTTGAAAAATATATCCGAGGGCTGGAGGATGAAGGAAAACTTAAGAAAATCTCAGTCCAGTTTGATTTTGATCCGGTAAACGGATTCTAACATGCGATAATTTTGCGTTTCTTTATATGAAACTACAACATATGGTATACTTGTTTAAGAATAATTAATGAGGAGAAAAACATGGCAATAAGAACTATCAGAGAATACGGTGATGACGTACTTGCCAAGAACTGCAAGGAAGTTAAGGAAATTACCCCTAGAATAAAAGAGCTTGTGGAAGACATGTTTGAAACCATGTATGAAGCAAACGGCGTTGGCCTTGCTGCACCACAGGTTGGAATACTTAAGAGAATATTTGTAATTGACTGCACAGGAGAGGATCCACTTGTATTTATCAATCCTGAGATCCTTGAGACTAGCGGTGAGCAGACAGGCTACGAGGGATGTCTTTCTATTCCCGGAAAGTCTGGCGTAGTTACAAGACCTAATTATGTTAAGGCTAAGGCTACTGACCTTGATGGCAATGAATTTGTGATCGAGGGAGAGGAGCTTCTTGCAAGAGCTATTCTTCATGAGAATGATCACCTTAACGGACATATGTATGTCGAGAAGGTTGAAGGCGAACTTGTAGATAACGAAGAGCTTATGGCTGATCAGGAAGAGGTCGACGAATAATATGAAGATAATCTTTATGGGAACTCCTGACTTTGCCAGGGCAGCTCTTGAGAAGATAATTGAAGCCGGACATGAGATTCAGCTTGTTGTTACTCAGCCGGACAAACCAAAGGGCAGAAGCGGAGAACTGCAGATTTCAGACGTTAAGGCCTGCGCCCTTGAACATAATATACCTGTTTTTCAGCCGGTCAGGATCAAGCTTCCTGAAAATGTGGCTGAACTTAAAAAATACGATGCTGACATCTATGTAGTAGCGGCTTTTGGACAGATCCTTTCACAGGAAATCCTGGATATTCCAAGACTTGGATGCGTGAACATTCATGCTTCACTGCTTCCTGAGTACAGAGGAGCTGCTCCTATTCAGCAGGCTATTTTAGATGGCAAAAAAGAGACCGGTGTTACAATCATGCAGATGGCTGCAGGAATGGACACAGGAGATATTCTTACACAGAGAACTATCCCTATTGCTGATGATGAGACAGGCGGAGAACTTTTTGATAAGCTTTCCGTACTTGGAGGCGAACTTATTGTAGAGACTCTTCCTAGGCTTGAGAGAGGAGAGATTACACCTGTTCCTCAGGATGAAGAAAAGGCTACAAAATGTGGCAAACTCAGCAAGGATATGGGAAGAATAGATTTTAATGAGTCTTCCGAAACCATCAGAAATCTTGTCAGAGGTCTTAATCCATGGCCAAGCGCATATACTACACTTGGTAAAAAGACCTTTAAAATCTGGAAAGCTAAATCTCTTATGGAGCTTGAGTTCAGACAGATTGCCAAGGAACTTAATGATGGCGCCGACGAACTTAGACAGGAAGCTGTAAACGATAAAAAGGCCGGCACTATTGTAGGAGTACTAAAGGATTCCTTTATTGTTCTTACGGGAGACGGATACCTGCAGATATTTGAGGTACAGCTTGAAGGCAAAAAGAGAATGGCTGTTAAAGACTTTTTGCTTGGATATAAGCTTGAAGTTGGAACCAGGCTGGGGCCTGAAACAATACAATAAATATGAAATATTAAATTCAATTTCTTTGGGGGAAGAGTTGTTTTTATGGTTAATGTAAGAGAAATAATACTTAATATACTTGTAGAATACGATAGGGATGGCAATAGAAAGCCATCCCTTTTAAAGGACACTTTGGAAAAATATGACTATCTTGAGACAAGGGATAAGTCTTTTATTAAAAGAGTTACAGAAGGATGTCTTGAGAGAAATATCCAGATAGACTATATCATTGACTCTTTTGCTAAGACTCCGGTGGCTCAGATGCAGCCCTTTATCAGAAGCCTTATGAGAATGAGTGCCTATCAGATCATGTTCATGGACTCAGTCCCTGACAGTGCTGCCTGCAATGAGGCTGTTAAGCTTGCTGCTAAACACAAATTCTCAGGTCTTAAGGGCTTTGTTAACGGAGTACTTCGCAACATATCCCGTAACAAAGATCAAATCAAGTATCCTGACAAAAATGAAAATGGTGGAATAGAGTATTTATCAGTGATGTATTCCATGCCCAAGTGGCTGTGTGAAATGTGGGTCTCCGAGTATGGATTTGATAAAACCGAAGGAATGCTCAGTTTCTTTTTGAATCCCAGACCAACTACCATAAGGGTTACTAAGGGACTTCCACAGAGCATAGACGTCCAGGAACTCAAGAAAAATCTCACAGATGAAGGCGTGAGTGTTTCTGAAAACTCACTACTTCCATATGCGCTTGAACTGGAAAAGACAGACAATATCAGATATCTTCCGGGATTCAAAGAGGGACGATTTGCAGTACAGGATGTGAGTTCCATGTTGGTGGTGGAGGTTGCCGATCCGCAGAACAAGCAGGTTGTTGTGGATGTATGTGCAGCTCCCGGTGGAAAGAGCATGCATGCTGCAGAGAGAGTTTATCCGGACGGCAAAGTGTATTCCAGAGACTTATCTGACAGAAAGTGTCAGCTTATTCAGGAAAATGCGGAAAGGCTTGGCCTATCCAATATCAATATCAAGGTTAACGATGCCAAGATTCATGATGAGGAACTTAAGGGACAGGCAGATGTACTTCTTTTGGACCTTCCATGTTCCGGACTTGGTATTTTGGGACGCAAAAACGATATTAAACACAACGTAAAGCCTAAGGGACTTGAGGAACTCACAAGACTTCAGTGGGAAATCATTAAGTCCTGCTGGGATTATGTGAAGGTGGGCGGAACCCTGGTTTATTCTACCTGTACTGTTAACAAAGCTGAGAATGATGAAATGGTAAAAAGAATCTGCAACGAGCTTCCTTTTAAGCTTGAGGACTTTAGCGATAAGCTTCCGGATGAACTTAAAAAGAGTGCATCCAAAGGCTATATCCAGCTGATCCCCGGTGAACATGGAACAGATGGATTCTTTATTGCGAAGCTTAAGAGGGTGTGATAGTATATAGACCCTGTGCGTTTGTTATAAAGGTTGTTTTGTTTCATATAAATGTGAGTAAATGTTATGAGTTATATTCAAGGAATTAGCGGTAAAACAGATATAAAGTCTCTTACCCTTCAGGAGCTTACAGAAGCCATCAAGGAGCTTGGTGAGCCTGCCTTCAGGGCCAAGCAAATTTACGAGTGGATGCATGTTAAACTTGCAAGAGACTACGATGAGATGACTAACATCTCCAAGGCACTTAAAGAAAAGCTTAGGGAGAATTTTGACTATGTTTCCCTTAAGAGCGAGATGGTTCAGGAATCACAGCTGGACGAGACCAAGAAGTTTCTTTTTGCGCTTTCAGATGGAAACATGATTGAAAGTGTATTTATGAAATACAAGTTCGGTGTCAGTGTATGTATCTCATCTCAGGTGGGCTGCCGCATGGGATGCAGATTTTGCGCATCAACTATTGACGGCGTTGTGAGAAATCTTTTACCGTCAGAGATGTTGGATCAGATATACGCCATCTCACGAATTACCGGCGAGAAGGTTGGAAGAGTAGTAGTTATGGGAAGCGGTGAGCCTCTTGATAATTACGATAATCTTCTTAGATTTATAGATCTTTTGACTAATGAAAATGGTCTTAACATGAGTCAGAGAAATCTTACGGTTTCTACCTGCGGCATTGTGCCTAACATCCTGAAACTGGCTGAGGAAGATCTGGCAATTAACCTGGCACTTTCACTTCATGCCTCCAATCAGGATAAGCGCAAAGAACTTATGCCTATAGCTAACAAATTTGAGATACATGAGGTTTTGGACGCCTGCAAGACATATTTTGAAAAGACGGGCAGACAGCTTACTTTTGAATACTCTTTGGTGGCAGGAGTAAATGACACCGATGAGGATGCCAGGGAACTCACACAGCTGTTATCGGGATTTAACTGCGTTGTTAACCTAATACCGGTAAATCCTATCAAAGAAAGAGATTTCAAACCCACAGACCGCGCAGGAGCTGTGGCTTTCAAAAATAAGCTTGAAAAAAGCCGAATAAATGTTACTATTAGAAGAGAAATGGGCAGGGATATTGATGGAGCCTGCGGACAGCTTCGCAGACGCCATCTGGAAGAAAAATAGTATTTCTGCTTTTTTGTGTTGACCGAAAAAGATAGGGTTGGAGGGAGCTTTTTTGTTAAAAACTTTTTCCGTAACGGATATTGGAAAAAAGCGAAAACTGAATCAGGATTATGTATTTTCTTCTGACAGGAAGATTGGTAATCTTTCCAATGTGTTTATTGTAGCTGACGGCATGGGCGGTCATAACGCTGGGGACTATGCTTCAAGATATACAGTAGATACCATGGTTGAGGAAATTGAGAAGTCTTTTGAAAAGAGTCCTATCAAGATTATGGAGAAGGCTATCAAGACTGCCAATACCAAGCTTCGCGAGAAGGCTGCTGAGGATCCCAAGCTTTTTGGAATGGGAACAACAGTTGTAGCATGTACAGTTTTAGGAAGATATTTACAGGTCGCCAATGTGGGGGATTCAAGGTTATATGTCATAGGCGGCGATAAGATTACCCAGATTACAAGAGATCATTCGCTTGTCGAAGAGATGGTCAGAATGGGCGGTATCGATAGAGAGACAGCCAGACATTCTCTTGACAAGAATATTATTACAAGGGCCATCGGTGCTGATGAGACCGTGGACGTTGACTTTTTTAATGTGGAATTGAACAGAGGGGATATAGTTCTCATGTGCTCTGACGGACTTACAAATATGTTAGAGGACGAAGAAATTCGCATGATAGTAAGTGGCCAAAGAGATATTATCGAGAAAGCTCAGAAGCTTGTAGTTGCGGCCAATAACAATGGGGGTAAGGATAATATTGCTGTTATCCTTATAGAGCCGTTTGCTGATGAAGCGGCACATGACGGAGGACTAAATGATTAAGATAGGAATGGTTATCGGAGACCGTTATGAGGTGCTTGAAAAGATAGGCACCGGCGGTATGTCTGATGTATATAAAGCAAAAGATCATAAGCTTAACCGCCTTGTTGCTGTTAAGGTACTTAAGCAGGAGTTTTCAGAGAATGAGAATTTCGTTTCCAAGTTCCGTGTAGAGGCGCAGTCTACTGCAGGACTGATGCATCCAAACATTGTTAATGTTTACGATGTAGGTGATGAAGACGGCGTCAACTACATTGTAATGGAGCTGGTTGACGGAATTACTCTTAAGAAATACATAGAAAAGAAATCCAGGCTCTCCGTAAAAGAGGCTGTTAGTATAGCTATTCAGGTAGCTATGGGCCTTGAGGCTGCTCATAATAATAACATTATCCATAGAGATATCAAGCCTCAGAACATAATGATTTCCAAGGAAGGCAAGGTTAAGGTCACAGACTTTGGTATCGCCAAGGCTGCTACCAGCAATACCATTACTTCCAACGTTATGGGATCAGTTCATTACACCTCTCCTGAGCAGGCAAGAGGCGGTTACAGTGATGCCAAGAGTGATATCTATTCCCTTGGTATTACGTTGTTTGAGATGCTGACAGGACGTGTTCCTTTTAATGGTGACACTACTGTAGCTATTGCAATCAAGCATATTCAGGAGGATTTACCTACTCCTGCGGATTATAACGACGAGATTCCAATCAGTGTTGAGAAAATTGTTCTTAAGTGTTGTCAAAAGAGCCCTGACAGACGTTATCAGAATGCTGCAGAGCTTATAGCAGACCTTAAGAAATCATTGATCACACCGGATAAAGATTTTGTATCTCTTGTGGACCCTGATGAAGAGGGAGCTACAAGGGTGGCGTCTGAGGAAGAGGTTTCTTCTGTTAAAAACGGTAATGGAAGACTTTCCGATACTGAGCAGATGAGACTCAAAGACGAAGTTATGCGCGATTATGACGATGACGACAGATACGATGACAGAGACAGAGAGCGCAGACGTAAGAGACGTGAATACGATGAAGACGATGACTTCTACGAGTATGACAGAAATAGAGACAGAGATAGGTATCGCAGACCTAATCCTCCGTCAGATGGCAGAATAGAGAAGCTCACAGTGGTTATGGCCATTGTACTTGCTGTTCTTATTGGATTTATGGGACTTATGCTGGTAGGCAAGAAGCTTGGACTTTTTGGCTCTTCTGAGGCAGGAAGTGAGGCTTCAAGTGCTGCAGATGTAACAGCCAGCACAGAGAGCACAACTGTAGAGGATAGTGCTGATGGCATTATTATTCCTGATGTCAGTGGCAAGTCATATGCAGAGGCAGTAGCTACTCTCAATGAAAAAGGCTTCAAGGTAGAAAAGGGCGAGGATGCCTCCAGTACGCTTGCTAAGGATACTGTTTCTTACACAAATCCTGCAGCCGGCAACAGAGCTCAGAGCGGATCTACCATAAGTGTTTTTGTCAGCACAGGAGCAAATGCAACATCCTCAAGTTCTACTGCTGCAGTATCTACAGCCAAGGCAGATGGACAGGTTACAGTTCCTAATGTTATCGGCAAGACTTCAGAAGAAGCTGTTATTATGCTTGTTGAGGCAGGACTTACTGCCGGAACTGTAGTAGAGACAAGTAATGAAGATCCTAACCTTACAGGACTTATCTGTGCACAGAGCATTGCCTATGGCACTTCTGTTTCTGAGGGAACAACAATTAACATGGAGCTCTCTACAGGACCTGCAAGTGTTACATATAGCTATGTTTCTGATATTTCCGCTCCTACAGAGGGAGAGAATTATACAGCCGGATTATCAGTTCATGTTACTTTAGTTACATCAGATGGAACAACACTACTTAATACAACAACATCAGATTTTCCTATTCAGATGAATTCCAAGGGAATTACATCACCTACCGGAACACTGACATTTGTTTATACAGCAACATCACCTACAACAACCAATCCTGATACAGGAGAGACTACCGGTGGTGAGACCAAAGAGATCACAGTTACAAGAGCAGTAACTTTCACACAGGAGAATTAAAGCCTTTGAAGGGACGAATTCTTAAGGGAATTGCCGGGTTTTACTACGTAGAAACCTTTGAAGAAAAGGTATATGAATGTAAGGCAAAAGGCATATTCCGCAAATCTAATTTGAAACCGCTGGTGGGAGATGATGTTGAAATCGATATCATCGACGAGGAAAAGAAACTGGGAAATATAACAGAAATCTTTCCCAGAAAAAATCAGCTACTTAGACCGCCTGTTGCCAATGTGGACCAGGCGGTTATTTTGTTTGCCATCGTTAAGCCAAATCCCAGCTACAACCTGCTGGACAGATTCCTTATCATGATGCGCCAGCAGAACCTCCCTGTAATAATCTGCTTTAACAAGCAGGATATTGCAACCAAAGAGGAACAGCAGGAACTTTATGACGCCTATGAGAAATGCGGCTACAAGGTTCTTTTTATCAGTGTAAGGGAAGAACGTGGTCTTGATGAGTTAAAAGAACTTCTTAAGGGCAAGACGACTACTTTGGCAGGACCAAGTGGTGTGGGCAAGTCATCTCTTTTGAATAAGCTTGTCCCCAATGCTGATATGCAGACAGGAGAACTTAGCCGTAAGATTGAAAGGGGCAAGAATACCACAAGGCATTCCGAGTTGTTCTTTGTAGAGGAGTTATCCGGTGATGTGTCGGAACAGAATGCGGATGATGACACATTTGTAGACAACGGGACATATGTCATTGATACACCGGGATTTACTTCACTGGAACTAAGAGATGTAACACCGGAGACTTTATGTCAGTTCTACCCTGAGTTTACCGAGTATGAGCCGGAGTGTAGATTTGGCGGATGTGCGCATATAGCAGAGCCTGACTGCGGCGTTAAGAATGCTATAGCAGAAGGCAAGATTGCCAAGGTTAGATATGACAATTACAAGGTTTTATATGAAGAACTAAAGAATATGAGACCTGATTACAGTAAGAAGGCACGAAGATGAAAATTTGGGTTACCAGACATGGACAGACTGATCTAAATGCCCAGAACCTCATGCAGGGCAGATCCGATATCCCATTAAATGAAACCGGAAGGCAGCAGGCCAGGGCTACCAGAAAGCTTATCGGTGATGCAAGATTTGATGCAGTATATGCGAGTCCTTTGGACAGGGCAATTGAGACCGCGTCAATTATTGGGGGCGTGGACCGTTCAGAGATCATAATAGATGAGCGAATCATTGAGACAGATTTTGGCAAGTATGAGCAAAGGCCCTATGCGACGATGGGACTTCCCATGAACCTGTACTGGATGCTTCCTGAGGTATTTCCGGCACCAAGAACTGTGGAGACCACAGATCAGATGATTGCCAGGGTTCGTAGCTTTTTTACAGAGCTTGAAAGTAAAGATTATGAGAACGTTTTGGTTACCTGCCATGGAGGGATAATCAGAGTTATCAGAGGCTATTTGGAAGATGCCAAAAGAGGTTATGTATGGCGCCCAAGACCCAAGAACTGCGAGATTCGCGTGTATGAGTCTGTTGACGGGCATCACAGTTTCATTAAAAACATATACCATGAATAAATTACCCGTACTTGGGTAAAAATAATTGACATCTCTTATCTACAATTTTAAACTGTAGGTGAGAGATGTCTTTTTGTAATGGTTGATTAGCGTGACTGCAGGGAAAACATGTGGCTTTAGTAGAAGGAGACGTTTATGGATATTAGCGAATTAAAACAAAGAAAGAAAGCATTGAAACTTACTACGGCGGAACTTGCTTATCTTGCAGAGCTTCCAGTCAGCACGGTCAGTAAAATTATGACCGGGGAGACTCGTAATCCTACTTATGCCACAATTGAGAAAATTGATAAAGCTCTTTTCCATGAGGAAATGTTACATAGACTAAGCGAATACATTAGGTATTTGCAAGAGTATATGCGAAGTAACCCCGAATTGGAAGTGGATCAGATTAAGTTTGAAAAGTCATACAGAAAAGAAAAAAATCTTGGAAATGACCCCATTCCTTTTGCCATAAGAGAAGGAGATGAGGATGGCAATCTTGCACCAATGCGTGATACTAGGGCTACAGTGGCACTTATGCATGAAATAGGAGAAGATAAGACCCTCGAACTCATGGATGGGCACATCATTTACAATGAGGCACCTGGTATTGGACATCAGCGCCTGGTTCAGAGATTGGGCAAAGCTATTGATGCTTTTATAGAAGCCAATAAAGGCAAGTGCCAGATGTTCAATGTTGGGGTTAATGTAAGGCTGGATGAGGACGATTATACTATGCTTATTCCTGACATTGCGGTGGCATGCGAGCCTGACATCATCGATGAAAATGGCATCAACGGAGCTCCTGACTGGATTATCGAAGTGGTTTCCAAAAGTACTAGACGCCGTGACTACAATGATAAGATGCACAAATATATGCATGCCGGAGTAAGAGAATACTGGATTGTAGATCCGGATAAAGAGAAGGTCACCACCTATATAGAAGGTGAACCTATGATGGCATATATTTACAGTTTTGAGGATGATATACCAGTGTATATCTATGATGGCAAGCTTAAGATAAGAATAAAAGATAATATGTAAAACCGAACAAAAGTGATATAATTATTTATAATCTGACATATGCTTCTTTTGTGGAGGTTTGCGCATGAAGAGCGTTCTCATCGTAGATGATTCCCGGGTTTCCAGAAAGATGATCAGAAATCTTTTGGAACATTCCGGATATGAGGTTGCCGCTGAAGCCATCAACGGAAAAGAGGGCCTGGATTTGTTTTTAAAGCTTAGACCTGATGTTGTGGCTATGGATATTACTATGCCGGAAATGAATGGCCTGGATTCCTTGAGGGCCATTAAGGATCAGGTTCCTGATGCCAAGGTAATTATTATTTCGGCTGCAGGTCAGGAATACAACAAGCTTGAAGCCATGCAGGCTGGCGCAGCTGCTTTTGTTACCAAGCCATATGAGAACGAGGATATTTTGGAAGCAATCAGGAATTGCTTATAGCTAGAAAAATTAAAGAAAATAATAAAGATAAAGGGCTAATCGATCAAATATAAATCGATTAGCCCATTTTTGTGAAAAACAAAAGTACTATCTTAATTTCGGATTATCTGTTAATCCTACAAGGTAGTCTAGAGAGACATTGTAGTATTGGGCCAGAACAATGGCATAGGATAAAGGCAATTCCCGGATACCTTTTTCGTAACGTCTATATACTTCTCTTTTACAAAACAAGATATCAGCAACTGCTTGTTGGGTTAAATCATGATCAATTCTAAGGTCTTTTAGTCTTCTGACAAACATATGGGCTACCTCAAGTGACTTTAAAAATACACACAATTTAAGGATGAAATAAACGTAAAAATGAACGAAACAATATGAAAAAACTATTAAATAAACCGTATTCCTAAGACAAAGTTACCAAACGGTGATATAGTTAACACAGAGATGCCACCAAACAGTTGCAAAAAAGTTTGGTGGCAAAAAATAACTCATTAGTGCTACCGTATGGTGGCATAAATAAAAGTGTATCAAGGAGGTATTTTGGTAATGAACAGAAACAAGAAACTTATTAAGACGCTGGCAATTGCAGTTGCTACTTTAACAGTTTCTGCAATGGGAGTTGTGCCGGCAAGAGCAGCTTTTGATGCTAAGTATTATGCGGATAAGAACCCTGATGTTGTTGCTGCAGTCGGAACTTCGGCTAAAGCACTTCAGACTCATTACGACACCTTTGGAAAAGCTGAGGGTAGAAGTGAGAGCGCTGAAGCTGAGTACATAAAAGTACTTCGCAAAATGTTCGATGCAAAGTACTATGCAAGCCGTTATCAGGATGTTGTTAAGGCCTATGGTACTAGTGAAGATGCACTTTTCAATCATTTCATTCAGTTTGGTATGAAAGAAGGCAGAAGATTCTGCAGATATTTTGATGTTTATGCATACATGAATGCCTATAGCGATTTAAGGGCAGCCTTTGGAGACAATCTTCCTGCTTACTACATTCATTTTGCACTGTTCGGTATTGGCGAGCACAGAACACTTGGAGGTTTTCCTGCTGAGAAAATTCTTCCCGGAGGTATCAAGACTGTAAGCACAGCTTCTACAGGATCGGGCTCATCTTCTGGTGGCTCAGGCAAGACTGAAGATAAGTCATCAGATGAAGATGTAGAAGATGTTTCGGCAGAAGAGGAGTCTTCTACACCATCAGGTGGTGGAAATAGTAAGCCTGCAGATAAAACAAAGTCTCCTGCAGAGGTTACTCAGCAGGTTGCTAAGGTGGCGCAGAGCGTAGCTAATAATACACAGAAAATTCAGGCTGTAAGTCAGAAGGCTGGCGAACTTAAAACTGCAGCTCAGAACCTTGCTACAACAGGCTCTTTGAATGATGCTAGTGATGCGGCTGCAGTAGCTGCAGGTAAGAAAGCTGAATTGAATACAGCTCAGCAAGATTATGATGCAGCAAAGGCTGCTTTGGATGCAGATCCAAATGATCCTACTAAAAAGCAGGCAGAAGCAGATGCAAAGGATGCTTTGGATGCAGCAAAGACAGCATATGCAAATGCAGCAGGTGCTGCTCTTACAGCAGCTAACACAGCACTAGAAGATGCTGGAGGTATAGCTAAGCAGACTTCAGCTAACCTCAAGGATGCACAGGAAGCTCTTAGTGTTGCTCAGGCTAACAAGCTAGCAGCATCTCAGGCGGTTGCAGATGCAGAAAAGACAGCAGGTGTAACAGAGGCAGCTAAGCAGAAAGCTTCTGATGCTCTTGTAGCAGCAAATCAGCAGGTTACTAATGTAAATAAGGCTATCTCAGATGCACAGACGGCGCTTGCTACATTAGATGGCGATAAAGATACTGTAGGCTCTGTGGCTGAGGCTGCAGAGCTGCAGAAAGAGGCGCTTACAGATCTCAATGATGCTAAGGGTGAAGCTGCAAAAGCATCTGATGAATTGGCAGCAGCAATTAGTCATGCTAATGAAGTAAGACAGCAGCAAGAGAAGCTTGTTCAGGAAGCACAGGAAGATCTTGCAGAAGCACAAACGGCAGTTAATGCTGCAGTAGCTCAGGCAGAAATAGCTCAGGGCCTTTCAACCAAGCAGAATGCACTTAATACAGCCAATACAAATCTTGAATCTGCGCAGGCAGATTATGTATCTGCTTACAATGATACAAATGGTACTAGTTTTGCAGATTTTGATGCAGCATATGAAGATGCTGCATTCAAAGCTCAATATGATATAGATGTAGCTAATAACACTACAGCAGTTGGTGCAGCACAGGATGCAGTTGATACAGCACAGCAGGATGTAACAGATGCACAGGCAGCAGTTACTCAGGCTGAGAATGATGCTAAAACAGCTAGCGATTATGACGCAAAGGATCAGGCTTATACAGACGCACAGGACGATGCAGCACAGGCAAATTCTGATGAACAGGATAAAGTTACAGCAAAAGAAACAGCTAAGAAAGATGCTGATGACGATGTGGCAGATAAACAGACTGCTTATAATAACGCAGCAGCGGAACATGCAAAAAGAGAAAGTGCTCAGACTGCAGCACAGACCACTGTAGATAACGGACCTGCAGCAGTTGCTGCAGCAGAAGCAGCAGCTGATAAAGCACGTGATGAGTTTAATGAAGCTGTAGCTCAGGATCAGGTAGCAGATCAGGCTTATGCAGCAGCAGTAGAAGCGGAAGATCAAGCAAAACAGAATGTGCAGGATGCAGAAGCAGCAGTTGATGCAGCTGAGGAGGCAGATGATGCTGCAAATGATGCAGTAGATGCTGCCAAGGAAATTGTTGATGACTATAAGGATGACGCACCAGCAAATAACGGCTAATGCTAACAAGCTCTAAATTAGAGTTTTCTCCATGTATTGAGAATGGCGGTACCTTCTTGATGAGGGTATCGCCATTCTCTTTTTGGCATAAAGGTCTTTGTGGAGAAGTTGGATGAATTATTAGTCTATTACTTTGGTAATTCTTTCACTTCTAAAGCCATACTTTGAAAGAAGGCAATTAATTTTGCCCATAAAACTCTTTTTACCGATGAGAATGTCATTGTTTTCTCCACAGCTAAAAACTGTGATTTCCAAGCTGCCCTGAGTTTCTTTTACAAGTACGGTCATGCTTACTGAACCGCGTCCACTTAGAGGTGACAGTTCATACTTGTCAAAGCACATCATAATGCTTTTCCCGTCATCCATAAATTCAAAGCATACAAGATTATTCTGGTCTGAGTCTAGGGTGCTTTCAATCTCTTTTGCCAAATCGAAGGCTGAAATAAAAGCTATGTCTGAATAGTATTTGTATAAGTTGGTCATAAATAACTCCTACTCCTGATGTTATAATAACGATACAGTGTCGATGATGCAATTGTTGCAGTTTCATAAATGGGAGCATGTAGATGAAGCTATTAGAAGATACCATTAAAAGTGAAGGACGAGTTTATCCCGGAAATATTCTTAAAGTGGATGGATTTTTAAATCATCAGATTGATGTAGCACTTTTGGATAAATTGGGAAAAGAATTCTATGACAGGTATAAAGACCAGGGGATAACCAAAATACTTACAATAGAAGCTTCGGGTATAGCAATAGCATGTGCAGCTGCCAGATACTTCGAGGTTCCTGTAGTATTTGCGAAAAAGTCAAAAAGTTTGAATATTGGAAATGATGTTTATACTTCGAGAGTTAGTTCCTATACCCATGGGAAGGACTATGACATCACAGTTTCAAGAAATTATCTTCACGGGGAAGACAAGGTGTTTTTGATAGATGATTTTCTTGCAATAGGGAATGCTATGAAGGGCCTTATAGATATTTGTAATCAGGCGGGAGCATGCATTGCAGGAATCGGTATATGTATTGAAAAGGGATTTCAAACAGGTGGCGATGATCTAAGAAAAATGGGGTATGATGTAATGTCTCTGGCTATTATAGACAGTATGAGCGAGGATGGGGAAATTGTGTTCAGATAAAGCAATACCGATAGTATATCAATAAAACCGCAACAATAACAAAGGCTTATGTGTGTAAATGACGAAGGCTAAACTATGGAATTTAGGTGATGAAATATATTACTGGAGGATAAGATCATGTTTTGGTTTGGAAAGAAGTCAAACATAGATGAAATGACTAAGATCATGGCTGAGTTCTATAATACAGGCACTGTATCGGATAATCGAATAAAGTGTTTTTCTGAGGAGGCTTAATGGCTAAAAAGGTAATGCTGACTTTTAATGAAGCAGCTGGAAATAGGTTTGATTTTTCTATTATAGACGATATCGCTCCTTTGGATGAATATCCTATATGGTCTAAAAAAGATGCCTGGGGGCATTCATATTATGGTGTTTCAAACTTTTACGGAATCGAAGGACCCGATTATGAAGATAGTGACTTGTCTCAGCTTGAGTGGGATGGAAATGAGGTTTATTTAAATGCTCCGGACAGCAATGAAGAGATGACCTTATTCAGGAAAGCAATTGGTATAATGAAGAGCTGGCATAAACAGATGTTGGAACAGTATCCTGAAGAAAGGTTTGTTATACTGGCTTCTTTTGATGATGGTGTTGATCCGGAGGATGGATGTGAATATGGTCCTTCATTTACACTTCGCTTTTGGAAAGTTCGTGAAGGACAGTGGCTTGGCAAGTATGATGAATTTGTAGACTGTGAACAGCCGGTAATAAGATGTATTATAGATAATTGAATGAATGAAAATCGCGTAAACTAAGGATTTTCCAAGAATTCTTTTTTATCATGTGAAGGAGAAGGGTTATGAAGGCATTATTTATTGGCGGAACGGGAACAATCAGTATGGCAATTGTCAGGAGACTGGCGCAGAATCCACTTTGGGAGGTTTGGCTTTTGAATCGTGGCAACAGAAAGAGCGAAGTTCCTGAAAATGTTCATGAAATTATCTGCGATATTTCTGATGAAGAAGATGCCATAAAAAAGCTTGAAGGAGTGGAATTTGATGTAGTAAGTGAGTTTATTGGATTTACTGTTGATCAGGTTGAGAGAGACTACAGACTCTTTAAGGGCAAGACCAAACAGTACATGTATATCAGTTCAGCATCAGCATACAATAAGCCGGCTGCAAGCTATGTGATCACAGAAGGTACAACTCTTTCAAATCCTCATTGGGAGTATTCCAGAAATAAGATTGCCTGTGAAGAATTCCTTATGAAGAAATATAGAGAAGAGGGATTCCCGGTAACTATCATAAGACCAAGTCATACCTATGACGAGAGAAATATTCCTCTTGGAGTACATGGTAAGAAGGGCTTTTATCAGGTTATTAAGAGAATGATGGAAGGAAAGCCTGTAATTATCCAGGGTGATGGAACATCTCTTTGGCACGTTACCTTTAATAAGGACTTTGCTGTTGGATACACAGGTCTTATGGGAAATCCAAAGGCAATCGGCGAGGCTTTCCAGATAACAGGAGATGAGTGCCTTACCTGGAATCAGATATATCAGACAATCGCAGATGCTCTTGGAGTAGAACTTAAGCCATATCACGTATCAGCCTATTATCTTAGCGCAGTAGGAGATAAGTATGGATATGACTTTGAAGGAAGTCTTCTCGGTGATAAATCAGTATCTGTAGTGTTTGACAACAGTAAGCTTAAAAGAGCTGTTCCGGGAATGGGCACAACAATAAGATTTGATCAGGGCGTTCGCATTGCCCTTAACTACATCAAAGAACATCCCGAGTGTCAGGTAGAGGATCCTGAATTTGATGAGTGGTGCGACAGAGTGATAGCAGCACTGGAAGATAGCAAGAGTAAAGTATGATAAAAGAGCGGTAATGAATTATAATGGCAATAATGCCAACATTACCAGCAATATCAGCATTTACACCGATATGTTTGAATGATAATTTGGACTGATGATTCAGGCTCAATTCAAAATTGGTATTTACCGGAATTCATGCCATTCTTATTCATAGCCGCTTGACCACCAAAAAACATCCCGTGTACCTCTGTCATGGGAACCGTGGAATACCGCAGCAGGCATGGCCTGCGAGGATATGCCGCGAAATTCCCATTGACAGTGATATCCGGGATGTTCAAATAACCGCAAGCGGCTATTAATTTACTTCGTAAAATTCATTATCTTCGAACTAACTTATTCAGCCATAGCCTCAAGCATCTTCTGGGCTGCTGTAAGTCTTACGCAGACAGTGAAGATATCCATAGCAGTGCGAAGGTCTGAAAGTGAAGGATAGGTTGGAGCAATACGGATATTGCTGTCGTGTGGATCCTTCTTGTAAGGATAAGTTGCACCTGCGTTTGTCATTGTAACACCGGCCTTCTTGGCTCTGTCAACGATGGCCTTAGCGCAGCCTTCAGGGGCATCAAAGCTGATGAAGTATCCGCCGTTTGGCTTGGTCCAGTCGCCGATTCCGCAAGGAGTAAGGTCTCTGTCGAGAATCTCAAGAACTGCCTCGAACTTAGGTCTGATGATGTCTGCATGCTTTCTCATGTGAGCCTTCATGTTCTCGATGTTACCAAAGAAACGTACGTGTCTAAGCTGGTTAACCTTATCGTGGCCGATTGTCTGATTAGAAAGCTGAGCCTTGATATCGTCAAGGTTATTAAGTGAAGTAGCAAGAGCTGCGATTCCGCTTCCAGGGAATGTAATCTTGGAAGTTGAAGCAAACTTATAAACCATGTCAGGATTTCCAGCCTTTTTGCATTCCTCAAGGATCTCAATAAGGTAATCCTGATTGTTATCGTATAAATGGTGGATACCATAAGCGTTATCCCAGAAAATACGGAAGTCCTTGGCTGCAGGCTTAAGCCTTGCAAAACGTCTTACTGTATCATCTGAATAAGAATATCCCTGAGGATTGGAATACTTAGGAACACACCAGATTCCCTTAATAGATTCATCAGAAGATACAAGCTCTTCAACCTTGTCCATATCAGGACCTTCAGGAGTCATATCTACGTTGATCATCTCGATTCCAAAATATTCTGTGATAGCAAAATGTCTGTCATATCCAGGAACAGGGCAGAGGAACTTGACCTTGTCCAGCTTGCACCATGGAGTGTTGCCCATGATACCGTGAGTATATGCTCTTGATACTGTATCGTACATGACATTAAGTGAGGAGTTACCATAGATGATAATGTTCTCTGGCTTGTTCTCCATCATGGCACCGATGAGAACCTTGGCTTCATCGATACCTGTAAGGACACCGTAGTTACGGCAATCTGTTCCATCTTCACAGGAAAGGTCAGCCTCAGAATTAAGGGCATCCATAAGTCCCATAGAAAGATCAAGCTGTTCTCTGCATGGCTTACCTCTAGCCATGTTGAGATTAAGATCCATCTCCTGATATTTCTTGTACTGAGCCTTGAGCGCTACGATCTCTTCTTCAAGCTCCTGGCGGCTCATTTCTGCATATTTCTTCATAGTCCGTCTCCTCACTAAATCTGATATTTTATATGATTCTAGCCTATAAAAATCATGTCCAAAAAACACTATGACAATATTACAACGTAGCCCCAGGAAAATGCAACATAATTTATTGCTTTAAAGGAGTAAATTTATGATTATAAGATTTCTATAAAATATGAAAAGATATTGATTATTGTTTAACAAATTGTAGTAAGATATATTTGTATAGATATGCACGATATAACGACAAGGCGGCTAAATATAACAATTGCGACAAATACAATAAATTCGATATACTAGCTACCAATAATCAACCAAGAGGCCGGTATTATGTGGAATTACTCATATGTTTTTCCAAGTTTATTAATACTATTCATATTAGTCAGCTATTATTTTATGCTGCCACGAATTCCTATCAGAATGAATCGTACCTTCATTCATTTGATTGGTATTGAGTGCGTAGTTATGATAATGGATGTCATATCCTCCTGGGCAGATATGAATTATCAGCTCTTCCCAATATGGGCACTCTATGCCCTTAACAATCTGTATTTCATTGCATTCTTTGCAAGAGCTTTATTCTTCTGTGTATTTACCATAAGCGTCTTAAGACTGGAATTTCTCAATAATCATTATAAGTACTTTTTAGCTATGATCCCCTTTATTGTAGAATCTGTACTTGTATTGATCACGCCATTTACCAGGAATTTCTACTATATGGATGACACCGGCTATCACAGTGCGCCTTTATACAACACACTTTATCTTTTGTTCTGGCTGTATATTGGCATCAGTTATTTTGCAATTCTAACTCATAAGGAAAGACCTAGGAGAAAAAGAGAGTTTAATACTGCGCTCTGGATCAACACAATTCTTCTTATAGGAACTATCTGCAGACTGGCTTTTCCACAGTATCTTCTCATGGATACCTTCTGCCTCATTGCGCTTCTTGTAAGCTATCTGTCCTACATGAATCCTGACTTTTACCTTGAGGGTAAAACCTGGATTTTTAATACCAGAGCCATAAGAGAGTACCTGGATGAGATAAATGGGCAAAAGAAATACCGGATATTTGCTTTTGTTATCCATGATTACAGAGATATGAGAGAGCTGTATGGAATAAGACAGATGGATCACGGTGTTAACCTGATTTGCGATTATCTTAAAAAGACCTTCCCTAACAAGATTGTTTTCTATTATAGAAGCGGACGCTTTGGAATTGTCTGTGATGACAAAGATAATATAGATAAAATACATGAAACCTTGCAGGAAAAATTCAGCAAACCATGGGTTTCAGATGATGTAGAGCTTTATGTTGAGATAGGCTGCGCGCTCTTAAATCCCGGTAATAGGAAGCTTGATTATAACACCATGACACAGGTTCTCATGACTGCTTTTAACGAGGCTGATCTAGCTGAGAAGCATGAAGTCAGGATAATAGATGAGTTAGGTCTTCAGAAAGCAGAAAAAGAGCTGGAGATCAAAAGAGCTATCGAATATGCTGTTGATCATGATGCGGTAGAGATTTTCCTGCAACCTATTATGGATGCTGCTACAGGTAAGCTTGCGGGTGCAGAAGCGCTTGCAAGAATCAGAGATGCAGAAGGCAACATTATTCCTCCAGGCCTCTTTATTCCAATAGCAGAACACAACGGACGAATATCAGAGCTTGGAACCCAGGTGTTTATTAAGACCTGTAAGTTTATCAAGGAAAATAATACCAAAGAGATGGGTCTTAACTGGATAAATGTAAATCTTTCGCCAATCCAGTTCATGAAGGCTAATCTAGGTAATAACCTTATGCACTACATTAAGAAATACGACATTGACCTCGGATTCATTCATCTGGAGATCACTGAGGAAGCCATGGTCGACGATCAGCTCCTTGTTTATCAGACCAATATGATAAAAGAGATGGGCTTCCACTTTGTGCTTGATGACTACGGCAAAGGTTATTCCAACCTGACAAGATTAAAAAGATGTCCATTTATTAATATCAAACTTGATATGAGCATAGTTTGGGACTACTGCAGAGAGCCTGATGTTATGCTACCTAACATGGTCAAAACCTTTGCAAGTATGGGCTTTGGCATAACAGCTGAAGGCATAGAAAGCGAATATATGGCTCAGACTATGGCTGCACTTGGATGCATATATCTACAGGGTTACTACTATTCAAAGCCTATTTCTGTTGATGAATTTATCAAAAAATATTCACAAGGGTAAAGCTTTGTATTAATATTATAAGTAACAAAAAGAGTAGTGGCGGCGCTACTCTTTTTAATTGTGATGAGCAAGACGTGCTATGGATGTGCATTTACGAGAGGTGACAGTGTGAAAAAAGGGCTTGTACTTGAGGGCGGCGCTATGCGAGGTATGTTTACCTGCGGCGTTTTGGATGTTTTAATGGAGAACGATATTTCTTTTGACGGGGCAGTAGGAGTGTCGGCAGGAGCTACCTTTGGCTGCAATATCAAGTCTCATCAGATAGGTCGTGCCTACAGATATAACAAGAAATACTGCACAGATCCCCGCTATCACAGTATCAGATCACTTATCACCACTGGTGATATCTATAACGTGCCATTTTGCTACGATGAGCTTCCATACAAGCTTGATAAATGGGATACCAAGGCTTTTGCAGACAGCCCAATGGAGTTTTACTGCGTGGTTACTGACATTAACACAGGAAGACCCGTTTATCACAAATGCATTGATGGACAAAAAGAGGACATCACCTGGATTCAGGCGTCAGCTTCTATGCCAATAGTTTCAAGGCCAGTTCACATTGACGGCGGAATGTATCTGGACGGTGGAATCTCAGATTCAATCCCTCTTAAATTTATGGAAGATAAGGGCTATGACGACATACTGGTCGTAGAGACCCAGCCAGTTGACTATGTCAAAGGCAAACAGAAATACATGCCAGTTGTCAGATGGTCACTCAGGAAATATCCCAACATGATTAAGTGCATGGAAGAGCGCTATATTATGTATAACGAGGAAAAGAAATACATAAGGCAGCAGGAGCTTGCCGGTAAAGTACGAGTAATAAGGCCCAAGGAGCCACTTAATATAAGCTCGATAGAAAAAAATCCAGCCCAGATAGAGAGAGTTTATAAACTGGGAAGACAGGCGGGGGAGGAGTACCTCGCAAAGGAGAGGCAAATATGAAGAAAGAATATGAACCACTGTTTACGCCCTGGAAGATTGGAAATTGTGAGATCAAGAATAGAATAGTCCTTACTTCTATGGGTGGTACAGACCTCTTTGGATGGATGGAAAAGAACCATTTCGATAAGGCAGGAGCAGACTTTATTCTGAAAGTTGCCAGAAACAACGCAGGACTTGTGCTTCCTGGATGCCAGCCGGTTTACAATCCAATGTTTGGTCAGTGGCTTTATACCAATAAGAAAATGTATCAGGACCTTGCTGAGTGGATGAAGGAGTTCCACAAGACAGGAGCCAAGCTTTTTGTGCAGCTCACTGCCGGCTTCGGACGCTCTTTTACCATAAGTCCTATGATGGAAAAATTATATACCAACAAGGTGCTCAGAGTCCTCAGTAAGCCTGTAATGGACCTTGATAAGATCACGGCATCAGCCAGCGAGTCACCTAACCGCTGGTCAGACGTGGTGCCATCAAGAGCCCTCACTGTTGACGAGATTCATGAATATGTAACTGCCTTTGGCAAGACTGCAGAGCTCCTTAAAAAGGCCGGAGTAGATGGTGTAGAAGTTCACGCTGTCCATGAAGGGTATCTTCTGGACCAGTTTACTCTTGATTACGTTAACAAAAGAACTGACGAATACGGCGGAAGCTTTGAGAACAAGTATCGTTTCGCCTGTGAGATAGTTCAGGAAATAAAGAAAAAGTGCGGCAAGGATTTCCCCGTATCACTGAGATACAGCGTTATTTCCAAGACCAGAGGCTTCAGGCAGGGAGCGCTTCCCGGAGAAGACTACGACGAAGTGGGTCGTGATTTCGAGGAGAGCAAAAGAGCTGCAAAGTACCTTCAGGATGCAGGCTACGATATGCTCAACTGTGATAACGGAACCTACGATGCCTGGTACTGGGCTCATCCACCGATTTATATGCCTGAAAACTGCAATCTTGAGGATGTAGCTAATCTCCGCAAATACGTTGACATTCCTGTTGTCTGTGCCGGAAGAATGGATCCTAAGGTGGCAGCAGGCGCTGTGTCAGACGGGCGAATTGATGGTGCCGGCTTTGCGAGACAGTTCCTTGCTGATACTCAGTGGGTAACCAAGCTGATTGAGGAAAAGGAAGAGGATATAAGACCTTGTATCCTTTGTCACAATGGCTGTTTTAACATGTGCCACTACAAGGGCGTTCCAAATGATCAGGAGCTTTCCGACAGTCTCCACCTTGCAAGATGCGCAGTTAACGCAGAAACTATGCAGACTGACAAGCATTTCATAAGGAAGACCAAGCATCCCAAGAAGGTAATAATCATCGGCGGCGGAATTGGCGGAATGGAAGCAGCAAGAGTACTTAAGCTCCGTGGCCATGAGCCTGTTATTTATGAAAAGACTGGTGAACTTGGAGGAACCTTTATTGCAGCCAGCGCTGAGTCCTATAAGGGTAAACTCCGGGACCTTCTTGCCTGGTACATAAGACAGATGGAACAGCTGGGAATAGAGATTCACTATAATACTGAAATAAAAGATGTAAAAGAATTCGGTAAACACGACATAATCATTGCCACCGGAGCGGTTCCGAGAAAGCTTAAGAGTGTTCCAGGTCATGAGCTTATGATAGAAGCCTGCGAGTTCCTCAGGGGAAAAGAGGTTGGAGATAAGGTGGCAGTTGTTGGAGGCGGACTTACCGGATGCGAGATAGCCTATGAGTTGGCGCTTCAGGGAAAAGATGTTTCTATCGTTGAGATGAAGGATGACATCATTTCTCAGAAGGGTGTTTGCCTTGCTAACAGCTCATATCTTCGTGAATGGTTTGATCTTTATAAGGTTCCTGTTTACCTTGAGACAACCCTTAAGGAAGTGTGGGAGGACTGCATCGTCTGTGTTGATAAGACAGGCAAAGAGTTCACCATCGACTGCGACAGCGTTATAAGTAGTGCCGGATACATTCCTAATCCTGTGGTAAAAGAAAATGAACGTGAGAGCAATATGGATTACGTCGGAGACTGCAAACAGGTTGGAAATCTTAGAAGCGTAATTTGGAGAGCTTATGAGGTTGCAATGAGGATATGATTTTATAAAATTTTAATTATACTTTATACATTAAACAGAGAATTAATTAACGACAGAGTGCTACAATATTAGCAGTGGCACTCTGTTTTTGTGCACATTTTCCGACAATCGTTTGTAAAAAAATAGGAGAGCAGGGTTATGAATATCTTTTACGGAAAAAGCGCTTCTGGGAACGTGTCAGAGGCTGTGAAGGGTCTTGGAACAGCAAAGCTTATCATCATGACTAGTACTGCAGATGACTTTGAGAAAAACGTTGAGGAGCTTGAAAAATTATATCCAGGAGTTCCAAGTATCTGCTGCGTTGGAATGGGATATGATACAGCTATTCTGGAAAAAGGTACATTTGTAATGGCCTTTAGAGATGGGGTGACCGTAGCTACAGGTGTTTTGGAAAAGGTATCTATTTCTCCTGCAAGATATATTTCCAGAATCGAAAAAGATATCGCAGCAGTCCGCCCGGGAAAAGAAAATACCGCTATTATTGATTTCTGTACAGGAAATGATGCGGCGGTTCTTACAACCTTGAGCGGCCTCATTAAAAAGAACGACCTTCAGGTTATGGGAGCAACGGGTGATGCCGGAAAGGTTTCTGTAAACGGTAAGGTTTACGAGGATGCTTGTGTTTATGCCATCATCAGAAATGAAGGCGGAAGAGTTAAGACCTACAAAGAGAATATTTACGTACCTAAGGACAATAAACAGCTCATTGCCTCCAAGACAGATAAGAGTAAGTACTATCTCGGAGAGCTTAACGGAAGACCTGCCAAGCAGGTATATATGGAGCTTACAGGTGCCCAGGAAGGAAAGGTTGTTGATCAGACCTTCCAGAATCCGTTTGGCAAGATGATGGGTGATGATGTCTGCATCGTTTCTCTTAAGGATGTTTCCGGAAATGGTCTTATCCTATATAGACAGATCAATGACTCAGATATCTTAACGCTCCTTGAAATGAGAGATCCTATGGAGATTGCCCAGGCAACCGTAGATAAGATACATAGAGATTTCACACATATTTCTGCTATTTATTCTGTTAACTGCATATTCAGATATTTGGTACTTAAAAACAGAAGTGAACTTGGAACATATCTTAGTAAGATAGGAACCCTTGGAACCAGCTGTGGCCTTGTAGGATTTGGAGAACATTACAATACCCAGTTCGTTAACCAGACTATGACATGTGTAGTATTCGAATAAAGAGGAGATAGAAATGTTTGAGAATATGTTTGGAAAAAAGAAAGAAGACGAGCCTGTAGTTGCAGTTCAGAATCCTATTAATGATTTTGAAGAACGATCAAGGTCCCTTATCTATATAGCTGATTCAATTAAGGACTGCCAGAAAAGACTTGTAGAAAACGAAGTAAAATCTTTGACAGAGATCCACGATATGGGTGAGGCGGTTAATAACGTTATTGACTGCAATACTCAGCTTCGTGATGACATGCAGAACTTCAATGAGATGTTTGATGCTGTTAATCAGAGCGCATCCAAGTTTGAAGATGTTAAGGTAAATATCTTAAACAGCGTGCAGAACGCTCAGGACAAGGTTGAAGAGCTAAAGACCAGCTCCAACGAAGTAAGAGCAAGCTTTGATGAGATGGCAAGAGGCTTTGAGTCCTTCAAGGAATCTGTTGATCAGATTTCCGATTACATGAAGAAAATCATCAGTATCGCTTCCCAGACAAACCTGCTTGCACTTAATGCTTCTATTGAGGCTGCAAGAGCCGGGGCTGCCGGAAAAGGTTTCGCGGTTGTTGCCACAGAGGTAAGAGAGCTGGCTGATGAGATCAAGACCATGATCGATCAGGTTAATGCATCTATTGCCAATGCCGGAGAGGAAAGCGAGAAGCTTTCTGTGAGCATGGAAAACTCCATCGCAGCTATGGATAAGAGTCTTCAGGAAGTTGAAGAAACCCATGCTACCTTCGATGAGATCATTGAGAGCACAAACGGAGCCAATGCTGTTCAGCAGGAAATTGCAGACACAGCCGACACCGCATCAGACGAGCTTAAAAAGATTGGTGGAAGATTCGATGATATCAACAGAAAGTACGATGATCTGGTAGTTCAGCTTGACAGAGTCAATGCTATGGGAACAACCAAGAGCAGTGTTTTCGAGAGTATTGATAACCTGGTTTCCCAGATTGAGCCAATTGTAAAAGAGTAATAATAAATGATTTAGATACTAACAATGAGGAACTATAGGTGGTAAAATAACCTATAGTTCCTTTTACTATGGGTTTAATTAAGAACACTTAAGGAGAAAAAGTATGCAGTTTATTTGTAAAGACAATGCCCTGGAGTTTAAGAGACAGGGGGAAACAGTCGTAATTGAGACTTGGGGAGCAGATTCACTCAGAATCAGAGCTACTATGAACAGAAGCTTTACAGGCAGAAACTGGGCTCTTACAGAGACACCGGAAAAGACTAAAGCAGAGGTTAAGACATATATTGTTCCAGAAAAGACAGGAGAGGGCACCGTTCAGGATAATGAGTGGGCCAGCATTACTAATGGACGTATCAAGGCTGAAGTAAACTATGCGGGAGTTATATCTCTTTTCAGAGATGACAAGCTCTTTTTGCGTGAGTATTTCAGATCCTACGGCGGAACCATCTCCAAGGAGAGCAGATGCCTTAAGGTTGTAAACAGAGAGTGGAAGGGACTTTATGGCGGTGACAACTACGCTCTGAAGGTTAGATTTGAAAGCAATGATGGCGAGAAAATCTTTGGTATGGGACAGTACCAACAGCAGCAGATGGACATGAAAGGCTGCACTTTGGAGCTCGCCCAGAGAAATTCACAGGCTTCAGTTCCTTTTGCAGTATCAAATATGGGATACGGTCTTCTGTGGAATAATCCGGGAGTTGGTCAGGTTACCTTTGGCAGCAACATGACTCTTTGGGATATGAGATCCACCAAGGAGATGGACTATTACGTAACAGTTGCTGATACACCCAAGGAAATAGTCGCTAATTATACTAAGGCTACAGGCCATGCCGATGAGTTCCCTGAGGAGCTTATGGGACTTTGGCAGTGTAAGCTCCGTTATCGTACACAGGAAGAGGTTCTTTCTATTGCCAGAAAGTACAAGGAGCTTGGCATTCACATTGATCAGATAATCATCGATTTCTTCCACTGGACCTATCAGGGAGATTGGAAATTTGATACCAAGTATTGGCCGGATCCTAAGGCTATGATAGATGAACTCCACAGCATGGGCATCAAAGTTATTGTTTCTGTATGGCCTTCTGTTGACAGAAAGAGTGAGAACTTCTATCCAATGCTGGAGAAGGGCCTTCTTATTAAGACAGAGCGCGGTGCTCTTCAGACCTATGATTTCCAGGGCGATTGTGTTGAGATAGACGCCTTCAATGAAGAGACCAGAAACTACGTATGGGAGATTTGCAAAAAGAACTACTACGACCTTGGAATTGATGGCTTCTGGCTTGATAATTCCGAGCCTGATTACGGTGTATATGATTTTGAAAACTTCCGTTACAGTGAAGGTGCTGCTCTTGAGGTATCAAATATGTATCCTCAGATGTATTCAAGAGCTTACTACGACAAGATGAAGAACCTTCGCGACGGCAAGGTGGTTAACCTTCTTAGATGTGCATGGGCAGGAAGCCAGAAGTATGGCAATGTAGTCTGGTCAGGAGATATTCCAAGTACCTTTGAATCCCTTCAGGATCAGATCCAGTGCGGTATTAACATGGGACTTGCAGGTATTCCATGGTGGAATACTGATATCGGCGGCTTCATGACTGATGATGTTAATGACCCTGACTTTAGACAGCTTCTTATCAGATGGTATCAGTTTGCTACATTTACTGCAGTTATGAGACTTCACGGAGATCGTGGACCATATAATATCCCACCTCTTGATGATAGAGACTGGGGCGGCGGATATCTTCACACCGGTCAGGACAACGAGATGTGGAGCTATGGCGATGACAACTTTGGGATTATGAAGAAGTACTACGACATCAGAATTCAGATGAAGCCATATCTTAAAAAACTCTTCGATGAGGCTCATACTAACGGCTCACCTCTTATGAGAGCCATGTTCTATGAGTTCCCTGAGGATGAAAAGTGCTGGACCTTAAAGGATCAGTTCATGTTCGGTGACAAGTACCTTGTTGCTCCGATTCTTCACCTCAATGAGTATGAGAGGGAAGTATACCTTCCTAAGGGAGAGTGGACTCTTACAAGTGACGGACAGAAATATGAAGGCGGCCAGACTGTTAAGGTTCCGGCTCCTATCGACTACATGCCGGTCTTCGAGCGTGCATAAAGCAGAGAAATCCGTATATACGCAATAAAAAAATAATTATGGGGGACGAACAAAATGCCCAAAGGTGCAGGACAAAAGCTTAAGCTCTACTATCTGAGCCAGATAATGATCAGAAAAACTGATGAGGATCATGCTCTTACTATGCCGGAGATAATAGATCTTTTGCAGGCAGAGGGGGTAAGTGCCGATAGAAAGAGTATTTATGATGATTTTGATGCCCTTAGGGAAATCGGCCTTGATATTATCGGAGAAAAAGACGGAAGAAGCTTTAACTACCGTGTTGGCGGTAAAAGGTTTGAGCTGGCTGAGCTGATGCTTCTTGTGGATGCGATTCAGTCCTCCAAATTTATTACTGCCAAGAAATCCGGTGACCTGATCAAAAAGATTACTGACCTTGCCAGTGAATATGAGGCAAGGCAGTTAAAGCGTCAGGTTGTGGTTCAGGGCAGAATCAAGACCATGAATGAGAGTATATACTACCTGGTGGACGATATTCACAGGGCCATGGTTGAGAACAAGAACATCACCTTCCAGTACCTTCAGTGGAATCTGGACAAGGTGATGGTTCCAAGAAAAGATAAGCCCTATGTTACCAGTCCCTGGGCTCTTACCTGGGATGATGAGAACTACTATCTCATTGGATATGACCCGGAGGCAGGTAAAATCAAGCATTACCGCGTGGACAAAATGAAGTCCATAGAGCTGACCGAGGATAAGCGAGTAGGCAAGGAAGAATTTGAAGCCTATGATATGGGAGCTTATGCCAAGGCAAATTTTGGAATGTTCGGCAAAAAGAAACTCACCACGGTGGACATAGAGTTTAATAATGAATTTGTAGGCATTATGATAGACCGATTCGGAAAAGAAATGCCGATAAGGCCCGCGGAAAAAGAAGGCTGGTCCAGAACACATGTGGAGGTTTTCATAAGTGATCAGTTTTATGGCTGGATTTTTGCTATGGGTGGCAATGTGAAAATCACAGGGCCCAAGGAAATCAAAGATGAATTTAATGCTAAGCTTAAGAATCAGCTTGATGAATAAGCCTGGCAATTAACAATGCTAAGCAGATAGTATTTGGGGGACAAAACATGAGCATTGTAGGAGCATTTATGGTGCCGCATCCACCTCTTATAGTTCCTGATGTGGGAAGGGGCGGAGAAAGCCAGATTTTAGAAACAACAAACGCATATAATCAGGTGGCGGATATGGTTGCGGAGCTTGCTCCTGAGACCATTATTATCACAAGTCCGCATGCCACCATGTATTCAGATTATTTCCATATTTCGCCGGGAAATGCAGCAACAGGGTCTTTTGCGGCCTTTGGGGCAGGTAATGTGAAATTCCTTGAGGCTTATGACATGGAGCTGGTCAAGACTATTGACCAAATGGCTTCCAAACAGTCTTTTCCCGCCGGAACTCTTGGAGAAGTGGACAGAGATTTAGACCACGGAACAATGGTTCCCTTGTGGTTTATAAGGAAGAAATACAAAGCCGGAAACATAGTCAGAATCGGACTTTCATCCCTTCCGCTTACAGATCATTACAAATTAGGACAGATCATTCAGAAGGCTGTAGAAAAGACCGGACGCAGAGCTGTGGTGATAGCCAGCGGAGATCTTTCTCACAAGCTTCAGAGCTATGGCCCCTACGGCTATGCTCCCGAGGGCCCCGTATATGATCAGAAAATTATGGATGTGTGCTCCAGAGCTGCATTCAAAGAGCTTTTTGATTTTGAGGAAGGCTTCTGCGAAAGGGCAGCAGAGTGCGGGCACAGATCCTTTGTTATAATGGCAGGATGTCTTGACGGACTTAAGGTATCAGCCACCAAGCTCTCACATCAGGATGTTACAGGTGTGGGCTACGGAATATGTACCTTTATTCCCGGAGAGAAGGATCCTAAGAGATGTTTTCTTAAGGCCTATTACAAGGATCTGGAGAGAAACATGGAAAAAGAACTGGAAGCTTTTTGTGACAAAAAAGACCCTTACGTTAAGCTTGCATATCAGACAGTTGTTAACTACGTGATCAAGGGAAAAAAGATGTCGGTTCCTGATTATGTTACTACAGAAATGTTGAATATCAGGGCAGGAGCTTTTGTGTCTATTCATAAGAACGGAAGGCTCCGGGGCTGTATCGGGACAATCGGGCCTACTACTGACAACGTTGCCCTTGAGATCATAGAAAACGGAATTAGTGCAGCTACCAGGGACCCAAGATTTGCGCCTATTGGCCCCGAAGAGTTAAAAGAGCTGGAGATAAATGTGGATGTTCTTGGAAGGCCGCAGGATATCTCATCACTTGACGAACTCAACGTAAAAAGGTATGGTGTTATAGTTTCAAGTGGTAGGAAAAGAGGACTTCTTTTACCGAATCTTGAAGGCGTGGATACCGTTGAAGAACAGGTGGCAATTGCCATGCAAAAGGGTGGTATTACAGAAGATGAGGAGATTAAGCTTCAGAGATTTGAAGTAATAAGACACACGTAATATGAAAGAGAGAGAAACACTTGGCAGCAGAATGGGATTTATTCTGTTGTCTGCAGGATGCGCCATAGGAATAGGAAATGTGTGGCGTTTTCCATACATGGTTGGAGAAAATGGGGGAGGATTATTTGTACTAGTCTATGTGCTATTTCTTTTAGCTCTCGGCGTTCCCATAATGACAATGGAATATGCAATCGGCCGTTCTTCCAGAAAGAGTATTCTTTTAGCCTATAAACAGCTTGAACCAAAGGGGAGTAAATGGCATATTTTCGGATACTTCGCTATAGCCGGAAACTATGTGCTGTTGATGTTCTATTCCGTGGTATCAGGGTGGATATTAAGATACTTTGTATTGTCTGTTGTTGGAACGTTCCAGGAACAAAGCCCTGATCAGATATCAGCCATATATCAGGAGATGATGGATAGTCCTGTAATACTTATCGGATTTATGGCCATCACCATGGTGATAACTATTGTGGTTACTTCTCTTGGCCTTGAAAAGGGCGTTGAGAGAGTTACCAAGATTATGATGGTTGCGCTGATACTCATAATGATCGGACTTGGGGTTAAATCCCTTACACTTCCGGGCGCAGGAGAAGGCGTTAAGTTTTATCTTATGCCCAATGCTGAGAATGTACGCAAGGTTGGTCTTGGAAACGTGTTATACGGTGCCCTTAACCAGAGTTTTTTTACGCTTAGTCTTGGTATCGGCAGCATGGAGATATTCGGAAGCTATATCAAAAAAGAGAGAAGCCTTGTAGGAGAAGCACTTATTGTTGCAGGTCTTGATACCTTTGTGGCAATAGTTGCAGGACTTATTACTATTCCCGCATGCTTTGCCTACGGAGTAGCTCCTGACAAAGGACCAAGCCTTATATTCCTTACTCTTCCAAACGTATTTGCTTCTATGAAGGGCGGAAGGATACTTGGTAGCCTGTTCTTTTTGTTTATGTATTTTGCAGCTCTGTCTACCATGATCGGAGTATTTGAAAACGACGTAAGCTTTTCAATAGATCTTTTTGGTCACAACAGGAAAAAAGCGTCACTGATAGCAGGACTTATTATCACACTGGGTTCTGTACCATGTGCCCTTGGCTTTAATGTTCTTAGCTTTTTCCAGCCCCTTAAGGCAGGAAACACAGTTATGGATCTGGAGGACTTCTTTGTAAGTAACCTGCTGCTTCCTATAGGAGCACTGATAAGCTGTCTGTTCTGTACCTGCAAGTACGGCTGGGGATTTGATAAGTACATTGAAGAGGTTAATGCGGGAGAGGGAATCAAAGTTAGTCCTGCCCTTAAGTGGTACTTTAAGATAGTGCTTCCGATAATACTGGTATTTCTTGGTGTTTACGGACTTTGGAGCTACTTTGCTTAACCGGAAGGATTTGTTTGTATGAATAAAGATATTGTACCTGAGCATTTTACCCTGGAACTTGCGCTGTTTGATATGGTGCCGGTTATCCTGTTTGGGGTCGCATCACTGATTCTGTGGAATAGCGTTGGTGGAGTGGTACTTTTCCTTGGAGCCGTTATCTGCTTCGTATCAGGAATGCTCAAGGTTTTATGGAAGATAATTGTTGTTCTTAAGAAAAAGAATGTTTGGCCGCTGTTTCTTCAGATGAGAATAGGAATGCCCATAGGCTTTGCTTTTCTTATTATTGGGCTGATCATTGCAGGAGTTAAGGGAAATCTTAGCGCCTTTGCAGCAGGGCTGTTGCATCCGCTTCCGATGATATTCCTGGTACTTACTGTTATTGCGATGACCGGTATGATCTACTGCGGACGTAAACTTAACAGCGCTGATGTTAAAGCCAACTGGATTGAACAGATATGTAATACTGTTGGCCAGGGCAGCTTTATGATGATGGTAATAATGGCTTCTTCACTTTGAGTGAGGAAGCCATGTATAATATAAGCAGTAGGCAATTTAATATCATATAAATGGTAGGAGGCTTTTAATGGAGAAGTCAAAAGTATATTTCACGGATTTCAGAACTGTTCTGGGCGTGAGCCTGACAGCCAAACTTCAGAAGCTGATTCGGATGGCAGGAATCGGGCAGATAGATATGGATGGTAAATTCGTTGCAATCAAGATGCATTTCGGAGAACTTGGAAACCTTGCATACCTGCGCCCCAACTATGCCAAGGCAGTTGCAGAT
The DNA here is from genome assembly GCF_000420945.1 of Butyrivibrio sp. VCB2006. Taxonomy (GTDB): domain Bacteria; phylum Bacillota; class Clostridia; order Lachnospirales; family Lachnospiraceae; genus Butyrivibrio. Next base: position 116,510 of record NZ_ATVX01000001.1, read on the forward strand.
GTTGTAAAAGAGCAGGGTGGTCTTCCGTTTTTAACAGACTGTAATACTCTGTATCCGGGTAGCCGCAAGCACGCTCTTGAGCACATGGACTGCGCCAATATAAATGGTTTTAATACAATTACAACAGGCTGTCAGATTATTATTGCAGACGGCCTTAGAGGGACTGACGATATAGCAGTGCCTGTTCCAAATGGTGAGTACTGCAAGGAAGCTTACATTGGCCGTGCTGTAATGGACGCTGATATCGTAATATCTTTAAATCACTTCAAAGGGCATGAGCAGGCAGGCTTTGGCGGTGCCATCAAGAATCTTGGAATGGGCTGCGGAAGCCGAGCTGGTAAGATGCAGCAGCACAACAGCGGACATCCGCATGTAATCGGAGATCTGTGCAGAGGATGTCACAGATGCGCCAAGGAATGTGGATCTGATGCTATAAGCTATAACGGCAACAAGGCTTTTATCGATCCTGATAAGTGCAAGGGTTGCGGAAGATGTATTGGTGCCTGTGCCTTTGACGCAATTGAAAATGATAACTGGGATGCACCGGCACTTCTTGGAAGAAAGATGGCGGAATATACTGCAGCTGTAGTCAGCGGAAGGCCTACCTTCCACATCAGCCTTATCACTGATGTATCTCCAAACTGTGACTGCCATGGTGAAAACGATGCGCCTATTCTTCCTGATATCGGAATGCTGGCATCCTTCGACCCTGTAGCTCTTGATCAGGCCTGCGTTGACCTGTGCCAGAAGGCTGAGCCAATCCGTAACAGCCAGCTTGGTGACAACATGGCCAAAGAGCATTTCCACGACCATGGCGACGTTTGGCACAACTCAAATCCAAATGTTTCCTGGGCAGAAACTCTTGAACATGCTCAGAAGATTGGTGTAGGAAGCCGCGAATACGAACTTATCACCATGAAATAAATAAACTTATCGGCGCATGAAATTGTAAAAAACGATTGTTTTTTTGTTAAATCTGACTATTACGAGAGCTCAAAAAAATCTGTATCATAATCAAGTAATTGAATGTCGCCCGACGGGCTGACGATTTATGAATACTGGGTTGTAACCGAACACGTGTAAGTGAAGACTCGCTTACCGTGTTCTTTTTTTACGGATTTTAAGGAGGTAAAAATGAATCAGAACACAAATAACTATCTAGCAGAAGAGAGGATAGGAAAGCTTCTTCTCAAGTTTTCAATTCCCTGCATTATGTCGCTGCTTGTATCGTCTCTTTATAACATAGTGGACCAGATTTTCATTGGAAGAGGCGTAGGATATCTTGGAAATGGTGCAACAAATGTTGTTTTTCCAATCACAGTTATATCACTTGCGATTGCTCTGATGCTTGGTGATGGAGCTGCAGCATATCTTAGTCTTTGCCAGGGTAAAAAAGATGTGAAGTCAGGAAATAAGAGCATGGGCAATGTTGTAATGCTTCTTGTAGCATCCGGAGTTATAATGGCAGTTCTTTTTGCTGTATTTAAGTCACAGATTCTTACAGCGTTTGGAGCTACCAAGAACAATCTTCCATATGCAAATGAGTACTTTGATTATATAATTTTGGGAATTCCTTTCTTTGTTGTCGGTAATGGCCTTAATTCCATTATCAGGGCTGATGGAAGCCCTAAATTTGCCATGATTACTACTTTTGCAGGATGTATCATCAATGTGATTCTTGACCCTGTTGCAATCTTCACTCTTCATATGGGAATGAAGGGAGCTGCTATCGCGACTATAGCCGGTCAGATTGTTACAGCAATCTGTGGAATTGTGTACATTCTCTTCAGGGCAAAGACCTTTAAGCTCACTTTGAAAAACATGATTCCTGATATGGCCGTAATTGGTAAGTTTGTTCCTCTTGGAATAAGCAGTTTCTTAACACAGCTCTCTATCGTAGTGATCATGGGCGTAATGAACAATGTCCTCGTTAAATATGGAGCAATGAGTAAGTATGGCGCTGATATCCCACTTACAGTAGTAGGAATTGTTATGAAGGTATTCCAGATAGTAGTATCGGTATGTATCGGAATTGCCGCAGGTTCTCAGCCTATCGTGGGCTATAACTACGGAGCAGGAGAATACAGAAGGGTAAAAGAGCTGTTTACAACAATCATCAAAGCTGAAGCAATTGTGGGACTGGTTTCAATGCTTTTATTTGAACTTTTCCCTCTTCAGATTACATCAATATTTGGAAGTGAGGACGGTCTTTATAATGAATTTGCGGTTCTTTCATTCAGGATTTTCCTTTCAATGATCATTCTGACATGTATTCAGAAGTCTACTAGTGTTTTCCTTCAGTCTCTTGGAAAGCCAGTAATGGCTATGGGACTATCATTACTCAGGGACTTTGTATTAAGTGTTCCGCTTGCCATTGTTCTTCCTATGTTCTTTGGCGTTGAAGGAGCTCTTTTATCAGCCCCTGTAGCGGACATAGTAACTACAGTAGCTGTTGTTCTGATGTCCATAAATGTTGTAAAAGAGCTTGACTCCAAAATCAACAGCGATGAAGATGACGCTATGGAAGCACAAGTGGCTTGATTTGAATATAAGGGATATTCGAAGATAGATAGGATTCATTATCCTGACCTAATAAATATTACAGATGCTATTCAGGGAATCTTTGACTACATCTAATATATTTCGCTTTAAATCAAACAAAAAAGAAGGAGAAAATGCAGGAAATACTAGCATTATCTCTTTCTTTTTTGTTATAATCTCTTCATTGATTTAAAGCGATAAAAGAAAGGGATTTTTATGGGTGAAACAGTGAGAATTCAAGACGACCTCTATCATGCGATTAACGGAGAGTGGCTTAAAACGGCGATTATTCCGGATGATAAGCCTATGACAGGTGGATTTAGCACGTTGGCAGAGGATGTTGAAAAAACAATGATGGCTGATTTTAAGGCTTTTGCAGAAGGAGATAAGACTTCTGACATTCCTGAAATGGCCTATGCAATATCTCTTTACAAGAAAGTACTTGATACAGAAAGAAGAAATAAAGAAGGATTAGAGCCAGTCCTTTCTCTTTTAAATAGGATCAAGGCACTTGAAACAGTGGAAGACCTTAATAATGTAGCTACGGAGTTTCTTCTTAAAGGACTCGAGCTTCCAATAGATATGGCTGTAGATGTAGACATGGCTGACACTACAAAGCACTGCTTTATAGTGCAAGGACCAGCTATAATTCTCCCGGATACTCCGTATTATGCAGATGATAATGAATCTGGCAAACAACTTTTGGCTGTTTATGCTGATATGGCTGTGAAAGCTCTTGAATTTGCTCCTCTTTCTGAGGGAGAAAAGAAGCTCTTTATAGAGGATGCACTTGCCTTTGATGCTCTTGTTGCAAAGAAAGTAAAAAGCCAACTGGAATGGTCTGAATACTATAAGAATCAGAACCCTATGGACGTAGATGAAGTTGCTGAATATGTAGCGCCTTTTGATATCAAGAAAGTACTTAAAAATCTTTATGGGGACAAGATTCCTGACACGCTGATAGTTTATGATCCTAAAGCCATTAAGGAGATGAATGGATATTTCTCAGAGGAGAATTTTAAACTTTACACACACTGGTTATATGTGAAAACTCTTTTGACTGCTACTCCATGTCTTTCTCTGGAACTTAAATCAATTGGAACAAGCTATAGAAGAGCACTTATGGGAATAGCGGCTGATCCAGAGATCGAAAAAGAAGCTTATCAGATGGCATCTGAGTTTTACAAAGAGCCGGTGGGTGTGTATTACGGTAGAACCTATTTTGGAGAAGAGGCTAAAAAGGATATTGCCTCAATCGCTCAAAAAGTAATTGACACCTATAAGCTTAGAATGAGGAAAAACACATTCCTTGCAGATTCTACCAAAGAAGAGGCAATCAAAAAGCTATCTACAATAGTAGTTAAAATGGGCTATCCTGATACCATAAGGGAAATCTGGACAAAGCTAAGGTTTGAAGAGAGCGATTCTTTATATGCGGCAGTAAATAAAATTAACGAGATTCGAAGAAAAGACCAGTTTGATAAGCTCTATAAGGAAGTAGACCGTTCAGAGTGGGTAATGCCAGGCCACCTCGTAAACGCTTGTTATAATCCTGGCTGTAACGATATTACATTTCCTTCTGCAATCCTGCAGAAGCCTTTCTATAGCCTATCACAGAGTGTAAGTGAGAATCTTGGTGGTATAGGTGCAGTAATCGGTCACGAAATATCTCATGCTTTCGACACCAACGGAGCTAAGTTTGATGAAAAAGGAAATTTGAAGGACTGGTGGCTTGAAGAAGATTTCAAAGCATTTGAAAAACTTGCAGATGACATGAAAGAGCAGTTTGATGGAATCCCTTATCATGGTGGCAAAGTAAATGGTGAACTTACCGTATCTGAAAATATAGCTGATAATGGAGGAATGGGCGTAACACTGGAAATTATGCATACTCTTCCTGATGCTGATTTTAAGGCCTATTTTGAAAACTGGGGTAGAATATGGTGTATGAAAGCCAAGGAGGAAATGATTCAGCTTCTTCTTGCCAGGGATGTTCATGCTCCTGCACCAATCCGTGCAAATATTCCTCCAAGGAATTTTAGCGAGTGGTATGAGGCCTTTGGTGTAACAGATAAGGATAAGATGTATATTGCTCCTAATAAAAGGATTAGTATTTGGTGATTTATTACTCAAATTGGCATGGAGCGTTATATCCGAAGTTAATCGGGCTATGACCTTGAAGGAATCGAGTAAAATCGGTTCCTTTTTTGTGTGATTTTTGCAATTGATACCATATTGTTCTTGACAAAATGCTTCCAAAGGGTGATGTGGTTGTCAAAACCGGCAACCCTAAAAGATTTCCTAAAAGTGTTTTCAGCTCTCTCTGGAGTTGTCATTAAGCCTGAGAAAATCAGAAATTGATCATTGATATATAGACCAAGGCTTTTTAGTAATTCCTCATCTGCTGGGGATATAGAAGTCTTGGTCTTTTCATTTATTTTTCTATGGCGTTTAGTTTATTTAATCGTATTTCCGGTTGATTCTCTTATTATGATATCTGTTTCTACATATGTTTTTTTGTAAGGAGTATTTGGATTTGCGATCCTGGAAAGCAGAATTTCCGCAGCAATAAAGCCCATGGAGCTTGAATGGATCTTCACCGTGGTAAGACTTGGCTCGATGATGGTGGCTTCGGGCGCATTATCAAATCCGCAGACCGCAACGTCCTTCGGAACTTTTTTACCAAGCTGCCTAAGGGCCTTTATGGTGCAGATTGCAAGGTAATCGTTGGCACAAAAGAAAACTTCAGGCATTTTCCCAAGCTCGCTGATCCTTGCTGCGAGATAATCTGTATCTTTGTACGGACTCGAGTCGTCATCAAGAATACAGGATCCGGTGTCGATGCCAATCCCGCTATCTGTCATGGCTGAAACGTAGGCCTGCCACCTCTCATTGAAGGACTGGCAATGGAATCTGTCACCAACAAATGAGATGTTTCTCTTTCCGCTTTGGATAAATGAACTGATCAGGCGGTAGACGCTTGTAACATTCTCCATGTAGAGAGTATCAGCTGCCAATCCGAATTTCTGAAGAACAGGGGTATCTACAAAGAGAATGGGAATATTCAGGCTGCAGAGGAATTTGCTGTATTTTTCGGAAAAGAGCTCTATACAGAGAATTCCTGCTATATTGTCCATGGAAAAATTAGTTGGGAGGCTTAAGGATTCAATATCATTATCTTTAATAATGTTGATTGAAAGCTTGTAGCCCAGTGAATCTATTCTGTTCTGAAATGCCTCAAGAAGCTTGGTTCCTGAATGGGATGCACCAGGAAAAGAATGAGTGAACAGGGCTATTTCTGCCTTGCCGTCCTTTAATGCTAAGAGATTACTTGTTGCTGTATCAGCGGTATCAACTAAACTAAACTGCTTGTAGCCCATGGCTGTAGCCATCTGACAGATCTTACTCCTGGTTTCCGAAGATACGCTTCCTGAGTTGTTAAGTGCTCTGGAAACAGTATTTCTTGACATTCCAAGTGCGTCTGCAATTTCCTGTAATGTTACTCTTTTTCCCATAATGGATGTCCCCTCAATACTTTCTGAGTCTTTTTATATTCGGTAAATATCATAACGCTGCAATAACAATGTGTCAAATGCACCAATTTCTGTATGACAAGTGTGCATAATTCACAAAAAGAAACCCATAAAAACACTGAATTTCACGAAAAGTTGTGTCATATGCACTTTTAGATTGATACAAATGACACATAATGCTATATTGTTTTTGTCAAGTGATAGTGCAAAAGCACTAAGGGAGGAATTATGCATAGAATAAAAACATTGCTTTTGATTGGCATTATGACCATCGCCAGTGTTGGATGCTCATCCAAAGCCGCAGAACCGGATATTGCTTTAGATGAAACAACAGAGGAAACCGTGCAGTCAGCGGATGAAAAGTATCTGGGAGAGAACATTGAAGATCATATCGTTTTTCCGGCATCAGTGGAGGGACTTGTGGGCGATACAATGCCGTTTTACGACGAGGGAAAGTACAATGTCTTTTACCTGGCAGACCTAAGAGACGGTAAGCAGGGATATCACCCTTGGGGGCTGATGCAGACTACAGACTTTGCCTCATATGATGACAAGGGAGTTGTTTTGAATTATGGAGACGCTGTAGAAGACCAGGACATAGCTCTTGGAACCGGAAGTGTAATAAAGGGAAATGACGGTAAGTATCATGCTTTTTATACAGGACATAACGATATGTTTGAGCCAAAAGAAGCAGTGATGCATGCTGTCAGCAGCGATCTTATAAATTGGGAAAAGATTCCCGAAGATACACTTTATGCAAACGAGAATTATGCACAGAACGACTTCAGGGATCCGTATGTTTTCTATGTTGAATCAGAAAAGTGCTATTCAATGCTTGTTGCAACAAGACAGAACAACATCGGAGTCATTGCAAGATACACTTCAGAGGACTTAAAGAGCTGGGAAGATGCCGGTGTTTTCTTTGAAAATGATATGGGAACCGATTCAAATCTGGAATGCCCGACACTCCTTTCTTATAAAGGCAAGTGGTACTTGTCATTCTCTGATCAGTGGCCTCACAGGCTTGTTCATTACAGGATAGCAGACAATTTTGAGGGCCCGTTTGAGATCCCTTCACAGGACATCTTTGACTGCAACGGCTTCTATGCAGGAAGAATGGAGACAGACGGAGAGAACTTATATGTTGTCGGATGGAACGGAACGAAGAAACAGCATACAGACAGTGAGGACTACGACTGGGGCGGAAATATGGTCACTCATAAGCTTGTGCAGCATGAAGATGGAAGCCTCACACCTGTTTTAAACCCTGAGCTTGAAAAGCTTTTATCTAATGAGCTTTCGCTTACACCGGTCAAGATGACTGATTCAGCTTCTCTTTCGGAGGGCGTTATATCTTTTGCCGGTGAAAAATATGAGATGGCGGGATTTAAGGAACTTCTTGGCAGTTACCTTATTAAGACCACGATCAGGGGTTTTGATAAAGACGGTATGTTTGGGTTCTGCTTTGATACAAACGAAGAAAGTGTCGGAAACCTGAACATTGTGTTTAACGGCGCCAACAACAGGATTGAGTTCTACAACGGCAGCAATATTATGGAAAGAACTGCTCAGTCATATGTTGATTTCAATTTAGCAGATAAAAATGAGCTGAATGTTTCACTGCTTGTTGCAGACGGCGTTGTGTGCATGTATGTCAACGATGAGATTGCTTTCACAACAAGAATGTACATGTCACAGGGCTCTGATTTTGGGGTGTTTAGTGTTGAATCAAAGGTAAGTTTTGAAGATTTGAAGGCATTTAAGTAAGGAAAGAGTGGAATGTTATGGGGGTAGATTTAAAAAAAGTAGTGGCAGTTGCATCAAAATATAAAGTTGCACTCGGGGGAATGCTCGCAATCGTTGCAACCTGCACAGGAATTGCGGCATGCGGAACTAAGGAAGGAGCACTTCAGCAGTCAGCTATAGTAACAATCGAGGATGAGATTGTTGCGCTTGCGAGTTCATGGCCTTCATCTTTTTTTTCGCATGACTATATCGAACCGGAATTTGTTGATGATGAAAACCGCACCAATAATGCTTTTAACGTTGCAGATTTTGGAGAGCAGGGAAATAACGGATGGTTTTACAGATATGGATCATCACAGGACCCTGCAAGGTCTAAGAGACTTGAATCCTATGATGGAGAGAGATACTTTCAGCCCGGACAAAAGGGATTAGAGATAAAGTCCAATTTTATTCATACCGCGGAGGAAGTCGCATCAATACTGGAGTGGCGAGCTGCAAAGGGCGGAGATATAAATATTGACCTTGCATATGTCAAAAACGTAAATAATGATAAAAATCCCATGTATCCTGATGGCGTAACACTGTATGTTTACAAGGGGGATGAACCTATCGGAAGATACAAGGTCGATGCAAAGACAGACAAGGAAGAAGTTGTAGAAGAGTCCTTAAAAGATATACATGTCGATGAGCTGGAAAGCCTGTACTTTGTTGTGGATCCGAACATGAACAACGCTTACGACGGTGGTTCATTATATGTTGCCATTTCCGATGTAAATGCCGGCGGTCCTACAGCGAAAAAGGATACAGACAGAATTGATAATAATGCTTATTCCATTGATGATTTCGGCCACCAGGGAAATAATGGCTGGACTTATATGTGTGGAAAAAGCATCGCTGATGCAAAACTTGTATCAACAGAAAAGAACGGAGAGTACATGAATTCTACATCTCCAAATCTTTCAATCAGCCAGTTCTTTATTCATCCATCAATAAATGATGAGGCAATGCTATGCTGGCAGCCTGCAGTCGATGGTGCCGTTGAAATAAGAGGAACTTACACCAAGTTTGAGCAAAACGACGGAAATCCTGACTGGCCGGATGGTGTAACTGTCTCTGTCTACAGGAACAGAGAAAAGCTTTTTTCCCAAAAAGTTGCAGCACCAAAGAAGGGCAAGAATGAGATTTCTTTCAGGGAAAAGAATGTAAGCGTAAGCACGTCAGACAGATTATACTTTGTGGTTGATGCAGGGGGAAATGCGTCTTACGATGGCGGCGCATTCGATATTGCAATCCTTGACAGGACCGGCGCCACAACCGAAAAAGACGTTGTTATTGCCGGAGATGATACAAGAGAAAACTACGCAGACGTTAAATATGACTTTGGCAAACAGGGAGAAAACGGCTGGTTCTACCAGGAAGGTTATGGAGATGACCCAAATGACGTATGCAATATGCGCATCTTTGACGAAAAGGAGTACAGATATTTTGACAGCAGCTACCTGGAGATAAAGAGCGATTTTGTAAGTCCCGGAAAAGGAAAATCTGCTGTGATCAAATGGAAGGTCGCAAAAACAGGAACAATCAGGCTTAATACTTCCTATACCAAGTTTAAGAACGAGGATAAGAATCCAAGCTGGCCGGACGGAACCAGGGTAACACTTTATCATAACAATACTGTTCTTGCACAGGAGGAATTTGTGCCAGACACCAAGCAGGAAATATCTAAGCGCATGGATGTTGAGTCCTTAAAAGTAAATAAGGATGACTATATTTCCATGGTCATCAATTGTAAGGAAAACAACGCCTATGACGCGGGAAAATACGAGTTTTCCGTTTTTGACCTCACCGATGTTACCACAGAAAATGATATATCGATCAACGAATGCGAGACAAGGCAGAACTTTGCTGATGTTAAATATGATTTTGGTGAGCAGGGGAAAAATGGTTGGTTCTACCAGGAAAGCATAGGAGATGCTCCGTTCGTCGCCTACAATATGCGAAAATACAGCCCTGATGAAGAGCGATACTTTGATTCACGCGATCTGGAGATAAAGAGAGATTTTGTGAATCCCGGAAAGGGCAAGTCTGCAGTTATCAAGTGGAAAGTGGCCCAGAATGGAACGATCAGGATTGATGCTTCATATACAAAGCTTAAGAACGAGGATAAAAATCCGGATTGGCCGGATGGAACAAGGGTGACACTGTATCATAACGGCACAGTTTTAGTTCAGCAGGATTTTGATGCTGAACTCAATGAAATTACCAAAAGACTTGATGTTGCAGGACTTGATGTTGCCAAGGATGACTATATATCAATGGTCATCAATTGTAAGGAAAACAATGCCTATGATGCAGGTCTTTATGAGTTTTCCATAAAGGGATTGTCTGCGCTTACGGGACAGACAGAGAGAGACGTTATAAATTGGGATAAAGGCCGTTCAAACAACGCATCACTCCAGGATGATTTTGGAAAGCATGGAGAAAACGGCTGGTGCTTCCAGTCAGGATACTATCAGGATCCATACTTTGCTGTGAACGTTGAGCGACTTGAAGAAAATGGCGAGAAATACACGACTCTTGACGGAATAGAGATAAAACGTGATTTCATCATGCCTGCTAACAAGGGAAGATCTGCAAATGTGAAGTGGGTTGCAGCTGAAAACGGCAAGATCGACATAATGGCATCCTATACAAAACTTCTTAATGAAGATAAAAATCCGGATTGGCCGGACGGCGTGACAGTGTATCTTTTCAAGAACAGAGAAGTCCTGAAAAAAGAGGATTTCGCGCCACTTACCGATGAGAAGATCACGAAAGATCTGTCAGTAGAGGATGTTGAGGTACGTGCCGGAGATTGCATTACTCTTTTGGTAGATGGAAAGGCAAATACCGCTTATGACGGCGGAAACTTCACTTTTGTGATCGAAGATGCAGAGCTTAGGACCATGAAGATGGTCAATAACAGCGGGAGGAACTATGCAAATCTTTCTAATGATTTTGGGGAGCAGGGCAGTAACGGTTGGTACTATCTTGAAGGCAGAAGAATAGACAAAGCAGAGGTTTTGTCAAAGAAGACTGCTGATGGAACAGGGTTTATTTCAAGAAAATTAAGCGGCCTCGAAGTGAAGAAGGACTTTGTGCAGCCAAGGCTCAATGCCGATGCAATGTACAAATGGGTTGTGGCAGTTGACGGAGAAATAGATATAACCGGTCAGTATGTGAAGTTTGGCCATGAAGATCCCAATGCAGACTGGCCTGACGGCGTAATTATCGAGATCTTCAAGAATAACTCCAGACTGTATAACACTGTTTGCAACTGCTCGAAAGGTGAAGGAAACGATAATGCAAGAGCTGTAAACATCGAAAAACTGCAGGTTAAGAAGGGAGACATCCTTACTTTTGACATAGGCTGCAACAGGAATAATGCCTGGGACGGAGGAAGGCTTGAAATTGATATTGCTGATTCTGAAGGAATCAAGGTTTCAGTAGGCGATGAAGTCAGGACCAACAACACTGTACTCGGTAATCTTGAATCATTCGAGCAGGGTAAGGACGGATGGTGGTTCCTTGAAGGAAAAGACTTAAACAGTGCAAAAGTCCTTGTATATGCTAATGAGGATAAGACTGCTTTTATTTCTCCTTCCAATAAGAATCTCGAAATGAAGAAAGACTTTGTTCATCCCGGAGAGAAGAAGGCAGCAATATATCAATGGGTAGTGTACGAAGATGGAAAAATCGATGTGCTTGGCGACTATACCAAATTCGGGCAGACTGACGCAAATCCTGATTATCCGGATGGTGTGGGACTTAAGGTGTTCTTAAATGAAGAGCTTATTGAGGAAAAAGATATAGCGGTTTTGCAGGGAGATGGCAATGATAACAAGGCAGACTTCATGTTTACTCAGCTTGACGTCAGGAGAGGTGATAAGCTTTCATTTGTTATTGACGGAAAGAATAATACAGCCTATGACGCAGGTAGATTGTCTGTGAGTGTTTATGCGGCAAAAGAGAAGACTGAAGGTGAAAAGCTGCGGACTAACAACACTAATCTCTTTGAATCATTTGGTGAGCAGGGCACAGATGGCTGGACCTATGGAATGTGCGACTGGGATGGAAAGAACTTTGAAGAGCTTTCCTATGATCCTGATAATGAAAGATACTATAATAACGGAAAACCTGAGCTGAAAAGGGATTTTGTAGAGCCCGGAAATGGCAGAAACGCTGCATACAGATGGGAGGCAGCTAATACAGGTAAAATAAAGGTTTGCGGAAGCTACACCAAGTTTGCCAATAATGAAGACCCTGATGCCAACGGCATTTGCATGAGAATTTTCGTAAACGGCGAAGAAAAGAAGTGGTTTGGTGGAATTACCCAGGGCAACTTTGATTCTGAAAAAGAGATAACATTCGATGAAGAGTATATCGTTCACGAAGGTGACATCGTAATGTTTGCCGTAGATCCTGACGGAAACGACAGCTACGATGGCGGAAGACTTTCTGTAGTTATCAAAGATGCTGACAAGGGTTCTGATGAAAATGAAAATGGAGATAAGCCCGAACCCGGTGAAGACCCTTTGAATCCCGGAGAAGATGACTCTGATAGCGAAGGCAGGAGCAATAGCACAAGTATTGCTGGCGCTTTCGGCGAACAGGGCTCAGATGGCTGGCACTACGGAATGTGCGACTGGAACGGCAAGAATTTTACAGAGCTTTCCTATGATTCTGATAATGAAAGATACTATAATAGCGGAAAACCTGAGCTTAAAAGGGACTTTGTAGAGCCGGGAAATGGCAGAAATGCTGCTTATCTCTGGATCGCAGCAAACGATGGAAGTATCAGGATCAGCGGAGAATATGTGAAGTTTCCTAACAGCGAAGATCCTGATGCCAACGGAACCTGTATGAGAATATTCCTTAACGGGGATGAGAAGCTTTGGATTGGCGGAGATACGCAGGGCAATTTCAGCTCAGAGATCAAAAAAGATTTTTATCAGGAATATGAAGTGAAAAAGGGTGACGAGATCATATTTGCTGTGGATCCTGACGGAAACGACAGCTACGATGGCGGAAGACTTTCTGTAAGTATCGAGCCTGTGGAGTAAGGAAATGTTGATTTGAGCTTGGTGGTGCCCATGCAGGCAATCTTTGACAAAGATGCTGTTGTTAAAATGGTCTGCATAATGATCATTGATATATAGACCAAGACTTTCCTGTAAGGTCTTTACCTGTTCCTATTGGATGCAGACTCCTTTCGATAAGCGGAAGGAGTCATTTTTGTGTGCTTTTTAAACTGACGGATATAGTGCTCCGTGGTGTCATATCCCACAGCTTCAGCTATGGTGGCAACACTCATGGTGGAGTTTGCAAGAAGATCCTGACTTCGCTCTATTCGCACGGTCCTGAGGATTTCGGTGTAGGTCATTCCCGTAAGCTCTTTTATCAGTCTTGAGGTGTACTCGTTGGAATAATGGAATTTCTCGGAGAGGTCCGAGAGAGTTACCTCCTTGTAATTCTCCTGAATATACTGGATAAGGGCATATCGCTGTACATCTATGCGGCTGTCAAACAGCGGCATCTGAACGGATTCCGAGTAGTTCCTTATTATCAGATAAAAATCAAGAAGCAGGGTATTTGTAATGGCCTGGTAATGGTACTCCTGTCTGTTGAGGGATTCTGTCAGCATCCAGATAAAGGAAGTGGCTATGCCATCATCGGAGCCTGTGTGGAACATGATGTAGTCGTTGGCCTTCTTGGCATATATATTATTCAGGAAAAAAGAACTGAGTATATTCGGGGTGTTCAGGAAGGAATAGAACATGGAATGTAAAGTATCCCTTCTGAGCATTATGTTTATGACTATGGTGTCGTCAAACACGCTGATGGAGTGTTTGATCCCGGGAGGAATAACACAGAAATCTCCCGTACGCATCTCGATGGTCCTTCCGGAGATGGTCTGGGAGCACTTGCCGTCATAGACATAGCTCAGCTCAAAAAAAGTATGGCTGTGCTCGATGGCCGGTGAATATCTCTCGTGCTTCTGTACCACTATACTGTCGTTATTTGACAGGTCGAAAAAGAAAGAATCTTCGAATACCTCGGGGATTGTCTCGGGCTTTTCGGTAATCAGAAGGTGTCTGTCAAGAACAAGCTTCATATCAAGACCATCAAGAAAAGCCCTCAGACTGTCTTCGTCCTTTCCGGCAAGATAGTAGTCTCTGTAAAATTTCTCAGTTTCGGTAATGTCGTATATGTGCTGCTTTACCGCTGCGTGATCCATATCTTTAATTTCCTTATTATCTTAATTGAACGTCCGGTTAAAACAGGTAAATAATACCCCTAACTGAGGTAAATGTCAAAATAGTTCATTTTAATATCAGAAATAATAGATTTACATCATAATAAGTCAATATAATTGAGCGATTATGTGAATTATGTAAAAGACGTTTGCTCAATATAATGAATCCATAAACAAGCAATACCTCAGACAGAAAGGATTCATTGGTTATGAATACTCCGATTCTGGAAATGAAAAACATAACAAAAAAATTCGGAAGTGTGACTGCTCTAAACGGAGTAGACCTTGAGGTTTACCCCGGTGAGATAAGAGGTCTCATAGGTGAGAACGGTTCTGGAAAATCCACCATATCATCCATAGCGGCGGGAATGCAGAAAGCAACCTCGGGGCAGATGTTTTATGAAGGAAACGCCTGGGAACCCGAGAGCATGATCGATGCTTTGAATAAAGGTATAGGAATGGTGGTTCAGGAGAGTGGAACAATAACGGGGATCACCGTTGCGGAGAATATATTTCTGGCAGAGATGAAGAAGTTTAAGAAGGGGCTCCTTGTGGATAGAAAAAGACTCTTCGAGGAAGCAGACAGAGCCCTTTCCAATATAGGAATAACCTCCATTTCCGGAAAGAATATGATGGACAGCCTTTCCTTCCAGGACAGGAAGCTGGTGGAAATCGCCAAGGTCATACTTAAAAAGCCGAAGATCCTGGTGATAGATGAAACCAGCACGGCACTATCTCATGACGGAAGACAGATCATGTACGGCATCATGAAAAAGATGAAAAAAGAGGGCGGTTCAGTACTTTTTATCTCCCATGATCTGGAGGAAATAATGGAGGTCTGCGACACCCTGACAGTCCTAAGGGACGGGAATCTTATAAGAACTTTCGCTAAAGAGGAATTTGATGAAGAACTTATAAGGACCAGCATGATAGGAAGAGAGATAGAGGGCGATTACTACAGACCGGACTTTAGCTGCAGCTTCCTTGATGAAGAAGCCATTGTGGTAAAGAATCTGTGCTTTAAGGACAAACTTAAGGACGTGTCCCTGACACTTCACTGCGGAGAGATCCTGGGAATTGGAGGACTTGCGGACTGCGGAATGCATGAACTTGGAGAAGCTATGTTCGGAGCGCTTAAACCCGAGAGCGGCGTAGTCATATCCCCGAAAGGGCGGCAGATAAAGTCTCCCCACAACGCAATGACTGACAAGATAGGATATGTATCCAAGGACAGAGACAGAAAATCCCTGTGCCTTGAGGCCAGCATCAAGGACAATATCGCGATTGCGGGAATGAACATATTCAAATCCGGGGCGGGACTTATAACCAGGTCCGCGGAAAGAAAATATGTAGACGCGCAGATAGATGCCCTGAGGATCAAATGCTCGGGAAGAGATCAGACAGTAGCCCAGCTCTCCGGCGGCAACAAGCAAAAGGTAGTCTTTGGAAAATGGATAGGTTGCGACAGTAAGATCCTGATACTGGATTGCCCCACGAGAGGTGTGGACATCGGTGTCAAGCAGGCAATGTATCAGCTTATGTCACAGCTTAAGAGCGAAGGGAAGGCCATTCTCATGATAAGTGAAGAGCTTCCTGAACTCATCGGGATGAGCGACAGGGTTCTTATCATGAAGAACGGTGAAATAACAGGAGAATTTCAGCGGAGTAAAGACCTGTCCGAGAGCGACATCATAGGATGCATGATCTAGGAGGCAAAAGAAATGAATATAAAGAAAATCATAAACAGGCAGAATATCATAGCTCTTTTGCCCATGGCGGCGCTGGCGGTGCTCTTTCTTGTTTTCTGCACAGTGGTTAATGCAAAGGGTTACAGACTTGATATGTATCTGAAGATTGTGTTCAATGAGGCGCTGGTTCTGGCAATCGTAGCAACGGGAGCAACCTTCATCTATACCCTTGGAACCTTTGATATCAGCCTTGGCGCTTCCACACTGTTTTCGGCAACTCTCGGAGTAATGGTCTACAACAGAACAGAGAATATAGCGCTGATGATGGCGGTGATACTGCTTACGGGAATTGTGTGTTCACTGCTCAATTCGGTGCTGGCCTCAATCTTCCACATACCGGCCTTTGTAACCACGGTCGCGATGATGTCCGTACTGTCAGCTGTATCTGCGCAGATAATTACGGTAAACGGAGGAGCGCTGGGTGGGATAAGCATTCCCAGCAGCGTAGTAAAGCCCTTTGACAATATGCCCTTCAAGATAGCAACTCTTTTGCTGTTCTTTGCAGTCTCAGTCTTTGTATTTGAGTTCACAAAGGCGGGAAGAAGGATGAAGTTCGTGGGAGGAAATCCCCTCTGTGCATATCTTACAGGCATCAAAGCTGACAAATACACGATACTGGCTTTTGTTATGGCGGGTATCGGTATAGGACTCGGAGCATTCCTTACTCTTGTGTATACCCCTTCGGTCACTACGACAACGGCTTCAAGTATAGGAATGAATATCTTTATAGCTATAGTATTCGGAGGAATGCCAATATCGGGAGGCGCAAGATCCAGGATATACGCCGCACTGGTTGGAGGCTTCTCATATATGTTGCTGAACGACATTCTGGAGATAGTGATTGATTCCAGTGCAGCATACGGAATAACACAGGTGATCAGCGCAGTTTTCTTCCTGATAGTGGTATATATCACGGGAATGAATTACAAAACCGCACTGTTGCCAAGATAAAGAACTTTAGAAAAAACGGAGGAAAGATTATGAACAGGAAAGTAACAAAGGTACTCGGACTTGCCATGGCAGCAGCCATGACCGTAATGACAGGATGCGGTAACAGTGCACCTGCTGCGGCTTCAGACACAACAGATAACAGCACTGATAATGCGGTTGTAAGTGAAGCTTCCGCGGATCAGGGTGAAACTCGTAAGATCGGTGTTCTTGTGGCCGACGTCAGCGGCGAGGAGGCACTTGGATTCAGAAACTACTACGAAAAATATATACAGAACAACTATAACGTAACCTTTGATTATACAGATGCTCTTGCCAGTGCTGAGGATGAGAAGGCAGCCATCGAGAAGTTTGCATCAAAGGGATATGACGCCGTTATCTCGCTCTCCAGCAGTGACAGAGCTCAGCAGATCGAGACCTGTGAAGAGTATGGCATCTACTATGCGGTTGCATCCGGCGTGCTTGATGAGAGTCAGTATGAGACCTACAAGACTTATGAGCATTTTGTCGGCCAGGTTGGACCTTCAAACGAGACAGAGTTTGAAGCCGGCAAGGAGATGGGAAAGTACTTTAAGGATAAGGGAGTAAAGAGCGTTGCCATCTACGGAGCGTTTATCCCCAATCCCATGCACGTATACCGTGCAGCAGGTGTGATCGCCGGACTTGGTGATACCTACGGCGGAATAGATGATATGAACGGTATGATCGGACAGATATTCCAGGATCAGGGTGTTGATCTTACAAAGGTTTCGGGAGATGTTGAAGTGGTAGCTTACCTCCAGGGATATGGCGACACAACCACCGATGAGCTCAATGCAGCAATCCAGAAAGCTCCTGAGGCATTTATCTCAGTGGGAATGGCAACAACTTTCTTTGCTCAGACACTTAGCCAGGAGAACATCCCTTTCTCCGATATCGACTCCTTTACAGCCATGAACAGCGAATCAATGAAGAACGGCTCTCTTGAGTATCTTGCAGGCAAGTACTCTTCTTCCATCGGACCTGTATTTGCTCTGGTAATGGATGCGATTAACGGAAATGTTATAAGAGATCCCGAAGGAAATGCGGTCTCCTTTACTCAGAGCTATCTTGTGGCAACAGATGCAGAATCCTTTGACCAGTACTATGTAAACGACAACGGTGATACACCTATTTTTGACAAGGCAAGTCTTGATGGCATTATCGGTCAGGATGTTACCTATGATGATGTTAAGGCACTTATCGAGAGTAAGTGATGAATGGAGGCAGTTCATGAGCACCCTTAAGAAGATTTTAAAGACATTGGCAATCCCTGCGGCTGTGGCAGTGGTATTGGAAGGAATCTGCCTTGCAAACGGGCAGACCATCATATCGGGAGCAAAGAGCTTTGATAACTTTGTGGTGTATACAGCCATCGTTATGATCACCACCATGGCGCTCTCCATAAACTTAAACAGCGGACGATTTGATTTTTCCCTGGGGGCAATGGCAGGACTTTCATCTGTGATAGGTGCGAAGATCACATACGGTTTTCTTAAAGGGGGCTCTGGTTCTGCACTTCTTATGCTGATAATAACGGTTCTTGCGGGAGCACTGCTGGGACTTATATCGGGAGCTGTGTACTGCGCTTTGAGGCTTCCGCCCATTATCATCTCTCTTGGTGTGACCCTGGTATACGAGGGAATAATGTATACCATAACAGGCGGCAAATACCTTATGAGTGAGGTTCAGAACAGATCCATGTCAGGCTTTGTTGGAACCTGGCTTTACGCAGCTGTTATCATTGCGGCGGTTCTTATCTTTATGATCATTGTCTTTGAGCGGACCTCCTTCGGCTATGATTACAACGCCCTTAAGTCAGGGCAGAAGGTAGCTGTAGCCACCGGTATCAATGAGGTTAAAAACGCCCTTATCTGTTACACGATCTGCGGCGGCCTTATGGGACTTGTGGGTATGCTGAATGCCGCAAGAAATACCACTATAAACGGAGGACAGCTGAATTTCGGAAGTATAGCCATTATGTTCACGGCCTTCCTTCCGATGTTCATTGCAGGCTATATCGGAAGGTTCGGAAACGAGAAGGTGGGCTTTCTGCTCTCTGCCCTGTGTATGTCCCTTCTGAATTCCACCTTTGCGGTTTTCTCAAACCGGATAAATGCCACAACTCAGTCGATCATAAACGCAGTACTGCTGGTGATCTTCTTAATCTATTTAAACAATAATCATTTGATCAAGAGAATATTTGCACATGTATAACGAAAAATTATTACGGGAAGCGACAGCTCTTTTCCCTGAAATAAAGAAAAACAAGATAAACAAATGCAAGTGTATTGACTTAAAGAAGGATGGGGATGTCATAAAAAGAGATCCCCGTCCGGCATATGAGTCTATCGCACTGAAAAAAGACGACTCCATCATCCTGGATTTTGAGGACCACTATGTGGGGTACCTGTCCCTGGACCTTGGCTATGAGGGGGCACACCCCGATTCACCGGTTCTTCTGAGAATCCGTTTTGCGGAAAGAGAGATCGAGCTTTTTGAGGATGCCTCAGAATATAAGGGCTGGGTCTCACCGGCCTGGATTGAGGAGGAGCTTATCCATGTGGACATAGTTCCGTCTGTTGTGGAACTGGACAGGAGATACTCCTTCAGATACGTGAGGATAGAGGTGGTTGATATCAGCTCCAGATTCTCCTTAAGGGTAAATGATGCATCCCTCACAGCAGTATCCTCTGCCCCGGATGAAGCTCTTTTGCCCTACTACAGCAGTAATGAGCTGGACAGGGAGATTGACAGGGTGGCTGTAAAAACACTCCATGACTGTATGCAGACGGTCTTTGAGGATGGACCCAAAAGGGACAGAAGGCTTTGGATCGGAGACCTGCGAATTCAGGCTCTGGTGAACTATGTCACCTACAATATGAATGACATGGTAAAGTCAAATCTTTATCTGTTCGGGGCTCTGACCCAGGAAGACGGACGGGTGGGAGCCTGTATCTTCCTTGATCCGAAGCCTGAAGTTGATGACACGAATATGTTTGACTATTCCCTGTTCTTTATTGTGATACTTCGAGATTACTACAAAAGGACCGGGGATAAAAAAGCTGTGCTGGACCTTTTCGACGTCTGCAAAAGACAGATCCAGCTGGCAAGTAACAGCCTCGATGAGCGGCATGTGGTAAGGGACTCGGATGTTCTTGGCTGGTGTTTTGTGGACTGGAATCTTGCCCTCAACAAACAGGCCTCTGCTCAGGGAATCTTCATGTATGCCCTTGAGGCAGCCATCGAGCTTGCCCAGTGCGTCGGAGACGTTCTTGCGGAGGAGGAATATGCGCAGCTTTATCTCAAGCTCAAGGAAGCTTCCAACAGATTCCTTTATGATGTTGAGAAGAAACTCTATGTAAGCGGAGCGGAAAGCCAGATCTCTTTTGCCTCGCAGATATGGATGGTGCTTGGAGGAGCAATGGAGGGAAAGGCAGCAGAGCGGCTCTTTGACAGAATGGAGACCTGCCCTGAAGCAGTGACCATGGTGACTCCCTACATGTACCATAACTACATAGATGCGCTTATTAAAATTGGAAAAAAAGATGTGGCTCACAGGAAAATGTCAAAGTACTGGGGAGGAATGGTGGCAAATTCCGCCGATACCTTCTGGGAACTGTACAATCCGGAAAATCCCAACGAGTCGCCCTACGGTGGGACCATTGTGAACAGCTATTGCCATGCATGGAGCTGCGGACCGGCATATTTTCTGAGAACCTATTTTAATGATACGAAGGATGAACCGTAAATGAGCATAAAGATTGATTATAAAGCAAACCCGTTCTGCCTTGATGATGAGGCGATAAAGTGGGTAGAGGATACCTTTGCCTCAATGACGGAAGATGAGAAGTGTGGGCAGGTATTCTGCCCCATGGGATTTTCCAATGACGATAATGTTCTTCAGGGCATAGTTGAAGGCGCAGCTGTGGGAGGAATGATGTACAGAAGCGGCCCGGCAAAAGAACTGAGAGCCACCCACAGGAAGATACAGGACATGGCCAGGATTCCTCTTCTTATCGCTGCCAATACAGAGGCCGGAGGAGACGGACTCTCCTTTGAGGGGACGAGTTTTGGAAAACCAATGGCGGTAGCTGCAACAAACGATCCGGAAAACGGATACCGGATGGGATATGTTGCCTGCAAAGAAGGCGCAGCGCTTGGGCTTAACTGGTCCTTTGCCCCTATCGTGGATATCAACAGGGAATTTCACAATCCCATAACCAATGTAAGGACCTTCGGAGATGACCCGAAGAAAATCGAAGCCTTTGCCTCAAGATACATGGATGGAGCCGATGAATGCGGCGTAGCGGTATCAATCAAGCACTTTCCCGGAGACGGCATAGATGAGAGGGACCAGCACATCGTTACAAGTGTTAACTCACTTGGCGTCAGGGAGTGGGATGAAAGCTTTGGCTATATCTACGGATCGCTTATAGGCAAGGGAGCAAAGACCGTGATGGTTGGACATATCGCTCAGCCTGCCTATGTAAAGGAGATTAACAAGGATGCCACAAAAGAGGAGATGCTCCGCCCCGCCTCTCTTTCTAAGGAGCTCCTGCAGGGACTGCTTAGAGGAAAACTTGGCTTTAACGGTCTTATCATCACTGATGCGACTCCGATGGTGGGCTTTACCTCGGCAATGCCAAGGAGCAGGGCCATCCCTACGGCAATTATGAGCGGCTGCGATATGATCCTCTTTAACAAGGATCTTTCCGAGGACATCGGCTTTTTGAAAGATGGACTGAAAAGCGGTCTTCTTACAAATGAGCGCCTGGATGAGGCGGTTCTTCGCATCCTTGCCACAAAGGCCTCACTGGGGCTTCATGTAAAGCAGCGGGAAGGAAGACTTGTTCCCCCGGAGGATGCCATAGACATTGTTGGCTGCAGTGAGCATAGAGCCTTTGCAAAAGAGGTTGCCGATAAGGCCATCACTCTTGTCAGGGATGAGAAGGCTCTTTTGCCTGTAAATCCGGGTAAGTATAAGAGGATATACCTTAATGTTATAGACAAAGAGATGGATCCCTGCAGCGATTTTGCGCTGATGTGGAAGGAAAAGCTTGAGAAGGAAGGGTTCGAAGTTACCGTAAGGGACAGGAGAACGCGGATAACGCCCATGGATTTCATGGATGTTGAAAACCTCCCGGACAAGAAGAAGGCTCTTTTGAATGAAATGTACAGAAGCGTTTCCGAGATGAAGAAGGATTACGATCTGTATATCTATGTCTGCAACATGGAGAATGCATCCAATAACACCACCCTGCGTCTTAACTGGAATGTGCTCTTTGGCCTCGGTGATGATGCTCCCTGGCATGCAAAAGAGATACCGATGATAATGGTCTCCACTGCATACCCCTATCATCTTTTTGATGCACCCATGATCGGAACCTATATCAATGCTTACAGCGGTAATGAAGACTTCTGCAATGCTGTGATTGAAAAACTCATGGGAAGATCGAAGTTTGAGGGTGTAAGCCCCATAGATCCTTTCTGCGGAAAGGATTACATATAAAGAGAGGGAGAAAAAGGATGGGCAAGATGAATATAAAAGGGATAATCTTTGACCTGGATGGAGTCATCTGCAGCACCGATGAGTATCACTATCAGGCGTGGAAATCCATCGCGGACGATGAGGGGATATATTTTGACAGAAAGATAAATGAAAGACTCCGTGGAGTCTCAAGGGCAGAAAGCCTTGAGATCATACTTGAGAGGGCAGCAGCTGTATACAGCCCGGAGGAAAAGGCTGATCTCATGGAAAAAAAGAACAATATCTACAGAGAACTTCTGAAGAATATGTGCCCCGGGGATGTCACTGAGGAGGTAAGAAGCACCTTAAGGGAGCTTAAGGAAAGAGGATATGGTCTTGCCATTGGCTCTTCCTCAAAGAATACCCGGTTCATCCTGGAGAGGACAGCCCTTACTGATGCCTTTGACGGTATCAGCGACGGCAACATGATCTCCAGGTCCAAGCCCGACCCTGAGGTGTTCATCAAGGCTGCGGGAATTCTTGGGCTTAAAAACGAGGAGTGCCTTGTGATAGAAGATGCAATCTCGGGTATAAACGCGGCAAATGCAGCGGGGTTTCACAGCGTCGGAATAGGCCCTGCCGCGGAGTGTGACGAAGCAGAGTTGAAAATAAGTTTTTTTTCCGAAATACTGGATATTTAGTTTCAAAAAAATGCTGGAAAGACAGGTAATACAAGGTGAAATAAATAATTCATTTCAACGCAGAGTTTTTTAATAATAATTTCAGAGATATTTACTTATGAGAATTTGCGAAATTTAGTAAAATAGTTGTGGCAATCTAGTTAACATAAACCATTTATCTCAGGAGGAAATTATCAATGAATAAAAAATCTGCTTTTGAAGTATACCTGTCTGCGGTTTTTAAATGGGGTATTACTGCACTGGTATCGGCCTGTATGTTTGCTACAGCAATGTTCATAGTAGAAAAGACAATTGGCTTTTATCAGGTTATCCCTTGGATCGCAGTAATAATTTTCGGTATCATGGATGTGTGTTTCTTTATTACAGGAATGCTGATTCTTAAGTCTTCATTTGATGAAGATGGATATTTAAAAGATGGAAAACTTCAAATAGGAAAGATTTTCTGCTCAGTTGTTCTTATCATTCAGTGGAACTACATTATTTACATGGTTCCGACCAGAACATTCTGGGGATTTTTATGTTTCTTCCTGATACTTATCGGATTCTTTATGGATATTAAGCTACTGTCCGTTACCGGCAGTATTTGTATTGTTTCTATGTTTATTGCATGGTTTGTCAGAGGCACAGCTCTTTTGCCGGTAAAAGACGAACTCTTTATTACAGATGTAATCATGTGTGTTGTAGGCCTTGTGCTTTCGTTAGCCGGCCTTGTAATGTTCTTATTCTTTGTTTCACACTTTTTGATTACTGCCAAAAAGGATGAGCTTGAAGAGAACAACAGGCGTGTTACAGGTGTTATGGATGCTGTTCGTTCAATATCTTCTAAGATGGTAACTGCAGGAACAACTCTTTTGGATATCTCATCAAGTGAGAGCGCTTCAGCAGAAGAGCTATCAGCAACAAGTGATGAGCTTGTTAAAAACAGTAATATTCTTGGTAATAAAGCAGATGAGAGTATGGCAAACTTGTCAGAGCTTAATGATTGCGCAAGCATTGTAGAAGAAAATGTTGAGACTGTTGAGAAGACATCTGACAACCTTCTTAAGAAGTCAAAAGAAAATGAGAAATCATTAAATGATCTTCAGGGAATAAATTCTGAAGTTTCTGATTCTATGGCAGTTACAACAGATATTGCAGACAGACTTCTAAAGGCAGTAGAAGAAATAGGAACAACGCTTGAACTTATTCAGGGAATTTCGTCATCAACAAGCCTTCTTGCTCTTAATGCTTCAATTGAGGCCGCAAGAGCGGGTGATGCTGGAAAGGGATTTGCTGTTGTAGCAACTGAAGTTGGTAAGCTTGCAGAAAACACGCAGAGCTCACTTAAGGACGTTGGTGCAATAATTGAAAGAGTTCAGAAGAACGTAGAAGAGATTACAGGACAGGTTGAGATAAATGCCAATAAGCTTGCTGAACAGAATGAACAGTTTAAGACAGTATTTGGCGACATAAGTGAAATGACTACAATGCTGAATGATTCGGTTAATGCAATTGAAGAGATGAATGAGGCACATAAACGCCAGTCAGAAATCATCAAAAAAACTGTTGAGATTAACCAGAATATCGCAGAGAGTATCAGAAGTGAGAACGAGCAGTTTGTGGCTATCAGTACCATGGCTGGAAATAATGCTACAAATACTGAGCATGTTGCACAGCAGGCTAGTGCAATCAATGACATGGTTGATGAGATTAATCGTCTTCTAAATAATTAAAAAGATGTGAGTGTCAAAAGACTGTGCTTTCTAAAAAAGAGGGCACAGTCTTTTTTTATTTAATACGAGGAAATTGCCTATTTCACGTAATTTTACATAAAATCACATAGATTTACACCAATTGGTGTAATATAGGCGTTTTTGGGGCGTAGAAACTAAAAATTCGGCATCATCACGCGGGTAGTCCTAGGGCTACTAATTACAGTGGAAAATATTACATAAGAATCTAAAAACTCTCAACACTGTTGAGAGTAAAGAGCGGTTGTTCTTAAACAGAATGACGGCTCTTTTTCTATTATTTTTGCCATATTTTGATAGTTTCAAGAAGCTTTTCTTTTTGCATGTTATCTAGTTTTTTTATTTCAGTCCAGAGAGCGTTGTCGATAGCCGATTTTTTATAGCTTGGCTCTATATTTCCTACAAGCTCGTCTAAGGTTATTCCCATGAGCTTGGAATAATAAATAAGAAGCCTAAGGGACATGGCAGTACGCCCTTTTTCAACATTGCTTATATAGCCGGGGGTAACATCTAGCTCTTTTGCTACCTGATTTTGTGTCATGCCAAGATTTACGCGATAGTTCTTTATTTGTTCGCCATAGTTTTCGTTCATAATTTTGTCCTTATTTAGTAATAATATAGTAATTATACTATTGGTATTGACAATAATGGAAGCATTTGATTAGTATAATAAATATTCTAATAATATATTTTTGAAAGTGGGGGAATGTAATGAGCGGAAAAGCTATAAGAGAGTATTTTGATGATTATATCAAATATTATCCAGAGAGATGGCGGTGGTCATTGAAGAACTCTGATGAACAGAGCGAAAGATATCTGCAGACTAGGGCTAGGAGAAGTGCGGGCTTTTATGGTCAGGATAAAGATTTAAAACCAGATTTTTATTCAATAGAACGAGATGCTGTTCAATTTGAATTAAGGCATGTTGAATGGACTGATTTTTTTGGACTTACTTGGGAAGGCCAAAAGGGGATTCTAGCTAGAGCAGGAGCTCCAAATTATCAGGGTAATCTGTATTACTACGATAATGATGAGAGCTATGATGACGAGAACTATTGCGTATCATATGAGTATGATGCGTATGATGATCAACCTCCAGCAAATCTCTATACAAAAGTACGATGGGATGGAATCCATCATTGGATTGATACTGCCAATGCATGTGATATCGAGTATAAATATGTAGTCAACAATCATTTGTTTAAGGATACGCATATTGAGCTGAGATATGAAGATGGTGAAGAATTAAGAGTTTATGAGGATTATGAGCCGCTGATCGAGGGTTTATTAAAACAAGGAAAGAATGATTTAGTAGAAAAAGTTTTCAGATCAATGAATGAGCATTTTTTGAGATTAAGGGATTCAAGTAGAGAAGAGGAACGAGCTTTTTATCCTGGGAAGACCGCTGAGGAAATGTTTTTGGGAAATAGCAATAAAGAGTAATTCTGTTAGATAAAGAAAGGGAAAAAGTGAGCAGAGTATTAGTGATTCCTGATGTGCATTTAAAGCCTTGGATATTTGATAATGCTGATAAAGTGGGCAGACAATCATATGACACCATTGTTGTTCTTGGTGATTTGGTAGATGACTGGGAACAGGGAAATAATCTGGAGTTATATAAGAAAACATTGGATAGGGCGGCATTGTTTGGCTTGGAGCATCCGAATTCTTTGTGGTGCTATGGAAATCACGATGTTTCGTACTTGTGGGATCAGATGGAATCCGGCTATTCAATCGTTGCAAGAGAAACAGTGATTGATGGTATTACCAAGCTTGAAAGAACTGTTGGGGAACGGTATAAGTTTGTTCATAAGATAGATGATGTTCTGTTTAGCCATGCAGGGCTTTCTGAACGATTTGTTCTACATGAGTGTGGATATCATATGAAAGAAATTGAAGATATACTTTCCAAGGTTAATCGCATGGGAATGCGTGATTTATGGAGAAACAGCTCACCGATTTGGGTAAGACCTCAGCATTCTTTCATAAGGATGTTCAGGGATGATCTATTTTATCAGGTGGTTGGACATACGCCTGTGGAGGAACCTCTTGAAGCATGCGGAGTGTTGACGTTGGATCTTTTTTCTACATATCCAGATGGAACGGCATATGGAAATCAAAAATTGTACATTGTAGATACGATAACAAGAAAATATAAAGAAGCTAAGTGCAAGAAAGTATAAGAACAATAAGTTGTTTGCGGGCTGAAAATCAACAATGAGATGTTTGAAATGTTGAAAAAATAGCTCATTTATGTTATTATAATGTTGATCTGAGCGAGAGCTCTTTGGATCACCGCAGACGGGAAGAATTTCCCGTCATTTTTTTTGGAGTTAACCACGATGAGAGAACTTAGCATTTTTATAGATGAGTCAGGTGATTTTGGAGAAACAAGGGATGTAAGAGATTACTATTTAGTGACTTTTGTTTTTCATGATCAAAGTAATGATATCACTGAAAAAACTATGCAACTAGAAAAAAGCGTTAAAGAATCCGGTCTGGACATCGAGTATATTCATGCGGGCCCTGTTATTCGTAAGGAAGGAATTTTTAAAGAGCATTCTTTAGACGAAAGAAGACAGTTGCTTTATAAGATGTTCAATTTTGTAATGAAATGTCCTATAAATTTTTGCACTGTTGCCATCAAGAGAAAAGAGGCAAACGACAGAGTTCAGCTTTCTGGCAAACTGGGAAAAGCTATAAATGCAATGCTTAAAGAGCATATGGATTATCTTAAAGAATATGATAAGGTGATTGTATATTATGATAATGGGCAGAGAGAGCTTGGTTCGATTCTTAATGCTATATTCTCTATTCAGTTATCAAATGTTGAATTTAGAAAAGCTGAACCACAGAAATATCGTCTCCTTCAGGCTGCAGATTTTCTGTGTACTATCGATCTCCTTCAGATTAAAAGGGATGAAAAAAGATTGAGTAAAGGAGAACAACAATTCTTTTATAAACCGAATGAACTTAAAAAGACGTTTATTAAGGGCATAAGCAAAAAGAGGATATGAAATATTTAATGAGGTTGTCCAAAATGGACAACCTTTATTATTGAGCTGAAATGTGATATTATGTCATGGGTTTCTGTGCCGTGGTACTCGTTGCGTCGCTCGACCTGTAGTTCATGTTGAAACATACTGGAAAATCAAGCTTTTTTAAAGGAGAAATATACAAATATGAAACTAGGAATCGTAGGTTTACCAAACGTAGGTAAATCAACACTTTTTAATTCACTTAC
Source organism: Butyrivibrio sp. VCB2006 (assembly GCF_000420945.1). Lineage (GTDB taxonomy): Bacteria > Bacillota > Clostridia > Lachnospirales > Lachnospiraceae > Butyrivibrio. The sequence goes on from NZ_ATVX01000001.1 coordinate 144,484, forward strand.
AAATGCCGGAGCGCTTGCTGCAAACTATCCTTTCGCAACAATCGATCCTAACGTAGGAGTTGTAGCTGTACCGGATAAGAGACTTAAGGCACTTGGAGATCTTTATCATTCCAAGAAGGTTACACCGGCTACAATCGAGTTCGTTGATATTGCAGGACTTGTTAAGGGCGCATCTAAGGGTGAGGGACTTGGTAACCAGTTCCTTGCTAACATTCGTGAGACAGATGCAATTGTTCATGTTGTAAGATGCTTTGAGAATCCTAACGTTGTTCATGTTGACGGATCTGTAGATCCTGCAAGAGATATTGAGACAATCAATCTTGAGCTTATCTTTGCAGACCTTGAGGTTCTTGAGCGTAGAATTGCCAAGGTTACCAAGACAGCAAGAATGGACAAGACAGCAGCCAAAGAGCTTGAACTTCTTAATAAGATCAAGGCAACTCTTGAGGACAACAAGATGGCAAGAGAGCTTGAAATCGAGGACGAGGATGAGAAGGCTCTTATGAATACAATGGACCTTCTTACATGGAAGCCTGTTATTTATGCTGCCAATGTTAAGGATGATGATCTTGCAGACGACGGTGCATCTAACCAGTATGTTCAGTCTGTAAGAGAGCTGGCTGCTAAGTCAGGTAGTGAAGTATTTGTAATCAGTGCTCAGATTGAAGCTGAGATTTCAGAGCTTGACGAAGATGAGAAGGCTGAGTTCCTTGATAGCCTTGGACTTACAGAATCAGGACTTGATAAGCTTATCGCAGCAAGTTACAGAACTCTTGGACTTATGAGCTTCCTTACATCAGGTGAGGATGAGACAAGAGCCTGGACAATCAAGATTGGAACTAAGGCTCCACAGGCAGCAGGTAAGATTCACACAGACTTTGAGAGAGGCTTCATCAAGGCAGAGGTTATTAACTACGAGGATCTTCTTCGCGAGGGTTCACTTTCTGCAGCAAGAGATAAGGGACTTGTTCGTATGGAAGGTAAAGAGTACGTGGTTCAGGACGGCGACGTAATCTTATTCCGTTTCAACGTGTGATACTGTAAAGAATCGCAGTAAAAAGTGAAAGGAAGACAATGCAAGTTTACTTGCAAATTGGCTTACTTATACTTTTTAGTATGAGGCGCGCAGCGCCTCAACGAGAAAATGCGAAGCATTTTCGAGTCTGTGGTTATACATACAATTAACGGGAGGGTATGAAAATGCCAGACATAATGGGGAAGATGGACATTGCGTTTCCTAATATAAATGTCTATCTAAAAAATGTGCCTAAGGATTTTTCAATTTTGGGCTTTACTATTGCTTTGTATGGCGTGATCATTGGATGCGGATTTTTCCTGGCACTGCTTCTTATTTCCAAGATTGCAGCAAAGACAGGACAGAAATCTGATGATTACTGGGATATTGCGGTTTATATCATTATCTTTTCTATAATCGGAGCCAGACTTTACTATGTATTTTTTGCCTGGGATTATTACAAGGATGATCCCATAAGCATCCTGTATCTCAGAAATGGTGGCCTTGCAATTTACGGCGGCGTTATAGCAGGTTTTTTAACAGCCTTTATCTACGCTAAAGTCAAGAAAAAGAGTTTTCTGATGATGACAGATACCATTATGTACGGCCTTGTTCTTGGACAGGTGCTGGGTAGATGGGGGAACTTCACTAACAGAGAGGCTTTTGGTGAATACACTGATGGACTTCTTGCCATGAGACTTCCTGTAGAAATGGTCAGAAGTGGTGAGATAACAGCTCTTATGCAGGAGCACATGAGCGAAGCTACCAATTATATTCAGGTAAGTCCCACATTCCTCTATGAGAGCTTGTGGAACCTGTGCCTTCTGATTATTCTTCTGATTTATTGCAAGCACAAGAGATTTAACGGAGAAATAGTTCTTTTGTACCTTGGCGGTTATGGCCTTGGAAGAGCATGGATAGAGAACCTCCGCACAGATCAGCTCATTATGCATTCAACAGGACTTCCTGTATCACAGATGCTGGCTATCTGCCTTGTAGTATTTGCAGTGGCGACAGATATTATAGTCAGAATCAGACTTAAGGGTAAAAAAGTAGAAACCTGGCCGGGTTTATAAAAAAATAATATTTATTTAGAAAAACTAAATATAGTTTCAAACATCAGTCTCCACCCAACTTATTGTGTTGGGCGGAGATTTTTTTATGCTTTTTAAACGTTTCAGCAAATTAGAGAAGGGAAATTTGCTATTTCAAAGGGTTGTTTTATGAAAAATAATACTTTATAATGCATTTAGGTGGTAAAAAGTGTCACAAAGTGGTAAAAAGTGGTAGAAAAAGTGGTAAAATAATTTGGGAACAGCATTTAAAGGTGAATACAGTCATTCCATAGACGCTAAGGGAAGACTCATAATGCCTGCTAAATTCCGCGAAATCCTTGGTGAACAGTTTGTGGTGACCAGAGGATTCGACGGATGTCTTTTTGTGTTCTCAGAAGATGGCTGGGAGAATTTTGAAGAAAAACTTCAGGCTCTTCCAATGGATAAGCCGGAAGCCCGTATGCTCAGCAGATTCTTCCTTGCGGGAGCTATTGATGCTGAAGTGGATAAACAGGGCAGAATACTGATTCCTGCCAACCTTTTGACCCATTCCAAGATTACCAAGGAGGCTGTTGTTGCCGGTGTAGGTAACAGAGTTGAAATTTGGAGTAAGGATGAGTGGGAGAAGGCAAGCACCTTTGATGACATCAATAGTATTGCTGCCAAGATGAGTGAGTACGGACTTAGTATCTGATTAAAATAGGGCTGGAATATGGAGTTTAAACATTATTCGGTACTCCTTGATGAGTGCCTGGACAATCTGAATATTAAGCCTGATGGAATTTATCTTGATGGTACACTGGGCGGAGCCGGTCACTCTTTTCACATAGCAGAAAGACTTATCGCCGGAGGTCACCTCTATGGGACAGATCAGGATGAAGATGCCATTGCTGCAGCAACTAAGAGGCTTGAGCCCTTCGCTGACAGAGTAACCATCATAAGAGATAACTACGAGAATGCAGTGGTTAGACTTAAGAACCTGGGAGTTACCGGAGTTGACGGAATACTGCTTGATCTTGGAGTTTCTTCTTATCAGCTTGATAACGCTGAGAGGGGCTTTACTTATAAAGAAGATGTACCTCTTGATATGAGAATGGACCAGCGACAGACATTAACTGCCAGAGATATCATAAATGATTATTCCGAGACTGAGATCTTTCATATCATAAGAGACTACGGCGAGGATAAGTTTGCCAAAAATATAGCCAAACACATTTGCATAGAAAGGGCTAAGGCTCCTATAGAGACTACCTTTCAGCTAAATGACATTATAAAGGCTGCAATACCTGCCAAGATGAGGGAAAAGGGCGGACACCCAAGTAAGAGAACCTATCAGGCAATCAGAATTGCGCTTAACAGAGAACTTGATGTTTTACAGAACTCATTGGACGGATTCATTGATTTCCTTAATCCGGGCGGAAGATTATGTGTAATAACTTTCCATTCCCTTGAGGATCGAATTACCAAGAATAATTTCCGAACCAACGAAAATCCTTGTACCTGCCCATCAAATTTCCCGGTTTGCGTATGCGGCAAGATATCTAAGGGCAAAGTAATTACAAGAAAACCAATTCTGCCAAGCAACGAAGAGCTTGCAGAGAATAAGAGATCACAGAGCGCGAAGCTGCGCGTTTTTGAGAAGACCTCAAATTGAAATGATCATATTTCGGGAGAAAGGAGCAATTTGTAATATTGCTCCTGATCCTGAAAAACATGCTAAGTAAGTCGGAAGGAGGTGTGAGCATGGCAACTAGATATGTTTACGGTAATACAGTTCGAAGAGTAGCAGACCCGGTTCGTGAGAGAAGACCATACCATGTTCATGAACCTCAGCAGAAGAAAAAGAGACATCACATGAGCCTTGGATATTTGTTATTCCTGTCCCTGGCTGTTATGCTTATGGTTGTTACATTGGCCTGGTATATCTCACTTCAGTCTCAGATCACAAATAGTGTTAAAAACATTGCTACACTAGAGAGTCAGCTTAACACATTGAAACAGGAGAATGATGAGGCGTATAATAGAGCGAATGGAAATGTTGATCTGGATGAAGTTAAGAGGATCGCTATCCAGGAATACGGAATGACTTATGCAACTGAGGGGCAGATTGTAACATACTCTGATGGAGGCGGCAATGACTATGTACGTCAGGTGGCTCCAATTCCCCAAAGTGATGGAAAGTGATACAGAGTAATGAAGAAAAAGAAAGCTAAGAATGCCTATAAATTTACCATTGGAATGAAGAAAAAGCTGGTAGTACTGTTCGTATTAGTACTACTGGCTTTCGTTGGGTTAGGGGCCAGACTTATCCATATTACTATGAACAAGGGCGAAGAATACGAAAAGCAGGTTCTTTCACAGCAGCAATATGACTCAACAACCCTTCCTTTCAGAAGAGGAGAAATACTGGATGCAAACGGAACCATCCTTGCATACAGTGAGAAAGTTTACAATCTCATTCTTGATGCCAAGCTCCTTTTACGTGATGAGAAGTACCTGGAGCCGACACTTAAGGCTCTTGTGACAAATTTTGATGTGGATGCTTCTGAAATTAGGAAATATCTCAGTGAACATCCAACTTCTCAGTACTATGTCCTGGCCAAAAAGCTTTCTTTTGACCAGATTGCCGAATTTCAGGAAATGATAACTCCCGGAACAGACAAGTATAATGAAGATATCCAGGGAATATGGTTTGAGTCAGGATATGTTCGTAAGTATCCAAACGGACAGCTTGCTTGTGATGTTATTGGTTTTACCTCCGGTGATAACTACGGAATGTACGGTCTGGAAGAATACTACAATGATGTTCTGTCAGGTACTGCAGGAAGAGAATACGGATATCTTGATGATGATTCCAAGCTTGAGAGAACTACAATTGCTCCCACAGATGGAGATAGCATTGTAACAACCATCGATGGCAATCTTCAGAATATAGTAGAGAAATACCTTCAGGAATTTAATGATCAATACGCCAATAACGTCAGACAGGCAAATGGTGCCAATAACGTGGGCTGTATCATGATGGATGTTAATTCCGGAGAGATACTTGCTATGGCAAGCTATCCCTTTTACGATCTCAATAATCCAAGAGATACTTCCAGACTTATCGGAATGCCTTCAGTAGATGAAAAGGGCAACAAGGTTAAGGGAGAATCTGTATTTGATTCAGGAGTGTATATCACTCAGGAAATGATTGACGGATTCACAGATGAAGAGCTCTACCAGAATTACAATGCTCTATGGAAAAATTTCTGTATTACCGATACCTATGAACCGGGATCAGTAGCCAAGCCATTTACTGTCGCTACAGGACTTGAGTCAGGAACAATTACAGGTAACGAAGTGTATAACTGCCCGGGATTTTTGAACGTAGGTGGTTGGGATATCAAATGTCATAACACTTACGGCGATGGCTATGTATCTGTAGAAAGAGGAATCGAGATTTCTTGTAACGTTGCCATGATGTACATTGGCCAGTCTATAGGTGTTAACACTTTTGCCAAGTTCCAGAAGCAGTTTGGCTTTGGACTTAAGACAAACATTGACCTTGCAGGAGAAGCCAGAACTGAAGGACTTACTTATTCTGCAACAGACATGGGACCAACAGATCTTGCGGTCAACACTTTCGGACAGGGCTTTAATGTAGATATGATCGAGATGATCACAGGATACTGCTCACTTATAAATGGTGGCTATTACTACGAACCCCATGTGGTAAAAAAGATTGTTAACTCATCAGGAGCTACTGTTAAAAATATTGAACCAAGAGTTCTTAGACAGACAGTTTCCCAGAGTACTTCCGATAAGATCAGACAGTACTGCGAAGCGGTTGTTATGGGAGATGAAGGTACAGGTAGAACTGCAAGACCTGCGGGATATCGTATCATTGGTAAAACAGGAACTGCCCAGACTCTTCCCCGTGGTAACAGACAGTACGTTGTATCCTTTATGGGAGCAGCTCCGGCTAATGACCCCAAGGTAGCAATTTATGTGGTTGTAGACAGACCCAATATAGCTCAGCAGGACCAGGCAAGACTTGCGACAGTTCTTGTGCGTAAGATCCTGACAGAAGCTCTTCCTTATCTCAATATTCCTATGACTGAAGAACTTTCAGATAAAGAAAGGCAGGAACTTGAAGAACTTCGTGAAAAGATGGTTACACCTGTTATTCCGGAGGCTGCTGCTGAAGGTGATAGCAGTGAAAACGGTACAGAGACAGCAGAAGGCGCAAGCGAGGGACAGAGTGATGACGGCACTATAAGTCAGGAAGAAATGGATGCCGCCAATGCAGAACGAAAAGAAAAATCGTCTATCTGGCAGTCGTTTGACGTTGACCCTGAGACGGGGTATTATATTGACCCGGAGACAGGAAAACTTCTTGATCCAAACAATGGAAGTCCGGCAGGAGAAGATACACTTCCGGATTTTGATGGAACAGGAACTGCCGGAGATTTAGAAAGTATAGAAACAGGTAATCAGTAATGACCGGTTGATTGTTATCGTTGCCTATAGTTGTTAGTGAGGAAAAAACAGTGAGTGATTATGTTCTTAGAATTTTGATACCAACATTGGTTTCTTTTGTTATTGCAGTTCTTATAGGCCCCAAGGTGATTGAACTATTGAAATCACTTAAGGCCAAGCAGACTGAAAGAGAAGAGGGCCTTGAGTCCCACAAGAAAAAGACAGGAACCCCTACAATGGGCGGTATTATTTTTCTGATTCCTTTTCTTGTTATAGGTATCTTTTATGGTGCACATCATAAAGAAATAATCCCTGTACTGATTTTGACCTTTGGATTTGGAGTTGTAGGATTTCTTGATGACTACATCAAGGTTGTAAGAAAACATAATGAGGGCCTTAAGCCTCTGCAGAAGCTCTTTGGACAGCTTGTGGTGGTTGTGCTCTTTGCTTTGTATGTAACTCTGTTTACAGATATTTCTCTTGCAATGACAATTCCGTTTACAGACATAACTCTGGATTTTGGAATTATAAATTATCCGATTCTTTTCTTTATTGCTTTGGGAACAGGTAATGGAACAAATCTTACTGACGGTGTAGATGGCCTTTGTGCTTCAGTTACAGCAGTTGTTGCAGCTTTCTTTGTTATTGCAGCAATGCACTACAATGCAACCGGAGCTGAAGTTATGGCAGCTGCTATGTTTGGAGCTCTTTTGGGATATCTTGTATATAACGTTTATCCCGGCAAAGTAATGATGGGAGATTTGGGCTCCCTTGCTATCGGCGGTTTTGTGACCAGTATGGCTTACATGATGAAGATGCCTATCTTTATTGTTATCTTTGGATTTATCTACTTACTTGAGGCTGTATCAGTAATCATGCAGGTTTCCTATTTCAAAGCAACCCATGGTAAAAGAATTTTCAGAATGGCGCCTATTCATCATCATTTTGAAAAGGGTGGCTGGTCTGAAACCAAGGTCGTTAATGTATTTACAACAATTACAATTCTTATGTGCCTGATTGCTTATGCGGGACTTAGATAAACTAAGAATAATTACAATTGAAGTTTGATGAAATGAAGGTGCTAGTGATATGACAGCAGATTTAAAGGGTAAAAAAGTTTTAGTAATCGGTTCAGGATTATCCGGAGTAGGCTCAGTTAATCTTCTTAACAAGGTGGGAGCCCTTCCTGTAGTTCTTGAGGAAAATACTAAAGTCACAGAGAATGATATTAGAAACAAGTTAAAGGAAGAGGATAGAAAAGCTACTAAGATCATTGTAGGGGCTATCTCTGACGAGGAACTTGATGAGATTTCACTTACAGTTCCAAGCCCCGGTGTTCCTCTTGATGCACCTACAGTAATGCGTATCAAAGAAAAGAACATACCTATTTGGAGTGAAATAGAGCTTGCTTTCAATTTCGCGAAGGGCAAAATGGTGGCTATTACCGGAACAAATGGTAAGACCACAACAACAACTCTTGTTGGCGAAATCATGAAGGCTCACTTTGGAAAAGCTTATGTTGTTGGTAATATTGGTGTTTCCTACGCTGAGGCAGCCCTGGAGATGACGGATTCTTCTGTTACAGTTGGAGAGATCAGTTCATTCCAGCTGGAAGCTGTTGATAATTTCCATGCTAACGTATCAGCAATCCTTAACATTACTCCTGATCATCTTAACAGACACCATACTATGGAGTGCTATGTGGAGATGAAGGAAAATATTACACACAATCAGACTAAGGATGATACCTGTGTCCTTAACTATGATAACGAGTACACAAGAGCATTCGGTGACAGATGCCCTGCAAAGGTTGTTTTCTTCTCAAGTCATGAAAAGCTTTCTAACGGTCTTTTCCTTGATGGAGAGGATATTTTCATGGCTACAGCAGGAAATGCCATGAAGATCATGAATATCCATGATATGAATCTTGTTGGAATCTGTAATGTAGAAAATGTTATGGCTGCAATAGCAATGAGCCTTGCAATGGATGTGCCTCTTGCAACAATTCTGGAGGTTATCAGAGGCTTTAAGGCTGTTGAACACAGAATAGAGTTTGTCGCCACAAAGCGCGGAGTTGACTATTACAACGACTCCAAGGGAACTAACCCTGATGCAGCTATTCAGGGAGTAAGAGCTATGTGTAAGCCTACAATTCTTATCGGAGGTGGCTATGACAAGGGCAGTGAATACGATGAGTGGATTGAGAGCTTTGGCGATAAAATCAAGCTTCTTGTTCTCATCGGCCAGACCAAGGAAAAAATAGCTGAGTGCGCTAAAAAGCACGGCTTTGAAAACTACGTATTTAAAGATACCTATGAGGAAGCGCTGGAGTTCTGCACAGAGAGTGCAAATCCCGGAGATGCAGTTCTTTTATCTCCAGCCTGTGCAAGCTGGGATATGTTCCCTAACTATGAGACAAGAGGAAAGAGATTCAAGGACTACGTTAATAAACTTTCTGATTGATTTTTGGCCGGAATGAACCGGTATAATAGATTTTATTGTGTTATATATAGATGCTATGCATCTATACGGGGGGAAAATTGGCAAAAGCAGTTCGTTTTCAAAAACCAAAGGGAGAAACTTATGTGGACTACAGTTTGATATTTGTAGTCCTGTTTCTGTTGTCCTTTGGTCTTATAATGTTATATTCTACAAGCTCATACGAGGCGGGAGTCAGCACCGGTGATTCTGCTTATTATTTCAAGCATCAGCTGGGACCTACACTTTTGGGTGTTGCCGGTATGATTTTTATGTCTTTTTTCCCATATAAGTTTTTGCAGAAACTTACGGTTCCTATATATGCGCTGGCAGTGGTATTGTTGTTCCTTCTGTATCCTTTCGGAAAAGTTGTTAACGGTGCCAGAAGATGGATCTATTTCCACGGAGTTTCTATTCAGCCTGCTGAAGTTGCCAAGGTTGCGGTTATTATATTTACAGCAACAATAATAATCAAGATGCGAAGTAGTCTTGTTACACTCAAAGGCTACTGTGTCGCGTTGGTGTTTCCTCTTATACTGGCACTTATGGTATATAGGATTTCTCAGAACCTTAGTTCAGCCATTATCGTTATGGGAATTGCTGTTATCATGTTGTTTGTAGCGACTCCCGGATATAAGAGATACATAATTGTTGCCCTGGGGCTTGCAGCTTTTGTTGCTATTATCATTCTTATAATAGCCAACGCTGAGGACAGCAGCGGCATGAACTACAGATTTAAACGAGTTCTTGCCTGGCTTGATCCTACTGCCTATGCCAGTGATGAAAGTTTCCAGACTCTTCAGGCTCTTTATGCAATCGGATCCGGTGGAATCTTTGGAAAAGGCCTTGGGGAGAGCATGCAGAAAATGAAGCTTCCTGAAGCTCAGAATGATATGATTTTCTCCATTATATGCGAGGAACTTGGACTTTTTGGTGCTATTGCGGTTATGCTTATGTTTCTTTTGCTTATCTGGAGACTTATGATAATTGCCAATAATGCCAATGATATGTTTGGCGCGCTTCTTGTAATCGGAGTTATGGCTCATATTTCCATTCAGGTAATTCTGAACATTGCTGTTGTAACCAATACTATTCCTAATACAGGTATCACACTTCCGTTTATCAGTTACGGAGGTTCGGCGGTTATGGTTCAGCTTGCAGAAGTCGGAATTGCCCTTAACGTTGCAAGAAATATAGGAAGGGAATAAATAGACTTTTAGTTGAGATTATAAGTACGGATGGTTAAGAAACGACGAAAAAAAGCGGTTAAAAGACGAAAAAGAGAATATGAGTACGATGGCTACCGTCCAAGCTTTAAGGAAAGAATAGAGGATTTTCATCCTCTTGAAGGCTTTGTGAGATCCCTGCGATACAGCAAAAGCCTGTATATTATCCTTGGCATTGTGCTTACTGTACTGATTGTTCTGGTGGTGGCCCTTAACTACATAGTTGATAATTACAAGGTTACCAACGTGTATGTTAGCGGAAATACCCACTATACCAACGAACAGATCATAGATATGGTCATGACGGATACTTTGAGCCACAATTCCCTTTATTTATCTTTTAAATACAGGGATAAGAGTATTCAAGGCGTTCCCTTTGTAGAAAAAATGGACGTGGATATTCTTTCACCGGACACAATAAGAATCAATGTGTACGAGAAGGCAGTTGCCGGATACATTGCATATCTTGGACACTATATGTACTTTGACAGGGACGGAATAGTGGTTGAGAGTTCCATGGAAAGTTCCGATGTGGTACCTCAGGTAATGGGACTGGAATTTAATTACGTTATTCTTCATGAGAAGCTTCCAGTTGATAATGAAGCAGTATTTGCTGAAATCCTTGATATAACGCAGCTTTTGGACAAATACAATCTTCATGCAAATAAGATTTTCTTTGATAACGAATATAATGTATACTTATATTTCGGTGATATCGAAGTGAGCGTAGGTACAAGTTCCTACATTGACGAAAAAATTATACAACTTCAGTATATACTGCCTAATCTGGAAGGGAAAAAAGGCATTCTGGAGATGAAAGATTTTGACGAAGATACCAAAAACATAACATTTGAAGAGAAAAATCAGTAAATTGTTTTCGTAAAAACAAAAATTTAGATTAAAAAAACTGGTTGATAATTGAAACAAAAAATCGTATCATAGCTATTAGGAGTTTATGAGGTTTGTGAAGGAGGAGTTGTCTTGCTGGAGATTAAGTCAAATGAGGCTGAATCTGGCTGCAAAATCATCGTTGTTGGGGTTGGCGGCGCAGGTAATAATGCTGTAAATAGAATGGTAGATGAAAATATTACCGGTGTAGAATTCATCGGTATTAACACTGATAAGCAGGCTCTTCAGCTCTGTAAAGCACCTAAGCTTTTACAGATTGGTGAAAAGCTTACTAAGGGACTTGGTGCAGGCGCTAAGCCTGAGATCGGACAGAAGGCTGCAGAGGAAAGCGCAGAAGAGATTTCTGCAGCACTCAAGGGTGCAGACATGGTATTCGTTACCTGTGGTATGGGTGGCGGAACCGGTACAGGTGCTGCTCCTGTTGTTGCCAAGCTTGCTAAGGATATGGGAATCCTTACAGTTGGCGTAGTTACCAAGCCTTTCAGCTTTGAAGCTCGTGTTCGTATGCAGAACGCTATGCTTGGTATACAGAATATTAAATCTAATGTTGATACTCTTATCGTTATTCCTAACGATAAGCTTCTTCAGATTGTTGACAGACGTACAACAATGCCGGATGCACTCAAGAAGGCTGATGAAGTTCTTCAGCAGGCTGTACAGGGAATCACTGATCTTATCAATGTACCTGCAGTTATCAATCTTGACTTTGCTGACGTCCAGACAGTTATGAAGGATAGAGGAATTGCTCATATCGGTATTGGTAGCGGTAAGGGCGATGACAAGGCTACAGATGCTGTTAAGATGGCTGTTGAGTCTCCACTTCTTGAGACCAAGATTAATGGCGCATCTAATGTTATCATCAATATTTCCGGTGATATCACTCTTGCTGATGCATCTGATGCTTCTGAGTATGTTCGTAATCTTGCAGGAGATGATGTTAATGTTATCTTTGGCGCAATGTACGACGAGAGCAAGACAGATACATGTACAATTACTGTTATTGCTACAGGTATTGAGGACAAGGTTAATGTGGCACCTACACCAAGACCAGCTACAACTGCTTCAGCTGTAGCAGCTGCTCCACACGTAGCAGCCCAGGCAGTAGCACCACAGCCTACTGTTGTTCAGACACCTATATCACCTGTAACACCTCTTCAGACAGTTGTTACACCTATTCAGCCAACAGCTGAGACAGTAAGTACAGTTAATATCTCAAGACCTGCTCAGCCACTTACTCTTAACAAGCCATCAGAGATTAAGAGCACAGTTGAGCCTAAGTCACTTAAGATACCTGATTTCCTTCAGAGGAAATAATTAGATAGTTTTTTATGGCCCCTTGCTTAATGCAAGGGGCTTCATTTTTTCTTAGGACATTTATATTTAGGAGATAAGATAATGCTAGACAGAAAGCGTGTACGAGAAAACTTTGCGGAATATACAAGGAAATATGATCCTTCAGATCCTAAGATAGCTCTTAAAATCGCTCATACCTACAGAGTAGCTGATAACTGTGAGCAAATCGCAAGATCTATCGGCCTTTCTGAGGAAGAGGTGGATTTTGCATGGTTATCCGGTATGCTTCATGATGTGGGACGATTTGAGCAGGTTAAACGCTATAATACCTTTATTGATTCTGAATCTGTTGATCATGCAGAGTTTGGGGCAGACCTGCTCTTTGGGGCTGAAAAGCTTATTCTCGGCTATATAGACGATAGAAGTATTGATGCAATGATGGAACTTGTCATTAGGCAGCACAACAAATATCGTATCAGAGAAGATGTAACCGGTAAGGCCCTTACCTTTTGCAATATCCTTCGTGATGCCGACAAAGTAGACATCCTCAGAGTCAACGTAGAAACTCCCATGGAGGAGATCTACAACGTATCTGAAGAAGTTCTTCTTACCTCCGGCGTGTCCGATGACGTAATGGCTCAAGTCCGTGAGCACAAGGCTGTAAACCGCGACATCATGGTTTCTCCTGCAGAGCACCTCATAGGCCACATCGCCCTCGTCTTTGAGCTCGTCTACCCAAAGAGCATCGAGCTCGCCAAAGCGCAGGGCTGGCTCTACAAAATGTTCAAGTTCCCAAGCCGCAACGACAGCGCCCTCCGCGCCGTCAAAGACACCCAGGCCGAACTAACCTCCTTCCTCGCCAAAAAAGTGTGAAAGTATCGTGGTTTCTTCGAAATTTAGTGTAGAAAAGCGCGACAATTGATGATACAATAGTTTGTGGAGTGATGGAGTTTTCATACAATATAGTGTGGAAACTTGAAAACGTGAGAAAATGTGCGTAAAACGGAGGAAACGCTATGAAATGCCCTTTCTGTGGAAAAGATGACACAAGAGTAATCGATTCTAGACCAGCAGATGAGAATACTTCTATCAGGAGAAGAAGAGTATGTGACTCCTGTGGTAAACGTTTTACTACCTATGAGAAAGTTGAGACTATACCTCTTATTGTCATCAAGAAAGGGGATGTGCGTGAACCTTATGACAGAGCCAAGATTGAGGCAGGTGTTTTCAGAGCATGCCATAAGCGCCCTGTAAGTGCTGAGCAGATCACCAAGCTTGTGGATTCTGTTGAGACAGAAGTTTTCAATATGGAACAGAAAGAGATTCAGAGCCGTGCAATCGGAGAGATTGTAATGGACAAGATGAAAAATCTGGATCCTGTTGCCTATGTACGTTTTGCGTCTGTATATAGAGAATTCAAGGATGTTAATACCTTTATGGATGAGCTCAAGTCAGTACTTCGCAAGGAAGCTGATGGAACCATCACAGATTCTACAGATAAGAACACTCCACTACTTAAAAAAGAGTGAGACCTTTGATATAATAGGAAACGCATATTAGATAAGGATAAGCTATTACGGGCTGTCAGGTTTAGATCTGGTAGCTCTTTTTCTTTGCTAATTTTGGAATAAAAGAAATGTTGGAGATCTTGTAATTATGATACTTGTACGCCAGCATGGTTGCCGACATTATCTTTTTGTGGGTTTGCAGTATTCTTAAGATGATACAGAGTTGACAAATTCTTGACAAAGTCTTATATTTGCAATGTGGTGCTAGAGGAGTGTACCACAGTCGGCGCTTTTTTCTGTGTGGCGCCAATTCATATAATTTAATAGGAGGAAGATTTTAACATGATGAGAAAGAAAATTGGAAGGATTGGAAGTTCTCTTCTGATGGTCGTGTTAACAACACTGACTGTTGCATTGAGTGGATGCTCAAGTGACAAGGCAGGAGATTCCGCAAGCGTAGCAAATAGCCAGGAAGCAGGCACTGAAGCAGTGACCGGCACAGATGCGGCTCAGTCTACAGATGTAGCGGATGATCTTTCTAAGCTTACCGTAGGAATACCTCAGGATATTGATGGTCTTGACCCTCACAATTCAACAGGAGCAGGAACAAGAGAAGTATTCTACAACATTTTTGAAGGCCTTGTTAAGGCTGATTCAGAAGGTAATCTTAACCCTGCTGTAGCCAGCGAGTATACGATTTCAGAGGATAGTAAGGTTTACACCTTTACTTTGAGAGATGGTATCAAGTTCCATGACGGATCTAATGTTACAGTAGAGGATATCAAATATTCCCTTGAACGTAATATGGGTGTGGACGGAAGTGAGCCACTTATCAAGGCTTACAAGGCAATTGACAGTGTTAATATTGTTGATGACAGCCACGTTGAGGTAGTACTTAAGGATTCTGATTCAGATTTCCTTACACAGCTTACTGTAGCTATTATTCCAGAGGCCAATGAGCATCCGGAGACAACACCTATCGGAACAGGCCCATACAAGTATGTCAGCAACTCACCACAGGAGAATTTCATTGTTACAAGATTCGATGATTACTGGGGAGAGAAGGCATACATCAAGGACGTAGTATTCAAGATTGAAGCTAACATGGATGCTATCGTACTTGACCTTGAAGGCGGTTCAATTGACATGATGGCTCGTGTTACACCTACTCAGGTTAGCCAGCTTTCAGATAAATTCCAGGTTTATGAGGGAACAATGAACCTTGTACAGGCTCTTTACCTCAACAATGCAGTTAAACCTTTTGATGATGTGAGAGTTCGTCAGGCACTTTGCTACGCAGTTGATCCTCAGAAAATTATGGATTTCGTATCAGAGGGCGCCGGAACAGAGATCGGAAGCGCTATGTTTCCTGCATTTAGCAAGTACTTTATGCCGGAACTTAACGATACCTACAATTTAGACGTGGATAAGGCTAAAGAGCTCCTTTCTGAGGCTGGTTATCCAAACGGCTTTGAGTTTACAATCACAGTTCCATCCAACTATGGACAGCACGTTGACACTGCTCAGGTTATTTCAGAGCAGCTCAAGGAAATCGGTGTTACTGCCAATATTCAGGAAATCGAGTGGAACTCATGGGTTAGCGATGTATACTCAGGCAGACAGTTTGAGGCAACAGTAGTTGGTATTGATGCTTCAACACTTTCAGCTTCAGCTCTTCTTAACAGATATGTTTCTGACAATGGTAAGAACTTTGTTAACTTTAACAGTGCTGACTATGACGCTGCTTATGCCAACGCAACTGCAGCTACAGACGACGCTGAGAAGACCAAGTATTACAAAGAGTGTGAAACAATACTCTCTAAGGAAGCTGCAAGCGTATATATTCAGGACCTTCCTGAGTTTGTGGTACTGAACAAGAAGTTCACAGGATATGTTTTCTATCCTCTTTATGTGCAGGATATTGCCAAGATAAGACCGGCACAGTAATATTATAAGAAAAGACATGCGGGGAATATGCATATGAAATACACACTCAAAAAGCTTTCATCTACGATAGTTACTTTGATAGTGGTTTCGCTATGCGTATTCCTCGCTTTTAATGTACTTCCGGGAGACCCTGCCATCAGAATGCTTGGCCTTGAGGCATCTCCTGAACTTGTAGCCCAGACAAGAGAAAAAATGGGACTTAACGATCCGCTTTTAGTTCGCTATTTCAGATGGTTTGTTGCTTTTCTTCAGGGAGATTTCGGAACCTCTTATACCTACAGCGTTCCGGTATCAAGCCTTATTCTCAGCAAGATCCCTATTACACTTACCCTGGGACTTCTTGCATTCTTTTTCACAGTTGTTATTTCAATCCCTGTGGGCATCGCCACAGCAAAATATGAAAATGGTATTTTGGACAGGAGTATTACTGTTATCAATCAGGTGATAATGGCAATACCACCTTTCTTTTCAGGTATTCTTATTACATTTATATTCGGAATGATCCTAAGACTCTTTACACCGGGAGGATTTGTTTCCTATACCCAGGATATAAAGGGCTTTCTTAGATATCTCTTTTTCCCTTCAATTGCAATTGCATTTCCCAAGATTGCCATGACAGTCAAGATGCTAAGAGGCAATCTTATTGATGAAGCAGGAAAAGACTATGCGAGAACCGCATATTCAAGAGGCAATAATACAAACGGAGTTTTATACAGACACGTTTTGAAAAATGCTATGATTCCGGTTATCACATTCCTTGGAATGGCGCTGGCTGACATGGTGGCAGGCAGTATTGTTATTGAGCAGGTGTTCAATATACCGGGAATCAGCAGAATTCTGTTATCCAGTATAAGTAACAGAGATTATCCCGTGGTAGAAGCCATTATCATGGGAATAGCTATGATTGTTATCGGGGTTAATTTCCTGGTTGATATTATATATAGAATTATCGATCCACGTATTGATATAGACGATTAAAGAGTGATTATGAAAAATAACAGGTTTAAGAAATTACTGAAAAATCCATATGTTTTGATAGGCGGTATTATCATGGGAGTCATTCTCCTAATGATAATTGTGGGCTGCTTTTGGATGCCTTATGAACCCACCAAGATGAGTGCTTCAGAAAAGCTCCAGGGGATTTCTCTTAGGCACATTATGGGAACTGATAATATGGGCCGGGACGTATTCAGCAGAGTTATGTACGGAAGCAGAGTGACTTTGATGATTGCCATAGGAACCATCATTATCGGTGCCGGAGTAGGCACAATTATCGGATCTATCACAGGCTATTTTGGCGGAATGATAGACGAAGTTACCATGAGAGTAATCGATGCGCTTTTTGCATTTCCAAGTATTCTTCTGGCCCTGGTAATTGTCAGCGTTTTTGGTGTGGGCTGGCCACAGCTTGTAATATCTTTGGGAATAGCCTTTGTGCCAAGCTTTGCCAGAATTGTAAGGGGTGAAGTGCTTAGATGCAAGAATATGGATTATATAGAGAATGCAAGGCTTCAGGGTGTTTCGGATTTTAGAATGATCTTTTTGCATATCCTGCCTAACATAAAGGGAGTTCTTGCTTCATCAATTCTTATCGGATTTAATAATGCGGTTTTGGCAGAAGCCGGGCTTTCATATCTGGGAGTTGGTTCACAGCCTCCTTATGCAAGCCTTGGACGTATGCTTTCAGATGCTCAGCAGTATATGTTTACAAGACCAAGCTACGTTTTATGCCCCGGTATCGTCATAGTTTTGATGGTACTTGGTTTTGCATTTCTGGGAGAGGGGATTAAGAGATGGAAATAATTCTTGATGTTACTGATCTCCATATAGAATTTCATGACTCCGATACTCCGGAAACTGCAGTGGAAGATTTTGATCTGATGCTGGGGGCAGGAGAGATTGTGGGAATAGTAGGCGAATCAGGCTCCGGAAAGAGTATGAGCGCCCTGGCAATAGCAGGCCTTTTAAACAGACATGCCATTAAGAAGACAGGGAGAATTATGTTTGAAGGACATGACCTTCTTACCTGCGATAGAAAGACATTAAGGTCCTTTCAGGGAGATGAGATTTCCATTATATTCCAGGAACCTATGACCAGTCTTAATCCGGTTAAGCGCATTGGCTGGCAGGTGGAGGAGTCTCTTCGCATTCACCACCCTGAGATCAAAAAGAATGAGCGCAAGAAAATGGCAATAGATATGCTGCTTGATGTGGGACTTGAGAATGCTAACGAAGTTTATTACATGTATCCACATGAGCTTTCAGGCGGTATGAGACAGAGAGTTATGATAGCTGCAGCCATGATTGGAAATCCGCAGATACTTATTGCGGACGAGCCTACCACAGCCCTTGATGTAACAGTTCAGGCTCAGATTGTTGAACTCCTTAAAAAGCTTAACAGGGAGAAGGGAACGTCAATTATCTTTATTTCCCATGACCTAAGTCTTGTAAGTCAGCTGTGCCAGAGAGTAATAGTAATGCAAAAGGGCAACATCGTTGAGTCAGGGGATACCAAGACTGTTTTTTCAAGACCAAGGCATTCCTACACCAAGAAACTTATAGCAGCTATTCCCAAGATTGATCTGGATAACTGATGGTGGTATAACACGGATGGAAAAAGAAAAAGTATTAAGAGTAAGTGGGCTTAATGTCTTTTACAAGAACAGAAAGCGCAAACTCTTTTCAAAGAAAAACAAAAAAATACAGGCTCTTTTCGATGTTTCTTTTGACATGGAGGAGGGAGAAGTTCTTGCTATAGCAGGGGAATCGGGATGCGGTAAGTCTACGCTGGCAAGGGCTATAGTCGGTATCAACAAGGACTATCAGGGAGAAATCTGGCAAAAGTATGGAAGGCCACAGATGGTTTTCCAGGATCCCTACAACTCACTTAATCCTGCCAAGAAGATCGGATGGCTTTTGGAGGAGCCTCTTAAGGTTGATAAGGAGAGGCACTGGACCAAGGAAGAGAGGCGTAAAAGAGCTGAAGAGATTATGCAGGAGGTTGAACTTCCTGTTAGTATGCTGGACAGGTATCCCTCGCAATTATCAGGAGGCCAGAGGCAGAGAGTGTGTATCGGTATTGCACTGATGAGGGAGCCCAAGCTTCTTATCGCAGACGAGCCGGTCTCAGCCCTTGATGTAACCATTCAGGCTCAGATCATGGAGCTACTTACGAATCTTCACAAGAAACATGGAATTTCAATAATCTTTATTTCCCATGATCTTAGGGTGGTTTATCAGATAAGCGATCATGTCATGATCATGAAGAATGGTCAGGTTGTTGAGTATGGAGCAACAAGGGAAGTTTACAGAAATCCTAAGGCTTCCTACACCAAGCAGCTCCTTACAGCCGCCGGAATAACCAAATAACTATAAAATATATATAAAAGGCCTTAAAATTCACAAAAAGACGTGCTTTTTAAGGCTTTTTTAGTATAATAGTATTAAGTATAGATTTATTTTTCCGATATAATCATTGCAAAGAAAAATGTTTTATTGGAAAGGATGAGGAGAATGGCATTAGATAGAATTGGTGGTTTTAGTAATTATAATGCGTATAACATTCCCCCAGCTGTAGATAACAACATCAAGGTTGGTACACAGGCGCCTTCGGCACAGCCAAGTCAGGTTCAGGAACAGCCTGTGGAAGCTCCTAAGGAAGAGACCAAGAAGGGGATGGATCTTACCGTAGAAGAGCTCCCGGCCAGAGAAAATGCTTCCATAGAGAATGTGGCGATTTCCTTTGGTACGTACGACAGTTCATCAATAGATCTCTTTGGGGAGAAGGGACTTGCTTCAGAAGATATGAAACAGGCAATATCCGGCATGCAGAGGGACAAAATCCTTCATGAGTATCAGTACTTTGTCGGAGGCAAAGATCTTACAGGCAAGCCAAGCAACATCATTACAGGAACTGAGGATGGTCTCGTAATAAGACTGTGATGATGCTTAACTTAATATGTGTATTTACAGGGATGCCGTAGTAAAGCGGCATCCTTTTTAGTATAATAAACTAGTATCGCACTTTGGGTTGGGAGGAAGACATGGCTAATTATACTGATGGAAATACAAGTGTTTGCGGACTTATAGGAAATCCTGTGAGACATACATTATCTCCGCTTATTCATAACATGCTTGCGGAGATCACCGGAATAAATATGGTTTATGTACCTTTTGAGGTTCCTCAGGGAAATGTCCCGGAGGCTGTTAAGGGAGCGCTTGCACTGGGTGTCAGAGGCCTTAATGTTACGATTCCATATAAGAGCGATGTAATTCCTTATCTGGAGGATATTGATCCTTTGGCCAAGGGGATTGGCGCAGTTAATACTCTTGTTAGAACCTCAAATGGCGGATTTAAGGGATATAACACAGATATGACAGGACTCTATCGTTCACTTCTGGATGAGGGAGTTGAGCTTAAGGGTAAAATTGTTGTAATCCTTGGAGCCGGCGGAGTGGCAAGACCTGCAGCTTTTCTTTGCGGAAGCAAAGGAGCCTCTAAGGTTTATATTTTGAACAGAACCTTTGAGAGGGCCAAAGATGTGGCTGAAGAGGTAAATAGAGCACTGTACGAATATAATAATAACGAACCTATGACTGCAGACGGACTTAGTGCTGAGGGTGAACCTACAGATATTCCAAGCATAGTTGTTCCGATGAGGATAGAGGATTACAGGAATCTTTTTGAGTTAAAAGAGAAGTTTGTTTCTCTTCAGTGTACGTCAGTAGGTCTTTTCCCTGATGTCAACAGCGCTGTAGTAGAGGATAAAGAGTTTTATGAGCATGTCAATGTGGGCGTTGACATGGTTTACAGGCCCATTGAAACTAAGTTTATGAAACTTGTTAAAGAGTCCGGAGGTAAGGCTGTTTCCGGCCTTAAGATGCTGCTTTATCAGGCGATTGATGCCTATGAATTATGGTTTAACAACGACGAAGATGCTCCTTCAGAGAAGATAAATATAACCAAGGAGCAGGCTGAGGAAATCTACAGATCTCTTGTGATGGAAGTTACAGGAGCCAGAAATATCATTCTTGAGGGATTTATGGGAAGCGGTAAGACAACTGTTTCCGAGATTCTTGCAGATAAGCTTGAACTTGAGCTTCTTGATACGGATGCAGCTATTGTGGAGGCAGAAGGAAGAAGCATCAATGATATATTTGCCGTAGATGGGGAAGAAGCCTTCAGAGATATGGAGACAGCTCTTTTGGAGACCGCTGTTTCTGAGCATTTCAGAGACATGGTCATCTCCCTTGGAGGAGGCCTTCCACTTAGGGAAGAGAACAGGCAGCTTCTTGGCCAAATGGGCAAGGTTATATATCTTAGGACAAAACCTGAGACCGTTTATGAGAGAGTTAAGTTTGATGATTCAAGACCACTTCTTAAATCAGACAATCCTCTTGAAAAAATTAAAAAAATGCAGGAGGAACGCGGGGACATTTATGAGCTTTCAGCTGATTATATAATAGATACCGATGAGCTTACCCCGTCTCAGATTGCAGATAGGATAATACAGGAACTGGGAATCGATATTTGATGAATAAGCGAAACTATTCCAAAGAACTTGAAAACAAAATAGCGGAATTTGAAAAAGAAGGAAGGACGCCGCAGCTTCTTTTACATGCCTGCTGTGCTCCCTGCTCCTCCTATTGTCTGGAGTTTTTGAGAGAGTACTTTGATGTGACAGTTTTTTTCTATAATCCCAACATTACTCAGGAACAGGAATATAGGAAAAGAGTTGAAGAGGAGAAAAGACTTATCGCCGAGTATAACAGGCAGGTTGATGAGGGGCGTTTTGAGGGAATGAATTCCGATTCAAAGGCAAGGCGCATTGAGATAATGGAAGGGGATTATATTCCGGGAGATTATCTTGAGGCAGTAAAGGGCCTTGAGGATTGCCCTGAGGGAGGCGACAGATGCAGAAAGTGCTTTGAACTTAGACTTGAAGAAACTGCCAAGATCGCCAGTGATAATGGCTTTGAATTCTTTACAACCACTTTGACTATAAGCCCACTCAAGAATGCAGATGTGCTCAATGAAGTGGGAGAAGAGGCGGCCCGGAAGATAAATGCGTCAGGCGGCAGGGTAACTTTCCTTCCGTCGGATTTCAAGAAAAAGAATGGCTATAAGCGCTCAATAGAGCTGTCACACAAGTTTGGACTATACAGGCAGGACTTCTGCGGATGTAGTTTTTCAAAGGCTCAGAGGGAGAAAGAAAAAGAGGAGAAAAGGTAAGATGGACTACAATATGAATGATAATACGAATCAGAACACACAGCAGGTAACACCTCAGGTTGCGCCCCAGCAGGTACAGCCAAGGCCTACAACCATAATGGTTACACCCTATATGGATCCAATGGATGATAATCATAATCCTACGGCCAAAAAGCTTTGCATTGCAGCAGTTATCTGCCTTGTTGCTACTAAATTTGTACCGACTTTCAGCCTGGTGCTCGGCGCAATTGGTGAAATGTTTGATACACATATCTATTTTCCAAGCTTCAACATTTTGCTGATTATTGCAGCGATTGTCATGCTCATAATTGTAAGAGTAATGTATCCCAAAAATTCCCTGAGCAAAGGTCTGCTAATAGGCTATCTGGCCAATTTTATAATGTCTATTGTTCTGGTGGGAGTAGTCTTTATTTTAGTTGTATTGATCATGGATGGCTTTACTTTTGTGGGATTTTCAGATCTGATATATGAGATTATGGAAATCTTTGAAGAGTTTATGTAAAAATATGTTGGTTGAAGTTAATTAAATTCTTTGATAAAATCTTGTAGATTATGTTTTCACAGCTATTAAGTTATTGCTGATTTACTATCAGTTAGAGAAAGAAGGTTAGATTTTGGAAAAGGTACTTGAGCTAATTTCTAAGGAAGTAGGAGATGCATTTGAAGCAGCAGGTTATGATAGGGAACTCGGACGAGTTACTATTTCTAACAGACCTGATCTGTGTGAGTATCAGTGTAATGGTGCAATGGCTGGTGCCAAGAAGTACGGCAAGGCTCCCTTTATGATCGCTGATGACGTTGCTGCAAGACTTCAGGATAACGATATGTTTGAGAAGGTTGATTCTGTTAAGCCTGGATTCTTGAATATTACAGTAAGCGGAGACTTTGCAAGAAGCTACATAGTAAGAATGCTTCATGAGAAGCACATGGGTGTTACAATGCCCGGTCATGAGCCAACATTTATTATTGATTACGGCGGACCAAACGTAGCTAAGCCTCTTCACGTAGGACATCTTCGTTCTGCAGTTATTGGTGAGAGCCTTAAGAGAATTCTTAAATATACGGGTAATAAGGTAATCGGTGACGTTCACCTTGGAGACTGGGGCCTTCAGATGGGTCTTGTTATCACAGGTCTCAAGGAGAGAAAGCCTGATCTTTGTTACTTCGATCCTGACTATACAGGTGCATATCCTAAGGAGGCACCTTTCACAGTTACTGAGCTTGAGGAGATTTATCCTGCTGCCAGCAAGAAGTCCAAGGAGGACGAGGCTTTCAAGGCAGAAGCAATGGAAGCAACCAAGCTTCTTCAGGATGGTTACAAGCCATACAGAGCACTTTGGCACCACATCCTTAATGTATCAGTTAATGACCTTAAGAAGAACTACGACAAGTTAAACGTAAGCTTTGACCTCTGGAAGGGTGAGTCAGATGCTCACGAGACTATTCCCGGAATGGTTGATTACATGAAGTCCCATGGCTATGCTCATGAGAGTCAGGGAGCCCTTGTTGTTGATGTAGCAGAAGAAACAGATACCAAGGAGATTCCTCCATGCATGATCCTTAAGTCAGATGGAGCATCTCTTTATAACACAACTGATCTTGCTACTATCAAGCAGCGTATGGACGGTGATCACCCACAGGGCATCATCTATGTTGTTGATAAGAGACAGGAACTGTACTTCACACAGGTATTCCGTTGTGCTCGCAAGACCAAGCTCGTTATGCCTGAGACAGAGCTTCATTTCGTTGGCTTTGGCACAATGAACGGTTCAGACGGCAAGCCTTTCAAGACAAGAGAAGGCGGTGTAATGCGTCTTGAGAAACTCATCGGAGAGATAGATGACAAGATGTACAACAGAATCAAAGAAGGTAATCCTGAAATAAGTGAAGAGGAAGCAAGGGATACATCCCATAAGATTGCTCTTTCTGCTCTTAAGTATGGCGATCTTTCCAACCAGCCATCCAAGGATTATATCTTTGACATTGATAAATTCACTTCCTTCGAGGGAGATACAGGCCCATACATTCTTTACACCATGGTTCGTATCAAGTCTATTCTTGGTAAGTATGCAGCAGAGGGCGGAAACGTCAAGGAGGCCAAGCTTGGAAATCCTGACAGCCCTGCTATGAAGGATCTTATGCTTCAGCTTACAAGATTTGCGGATGCAGTAGAAAGCGCAGCCAAGGACCTTTCACCTAACAGAATCTGCGCATATATCTATGACCTTAGTAATGCATTTAACAGCTTCTATCATGGAACCAAGATCCTTGTAGAAGAAGATGCAGACAAGAAGAGCAGCTACATTGCACTTCTTAGCACAACACTCAAGGTACTCGAGACAGGTATAGACCTTCTTGGATTTAGTGCTCCTGAGAGGATGTGAGCGATATAAGGAATGAGTAAACACAGTTTCGTGCTGGCACGAAAAACTGTGTTTATGAAATGACTGAACGGACATGAGGAAAGAAGACATACGAACGAAGTGAGTAGGTCGATTTCCGAATGGACGTAGGATTGCGTGAGCAATCCGTAATATCGCTCATAAGTAGTGGGGATATATAATGAATCAAAATCACATGTTCAGCAACAGGAAACTTCTCCTGTTGCTGATTCCTATTATAGCCGAACAATTTCTTAACTCCCTGATGGGCATGGCTGATTCCATGATGGTCAGCAATGTGGGCGCAGCAGCACTGTCAGGTGTATCACTGGTGGATTCCATCAATAACCTGGTGGTACAGGCTTTTAATGCTTTGGCTACAGGCGGAGTTATTATTTGTTCCACATATGTTGGTCAGAAAGATATAAAAAGAGCTACAGAGGCCGCAAGACAGGTTATTCTGGTATCTGCATTTATATCTTTTTTAGTGATGGCTATTTGCCTTGTTTTCAGAGGACATCTCCTCAGAGTCATATTCGGACAGATTGATGCAGATGTCTATCAGGCAGCCAGCATATATTTTATCCTGACCATATTATCTTATCCGGGAATAGCTCTGGCAGCTGCAGGAAGTGCTATTTTCAGAGCGCAGTCCAACACAAAGCTTCCTATGAACGTGGCTATTGTGTCTAATATCTTGAATGTTATCGGTAACGCTGTTCTTATCTATGTCTTTAAGCTTGGAGTATACGGAGCAGCTATAGCGACCTTGTCTTCAAGACTCTTTTCAGCCGTAGTACTCCTGTGGCTTCTTAGACGTGATAACCAGCAGATATTTATAAGACAGTACCATACCATCAGACCTGATTTTGGTAAGATCAGGCGCATTCTTGGTATGGGTATTCCAAATGGAATTGAGAACTCCATGTTCCAGTTTGGTAAGCTTGCCATTCAGTCCTCGGTTTCAACCCTTGGAACTATGGCAATTGCAGCCCAGGCAATGACGAATATCTTTGAGAATGTTAACGGCGTTGCGGGAATAGGCGTTGGAATAGGACTTATGACTATAACCGGACAGTGTCTTGGAGCCGGAAGAAAAGACGAAGCAATCTATTACACAAAAAAGATGATAGGCTGGGGATATATTGCAATTCTGGTCAGCTGTCTTTTTACCTATGCAATTGCAAGACCTGTTACATTTCTTGCGGGTATGGAACCTGAAAGTGCCTCATTATGCATCTACATGCTGGGCTGGATCACTATTGCCAAGCCGCTTCTTTGGGCACCTTCCTTTGTTACCCCTTATGCTATGAGGGCGGCAGGAGATGTTAAGTTCTCAATGATCATTGCAACACTTACCATGTGGCTTTGCAGAGTAACTCTGGCAACCTTCCTTATTCGCGCAGTGGGTATCGGAGCTATGGGTGTATGGATCGGTATGTTTGCCGATTGGGCAATCCGAGGTGTGATATTTACCATCAGATTTAAGAGTGGTAAATGGATACATAAGGTTGTGGACTAATTTGTATAAATCGCTATATTATGTGGTATCGAATAGTTATTAGTCTTTTAATTCTTTTTTAATTAAATTAAAAACTTATCTAAAATATAATTATGGTGTAGCTATTTTACGTATATTTTGTTATGGCGGAGCGTATGGAACAAAGTAGGCGAAAACTATTAACATATATTCGCTACACCTTGACTGTAATCGGAGTTTTTCTCCTGATTGCAGCTGTTATTATGCTTGTGCTCCTGGTTCGCTCCGACAGAGAAGAAGCAGATATCCAAAGACCTACTATGGTCACTCACCGCGTACTATTCCTGTGCGCATATAATCCACTTTATTTTACATATGATTCTCAGGTAGAGGGTTTAAAACAAGCCCTCTACCCTAATGGCATTGAGTTTGACGTTGTGTATATGGACGCCAAAAACTATGGTACAGACCAGGATAAGCTGGTATTTCATGATTTCCTAAAGGAAAGGCTAAAGAAAGACAGAGGCTATGAGGCAGTTCTTTTGGGAGATGATGACGCTCTTTCTTTTGCCCTTGAATATCAGGAGGAACTCTTTGACGGACTTCCTATGGTGTTCTTTGGTATAAATGATGCGAATTTTGCCATTGAGGCTGCGGAAAACCCTATGATCACAGGCTTTTATGAAAAAGACTACTTAAGGGACTGTATAGAGATGGCGATTGAAGCTATGCCTTACAGAAAAACCTTTGTGGCACTTCATGATGAGTCTGCAGCCGGAACAGCTGATATGGATGTTTTTTATTCCTACGATCAGAAATATCCGGACTATGTTTTTACTGACATAGATACAGCAAAGCTCACTCAAAAACAGCTGATCAGTGTCCTTGAAAGAATTCCTAAGGATGCAGTTCTCTTCTACATGACCTGCTATAGTGACTGCGAAGGAAATACATATTCTATGCTGGATAGAACCAATACGGTAGTCAGGTACGCGGACGTTCCTATTATCAGAAATTATTCCGGCGGAAGAGACCAGGGAGTTCTGGGCGGAAGCTATATGGACTTTGCCATTCAAACTAGGGATGCGGCCCTGATTGTAGTTGATGTTCTTGAAAATGGCACGGATATTTCAATGTATCCTCTGGATCTTGATACCCCAAGCAAGACAGAGTTTAATTACAAGCTCATGCAGAAATACGATATCAAGGAAGATATGCTCCCATCCACTACAATTTATGTGGATAAGCCGGTTAATCCTTTGGAGTATTACAAAGATATTATTCCAAGCTCCGTGATGATAGTGTTGGCGATGCTAAGCTTTATTATTGCTTCCAATATAGCAGTTAACCAGCAGAGGGAGGATAATGAACAGCTGCTGCTATCGAAAGGCAACCTTGAAAAATCAAGAAACAAGCTACGGTATCAGGCAGAACATGATGAACTCTCGGATCTGCTAAACAGAAGGACTATCGTTGAAACACTAAATAAAGTAATAAAAAGTGACGAAATATACTCTGTCATGATGATTGACATAGATGGCTTTAAGGATGTTAACGAAAACTATGGTCATAGCATGGCTGACTTTATTATCAAACATCTGTCAGGTGAACTTAAGAAAATGGCCGATGAGTATAAGTGGCAGGTGGGAAGATACGGCGGAGATGAATTCATTATCATGATTCCGGAGGCAAATCTGGATGTGGATTCTAAGGAAGTCCAAATGGTTCTGGAGACCTTTAGAAAGCCTATTATAGCAGGTGAGGAGACAATAGTTCTTTCTGCCAGCATAGGCGTGTCAAACTCTGATGGAGCGAGCTTCCCGGAACAACACATCATCAACGCTGAAATCGCCATGTATGAAGCCAAGGATCACGGCAAGAATACAGCATTTGTCTATGCAGATGAGATGCAGCGCAAGATTCAGGAAGAAAATAAGCTCAAGGCTCAGGTTACAGAAGCCTTTGACAAGGACCTTTTCTATATGCTGTATCAGCCCAAAATTGAGACCGCAACTAATAAGACCATTGGATTTGAAGCTCTGGTAAGAGCCAGAAATATAGATAAGGGTCCAAGTGTATTTATACCCGTTATTGAGAAGAACGGCTGGATCATACGACTTGGAAGAATTATAACAGAGCAGGTTGTTAAACAGCTGGCAGATTGGAGAGAACAGGGAAAAGAACTACTTCCAATCTCAATCAATTTTTCCTCCAAGCAGGTTAATGATATCGGATTTATGAACTTCTTGAAGGAATTATTGGAAAAATACGAGATACCTAACAGGTATCTTCAGATAGAGATTACGGAATCTCTTTTGATAGAGCAGAACATTCAGACAAAAAAGTTGTTTGAAGACTTTCAGGATATGGGCTTCCGCATTCTGATGGATGATTTTGGAACGGGTTACTCATCACTGGGTTATCTGATCTACATACCAATAGATGAGATTAAGCTGGATAAATCACTTGTAGATGCTTATCTGGTCCCGGGTAAGGACAGCTTTATAGGTGATGTGATCAAACTAGTGCACGATATGAACAAGACCATCATCATTGAGGGCGTTGAAGAAAGATGGCAGTACGAAAGG
The DNA here is from genome assembly GCF_000420945.1 of Butyrivibrio sp. VCB2006. Taxonomy (GTDB): domain Bacteria; phylum Bacillota; class Clostridia; order Lachnospirales; family Lachnospiraceae; genus Butyrivibrio. The sequence goes on from NZ_ATVX01000001.1 coordinate 173,057, forward strand.
CTATGTGAGTTCAATGCAGACGCCGTTCAGGGATTTTTCTTTAGCCGGCCGCTGGAAGCAGACGAGGCAATTGATTTTAAAGCAAATGTTTAGAAATATGTAACTGTAAATATTGTTGAGGAAAGGAAGTGAAGTTTTTATGTATGGAAAAAAGTATTTATGCAAAGGATTTGCGGCTTTACTGCTGGTTGTGAGCGTAATGGGTATCAGCTATGTTAGGGCAAATGCCAGTGACTTTGACCCGGCTTTTTACGCAGCTTCTTATCCTGATGTGGTGGCAGCCTACGGAAATGATCCAAATGCGCTCTATAGCCATTACCTGACATTTGGTAAAAATGAGCATCGCTTCAAAAACGCAGAGGAGGCTTCAGCAAATGCTCAGAACGTTGATAATAGTGATGTTCCCTCAACATATGTGGATGTAGATATCGCTAATCAGGTTATGAACTACTACGTGGACGGAGTGTCAGTGCTGTCGTCGCCGGTTGTAACGGGAAATGTGAAAAGCGGAAATGGAACCCCTAAAGGAGTGTTCTTTATTGATACGAAGATTCCGGGTAAGTACCTTGTAGGGCCAACCTGGAATGTATGGGTAAACAGGTGGATGAGATTTACAGGAAATGTTGGTCTTCATGATTCCAGCTGGAGAAGTGAGTTTGGCGGAGACGTCTATACCCACAACGGATCCCATGGATGCGTGAATCTTCCTACCGATGTAGCCAATGCGCTATATGATCTGGTAAGCGTAGGAACGATGGTTGTTGTTCACTAATCATAAACAATATATAAAGAGTAACTACTAGATATAGTGGTTACTCTTTATTTTTACAGATCAAATGTTGAGACACAAAAAAGGAATGGTGAAAACCATTCCTTCTTTAGTAGCGAGAGGGGGATTCGAACCCTCGACACCGCGGGTATGAACCGCGTGCTCTAGCCAGCTGAGCTATCTCGCCATATTTGTTGTCTGCCGCAGCCGACTTGTATACTATACCGCGTGAGAGCATTGTTGTCAACCAAGATTTTAGCATTTTTATAAAAAATTACTTATACGTTTTGAAATTATCAATAATTCGTAGTGCACCTATGTGATAAAATAAAGATGTATATCTTTTCTGAGAGAAACTCAGTAAAATTGCGGTGAAAAGGAGATGGGAATGGGAGTAGTTGTTGGAAACTCATTTTGGTTTGATTTTGAAGTTAAGTTTATGGAGTTCTTGCAGAGGACTTTGGGACAGACAGGTATTAACATTGTTTCCTTCTTCTCAGCTTTTGGTGAGGAGATGATACTTATTTTGATACTGGGATTCCTGTTCTGGTGCTATGACAAGAAAGCTGCTACTTACGTAGGAATAAATGTAATGGTGGGTCTGGTGTTTAATCCTTTGATCAAGAACATTTTCTGGAGAAGAAGGCCCTACTTTGATCATGAATCAATTAGATGTTACAGGCTTGTGGACAGTAGCGCTGATCAATATGATATAGCTGCCCAGGGCTTTTCTTTTCCCAGTGGACATTCCACCAATTCTTCCATAGTTTATGGTTCACTGGCCAGATTCTACAAAAAGCCTGTGTTTACGGTCCTTGCCTTTGTACTTCCCTTATTGGTAGGCTTCTCCCGTATGGTTGTGGGCTGTCATTATCCTACTGATGTTATGTTTGGATGGCTTTCAGGTGTACTTATCATCTTCTTTATTCCATGGGTTATGAATAAGGTCGGTGATGAAAAGAGATGGATAGTATTCCTGGTGATTTTCCTGATTTCAGCAATTGGACTGTTTTACTGTAAGACATCAGATTATTTTTCCGGTCTTGGACTTATGGGCGGATTCTTTATGGCTGCTGAGTTTGAGCAAAGGGTGGTTAAATTTGAAAATACAAGAAAACCACTTATATGGATTTTAAGGCTCCTTGGCGGACTTATCGTATACTTTGCACTTAATAAAGTGCTAAAACTTCCCTTTGACAAGGCATTCCTTGATTCGGGAACTTTCCTTGCGGGAATAGTGAGATTTATAAGATACCTGGTTGTATCTTTTGTTACTATCGGCGTATATCCTTTGCTGTTTAAGGTAGAGAAGGTGTTCTCCAAAAAATAAGTATTACATGTGATAACAGGAGGCTTAATATGTGGGCTTATGAAACGAGCTTTTATCAGATATATCCCTTGGGCTTTTGCGGAGCCCCTTTTGAAAATGATGGCAAGTTGGAGCACAGAATTCTCAAGGTAATCGACTGGATTCCTCATTTCAAAAAACTTGGAATAGGGGCTATCATGTTTAATCCTGTATTTGAGTCAGATACTCACGGCTACAATACCAGGGATTACAAAAAGATTGATGTGCGCCTTGGAACAAACGCTGATTTTAAAAAGGTATGCGATGCCCTTCACAAGGAAGGCATCAAGGTTGTTCTAGACGGCGTTTTCAACCATGCAGGAAGAGGGTTCTTTGGATTTGCAGACGTTCTTGAAAAAAAGTGGGATTCTCCCTACAAGGACTGGTTCAACATAAGCTTTGACGGAAATAGTAACTACAATGACGGTCTTTGGTATGAGGGCTGGGAAGGCAACTACGATCTGGTTAAGCTGAACCTTCGTAACCCGGCTGTCACTGATTATCTAATGGAAAGCGTTAAATTCTGGATCGACGAATTCGGAATAGACGGCCTGAGGCTCGACGTTGCTTACTGTGTTGATCCTGATTTTATCAGAAGGCTTCGCAGAGAAACTCCCGGCTGGAAAGAAGACTTTTTCTTGATGGGAGAGATGATAGGCGGTGACTACAACCGCATTATGGGCGATGATCTTTGCCACAGTGCAACTAACTATGAGTGTTACAAGGGCATGCACTCAGCTCTCAACAGTATGAATTTGTTTGAAATTGTTCATTCTCTGCTTCGTCAGTTTGGACCGGAGAATTGGACTCTGTATAGAGGTAAGCACCTGCTTTCTTTCGTGGATAACCATGATGTCAGCCGAATTGCCAGCATTTTGCAAAGACCTCAGCATCTTCCTCTTATTTATACCTTGATGTTTGGAATGCCCGGAATTCCTACAATCTACTACGGAAGTGAGTGGGGTGAAAAAGCAGACAAATCCCAGGGGGATCCGGCGCTTCGCCCATGTTTTGATGAGCCACAGTGGAACGAACTTACAGATGTTATCAGTAAACTTTGCCACGCAAGAGAAGGCTCCAAAGCCTTGTCTTATGGCGATTTTAAATCACTTCTTTTGACCAACAGGCAGTGCATATTTGAAAGAGAAACAGAGGGCGACAGAGTGCTGGTGGTAATTAACGCCGATGAGAATCAGTTCCATGCTGACTTTAATGCAAGAGCAGGAAAGGCCACTGATCTGATTTCAGGAGCTGAGATTGATTTTGGCGGAGGCCTTGATATTCCGTCGTATACAGCATATCTTTTGCAGATTTAGCACAGGAATTTATCGTGATACATAGCAATTTACCCACAGGAAAGGCATAAACATATATGAAAATCCATTTCGACAAACTATACAAAGACGACAGAAAAGACGAACTTCTGGGTATTGGCGTGCCTTTTCCCAAGGGTGAACTTAGCAAAAAAGACTTTGAAAGGCTGGCGGTGCTGGATAGCGGAAGCATTATTCCGTCGCAGTTTAAGGTTACCAGCACCTGGGATGATGGATCTATTCGCTTTGTCTATGCAAGGTTTCTTGGGTCTTTGCCGGGAAATGCAGCCAAAGATTTTGTGCTTGTTACCACGTCCAGCTTTATCGACAGCAGTAATGCTTTTGCAGATCAGATTGATAATAATCTGGTGACTAAGACTCAGAGCACGATTTCTTTTTCCAATGGAATAATAAATTTCAGAGTTTCGGACTTTCAGTCCAATATCTTTGAAGGTCTTTCCGTGGATGGGCATGTGTTTGAGAAAAAGCAATTCGTAGGTCCTAATCTTAAGCTGGATGGATGCACCCTTCCCCCGATTTTTGAGCTGTGGAATGTAGTGGAAAACGGACCAATTTTTACCATTTTGGAGGCTACAGGTCATTTTGATGACAGGGATAAGAATCTTAGCGGTGAGGGGATTAAGTTTACCCTGCGGCTTTCTCTGACAAGTGATAAACCCTGGATTGATGTGGCAATCAAGATCATCAACTGTACTCAGGAGACCATAGAACCGGATCAGCTGGTATTTGAGATCAGAAATCTGGGAAAAGAAAAGGTGACTCCAAGAACTACAGTGGGAATATCCAATTATAAGACGGCTTTTGACAGCAGTGATGACGGAGCTTTTGTATCACAGCTTATTACTGCGGAAAAGCTGGAAAAAGAAGCAAATGAACACTTTGCGGAAGTTATATACGGAACATTCCTTGCGGATGTTTCTGATTTTGGCGATGGATACGGAGTCTGTGCCACGGTATTCCAGGCTCAGCAGAATTTCCCCAAGGCCATAAGCGCCGGCAGCGATGGCATTAAGATATATCTTTTGCCAAATAAGCATGAAGTTGCGGAAGTGTCCAAGGCTTCTCCCGTGAGATTCGAGTCAGGAATGGCAAGGGAGCAGAGATTTCTTTTGCATTTCCATGAGTCTGGGGAGGACCTGTACGAGCTTAATAACAGGAGCATTATTTATCAGATGCCTGATACAGGCTATGTGGATCCTGAGGTATTTGAAGAAGCGGGAGTATTTCCTGATATTTTCCTGCCTTCGGACAAACAGATAGATGATGTGGAGATAGCGCTGATAGATAAGGCCGATTCCCATGCCAGATGCTACGGGATGCTGTGCTGGGGAGATGCTCCGGATCCTGGGTATACTGCCCAGGGAAGAGGCGGCGGAGATCTGGTCTGGACCAACAATGAGTATGATTATCCTCATGCCATGTATCAGATGTACGCAAGAAGCGGCATTCGAAGAATGCTGGACTATGCAAATGTAGCCTGCTGGCACTGGATGGATGTGGATATTTGTCACTATAATACGGATCCTCTTTTCGTAAATGGACAGTGGGAGCATCAAAGAAGACACACAGGCGGTTCTGAGGACGGGAAGGGCTCTAAGGGTATTATGGCCTGCTCTCATGAGTGGGTTGAAGGCTTGATTGATCATTATCATTTTACCGGGGATGAGAGAGCCATGGAGGCGGCTCTTGGCATAGGAGAAAATGTTCTTGCGCTTCTTGATACTCCCGAGTATCAAAAGCCCGGAGAGATAAGTGCCAGAGAAACCGGATGGGCTCTTAGGAGCCTGACAGCTCTTTTTGTGGAGACACATGATAAAAAGTGGCTTGGAAAGGCAGACTGGATTGTAGGACAGTTTGAGCAGTGGAACGACAGGTACGGCAACTGGCTTTCACCCTACACGGATAACACTACTATCCGTGTGGGTTTCATGATATCTGTGGCTGTGGGGTCCCTGATGCGTTACTACAGAGTTTTTTCAAGTGAAAGAGTCAGAAAGCTTATCATGAAGGCAATCGACGATATCGTTGATAATTGCAGGACTCCTCACGGACTCTTTTACTACAAAGAGCTTCCCAGCCTGTCACGAAACGGTAATAACACACTTCTTCTTGAGTCCATGGCAATTGCCTATGAACTTACGGGAGAGGACAGATATCTGGATTACGGCATAAAGACTTTTAGAAAGCAGATAGTATCTTCAAGCGGAGCTATCGGTAATAAGAAAATAGTGGAAGATACAGTGATGGTCGGAACGGGACCAACCAAGAATTTTGCGCAGTCATTCCTGCCATTGACACTGTTTTATGTCAAAGCGGTACAAGCAAATAAGTTGTTGCAATAGGAGTTTTATATTATAATTTATTTATGGAAATACGAACACCTATAATCGCAATATTAGTATCAATCATACTGCTTGTTATATACCTGAGAAGGAATTTGTCGCAGCTTATTTCTGCGAGAGTTTTCTTCATTTTCTTAGTGTCGGTCTTTTTTAACAATCTGTGCGAAATCCTGGAATGTGCTGCGTTTTTGCTTATAGGAGAGAAGGATAACGCGGCTTCTATTAGGGGAGTAACCCAGATTTTATATGTGGGATCTCTGCTGTTTTGCACATTTATCATGTGCATTTACGTCTATACCAAGACAACCTTAAAAAGAACTCTTTCAAATAAAATGGTGGTGATAACGGGGCTTCCTGTTATCTTTGCGGTAATTACCTCAATTATTTTGGGAATTAAGGCGGGAATAAACTCCTACGGATATTACTATAACTACGGACCTGCCGCTCAGGTCTGCTATATGGTTGGCTTTATTTATATCTTTTTGTCGCTTCTTAGAGTAATAGTACTAAGGGGGCGTATTCCCAAGGAAAGCTTCTTTGCCATATTCTTTGGACTTATTATTTGGACTGTATTGTCACTTTATCAGTTTATTGACAGAGGAATGCAGGTTTCTGCCATAGCAATGATGCTGATGGCGCTGATTCTTTTCCTGTCCATGGAAAATCCAAGAGAGTATTTCGAAAGATCCATTGAGGGTATCAGAAACAGAGATGCATTTGAGATGGCTCTTTTTGAGAAGATAGGTCTAAAAAAAGATTTCTTTGTAGTATCAGTTATCTTTACCGGAAAAACTGCAGTCATGTCCAACTCGGAGAGAAGTGAAATGACTGATCTGATGAAGATTGTAGGTAAGATTTCAGAAAGCTATGTTGGGGCGCCGGCATATCTTTTTAACTGGAATACGCTGTGTTCTATAGTCAGAAATCCTGAGAAGGTTGAGACCTTTATGAATATAGTCAACAACCTTAAGGACAACGAAGGCAAGAACTACAGGCTTACCTTTAGTATTCTGGAACTTCCCAAGTATGCGAAGGAAGTTGACAAAGCGCTTCAGATTCTGACCTATGTTTCCGGCGAATATGCCTATACACAGTCCACACCTAATCTTGTAATCGACCAGAGCGTTGTGGACAAGATGACCTATAGAAATTCCATTGAGGATGTGGTGAGAACGGCTGTAAAAGAAAAAGCATTTGAAGTATATTATCAGCCTATCCTCTGCGTTGCAGATGGAAGCTTTTCATCGGCGGAGGCTCTGGTAAGACTAAAAAGACCGGATACAGAGAACTATATTTCACCGGAAGATTTTATTCCTATAGCCGAGAAATGCGGACTTATTCAGGAAATAGACGATCTTGTTTTTGAGAAGGTTTGCTCGTTTATTGCAAAAGAGAACCTTTCAAGCTATGGAATAAGGACCATAGAGGTAAATCTTTCCGGAAATGAAGTGGTGGATGAACAGACCCATACAAGACTCATCAACAAGATGAATAAGTATCACATTCCACCTAAGTTCATCAATTTTGAAATTACCGAGACCTCATACATCAACAATGATGAGGTGTTCAAAGAAAATGTTGCAAGGCTTCGTGAGAGCGGAAGTACAATTTCCATGGACGATTTTGGCTCAGGATATTCCAATCTTTTGGAAATTCTTAAAATGGATTATGCACTTGTTAAGATGGATAAAGAGTTCGTATGGAACTGTCTTGATAAGGACAAACCTGAAAATATGAGAATGATGGATTATACCATCAATTTCCTCAAGGACTTTGGACTTCATATTCTGGCAGAAGGCGTAGAAACTCTTGAACAGGCCAAAATCCTTATCGATAAGGGCGTTGAATATCTTCAGGGATTCTATTATTCAAGGCCGATACCGGAAGATGAATACATCGATTTTTTGAAATCACAAAAGGGTTTGTTTGCTAAAGGTGAGCAAAACTGAAAGGAGATCAGTTATGAACGAAGGGCTTTATAATGCTGTATTTTGCTATGGTGAGAACAAGGTGGATCCATTTGAGCTGACAGCGGTGGATTTCGACAGGATTATCGGAGACATGAAGCTAGTTGGCTACGAAATCAACTCTCTTAATATTGTTCATCAGATCATGCTTGAACAGCTTGATAATCTCCTTAAGACCAAGAGCAAGATTATTGAGGAGACTATGGACCTAGATAATAAGGATGACTTCTGCAGAGAGAAATACGGACTTTCCTTCAAGGACATTGTTGCTCTTGATCCACAGCACGATATCGAGTGGGATATTAAGAGCGGCAAAGTTATCTTCTTCCTTTCCCACGAGGCTATGCACAAGGAGGAGGCATACTTTACTATCTTCAAAAAATCTTTCGACGCCTTTACTGCGAAAACAGGCTTCCAGTATATGAGTATGTGATATGGGAATGATTTTGGAAACTGATAGATTGATTCTTAGAGGCTGGAGAGATGAAGATGCTCCCAGCCTCTTTAAATATGCCAGCGATGACCGGATTGGTCCTGCCGCCGGGTGGCTTCCACATAGGGATGTAAACTATTCAAGAGCTGTTATTCGTACAATATTTGCCAGGGATGAGGTGTATGCCATCTGCCTTAAAGGGCAGGGAGGCGAACCTGTAGGCAGCATAGGACTTACTCTGGAGGGTAGCCCGGAAAGGCCGCTTGGGGATAATGAAGCGGAGCTTGGGTACTGGATCGGATACCCCTATTGGAATAGGGGATTTGTTACAGAAGCTGTAAAAGAAGTGATCAGGCATGGGTTTGATGACCTGGGGCTTACCAGAATCCTTTGCGGGTACTTTGATGGTAATCTAAGGTCTAAGAGAGTCCAGGAAAAATGCGGATTTAAGTACATGATCACTAATGAAAAGTCGAAAGTAACTATGCTTGGAGAAGTGAGGGTTGAGCACATGAGCGTAATTACTAGAAAAGACTACTATGATATCTTGTAAAATCACTTGGAATCTGACCTAAAAAATTTCACAAAAAAGACGTAAATTTTACGTGAGAAAGTATTACAAAATTTGTAATATCGTGATATAATAAGGCCATGCGAGTGAGAACATGGTGAGTGGGGACCAAGGACATTCCTACGTCCATGTTTTTTTAATCTTCAGCCATGAAAGCGCTTTCAGAGTTAACAGGAGTTTTTGTTTCAGACTAAGGAGGAACAGAATGTTAAATATTGGAGAGTGCGTTATTTACGGTAGTCATGGTTTATGCCAGGTACGAGAAATACTTGTACCATCGTTTCTTGAGAGGGGCAAAGAGAAACAGTATTACATGATGATTTCCGCAGTGGATGCCGGAAGCGTCCTCTACGTACCTGTAGAGGGAGCCGAAGACAAGATTCGAGAAGTCATTAGCGCTGACTATGCTGAAGATTTGATAGACGACATCGAGGAAGTAGAAGAAGTTGAACTTCCGGAGGGCAAAAAGGCCGAACCCGTTGTATTGGAAATTGTTAAGAGAAATGTTGCGGAAGAAATGATGGGTCTTGTGAAGTCCTTGCGCAGGATCAAAGCTACTCGCGAAGCAGAAGGCAAGAAGTTTGCGACACTTAATGAAAGATATCTGAATATGGCTGAAAAGCTTCTTTACACCGAACTTGCTTATTCTCTTGAGACTGAAAAAGATATCGTCAAGAGAAGGGTAATAGAAATGCTTTCAGAGCTACCAATGGAGACTGCATGATTGCAGTCTCTATTTGTCTTGAGTTTATATAAACTTAATAATATAAAACAACTAAAATATCGGATTTTCGTTTATAATATAAATGCCCAATTGTCAAAAAGTTTTCTTTTTGTTGTAAGAGTATTGGAGGCCCTTATATGGAAACGAGAGTGCGTAACGGTAAACTTATCCAAAAGCTTATTTTCGCAGCAGTAGCAGCAATCGTAGCTGTTGCAACAGCCCTCACTGTTCTTAGTGGTGTTGAAATCTCAAAGACCTACAAGAATTTGGTAACAGAAGAACTTCTTGTGGCCGTTGAGCAGCTGGACAGTGAAATGAACAACGTATGGGATGGAGATTGGAGTTTCCAGGACGGAATTGTCTATAAGGGCGAAGAAAATGTCATGGAAGAGTACGAGAATATCATGGATGCTCTTAAAAACAAGACCGGTATAGAATACTCAATTTTCTACGGTAAAGAGCGTGTTATCACCACCATGATGGACTCTTCAGGAAAAAAGGCCACCGGCTACAATATTTCAGATACAGTATATGGTACGGTTGTAACCAATAAGCAGGAGTTCTTTATTCAGACCACTCCTGCCGGCGCAGCAAAGCCGTATTACTGCTACTATATTCCTCTTAAGCAGGCCGACGGAACAGCTGTAGGTATGGTATTTGCAGGAAGAGAAAGTGATTCCGTAAAAAGGACTATAACCAATATTGTTCTTCAGATGGTAGTGATTTCTTTGATACTTACTATAGTTGTATCTTCAGTAGGTATTATTATCGCTAATAAGTCATCAGGTAAGATGCGAGCCATCGCTGATGAGCTTGGAAGCCTTTCAAGAGGTGAACTTAAGCTAAACATTGATCAGTCCTCCATCGACAGAAACGATGAGATTGGTCTTCTTGCTGACGGAGCCAAGACTCTTAGTGAGAAGCTTAGCGAAGTAATCAGAACCACAATGGATATGTCCAATGAGCTTAAAACTTCCGGAACCGAACTTGCAGATTCTGCTAATCAGGCATCGGTAGCTTCCACTCAGGTTTCACAGGCCGTGGATGAAATCTCAAGAGGTGCTGTATCACAGGCAGACAGCGTAGAGACTGCTGCAGGTAATACACAGGATATCGGAAAAGATATTGATGAAGTTGCTGATAATGTACAGCAGCTTAACGGATATGCAAGCGAGATGAAGACATCCTGCGAAGCAGCTATGTCAGCTCTCGGCAAGCTTATTGATCAGAGCCAGCAGGTTCAGTCCTCAGTTAGTGATATCGGACAGACCATTAATTCAACAAACGATTCAGCTAAAGAGATTTCCAAATTCTCTCAGGCTATTACAGAAATTGCATCACAGACAAACCTTCTTTCACTTAATGCAAGTATTGAGGCTGCAAGAGCCGGTGATGCAGGTAAGGGATTTGCGGTAGTTGCAACTGAGATTGGACAGCTTGCTATTCAGAGTAGCAACAGCGCAGAAGAAATCAAGAAGATTGTTGATCAGCTTCTTGCAGATTCAGAAGCTTCTGTAGAAGTAATGCAGAGACTTAATGAGAGCTTTGAACAACAGTCACAGCAGCTTGATGATACCAAGACCAACATGCAGAGCATGGCTGATAATGTTTCTAACGTATCAGGAAGCGCTGACAGCATTTCACATCATATTGATAAGCTTAATACCGCCAAGGATAAGCTCCTTGAAATCATCTCTGACTTGTCCGCAATTTCAGAGGAAAATGCAGCTTCAACAGAAGAAACCAATGCTTCTATGCAGGAGCTCAATGCTACCTTCTCAATCATTACTGAGTCGGCAGGCAAACTTCAGGAGCTGGCTGAAGGACTTACAGAGACTATCAGCTATTTCAAACCTTGATAATTGTTTTCTCCTGAAATATATAAGTGTTACTCAAAAAAAGTGGTCAGAACATTGTTTCTGGCTGCTTTTTTTATGCAAATTTAATTAAAACCATTAACGAAATATAGTATACTTTATATACAAATAATGGAGGAAAATGCGGTGGAAAATGGCCGAGTAGACAATGAACTAAAAAAGGTTTCGTACCTTCTTTTAATATTGGCAATGACTATTCTTGCTGCTCTGATCATAGTACTCAACAGAATTCTTAATTGGGAATTATGGATTATTCCTGTTATTGTGGTGGGAGTCGGACTGGCCTGGACCACATATGTAATAAATCAGATTTCCACCAAAATGCAGCTTTACTTTAGCGGATGCTTCTTTGTTTTTTTGGTTTTCTATTACTGCATGAAAATCAGTGCGGTCTATGACTGCGGAACTGTCCTGGTAATAATGATTCTTATCTTTTCTTTCACCAGAGAAAAGATTTTGACCTGGGTAGGCACTGTTAGTGCAGTTTTCAGCCTTATTTTCCATTTGGTAGTTAGATATAGTGAAAATAATCTGACGGTAGATCTTTACAGCGTTGTAAGGACCACCGTGATCTTTATTTTGGTGCCTATAAGTGCCTTTTTGATGGACAGGATCATTAAGGCCTGGTCCACTGCTGAGAGTAATTACCTTCAACAGATTGAGGTTTTACAGGAAGAAAATACAAGAGCCAATAATTTCCTTGCCAATGTTTCTCATGAAGTACGTACACCTATAAGTGCGGTTATAGGCCTGTCATATGTCCTTGAAAAGGAAGAACTTCCCGAGCAGACCATGAGTAAGGTAGAGGCTATTTCGGATGCGGGCCACAGAGTGGCTGAGCAGATCACTGATATTCTTGATTTCACAGAAATAGATATGCAGAAGATTGCGGTAAGAAGTGAAAACTATACTATCAGCTCTGTAATTAACGATCTTTTGACCAAGCTCTATCAGACTCAAAATTACGAGGTTGAGCTGGTTGTTGACGTGGACTCAAGTATTCCATCGGTTCTTGTGGGGGATGATGGAAAAATAAAGAGGATTTTGTGGCACCTTATCAGAAATGGCCTAAAATTCACGAAAATCGGTGGCGTTTATCTGCACATTTATCCTATAAAAAGGGATTACGGAATAAACCTTGTCATGGAAGTTAAGGATTCCGGAATAGGAATGAGTGAAGATGAGATTGAAAATGCCTATGAAAAGTTCTATCAGGTAGATTCCGGAAGATCCAGATCCATGGGCGGTCTCGGACTTGGAATCCCGATTGCAAATGGTTTTACCGCTGCCATGGATGGAGTATTGTCTATCGAGAGTGCCCCCGGAGAAGGCACTACAGTCACAGTCAGCATTCCTCAGATGGTGGCTGACAGGAAGCCTTATGTCAGTATGGCTACCAAGCAATGGATTTCTGTGGCCGGTTTCATCAGCTATTTGGAAAAAGATATTCCCAAGATGCGTGAGTTTTATACTGACATGATGACTCATATGGCTGAGGGGCTTCAGGTTCCGTTTTACAGACTTCAGACCAGACAGGAACTTGAAAAACTTCTGGATACAACCACCATCACCCATATTTTTATTGGTACAGATGAGTATGTACCAAATAAAGACTACATAGACAAACTGGCTAAAGAAAAGAAGGTAGCTCTTTTAGCTGAAAGAGATTTTACGGGGGAAGTGGGCCCGGATATAACACTTATTCTTAAACCGCTTTTGCTGGAGCAGGTTGCAAGATTCCTTAGCCAGGGAACAGAGGAAGACAAGCCAGCAGATTCAGAGCAGGTGAGTTTCCCAGGAGTTAAAGCACTGGTTGTGGATGATGAACATATGAATCTGGTGGTTGCAAGGGAAATCTTTGAAGCCTACGGAATGGATATAACAACTGCTTCAAGCGGAGAAGAAGCCATTGAGCTTTGCGATACCCAGGACTTTGATGTGATATTTATGGATCACATGATGCCGGGCATGGACGGCGTAGAAGCAATGAAAAGAATCAGACAGAACGCCTCAAGACAGAGTAAGGAGCTATGCATCATAGCTCTTACAGCCAATGCCATTAGCTCTGCAAGAGAGATGTTCATGGCAGAAGGGTTTGATGGATTTGCTCCCAAGCCTATTGATATTGCAGAACTTGAGCGCGTTCTTAAGAGCGTTCTTCCTAAAAATAAGATTTCTTACTCCAAGGAAAAGCCTAAGAGAGTAAAAAAGGCAAAAGAAACACAGGCCCCGCAAAAGGAAGTTGATCCAATAGCTGTTCTTAAGGAAAAGAACGTGGATACAGACTATGGAATCGATTACTGCGGAGGTGACAAGGAGTTTTATTTTGAACTGCTGCAGGAGTATGTGGACAAAAAGGAAGAGAAGATAGAGGTAATAAATAATCTGCTGGAAACATCCAACATAAAGGACTATGAAGTAAGAGTACACGGAGTTAAGAGTACCTCCAAACTGATTGGTGCCCTGGAGCTTTCCGAGAAGGCCCGCCTTCTTGAAATGGCAGCCAAGAGCAGCGATGAAGGCTACATAAAAGACAATCACAAGGCCTTTATCGATGAGTATGAGGAACTTATGAACACCATAGCGGCGCTGTTTACCTGACTTTGATTTGAAACGAAATTTTTTGGCGCAAAGAGAAGTGAAGGGAGTCTTACTGTATGTATAAGAGGGTAAGAGCTTTTATCCTGAACATCCTTAATTCGGAGAGGAATATCAGGGCAAGGATATTCATATTGCTGACCATTATTGGTGTTGCTGCTATGCTTCTTTCTGTGGCAGTGGATGTGGTATTTGGAGAAAATCTAATTGAGATCATTACCCTTATCCTGACTACTGTCCTGGCTCCTTTAATTACTTATTTTGCCATTAAGAAGGACAAAATTCAGCTTGGAGCTGCTGTACTTGCTTCCGGAGTAGTTTTTGTGGTCGTTCCTGTTGCATTCTTGTTTGGGGGCGGCTTAACAGGAGGCGGAATTATCTGGTACTGCTTTGCCTATCTGTACATTGGACTTATTCTTGAGGGCAAGCTTAGAGCTGTTATGATTGCTCTTTTGTCTACTTTTGTTGTATCTATGTGCATATTTACTTTCTACTTCCCTAATCAGATTGAAAACCATGACAGAAGCATGTGGTATGCAGATTCTATTGCGGCCATAATTTCGGTTGGCCTTGCTGTTTATTTTATGGTCAGAATACAGTACAGACTGCTTTTTGATGAGAACCAGCACGCCATCGAGCAGGCACAGAAGATTGATGAACTCAATAAGGCTCAGAACAGATTCTTTTCCAGTATGAGTCATGAGATCAGAACTCCTATCAATACCATAATCGGATTAAATGAGATGATCCTAAGAGACCAGGTCAGCGGTGAGGTTGCCGAAAATGCCAGAAATATCCAGACTGCGTCTAAGATGCTTCTTTCGGTAATAAACGACATTCTGGATATGTCCAAGATTGAATCCGGCAAAATGGAGATCATTAAGGCCCAGTATGATGTGGGCAAGATGCTCTCGGAAATAGTAAATATTGTATGGGTTAAGGCAAATGAAAAGGGCCTTAAATTTAGTATTTATGTTGACCCCAGTATGCCATCAGCTCTTTTTTCCGATGAGGTGAGGCTCAAGCAGATTCTTATCAATCTCCTTAACAATGCCATTAAGTATACGGAAAGGGGCAGTGTGTCTCTTTCTGTGCATTGTAGCAAGACTTCAGACGGAAAAGCTGCGGTTACGTACTCTGTTGATGACACGGGAATTGGTATCAGTAAGGAAAATATCCCGTATCTTTTTGATGCTTTCCGCCGTGAGGATGAGGAAAAAAACAGGCATATTGAGGGAACCGGCCTTGGTCTTTCTATCGTTAAACAGCTTGTGGATCTGATGGGAGGCACCATCTCTGTTAATAGTGTTTATAGTAAGGGATCAAGCTTTATTGTATATCTGGAGCAGGAGATTGCTGAGGAATCGATTATTGGAGACTTTGATATTGGCAAGATCAGGGCGGAAGGAGACCGCTTTAAGTATCACCAGAGCTTTGAAGCTCCTGAATGTAGTGTTCTTGTAGTAGATGATAATTCGACGAATCTCCTTGTTGTAAAAAAGCTTCTTAAGGATACAAGGCTTACAATTGATACTGCCGATAGCGGTATGAAGTGCCTTGAGATGACTCTGAAAAAGAGATACGACATTATCCTTATGGACCACCTTATGCCACAGATGGATGGCATAGAATGTCTTCATGCGATAAGAGAGCAGGCAGGAGGCCTTTGTAAGGATATTCCTGTGGTTGCTCTTACAGCTAATGCAGGAAGCGAAAATCAAGCCCTTTATAGGAGAGAGGGATTTGATGAATATCTGGTTAAGCCTGTAGATGCCGTGGAACTTGAGCATACTGTGCTAACTCTACTTCCTAAGGATAAGGTTATGCAGATAGCCGAAGAGGGTGAAAGCTACGAGTCTGATATGATCGTCAGGGAAATGAAAAAAAAGATCCCGATCCTTATCACTACAGATTCAGTGGCGGACATTCCTCATGAGCTTATTGCCAAGTTGAATATTCCTGTTATTTCCTACAAGGTTCGTGTGAACGAAGGCGTCTTTTACGATGGAGCAGAGGCAGGAAGCGATAGCGTAATAAGAACTATGGATGGCAACAAGGTGATGGTTAACAGTGAGGCACCTACTGTGGCGGAGTACGAAGAGTTTTTCTCTGAGCAGCTTACAAGAGCGCAGCATATTATCCATATCTCTTCTGCCAAGCGCGTCAGCAAGGGCTATGTTAACGCCTGTGAGGCGGCTCTTACCTTCTATAATGTTAACGTTTTTGAATCCGGACAGATATCCAGCGGTACGGGACTACTGGTTCTATATGCCAAGGAACTGGCAGAGGCAGGCCTTTTAGATACGGATCAGATAATACATGAGCTTGAAAAGAAAAAGAACAAAATCAGAACCACCTGTATCATTGATAAGACTGAGTACCTGTATAGAGGCGGCTTTATTTCAGGAAGGGTAAGCAAGATTTGTGAGGCTCTTATGTTTCATCCTGCTCTTGAAGCCAGAAACTCCTCTATCAAAATATCCAGAATGTGGGTGGGAAATTTTGGCAGAGTAAAGGATAAGTACATCAAATCTGCTCTTGGTCAGCCAAGTAAGATCGATACAGACACTCTTATCATTACCTATGTGGGACTTAAACGCGGAGATGCTGAGCAGATCTGCGATGATGTAAAAAAGATTGTGCCATTTGAAAATATTTATCTGCAGAAGGCTTCTGCAGCAGTATCAATCAAGTGCGGATACGGAACCTTTGGTCTTATTTATGCGAGGAAGTAAGATATGGTAAATAACGTTATTTACTTTGAAATTGCATCGCTTCCGATCTTTGTCGTTCTGATGATAGCAACTATTACCAGGAAAATGGTTAAGGGCAGGACGAATTTTCTTTTGTTCCTGATCATTATCTTTGCCTTTGTGGCTACATTCAGCGACACTGTGGGAAATGTTATCGGTAAACATTTTCCCCTTAATGAAGCTGGAGTTATCGGCATAACAGTGTCTAACTACGTTTATTTCACAGCCAGAAGCGGTATGAATGCGGTTTATACATACTATCTGTTTTCGGTAACCAGAACCTGGTATCAGATAAGACAGTTTTGGAAAAGACTCATAATCCTGCTTCCGTACCTGATCACATTATGGATGCTTCTTTTCAATAAAAAGACACATTATGTTTTCAAGGTTACCAAAGAAGTGGGCTATGAAAGGGGCAGCCTTATCCTTGTGGTGTATGGACTTGCCGCTTTGTATATGGTCTTTGGAATAATATATCTGGTACTTAAAAGGCATCTGCTTAGTTTATCCGAGTGCCTGTCAATCGCCACACTATATGTATTTAATGTGGTGGGTGTTATTATCCAGTACTTTTATTCAAATATGCTGGTGGAATGCTATTTTACCAGTATGACGCTTCTTTTCATTGTTATTTTTGTTCAGAAGCCTGAGAAAAAGATTGATATGAATACGTCACTTCCCGGATATTTCGCCTACAAGGAAGAAATAGGCAAGATTGAGAGTACCGGACAGAAGGTTGAGATTATCATAGCCAGTATCGCCAATGCAGAGGAACTTAATAACTACCTTGGTGAGAAAGCCTATTACGAATATATTTACAACATGAACAGGGCTGTAGTGGCCTATGGCAAAAAAGAAAAAGTAGATTTCGATCTGTATTTTGAGACTCCCGGAAACTTTTATTTTATTGTTGAGGACAAGGACTACAATCCGGCCCAGGCTATTCCGGAGGTTAGAGATAAGATAAGAAACTTAAACGGCAGCATTTCAGCCATGGGAGTTAAAGCGGACCTTAGGATCGTGTCAGTTCTTTTTCCTGAGGATATCAACAGTGCAAACGAGCTTATAAGATTCGGTCATGATTTTGTCAGATATACCTCAGGTAAGATATTCTGCCATGCGGATCAGATCCTTGGTCAAAGAAACTATCAGATAGCCAGCAAACTGGATGAGATATTGGGAAACGCTATTGACAATCAGTCCCTGGAGGTGGATTTCTTCCCTATCTGGTCAGCTTCCCTGGAAAGAAAGATGTTCTATGCGGCAGCGCCAAAGGTTAGAAACGAAGCTTTTGGAGAAATCGATACGGATACCTTGGAAGAAGCGCTCATAGCAAGGGGCTCGGAAGTACTTATGGATGAGTACGTTATTGAAAGGGTATTTGACTATATTGGGGCAGGAAATCTTGCAAAAGAGGGTATGTCCTACGTTGTTGTTAAGCTTTCCAGATCTCTTGGTATGCAGACAAACTTCACGGATAGAATATGGAATCTTAGGGGGAAGTATAATGTTCACCCGGAGCAGGTTTGTTTTTCAATAAAAGAGTCAGGAGCATCCACATCCGGAACCTTTGATGAGAATATTAAAAAGCTGTCCTTGCAGGGCTACAGAATTGCAATTGATGGCTATGGAAATGGCTACTCCAATGTTAAGCGTATTGCTGAGTTGCCTATAAGCTCAGTAAGGCTTGATAAGAGCATGCTGGCCCAGGTGGATTCGGCAGGCGGAAGAGCAGTCTTAAGTGGAACTATCAGGACACTTACAAGTATTCCTCTTGCGGTAGTTGCCAGCGGTGTGGATGACAAGAAGACAAGAGATATGCTGTTTAATATGGGATGTGACCTGATGCAGGGTAAGTTCTTTGATGCATTTGAGGAGAAGGACAATGAAAAGAATTCTGATAGTAGATGATGAACCTATGATGCTTAAAATAGCAGAGAGGGCACTTAAGGATAATTATGAGACTGTAACTGCTCTTTCCGGCGAGGAAGCTTTGGATTATTTTGACAGCAGCTCTTTTGACCTGGTACTGTCTGATGTTAAGATGCCATCCATGTCCGGACTTGATCTGATGCTGAAAATGAGAGTTAAGGACCCTGATATTCTGGTGGTCTTCATGTCTGCTGATGACGGAGAAGTCAGTAGTGAAGAGATGATCAAGCAAGGTGCCTCAGGGTACATCAGTAAACCTATAAAGGCACAGGTCCTTAGCGAACTGGTTACGAGTCTTTTGTCAGGAGAAGCTCTTATTGCCGGAGACGGTGAGGAAAGCAAGGTGGATGAAGGAGCCGGTGGTAAAAATGCTTTGGATGATTCCTTGAATTTTAAAAAGGAAGAGGAGAAGCTTCCAGAATGGCTTGTTCTTGAGCCTTTGATAGATACCACGGAGGGCCTTAAAAACAGCGAGGATGCAGAGAGTTATATTTCTGCCATTAAGATTTTTTTGGAGCACGTAGATGACAATGTGGAGGTATTAAAAAGATGCCTTGAGGACGGGGATATCGAGAATTACACTATCAAAGCCCATGCTCTTAAGAGCACCTCAAGGATCATAGGTGCCATGGTTCTTTCTACGATGGCAGCAGCCATGGAGAGAGCCGGGAAAGTAAGGAACTTTAAGTTTATTTCAAAAGAGCATGAGGAATTCATTTCACTTTACAGAAAATATGAGCAGGTTTTCCTTAGCCACATGGAAACAAGTGACAAGGAGCCAATCCCACAAGCTGTCTTACAGGATATAATGGTGGCCCTTAAGGAATATGTTCAGGCAGAGGATTTCACTCTGACCAAGATGGCCATGGACTCCCTCAATGAATATAAACTGCCAGACGATATAGAAAAAACGGTTTTAAATATAAAGCATCATCTTTTAAAGCTGGATTGGGACCAAATTCGTGTTATTATGGATATAGAGTGATTAGGAGGAACCAATGGTAAGCAATCGAAATGTCCTTTTCATAAGTTCACAGGAAACCTTCTCTGTTCACGGTATGGAGACCAAGCTTAAGGAGATGGGTTATACCAGTCTGTACGTGCCGCTTGAGATCAAGCAGCTTCAGGAGCATGCTGATAAAGGGGAACTTATTGTTTATTACATGGATGAGACGGTTTCTGATGATCCTGCCTTTTTGGTCTTTCTCAAGGATCTGTGCATGGAGAAGGATAAGGGGCTTATTCTCATAGGCGCCAAGGAAGAATACAATGTAGTGGTTAAGACAGTGCCTCTTGACTGCGTATCTGCCTGGTTTGAGCGCCCGCTTGATATGAGGAAGTTCCTTCAGGCAGTGGAAAAGCAGTTTGACAGTATGGCTGAAACTCTTCTTCGTAAGACAATCCTTATAATCGACGATGATGTGGCTTACATGCAGACCATAAGAGAGTGGCTCAAGGAGTCTTATCAGGTGGCTATGGTTGACTCCGGTGTTAAGGCAATCAAGTGGCTTGCCATCAATAAAGCCGATCTGGTGCTACTGGACTACGAGATGCCGATAACTAACGGGCCACAGATTTTCGAAATGCTTAAGAGCGACTCGGACACTGGTGTTATTCCTGTTATGTTCCTTACGGGGCAGCAGAGCAAGGAAAGCGTCCTGACCGCCATGAAGCTCAAGCCTGTGGATTATCTTTTAAAGACCATCAACAAGGCCCAGCTCAAAGAAAAGCTTGATCAATACTTTGCAATCCAAAAGGGCAAGCTGTAAACCTTGATAATTCACCCCTGATCAGTAGCGCATACTGATTAGGGGCTTTTTTTGTAACAATATAGGTGCGAAATATGATAGAATAAGCCTTAGTGTATTTGATGAATAAAAATACAAAAACATGCGTGATTGGAATAAGTTAAATGACAAAAGAATTGTATTATGACAGTGCATATATATCAGAGTTTTTTGCGCAGGTTATAAGCTGCGAGAGAATTTCAACAAAATCTGATGGCGAAAAGAAATCTGAGTATGCAGTAATTCTTGATAGAACAGCTTTTTTCCCTGAGCAGGGCGGACAGGGCTGTGATGGCGGCTTTTTGGAAGTTGTGGCAGTTACGGATGATCAGGAAGGAACAGATCCTTCTTTGGAACAGGCCAGGGTTATTGATGTTAGCATAGAGGACAGTGAAGAGGGCTCAATCATTACTCATGTGGTAGATAAGGAAATTCCTGTTGGCTCCAAGGTCCGTGGATGTATAGACTGGCACCACAGATTCAGTAATATGCAGCAGCACACCGGAGAGCACATTTTCTCAGGGCTTGTCCATGGTAAGTTTGGTTACAATAATGTGGGCTTTCATCTAAGTGACAGTGAGGTGACTATGGACTATGACGGACCGATCACCTTGGAGGAAGCTTTAGAGCTTGAGAAAAGAGCTAACGAAGTGATCTGGAGCAATATTGAAGTATTGTGTGAGTTTCCCGAGGCTGACAGGTTAAAAGATATCCCATATCGCAGCAAAAAAGAGCTGGAGGGAGATGTCAGGATTGTGACAATTCCGGGAGTTGATATCTGTGCCTGCTGTGCGCCTCATGTTGACAGAACAGGCGAGATCGGACTACTTAAGGTTACAAATCTCCAGAACTATAAGGGTGGCGTAAGAGTTAATATCTTATGCGGGAAAAGAGCTCTTGAATATATAAATTCTGAACATGCTATTGTATCCGAGCTTTCCGGAATGCTTACAACTTCTTCTGATAAGATCATTACGTCTGTTAAAAGAGCTTTCGAGGACAATACAGAGCTTAAAACTCAGCTGACTAGAACAAAAGAAGAGCTTATAAGCTATGAAATTGAGAAGCTTTTAGGGGAAGATTCAAACGAAAACAGTAATTCTGATAAGAATGGTAGTGATGTTTTTGAGAGCACGGACAAAAGCGATATCTTTCTTATAAAGGATGATGGCTTCGATTCTAACATGATGCGTAAGTTCGTAAATGCTCTTGCAGAGAAAAAAGAAGGCTACTGCGGAGTGTTTGCGGGTTCTGCAAAAGAGGGATATAGATTCATTATCGGTTCTGGAAGTGCTGGTAAAGACTGCAGAGAACTTTGCAATGTAATGAGAACAGAATTTGGTGCTAAGGGCGGCGGACAGCCGGTCATGGTGCAGGGAAGTATAGGACCTGTCAGCATTACGGAAGTTATTAGGAAAATGGTGAATTGATATATTGAAATATTGAGATATTGAGATATTGAAATATTGAGATACTGATGCTGGGCTTAGATCTAATGACTTGAACATTCGGACGAGGAGAAATGAGGAGTCTATGAAAAGAGGAAGTTTTCGGGATTTTTTGGAGGGCTGTCAAAATGCCATCCCTATATGTTTGGGATATATAGCAGTTTCTTTTGCCTTTGGAATTGAGGCATCCAAGATTGGAATGACCACATTCCAGGCAGCAATGACATCGCTTCTTAATGTGACCAGTGCCGGACAGTTTTCTGCACTTGAGCTTATAGCCAGAAATGGCAGCTTTGTTGAACTGGCAATTTTGCAGTTTATAATTAACCTGCGATATATGCTGATGTCTACAGCTCTTTCACAGAGGCTTGGACCTGAGGTTAATACTCTTCAGAGAATGGGGATATCCTACGGTGTTACAGATGAGATATTCGCTGTCAGCATATTTAAAAGAGGTAAGCTCTATCCAATGTTTTCCTATGGATTAATAGCTACTTCCGTTTTCGGATGGGTTTTCGGAACTGTTCTCGGAGCAGTTGCGGGACAAATTCTTCCTCAGATTTTTATAAGCTGCCTGGGACTTGCTATTTACGGAATGTTCATAGCTATAATTGTTCCTGATACAAGAACCAACAAGGTTATAGCAGCGGTTGTCATAATAGCTATGGCCATGAGCGCAGTATTTACATATGCTCCGGTATTAAAAATGATTTCTTCGGGCTTTAGGATTATAATAGTAACAGTAGTTGTTGCGTTAGGGGCAGCCATAATAGCACCGGTCAAGGAGGAAAGTCATGAATAAAGTATATTTGTACATCCTTCTTATGGCGGGAGTTACTTATCTTATAAGGGCATT
Source organism: Butyrivibrio sp. VCB2006 (assembly GCF_000420945.1). Taxonomy (GTDB): domain Bacteria; phylum Bacillota; class Clostridia; order Lachnospirales; family Lachnospiraceae; genus Butyrivibrio. The sequence continues at coordinate 195,796 of NZ_ATVX01000001.1, forward strand.
GCCGCTTACGCTTATCCGGAGGGAGATAAAGAGCAACCTGATCAAATCTTTTTTGCATTATGTTCCCTATGCTACTTTGGCAGCCATGACTTTTCCTGCAATATTGTCAGCGACGGATTATATGATATCATCTATTGTTGGATTTGCAGTGGCACTTTTTCTTGCATTAAATAAAAAGAGCCTTCTTACGGTGGCAGGAGCTTCCTGCTTTGCGGCATTTATCGTGGAGCTGTTCCTTATTCCGTAAGACAGGTTTGGAAGTATAAACAGATTAATAATAAGAGGAAATTGACATGAGAGTTGGAATGGGATATGATGTGCACCGGCTTGTGGAAGGCAGAGACCTTATCATTGGCGGCGTCAAGATTCCATATGAAAAGGGACTTCTAGGACATTCGGATGCGGATGTTCTTTTGCACGCTATAATGGATGCACTTTTGGGCGCAGCGGCTCTTGGAGATATAGGCAAGCACTTCCCTGATACGGATCCCAAGTATAAGGGAGCTGATTCGAGAGCGCTTCTTCGCGAAGTTGCAAGGCTTTTGGAAGAGGCAAACTATATGGTTGAGAATATCGATGCAACTATAATTGCCCAGGCACCCAAGATGAGACCCCATATCGATACAATGAGACAGAATATTGCAGAGGATCTTGGCATCGACATTTCACAGGTTAATGTTAAGGCTACTACTGAGGAAGGCCTTGGCTTTACAGGAACCGGTGAGGGAATATCCTCCCAGGCAATCTGTATGCTGAGCAGTTTCTTTGACAGTGGAATGTCTGTGTTTGACAGTGACAACGCTGAGCGATGTAGCAGTTGTCCGGGATGTCAGAAGCAGTAAGTTTTAGAGAATTACACTTGGCAAAAGAAATATCTTTTACCACAGAGATTTATATAATAAAAGATAATAATCAGGAGAATACAATAACATGGCACACAAATTTACATTTTATAATACCCTCGATAGAACTGTAGAAGAGTTTAATCCTCGCGAGGAGGGCAAGGTTTCAATTTATACCTGCGGACCTACAGTTTATCATTTTGCTCACATCGGTAATATCAGAACTTATATCATGCAGGATGCTCTCATCAAATCCCTTGAGTATGCAGGATACGATGTAAAAAGAGTTATGAACATCACAGATGTAGGTCATCTTTCTTCAGATGCCGATACCGGCGAAGATAAAATGCTTTCAGGCGCAAAGAGAGAGCACAAGACTGTAATGGAAATCGCAAAGTTCTATACTGATGCGTTCTTTAATGACTTTGATGCTGTTGGAAATAAGCGTCCTGACGTGGTAGAACCAGCTACAAACTGCATTCCTGAGTTTATTCATATGGTAGAAGTTCTTCTCGAGAAGGGCTATGCCTATGTTGCAGGCGGAAACGTATATTTTGATACAAGTAAGCTCAAAGATTACTATGTTTTCTCTTCAGAGGTAGAAAAAGAGCAGCTCCAGGTGGGTGTTCGTGACGACGTAGAAGAGGATACTAACAAGAAAAATAAGACAGACTTTGTTCTCTGGTTTACAAAGTCCAAGTTTGAAGATCAGGCTCTTAAGTGGGAGAGTCCATGGGGAGTAGGTTATCCCGGATGGCACATTGAGTGCTCATGCATTTCAATGAAGCACCTTGGGGAATTTATCGATATCCACTGCGGTGGTGTAGATAATATCTTCCCTCACCACACAAATGAGATTGCCCAGTCAGAGAGCTATCTTGGCCATGAATGGTGCAAATACTGGTTCCATTCCAACCACCTTAATGACAAATCAGGCAAGATGAGTAAGTCCAAGGGAGCAGTCCTTACAGTTTCTGTTCTCAAGGAAAAAGGCTATGATCCACTGGTTTACAGATTCTTCTGCCTCCAGTCACATTATCGTAAGCCACTTGAGTTCTCCTATGAGGCTCTTGATCAGGCAGCTCAGGCCTTTAATAAGCTTGTAAAAAGAGTATCTGAGCTTAAGGAAGATGGCGCAGTAGATGAGACAGTAAAGGCTGAGTTTGAAGGCAAATTTGCTGATGCTGTATGCAGCGATCTTAATACATCAATGGCAGTTACAGTTCTGTATGATGCTCTTAAGGCTGACACTAACGATGCAACCAAGCTTGCACTTGTTGAGAGCTTTGATAAGGTTCTTTCACTTGATCTTGTTGGACATGCCAAGAGCCTTTCTGAGGGTCAAAGTGTTGATCCTGAGCTTGAGAAGTTCATCCTTGATGCTATTGAGAGAAGAGCAAATGCCAAGAAAGCCAAGGACTTTGCAACAGCTGATGCTATAAGAGCAGAGCTCTTAGAGAAGGGCGTAGAGATCAAGGATACTCGTGAGGGAGTTAAATGGCAGCTGATTTGAATGCGTTTATAAATGAGAAATTTGGAATACAGCCACAGGATATCAGGACATATTCGCCTCTTACACTGGCCTATATAGGTGATGCCTTTTTTGACATTATTATCAGATCAATACTGGTCAATAAGGGCAACACTGCGGTTAATAATCTTCACAAGAGGGCTAGCAGTATAGTTAAGGCACAGACTCAGTCTGCTATGGTCAAGGCTCTTATGGATGACCTTACACAGGAAGAACAGGACTACTATAGAAGGGGGCGTAATTCCAAACCCCATACCAAGGCCAAAAATGCTTCAACTATTGAGTATCTTGATGCGACAGGGTTTGAAGCGGTCATGGGATTTCTTTACCTGACTGGGGATCTGGATAGGGCCATGGAACTTGTGAATATGGGAATCGAGAGGCTTGGACTTGATGTCCTGGAGTAACGAAAACGAGGTATATATGGAAGAAAATTTTGAGAGCAGAATTATAGAAGGAAGAAATGCCGTACTTGAGGCATTCCGTTCAGGCAAGACCATCGATAGAGTATTTATCCTTGATGGTTGCAAGGATGGTCCTGTTCAGACAATCCTTAGAGAAGCCAAGAAACACAAGGATACCGTTATTTCTTTTGTCAAAAAAGAGCGTCTTGACCAGCTCTCTGAGACAGGTAAGCACCAGGGTGTAATTGCCTATGGCGCATCTTATAACTATGCAGAGGTTGACGACATCCTTGAAAGAGCCAGGCAGAAGGGTGAAGATCCTTTTGTGATCATTCTTGACAATATTGAGGATCCTCACAACCTGGGAGCTATCATTCGTACAGCTAACCTTGCCGGTGCTCATGGAGTTATTATTCCCAAGCATAGGGCAGCTTCTCTTACAGCAACTGTTGCCAAGGCTTCAGCCGGTGCTATTAACTACACACCAGTAGCCAAGGTTACAAATATTGCCAATACCATAGAGGAACTTAAGGATAAGGGACTTTGGTTTGCCTGCGCTGATATGGGCGGCACAACAATGTATCAGCTTAATTTAAAGGGGCCCATCGGACTTGTAATCGGCAATGAGGGCAGCGGAGTTTCAAGACTTGTAAGAGAAAAGTGCGATATGATCGCATCTATCCCTATGAAGGGAGATATTGATTCACTTAACGCTTCTGTAGCCTGCGGCGTTCTTGCATTTGAAGTTGTAAGACAGAGATTATCATAATATAGATGGATGCCGATTTCTATAAGAGGCATGACTGTGAGAATATGAGTGATAACAGGTACAAGGAAATGACGGATGAAGAACTCATCCTTTCTATACGTGATGGCGATGATCCAGCCGGTGTAGACCATATCATGAACAAGTACAAGAATCTTGTCAGGAAAAAAGCTGCTTCCATGTTTGTACTTGGAGCTGACAAGGACGATCTTATTCAGGAGGGCATGATAGGTCTTTTTAAGGCTGTAAGGGATTATGACTGCGGAAGAGATGCCAGTTTTGCTACCTTTGCAGATCTTTGCATTTCGAGGCAGATGTATTCAGCCATTAAGACCATGGCCAGGAAAAAGCATGGTCCTCTTAACAGCTATATCTCTATATATGCCAAAAGAGAGGACATGGGAGAAGACTCTTCTGCAGCCTTGGAAGAACTTCTGGAATCTGATCCCGGCATGATTCCTGAGCAGCATGTTATCGACCAGGAGAACTTAAAGGCCCTGGAAGAAGCCATTGACAGCGAGCTTAGTCCTCTTGAAACTCAGGTTCTTGACCTTTATATTACCGGTATGAGTATCAAACAAATCTCAGCAGTATTATCCAGAGATGAGAAGTCTACAGATAATGCCATGCAGAGAATCAGAAACAAATTAAAGAAATATCTGAACAGATAGTTCAAAGCTGTTAAATTCCTATTAAAAAATAAATGAAAAAGCGCTGAAATTGTCAATCGGCGCTCTTTTTACCTTATTTCCTAGTGGAATGATAGGATTTTGACAGAATGAATTTTATTATGTAAAATGAGTGATACAAATGCAATTTGATTGCGTAAAACATAAGAGGAGAGATGAATATGATGTTATTTGAAAGCAAAAAAGTTCTTGGACTAACTTTGGCAGCAACACTTTTAGCAGGTGCTCTTACAGGTTGCTCTTCATCAGGTACAGAAAGTGCGTCAGGTAACGCAGGAAATAATGTTGAAGTAAATGCTTCCGGTGATCTTTTGGACACTATCACTCAGAGAGGTAAGATTATAATCGCCATGGAAGGCCAGTGGGCTCCCTGGACTTATCATGATGAGTCAGGAGAACTGGTTGGCTTTGATACAGAGGTTGGTAAAGAGATTGCTAAGAGAATCGGTGTTGAAGCTGAGTTTGTAGAAGGCGAGTGGGACGGCCTCTTTACAGGCCTTGACGGCGGAAGATACGATCTTATCATAAACGGCGTTGAGATTACAGATGAAAGAAAAGAAAAGTACGACTTCACAGAACCTTATGCATTTATCAGAACAGCGCTGGTAGTTAAGAATGATAACAGCGACATTACATCTTTTGATGATCTTAAGGGTAAGAAGACCAGCAATTCACTTGGCTCAACCTATGCTGACATGGCGGCAGCTCTTGGCGCTGAGGTTCAGAACGTTGATACACTTTCAGAGACCATTGATATGGTGCTGTCAGGAAGAGTTGATGCTACTTTAAATGCAGAAGTTTCTTTCTATGATTATCTCGGTGAGCATCCTGATGCTCCTATCAAGATCATTGCTCTTACAGAAGAAGCATCAGAGGTTTCCATTCCTCTCAGAAAGGGAGAAGAGACTGAGAAGCTCCGCGGTGCCATTGATAAGGCAATTAAGGAAATGGCTGAGGACGGAACTCTTACAGCCCTTTCAAATAAATACTTTGGACAGGATATTACTAAGTAATATATGAGTGAAAGACTTATTGGAATATTAACAAGTTCATTTTTTAAGATTCTTGTACCCGGAATCAAGGTTACAATACCTTTAACACTTTTGTCTTTTGCACTGAGTCTTGCGGTGGGCCTTCTTTTGGCACTTATCCAGGTGGCCAATATCAAGGTCCTTAGACAGGTGGCAAGGTTTTATATTTGGGTATTCAGGGGAACGCCTCTTATAGTTCAGCTTTTTATCATATTCTTCGGACTTCCCAATATTGGTATTACGCTGGATGCGTTTCCATCAGCAGTTTTGGCCTTTGGCCTTAACCTGGGAGCTTATAATGCCGAGGTTTTCAGATCAGCTATTCTTGCTATTCCTAAGGGACAGCTGGAAGCGGCTTATATGATTGGACTTAACTATCCTCAGGCAATGGCAAGGATTATTTTACCCCAGTCATTCCCGGTAGCTTTTCCTAATCTTTTTAATAACCTTATCAGTTTGTTAAAAGATACCGCTCTGGCCTCAAGTATTACAGTCATTGACCTGTTTACCACAGCTCAGCAGATTGCAGCAAGAACCTATGAGCCCTTTGCTTTGTATCTGGAGGCAGCATTTATTTATCTTATCTTTTCGACGGCTCTTACCTGGCTTCAGAGATATCTTGAAAAGAAGCTTGTCTGGAAGAGTGATGGAAAGAAGGCAGACGCCGGTTATAAGGCTATAGTCTGAATAATTGCAGGTGGTGAAGAAAATGCTGGAGATACATAATTTGCATAAGTCTTTTTCCGGTACCGGAGTTTTGTCGGGAATGGACTTTAAAGTTGATAAGGGGGAAGTTGTTGCTATAATCGGACAATCCGGATCAGGTAAAACAACACTTCTAAGATGCATGAGTTTTCTGGAAAAGGCTGATATCGGTGAGATCATTTTTGATGATTACAAGGGTGATATGGCCAGAATGTCCTCCAAGGACATAAAGATGCTCAGAATGGAAATGGGCTTTGTATTCCAAAGTTTTAATCTGTTTAATAATATGACGGCCTTGGAAAATGTTATGGAAGGCCTTGTGACAGCCAGAAAAATACCTAAGGATAAGGCAAAAGAGATATCTCTGGAGGTTCTTGCCAAGGTTGGAATGCTGAACAGAGCATATTATTATCCGGGAGAGCTATCCGGAGGACAGCAGCAGAGAGTAGCAATAGCAAGGGCAATTGCCCCGGAACCTAAGGTTATTCTGTTTGACGAACCTACAAGTGCTCTTGATCCCGAGCTTACCGGTGAGGTACTTGAGACTATGAAAAAGCTTGCACTTGAGGGCACTACTATGGTCGTTGTTACTCACGAGATGTCATTTGCCAAGGAAGTGGCATCAAGGGTAGTTTTCATGGATGGCGGTGTAGTGGTAGAACAGGGTTCGCCTAAAGAAATCTTTGGTAATCCCAAAGAAGAAAGAACAAGGCAATTCCTTAACAGAGCGCTGCATAAGCTCTGATAGGGGACAAGGGCGTGTTATAGTTTTTTATGCCAATTTTAATGAAAAAATACTTGCGCTTGACATTTAATTATGTTATATTGATATAGCTGTTGTGAAGAACAGCGGTAACTATAGTTAATTAGAAGATTTTTTGTATATAGAGAGGTGAGAAGAGATGAGACAGGACATTCAGCCAGAATTCCATCAGGCCACTGTTACTTGCAACTGCGGTAACACATTCACAGTTGGATCAACAAAGAGTGAGATTCACGTAGAAATTTGCTCAAAGTGCCATCCATTCTATACTGGCCAGCAGAAGGCTACAAGTGCTCGTGGACGTATTGATAAGTTCAACAAGAAATACGGCATGAACAACCAGTAATCTATTTAGTAAAATAAAGAGGTTGAGGCATTAGCCTCGACCTCTTTTTTACATTTACGATTTTTGAGGTGTAGTATGAGGAAAAGAAAAGTAAGACATTACTCAGGAATAGGCGGACAGGCTGTACTTGAGGGCGTAATGATGAAGAACAAGGACATGTACGCTGTTGCAGTCAGAAAGCCTAATGGTGAGATAGAGGTTGAGATTGACGAATACCACGGAATTGCTTACGGAAGTAAGCTTCTCAACATTCCATTTGTCAGAGGTATATTTGTATTCATAGATTCACTTATCTTAGGACTTAAGTCTCTCAATTATTCTTCTTCTTTTTACGAAGAGGGTAATGAGAAGCCTACTAAGCTTGATGAAGAAATTGAGGCTGTATCAGGTGGACATGAGGACACCTTCCTTATGGTTGTGACTACAGCAATTTCCTTCCTGTTTGCGATAGGCCTTTTTATGGTCCTGCCTTATGCACTTTCTGAGATACTTAGCAAATATATCAGAAATGATTCTATGATTGCCATTATTGAGGGCGTTCTTAGAATCGTGATTTTCATTCTGTATATCCTTTTGATTTCATGCATGAAGGATATCAGGCGTCTTTTCCAATATCACGGTGCAGAGCATAAGTGCATTAACTGTATTGAAAAAGGCAGACCTCTTACAGCCAAGAATGTTAAGGGAAGTTCAAGACTTCATAAGAGATGTGGAAGCAGCTTTATTCTTTTTGTAATGCTTGTAAGTATTATCCTGTTTTTCTTTATAAGAGTTGACTCCTATGCTCTTAGAATTCTTGTAAGAATACTGCTTATTCCTGTTATTGCAGGTATTTCCTACGAGCTTATCAGCCTTGCAGGAAGATATGACTTTTTCCTTATAAAGGTTCTTTCCGCTCCAGGGTTATGGCTTCAGAAGCTTACAACCAAGGAACCGGATGAAGATATGATAGAAGTTGCAATTAAGTCTGTTGAGGCTGTATTTGACTGGAAGGAGTTTCTTAAGGATTCTTTCGGTTATGAAATAGACGACAGCTGGTTAAAAGATGACGAAGAAGTAAATGAGTAATTACAGAGATATTTATTTAACTGGATCAGAAAACCTAAAGAAAGCCGGAATCACAGAAGCTATGCTTGATGCCCGGCTTCTTTTAGAATGCGCATGTGGAACAGATCATAACACTCTTTTAGCGCATCCTGACAGAAAGGTAACTGCAGAGGAAGAGGATAGATACCTTGCTATGATAGACAGGAGAGCTAAGAGAGAGCCTGTTGCCTATATTATTGGTAGCTGGAGCTTTATGGGCCTTGATTTTAAGGTTGATAAGAATGTCCTTATTCCTGAGCAGGACACAGAAACACTGGTTGAAGAAGTTATGAGATTTCAGGAAGATGGCATGAGAATCATGGACCTTTGCACAGGATCAGGATGTATAGCTCTAAGTCTCCTTAATTATTCCAATAATACAACTGCAGTGTGCACAGATATTTCTGCCGGAGCCCTTGAAGTGGCAAGAAGTAATGCCAAGGGGCTGGGACTTTCAGACAGAGCTATATTTGTAGAGACAGATCTTTTCCCGGATGAAGATATGGGAAAGTTTGATATTATTGTTTCGAATCCGCCATATATTGCCAGCAGCGTGATCGATAGCCTAGCTCCTGAGGTTAAGGAATACGAGCCAAGACTTGCCCTTGACGGTGCAGAGGATGGTCTTGTTTTTTACAGAAGAATTGTGGAGACAACTCCAAGGTTCCTTAATTCAAACGGATATCTTTTCCTGGAAATAGGGTATGACCAGGGACAGGCTCTTGTGGAAATGCTTGAGGATAAAAAGGTATATCACGATATTCAGGTTATTAAGGACCTTGGAGGAAATGACAGAGTAGTATCAGCGTGCTTCTATTAGCTATTTAGACGGAGTGTTTTCTTTGTAATGTAATGAAAGCTTATAGAATAATGGAGATAGAAACATGTTTGATAGGATAGAAGATATCATTCGCAAGTTCGAAGATATCACAATGGAACTAAATGAACCTACTGTTGCTGCAGACCAGGAGAGATTTAGAAAGCTCATGAAGGAGCAAAAGAATCTGGAACCACTTGTTGAATGCTACAGTGAGTACAAGAAATGCAATGATACCATAGAAGAGAGCCTTCAGATGCTGGATGAAGAATCAGATCCGGATATGAAGGAAATGCTTAAAGAGGAACTCCAGGCTGCCAAGGACAGAATTCCTGAGTTGGAGAATCAACTTAAAATATTGCTTCTTCCCAAGGACCCCAATGATGATAAGAACGTAATCGTTGAGATCAGAGCTGGAGTTGGCGGTGATGAGGCAGCTTTATTTGCTGCTGATATGTATAGGCTTTATACCAGATATGCTGAGAGACAGAACTGGCGCGTAGAGACAATGAGCGTTGAAGATATCGGCATTGGCGGTATTAAGACTGTCAGCTTCATGATCAAGGGAAATGGAGCATATTCCAGACTTAAGTTTGAAAGTGGTGTTCACAGAGTACAGAGAATTCCGGCTACAGAGTCAGGAGGCAGAATTCATACCTCCGCTATAACGGTGGCTATTATGCCGGAAGTTGAGGATGTGGAAGTTGAGATTGATATGAATGACTGCAAGTTTGATGTGTTCAGAGCATCAGGAAACGGCGGTCAGTGTGTCAATACCACAGACTCTGCGGTAAGACTAACTCATTTCCCAACAGGAATTGTTATTTCCTGTCAGGATGAGAAGAGCCAGCAGCAGAACAAGGCTAAGGCTCTTAGAGTACTTAGAGCCAAGCTCTATGAGCTTGAGCAGGAAAGACAACATAACGATGAGGCTGCGCTTCGAAGAAGCCAGGTAGGAAGCGGAGACAGATCCGAGAAGATAAGAACCTATAATTTCCATCAGGGAAGAGTTACGGATCATAGAATCGGGCTTACTCTTTACAAAATCGACCAGATCATGGACGGTGATATAGATGAGATCATTGATTCTCTGATTGCTGCTGATCAGGCTGAGAAGCTCAGTAAAATGGAGTAATTCTGTTAAGTCTTAAATTATAATAAAGAAAGTGTCCTAAAGTTGAAGCCTACTTGTAAAGGATGTATAATCAATTTATGAGTTATATTATATACTTTTTTTCGTGAAAGGTATTTGGTGGCTTATGGACGCAGGATTCAAGAGCGAGTTAATTGAATGGGGTGTCGACTGGGACGAGATATTAGACAGATTCATGGGAAATGAAGACCTTATTGCCAAGTTTATGTTCAAGTTTCTCAATGACCAGAGCATGAGCGATCTGACCAAGTATTTGGCAGAGGGAAATGTGTCGGAAGCTTTTAAAGCTGTCCATACACTTAAAGGTGTAGGCGCAAACCTGGGGTTAAAGGGATTCCTTACTCCGGTATGCGAACTGACAGAAATTCTGAGGGCAGGGTCCATGGAAGGTTACGAGCCTCTTTATAATCAGATCAAGCCAAAGTACGAGTCCTTGATTGTAATACTTAACAAATATCATTCGTAATCGATTGTTTCTATGTTTGCTTTGACAAGAAAGCTTGGGATGTATTCATCCCAGGCTTTTTCTATTGTTTTATCCATAGAAAAAATCTTAAAGGTACATCCTGTAGTAATCAGAATTGTATCTCCGGTAAAGCGTATGTTTATGCCAAGAAGAACCTCGTCAGGGTTGATTCCTGCATCGGCACTTTCAACAACGGCGTTTTTGGTAGCATTATCCGGGTGAAAGATAAACTTAAAACCAAGGGGAGTTCTTTTACCTTTGATCAAATCAAGGCAAAGAGGACGAAGGTCCTTCCATTTGGAGAAATCCTCGGAAAGTGTACTCTCAGGCACTGTGTCATCGTTTTTGTAAAAATCTTTATGTATGTGACCGTCAATGTGGAAGGTATTAAAGGTCTCAACTGTAGCCTCTTCCACAAGAAATTCTTCAAATAATTCACTGGCAAGAAGCTTGGCCATAAAGTTTTTTTTATTTGATATCTTAAGTGCGATCATTGCTATTCCTATCTGACAATTATTTGTATTTTTTATGCAAAGTGCAGGTTAATTGGCACTACCTGATTAGTATATCATGAAAAACTTATATCTTTGCAACTTTTCAATAGGCCAATTTGAACAATTATTGTGAATATTAGTTCACAAAATCAGATAAATTAATTAGTGTATTTTAGATTAAAATTAGTTTATACTATTTCTAGTACACTTTTGAGAGGAATGTTTATGGCTAAGACAGTAAGACTTAAAGATATTGCAGACAGAATAGGCGTAAGCACAGTTACTGTTTCCAAGGCTCTATCCGGACAAAAGGGAATGAGCGAAGAACTCAGAGAAAAGATTCATGCCTTGGCAAATGATATGGGGTATGTTCCTTCGGTATCAAGGAAACAGGATTTCACAAGTAAGAGTTATACCATTGGGGTTCTTATTTCAGAGAACTTCATGAGTGAATATAGTTCTTTTTATACAAGGATGCATCAGCAGGTATCCCAGATTGCTATGGATAAAGGCTGCTTTACCATGCTGGAGGTTATTTCCGTTGAAAACGAAAAAAATAAGGTCACACCAAGACTGGTTGAGGATAATAAGATAGATGGAATCGTTGTGGTGGGAAGACTTGATCAGGAATATTTGAAGGCAATAAAGGATGGAAGCGGAATACCTATGGTCTACCTGGATTTCTGCAATCATACGGGAGACGAGGACGCCGTTGTTTCTGACAGTTATAACGGAGCTTATTGCCTTACAAATTATCTTTTCGATATGGGACACAAGGATATTGCCTTTGTTGGTACAATTCTGGCATCGGGAACAATTACAGACAGATACCTTGGATATACCAAGTCTCTTATGGAGCATGGCCAGCCCTACAGAGGTGACTGGATCATTTATGACAGGGATCTTGATTCGGGAGTTATGGATTATAACAAATATTTTAAGCTTCCCAAGGAGATGCCTACAGCCTTTGTTTGTAACTGCGATCTGGCAGCCAGTATGCTTATTAAAAAGCTGAACGAGAACGGCTATAAGGTTCCTGATGATATTTCCGTTGTGGGCTACGATAACTATTTGTTCCCGGGACTATGCGATATAAGGCTTACAACATACGGGGTAGACAGCTATGAAATGGGCAGAAATGCTATTCTTAACCTTATACGTAAGATAAGCGGAGAGAGATACAGACAGGGTATCATGATTCTTGAAGGTCATATGATAGAAGGCGAAAGCGTTAAAAAAATCAACTAACCTAAGGGCTAGTTGATTTTTCTTTTGTTTATGATTCTTTGGACTTATTACTTATGATTTCTCTTGCTTGTGCTATAGAGTTTCTGTAGGCAAAAGAAACACCAAAAGTTTCGCCGTTATCCAAAGTTACTTTTCCAAAGCTTGTTTTTTTAACGTGATTAACATTTATAAGGGTGTAATCACTTATAGGGCAAATCTGTGGAAAAACTTCACACTGACTGTAGAAATTATAGATTTCATCAATCAGGGAAATAACCTGACCATCAGCGATGTGTATGAGAAGTTCGGATCCGTGCTTTTTGACAAATACTATATCATCTTCCTTGGCATAGAAGGTGCCGTCCTTGCCACGAATTTCCAGAGTGGGAATAGGGTCACCTTTGATTTCTCTGATCTTGTCCATCATAGCAGAAAGCTCTGCAACTTTAAGGGGCTTATCTATGAACATGAGATTAGGGATATCAAGTCCGGATTCTTCATACTGCTTTCTGTAATCTATCTTGGAAACACATAGGATAATGGGCCTAACAACACCATCTTTTAAAAGGAGCTTGACGATTTCAAAGCCTGTTGGCTCTTCAAGGGTCATATCCACAAAAAGCCCATCGTACATTTGAGGATAGCGCAAAAATGCCTCTACATTTCCATAGGAATCAATGTAGAGTCTTTCCCCCATTTCTTTAAAGAAACGATCAGACTGTCTGCCCAGGAGCCTTTCCGTCTGCTTCCTGTCAGCTATATTGTCATCACAAACCGCTATATGCATTTCTTTTCCCTCTGACAAAACTTAAAACTTTTTCATACTTCTCCATTATTTTATATGAAGCTAAAGGAGATAGGAAGCCAAATTAGTAATGCAATCAGTAAAATTTGAACTAAAAGAATAAGCGGAAGACCAACGGTGAAATACCAGTGCTTGGTCTTGTGTCTGAAAACAAGCATTCCCAGAATGGAACCAATGCTTCCGCCTACGATTGCCACAGAAAATAGGGTTGCCTCAGGAACACGGAAGGCGTTTCGTTTCGCCCTCCGCTTATCAATTCCCATTAAGGCAAACCCTACTATATTTGTTAAAACTAAGTAACCTATTAGAAGAACCAAAGAATTCATTAATTACTTATTAGATTCTACTTCCTGCATTTTCATAGCACGAACCTTGCATGAAAGTCCAAAGAGATTGATAAAGCCCTCTGCATCATGGTGGTCGTAGAGATCACCTGTCTTGAAGGAGGCAATGCTCTCATTGTAGAGAGAATAAGGAGACTTGGTGCCTGCCTTAATGATATTGCCCTTGTAGAGCTTGAATGTAACTTCACCTGTTACATATTTCTGAGTGGACTGGATGAAAGCCTGCTCAGCTTCTCTTAAAGGAGTGAACCATTTCCCTTCATATACTATATCTGCAAACTTGTTGCCCATATCTTTTTTCATTGTATAGGTATCGCGGTCCAAAATCAACTCTTCAAGCTGCTGATGAGCTTCGTAGAGGATAGTTCCGCCGGGAGTTTCATAAACGCCGCGGCTCTTCATGCCTACTACACGGTTCTCTACAATATCTACGATACCAATACCGTTCTCGCCGCCGAGCTTGTTGAGAGTACGGATGATATCTGAAACCTTCATTTCCTTGCCGTTAACTGACTTAGGAACTCCAGCTTCAAAAGTCATAGTAACAGTAGTTGGAGTATCAGGTGCATCCTCAGGAGTTTTGCCCAGGACTAAGAGATGTTTGTAATTGGGTTCAAGTGAAGGATCCTCAAGCTCAAGGCCCTCATGTGATATATGCCAGAGATTACGATCGCGGCTATAGCTTGAATCTGCAGAGAATGGAAGATTGATTCCATGAGCTTTGCAGTATTCGATTTCTGATTCACGGGAATCCATTGTCCACTTGTCATTTCTCCAGGCAGCAATGATCTTGATATCAGGTGCAAGAGCCTTGATTCCAAGCTCGAATCTGATCTGGTCATTGCCCTTACCGGTAGCACCATGGCAGATGGCAACAGCGCCTTCTTTTCTTGCTACTTCAACAAGTTTCTTGGCGATAAGAGGACGAGCCATGGAAGTTCCCAGAAGATACTTGTTCTCGTATACAGCGTGTGCCTGAACACATGGAACAATGTACTCATCACAAAATTCATCTACTACATCAAGAATATAGAGCTTGCTTGCGCCGCAGCTGATTGCTCTTTCCTCAAGACCATCCAGTTCTTCTTCCTGACCACAGTCGATACATACGCAAACAACTTCGTAGTCGTAATTTTCCTTGAGCCATGGAATGATAGCTGTAGTATCAAGTCCGCCGGAATATGCAAGAATTACTTTTTCTTTTGCCATTTTCATAACCTCGTCTTTCTTTATATTCTTATTTCGATTATCATTAATATTGTACGGCTTTTTGATTATTTTTAATCAGGAAAACCGCCTACTAGTTCAATATAAATCATCAATGCATAAAATGCAACACATTTTTGCATAAATATTTAAAAAGATATAAAAATATGCATAAATATTAAATTTTTGTTGCATTATTTTTTTTGACGTCGTATACTGAAAAAAATATTTCAAGCTGCTCCGATGTGCTATTTATCTGTATCGGCAATTTGTAGCTTGTATACAATACAATTAGTGATCTTACATTTTTAATGGAAAGAGGATGCATATTATGATTAAAGTTGGCATTATTGGTGCGACAGGGTATGCGGGTGCAGAGATTGCAAGGATTCTATTGGGACACCCTGAAGCTGAGGTTGTATGGTACGGATCTAAGAGCTATGTGGGCGAGGAGTTTTCAAGCATATATGGAAACTTTTTCAAAATAATAGACGACAAATGTCTTGATGATAATATGGAAGAACTGGCTAATGAAGTGGACGTTGTTTTTACTGCGACACCCCAAGGGCTTTGCGCTTCTCTTATAAATGAAGATATTCTTGGCAAGGTCAAGGTAATTGATCTTTCTGCTGATTTCAGATTAAAAGATGTAACTGAATACGAGAAATGGTACAAGATTGAGCATAAAGCTCCTTCTTATATAGAAGAAGCTGTTTACGGATTGTGCGAGATCAACAGAGATAAGGTGGCAAGTGCGAGACTTGTTGCAAACCCGGGCTGTTATACAACCTGCTCGATTCTGACTGCATATCCGCTTGTAAAAGAGGGGCTTATTGATCCTGATACTCTTATTATAGATGCTCTCAGTGGAGTCACAGGAGCAGGAAGAGGCGCTAAGGTAGCCAATCTCTATTGTGAAGTAAATGAGAGTGTAAAACCCTACGGTGTTGCTAACCACAGACATACTCCTGAAATCGAGGAACAGCTTGGATATGCTGCCGGCAAGAAGCTTGTGCTTAACTTCACACCACACCTTGTTCCTATGAACAGAGGTATCCTTGCTACTGAGTACGCTACATTGGTTAAGAAGGATGGAAAGCTTCCTACAGCCCAGGATATTAGAGCTGCCTATGAGAAGTATTACGGAAATGAGATATTCATAAGGCTTCTTAAGGATGGGGTATATCCTGAAACAAGATTTGTCCAGGGCAGTAATTTTGTGGATATCGGCTTTAAGGTGGACGAAAGAACCGGCAGGGTTATCATGATGGGGGCAATTGATAATCTTGTTAAGGGCGCAGCAGGACAGGCTGTACAGAATATGAATATTATGTTTGGACTTGATGAAACAATGGGACTTAGGATTGTTCCCAAATGTCCATGAGGAGACAGGTATGGTTCGTGTAATGACAATTGATGACTACGATGAGGTATGGGAGCTTTGGAATTCCATCCATGGTTTTGGACTTAGAAGTCTTGATGATTCTCTGGAGGGAATAGATAGATTTTTAAAAAGAAATCCCACCACCAGCGTAGTAGATATTGAGGATGGAAAAATAGTGGGCGCTATTTTATGTGGCCATGACGGAAGAAGAGCCTGCCTTTATCATGTCTGTGTTAATGAGAAGTACAGAATGCATGGTATTGGCAAAAAGATGGTGAACTTTTGCTGTGAGCAGCTTAAAAAGGAGCATATCAACAAGGTTTGTTTAAATGCGTTTGTTACAAATGAAGTTGGAAACAAATTCTGGCAGAAAATGAATTGGAACCTCAGAGATGATATGAATTATTATGATCTTCCACTTAATGAGGACAATAAAACTGTATTTGTACCATGATAAATAAAGGGATGGTGAGAAATATGAATATAATTGAGGGCGGAGTTACCGCTTCTAAGGGTTTTAAAGCAGCTTGTTGTGAGGCTAATATCAAGTATAAGGACAGAACAGATATGGCTCTTTTGTATTCCGAAGTGCCGTGTGTGTGTGCCGGAACCTTTACTTCCAATGTGGTTAAGGCTGCTTGTGTTATGTGGGATAAGCAGATTGTAGAATCCGGGGATTTTCTGCAGGCGGTTGTTGTCAATTCTGGAATAGCCAATGCTTGTACCGGAAAAGAGGGCTTTGATGCCTGCAAGGCAACTGCTGATGCGGTAGAAAAGAGCCTTGGTGTCCCATTTAATTCTGTTGCTGTGGCTTCTACTGGTGTAATCGGAATGCAGCTTCCTGTGGACAAACTTGTTGCAGGAGTAAATATGATGAGCAAGACCTTGGATGATAGCATAAAGGCAGGAACTGATGCTTCCAAGGCTATTATGACAACAGATACTGTCAATAAAGAAACAGCTGTTTCTTTTGAAATAGGCGGAAAGACTGTAACACTTGGAGGAATGAGCAAAGGTTCAGGAATGATCCATCCCAACATGTGCACAATGCTGGCTTTTCTGACTACAGACCTTGCAATCGAGAAAGCTCTTTTGCAGGAGGCAGTAAGTGAGGTGGTTAAGGACACCTTCAATATGATAACAGTTGATGGGGATACCTCAACAAATGATACGCTTTTGTGCATGGCAAATGGCCTTGCTGAGAACGACAAGATCACAGAGAAAAATCAGGACTATGAAACCTTCAAGGAAGCCCTTGGATTTGTTTGTGAGTTTTTGGCCAAGAAGATGGCAGCTGACGGAGAGGGCGCAAGTAAGCTTTTTGAAGCAAAGGTTATAGGAGCCAAGGACAAGCAGGATGCCAGAATTCTTGCAAGATCAATAGTTGGTTCGAATCTTTCCAAGGCTGCTATCTACGGATGTGATGCAAATTTCGGAAGATTCCTTTGCGCTATGGGCTATTCCGGAGCAGAGTTTGATCAGAACGATGTGGAGCTGTTCTTTGAAAGTGTTAATGGTAAGCTCAAGGTATTTGATAAGGGTACACCAATTGTTTTTGATGAAGACAAGGCACTTGAAATCATGAAGGCAGACACTGTAACAGTTTTTGTGAATATGAATGAAGGACAGGCCAGTGCTACAGCTTGGGGCTGTGATCTGACATATGATTATGTAAAAATAAATGCGGATTACAGATCTTGATAACTAATCACTGAACATATCGCATATCATTAGCTATTTATACCTGGAATTAGGGAGGATATTACCATGGATAAGGACATGCAGGAAGTATTAAAGAAGGCGGAGGTACTTGTAGAAGCACTTCCGTATATTCAGAAGTTCAATAGAAAAGTTATTGTTGTGAAATACGGTGGAAGTGCAATGAGTAATCCTGAGCTTCAAAAAAGCGTAATTACTGACATTACTCTTCTTAAACTTGTAGGACTAAAGCCTATTATCGTGCATGGCGGCGGTAAGGCAATCAGTACCTGGGTTTCCAAAGTGGGTAAAGAAGCTGAGTTTGTCAATGGCCTTAGAGTAACAGATGAAGAGACCATGGAAATTGCTGAAATGGTACTTGGCAGAGTTAATAAGCAGCTTGTGTCTATGGTTCAGGAGCTGGGAGTTAAGGCAATCGGTATAAGCGGCAAGGATTCAGGGCTTTTGCATGTATCCAAAAAGTATTCCGATGGCAAGGATATAGGCTTTGTGGGCGAAGTTGACAAGGTGGATCCAAAGGTCCTTTTTGACATGATGGATAATGACTATCTTCCGATTGTAGCTCCTATTGGTTTCGATGATAATTTTGACACTTATAATATCAATGCTGATGATGCTGCCTGCGCCATTGCCAAGGCGGTTGGAGCTGATAAGCTGGCTTTTTTGACAGACATAGAGGGCGTTTACAAGGATATCAATGATCCTTCCACATTTATTTCCCGTCTCACCTGCTCTGAGGCCGATGCTCTTATAGCAAGCGGAAATATCGGTGGAGGCATGCTGCCTAAGCTTAATAACTGCACTAACGCTATCCGTGAAGGCGTTGATAAGGTGCATATCCTTGACGGAAGAATTCCCCATTGTCTGCTTCTTGAGATATTCACAAATATGGGTGTCGGAACCATGTTCATGGCTGATAATGCCGAGGAGATAGCGTGATGAGTGAGATGATGAAAAACTATATTGAAGAAGCCGAGAAAGCGCTTCTGCATACCTATAACAGATATCAGATAGTTCTGGACAGGGGCGATGGAGTATATCTTTACGACCTTGATGGTAAAAAATATCTCGACTTCGTTTCAGGAATAGCGGTTTTTGCCCTTGGATACAATAACAAGGAATACAATGATGCTCTAAAAGCGCAGATTGATAAGCTTCTTCATACTTCCAATTATTATTACAATGTTCCGGCTATAGAGGCTGCCATAAAGATGAAGGAAGTATCCGGTATGGACAGGGTATTTTTTACCAATAGCGGAGCAGAGGCAATTGAAGGTGCCTTAAAGGCTGCAAGGAAGTATCACTACCTAAAGACCGGAAAGAGTGATGGTGAGATCATAGCCATGAACCATTCCTTCCATGGTAGAACCTTCGGAGCTTTATCTGTAACGGGAAATCCTCATTATAGAGAAGCTTTTGAGCCAATGATCGGAAATGTAAAGTTTGCTGATCTCAATGATTTTGGAAGCGTTGAAGCGTTGGTTACAGACAAGACCTGCGCTATTATTCTGGAGACTGTTCAGGGAGAAGGCGGAATATTCCCGGCTACAGAAGAGTTCCTTACCAAGATAAGGGAGCTTTGTGATGAAAAGGACATTCTCATGATCCTTGATGAAATTCAATGCGGCATGGGCAGAACAGGCTACATGTATGCCTGGCAGAAATATGGTATCAAGCCGGACATCATGACTACGGCTAAGGCTCTTGGATGCGGAGTTCCGGTGGGTGCCTTCCTTATGACAGAGAAAGTCGGCGCAAATTCTTTGGTGGCAGGAGACCATGGTACAACCTACGGTGGAAATCCATTTGCGTGTGCAGCAGTTTCCAAAGTACTTGATTTATTTAAACAGGACAATATAATAGAGAATGTGAAAGAAGTAGCTCCTTATTTAGAGAAGCGTTTAGACGAGCTTAAGGATGAGTATGACTTCATAATCGATAGAAGAGGTGCGGGCTTGATGCAGGGACTTGTGTTTAACAGGCCTGTTTCAGAGATAATAAATAAAGCTCTTGAAAATGGACTTATATTAATTAATGCCGGGACTGAGATTATCAGATTCGTTCCACCTCTCATTATAACTAAAGAGAATGTGGATGACATGATCAGTATTTTACGGTCATGCCTGGAGTCTGTATGAAATTAAGAATCAGAATTTTTTCTATTATACTTATTGCATGTACCCTTGCGGGCACCATAGTGTACGCCCGCTCGGGACAGAGCATTTTTGAAAATCGTTCATTGTTTCCCAAAACCAGAACAACAGTAAGATTGTGGTACACTGATGATTCGCTTACAAGCTACCTTCAGAGCAAGGCGGTAGCTTATTCAGAGAATAATCAGAATGTCCGTATCGAACCGGTTTTAGTGTCTGGTACGGAATATCTGGAAGCTATTAACAAGGCTTCTCTTGAAAATGACAATTACCCTGACCTCTTTATTCTAACTAACGATTCATTGGAAAAGGCTTATTTAGCAGGTCTTGCCATGGAAATTACCGATGGCGAGGATTATCTTTCCGATGAGATGTTTCCTGATGCAGCAATCAATTCTGTTTCCTATAACGGAAGATATATTGCTTACCCTATGTATTTCGAGACAAGCAGCCTTGTATATAACAAGACCTATCTTGAAGAAATGGCTGTAGCAAATATGCAGTCGGAGATAGATGCTGCGGAGGGTGAAGCTGCTCAGGCAGAAATTGATAACGCATCCGAGGCTTCTTCGGATTCTAGTGAGGATGCAGCTTCAACAGAGGTTTCTACTGAGATCACTCAGGTTATGATTGAGCAGGAGATTGCAAACAGCCTTCCGCTTTCTATATCTGATATCCTTAAATTTGCCCAAAGCTACAACGCTCCGGAGCAGGTTGAAGCCGTATTTAAGTGGGATGTAACTGATATCTTTTACAATTACTTCTTTGTTGGAAACTATATGAATGTCGGTGGCAAAGCCGGTGATGATGTGAACCAGATCGACATTTATAATACCAATACAATCAGCTGTATGAAGATTTATCAGCAGCTTAATCAGTTCTTTGCTATTGATGCCGATGAGATTGACTATGACAAGATTGTTTCGGACTTTATTGATGGCAAGATTGTATTTACAGTAGCTACAACAGACATTCTTGGCAAGATAAAAGAGGCTCAGGATGCGGGAGAGTGTCCTTACGAGTTTGCGGTTGCCGATATGCCCGGACTTACAAGTGATTTTGGAACAAGGACAATGTCAGTTACAAACTGTATTGTTGTAAACGGATATACAGAGCACATTCAAGAGGCCAATGCAGTAGCAAGATATCTTTGCAATGATAATTCAGGTGATATTTACGTAAGTAGCGGCAAGGTGGCAGCTCATTACGGTGTTAAGTACAGCGACAGCAATATATATACCTTTGTTGATGTTTATAAAGACTCAGTTCCTATGCCCAAGACTATTGAGACCAGTAACCTTTGGATGGAACTTGAAATAGCCTTTACCAAGATTTGGAATGGAGAGGACTGTAACGCAATACTTAAAGCAGTCTCTGAGAGTATCATGACGCAGGTTACGGGAGATTCCTATACGGAAGAGCTTATTCCTGATCCGGATGACGAGGCTATTACTGCTGGTCTTACTGAAGATAGCGATTGATGACAGAAACGCAATATTAATAAATGCTATTGCGTTATGCCATTAACTTTTATAAAATTAAAAATGCATGGCGGGGTCCTCTATTTTAGGAGGAAACATGCGAAATATACTAGTAGTACTAATGATCATGGTTATGCTTGTGGGATGCCAAAGGGCAGACTCACAGGAAATGGTTTTATCTGATGAAGGATATGATCAGAAGCTTGTGCTGGATGCGGCAGAAGAGGAGACTTTACCTTTAGAGAGTCCGGAAAGCCCTGCAGAGACAGAGCCTGTGACATGCGCGGTCTTTGTTTGCGGTGCGGTCACTAATCCGGGAGTCTATTATCTTGACGGACAGTGCAGGATAGTAGATGTGGTTGAGGCAGCCGGAGGTTTTACTGAGAATGCCGATAAAACTTATGTTAATCTTGCAGCTCAGATTCAGGATGGTCTTAAACTACAGATTCCGACAATAGCAGAATCTGTGGAGCAGGAATCAAAATCTCAGATAGAGAGCTTTGACACAGTAAAGAGCTCTGATGTATCTGACACAGATAATCAAAACGGACTTGTTAATATCAATACAGCTTCTCTTGAGCAGCTTAAGACGCTTCCGGGAATCGGAGACGGCATTGCCGGGAGGATAATTGATTATCGCAGTGAGAACGGAAAGTTTTCAAGTATCGAAGATATCATGAAGGTTTCCGGAATAAAAGATAAGCTATTTTCCAAAATTAAGGATCATATTACTGTTTAGAAATGGTGGTTTAGATGAGTAAGAAAGCACTTGTGGTAGACGATGAAAAAGTAATTGTTAAGGGAATCAAGTACAGCCTGGAACAGGATGACATAGTAGTTGACTGTGCTTATGATGGTCAGGAAGCTCTCGATAAGGCAAGAGCTAATGAGTATGACATAATTCTTCTTGATGTTATGCTTCCTGTGCTTACAGGTTTTGAAGTTTGCCAGCAAATCAGAGAGTTTTCAAATGTTCCGATTATCATGCTCACAGCAAAGGGAGATGATATGGACAAGATTCTGGGCCTTGAGTACGGTGCAGATGACTATATAACCAAACCTTTCAATATTCTTGAGGTTAAGGCAAGAATCAAGGCTATTATGCGTAGAGCATCCAAGAATACGGACAATAAGGATGTTATTACCTATGGCGATCTGAAACTCAACGAAGAGTACAGAAGAGTTTTTGTCGGCAATAAAGAGATAAATGTTACCAGCCGTGAGTATGAGCTTTTGGAGCTACTAGCTTCAAATCCCGGCAAGGTTTATTCAAGGGAAGAACTGCTTACTACTATTTGGGGAACAGAGTATCCCGGTGATGTTAGAACTGTTGATGTTCACATAAGGAGACTTCGTGAGAAGCTTGAGTCTAACCCAAGTGAACCCAGATATGTCAGAACAAAATGGGGTAGTGGCTATTTTTTCCAGCCATAACAACATGGTAATATGAATAAGTTTGTAGATGGAATTATTGAATTCTTTAAACAATTAAAAATAAGAGACCTTCTAAAAAGTCTAAGAGTACGTTTTTTCTTTGTTGTAGCTATTACAGGATTGTTATCATGCATTTCTGTGCATCTGATGATTCTTGATAGCTACGAGAATCGTGCTGTCAGCGTCAAATCTACTGAGGTACAGACTCAGCTTAAGATTTTGGCAAATCACCTTATTATATACAATTATTTACAAGACCCGTCCTCAGATGTGATTAATGCTGAGCTTGATATGCTTGCAAATCTTTATGACGGACGTGTTATGGTAATCAATGATGACCTTAAGGTTGTTAAGGATACCTATAGCATTAGCCAGGGTAAAACTATTATTTCTGAAGAAGTAGTTAACTGCCTTAAGACCGGAACAAAGGGAACGATGTCCAGTTATGATCAGGCTAATGGTTATATTGAGCTTCTTACTCCGATTGTTGAGACTCAGGTTATTGAGGAGCAGGACGTATATGAAAGTGGTGACAAGAACGAGGTGGTCAGAGGAGTTCTTTTAACAAGTGTATCAACTGACACCATTGCAACCACCATGGAAATTCTAGACAGAAGAGCTACAACAATCGAACTCTTGATAGCTATGGTTATTCTTGTGTCTGCAGCTTTGGTTGCATATGCGCTTCTTAAGCCCTTTGATAGAATTACGGCTGCTATCAATGATATAAAGGAAGGATATACAGATAAGCCGATCGTAGGCCCTAACTATATGGAGACTGAGCAGATCATCAAGGCTTTCAACGCTCTTCTTAGAAGAATGAAGGTTCTGGATGATTCCAGACAGGAATTTGTTTCAAATGTGTCCCATGAGCTTAAGACTCCTATTACTTCTATCAAAATTCTTGCGGATTCACTTCTTGCTCAGGAGGATGTTCCTAACGAGGTTTACAGGGAGTTTATGCAGGATATTGGAAGTGAGATAGACAGGGAAGATAAGATTATTAACGACCTTCTTGCTCTTGTTAAGATGGATAAGACTTCAGCGGGGCTTTCTATCACTGAGGTGGATGTAGTTGCTTTAACAGAGAGCGTTCTTAAGAGAATGAGACCTATAGCAAGGAAGCATAATATTGAACTCACACTGGAAAGCAAAAGAGCAATAACAGCTGCAATTGATGAGGTTAAGATTTCACTTCTTATAATGAACCTGGTTGAGAATGCTATTAAATATAACAAGGACAATGGCTGGGTAAGAGTAACCCTTGACGCTGATCACCAATATTTCTTTGTGGAGGTGGCAGACTCGGGAATGGGTATTCCTGAATCATCGCTGGATCACATCTATGAGAGATTCTACAGAGTAGATAAATCCAGATCCAGAGAAATCGGTGGAACCGGTCTTGGACTTTCTATTGCGAGAAATGTTGTTATCATGCACAGAGGCTCAATAGATGTAAAGAGTACCCTGGGAGAAGGAACAACCTTTACAGTTAAGATTCCGTTATCAGCGGTGGGAACGAAATGATGAAAAAAGTTATGAGACATACAAATTTCATAAGGAATCTAAGCGTCATACTGGCTTTGACATTTC
The DNA here is from genome assembly GCF_000420945.1 of Butyrivibrio sp. VCB2006. Lineage (GTDB taxonomy): Bacteria > Bacillota > Clostridia > Lachnospirales > Lachnospiraceae > Butyrivibrio. The sequence goes on from NZ_ATVX01000001.1 coordinate 220,235, forward strand.
TTTTGCCCTCGCTTTCAGGATGCGGCAAGGAGAAAGAGGTTTCCGAGCAGCTGATAAAGGTGTACTACGTTAACAGTTCGGAAACAGGTATTATTTCCAAGGACTACGAGCTGGTTACACCGATAAATGATACGGATTCTGCTATAGTAGAGCTTATCGAAGTGCTTGGTCAGATGCCTGACAGGATGCAGTACGAGGCGCCAATATCAGGTGATATCCATCTGATCGGATATACTCTCAATGACAAGCTTTTGACCATGAACTTTAGCCCCAATTACAGCAATCTTGGAAGAACGATAGAGATTCTGGACAGAGCAGCAATAGTCAGGACCTTTACACAGCTTGATGATATTGATTATGTTTCCTTCCAGATAGAAGGAACACCGATAACTGACCACTATGGAAATGTAATCGGCAATATGTCGGCTGATACCTTTATTTACAATGCGGGTAACGAGATCAATACCTATGAGAAGGTTGAGCTCAAGCTGTACTTTGCCAGCGACGACGGTAAAAAACTGATTCCTGTTTACAGGTCAGTTGTTTACAACAGTAATATTTCTATGGAGAAACTTGCTGTAGAGCAGATTATAAGCGGTCCAAACACGGATATTGCGTATCCGACGCTTAACAAAGAAACAAAGATCAGGAGTACAAATACCAAGGACGGTGTCTGCTATATTGATTTTGATTCTGCTTTCCTTAACCAGACCGGATCTGTTTCAGCTGAGACTGCAATCTACTCTATTGTAAATACTCTTACTGAGCTTCCTAATATCAATAAGGTGGTTTTCTCTGTTAACGGAGAGTCAGCCTTTACTTTTATGGATTATCTTATAAGCGGATCCTATGAGAGAAATCTTGATCTTGTAGAATGAGCAGAATGAAATACGTGTTAATAAAAATTTAGAAAGAAATGAATTATGAAACGACCGTTATGTCTGGCAGCATTGATAATAACGGCGATTGTCTATTTATATCTTGAATTGTTTGTATCTGAACATCTTACTGATTATTCTGATACTGAAGATGGGAAAAATATCCAGGTAGTCGGCTTTGTGGACAAAAAAGAATACAGAGTCGACTACAATGGTGAAACATCTCCGGTGATCTATATTATTCCAATTGGAAAAAGAGATTTAGGAAATAATAAATATATTCAATGTTATATGTCTAAAGAAGACTACAAAGAACCGGAAATAGGTCAGAAAATATCTGTTTCAGGTACTAAGAAGTCTTTTCAGTCGCCGAGAAATTACGGTGAATTTGACTCCCGCCTTTATTATTCAACTTTAAAAATTGCATACAGAATAAAAAATGCCCAAATTGGTTACACTTCCTGCAGTACAGATCTTTTTTCCGAAGAACTATACAGAATTAAATATCAGCTGGAATCAGTATTTGATAAATGCCTGGAACCGGGAGATGCGGCTATTATGAAAGCAATAGTTCTCGGAGATAAAGCTTTTATGGATGAGGAAACCAAGCAGCTTTATAAGGATGCGGGGATAATCCATATTATGGCGGTAAGTGGTCTTCACATATCAATTCTTGGTATGGGGCTTTATAAGCTTCTGCGAAAAGTCCGCCTTCCACTGCTTCCCTCAGTAGTTTTACCTATTATGTTTATGTTTGTTTATGGGCAGATGTGCGGAATGAGTGCCTCCTCTGTGAGAGCTATTTTGATGTTTTCTTTAAGACTTCTGGCTCCGGTACTGGGGAGAACCTATGATTTGTTATCAGCACTTTCTCTGGTGGAAATCACGCTTTTGATAGAACAACCGTTATATTTATATAACAGCGGCTTTTTATTTTCTTTTGGAGCAGTTTTAGCTATTGGATTCATAATGCCTTCAATAGCATCATTTATCCCGGATAAAAAGAGTAACCGGATGAAATTTTCGGATGACAGGGAAAGCACATTTGTCCAAAAAATAAATGACCACCTTCTGTCGGGAATAATAGTCAGCATATCCATACTGATGGTTACACTTCCTGTGTACATGAGTTATTACTATGTGTATCCTATTTATTCAATTTTTCTGAATTTGATAATTTTGCCTCTGATGGCCCCTTTAATGCTTCTTGGAATTTTGTGCATGACAATAGGATGTGTTACGAGTTTTGGAATTGTAATACCAGGCGTTATGATACATATTATACTTGATTTCTACAATGTTTTAAGCCGGTTCTTTAGCAAGTTACCTGGGGGTAAATGGTATTTGGGGACTGCGCCAAAATGGAAGATCATTGTATATATTACAGCTCTTTTGGTTTTCGCAATCACTGCCCAAACCAAAAAGAAGGACAAGACTAAGTATATCTTTGGCTTTGCTTATATGGCGGCTCTTTTTATGCTGTTATTTAATCCGGCCCCTGATCTAAAAATATCGGTTATGGATGTGGGCCAGGGAGATGGCATCTTGATAAGAACCGGTAAAGAGAGCTTTCTCATAGATGGTGGTAGTACCGATAAGAATCAGGTCGGAAAATATACTATTATTCCATACCTTTACTATGAGGGCGTAGGTAGCCTTGATGCTGTCATTGTAACCCATGAGGACGAGGACCATATTTCAGGGATATTTGAAATAATGGATGATATGGAAAAGGGGGGAATAAGGATAAAAACCTTGATTTTACCTGATGTGGCAAAGCCCTCCAGGGGAGATAATTATATCAGACTGGAACAACGGGCTAAAGACCTTGGGATACCTGTAAATTACATAAAGTGCGGCGATAAGATAAAGGCCTCTTTTGATCTTTACTGCCTTAATCCCGTAGAAAATATGCAAACGGAAGGTGCCAATGCCTATTCCACGGTGCTATATCTTAAAAAGGGCTCTTTTACAGCTCTTTTTACAGGAGATGTGGAACAGGAAGGGGAGGCCCATATCATAAAGGATATTGCTGCTAATGAAGATGAGTTCTCCGGAATTACAGTACTCAAGGTTGCCCATCATGGGTCCAGGTATACAAGCAACGAGAAACTGATAGATATTTTGAAACCTAAGGTTGCTCTTATAAGTGCGGGACAAGACAATAAGTATGGGCATCCCCACAAGGAGGTTTTAAAAAGGCTTGGCAAGTACAAAACCAAAATTTACAGAACGGATGAAATGGGAGAGATAACAGTCATTATGAATGGAAACAGTATCAGTATTGATGAATTTTTGCCTCCCCTGTGATAACATATAGATTGGAGCGTAAAAATACATGGCAGCTAAAACAACGGATTTTCCGGCAAAACAAAGACAACTGAATGAAGATATTAAACAGGGCAACTTTAAGCAGTGCTATCTTGTATATGGAGAAGAGGCATATCTTCGTAACCAGAACAGGGACAAGCTTGTAAAGGCTCTTGCCGGAGAAGGTACATCAATGAATTTTTCCAGGTACGAGGGAGATGGCCTTAATCCCGGGGAAATAATAGATATGGCAGAGACAATGCCGTTTTTATCTGATAAAAGGGTTATCCTGGTAGAAAACAGTGGCTTTTTTAAGGGGGGATGTCCGGAGCTTTCGGAGTACCTGAAAAGCCCTTCAGAGACAACTTTCTTTATATTTGCAGAAAAGGAAGTTGATAAGCGTAAAGATATTTATAAGACTGTTTCCAAGACGGGCTTTGAAATCTGCTGCGATGAGCAGGATGAGAATACTCTCAAGAACTGGATAGCAAGTAAGGTTAAGTCTGAGGGCAAGAATATTTCGCCCAGAGCTCTGGCCTTTATGATAGACAGAGTTGGTACAGATATGTCCAATATCAGCACAGAGCTTGAAAAGCTTATCTGCTATTGTCTTGATCGAGATGAGATCACGGAAGATGATATTGAAGCGGTCTGTGCTAACTGGCTTACCAACAGAATTTTCGCCATGACAGATGCCATAGTTGAAAAGAATCAGAAGAGAGCTATAAATCTGTATTACGATCTTTTGGCGTTAAAAGAACCGCCGGCCAAGATACTGGCTTTGATAACAAGGCAGTTTAATCTTATGCTTCAGGTCAAAGAGATGAATGAAAATCACAAGGACAATGGCTCCATAGCAAGTGCTGTTAAGCTGGCACCGTTCCTTGTGGGAAAATATATCAATTGGGCTAAAGGATATTCCAAGCAGGAACTGATGGATGCGCTTGAGCTGTGTGCTGCCAATGACGAAGCAGTCAAAAAAGGTAAGCTTGACTACATCATAAGTGTAGAAATGGTCATAATCAAATGCACAGCCTGATGGAGTTCTTTTGCCGGGCATTTGTTACAGAATTTGAAATATATTCATTTAAGGATTATACTAGACAAAGGTTTTTTAATACTAGATTAATCTAGATATTGTATGCTTGAGGAGGAACAGCTTTGGATAGACCAAGACCACAAGAACTTTACAGACATTTTAAGGGGAACCTATACCAGATAGTTACTATAGCTACCCACTCCGAGACCAGAGAGGAAATGGTGGTTTATCAGGCACTTTACGGAGACTACAAGGTTTACGTAAGACCGCTTGATATGTTCATGTCTGAGGTTGACAGAGCTAAGTATCCCGACGTGACACAGAAAATGAGATTTGAAAGAGTATCTGCCACAGATAATAAGGCGGCAGAGCCTGAAAGAGCCAAGATTAAAGTATCAGAGCCTGAGGCATCTTTGTCTACTCCAAGTATGGAACAGCAGCGCGAGAATTTCCGCAAGGAGCCATATAAGCCTTCCAAGGTTATGGAGAAGAGCGTTGATGAGGAAGCGGAAGAGCTTAAGCTTGATCCGCTGGTTATTCAGTTTATGGACGCAGATCTTGCGGCTGATAAAAACGACATTTTGTCCAAGCTTCGTCCTACAATAACTAATGATATGATTGATATTATGGCCATGTCTCTTGGTGTTGTTGTTAACGAGGGAGACGTATACGACAGATTTAATGATCTGAGAACTTGTCTTAGTACTATGGAGAAATTTGAGAGTACTAGATTAAGATAAATAATTATGAGGTTTAAGGAGTTTTACCAGAAATGAAATTACTTTCAATTGCAGTGCCATGCTACAATTCTGAGAGCTATATGGAGAAGTGTATTGATTCTCTGCTCGTAGGAGGAGAGGACGTTGAGATACTTATTGTAGATGATGGCTCCAAGGATAAAACAGCTGAGATCGCTGATGCGTATGCAGCCAAGTATCCAACTATTTGTAAGGCAATCCACAAGCCAAACGGAGGTCACGGAAGCGCAGTTAATGCCGGTATCGAGAATGCAACAGGCCTTTTCTTTAAGGTAGTTGATTCAGACGACTGGGTAAAAGAGATAGCTTACAGAAAGATTTTATCTACACTGTCAGAACTTGCAGGAGGAGAGACACAGCTCGATCTTCTCATCAGCAATTTCGTATATAACAAGGTTGGCGAAAAAAGACATAAGGTAATGCGCTACAACAGGATGTTCCCTATTGAACAGCTCTTTACCTGGAAGGATATCAAGAGAACTCCTAAAGGACATTATCTTTTGATGCACTCAGTAATATTTAGGACTAAGCTCCTTAAGCAGTGCGGCCTTAAGTTACCTGAGCACACCTTCTACGTTGATAATATTTACGTATTTAATCCACTTCCATTTGTTAAGACCATGTATTATCTGGATATTAACTTCTATTATTACTACATTGGAAGAGAGGATCAGTCAGTTAACCAGAAGATCATGCTTTCCAGAATTGATCAGCAGCTTCGTGTTAATAAGCTTATGGTTGACTACTATGTTGAGAACTATGGTATGATTCGTTCTCAGAGAGAGCGTCATAAATACATGTTCAACTATCTTGAGATTATCACAGCTATATCATCTGTTCTTCTTATTACAGAGGATACACCTGAGAATCTTGCCAAGAGAAAAGAGCTGCTTGAATATATCAAGGAAAAGAACTATCTTTTATATCTGAAGATAAGATACAGTATCGAAGGTACATATATCTACCTTCCGGGAAAGGGCGGCAGAAAGATCACTCTGGCCGGCTATAAGCTTCTTCAGAAAATCTTCCACTTTAACTAAAACGATTAAAGTGGTAAAGTAAGTGAAAGAGTTATTTGTTTTGCCATCAGGATATGAATCCGAATAGACGGTATGTATTTTGATGTATATGAGGAAAAATTATGAAAAAGTTTTATGAAGAGTGGACTGGGCGTAAGGTGGGTAAAGAAACTCGCATGGACCTCTTAAAGCTTGCCATGCCAATCTTTATCTATGCTCCCATTTACTTGTCATGGTTCATCATGATTGAGAAACATAAGTTTTCGCATTATGCAGTGATCCACACAGCAGTAGATGATTACATTCCATTTTGCGAAGTCTTTATCATCCCATATTTTATGTGGTTTGCTTATGTTTCACTAACACTAATGTTCTTTATGTTTTCATTTGACGTAGAGGATTATTACAAGAATTTCTTCTTCCTGGCAACAGGAATGACGATTTTCCTAGTTATATCTACTCTTTTCCCTAATATGCATAACCTGAGACCTGCAGTTATGCCAAGGGACAACGTATTTACTGATCTTGTGAAGTTTATATACAGCTCGGATACTCCGTCTAATCTTTGGCCAAGTATTCATGTATATAATTCAATTGGCACCATGATAGCAGTTCATCACAGCAAGCGCTTTAACAAAAAGGGTACAATAATAATGGACATCATTGGTTGGCTCATTATTCTGTCTACAGTATTTGTTAAGCAGCATTCATTCTATGATGTAACAACAGCCTTCATCATGGCGATCATATTCTATATTATGTTCTACCACACATCACTTCTGGACAGCTTCTGTATCAGACAGGAGGAGAAGGTGGCAGTACATTACAACAGTTAATTTATTGCATATTTTAAGCCCTGCCAGATTTGATATTTGGCAAGGCTTTTTATGTGTGAGGAAAATTTAGTTCATCATTCGAAGCTTTTGTGCAAGGCATTCCCAGGTTATGTGATCTGATTTAACAGATACTTCTCCGTCGGTGTGTACCCACATAGGTTTATCAGTTTTGATAGTGACCTTTTGTACCACGTGATGTCCTACTCCCTTTATCCAATAATAGTTTCCGATAAAAGACATGGGGAGTGCCAGAAACATTCTTGCTTTTGGCATATCACCGGCATAAACAAGATCAAACTTTCCGTCAGTAAGATCTGCCTTGGGAGCAAAGTTAAAGCCGCCGCCTTCATAGTGATGGACCATAGCAGCAATGAAGATAAATCGCTTTAAATGAATGGTCTCTTTGTTGTCGAGAATAATATCGCAAGGTACACGCTCTGCGCCAAGGAGCTGTCTGAGCGCAATTGAACCGTAGGTAAGTTTACCAAGCCCAAGTTTGTTGAGAAAATTCTTGGTACCTGAAGATAAAGCCTGCTCACATACAGCTGCGTCAAAACCTATTCCTGAGCTTACATCAAACAGTCTTGTGACTGAGATCTTGTCATCATGAAGTCTGGAGGTCTCTCTTGACATGGAACCGTAGGTCAGTTTTCCAAGATCCAGAGTTCTTACATTTTGGCCTTCTGTTATCTGGTCGATAAGATCGTCAATCTTTTTGGGATATGAAAGATCTCTTGCAAAATCATTACTTGAACCCATTGGAATATAACCTACAAGAGTGTTATTAAAATCCTGGATTCCGTTTATTACTTCATTAAGTGTTCCGTCTCCACCAAGAACAACAAGTTTTATGGTATCATCAACATTGCTGCCGGTTTCATCAGCTAATGCGGCTTTTGATGTGAGGTTTTTGGCAAGCCTTGTTGCATGGCCCGGTCCCTTTGTGAATACAGCTCTGTATTCCAATCCTTTTTCGTCGAATTTCCTTTCAAGCTTCTCCCAAATCTCTTTTCCCTTACCGGATCTGGCAGATGGGTTAACAATGCAGTAGTACATCTCTTTGGCCTTTCAGTTATGTAATTATAATCTATTATGAAACAGGAAAAATCTTGTTAAATAATAAATTAATGTAATAATTATAGCATTTTTTTCTCTGGTATGTTACGATATGCAAGATGTTGCTTTAACGCATTGCATTGTAAAAGAAAAATGCGTTAACAGTAAAATCTGGGAAGGAATAAAAAGCGTTAATAGGAGGAGTCGAAGTATGTATTCATTGGAAGAACTGCGGGCAGTAGACCCGGAGATTGCATCTCTTATTGAGAAAGAGGTAGATCGTCAGAACGATCACATTGAACTTATTGCATCAGAGAACTGGACCAGTAAGGCAGTAATGTCAGCTATGGGTAGCCCGCTGACCAACAAATATGCAGAAGGACTCCCGGGGAAAAGATATTACGGCGGATGCTATGTTGTTGATGAAGTAGAGAAGATCGCTATAGAAAGAGCTAAAGAGCTGTTCCACTGCGACTATGCAAATGTTCAGCCTCACTCAGGAGCTCAGGCAAATCTTGCAGTACAGTTTGCACTGCTTCAGCCCGGCGATACAATTATGGGTATGAACCTTAGCCAGGGCGGACATCTTACACATGGAAGCTCAGCTAATATCTCAGGAACTTATTATAAAGTAATTCCTTATGGCGTTGACGAGAACGGCGTTCTTGACTATGAGGAAATGTACAGACTTGCAGTAGAGCACAAGCCTAAGCTTATTATTGCCGGTGCTTCAGCTTACTGCAGAACAATTGATTTCAAGAAATTCAGAGAAGCTGCTGATGCATGCGGAGCAGTTCTCATGGTAGATATGGCTCATATTGCCGGACTTGTGGCTGCAGGTGTTCATCCTAGCCCATTCCCATATGCTGATGTAGTTACTACTACTACGCATAAGACTCTTCGTGGACCAAGAGGAGGACTTATCCTTTGGAATCAGGCAGCTCAGGACAAGTACAAGTTCAATAAGGCAGTATTCCCTGGAATTCAGGGTGGCCCTCTTGAGCATGTTGTTGCTGCCAAGGCTGTATGCTTCAAGGAAGCTCTTTCTCCAGAGTTTACAACCTACGGACAGAATGTTGTTAAGAATGCCAAGGCTCTTTGCAAGGGACTTATGGACAGAGGCATCAAGATTGTATCAGGTGGTACAGATAATCACCTTATGCTGGTTGATCTTACAAACTTTGGACTTACAGGAAAAGAAGTAGAAGCTTGGCTTGACGATGCTCATATCACAGCTAACAAGAACACTATTCCAAATGAGCAGCAGTCACCATTTGTTACTAGCGGTATTCGCCTTGGAACTCCTGCTGTAACAACTCGCGGAATGAATGAAGAGGATATGGACAAGATTGCTGAGGCCATCGCTATTGTTATTAAGAGCAAGGGCGAGAAGAACGACGAGGCCAGAGCAATTATTGCAGAGCTTACAGCTAAGTATCCTTTGAAGTAATTTTAAAATTAAGGATAGCAGTCTCCGGTAACAAATCCAATATATGGTTGACTGGAATTGACTGTATATAGAACATAGGAAAAAGAAACTACGGGTAAATCGGAATTTTCTTCGATTTACACGTAGTTTTTTCTTTTTACGGTGATTTTGATGGGGATATTGAAGTCAAAAAGTCTGACAAATCTCACTACTCGATGTAAATAACCAAGTGCATTGTTTGGAATATTGATAATTGTCTAATAGTAATTACGTGTGAAATGATAAAAAAGTCCTATGCCACGTAATGGCATCTGAAACAGGATTGAGTCAGGGAAGATGATATGCACGAATTGTATATAATGAATATACAATTATAATAATTAGCAGATAATTAAACAATTTACATGCAATTATCAAATTAATCAAATAAAAAACAAAATATGTATTGACAATTTAAAACCTCATGCATATAATAAAAGCATCTAAAGAAACAAAATACTTCTCCAAAGATATTCAGATCCACCGGAGAAAGAAAGGCAGGTACAGTCCAAAGGGATAGTTAGTTAAAATATTCAGAGAAAGGATGGTACGGACCACCAAACTAAGAAGTTAGTATTATAAAAAGTATTAAAGATTTAAAGTTTTGTTTGTTAGGATTTAAAGTATTAGAACGACAGCTATCGAGTACATGATAAGTGGTAATTGTAATATAAACATCTTACAGCCACAGCATATGAATGCAAAAGTTAATGGAAAGAATGAGCTGAGAAACTGGAGGATCAGTCCGTTGGACGAAATAAAGGAAGTTAATAAGTACTCGGCATAGGGCAGAAGCAGGTTTTATCGATGAAGCTTCTGCCCTTTCGTTTTGCGCATTTTTACAAAATTGTACTCCGTATGGAAACTATGTTAAAATTAAATCATAGTATGCACATTTTCAGATGACCATAAGACATGGTTTTTACATTGAAGTCATCTGGTTTACGAATATAGTTTACAGGGAGTTTTCAGGGGAGAATGGGAAGATTAGAAGAACAGGATTTTGATGAGAAGAGACTGGCCAGGAGACAGCGCAGGAAAAAGAGTCAGCTCATGGCCTTTATTATACTTGTTACCACTTTAGTACTAATTATTGTTGCAGGGGCCTTTGGCTTTTACTCAATAAGGAAGGTCGTTAATGCCCATAAGGCAGAGAAGGAAGAAGCTGCGGCTGCAGCTATTAGTTCAGCCCAGGAAGTTGTAATAGAAACACCGCAGGAAACTACTCCGGAGCCTGAAGAAATGACTCAGGGAGATGTTCTTGAAGAGATAGTTAACAGCTGCATAAGTGAGCTTACATTGGAGGAAAAAGTGGCAGGGCTTTTCATGGTCACACCTGAGCAGCTTACAGGTGTAGAAACTGTGGTTAAGGCCGGATCAAGCACACAGGATGCACTTTCCAAATATGCAATTGGAGGTCTTTTCTATTCAGCCAAGAATCTCAAATCCAAAGACCAGATCATGGAGATGCTAAGGAACACTTCGGATATGAGTAAGTATCCACTTTTTATGGCTGTTAAAGAGGACGGAAGTGGAAATGGAGCGATAGAAGCTTCGCTTGGTTCTCTCGAGGCAGGAGAAATAAACAATTCCGATACAGCCTATAATGCAGGTAATGTGATAGGAACAGCTATGTTTGGATATGGCTTTAACTTCGATATTGCGCCTGATCTTGATATTACAGAAAACGGTAAATATGGCCAGGAGATGGAGTCTGTGGCAGATATTACAGTTTCATTGGCTTCAGGCCTTCATGATGGCGGGGTTACAACCTGTGTATATCAGTTCCCGGTTGCTGCTGATACCAAATCAGAAATGGTTACAAACGAGATTTCCAAGGAAGAACTTACCACATCATCATATGTTGTATATCAGAGGGCAATAGGTGATGGTGGTGCAAAGGCAGTGATGATGAGTAATGTATCGCTTCCTAATATCACCGGAGACAATACTCCTGCATCTCTTTCATCTGTGATGATTTCCGATGAACTAAGAGGTATGCTGGGATTTGATGGAGTTGTAGTAACAGGCCCACTTAATGAGGCGGCTGTCACTGAATATTACACATCCGGAGAGGCTGCTGTTAAGGCAATTTCAGCAGGGGCGGATGTTGTATTTCTTCCAGAGAATTTTGAGGAAGGCATTCAGGGAGTATTAGAGGCTGTAGGAAACGGAATTATTACCGAAGACAGAATAAATGAGTCTCTAAGGAGAATATACAGACTAAAGTATGCCGGCAAAGTTACCGAAATAAAATAATAGATACTATCAATATAGCATTAATGGATTGTTTACTTTGGAATCAAGGGCCAAGATGGATACGCTATTAGTAGGCAACACAAGCTATTTAAGAGAAGAGGACATAAAAGTCGCATGTCATAGCGATACTGTTGTGGTATGCGATATGGCTCATGATGCCTATAGAGATGGCGAGATAACGTGGTTTGACCAGCCTGTTATGTCGGATAAATTCAGAAGGCTTTTCGATACCTACGGTTTTGAACGGGTAATTTTCTTTTCCAAGACTCTGACAAAAGAGTCTAATGATGTTGGAGAAATCGAGGAGCTAAGGCGCGCCTTTTCCCTTAGCCAGAAGCATCATGTTAAACAGTTTACTTATTTAGTTTCTGACGAGGCACTTGTTGATGTTGATAACAGTGACTCTATCATTTTTGATTCTACGGAGAACATCTGCAGATATTATGCAGAGACCTATCGAATCGATGTCAAAATAATTTATTCACCATATCTTTTAAGTGCAGATAACAAGGATGACTACTTTGTAAGAATTCTAAGAAGTGTCGAAAACAAGGAAAGTGTCGAGATTAAATCCTTAGAGAACGAGGTTGCTTATTTTTTGAAACCCAGGGACCTTGTGGATTTTTTGTCGAGACTTTTTGCTGATTGGAAACCGGAGAGTAATGATCAGGAGACAAGTTCTTTTGAAAAGATATATCTAAAAAGCGGCGCAAGTACTACCTACGGAGAGATAAAGAAGGTTATTTTGGATTTCTATCCCTATGCGGATATTACTTTATCCAAGTCCGGAATTAAAGGCAAAATTCAGCATGGCGAGAATAAGGCAAGGGAAATATATGGCTGGTTTGCCCATAGCGATGCCTGTTGGGATTTTGATGAGTATATAAAGCGCTATCAGGAGCTTTATCATATCAATCCTACTTTGACCCAGAGAATACGTAAAAAGTTTTCTGTAATAGGAAAGTTTTTAATGCCCATAGAGCTTGTGGGCGGAGCAGTGTTTGTTGAAGTATATAACTATATGTCAAATGGCAGCGTCCAGTTCCGAATGATAGACGTTAGGCTACTGTTTGTAATCATCATGTCTTTGATGTATGGAACCAAGGTGGGATCTTTAGCTGCCACCATAGAGATCATATCGCTTATTGTGGGTTATCAGCTTGCGGGGACAAATGCTCTTTTACTATTCTATGATCCCGGAAACTGGATTGCCTTTATCCTTCTTATGGTTTCAGCTGCTATCTGCGGCTATATCAAGCAAAAAAGGGAAGAGGATATTCTTTTTGTAAAAGAAGAAAGTGAGAACATCAAGTCTGAAAATGCATTTGTTAACCAGCTCTACAAGGAGGCCATGAACTATAAAAACCAGTATAAGGCCGACCTTATCGGCAGTAGAGACGGTTTTGGAAGAATTTTTGACGTTGTTAAAAGACTAAGTACCACAGTTCCGGAAGAAATATTTGCCGAGTCAATTCCGGTAATGGAGGACGTTCTTAACAACAAGTCTATCGCCATTTATACAATCAACGACCCAAATGCAAGATTTGCAAGACTTAATGTATGCTCGGAATCACTGGGGCAGGTTCTGAAAAAGTCTATAAACCTTGAGGAGTACAGTGAGGTTTTAAGCGCCCTTTCTGAGAATGATATCTGGTTTAACAATGGGGTTCTTGAGGGATATCCTACATATATTGCCGGAATTAAATCTGAAGGCATGGTAACGGTCCTTATCATGATCTATCAGGTTGAATATATGCAGATAAGTACCTATTATTCAAACCTTATCCGAATTCTGGCGGGACTTATGGAGAACTTCATCCTTAAGGCCTGGGACTATCAGAAGGCTGTGGTTGCCAGAACCTATCTGGAGGGAACAGGAATAACCAAGACAGAGTACTTCAAGCAGCAGTTTGAGATACAAAAAGAAATGATGGACAACCACCTTACAAGCTTTAGGCTGATACGGATACAAAGAGAAGACAGAAGTCTTCAGGAAATAGATGAAATGTTCCAGTCCAAGATCAGAAATAACGACCTTATAGGCATAGGAAATGATGGAAATATCTATCTTCTTGCAGCTCAGGTTGATTCAAGCAGTGAGAGGATAGTCCTAAAGAGATTCAGGGATATGGGACTTAAGTGTGAGATAGTTAATAGTGTAGCGTAGGCTTTTTCTAAAGCTATGGGAGATGCTTTCTATGGGAGAAATTTCTATGGGATATGTTCTTTTGGCAGTTCATATTTTCATAGTGATAATAGCTTTTATCCTGAAAAAGATAGGCATTCTGAAAGTTGATTACCTGATGATGGTAGTTTTAGTGTGCATTCCTTTTTGGGGTATGATTAGTGCGGTTATTGTCAGCATCATGATTAGAAATAACCTTGTAGGCAGAAACAGTGGTGATCTTGAGGTAATGCACGGCGGTATAGAGGAAAGCCAGTCTCTTTATGTGGAAGCTCCGGAGGGGGAAAATGTAGTTCCCCTGGAAGATGCCCTTATCATGGATGATTCTGCCACCAAGAGATCAGTTATGCTGGATGTTCTTATGAGTGACACCTCAGGTTACATTTCGGTCTTAAGCCAGGCCAGAATGAATGAAGATGCTGAGGTTGTTCACTATGCCACAACAGCCATGGTTGAAGTTTCCAAGGAATATGAGCTTAAGTTGCAGGAATACAGCTCCGAATATGCGAGGGACCCGGAAAAAGAGGGCCTTTTGGACGAATATATCATGTTTTTGGAGCAGTATATTTCCAGCAATATTATTCAGGGACAGCTTTTAGAAATTCAAAAAAATACACTTATGCAGCTTCTTATGGAAAAGGTGCACAGGAATCCAAGCCCTGAAACCTACGAGAGGTTTATTGTAACTCTTTTGAACAACAAGCAGTTTTCTATTGCAGACGAGGCCCTTAGAAGCATGGAAAAAGCTTATCCAAACGACGACAGGTCCTTTAAACTGCGTTTTCGTTATTACTATGAGACCGGCTCCGGAATAGAACTTAGGGACATGGTCTCCAGGGTTAAGAACAGCAAAGAGTATTATTCCAGAGAAATCAGGGATCTTGTAAGCCTTTGGGATAGTTCCGATAAGGAGAACAGCGCATGAAGAACAAAAGATTTGGCGAGCTGATCTCTGTAGCCCTTGGATTCACCCTGATATTTGTACTTCTTTTGGTTGAAAGAATAGGAATTCTCTATACTTCAGCCTCCAATGAAGATGTCCTTTTGATGGATGACAGGATAGTCCACGATAAAGAGACCAGAAAAGGAAAAGAATGCCTTGTTATTTGGGATGACGCAAACCCTGCAAGTCAGAAGGCAATTAAAATATATGACCAGGTACTGACAGACATGAGAGTTCCCCATGACAATGTCAATCTGGTAGAAAATGAAGAAAAAATCCAGACTCTGCTAAAGGGATATAGCAAAGTTGTGCTTGCCATTAGCGACTTAGAGAGCCTTGATACACAGATAATAGAGCTTGCTGACTGGGTGGGAGAAGGCGGACGTCTATTATTCGGACTTCCTCCCTATAAGACTACCAATTTTAACTATGTCTCAGGAAAAATAGGAGTAATCAGTGCATCTGAGGAATATGCCAAGGTTGACGACTTTGCATCTAAAGAGGGCTATATGCTTGGAGCTGCAAGGACATATCCGATAATTGACGGCTACGAGTCAGCTCTTTCGGTGGTTCTTGATTCAGATGCTAAGCTCTATGCGAGCACAGGGGATGGGAGAGTGCCTTTGGTATGGTCCAGAGAGTATCAAAAGGGCAAGTTTGTTGTCTGCAATTTTGGATATGCAGAGAAGGCCTACAGAGGAATATATGCCAGTGCCTTTTCTCTTTTGGACGACATATTTATCTATCCTGTAATAAACGCATCTACATTTTATATTGACGACTTTCCATCTCCGGTACCGGCAGGAAACGGAGAATATGTTAAAAGAGATTACAACATGGGCATAGCGGACTTCTATTCGAGAGTATGGTGGCCCGATATGCTGAACCTTGGAAGAAAACATGATATTCAATACACTGGCCTCATTATAGAAACCTATCAGGATACTACGGAGGGAGAGCTCAAGGCCAATGAGAGTACCTCCAACTATTACTACTACGGAAATATGCTTCTGAACCAGGGGGGAGAGCTTGGCTATCACGGATATAACCATCAGCCCCTTTGCCTTCCGAATTTTACTTACAAACAGGAACTTGGTTACAAGACCTGGGCGGATTATGAGACCATGAATGAATCTATCAGGGAGCTGATAAGGTTTTCAAGCAGTATTTTCCCTAATCAGGACATGTCTGTGTATGTCCCACCATCAGATGTTTTGTCTGATGAAGGCAGATCAATGCTTGGAATTGATTTTCCACAGGTTAAATGCATTGCAAGTATCTATCTTGAAGGACAGGATGAATACGTTCAGGAATTTGAAGTCTCAGAGGATGGCATTGTTGAAACTCCCAGAATAGTTTCCGGCGGAATACTTGATGATTATATGAGGATTACCGCATTTGCAGAGCTGAACCTTCACTTTGTAAGCTCGCATTTCATGCATCCGGATGATCTTCTTGATGAGGACAGAGGTGCTGACCTTGGATGGGCAGTGTTAAAAGAAAACCTGGATGACTACATGGGCTGGGTAGATGAAGCAGCAGTAAAAATAAGACATGTTACCGGCTCCGGGATGGCCGGAGCAGTACAAAGATACGTAAACCTTGTTCCGGATTATCAGGTTGAAGATAAAAGTATTAGCCTTAATAGCGAAGGACTTATAGACAGCGCCTATTACCTTATAAGAGCAAATGAAGGACAGCTTGATGAGGCTTATGGCGGAGAACTGTACAAACTAAATGACACGTTATATCTTTTGAAGACCCAGTCTGAAAAGGTGACCATAATAAGGAGCGGAGACTAATGAAAATCTGCCTTATTCTGGAGGGAAGCTATCCGTATACTTTTGGCGGTGTTTCCTCCTGGACTCACAACTACATAAAAGCCATGTCGCGGCATGAATTCATATTGTGGGTCATTGGTGCCAAGGCATCGGATAAGGGAAAGTTTAAGTACGAGCTTCCTGAAAATGTCAAAGAAGTACACGAAGTATTTTTGGATGATGCTCTTTTGATCAAGCCAAACAAAAAAGACAAGTTTAAGCTTGCAGATACGGAGAGAGAAACTTTAAAAGCTTTTATTGACTGCGATAAACCAAACTGGGATGTGCTTTTTGACATGTTTCAGGTTAGAAAATTCAATCCTGCCAGCTTTCTTATGAGCGATGATTTTCTTGATATCCTGACTGAGCTGTGTAAAGAAAAATACCCTTACGTGGCATTTGCGGACATTTTTTACACCATAAGATCAATGCTGATCCCTGTACTTCACGTTATACAAAGTGATGTCCCAAAAGCGGATATTTATCACACGGTATGTACAGGCTACGGCGGACTTCTGGCGGCTCTTGCCAAATTCGTTACAGGTAAAAAAGTAATACTTACAGAGCATGGTATTTATTCAAGAGAAAGAGAAGAAGAAATCATAAGAGCCAGATGGGTTCAGCCTGAGTTTAAGAGGCACTGGATAAGATTCTTTTACATGCTCTCTGATGCGGTTTACAAAAGAGCTGAGCATATTACCTGCCTATTCGGAAATGCCGGCAAGATCCAGATGGAGCTTGGAGCACCCAAGGAGAGATGTCAGGTTATTCCCAATGGAATACACTACGATAGATTCTGTGATATTCCTCTGAAAGAAGAGGATGGAATGGTAGATATTGCGGCAGTCATAAGACTGGCACCCATCAAAGACGTCAAAACACTCATATATGCCTTTAACGAGCTTAAAAGTATGAGGAAAAATGTAAGGCTCCATATCCTTGGAGGAACCGATGATGAAGAGTATGCCGGTGAGTGTTACGACCTGGTCAGAATTTTGGGACTTAAGGATGTATTGTTTGTGGGACAGGTGGATGTAATTGAGTACATGAAAAAGGTGGATTTTACTATTCTTACCAGTATTTCAGAGGGTCAGCCCTTGTCGGTTCTGGAATCCTTTGCAGCAAAAAGACCTGCTGTTACCACTGATGTTGGATGCTGCAGGCAGCTGATTGAGGGCGAAGAAGGGGATATGTATGGTCCGGCAGGCTTTTGTGTTCCTCCTATGCACAGAGAAGCACTGGCCATAGCCATGAATAAGCTGTGCGATAGCAGACAGATCAGGGAGGAAATGGGGGCTTCAGGGCAACAAAGAGCGTCAAAGTATTTTAAGCATGACCTTATGATAAAGCGATATGCTTCACTTTACAGAGGTATCTGATAAATGGCTGGAATAGGTTTTGAGCTAAAAAAGCTTTTTAAAGCCACAGGCGTATTATCAATGCTAAGAGCCTATGGATATACCGGAATGATCACGGCAGGTCCTATGATTCTTGGCTTTATCTTCCTGCTTTCGGTTCAGGTAATAGCAGGAAAATTTGGCATGTCCAAAAATGAAACCGAGCTTTTAGTAAGTATCATCACTTATTCGCTTCTGGCTTCAATGATATACAGTAGTATCTTTTCAATGGTAATGACAAGGTTTGTGGCAGATCTTTTGTATGAGCACAAAGAGGGAGAGGTCATCCCGTCTTTGGAGGGAATACTTTGCTTTCTTCTGCCAACAGGTCTTTTGCTGTGGGGAACGTTTCTTGTATTCTCAGGAGTTACCTTTACCCAGGGCTTTTTATCGCTAATGTTGTTTGGGGAGCTTTTAATTGTCTGGACTGAAATGAATTATTTATCAGCGATAAAGGATTATCGCGGAATACTCATATCCTATGTGATTTCAATTGCCCTCGCGGTTTTAGCGGCATCGCTTCTTGGAAGATTCTATGGAGGAAGCGTAACCCTGATGCTTCTTAGCGTTGTGCTTGGTTATGGCTTTATGATGACTATTGACATGGGACTTTTGTATGGATTTTTCCCTAATTCCCAGAAGAACCATTTTGATTTCTTACCCTGGTTTGATGAGTATTCTGATCTGATGGTAATAGGACTTATGTCAAACATAGGACTTTTTTCTCATCTGGTAATTGCCTGGTTTGGCGGAATCGGTCATCAGATAAAGGGACTATTCTATGCGGCACCTGAGCATGATATTTCCGCATTGTTTGCGTTCCTAACTATCCTTATTACGACTATCAACTTTGTGGCATCGGTAGAAGTAAATCTCTACCCAAAGTACAGGCGTTATTATGATCTCTTTAACGGCCATGGCTCCATTTTCGAGATAGAACAGGCAGAAAAAGAGATGCTGACAGTTTTGGACCATGAGCTTATATATACAGCAAGAAGGCAGTTTTACGGAACAGCTCTTATACTGAGCGTAGGACTTGTAATTCTTGAAAGGCTTCCTTTGGGATTTGATGCGCTGATGGAAGGATACTTTAGAATACTCTGCGTTGGATATGGGGCCTATGCTGTTGCAAATGTCCTGACATTGGTTCTTATGTACTTTACTGCTTATGAAGATGCCAAAAAAGCCAATATTGTCTTTGCAGTTACCACAACAGTTCTTTCACTGGTTTCACTTTTATTTGAATCCAAGTACTACGGATTCGCCTTTGCTTTTGGCAGTATAGTTTATCTTGTATACGGAATAAACAGACTAATGACTTATACAAAAAGGCTGCCATATCACATACTTAGTTCCCAGCCTCTTTTGGCAGTTCATAAAAAAGGCCTTGGAACTAAGCTGTATCTGTGGATGCTCTCTATGGAAAAGAAGAGGCGTAGCTTATGAAAAAAGATATTATCGGTATAATTTTTGTATTTATCATACTTGGGATTGTAGTTGCAATTGGAAGCAATCTTTCCCTTATTAAGAGCGCTCTTTTTCCGGAGGCGGAAAGCGAAAAAGAAAATGCTGTTTCAATAAGCTACGATGATAGTGATGCAGGTACCAAGCACCTTAGAGATAATAATACTCTGTACGAGGATGATGATGGTGTTGTTACCATGTACCTTACCGTGAGAGAGGGCAATAAGTCAGAGGGTACTAATCATACCTGGGAAGAAATAAATAATTACTCAGTTTATTACTATGATGAGAAAAACATAGACAGATATAAGGTTGAGGCCCTTTTGCAAGTGGGGGACGAGAATGGAGTTTCAAAAGACGATTTTGGATACGGAGATACAGCGCCTAATGCCACAGTTCAGATAAGGGGACAGAGTTCCTCTCTCAATGCGCAAAAGAACTACAAAATAGAGCTTAAGAAAAATAAAGGCTCCTGGAATGGTCAGACCACTATAGCGCTTAATAAGCATATGACTGATGGTCTTCGTTTCAGAAATAAACTTGGATTTGATCTTCTTACTGATATAGATCAGCTGATGAGCCTTCGAACTCAGTTCGTTCATTTGTATGTTAATGATCTTACGGATGGTGAAGACAGTGGCTTTGAGGACTATGGCCTTTATACCCAGGTAGAACAGCTTAATAAGAAGGCGCTCAGAACCCACGGACTTGATAGGGCAGGACATCTTTATAAGATTAATTACTTTGAGTTCCAAAGATATGAAGATGTAATTAAGCTTGCAACTGACAGCACTTATGACAAAAAGGCTTTTGAGGAATACCTTGAAATTAAGGGAAATGAAGACCATAGCAAGCTTATTGCCATGCTGGAGGATGTAAATGATTATGGTCTTCCTATAGAGACAGTGATAGAAAAGCATTTTGATATGGAAAATCTGACTTACTGGCTTGCCTTTAATATCCTGACCGGTAACTATGATACCCAGAGTAGAAACGCTTATCTATACAGTCCATTGAATAAAGATACCTGGTATTTCTACTGTTGGGATCTGGATGCCAGCTTCAGAAAAGGCGAAAATGATCTTTTGAGTTGGTCGGAAGCCGGCAGCTGGGACCAGGGTGTAAGTAATTATTGGGGCAATGTTCTGTTCCAAAGATGTCTTAAATCCAAAGAATTCAGGCAGCAGCTTGATGCGGCTGTGCAGGATATAAGAAGCCATATGACCAGAGAGCGGATAAAGGAATTATCTGATGATTATTCCAAGATAATACTTCCGTATCTATATTCTGATCCTGATGTGGGTTTTGCTCCTTTGACAGAAGACATGTATAATGAGGTAGTAGCGTCGCTTCCTGATTTGGTTGATGTTTATTATCAGCAATATCTGGACTCGCTGGATAAGCCTATGCCGTTTTTCATCGGTACTCCGCAGATGGTGGGAGTTAAGATAAATTATACCTGGGATGCAAGCTATGATTTTGACCAGGAGGATATAGTTTATAAAGTTGTAGTGGCAAGGAATCTGGAGTGTACCGACATTGTTACTTCTTATGAAGGCAATTGGACCTCTTTTAGCGAGCCTTATCTGGAGCCGGGCCAATACTTTATTAAGGCCAGCGCCAGAAATCAAAGCGGAAAAGTTCAGGATGCCTTTGATACAATCGAGACAGAAAACGGCAAAGAATACGGCATCATGTGCTTTTATGTAAATCTGGATGGAACAGTAACAAGATCAGAATATTTAAAGGACTAATAAAAACAATGAACGATAGAAATAAGAGCGGTTTTATTTTTTTCCTGATCTTCGCCATGATTTTGGGGGCGGGAATAAGAGGCTATCAGATGTATATAAGAAATTTAACCGGAACCACCTACAAATATAATGAGGGAACAGAGTGCATCACCAATTCATACATAGGTTATGCTCCAAGTGCCACCAGTGAGAGCTTATGTGAAAAGTCTACACTGGTATACTGTGAAGTTACCTGGGCTGAAATCGAGCCGGAAGAGGGCGTATTTAACTGGGATCACTATGATTCAACTCATCATATGAAGAGATGGAGAGATGAGGGTAAAACAGTAGTCCTAAGATTTGTATGCGACAAACCCGGCAAGGAAGAACACATGGATATCCCCCAGTGGTTGTATGACAAAACGGGGGATGGACAGTTCTATGATATTTCCTATGGAAAGGGATACTGTCCGGAATATAACAACGAGATATTTATTCAGGAGCACGAGAGAGTAATTAAAGAAGTTGCGAGACACTTCAAGGAGAAGGCTTTCGTTTCCTATGTTGAACTAGGAAGCCTTGGACACTGGGGAGAGTGGCACACTTATTACACAGCAGGACTTCCCAGAATGCCTGAAACAACTGTCCGTGCTAAGTATGTTAAACACTATACTGATAACTTTACATTCTGCAGACTACTTATGAGAAGGCCTTTTGCAGAGCTTCCGGATGGTGCCGGAGTATTTAATGATATGACAGGTATAAGTCATGACACCAGTACATGGCTTGGATGGATATCCGAGGGCGGTGATTATAACGAGACAGGTGAAAAGGGAGCCCTTGTTGCTGTACCTGAAATATGGAATAAAGCGCCGGTTGGCGGAGAGTTTGCAAGTTCTGTGCCTATAAGTACTATGCTTGGCGAGAATTATGATGAAACTGTGAGTTTGCTAAAACAGTCACATATGAGCTTCATCGGACCAATGGTGCCCTATGTTAAGAGAGAGAGTCTGGAATTCTATGAGAGTGCAGATTCACTTCTTAAATATGTGGGCTATAGATATAGGGTAAAAGAGCTGAATATCAGAAAGTCTCTTGGAAGAGACACTGCCGAACTTACAGTCACAATCACCAATGACGGAGTATGCCCAATTTACTTTGACTGTGTTCCTTGTCTTTATGTTGAGCTTCCGGAGGGAAGTGATATCTCTTTTGAAGGAAAAGAGGGAGTTCGTGCCCAGGAAGGTACTGAGGCTGAAGGAATGATGGTTTACAGGCTGAATATTGACCTTAAGAGTATGTTGACAGGGCAGCAGGCGCAAGCTATAGTTAATATTCCGAGAGATGTATTAAAATGTAAAGGCGCTCGTATTTATGCGGGAATAGAAGAGAGCCTTTTTGGAGAACCCAGTATCAAATTTGATATGGAAGCTGAGAGAAAAAGAGATTTAAGTCTTTTGTGGGAAAAAGAGTAAAGTAACGGGTGGAAGGTATTTATGTCAGAAAAAGGTAAAAAAATAGTTTTTACACTTAAGAAGGACCTGATTCGTCTTGTTGTGGTGCTGGTTGCAGCGTTTGTTATGGCGATGAATATTCAGACCTTCATCAATGCCGGAGGACTTTATCCCGGAGGAGCGCAGGGACTTACGATTATTATCATAAGAGTTGCTGCCAAGTATTTTGGCATAAATATTCCCTATACTCCTGTCAGCCTGATTCTTAATGCAATTCCTATATATATTGGATTTAGATTTATCGGTAAGAAATTCACTTTGTTTTCACTTATCATGGTTTTGGCAAATGGTGTTTTTGTTGACTTTTTGCCTGCCTTTTCTGTAACTCATGATTCACTTCTCATTGCTGTTTTCGGTGGTATTGTCAACGCGGTTGCAATCACTATGTGTCTTGAAGTTGATGCTACCAGCGGTGGAACAGACTTTATTTCTATCTTTTTATCCCAGAGAAAGGGAATCGATGCCTTCCCAATTATTCTTGCAGGAAATGTAATACTGCTTACAATTGCTGGAATTTTGTTTGGTTGGGATAAGGCATTGTATTCCATGATATTCCAGTATGTTACTACTCAGGCGTTGCACGTTCTCTACAGAACCTATCAGCAAAAGACGTTGTTTATAATAACTGATGTTCCGGATGATATTTGCAAACTTATTTATGCCCAGTCAGGGCATGGTGCAACACTCATAGACGGAGAGGGCTCTTTTGGCCACAAAAATAAGAAGATTGTTTATTCTATAGTTAGTGCTTCTGACACAAGAAAGCTTATTCCTATGATCAAGGAACTTGACCCGAATGCTTTTGTTAACTCAATCAGGACAGAAGAAGTTATGGGTAACTTCTACATGAGACCTAGAGATTAATTCGGTAGTCCCTCGGACTGCAGTCATAGGTTCTTCTAAATAATCTATGGAAAAAACTAGTATTATCATAGCCAACCAACACCGATATATCAGCAATTGATATGTCGGTGTTTTTTAGTAGGTCGCAGGCTTTGTTCATGCGCTTACTCTGCAGAAGTTCTTTGAAGGTGGACCCGGTGTTCTTTTTAATGATTCGGGAAAGAACATACTCATCCTCATGAACTTTTTCTGAAAAATCAGCAAGGCTTGCGTCTCTGTATTGTTCATCGATATAGCGAAGAAGGCCGAACATTATCTCCTGATCGTAGGACTTCCGGGATACCCTAATGGTTTCTGTGTGTTGTAAAAGAGTCATAAACAAAAGCCCCATCGTGACTTGGTTAATTGAGGTGGAATAGGAGACTTTATCACCATCTATATCACCGGAAGGCGTGGGAAGCATATTCAGAATCAGATTCTCCATTATGTTCTGAATCTGAGGAATACCTGATACACCAAAATACAGGAAGTTACCGCCGATATCTTTTTTGGTAAGGCAGCTTATGAGGAAGTCCTTTAATGGATTTTCCTCATTCTGGAGCATTGCAAAAGAGGTATCAAAGAACTCAGGCAGAATCATGAAATTGATTGCAATGTCATTTTCGCCGGCAGGCAGAATTTCCTGATGAGCATGTTGATTCAGAAAAAGAAGATCGCCCTGATGGAGAGTGATGCGCTGACCGTCCACAATGTGCACGGTTTTTCCCTGGCACATGTAAATGAATTCCACGTAGTTGTGAGTGTGGAGAGGAAAATGTATAAAGCGCACATGAGGACGCATGTCTATGAGTTTGCCATTCTGGAGAACCCTTGCGGAATCAATTTCATCATTTGAAATTGGATCTTTGGAGTAGTACAAATTTCTGTTTACCTGGGTGTTTCCATCCAGGATAGCCTTTTCTTCATCTGTAATTGTACTTAATATCTCAATTAGTTTTTGATTCATATTATTCTTACGAAATGGTTATACTGTAGTTAATTGATCTTGCTTCTGTAGCTTCAAGCTTCTGCTCGCCGAACTTCTCGGGAAGCTCTCCTCTAAAGCCCTTATTGTCACATCTTCCAAACCATGGCTCGAGGCAAACATACTCGGCTTCATTAGTGGGCTTGGACCACAGACCAAAGGATGGGAAAATCTCGCAGTTCATAGTTATGTAAGGCATGCCGTCAGGAGTGCAGAGGCTAACCTCTTTAACCTGATTGTTATCAAAGATAAGAGCATCCTTATCAAAAATGTGATCCGTGATATTAAGGTAGCCGTTATCAAGCGCAATTGGATTAGGGTTTTCGAAATCAACTTCTCTGGTACTTTGGATTATCAGGACGTACTCCAGCTGATTTTTATCTTCTCCGTTGTTAAAACGAACCTTGTAGTCAGTTCTTTTTTCACCATCATTGATAGGACATCTGAAGGCCGGATGTCCGCCGATAGAGTAGTACATTGGCTCTGTCTCATTTAGGTTCTTGATTTCCCAGATGACATCTATTTTATTATCAGTAAGTTTATGCGTTATAACCAGCTCAAAGTCAAAGGGATATTTCTCTTTGGTCTGGGCTGTGGAAGTTAATTTAAAGCTTACGCTGTCCGCTGTTTTTTCTGCGAACTCAAAATCCATATCTCTTGCAAAGCCGTGGGATGACATGTGGTAAGTTACGCCTTTATATCTAAATTCGTCGTTAACTACGTTTCCGACAAATGGGAAAAGAACCGGCGCATGTCTGTTCCAGAATTTTGGGTCAGCCTGCCACAAAAGTTCTTTTTCTCTTTTCTTATCATAAATACTGCTAAGCTCGGCACCGTGCTCGGCTACTGCTATTTTCAGGTACTCGTTTTCAATGTATTCCATATTTTGACGCTCCTTGATATGTGTTTTATATCGCATTGGATGGATACATTTGCCATCTTTTTTCACTACAATACGATGATAGCCCTCACAAGATATATTTGCAAGAAAGGACGTAAAATTTGTTTTTTGTCGACCTTATTAATTCCATTAAATACGTGTAGATTATGTATAGGAGTGATTGGTATTTCTTTTACCATGAAATAATTAAGATACTTAATGTTAGTCATAAGGAAAGGGGAAAAACATGACAGTACAGGAAAGATTCGAGGACGCAAAGGCGCGTTATGCAGAAATTGGCGTGGATGTTGATAAGGCTTTAGATGCTCTTTCAAATATCAAACTCTCAATGCACTGCTGGCAGGGGGACGACGTAATTGGTTTCGATCAGAAGGGACCACTTACAGGCGGTATTCAGACAACAGGTAATTATCCATACAAGGCTACAACTCCACAGGAGCTCATGGCTGACATGGATAAGACTTTTTCATATGTTCCGGGTAAGCACAAGATCAATCTTCACGCTTCATACGCAATTTTTGAGAATGGAGAGTGGGCTGACAGAGATCAGCTAAAGCCCGAGCACTTCAAAAAATGGGCAGAGTTTGCCAAGGAAAGAGGATTGGGCGTTGACTTCAACCCAACTTACTTTAGCCATCCTAAGTCAGAGGTTGCTACACTTTCTTCAGCAGATGAGGAAATCAGACAGTTCTGGATCAGACATGGCCAGGCCTGCATTAGAATTTCAGAGTATTTTGCAGAGCAGACAGGCCAGACCTGTATGATGAATATTTGGATTCCTGACGGACTTAAGGATATCCCAGGGGATAGAAAGGCTCCAAGAGCGAGACTTAAGGACTCTCTTGATCAGATCCTTTCAATAGATTATGACAAGAGCAAAGTTGCCATTGCTGTTGAGTCTAAGGTATTTGGAATCGGTGCTGAGTCATATACGGTTGGAAGCCATGAATTCTATATGAACTATGCTGCTAAGAACGATGTAATGTGCCTAATCGACACAGGACATTTTCATCCAACAGAGAATGTTGCAGACAAGCTTTCTTCAATGCTTCTTTTCTACGATAAGATGGCTCTTCATGTATCACGTCCTGTTCGCTGGGATTCAGATCACGTAGTTATCTTCAATGACGATGCAAGAGATCTTGCTCAGGAAATCGTAAGAAACGGTGCTGACAGATTCTACATCGGAATGGATTATTTTGATGCAAGCATTAACAGAATTTCTGCTTGGACCAACGGAATGAGAAACTTCCTCAAGGCTCTTATGTATGCAGAGCTTCAGCCAATGGATAAGCTTACAGCTCTCCAGAATGCAGGCAACTTCACAGAGCTTATGTCCATTACAGAGCAGCTCAAGGTAATGCCTTTCGGTGATGTTTGGGATTACTACTGCCAGTCTAAGGGAGTAGCTCTTGAAAAAGACTGGTTCGCTGACTGTGCTAAGTATGAGAAGGAAGTATTAAGCCAAAGAGCGTAATGAATGAGAAATAAAATTATAATTGTATATAAATGAATGGTCTGACACGAAAATATATTTACATAATCCGATTTGATTCGAAGAATCATCGGAGGATTATGTAAATATATTGAGTGGAAGATGTTATTTAAGGAGAATAATTATGAAAGTTTTAGATGCGAAATTCGCACAGGGCTTCTGCCGTCTGTGTGTTGATGGATTTTATCAGGGATGGCATGAGAGAAACGGCGGTAATCTCAGCTATAGAATTAAGGATGAGGAGATTGCCAGTGTAAAAGATGACCTGGATGAATCAGGTGAGTGGAAAGAGATTGGTGCAACAGTCACAGGCCTTGCCGGCGAATATTTCATGGTAACAGGTTCAGGCAAGTACTTTAGAAATGTCGAGATTGATCCTGCTGCAAATGTATGCATTATAAAGGTTGATGATGCCGGTGAGAAGTACAAGATTGTATGGGGCCTTACAGAGGGCGGAAGACCAACATCAGAGCTTCCTTCACACCTTATGAATCTTGAAGTTTGTAAGGCACGTAACGCAGAAATCAGAGTCGTATATCATTGTCACCCAGCTAACACTATTGCACTTACCTTTGTGCTTCCTCTTGATGGAAAGGTATTTACAAGAGAAATCTGGGAGATGGCTACAGAGTGTCCAATCGTATTCCCTGAAGGAATCGGTGTAGTGCCTTGGATGGTTCCGGGCGGAAGAGAAATCGCTGTTGCCACATCTGAGATCATGAAGAGACAGGATGTTGCTATCTGGGCTCATCACGGCATGTTTGCCTGCGGAACAGACTTTGATATCACCTTCGGTCTTATGCACACAGTAGAGAAAGCTGCAGAGATCCTTGTTAAGGTAATGTCCATGACAGACAGAAAGAGACAGACAATTGAGCCAGCTGATTTCCGCGCCCTCAATGAACCTTTTGGAGTAAGTATCAGTGAGGATTTCCTCTATGAAAAGAAGTCTGATGTAATTGGGGAATATTGATTTGATAATAATACCAGGCAGGAGAAAATATATTGCTTGGTATTACAAAGAAATCTGTGAATAATATCAAACAATGCTGGATATGCTTGTTTGGTATTACAGAAGAGAATGTGAGTAATACCAAACAAGAGAACAAATCCTGGATTGTTATTACTAGAAAAGAATAATGTAATACCAAACTGAAGAGCAGACTTGGATTGATATTACAAAAAAATAATAAAGTAATACCAAACAAGAGAGCAGACCCTGGATTGTTATTACTGAAGAAAAATAAAGTTATACCAAGTAGAAGGCAGAAACTAGTTTGTTATTACAAGAAAAAAATGCAGTAAGACCAAAACGAAGAATGTGTCAATTATTAGTATCTTTGAAGAATAGAAACAGCTATGACCAATAATGTAAGACAAAATTTGCTAAGCACATATTGGGGGAGAATAATAAAATGAAATATTACCTCGCAGTTGATATAGGTGCCTCATCAGGGCGCCACATACTTGCCCACATGGACAATGGAAAAATAGTGCTGGAAGAAGTCTACCGTTTCTACAATGGAATGGATGAGAAGGGCAAGCACCAGGTATGGGATACAGACAGACTTTTTTCTGAAATCCTTGCCGGAATGAAGGAATGCCAGAAAAAAGGTAAAATCCCTGCAACCATGGGAATTGACACCTGGGGAGTAGACTACGTGCTCCTTGATAAGGACGACAATAAAATCGGTGACTGTATTGCCTACAGAGATGGCAGAACAGAAGGAATGGATGAAGAGGTTTACAAGATAATCTCTGAAGAGGAACTCTATGCCAGAACCGGAATTCAGAAAGCTATCTTTAATACCATTTATCAGCTAATGTCTACAAAAGTCAGAAAGCCTGAAAAGCTTGAGAGAGCAAGAACATTCCTTATGATTCCGGATTATTTCCATTTCCTTCTCACAGGAGTTCGCAAGCAGGAATATACCAATGCCTCCACAACCCAGCTTCTCAATGCGAGGACCGGCGACTGGGATCATGAACTTATAGCAAAACTAGGCTTCCCTGATGAGCTCTTTGGAGAGCTTTCCATGCCGGGAACTTTAGTTGGTCCTCTTAAAAAAGATATTGCTGAAAAAGTGGGCTTTACCTGCAATGTGGTCCTTCCTGCAACCCATGATACAGGATCGGCAGTAATGAGCGTTCCCTGCACGGACGAGAATACTCTCTATATCTCTTCCGGAACCTGGTCTCTGATGGGGTGCGAACTGGAAAGCGCAAACTGCTCAGAAAAAGCAAGAAAAGCCAACTTTACTAATGAAGGCGGATATCAGCACAGGTACAGATTCCTCAAGAACATTATGGGCCTTTGGATGATCCAGTCTGTTAAAAAGGAACTTGAAGAGGGCTATGATTATGCCGGAAAAACTCCTGCAGAAGATTACTCTTTTGCAAACCTTTGTGACAGAGCGGCCAAGGAAACTATAGACTCAGTAGTACCCGCCAACGACGCAAGATTTCTTAATCCTGATTCCATGATAAAAGAGATTCAGAAAGCTTGTGAGGAATCAGGTCAGCAGGTTCCAAACACTCCTTGGGAACTTGCCCGTGTAATCTACAGAAGCCTTGCTGTATGCTACAAGCAGGCTACAGAGGAGATTGAGGCCATTACAGGCAAACACTTTGACAGTGTCAACATCGTAGGCGGTGGTTCTAACGCAGTATACCTCAATCAGCTCACAGCCGCTGAAACAGGTAGAACGGTTAATGCAGGCCCCGGAGAAGCTACAGCTGTCGGTAATATCGGTGCACAGATGTTAGCAGATGGCGTATTCGCTGATCTTAATGAATTAAGAAAATGCGTATTTGAATCTTTTGGTGTTGTGAGATACTATGATTAATGTAGAAGTTAACCAAAAAGGAAGGTAATACTATGTGTTTATCAACAGCAGTAAGAGCGGATAACCCAGATGTAATTTTAATGGAGTATGTGCAGTCACTATCAATAGATGGCGATACAATTACTCTTGTAGATCTCATGGGAGAGAAAAAAGTAATTAGAGGAAGCCTTACCTTTGCAGATCTGACAGGCGCTGTACTGAAGATTGATTGCAGATAGTATACCTGAAAGGCCGGGGAAGAATAATCGTGATATGGGAGGATTAAGGTATGGCATCATGGATGGTACATTTAAGAATTGCTGATAGACTCCTTGACAGAATAGAAAATCTTGATGAGAAAAGAGCTGCCGTTATGGCAGCTCTTTTAATGCTTCGTCAAGAAGTGCATTTCCTTTTTTGTATTCCTCAATGGCCTGTTTAACCTTGCCGGCAACCTCCGGTTTACCCTGTTCTTCCAGTGAACGAACGATGGTGTCCAGCTCAGCTGTGTGGTCCTCATTGTGGTGATACATGTGGTGGAGGAGAGCTTTGAGTTTATCTGCTGACTCTATGGTGCTGTGCTGATGATTGTGTGATCCGCAGTGGTCATGCTCGTTGTCGTGGGTGGGCTCATGTTCTGACATAATGAATTACCTCCTAAACGTTTCTATTTGATTACAATATCTCCGTATACTCTGACGGAGCAACAGCTTCCTTCTGGAAATAAGGAATTGTTGTATTGTCGGCACGCTTCATGTTGTCGAATCTCTTTATCATCATTGGCTCCCAAATGTAGTACATGAACTTACCATCAAGATCCCAGTAAAAAACTGCAAAGAGAATTCCGTAGACTACGGCAGCGAAGCCTATGAATTTTCCAAAAAATTTTAAAAATGATTTCATATATTATTACCTCTGCAATAATTATATTTTACCAGCTCTTATCATCGTCGAAGTCAACCAGTGTAGGATCAAGTGGTTCTTCGTGCATGACTGTTGTCATATAGTCATTGATAATCTGTCTGATTTCTTTTCTTGAAACTGTTCTCTTGTCAGGAAGAGCATGTGGAACCCAGATGGCGTGGATGTTACGCTTTCTGAATTCGTCTTCAAATACTCCGTGGATACCCTGCATTCCCTTACACTGGAGCTGATCATACATGATGACCATATCGCAGTTGAAACGCTCCATGTAATTAAACAGTGACAAGATGTGCTCGTGGCCACCAACAGCCATTGCTCTCATTGGAGCCTTCTCATTCATCCAGCTAAGATCTTCAAGTGCATGTTCGTAAGTATCTGTTCTAAGGTACTGATCGAACATAAGAGAATCCATATTGATAACGCAGTTGATACCCCAGCAGTTGTAAGCCCAGGTACACCAGTGTGAGTAATAAAGAGGAGCGCAGCTCCAGGCAATGGCACGATGCCTGGTCTTAGGGAAGGTTTCAATCTTATTCTTGACGGTTTTATTCATGATGCGCTTAACGTGCTCATCCATCTCATGCCAGATAGGTCTGTCACCATCCTGAGAATAATAGATACGATAAAGAGCCTGAGCAACACCACTGATAGGATAATAAGGAGTGTTGGCTGCAACGTCCCATTTTTCCCACTCGAACTCTGTGAGTTTGTTGAAAGACTCAGCAGTTTTTTTGTATTCTTCCCAATTAAACTTAACTCCGTAGGTCTCTTCAATGAACTTCCAGGCGTTTTCGATTTCCTTCTGATGGTTCTTCTGAACCAGAGGATCGTCATAACGCATTGGCTGAGGAAGCGCGTAGAGAGGACGGTTAAGGAACCAGTCCTGAAGTACGCTTGTGGCTACAGAACCATCGCAGGCTTCGTTGGTAGTAATCATAGCAGGAGCGAAGTCCGGATAATCGTCATGTACAAAAAGACCATACTCAGCCTGACACATTGGACATGGATCGGAAGGAAGACCGATGGACTGAGCTGCGTCAATATAGTTAAGAACAGTGTGGCTGTTTACATGAACAGAAACGAAGTACGGAATCATTTCAAGAGGAATATCTTCAAGCTGTCCTCTGAAAGGATAGAAGAAGCTTCCACCAACAGTCTCGTTATGAGCGATGTTCTTACTCCAGTTTTTGCCTTCTTTTCCGCCATGCATTTTTTTATCGGCAATGAACATTTCCTGGAACTGACGAATGGTTTCACTTACCATTCCACGATAGTGCCAGGCGGAAGCTTTCATGGCTTCGCCGCGCATCCCTTCCATACCTCTGTCAAACCAGTGCATAACGGTAAGATAGGTCTGGCCCATCCAGCGATAGCGCATTGTACCTTTGAAAAAGTCCACAATACCTTCTGGACCATCGCCGTATTTAACAATATCACCAACCATGTGAGCGTAGTTGTAAAGCCAAATCATGTTGAAGTAGTACATGGTATCCATAAATCCACGCCACTCACGATGCTTGTAAAGGCCGGTATCTCCAACGTAGAGATCACCAAGGCGTCTTTCTTCATGAGGCTTGCCGTACCAGAAATCCCTGGCGGCCTTTTTTAAATCCTTGGGTTTATTTTTTTCTTCGGGAGCCTTTTCTACAACAAAAAGCTCTCTGTATTTAGCTTTAACATCCTTTAGCTTCATGCTGTAACCTCCTTGTCAGAATTGTTCTTACTGTTCTGGATATTTTTAAGCTCGATACTTTCCACGAAGGCCTGGAATCTTGTTCTTAACTGGCCAACAGCATTATTTACGTATTCCTTCTCTATAGAGCAAACAGGAATTCCGAAGTCTCTTGGGAAGATGAGAGTATCAATTGTACGCTCATAGCTCCAGTATTCGCAGAACTTCATCTGGGAGATGATAAGTCCGTCGGCTTTGTATTCTTTAACGACATCTGCAAGGAACTGCTTGCGGTCACGCATGATGTGCTGATCCATGAAACGAGGACACTGGCTGGTCTCAAGGTAGTGCCTTGCGATAGCGTGGAGCGGTTTCTCGCCCTCTTTTACCACAATCTCCTCACGTCCCGGAATTGAGCCATAGCAATGACGATCAGCCACTACGAGAGCACCGCATTCTTCAATCAGTTTGATGAAGTTTGGATCATCTTCTTCAGAGCCGGAGAGAACCACCTTACATCTGTAGGTCTTTTTCTCATCAGGCTTTCTGGTCTTAAGCTGCTCTGCAATATCCTTAAGCTTGTCGATTATAAGGTACTTAGGACAAACCAGAGTTGAGAGCATGATGATGGAAAACTCTGTTCCTGTGATAGTTGGCTCATCAAGCCTTCTGTAGCTTCCGATTTCGTTCACGAGACGGCATACTTCGTTATGCTCTTTGATTGCTGTAAGCAGTGCTTCGTCACTGGTATCAATGCCGAATTTTTCGTTTAGCTTATCAAGAACGTGAGCCTGAAGCTGAGTTTCAAAATGATCTATTGAATTGTCATTTTTCTTGAATGGAACATCTGTGAATTCACAGAAGAAATCAGGATTCTGAATGATGTCCATGAGCTGAAGATGCTCCTGGAATCTACAGGTTACAGTACAGGTTTCTGTAGCCATCTGAGCGTCAAGAAAATTGAAGCCGCCCTCGAGAGCACGCTCCAAAAGACACCTGCCGTACATGCAGGTGCGGTTAGACATGTAATAGGTCGCCATATCAGGTGATGAACTGCGAGGCGCGCGAAGACGACATGACACACAGCCGGGAAGGTCCAAAAGAACTTCCGGCATAAAGTAACAGGTATAACCAAGCACTCTTTTGCCATCTTTCTTGGCCTTGCGAATAAGCTCATTATTCGCTTCCTGTAGCAGGTCCTCGAGCTCAAAAATATGCACGAGATCTTTCATATGAAATGTATTCCCCCTTATTAGTTTTATCCCTCAAAATCGCTAACACTGAATATCAGTAGCTAACCCTAAACTTAATGATAGCATAATCTCTTGGAAACTTGAACGATATTTAGAAAAATAAAACTCAATATATTTTTATCAAAATCCTCTGTGAAAAAATATCAATTTAGGCTAAAATAGGAGTAGGTTATTTTTGTTAGGTAGGGGGATTGTATTTTCCATGGGGGAACATACTAAGATTATCGCACTTACGGGTAAAGGGGGTGTTGGCAAGACATCTCTTTCGGCTTGTATTGTGCGAGTTTTGACGGATACATATCCGAATTCTAAAATTCTTGCAATTGATGCAGATCCTGCTGTTGGACTATCAGTAGCACTTGGAGTTAAACCGGAGCTGACCTTGGATGAAATTAGAAAGAAGGTGGCAGAGGACGTAACAGGTAAACTTAAGGACACGCAGGATATCCTGGCGGAAGCTAAATTCCAGTTGTATGACACAATGGTAGAAAAAAACGGTTTTGCTTTTCTGGCGATTGGAAGGCCGGAAGCAGCAGGCTGTTACTGCGCTATAAACACTTATCTTCGTAAGGTTATCGAGATGCTGGTTGATGATTTCGACTACGTTGTAATAGACGGAGAGGCGGGTATAGAGCAGATAAATAGGCGAGTTCTTGAGAAGGTTACCCATCTTATCTGCGTATCGGATCAGAGTCGTAAGGGGCTTCAGATCATTGAGACCATCAAAAATGTGGCTGATGATCTGGTAATGTATGACAGGATAGGACTTGTTGTAAACAGAGCACCACTTCCTGATAAGGTTACAGAAAGTGAGATTGGCGGAGTTCCCGTCGTTGCTGTTATTAAGCCTGATGATGTCATGACAGAGAATGACATAGAAGGAAAAAGCGTTTTTGAACTACCCAAAGATACAGAGATTCTAGAGGGTGCACGAAGGGCACTATCTAATATGAATGTCATTTGAGGCGGAAGGAGGATAAAAAGTGCAAGACTTAAAGCACATGATTACCTTTGAAAAATGGCTGGAGGATGCATCTAATCCCTTGATCAAAGAGGCACAGGATGAAGGTAAATATGCCATTGGCTACACCTGTTATCACATGCCCGAGGTGCTTCTTAATGTAGACAACTGTTTTTCAGTAAGAATGCGAGCACCCAGAGTTGGTTCAATAGATATTTCAACCTATTACATGTCTAATTATACCTGTGAGTTTGCCAGATCTCTTTTGGAAAATGGTATTGAGGGAGGCTACGGATTTCTTGATGGAATTGCCGGTGTAGACGCCTGCTCAGCCATGAACAGATGCTATGAGCATATGGAAATATTGAAGTGCAATGAGAAGCCGCACTTCTTTGTAACACATACGGATGTTCCTTATAAGGTTGAGGAGTACAACTTTGACCAGGTGGCAAGCCAGATGAGGCTTCGTCTTCTTGATGTGATGCATGAGAAGCTTGGCACTGATGTATCAGATGAGGCAATCAGGAAGGCAGTTGAGCTTCATAATGAGATGTGCCGTGTTATGACTGCCATCAGCGACTTCCGCAAGGAAGATAATCCAAGAATCACAGGCTATGAATATCATGTGATCTGCCTGGCAAGCTATGTTTGCCCTACAGCCAAGATTCTTCCTTTGTTAAAAGAAACGTTGGAAGAACTCAAGGATAGAAAGCCAGATGATAAGAACAAATTCAGGGCAAGAGTTGTGGTTGTCGGATCAGAAATTGATGACCTTAATTTCACAAGACTTCTTGAAGATGCCGGAGCTATGGTTGTCGCCGATAGGTACTGCTACGGAACCTTCCCGGGAAGAGAAGAGATTAAGCTTAATGATGATGAAGATATCGTAAGACAGATTGCAAGACACTATATGCTTACATCGGAGTGCCCAAGATACATGGCAGAGGAGAAGGTTCAGCAGAGAAAAGATACTGTTGATAAATTGGCCAAAGAGTTTAAGGCTGACGGTATCATTTATGAACAGATCAAGTACTGCGATTTCTGGGCATTTGAAAGACCTCTTGCAAGTCATATCCTTACAGAAGAGTACGGATGGCCTACTCTTTCCATTGACAGATCTTACAACGTACATAATTCAGGACAGCTCCGCACCAGGTTCCAGGCCTTTGTGGAAGCCCTTGAAATCAAGAATATCAGGAAGAAGGGGGTAGTGTGATGAAATACATTGATCCCAAGAACTTCAGATTAAAGGATAATATCGACTGGAAAGCCCAGGCTGCCAATATGAAGGAAATAGCCGGGATTGCCATGGAGCTGGTAAAAGAGACAGACTGGAGCGATGTGGCTAAGGCTGCCGGCAAGGATGCAAAGGGTATCAAAAAGCGTCTTACCCATGAGCTTGATCTTCTTAAGCAGATGTCTCCCGATGAGGTTAAAGACCTTGTACTGAACGGAGAAAAACAGCTTGGTAAGCTATATGCTAATGGCAAGATGGCTACAGTCAGACGTGAGTGGCGAGGTGTCAAGGACACAGGTGTTGACTTCTATGAATGGGCCAAGATGTGGGGAATGCTTCTTGCAACTTTCTCACAGGATCTTGTTCCGGCCATGATGGGAGCAGTACATTACAGATGGATGGTTTCCTACTTCTGCTGTCACTCATTTATGGACAAGAATACATTGGGACTACGAGGACGAGCTCTCAAGATGCATCACGAGCTCATCTACTCAATCTTCAGATATGTTGCCGAGAACCTGGTTCTTCTTATGAAGGCAGATGAGAAGGTTGGTAATTCCAAAGAGCTTTCCAAGAAGATAGTTCTTTTTGATGAGATGACAATGTCACAGATCATGGCAGGCTTCCCTGATCTTATCGGAATACCTTATCAGCTGATGCCGGTATTTCTTTTGTCTGAGATTGATCAGCTGGCCTGCATGCCATATATCGATGCGGTTGAGTCATACGGACTGCCGTCGGATACCTGTCCGGTTCCGTCATCGGAGTGCGGTGCTGCTGTAATTGATGCCCTTCCTCACATGGGAGCATGCTTCATTTCAAGTTCGATGCCCTGTGATGGTTCAGTAATGGCATCATCTTATACAAGTCGTAGATTTAGAGATCTTCCTACATATCACCTGGCTTTCCCAGTTAGATATGAGGATGAATCCTTAATGGATGCAGCGGTTAAAGATATCAAGGGCTGCATTAAGTTTATCGAAGATAACACCGGAGCAAAGTGGAACTGGGATGCTTACTTTGCTGCTATGAAGAGATTCAATATAGAGACCAAGTATGAGCTTGAAAAGTGGGAAATCAATCAGACTCCGAATCCTCAGCTCATCGGACCATGTTACGAGCTGTTCCGCAAATGGAACTACGAGATGGATGGTGGTCTGGATCCCAGAATTATCAAGACCTTCTACAATGTAGACAAACTCATGAAGAAGGCCTATGAGATGAAGGATGAGCCATGGCGTGGCAAGATGAAGTACAGGGCAATTGTTTGGTCAATCCCTGCTCACTACTACGCAAACTTCTCCAACTGGATGGCTAACTGTTGGGGAGTAGATATTCTGGTAGAGATGGAATCACTTAACTTTACCAAGCCTCTGGAAACCCAGAATCAGGACGAGGCACTTAAGGATCTTGCAAGACTCTATGAGCGTATGGTCATGAGAAGACACACCAACGGTGGTTATGATCACGTAGTAACAGAGCTTTGGAGACAGTGCGAACAGTGGAATGTTGATTTCGTACTTATGTACCAGCATGTATCCTGCAAGAACATGGCTACAGTACAGGGACTTTTCGAAGATCAGGCAAGAGAGCGCGGAATTAAGCTTTTATGGGTTTCTCACGATCTTATGGATCCTAGAACGGTATCAAGAAAAGATATGCGTGCTCAGGTCAATGAGTTCATGAGAACAGTAATGAAGGCAGAACCTGTAGATCCTTCTTTGGAGGATTTTGAGGATGATACAACGTGGTGATATAGGGATGGAAAGTCATATAATGATGTGCTTGCACAAATCAAATTTTTTGAAATGAAAGGGTATAAAAGAATGAAATATTTTGGTGGATGTGACGTAGGATCAACTTACACAAAGGCTGTAATTATTGACGAGACAGGCAAGATGGTAGCTAATACTACCTTGAAGAGTAAGATTATTGCACAGGAATCTGCAGAGATGGCTATGAAGGAAGTTGTAAGCCAGGTTCCGGAACTTAACAGCTCCAAGGACCTTACATACCTTATCGGTACAGGATACGGACGTAACAAGGTTCCATTTGCTGATGAGAACATTTCTGAGATTTCATGTCATGCTATGGGCGTACATGTAACAAATCCAAGCGTTAAGGCTATCATCGATATCGGTGGTCAGGACGTTAAGGGTATTGCAATTGATACAGACGGAACAGTTAAGAACTTTGCCATGAACGATAAGTGTGCTGCCGGAACAGGTAGATTCTTTGAGGCTATGGCAAGATCCTTCGAGATGAGTCTTGAGGACTTCTCTAAACTTTCTCTTAAGGCCAAGAACGTTATTCCTATCACAGCTCAGTGTACTGTTTTTGCTGAGTCTGAGGTTATCACCCTTGTTGGTGAAGGAAAGCCTATGGACGAGATTGCAGCTGGTATCGAGATGGCAGTTGCTAAGAGATGCTTCGTAATGAGTAAGAAGGCCGGAGCTACAGATTCCATCACACTTACCGGTGGATGTGCTAAGAATGATGGTCTTAAGGCTGCTATTGAGCAGGTACTTAAGCTTAAGGTTGTTAATCTTTCTATCGATCCTCAGCTTATGGGTGCCCTTGGCGCTGCTGAGTACGCAAGACAGAAAGGCCTTGCTAAATAAGAAAAAGAGAGGATAAAACATGAGTAAAGCTCTCAAGATTATAGGCACTATCTTAAAAGTGCTGACAATTATCACCGGTGTTTTGTTTGTTATCTATTTCTGGAATCTTGATCAGAAGTTGATGGCATGGCTTTATACTGTTGTTAACAAGATTTTTGATCGAAAGAAAGCTGATGTCAGATTCTGATATAACAGAAAGGCTGACTGTCAGAAATATGATTTATAGTAAGGAATTTAGATAACATGAAATTGTATGACGGCATTATATCGGACACCATGGAAGTTCTGGAGTCCTACAGAGACTTAGACGGGGTAAAAAAATATCCGTATGCCGGCAGTTCCTGGAAAGACAATGAAAGCAGTGAATTTATTATGCAGAGGGACGTTGCCCTTGAACTTGGGGCAGGAGGAGAGCCCTCAGTGAATTACACGCTTGTGTCTACATCAGGAATTGTCACAGAAGACGAAGTATTAGTCTATGGACCTGATATTAATGAGATTAAAGGAAATACTGCTTTTGCAAGAATAGTTATTTTGGATACGAAGGATCTTAAGGAAGATCAGGATACTGAAATAGCTTTTGCTGCTATCAGAAATCTTGAGTTCGTAAGGTATCACGTTTTTCCAAAGGGCTACATGGTAAGAGTATCAGCCCGCAGCAATCAGGAGCAGATCAGAATCAGCCAGGGTGCCTTCTCAAATGGAATTAACTTTGCCAAGGTTGGAGCTCTTTATATCAAAAAATATAAAGAGGTTCCCGAGGTCAAGAAGGTAAGGGTTATCTTTATAACAGAAAAAGAGCTGGTAGAAAAGCTGATGCCTAATGCAGACAAGGCTGATACCATAACCAAGACCTTGACACATATTCTGGACGGAATGCCTACCGATTGCGGACATTGCAGCATGAAGCCTGTCTGCGATGAAGTAGAGGGTATGAAGGAACTGCATCTTGGCAAAAAGAAGCAGTAAGAATTATTTGGGGCATTATTAGAATCCGGGATAATACCGGAGAAGACCATAGATAAGGGGGTATAGAAGGTTTGAAACAAGAGTATGAAGCATTGTTCACGCCTTGGAAGATCAGAAATCTAGAAATAAAAAACAGGATTGTTCTGGCGCCTATGGGTGGAACATGTATTTTTGGATGGATGGAGCCCGGGGGAAGCCATTTTGACAAAGAGGCTGCAAGACTCCTTCTTAAGGTTGCCAAGCACGATTGCGGCCTGGTAATTCCTGGAATTGCGCCGGTAAAAGATATGCTGGGCGGCAAATGGCTGTATCAGAATCCCGGCAAGTTTAAGCAGCTTGCTGGCTTTATGGATCAGCTTCACGGCACAGGTGCGAAGATGTTTGTACAGTTAACTGCAGGATTCGGAAGGTCTTTTGCCATGACAGATTCTCTTGCAATCCTTATCAGGAACAAGGCTCTGGGCAAGGTTGCGAAACCTTATGTTGACCCTGAGTATCTGACAGCTGCGCCTTCAGTTCTTCCTAACAGATGGGCTGATGACATCATGACAAGACCTCTTACAGTTGACGAGATTCATGACATTGTATATGCCTTCGGTGAGACTGCTAGACTCTGCAAAGAAGCAGGAGTTGACGGTATAGAGGTTCATGCTGTTCATGAAGGATACCTTCTTGATCAGTTTACTCTTGGTTATACCAACCATAGAAAAGATGAATATGGCGGATCTTTTGAGAACAGATATCGTTTTGCTGTAGAAATTGTACAAGAAATCAAGAAAAAATGCGGAGAGGACTTCCCTGTTTCTCTTCGTTATTCTGTGCGCTCCATGACCAAGGCCTTCCAGTATGGCGCTATGCCTGGAGAGGACTTTGAGGAAATCGGACGTGATATGGAGGAGTCTGAGAAGGCTGCCAAGTACCTGCAGGATGCTGGCTATGACATGCTCAACTGCGATAATGGTACCTATGATGCCTGGTACTGGGCTCATCCACCACAGTATATGCCACAGAACTGTAACCTTGAGGATGTGGCTCATATCAAGAAGTTTGTTGATATTCCTGTTGTCTGTGCCGGCAAGATGGAACCTGATGCCGGAGCCAAGGCTATTAAGAACGGGGATATAGATGCTATGGCTGTTGGTCGTCAGTTTCTGGCTGACCCCAAGTGGGTTGCTAAATTGGAACGTGGACTGGAGGCAGATATTCGTCCATGTATCTGCTGTCATACAGCCTGCTTTAACCTTACCAAGCACGGTAACAGTGCTAATGACCAGGATCTTTCCGAATCTGCGGGAATGTGCAAATGTGCAGTTAACCCTCGCAGTATGCAGAGCAAAAAATATCGCGTAATTCCTGCCAAGGACCCTAAAAAGGTTGCTATTATCGGCGGCGGCATCGGCGGTATGGAAGCAGCAAGAATCCTTGCTCTTCGCGGACATGAGCCTGTAATCTATGAAAAGACAAATGAGCTTGGCGGTGTATTTATCGCTGCTGCAGCTCCTGAGTTCAAGGAAAAAGACAAAGCTCTTATTGAGTGGCAGAAACGTCAGCTCCGTAAGCTTGGCGTTGAGATTCATATGAATACTGAGGTTAAGGCTGATTCACTTCCGCAGGCCGATGAATATATTATTGCAACCGGTGCGGAGGCTAATCGTATTCCTATTCCGGGAGCAGCTGATTATGCTATGGATGCAACAGATTATCTTCTGGATAAAAAGAAGGTTGGTAAGAATGTTGTTATCATTGGTGGTGGTCTTACAGGATGTGAAATTGCTCTTGATCTGTTCAGAAAGGGCAAGAATCCTCAGATAGTTGAGATGAAGGATGATCTCATTTCAGTTAAGAATATGTGTCTTGCTAACACAAGCTATCTTCGTGACTGCTTCAAGACCAACAAGGTCCCTGTATATCTTAAGGCTTCCGTTCAGGAAATTAAGGAAGACAGCGTAGTCATCACAACAGGTGATGGCAGAACAGTAACACTTCCTGCAGATAATGTAATTATGTCTGTTGGATATCACGCAACACCTCTTCTTGAGGCTGCCAAGAATGTACACCTTCTCGGCGATTGCAAGAAGGTAGGAAATGTTCGTAGCGCTGTTTGGGGCGCTTGGGACATCGCAATGAAGATGTAATAGGACGAAAATTCAAATATAAAATACATGTTTAAGCCTCATGGTGCTAAGCATTCCTCCGAGCCCACAACGGTGGCCTCGGATACATAGCACCAAAATCGTTTAAACATGTATTTTTTATATTCTTATTTTCTGTTTATAGAAATATATTCAATTGTAATTGCTTGTCCTTCGCATTCGCTCTTTTTGAACTTACACATCTCGAAGGTCCAGGAGATTCTCAATAGCCTTAGCTTGTTCCTTCATGCGGGCTTCTTTCTTTTGCTCACGAAGAGTTTTAGGCTCACGGCTTATGTGTTCCAGATTAGCAGGATCAAGAGGATTGGAAGAAGAAATTCTCCTGTTTGGGGAGTTCTTTTCAGGGATAATGTTTCTTGCAAGGTCCTCTTCAACCTCCACAATCTGCTGTTCCTTGGTAATATCAGGATTAAGATCAGTAGGAATAATATCCTCCCTGATTGGAGTAGCAATGATGCCGGAATCTTCCGGAGTTCCGTACTTTTCACTCTTTTTGGTATTAAGAAGACCAATGAGGTCTACGTTCATGTTGGAAATACTGCAGCCTAGCGCAGGTCTGTCAGAAACGGAGAACATTCTGACCACAGTGGCTGTGACCTCGTATTGATGGAGCAGTTCACCGTATCTAAAGGTTACATCAATCTGATCCCCAACCCTTACCTTGGTGGCATTATCTACTATCAGAGACATTCCTCTCATGGAAATATCATGAACAATACAGTTCTTAATAGTTGCGGAATTGCCATTGGTTCTGAAAACTCCGAGTTTTTCCAGGAAAAAGCGCTCCGCTTTACGCTCGTTTTCAGGCTCAAGAGAAGAAGAGCAGCGTATAAGATGAAAATTGCCGTATCTGGTTTTGACGGGAGTTACGGATGTAGACATGAATTTATAGATTCTGCCATCTCTTTTGTTGCGAATCTGAATCTGAGAGGGCTCTAGAAATTGCATATATTTGCCAAAGTATTCCATTGGCTTCACAAGGAGGCCTGCGTTGACACCAAAAATGGCCTCTGTCATAAGAACAACGTTATGCTGATTTATGGATGCATGAATTTTTACTTCGGATCCGGCTGCAATATCGTTGATGTTCATTGATTCCCCCACTGAAACTTAGGATCGGAAATTGTTGGCTGATAATACAAACTAATATAGAAAGGCGTAATAACCGCCTATAAATATGATATAATGGGCATGTTATTTTAGCAAGAAAATATCGTTTTTACCAAGATGCTGGTTAGACATAAGATTATTTGGACATTAGGAGAGAGAACATCAATGATAAAAGAAAACCTTGAAATAGTTGAGAAGAATATTCAAGAAGCCTGCAAAAGGGCCGGAAGAGATAGAAGCGAAGTTACACTTATTGCAGTCAGCAAGACTAAACCTGTAAGTGATATAAGACAGGCTATGGAATGCGGAATTACTGTATTTGGCGAAAACAAGGTTCAGGAAATAAGAGATAAGACTGCTGAGATCAAAGAGCCATTGTTCTGGCATATGATTGGACATCTTCAAGCCAATAAGGTTAAGTATCTTCCTGGAGTTGCGTGCATGATCCACTCCGTTGATAATGTGAAACTTGCGGATGAAATTGAGAAACAGGCAGCCAAACATGACATTGTTATGGATGTACTTGTAGAAGTTAATATGGCTCATGAGGACACCAAGTTTGGCATCACTCCGGAGGAAGCGCCTGATTTTGTAAAAGAGATAAGTGTCAACAAACATCTTAAGATTCGCGGACTTATGACCATAGCGCCATATACAGAGGAACCTGAGACAAACAGAGTTTTCTTTAGCGGACTTCGTAAACTGAAGGATGAAATTAACGCTATGAATATTCCGGGAGTAAATATGGATACTCTTTCAATGGGTATGACGGGAGACTATGAAGTTGCTATCGAAGAGGGCGCAACCTTCGTAAGAGTGGGCACCGGAATCTTTGGTGAGCGAAATTATTCTAAATAAAAAATGTGAAATATTAAATAAACATAAACGAATTTACACTAATTATGCCGGATAGTATAATTTACTTATACTATTTGGCATTTTTTGTGTGGGGATGAAAATGGAAGAGATTACTCTTTTAAGCAAAGTTTTCGAGATTTTAGCCAATAACAATAAGGGAAGTTATGTCTTTTTATCGGATATAAAAACCGGGTATTCCAGGTGGTCTAAGGAGTGCGTGGAGGAATTTGGACTTCCTTCAGATCGTATCGAAGATGCCGGACTGATATGGGCTGAGCATGTGCATCCTTCGGACAGGGCAAGGTATGATCAGTCGCTTGAGGATGTATTTAGCGGCAGAACAGATTCCCATGATTTAGTTTACAGAGCCAGAAATAAATACGGAGAGTACGTAGCAGTAACATGCAGAGGAAAAGTGATACGTGATGACGATAATACTCCTCTGTTTTTTGCGGGCACAATAATAAATCATGGTATTGCCAGCGAATATGATAATGTTACCAATCTGTACACCAAGGAAAAACTGATTGAAACCTTGGCTGATTACAAAGAAGACAAGCAAAGATACAACATTCTTTTTATTGGTATTTATAACTTTATAGATATCAATAATGTTTATGGATATGAGTTTGGAAACAAAGTAATCAAGAATTTCGCAGAAAAACTGTTGGAATACACTGATGATGCCGAGGTCTTTTCAGCAGGCGGCACAAAGTTTGCAGTAGTTTCCACAGAATTAAAACTAAGCCAGTTAAAAGAGATATATGAAGAACTGGCTGATTACGGAAGATATTCAATTACTGTTGATGGAACACATGTTGCCATAATGCTCGGGGCTTCCTGTACGGAAGTTACGAACTTTGCTGTTGATGAGCATACTGTCTTTTCTAATGGTCTTAGAGGACTTGAGGAATCCATGTACGAGAAACATGGAGAAATCAATGCCTTCAGTAACAGCCTTATGGATA
Source organism: Butyrivibrio sp. VCB2006 (assembly GCF_000420945.1). Lineage (GTDB taxonomy): Bacteria > Bacillota > Clostridia > Lachnospirales > Lachnospiraceae > Butyrivibrio. The sequence goes on from NZ_ATVX01000001.1 coordinate 264,728, forward strand.
AGAGCCATGAAAGGCTTGTATTATTAAATGCTCTTAGGAATAGCATACTGGAAGATTGCGACGGATTTTCGCTTGTATTCCAGCCGGTTATAGATGCAGAAACTGAGTCGTTAAAAGGCGCAGAGGCACTGGTTAGATGGAAAAAGGATCCTTACGGAAATGTTTCTCCGGCGGATTTTATAGCCTGGCTGGAAGATGATCCGCTTTTTTACGACCTGGGATTATGGATAGCCGAGAATGCAATGAGATTTTGGAAGGAGAATGTTCTGACAGTCAGACCTGACCTGAACTTGAGCATAAATCTTTCCTATACTCAGCTTGAAAGATCGAATTTCAGAAAAGATTTTGCTAATTTGATAAAAGAGCTGGATTTTCCTGCTGATAGGCTTAAAGTAGAACTTACTGAGAGATGTACAATACTTGACAAGCATTTTCTTAGAAATGAGATTATTTTCATGAAATCTCAAGGCATTGATACTATTATCGATGATTTTGGCACAGGTTTTTCGGCTATGGAACTTCTTTTGGTTTTACCTGTGTCGGGAATCAAAATTGACAGGTCTTTTGTCAGCGGAATAGCAGAGGACATACGTAAACAGGCTGTAGCTGAGGCAATAATAACCTGCGCACAGAAAATGGGATTACACATAACGGTTGAAGGTGTGGAATCGGGCATTATAAGGGATGCAGTTAAGTCTTTTGGAGCATCATCTTATCAAGGGTACTTCTATTCTGTACCTGTGCCTATAGAAGATTTTGTGAAGCTTCCATTTATGTAAAGATTGGGATGAATTAATATGATCAGGACGGAACCGTTAAATAAGAACTACACAATTGATCAGATCAATCATTTGATAGATACAGGCCATGTATTCGTAACTCCCTTTGGACTTAACAGGACTTGCTATATTGTGGTTAATCACAAGCCATTCATGGTAATAGCAACAGACATATCTATCAGGGGAGTTCAGCTAAGCGGAGCATGGTATACATGGGAAGATCTGGCAGCTATGGGAGGGGTTTATGAATCAGAGTTTGAAGCACTTTCTGCAATTGCAAATGGAGCATAAACGAAGGGTGAGAGCTCTTCGTTTTAATTTATAAAAAATGTATAAATAATGCATAAACATTGTCACACATATTTTTAAAAGTGCTAAAATTGTTCTTACATTGGCAATTCGGAGGATAGACTTTGGAATACGTCTTTTATTATGTGATGGCGCAAGTGGCAAGTATATTTCTACTTGGTATCGTCCTTTTTAAAATACATAACAGCGTCAATAAACAGCTATCACAGGTATATTTGGGGAATCTGATTTTTGTTCTGATGCTTTATTTCGGAGCTGAAATCTTTTGGTCAATCGTTGATGGGGGAATCATTGCTTCCACCAAACCTTTATTGTACCTATCCAATATTTTTACCTATGTGTTACTTGGTATTGCGGCTTATCAATGGTATTTGCTCTCGGAGGCAATTCAGAAGAACAAGGCTATAGAGAGTAATGCTACAAAGCTTATTTTGAGTATACCTGTCTGGCTATCAACTATATTGTGTGTAACAGCGTACAGAACCGGACTGGCATATTATGTAGATGAGAACGGAGCACTTGTAGGCGGTAGGCTTTATGTAATTCTTATCATAGTTCCTTTTGGATATATGATAGCAGCGTCGGTAAAAGCTTTTGGAAGGGCATTTAACAAGGACAAATATGCAGAGCGAAATCTGTATTTCATGATAGGATTTTTCCCTATCGCACCTATTGTTTTGGGTATTGCTCAGGCTGCCTATTGGAGAGCACCATTTTTGTGTTACGGAGCTGTAGCAGCGGTGTTCTACGTTTACACCTCAATTCAGGATAACCTTATTTCTTTGGATCCGCTTACGCAGGTCAACAACAGAAATCAGATGTACAAATATCTGACACAGAAAATGAAGAATCCTGACCCCGGGCTTTCACTATTTCTTTTGATAATTGATGTTGATAAGTTTAAAGGCATTAACGATACATACGGTCATATAGAAGGTGACAATGCTCTGGTTATGATTGCAGATGCAATCAAGAGTGCATGTCAGGGACCAAGAAACAGATTCTTTGTTTCAAGATATGGCGGAGATGAATTTGTAGTTGTTGCTGAAATGGGATATAGGGCAGAAGCTACATGGCTTGCAGAACAGATCAGAACAAATGTAAGAAAGATCAGCGGAGAACACAGCTTGTCATATCCACTTAATGTGAGTGTGGGAATAGCGCAGTATGACTTCTCAGAGCCTGTTTCAATACAGTCATTCATTGCAAGAGCTGACTCTGATCTTTACAAGCAAAAGAAACTAAACGCCGGTTAAGATAAAAATAGAATTTGAAATAACAAGGGCCGAAACCATCATGGTTTCGGCCTTACTATTTATCTTAGAGAAATTAGAATAATCTACCTAAAGAACTGACAAGCAGTCCCGCCAGTATGAATCCTGCTAGTATTGCTATTGCATATATGTATTTCATTCGTCCCATAGCTTAACTCCTTACACTTAGTAAGTAATATTATATAGCATTTGAACGTATTCATTAAAGATGTAATTTGCAAAATAACTTATACAGAAAATATCAATATTGAAAAATCCTAATCAGCAAAAGAAGTGCATAAAACATGATATAATTATTATGTATGTAAATCTTGTTCTCGTTCTTAGAATAATTCATTTATAGGAATCCATTTTAAGCATGGGTTCGCGGACTTGAAGGAGGGGGTATATATGCAGATATATGTAGCTGGTAATGTGCTTCGGAGTGGTGATGGAACTGTTAATCACCCATTTAAGACCATACAGGAAGCTGCACAGCTTGCAAATGCAGGTGATACAGTATTTGTTGGCCCTGGAATATACAGAGAGTGGGTTAAACCGGTTAATTCCGGTACTAAGGATAAGCGAATCACATATATTTCTACCTCAAGATCTGAGGCTATAATCACAGGTGCGGAAGAACTGCGCGGTTTTGAGCAGTTTGAAAATGTTTGGAGAATCAGAATTCCTAATAGCTTCTTTGGAAACTACAACCCTTACGTGGATACTGTTCATGGGGACTGGTTCTCAGCTTCTGACAACATTCCCCACACCGGAGATATATATTTAAACGGCAAATCCATGTATGAGGTTTTTGATTTAAATACATGCATGCATCCCATGAAAGACAAGAGGTCCTGGGATCCCGGCTTTACAGAGTATGTCTGGTATACAGCCCAGGAGAACGATGAGACCGTTATCTATGCTAATTTTCAAGGTAAGAATCCGAATATAGAAAATGTCGAGCTATCAGTCAGAAAGGCTTGTTTTTATCCAGAAAAAGAGGGGCTTGATTACATTACAGTATCAGGCTTTAGCATCAGGTGCGCTGCAACCCAGTGGGCGCCTCCTACAGCTGTTCAGGAAGGTATGATAGGTCCCCATTGGTCCAAAGGATGGATCATTGAGGACTGCGATATTTGCGAGTCGAAGTGCAGTGGTATCTCTCTGGGCAAGTATTATCAGAAGGGCAATAACAATAAGTGGACCACAAACTGGGTAAAAGATGGAACTCAGACCCAAAGAGATGCTGTGTGCCAGGCTGTAAATGATGGCTGGGATAAAGAGAATGTTGGATCCCACATTGTAAGGCGCTGCGATATTCATGACTGTGGTCAGACGGGTATTGTGGGACATCTTGGCGGAGCCTTCTGCGTAATTGAAGATAACCATATTCATCATATTAACAACAAGCATAACCTTGCAGGTGCTGAGATTGGTGGAATTAAACTTCATGCTGCAATCGACACCATAATAAGACGTAACCACATTGATCATTGTACAAGGGGAATCTGGCTTGACTGGGAGGCCCAGGGCACAAGAGTAAGTCAGAACTTCCTGCATGACAACGTGCCACCGGAGGGGACCATCATTGACAATGGTCTTTCCCTTGGAGAAGATATCTTTGTAGAGGTATCTCATGGCCCGACTATCGTGGATCATAACCTGCTACTGTCGGATATTGCCTGCAGGCTCAGTACCCAGGGAATAGCCTTTGTACATAACTTTATCGCTGGCTCTTTTACCTATGTTGGAAACGGAACAGACAACGGTGGTAAAAGATTTGCTACAAACAGGTACACACCATATCATGTGCCACATTCTACCAAGATTGCAGGCTTTATGACAATTCTTCATGGTGATGCCAGATTCTATAACAACATTTTCCTGCAGAGGAACGTGCGTCAGGATCTTTTGGAGTACTGTGTATCCAAGGATGCTGATACTATCGACAAGAATAATTTCATCTGCGGAACATGCCCATATAATGCTTATCCGACTGCTTCTGAGTATTTCTCGGGCTTTTATAAGGGCGCAGAAAAAGATAAGGGTTCCAAGGATCATTACTATGATCACTTGCCTGTTTACATGTCAGGTAATGCATATTTTAACGGGGCAAGGCCCTGCGATACTGAGAAGTGCCATGTGGACAAAGACCACAAGATAAGCTTCTATATCGACGAAGAAGAGGGCAGATATACACTTCATACCAATCTCTATGAGTATCTGCCTAGAAATATAACTATGCCTGTTAACTCTGCTGTTTTGGGAGTTGCCTTTGAACCGGAGGCAAGATTCGAAAATCCTGACGGAACAGAGATAATTTTTGACAGAGATTATTTCGGAAGGAAAAGAGGCATTAACCCTGTAGCCGGTCCTTTCGAAGAGTGTAGAACCGACAGATTCACAGTACAGACTCCGGGCTTTGGTTCATATCTCATAAGGCATGAAGAGAAGGCCAGAATCTCCAAGAAGAATGATGAAGCCGATGAGATTTTAGAGGAGGTAAAAGAGAAGGCGCCTACAATCTATGTAGAGCCAACCGATGAAGCTCCTAATCTGGAAGAAATAGAAGAACCTAACTTCACCATAGATGAGGATGAGTTTGAAAACGAAAACAGGGTAAGCGAAATAAATTCCAATGTTCTGCTTACAGGGTGTGATGCCTGTGGAATCAAGTTCCCCTTTGAGGGAGGTCTTTTCCAGGTAAGCGACATGTTTGTTAAAGGCAATGAAGTCTGGCTATATGATGGCACTAATGAGAAGCTTGTGGAGCTTGATCTTGAATATGGCATTTACCATAACCTGAAAAGATGGTCCGTTGGGGCACTCCAATCTCTTGATGTGTCTGAAGACCCTAATATTGAGGGACTTGTACGTACGGCAGGAACACTTCTGTGCATTCTTTCTAAGAGCATGACTCACGATGCAACAGATACCTGCGATACAATTCAGAGTAAGGTGAATACCGGAATTGAGCCTAAGGGTATCAAGATGAGATTCACACCTAAATATCTGAAATTTATCAGAAACAAGAAATTTATATCCCTGGAGGATGTTATCTACAGAATGAGCCGGGGGTCTATGGATGTTGTGACTGAAAGACTAGAGAATACTAAAAAGGAATCATAACTGAATGGAAAAGAGTAACAACTGGTACAAACTGGATAATGCGGCCAAAATTGTACCATCAACTGCAAAAGGCGCAAATACCAGAGTCTTCAGACTTACCTGTCAGCTGACTGAGCAGGTGGACGAAGACATTCTGCAGCAGGCTCTGGATGAAATTATAGAAGAATTTCCTATCTTTAACTGCGTGTTGCACAGGGGGGCATTCTGGTATTACCTGGAAGAAAGTGACCTTCGGGAGATAGTGGAGGAGGAGAATACACCGGCCTGTCTTCCGCTGTATATTCCGGGACGTAAGAACCTTTTGTATAGAGTAAATTACTATAACAACAGAATTAATCTGGAAATGTTCCATGTTTTGGCGGATGGTACAGGAGCATTCATGTTCTTCAAAAATCTTTTGACAAGGTACCTTGTGATCAAGCATGGCATAGATGCTGATATTAAGCCCACAGATGAGTTTTCCATTGAGGAAAAAAACGTGGATGCTTTCACGGACTTTTACAGCAAACAAAAGGGTCTGAAACAGCTGAAGGAGATGCGTTCAGTCAAGGCTTACCAGTTAAATGGTGAGATTGATGACAATCTTTTGCCTCATTTGATTGAGGGCACAATATCTGCCAAGAAGTTCCTTGACATAGCCCATGAGAACAACACTACAGTAGGTGTTATGTGTGTTGCAGTGTATATCAAGGCAATTATCCAAGGCATGAACAGGGCACAGAGAAGAAAGCATATTGTTGTCAGTGTTCCTGTTAATCTTCGTCAGTACTTCAAATCCGGAACCAGCAGAAATTTCTTTGGAGTTATCAATATTGATTATGATCCGGCGGATTATGACGGACAGATGAGCAGTATTATCAGCAAGGTTGATAAGGATTTCAAAGAAAAGCTTGCCCCGGACAATATTGAGAAAACCATGAATTCCTATGCGGCTCTTGAGCATAATATTGGAATCAAGATGATTCCGCTTCCAATCAAGGATTTAGGCATAGGCTACTTTGACAGAGCGGCCAAGAAGGGCGTTACAAGTTCGATGTCAAACCTCGGACAGATCAAGATGCCTGAGGAGGTTGCAGATTATATTGAGGGCTTTAGTGCGTTCATGACTGCAGCAAGCCAGCAGATTACAGTTTGCTCTTACAAGGACAGGCTTACCTTCGGTGAATGCTCACCCTACAAGACTCACAAGAGTATGCTTAATTTCTTCAGGTGCCTCACAGAGATGGGCCTGGAAGTAGAGCTTGGAACAAATGATTACGACAAGGAGTAAAAAATGCAGTATTGTCCTAAATGTAAGGTTAATATAAGAGGCCGAAAGGCTTGCTGTCCATTATGCCAGGGACAGCTCAAACAGACAGATGGAGAGCCGGAAGCTCCTTTCCCAACTTTGAAAAAGAAAAAGGTCAGCAGTATAACACTTTTTAAGATAGTTACCTTTTTGTTTATTGCTTCTGAGATTGTGTTTGGAACAATCAACTATATGACTGACGGCAGATATTCTTTTATCGGCGTTACTATGCTGGGAATACTGGTTGGATGGGCAACTATCGTAACCACTATGTACATCAGAAATAATCTGATCAAAGTTATTACCTTTGAAGTTATAGTGGCCATAATAGTCGATGTTTACGTAGATCTTAGAACGGGATTTATTGGCTGGAGCGTGATGTGGATGATACCAAGTACGCTATTGGGCCTTGCTATAGTAACGATAGTTACAGCCAAGATTCTTAAGCTAAGACTTGATGAATACATTCTTTATCTGGTGCTTGATCTTGTGATGGCTCTTTTGCAGATAATATTCATCAGAAACGGTATGAATAAGTTTACCTGGCCCGCAGTTTGCGTGATCATGGTTTATTTGATCCTTATAGCCGGGCTTATTATCTTCAGATTCAGAGATCTTAAGAGAGCATCGGAAAAAATGTTCAACATGTGATGATTATCATCAATTACTAGTGGGAGACAACCATGAGTCTAAAGGACGGACTTAATAAAAATAACTTCAAACGTGGAATTGTCTTTGCTTCCAAGGTTGGTGACTTTGTAGAAAACAGAATTGGTAAGGCTATAGAAGAGAGTTCTTTTAAGGCCCCGGACCTTCCCGAAAGACCTGAGAAGATGACCTGGTATAAGGTGCCCCTTGAAAAAGGTCTTTCAGGAGATGGCTCTGAGTACCATATTTACGTGAAACTAGCCGATCCGGACAAACTGTGCGTGTTCCTGTCCGGAGGTGGTGTTGCCTACAACGAATATACAGCGGCAAGACCTGTAACAGGCGGCAAAGTTGCTGCAGGTCTTCCCAATTACTATTGGAATAACCTGCGCCCATTTACTCAGATAATGAATATCAATGTGGGAATTACAGATATTATCACAGACAAGAATCCTTTCAGGGATTGGGGTTTTGTTGTAATTACCTATGCTACAGGGGATTTCCATGTAGGTAATAATGATTATCCTTATGTAGGTGAGGATGGCCAGAACAACATTCTTCATTTTCATGGATATGTGAATTTTCTTGAGAGTATGAAGATTGCCAAATCTCTTTTTCCAAATCCAAGTACACTCCTGATAGCTGGTAATTCCGCCGGAGCCTTTGCAGTTCCTGCTCTTGCAGGTGAGATAGTTGATGACTATTATCCAAAAGCTAGGAATATTACGCTGTTTTCTGACAGTGGGCAGCTTTTGTACAAGAACTGGAGGAAGACTGCCAAGAATATCTGGATGACCAAGGAGGCCACCTGGAAAGCAATTCACACCGAGAATATTACGTTGGACTGGTACAAGGCTCTTTATGCCAAGTATGGTGACAGGTTCAGATATTTATACTCCAGCTCTATCTACGATTATCTTCTGAGCGCTTATTACAACGATATTATCAACAAGAAGTACAAGACTGATCAGGATGTTCAGCTTGAATACTACAAGCAGCTTCAGGAAATGGTAAAAGAGCTAAAGGAGATCACACCAAAGTTTGGAATGTTCATAGACGACTGGAAGATACCGCTTATTACCATGGGCGGAACAGTGCATACCAGTGTCCGTGAGCCGCATTTTCTTTTGTTTACTGAAAACGGAATAACCATGGCTAAGTGGCTTATAGACGCCTGTGAAGGCAAGGTCTACGATGTGGGAATGGACCTTTTAAAGGACGAAAAAAAAGACCGCTGATCATAGCGGTCTGATAGTTCAACTAGTGATTGTAGAAATCAATCTACAAAGCATTCTTCAATTTGAGATTCATACTCACTACGAAGCTCTTCCGGAATATCGTACTCGTCCAATGCCTCAGCTACTGACCAGTGTTCATTGGCCATGGAGCGAAGGATGTTGCGAATAACACTTGAATCAAGCGCCTCAATATCAGCAACATTACTCATAATCTACACCCTCCTCATACAACAATACATACGAAATAAAAATCATTTCTTAACTACAATATATTGTAGTACAAAAATAAATAGATACAAGTATTGACATTTATATTGAAATAATTTTTGTAAAATATGCACAGAAAATGAGAGGGAATTTCATGCATATAACAACAATTGCTCTGATAATATCTATACTGGGTCTAATTACATCCTTTGGCTTTGTGGGACTAATTCCCTCTGTTTTTGCCTTTGTTCTGAATATTCTCAACTTAAAGGATGAGAAATCTATAATGACTGTCAGGTCGCTGGCAATCTCTTTTGTCGGAATACTGCTCCCAATAGTTATGTATCTGAATACCTATGGACTTAAGCTGCCCTATGATAAGCCCCAGGGGCTTAGTACGCTTACCCAGATCATCTATGATAATTACACCAAGCTTGGCTTCGATATGAGCGGAATGGTAAAGAACAATGATGATGATTTTATGATGACCACGGTTGATAATTCTGATGGAATGTATTATGTGGCAGATGGTGTTGTTGCGTCTGATGACGGAATTAGTATAGAGGATAAATACGAAGACTGGAGTCCTGCCGGAGATGACGGAACTTTAAATGGGAATACGGATACTAATGCGCTGGATCAGGAAGGAAGCGGACAGAGTGATTTTGGCGATAAGAACGGAAAAGAGGCTTCTGAGAAAATAGCACTTGAACTTGGCCAGGACAGCATCTTTGAGAGTATAGACAGTTTGGACGAGGGTAAGAATAGTGGCTACGGCGCAAGCAAAAAAGCTGCGTCAGACGATAATATGCCATCCTACGGCGGCCTTCCTATAGGCACACTTATTTTGGGACAGTACTTCAGAGAAGACGATCACAACTGTAATCCGGTGCTGGTTCTTCAGAATGAGACAGGGAAAGACTGCAGGTTTGAATGTCTTTTTACAGCAAGAGATGAAGATGGAAATGAGCTTGCAACGTCAAATAAGACAGTGGAAGTTGTTAAAAACGGCGAGAAATTCGTGTTTGAAGGAAGATTTGATAAGAAGGAGCTTGGAAGCGTGCTTCCGGCTATGTATGAGTTCTTGATTTCCAAGAGGGAACCTTACGAAGAAAATCTATATGACGATGTGGCGGTACTTGGGGAAATCGTAGAAAATTCAGCCTTTGTTACTGCTATGAATACCAGCAATAAAAAGGCTAAAGTAGATGCTTACGTGCTATTTTTTGATGGGGAAGAGCTTGTGGACTGCATTTGGATGATACCTCAGAATTCAGGAGAGGTATGCATCGAACCCGGAAGTAGTGCAGCCATAAAAGGAGATGCCTACTACAAGTTTGACAGGATTGAAACCTATTATACTGCCTATGAAGCAGTGGGGGAGTAAGGGGGATTACTTACCGGAGTTACTAGTTGCGTAGTTGCTTACTGCGGAGTGTCAGGTTTTCCGCTTTCGATCATCATGTCAATTGCTTCAAGGGCAACTTCGTAGATAGAAGCCATATCTTTTGCCCCTTCATCGTCTTTACTTGCAAGCTTTCTGTACTGATTGTGGAAATAGATTCGAGACTGCTCGATTGTCTGCTTTGTTATAACATGACCATTACAAAAGATACTGCCGGTGTCAGGATTGTACTTGCCTGCAGTGTACTTGGCTTTCTGGGCATCACCCATTCCCATTGATTTTGCAAGTGAATGAATAAGGTCTTCTCTTCCTAATGACATAATAGTCTCCTTTTGTAGAATTGATGGCTGTATCCTAATAACATTATATACCAAACATAGATAAATGGTTAGACGATTATTATATTGATAATTGACATAAGTATGATAATAAAATATAATTGCATACAATCAATGTCAAAAATATAAGTTTTACGGATATTCGAATAATACACGGAGGTAATGAAAGATGATAGGATACTATATCTGCGTAATACTCATTGGAATTATATACATTGCAGTTCTTGAGCTTTCCAAGAATGTTATTGCAGGCTGGATTATTGGCATTCTGGCTACGATAGCAATGCTTGTTTACAGAAGTCTGTTTTACAAAAAGGGAAGCGGTGCAAAAAGAACAATAATTGCCTTTTTGGTATTTGCAGCAGTGCTGGTTCTAAACTACATACTGACTCAACCTCCTGTAAAAAGAACTCCTGCTGTCGATAATAAGAATCCCGATGTGACTGAAGTTGTGACAATTCCACAGGGACAGCTTACCGGAGTATATAACAAGGACCATACTGCGAAGGTGTACGCCGGAATTCCATATGCCAAGGCTCCTGTTGGTGAACTTAGGTATAAAGAGCCTCAGGCCCCCGAAGGCTGGGATGGAGTAAGGACATTTGATCATTTTGGACCAAGGGCCATGCAGACAAGTGGGTCAATATTTGTAGATTCACTTTCCCATATTCTTGGCTGGCACGACTATCAGATTAAGTTTGGTGATGAATATGTTGAGGAAACAAGTGAAGACTGCCTGTATATCAATGTCTTTACACCTGCAGATGCCAGAATAAACACAAACTCTTTATCCGGGACGAGTGATAATAATGATTCCGATGATGAACTTCTTCCTGTAATTTTCTATGTACATGGTGGATCCCTTACAACAGGTCAGTCTTCATATACAGAGTACAGGGGTGAAGATTTAGCCCAAAAAGGAGTAGTGTTTGTAAACTTTGCTTACAGACTGGGTGTCTTTGGATACTATGCAGCCGATGATCTTAAGGCAGAGTCTCCAAACGGCACAACAGGTAACTATGGCCTTCTTGACCAGATTGCAGCCCTTCAGTGGGTTTACGATAATATCGAATACTTTGGCGGAGACAAGAATAAGATTACAATTGCAGGGGAATCAGCAGGCTCATCCAGTGTGAATGCACTTTGTGTGTCACCTCTGACTAAGGGACTGTTTAGATATGCCATTGCAGAGTCTAGTGGTATTGTGGCAAAAGAGCCATTTCATACCTTTAGATATTATGAAGATGCGATAGAGACCGGTGGTAAGGTAAGGGAAGAGTTTGGAGTGTCTTCCTCAGAAGAACTTCGAAGCATTCCTGCATCGGAACTTGTTAAGACCAAAACTCAGAATTCATCCATGACAGTGGATGGTTATGCCATTGTTGAGCAGCCTTATCTTACATATGAAAAGGGTGAGAATCATGAGCAGGCCCTTCTTAATGGATTTAACGTAAAAGAGTCGGATGCATTTCTTTTGAACACTAAGGCAACTAATGAAAATTATGAAGAGCTGCTTGCGGATAATATGGGAGAATATGCCCATGAAATGGCTTCTGTAGTTCCTCCGACACTTCCTCAAAGAGATCAGCACTTTATAGTTGACGCTTTGGGAGAAGCAAAGGGCGCTCTGAATGTGGCCTATAGTGCCATGTGGTTTAGCTATTCCCACTATGTATGGAATAACTACATGATTCAGCAGAATAGGCCCGCCTACGAGTACTATTTCACCAAGACCAATAACCTTTTGTCCAATTATCATGCAGGAGAGCTTCCCTATGCCTATGGCAATCTGTGGAGACATCCGGGGCTTTACGACGAGGAAGATTACAAGCTTTCAGAGATTATGCAGAGCTACTGGGTAAACTTTGCGTATACAGGAGATCCTAACGGATTTCTTATAAATGCCGACGGCAGCAAATCCACGGAACTTCTTCCTGCCTGGGAAAAGAGATCTGCAACCCAGGATAAACTGCTTCAGCTTGATACGACTATTCGGATGATTGATGATCCTAACATGGAGATATATAAGGTTATAGATAAGTATATGGATAGCAGAGTTGTAGAATAAATAATTGTTGTATCCTTTGAGGGTACTGTCATTTCATACAAAATGAGATGCTCAAATTGTGCACTTGCAACAAAAATTGTGAAAAAACGCGGAAACTATTTATAACTTGTTGCGTTTTTTAGCGCGAAAGCCTATTATATTCACATGGAAAAATTATTAATTATGAACCTTAGAGATGAGAGCAAAGGGTAAGCAAGAGGGAGGACCTCTGCTTCCTTTTTGCGCTCATTTTTTTGTGCAGAGAACTTGACGAGGTACATAGTTATTAAACTTAGCGAGGATACATGGAGAATCGGGAATTTATAGATAAGATTGAACAAAATCCTATAATTGCTGCGGTCAAGGACCATGATGGCCTTAGGACAGCGCTTAAGGAGGATGTGGAAATCATTTTTGTTTTATATGGAGATGTGTGTACGATTTCAGATATCGTGGATGAGATTAAGACAGCAGGAAAAGTTGCTATGGTGCACATAGATCTGATCACTGGTCTTAATAATTCAAGAGATGTGTGCATTGATTTTATTAAGAACAATACCAAGGCTGATGGAATCATTACAACGAAGAGCAATCTTATTCCTCATGCCAAGGAGCTTGGTCTTAGCACGGTCCTAAGATACTTTATTCTGGACAGTATGGCTCTTACCAATATAGAGAAGCAGTCCAAGGCATCAGGCGTTAAACCGGACCTTATAGAGTTTCTTCCGGGTATAGTGATGCCCAAGATGATCAAAAAGATAAATAAAGTCAGCAGAGTTCCAATAATAGCTGGGGGACTTATCTCTGACAAAGAAGATGTTATGAATGCCTTAGAGGCAGGAGCAATAGCAATTTCCTCTACCAATGAAGATGTTTGGGGATTATAAAACAATCAGAATGAATTAGTCAGATGAGTGTTTAATCATTAGTAAAAAGGAGTTTTAGGTATGGCAAAATATGTAATGGCATTGGATTCAGGTACAACTAGCAACAGATGTATTCTCTTTAATGAGAAGGGAGAGATGTGTAGTGTTGCGCAGAAGGAATTTACACAGTTCTTTCCTCAGCCGGGCTGGGTTGAGCATGATGCCAGTGAAATCTGGCAGACACAGCTGTCTGTGGCTCGTGAAGCAATGAGTAAGATAGATGCAACCTTTGAAGATATCGCTTCGATTGGTATTACCAATCAGCGTGAAACTGTAATTGTTTGGGATAGAAAGACAGGACAGCCCATTTCAAAGGCTATTGTCTGGCAGTGCCGTAGAACAGCAGATTTTGCTGAACAGATGAAAAAAGATGTTCCAGGCATTGTTGAGAAATTCCAGCAGAAGACAGGTCTTAAGTTTGATCCATATTTCTCAGGAACCAAGATAAGATGGATTCTTGATAATGTTGAGGGAGCAAGAAAAAAGGCAGAAAATGGCGAGCTTTGCTTTGGAACTGTGGATTCCTGGCTTATTTACAAGCTCACTAAGGGAGCGGTTCATGTAACAGATTATTCAAACGCTTCCAGAACACTTCTTTTCAACATCAACACCCTTGAGTGGGATGAAGAGCTGTGCGAGCTTTTACAGATTCCAACCTGCATGCTTCCTGAGGTTAAACCAAGCAGCTGCATTTATGGAGAAAGTGATCCGGAATTCTTTGGCGGACCTATCAAGATTGCCGGTGCAGCCGGTGACCAGCAGGCAGCGCTTTTCGGTCAGACCTGCTTTAATGAGGGAGATGCCAAGAATACTTATGGAACAGGCTGCTTTATGTTGATGAATACAGGAGATAAGCCAATATTCTCCAAGAACGATCTTCTTACAACAATTGCCTGGGGAATTAACGGCAAGGTTACTTACGCTCTTGAAGGTTCTGTATATGTGGCAGGAGCTGCGATCCAGTGGCTTAGAGATGAGCTTAGAGCCATTGATTCGGCGCCGGATTCAGAATACTTTGCAACAAGAGTTAACGATACAAACGGTTGTTACGTAGTTCCGGCATTTACAGGTCTTGGTGCTCCATATTGGGATCCATATGCAAGAGGTGCGATAGTAGGTCTTACACGAGGCGTTAACAAGTACCACATTATCAGGGCAACACTGGAGTCACTGGCATTCCAGACCTATGATGTACTTCATGCCATGGAGCTTGATACAGGCAAGAAGCTCACCTCACTTCGTGTTGACGGCGGCGCTTCCAAGAATAACTTCCTGATGCAGTTCCAGGCTGACATTATCAATACAAATGTAATAAGACCAAGCTGCGTTGAGACTACTGCTCTTGGAGCTGCTTATCTGGCCGGATATGCAGTAGGCTTTTGGAAGGACAGAGACGATGTTTGCAGCAACTGGGCTATAGAGCGTACATTTGCTTCTTCCATGGACAAGGAAATGAGAGAAAAAGAAATTAAGGGCTGGCAGCAGGCTGTGGCATCCACAAGAGGCTGGGCCAAGGAAGCATAAATCTAAGTTGTATCAGAAGAAATACAGATAAGTCATAAATATATAGGGATATATAGGATAAGAGAAAGAGGAGATTATTATGTTTGACGTAATTGTAATTGGTGCCGGCGTATCCGGAAGTGCGATTGCAAGACAGCTTTCACGCTACAACGCAAGCGTATGCGTACTTGAGAAATGTGAAGATGTCTGCGAAGGAACATCCAAGGCAAACTCAGCCATTGTTCATGCTGGATTTGATGCTGATGAAGGCTCACTTATGGCTAAGCTTAATGTAAAGGGCAAT
Source organism: Butyrivibrio sp. VCB2006 (assembly GCF_000420945.1). Taxonomy (GTDB): domain Bacteria; phylum Bacillota; class Clostridia; order Lachnospirales; family Lachnospiraceae; genus Butyrivibrio. The sequence goes on from NZ_ATVX01000001.1 coordinate 280,105, forward strand.
GAGATGATGGATGATCTCGCAAGAGATCTTGATATTCCATTTAAGAGAAATGGTTCAATGGTTGTCTGCATCCACAAGGAAGAACTTGATGGCCTTAAGGTTCTCTATGAAAGAGGCGTAAAAAACGGTGTTAAAGGCCTCAAGATCTTAAGTAGAGAAGAAGCTCTTGAGATGGAGCCAAATCTTTCAGACAACGTAGAAGGCGCTTTATATGCTCCAACAGGCGGAATCATCTGCCCATTTGAGCTTACTATCGCTATGGCAGAAAATGCCAATGTAAACGGCGTAGAATTCAGATTTAACACAAGAGTTGAGGATATCAAGAAGGGCGAGGATGGACTTTGGCACCTTCGCACCAACAATGGTGAATACAAGGCTAGATATGTTGTTAACGCAGCAGGTGTTTACGCTGACAAGATCCACAACATGGTAAGTGCTGACAAGATGCACATTATTGAGAGACGTGGTGACTACTGCCTTCTTGATAAGCAGGTTGGCGGATATGTGTCACACACTATTTTTCCACAGCCTACTAAGTTCGGTAAGGGCGTTCTGGTAACACCTACTGTACATGGAAACCTCCTTGTAGGACCTACAGCTATTGATATTGAGAATAAAGAGGGCACAGCCACAACAGCTGCAGGAATCGATGAACTTCAGGCTAAGGCTTCTGAGAATGTCAGAAACCTTCCAATGAGAAATGTAATTACTTCTTTTGCAGGACTCCGTGCTCATCTTGAGAGACATGAGTTTGTAATCGAAGAAGTTAAGGATGCACCTTGCTTTATCGATGTAGCCGGAATCGAGTCTCCAGGCCTTTCTGCTTCACCTGCAATCGGTGAGATGGTTGGCGATATGCTTAAAGAGAAGATGAACCTTACCGAGAAAGAGAACTGGATCGGAACAAGAAAGGGCATCACAAGAACAGAAGGTCTTTCTGTAGAAGAGATGAACAAGCTGATAAAAGAAAATCCAGCTTACGGAACCATCGTTTGCAGATGCGAATCTATCACAGAGGGTGAAATCCTTGATGCTATTCACAGACCTCTCGGCGCAAGATCCCTCGACGGTGTTAAGCGCAGAACCCGTGCAGGAATGGGTAGATGCCAGGCAGGCTTCTGCTCACCAAGAACTATGGAAATCCTTAACCGCGAGCTTGGACTTTCCTATGAAGAGATAACCAAGTCAGGCGGCAAATCAAATATTGTAATAGAGAGAACCAAAGGGGAGGTATAAAGGACATGAAGACATACGATATAGTTATAGTTGGTGGTGGTCCTGCAGGCCTCGCAGCAGCAGTAGCTGCCAAGGAAGCCGGAAATGACAGCATCCTTATCCTTGAAAGAGATCACGAACTGGGCGGAATCCTGAATCAGTGTATTCACAATGGTTTTGGACTTCACACCTTCAAAGAAGAACTTACAGGCCCTGAATATGCATACAGATTTATCAAGCAGGTTCTGGACCTTGGAATTGAATACAAGCTTAATACAATGGTAATGGACATTGCTGAGGATAAGACAGTAACAGCCATGAACAGAGAAGACGGAATGTTCCAGATTCCGGCTAAGGCTGTAATCCTTGCTATGGGCTGCAGAGAAAGGCCTCGTGGAGCTCTGAACATTCCTGGTTACAGACCTGCCGGTATTTTCTCAGCAGGTACAGCACAGAGACTTGTTAATATCGAAGGTTATATGCCCGGAAGAGAGGTAGTTATCCTCGGATCCGGTGATATCGGACTTATCATGGCACGCCGTATGACACTGGAAGGCGCTAAGGTTAAGGTTGTAGCAGAGCTTATGCCTTATTCGGGCGGACTTAAGAGAAACATTGTTCAGTGCCTTGATGACTATGGAATTCCTCTTAAGCTCTCACACACAGTTGTTGATATTGAGGGAAAAGAGCATGTGACAGCAGTTACTATCGCTGAGGTTGGCCCTGACAGAAAGCCAATCCCAGGAACAGAGGAAAGATACACCTGCGATACACTTCTTCTTTCCTGCGGACTTATTCCTGAGAACGAGCTGTCTAGAGCAGCTGGAGTTACTATGAGTCCTATTACTTCAGGCCCGGTTGTTAATGAGTCCCTTGAGACTAACATCCCTGGAGTGTTTGCATGTGGTAACGTTCTTCATGTTCATGACCTTGTTGACTATGTTTCTGAAGAAGCAAAGAGAGCAGGCCAAAACGCTGTTAAATACATAAATGATGGCTGCAAGGAAGCTGGTAATAGCGAGATAATCGAGGTTACTGCTACTGATGGAGCAAGATATACAGTTCCAAGCACCATTAACGTAGATAGAATGGATGATCTTTTAACAGTAAGATTCCGTGTTGGTGATGTTTACAAGAATTCTTTTGTCAGCGTTTACTTTGATGACGAGAGAGTAATGCACAACCAGAAGAGAATCCTTGCTCCGGGCGAAATGGAGCAGATCGTACTTCGTAAGAGCCAGCTTCAGGAGAAGGCAGGACTTAAGAAGATTACTGTTAAGATTGAGAAGGAGTGATGATCATGGAAAAGAGAGAACTTACATGTATCGGATGCCCTATGGGATGTCAGCTTACCGTATCAATGGAGAACGGTGAAGTTACCGAGGTTACAGGAAACACCTGCCCTAAGGGTGATATATATGCCAGAAAAGAAGTAGTTAATCCTACAAGAATTGTTACCAGCACTGTTAAGATCATAGGCGGTGACAAAGAGAGAGTATCCTGCAAGACTGCAAGCGATATTCCAAAGAACAAGATTTTTGAGGTTATGAAGGATATCGATGCTGCAACTGTAGCTGCACCGGCACACATCGGAGATGTTCTTATCAAGGATGTAGCCGGAACAGGTGTTGATGTTATAGCTACAAGAAATATTGAACTGGTATAAGCTTGGAGAATCAGAAAATCTCCCAAAGGTAAGTTTTTATGATTGATCTGTACCATGCAAGCTATGAGATAATCGAACATCCGGATGTGCACTACGGCAGGAAGAATGCCGATTTTGGACAGGGGTTTTATACTACTGACAGTCTGGATTTTGCCCGCAAATGGGTGAGAGAAAGTCCCGGAAAAGACATTATCATTAGCCGCTACAGTCTTGATGAAAGCTCTCTTAAGATAAAAAGGTTTGAGAGGAATACTGAGTGGTTTAATTATATCTTTTCCAATCGCAGGGTTAAGCCCGATGCCTATGCAGAGTATGACCTGATAATGGGACCGGTTGCTAATGATACGATCTATGAGACTTTTGGGATAATTACCAGTGGCTATTTGTCTGATGAAGAGGCAATGAAGCTTCTTTTGATAGGCCCTATGTCGCAGCAGATTGTCTTAAAGAGCATGAAAGCAACAGATAATCTTAAATTTATTTCTCATGAAGTTTTATCGAAGGAGTTAATTAGAGAGGCTTCAAGACAGCACGCCAAAGACGGAGAAATATATCAGTCTGAATTTGCCAAAGTGATGGAAAGCTTGGAGACAACTGAGAACAAATAATAAAAATCCGTATGAGAATGCTTAAATGCAAACTCATACGGATTATTTTATGTCAGATTTAATTCCTATAAATTGTGAGAGAAGCGCCTATCAATAGGTCTCCATTACTTCTCTTACTTTGATAAATGCAGGCTTTGGCTGGTAGTCTTTGTCAAATAGACGGGTATTGGTCTTGTCGCCTTCTCTGTAGTGGTCTACGAGGCCAAATACTGTGACGTTGGTGATATTGGCAGGACCACCGCCCTGAGTGTCCATTTCTTTGAACATCTCGAAGACTTTCTTATAGGCCTCTGCCTGTTTCTCAAATTCAGCGTCAGTCTCTTTATCTACTCCGATAGAAAGCTCAGTTACCTGAATTTCAAGGTTAAGATCAGCGAACTTAGTCATAGCAGTCTTGATTTCATCTATTGAAGGATATTTGATTCCCCAATAGCCTTGCATACCGATTCCATCGATCAGACCTTTTTCCTTGAGGGAAGTTGCAAGAGCAACGATGCCTTCAGTCTTGGGAGCCTGGAAAGTGTTATAGTCATTGTAAAAGAGCTTGACATCGTCAGCGGCATATTTTCTTGCGTAGGTAAAAGCCATCTCTACGTAGTCCTCACCGATAGTATCGTACCAAGGGTTAGGATCCTGTCCGCACTTGGTTCTGCACTTGAAATAGGAATCAGGATCGGCACTGTCGGGATCAACGGCTTCATTTACAACGTCCCAGCAATAGATAACTCCGGGATATTCATCCTGGCAGTGAGTCATAAGCTGCTGTATATAGCTTTCCATTCTCTTAAGCATAGTATCTTTATCAACGTATTCACCGTCATCTGTATAGCCCTCGCGGAAGAACCAGTTTGGAGCCTGTGTGTGCCATACGAGAGTGTGACCGCGCATCTTCATGTCGTTTTCCTGACACCATTCCAGGGTAGGATCAATTGAAGCAAAGTTAAGGGCCGGCATTCCATCGCCGCTTTTAAGGCTCTCCTGAGAGCCCATCTGATCAAGAATATAGCAACTCTTCATGAGGTTACTCATGGTTACGCTGTTGAAATGCTTTTTGGATAATTCCATGTACTGTGGGATATTGAGACACTGATTGAACAGGTCACTTCCGTTAATTCCTACGCCCAATGTGAAATAATCAGCGCAAAGATCCTTAAGGGCCACATCATCCACAAAAACCTCTGATGTTTCCTCTGATGAGGCCTCAATAGCTGCATCTGCGTTACTTTCGCTACTTGCAACAGCTGCTGATTCATTTTCTTCAACTACGGCTTCTGTAGAACTTGCCGATGCAGAAGCATTTTCCTGATTGGATACCCCACATCCAACCAGAAGGGTAGCAGCTAAAAGAGCTGCCAATAAACTATTTTTTTTCATACCTTTCTCTCTTTACCTTTTCATTTATTAGCACCTTAGTATCTGATACTGTGATGCTTTCTATAATATATCCCAGGCCAAAGCCCTCAGCCACCCACAACTTGCTAGCTTTTCCCTTGTTATTGCGATATATTTATATTCTGATTTTTCACAAAAGCTTTATATTCCGTGCAGATTCTATGTGCTATCATTAAAATGATAAAATATCATCAATTCACAGTTAACTCCAAAAGATAACCTGGAGAAAAACAATGAAAACTATCTTGAATTGGCAGAAAGAAATAAATGATGGAAACGAGCTTCAGAGAACTTAAATACATATGTGATGACAATGTTACCGCCGGAGATGTTATGCGGCAGATAATGAAGCTTTCAAGCCGCGAGATTTCCAGATGCAAACAGTTTGAAGACGGAGTTACATGTATCAGAGCTACAACTAAAGAGAAGATGCCCATAAGGCTTATAGATTCTCTTTTTCCGGGGGATGAGTTATTTGTCAGAATCTATGAAGATAATGATAATGCAGGTGATATTGTTCCGGCGGATGGCCCTCTGGATTTAGTTTTTGAGGATGAGGATTTAATCATAGTTAATAAGCCGGGGGATATGGTTGTACATCCCTCATATGCCCATTACATGGATTCTCTCAGTAATTATCTGGCCGGATACTTTGCAAGAACCGGTCAGCAGCATGTTATAAGGACAGTAGGAAGGCTTGACCGTGAAACCTCAGGACTTGTTATCTTTGCCAAGAATCGTCACGCGGCAGCCCTTATGGCCAAACAGATAAAGACAGACGGAGATGATGACTGCATCAGTATGTCTCGGAGAAAAGAGTATCAGGCTCTTTGCTACGGAGTTTTTGAAAATCAAAATGGAACTGTGAATGAACCTATCAGAAGGCGCCCGGAAGAGCGCATGATAAGGGAAGTTCATCCCGAGGGAAAAGAAGCCATAACTCATTACAAAGTTGAGAAGCAGTTTGAGGATTTTGCTCTGGTCCGTCTCCACCTTGATACGGGGAGAACCCATCAGATTCGTGTTCATATGGCACATTTAGGGCATCCTCTTCTTGGTGATAATTTTTACGGAAAAGAAATACCGGATAACCATGGCCTTACCAGGGCAGCGCTACATGCAGGTTACATCGAGTTTAACCATCCGATTACCGGAGAAAATATATGTATATCTGCAGATATTCCTGAAGACATGAAAAGAGTTATCGATACAGCATAGACTTGCATTAGAAGTAATTGGAGAGAAACTTATGACGTATTTTACATTTTTCTTTTTGGATAATGAAAAAGATATAGTTGTTAATCTCTATAAGGATCTGGACAAGCTCTTTTATGTTCTTGCAACGCCCAATCATCATTCGGGAAATCTTATAAGTAACCTTGCGAAAACCTGCAATTTGCCTCTTTCAGAAGATGAAGGTGGCAAACTTGTTATCAAGGGAGAAGTCCCTTGCTTCATAAATGCAAACTGCGAAGAGATTTATCTTTTTAAACTTGGGGATATAGAAGTAGCTACAATCTATCCCGACGGAAGAGTGGAAACAAAGGCTGCTATTCCAGCCATCGCCAAGACACTTATGAGTCAGACCAAGGACTATCGGCTGGATCTTTCCAAGACACTTTTCAGAACCTATATTCCCAAACAGCTCAAGTTCAGAGCAGATCTACATACTCATATGAACGGAAATCTTCCGGCTGATATTTTAATTGCGCTGGGAATCTATCATCAGATCAGGTATCCCCTGTATTATGTTAAAAAGCTTGAACTTCAGCTTACTGACGCTCAGTGGGTCAAGGCCCTGGCCCAGAGGGAAAAGGTAGCAAGGCAGTTTGTGTCTTCAGATCTTAAGGGTAAGTATCTTGATAGGAAAATCAATGATAATACCTTCATCAATTTCGCAGATCTGATATTAAATAATCTTGATAATGCCGAACTTAATATTGTTAAAATTCGCGGCTCTTTAGGAATTATTAGGGATGGACAGGCTGTTTTCACAAACCTGGAGAAGGTGTATCTGTATCGATATGTCTTTGCAAAGGGAAAAGAGAGTGAAGAAAAAATTCCCCTTAACAACATATCCCAGATCCCGGACAGAGACGTACAAAAAGCGTTAACTCAGATGCTTAAGGACAAAGAGAATCCTGATTATTCCAATAATACCATTTTTCAGGATAAGCTCTTGTGGATAGCAAGAAACTACAAAAAACAGGGAGTTGAGTATGCGGAAATTAGTGACACAACCCTTGTTAAAAAATACGAGTCCATTGAAATGCTGAGGCAGGTCCATGAGGTAATGCCCAAAATATACATGGAAACCGGTGTAATGATCAGATTCCTTGCGGCTATGAGAAGGATTCCTTTAACTATCATCAAGGATGCGGTAACTCCAGAAAACTATCTGGAGCAGAATCTTGAGGTTCTAAAGGCCACATCCCTTGATCCTTACGTGGCAGGTTGTGACTTTGTAGGAGAAGAGATCAACGACATCATCGTGCTTAAACCGGTATTCAAGGAGCTTGCCAAAATAGCAGCCAAGGACCCTTCCTTTGTAATCCGCGTTCATGCTGGAGAAAACGATTCTCTGAGGGACAATATTGCTCATTCCATACAGTGCGTAAGAGATTCTCTTGCCAAGGGTCAACAAATGCCCAGAATAAGGCTTGGACATGGCCTTTATACCTATTCTCTTAATTCAAAAAAAGGAAGAGAGGTACTAAAGGAACTTAAAGAAAACAACGTGGTTCTGGAGTTTCAGATAACCAGTAATGTCAGACTGAATAACCTGAACTCACTAGATAAGCACCCGTTAAAAGAATACTTGAAAAGAGGAATAAAGTGCGTAGAGGGAACTGACGGAGCAGCTCTTTATGGCACCACCTCTTTGGATGAACAGCTTTCACTTGAAAAGCTGCTTAATCTTTCCGAGAATGACCTTCGCCTTATGAAGGAGACGGAAAGCAGCATCATAGAAAAGAGCAGAAAGGCCTATTCCGACAAAAAAGCTGCCTTTGAAAGGCTGGTTGGAAACAGGGATATGGAGGATGTCCTGCTTGAGAAAATGCAGACTGTCAGGATCTCAAATACTAGGAAAAAAGCTGAAAAACGCTATGATGCCAATACAGAGCTTAAGGACATTATTTCGGATATTACCTGGGACCGCTTTCCGATTATTCTTATGGGCGGAAGCTTCAACACTGAAAACAGGGCAACTCGAATGACGGATTCAGCCATTAAACAGCTGGATGATATGTTGGAATTCTTAAATCCCGACGAGGTATGCTTTGTAATTGGTCATAAGTTCTCTGGGTATGAGAAGTATCTCGTAGAGCATAACAAGAAGAATTTTAGAATTTATGCAGTTGTTCCGGCTCTTTTGTCTGCAAAAGAAATCGATAAATTCAAAAAAGCCGGGGTAGCCATAAGGGTATCCACAGAGGCAGAGGGAATGGGTATATATAAGAGTTTCAACTATGAGATTTTTGAAAGACGCCCATCAATGGTTATCGCCTTTGACGGAAACAGCGCCGGTGTAAACCTTATCCAGGAAGCCAAAAACGGCAAGGGAAGATCAGCAATCTTTGTCTGGAGCCATTGTAAGATACTAAGACAAAAAGCTAAGTCAATCCATGGCTATGTGTATCTTTTTGATGAGGAGAATACGATACTTGGAATAATCAAAAAGCTCCAAAAGGAATTTGGAGATATAAAGCAATAAACTAAACGTATAAAAGAGGGAGTAGTCTGATGGTATTACAGATTACTCCCTTTAAATATGGTTCCTTTTCCGAATCTTGAATCAATCTCTTCGGACATTTTATCAAGCTTTTTCTGTTTCTCAAATTTCTTGTCAAAATCAGAGCTATCGGTGGTTTTCTGTGGCTCTTTTGACATTACATCAAAAAGATTCAGCTGTCTGTATGAACCATCATCAATCTTTGATACTCCAACTCCCACAAGTCTTATTACCTCACCTCTTATAAAGAGTCCGTTATCCCCCAAAAGAAGCTTATCTGAAAGTACCTTTGCGTACTCATAGATTGTAGCTTCATCGTCCACAAGGTCCTGTGCTTTCATCTGACAGGAGTGGCGCTTAAAGTTCCCAGTCTTCACACTGACAGTAATGGTCTGACCGTAGACGTGATCTCTTTTAAGACGTCTGGAGACGCTGGCAGACAGGTGTTTGAGTACAGGAACTATCTCTTTATCATAGGAATCAGCTGTAAGATCTGATTTAAGAGTAGTTTCGTTTGAATAGCTCTTGGCGTCCTCATAATCAACGGATACATTTGTGCTTCCGATACCATTGGCACTGGCATAGATGTAGCTTCCGCCATTTTCTCCAAGAATCGAATACAAGAACTCAGGATCAGCCTTGGCGGCATCACCTATAGTCCTTATACCGACGGAAGAAAGCCTTGCTGCCGTAGATTTGCCGCAGCCATATAAGTCTCCGATGGGGAGAGGCCACATTTTTGTTTCTATTTCCTCTGGGAAAAGAGTATGAGTTTTATCAGGCTTTTGAAAATCACTGGCCATTTTTGCCAGAAGTTTGTTGCTGGATATACCGATATTTACCGTAAAGCCCAAGGAATTCCTTACTTCATCCCGTATCATTTTGGCAACATTAAGAGGAAATGGATATTCTTCAGTTTCCGTATCGGCAAAGATGCTTCTGGATCCGGTCATATCTACATAAGCTTCATCAATTGAAACCTGCTGGATCATAGGAGAGTAGCGGTTGATTATCTCGATGAAGGCATTTGAATATTCCTTATAGGTACCAAAATCAGACTGCACAAGTATAAGCTGAGGACATTTCTGAAGGGCCTTAACTACAGGTTCTCCGGTTACAATTCCGTATTTTTTGGCAGGAATCGATTTGGCGGTTATTATGCCATGGCGGCTTTTAACATCACCGCCAACTGCGGAGGGGACTGTTCTAAGGTCGATACTGCCCGGCTCCTCCTTGAGCTTTTTTACCGCAGACCAGGATAGAAATGCAGAGTTAACGTCTATGTGAAATATGATGTTTGTGTAGTTGTCAGCAAAATTAGTTCCAAGGGTCATAGTGATTTACGTTTTTCTTATGATATATTAGGAATACTGCGATACAGCACAGAGCCATTACAGTAACAGCCAGGATGGTTCCTTCAAGTCCAAAGGCTACGCTATATGCAAAGGAATCTTTGGCAGTGGTGGCATCTAACTTGAATATTGAATAAGGCGAAACAATGCCGCTGTTTGGAAGGCCAAGAATAATGTTCTGCATGTAGTTCCATGCAGCATGTATGGCAAATGCGCACCAAAGGCTGTCAGTGTAGTAAACAACAAGAGAGAAGAAAATACCTGTGATGAAGATGTCTAATATAGCAAGGGCGCTTACACCGGGGTTGAAAATGTGAATGAAGGCAAAAAGCGCTGAGTTGACAATTATGGCAACGGCCGGGTGTCTATAGGCTTTTCTTAGTCTCTGATACATAAATCCTCTGCAGATAAGCTCCTCAGCTGAGGACTGAACAAACACGCACAGGAAAATAACTATAAGCTGCAGAATTGGGAATGAATCATAATGAATATGAATGTCCTTATTGATCATTGCGCATATTGCGCAGAATAAATTGGTTCCAAAACCAACAAGAAGACCTATAAGAAGCATTTTAATGGTGTTTCCCGGGGCCTTTGTCCATATTGTTTTAAGGATTGGCTTGTTTTTTTTGACAATAAAGCAGTATAAAGTGAAAGCTATCCAAAGACCTATAAAAGTGAAATATTCAAGGGAAATAGTGGCAAAACCGGTTCTGTCGTTAGCTGTAAGACCGCCTAGAAGTTCACCTGTAATAAGATAACCTATGTTGCTACCTACAATCATCAGGAAAAAGGTAAGAAACACGGTGAAGACTATTGCATCATGCCATTTGAATCTATCTGTGTGAATCTTCTTAAAGATACTATGTTTTTCTTCCATTTTATAAATTCCTCCCATTTTTTTCATACATCTTTAGTATACAGTATGCAAATATAAGTGATAATATTAATTTGTTAAAAGTAAATATATGTTTGTTATAATGGTTTTCTTTTTTATACTTTAATCTGTGAGGGGAAGATTATGAATAAGAAAGTTTTTAAAATTTTGAGAATTTTGGCCATTATATTATGCCTCGGCATTATCATCTATGAAGCGTATAGAATCTACGACGATCAGCGAGAATACGCAGTAGCCGACGATGAATATGAAGAGCTGAAATCTTTGGCATTGACATGGCCGAAGGGAGAGGATGAGTCACAGATTGTGGATTATCCACTCATACAGGTCGATTTTGACAAGCTGGAAGAAATAAATCCTGATATTGTAGCTTGGCTCTACTTCCCTTGTCTGGAGATAAGCTATCCTGTGGTAAAAGAAAATGAGGTGGACGAATATATCCACCTAACCTTTGATAAACAGGTGAATAAGGCGGGATGTCTTTTTGAGGATGTTCTTTCCGACAGGGAATTCAGGGGAATGCACGACATTGTATTCGGTCACAACATGAGAAACGGATCCATGTTCGGAAGCCTTAAAAAACTCTATGCTACCGGTAATGAGCATTTACTTCAGGAAAATCCATATGTATATGTATATACAAAGGATTACGTCTTCCAATATCGCGTATTTGGGTATTACATCACAACCGTTGGAAGTGAGGCGTACAAAGTTGTAGGAACGGATGAGGCTTACGATGAGCTCCTTGAATATATTCAGAACCATTCATCCTATCCAAGACCGGCAGAAGCTGACTTTACGAACAGGCCTAGTCTTTTAACATTATCAACCTGTAGCGGCCAGTCAGGAAGCGGAAAAAGGTTCGTGGTTCATACCTATAAAACCGCAGCCTGGGAAAGATAAAATGTTATAATCATATGTTCAATCATATCTGAATCATAATTTCAATTTTGTACACCTGAAAGTGAAATAATATACTGAAATAGGCATAAAAAGTGGGTTTACATTATTGATTTGATGTATATGTTACTGTAGGATTAATGTAAGAAAAGAGTTAAGTGGGTCACCATGTTAACTCAAGGATTTATTGAGTAGGAGACTAAAATATGAAAAAGTTCAAGAGAGTGTTTGCAGCATCACTGGCGCTTGTTTTAGCATTCACCTTCGTAGCGTGTGGATCAACAGCCAATTCAACTATAGATGATCAGGCTGCTGTCAGAGGATTAGATGAAGGTGTCGGCGAGATTTATATCGATGACGAAGCCATTGCACTTGCAGGATCAGCTGCATCAAGCCAGGCAGCATTAGATGCTTGCCAGGCAGTGTTTAACCTTATGAACCAGGAGAGAGTAGCAAGAGGACTTGCAGCTCTTATTTGGAGCGATGCACTTACAAATGCCGCTCAGGTTCGTGCTAATGAGATTACATCAGTATTCTCACACACAAGACCAAATGGTTCAGCATTCTGGACAGTTGATAGTAACTGCCAGTATGGTGAGAACCTTGCTAAGTTGTATCAGTCAGCTGACAGCGTATATACAGCTTGGATGAATTCACCAACCCATGCCGCTAACATCATGGATGGTGGATACAAGACAGTTGGTATCGCAATCTGCCAGACAGGCGACGGAAGCTGGTACTGGGCACAGGAGTTTGGATACTAATGAGAAGTGCAAAATGATGAAAATAAGCTCGGATGATAGCTTGCTAATCATCCGGGCTTTATTTTTGTCATTTCTTTGATGGATCCAAAAGTCATGTGCTCACCCTCTTTTCATAAAAATTACATAAATTTCCTTCTAAAACTGGCATTTATACATAAATGTGTTATAGACTAAAAATGTATGATAATGCGTATGCATAATTGGAGGAGATTAAAAAGTGTTGGAAAGCATATTTGGTCTTTTGCCGAATTTTCTAGATAATGAAATGCAAAACTATTCAAAGGAAGAGCTAGCCTCGATTTTTTTGATTGTCGCGCTCATTTTCATAGTTCTTATGGCGGTCTACATTTTCTTTGTTTTTCTGCTGCTCAAACTCAATAAACGTATTTTTAAGCGAATTGAAAAAAAGAAGGGGAGTAGTATAACAGTTCAATTTCTTCAGAAAGCTATTTCCCTTGCAATAATCGTAGTTTGGGGAGTAATTCCATTAGGAGGCAAGAAACTAGCTCAGTCACTACTTGGTAGTACTGCTGTTGTTGCTGCAGTGGTAGGTCTTGCTGCCAATGATGTTATCAAGAATATGTTTGCCGGTCTTGAAATTAGCATATATAAGCCTTTTGATGTGGGATCGAGAATTATGTTTGAGGACGGTACGGCAGGGATTGTTGAAAAGCTTACTCTTCGTCATGTTGTTTTGAAATTGGTGGATACCACAAGGCTCATTGTTCCTAATAGTAAAGCTAATACCGCTGTTATCATCAATTATAGCTACGAGGAGCAGGTTCCAAGATCAATAGAAATGCACTTCCCTATAAGCTATGATTCAGATATTGATAAGGCAAAAGAGGTTATCAGGACAACCATAGCATCCTGTGAACTTACCCTGAATGAGGATAAGTACAAGGAAAATGATCCCAAAACAAGATCGGTATATTTTCTTGAACTTCGGGACAGCTCACTTATCATGGGGGCTACGGTGTATTATGGCCATGGCGTACGTACAGAGCTTGTTAGAGATGAAGTAAATACCAAGGTGTTTAAGGCTCTTGCTGAAAACGGAATCGAAATTCCATATAACTATATGAATGTAGTAATGAGAGATGGTTCTAATGATAAAAAAGCCATAGCAATGCAGGAGGTTGGGTAATGGAAGGAACTTCGCTTAGTGCCAGCTTTGGGAACATGTATACTCAGTTATTAACTTATTTACTGGTATCTTTAGGGTATATTGGCATCTTTAAAAAGTGCGGTGTCAAGAAAAGATGGGCATTTGTTCCTATTGCCCGTGAATATCAGATAAGTCTTTGTGCTGATAAGGAAAAAGAAGGTCGAATCTATACAGTTATATATGTTTTTATTTATCTTATAACTGCAGTGATGAAGCTTTTAGAGGGATACTCCACAGAGGCGGTTCTTTTTCTTTTTATTCCTCTTGTGGGTCTTTTTGTGACAATGGTGATTTACTCCATTAAGATTCATTTGGGCCTTATTAAGGTCTTTAACAGAAAAAAGAGATGGATATGGATGTTCATTTTCTTTGAGAGTCTCACAATACTCATTTGGGGTTATTCCAAGAAATTTGTTCCTTCTAAAACTGTAGAAAACCTTTCCGATGCCAAAAGTGCCAAGGGCCTTGAACGGGATATGGCGGCCATCGACAATGGACTTACTGTTAACATCAGGGAGAGGACTGTTATAGATTTCTTTAGGAAAAAGACTCTTTTAAAGGATGTTCATATGCAGATTCCCAAAGGGCATATGGTACTTCTTCTTGGAGGTTCAGGTGCCGGAAAAACCACTTATCTTAATGCTCTTACAGGCTATGAGAAGGCTGATGCCAGTATAATGCTGGACAAGGCGGACGTGTACAAAGAATACTCCAAGATGAAATATAACATCGGATTTGTACCTCAACAGGACCTTATGAGAGGTACGGATACTGTTGAGCTTACTCTTTCTGACGCAGCGCTTCTAAGGCTCCCTACTTCAATGTCTATAATGGAAAGGGAAAACAGAATCGCAGCAGTTCTTGATTTGTTTGGTCTTATGGCAGTTAAGTCTAGTCTTGTAGACAAGCTTTCAGGTGGTCAGAGAAAAAGACTGTCCATTGCACTGGAGTTTATTACAGATCCGGATCTTTTTATCCTGGATGAGCCTGATTCCGGTCTGGATGGAGTTGTGGCAAGGAAGCTCTTTGAAAAGCTCAGAGGAATTGCGGACGAGGGCAAGATTGTTGTGGTTATCACCCATACTCCCGACAGAGTAATAGATCTTTTTGATGATGTTATCGTACTTGCCAAGGATGCTACCAGAACAGGAAGATTAGCATATTATGGCTCGGTAAAAGAGTCCTATGAATTCTTTGGCAAGGATTCCATGGAAGATATTCTGCTGTCTATCAATCAGAAGGATGAAGGCGGAGAGGGAAGAGCAGACGAGTTTGTTGAGAAATATGCCGAGAGCATGAAAGAGAAGGTGGGATGAGGCTATGGAAAACTATGAAGTTAAGCATAGAGGAAGAGTAGCCCAGACCTTTATCTATCTTGGCAAGCTCTTTAGAATGTTTTTGTTCCAAAATGACTGGAAGGTTTTACCCATGTCTGCAGTTATTGCAGGCCTGGTAGCTTTTGCAGTGGGCGGAAATCTTTATAAGACCATGGAAGGAACTCTTATGGGAACCTTTGCCATGTCATGTATCTGTATTTGGAATGGCTTTTTTAACTCAATACAGATGATCTGCAGAGAAAGAGCTATCGTCAAAAGAGAGCATAGAGCGGGACTTCATATTAGCTCTTACGTGGCATCCCACATGATCTATCAGGCTATTCTGTGTGTCCTTCAGGTTGTCATTACTTTGATGGTCTGTTCTGTTATGGGCGTAACGATTCCGGAAAGGAGCCTTTTTACTCCGCTTTCCATAGTGGATATAGGAATTACGCTGTTTCTCATAACTTACTGCGCAGATATGCTGGCTCTGCTTGTTTCTTCCTTTGCAAGAACTACCACAACAGCCATGACTATTATGCCGTTTCTTTTGATAGTGCAGCTGCTTTTCTCGGGAGCCTTCTTTAACCTTCCAAACGAGGCAATGCCCCTGACTAATCTGACGGCAACCAAGTGGGGACTGACGGCACTGTGTGCGCAGGGAGATTATAATTCTCTTCCCATGGTGAGTATCTGGAACAGTGCTCTTAAGCTTAAGAACGTGGAGGTTGAGGGAGAAAAGCCCTTGCTTGAAGCATTTAGATATATTGAAGACAACAATCAAAGAGACGAGCTTTTGATGCTGAGTGCTCAGCAGAACCAAAACCCGGCATATGCTTTTGATCCGAGTATTGTGATAAAGTGCTGGATCTGGCTCATTGCCTGGACAATGGTGTATGTTATTGCTGCAGTGATATTGCTGGAATTCATTGATAAAGATAAGAGGTGACGCCTGTCACCTCTTTTTTACGTTAACGCTTTTTAGACATGTGCGGCTGCATCGCCATCAGAGTACTTCTCATCGCAGTATTTGCAGCGGTAGATTTCTTTCTTTTCATCAGCCAGATAGAAAATCTGGGGGAGCTCCTGCTCGATAGAAGAGATGCAACGAGGGTTATGACATTTGATAACTCCTGTGATCTCTTTTGGAAGCACCAGTGATCTTTTCTCAATAATTTCACCGGCTTTTATAACGTTTACTGTGATGTTATGGTCAATGAAAGCAAGAACGTCAAGATCCAGAGAATTAATATCACATTCTACTTTTAAAATGTCTTTCTTTCCCATGGCCTTACTTTTGGCATTTTTGATAATGGCAACAGTAGAATCTAATTTATCAAGACCAAGGTGTTTATATATCTGCATGCTCTTTCCAGCCTGAATGTGGTCAAGAACAAAGCCTTCTTCGATTTTTCCTATATTCAGCATAGGTATCATCCTTTCCAGATAATTATTTAAAAGAAATATTTGTAATTGCTTCTATATGGCGATTATCGAGTAAATTGTTGAGAATCTTTGATTATCTAACATAGTTTTTGGCTCTTAGAATTCTCTAAGCAGTCCTTCATTCATATGAGCATCGGTCATATTAAGAAGTGTAAGGATCAGTGCCATTCGAACGTATAGACCGTACTGAACCTGCTTGAAGTAAGCTGCTCTTGGGTCTGAATCTATTTCTACGGAAATCTCGTTTACACGTGGAAGAGGATGGAGTATGAACATTTTATCTTTTGCAAGTTCCATCTTGGCTTTGTCGAGAATGTAGAAGTTCTTCAAACGGATGTAGTCTTCCTCGTTGAAGAAACGCTCTTTCTGTACACGAGTCATATACAGGAAATCCAGACGGGGCATAACGTCCTCGAGTTTAATTACTTCCTCATAGGTAAGACCCTTGGAATCAAGCATTTCTGTTATATAGTCAGGAACTTTAAGTTCCTTGGGAGAAATGAAAATAAAATGAATACCAGTATATCTGGTAAGAGCATTTATAAGAGAGTGGACAGTTCGTCCGAATTTAAGATCGCCGCAAAGGCCAATAGTGAAATCACCAAGTTTGCCATATAAAGATCTGATGGTTAAAAGATCTGTAAGTGTCTGAGTGGGATGCTGATGTCCGCCATCACCTGCATTGATAACAGGAATGAGAGAATTGGAAGCTGCTACCATTGGAGCACCTTCTTTTGGATGACGCATCGCGCAGATATCTGCGAAACAGGAAATAACACGTATTGTATCGGCTACGCTTTCGCCTTTGGCTGCTGAAGATGATCCTGCATCTGCAAAGCCAAGTGTCTTGCCTCCGAGACGGAGCATTGCGGTTTCAAAACTAAGTCTTGTTCTGGTACTGGGTTCGTAGAAACATGTGGCTAAAATCTTGCCATCACATTTGTGGGAATATTCCCTCATGTTTTTTTCGATGTCATTAGCCACATCGAATAGTGCCTCAAGCTCCTCAACAGAGAAGTCCAGAGGATTCATCATGTGTCGCAAATTATTCATACCTTCTCCTCATTAAATAGTTGTGAAAATATACTTATCTGCCAAAATGGAACTTTTTTACCCCATTAGTCGAATGACAAAACTGAAATTCGATTTGTTCCATCCAATGGCATATGATACACCACTTGGTCCTCTCCGTAAACCTTAAAGTAAAGATAATGAGATGTAACGTTCAAATTATTGGTCACACCTTCGAAAAGGACTGTGTTATAAGAACCATCAAGGTCGCACATTTTAAGAGCTGACTTGTCCCCACCGGCGTAAGCATAGTAAATATGATTATTATCCATGGTAAAGAAATCAAGGCGATCCGAAGTGATAAGCTCTGATTCACCGGAGTAGAGATTGGAGCGCCACAAACTGTAATTTGAATCGCCGTTCATGTAGTAGATATAATTGCCGTTAACAACCGGGTAAAAGAGATGTCCCGGGAGGAAATCGCTTATCCTGTCGCCATTTTTGGTGTCCAGGGTGTGAATATAGTGATCTTCGGAAACGCCGGTGAAATAAATAATTCCTCTGTCATAGCAGACTGGAGAGATGGGCTCCGCAGCAACCTGGGTTTTATTTTTTTTATCCACGCGAATTTTGTTAAGGGCTCCGCCATCAAGTTTGGTGGTGTAATACAAGTATTCACCGCAAAGCTGAACCTCATCTACAAAATCTCTTAGAAGACATGTCTGATCGCTTCCGTTTACTTTGCATCTGTAGATACCGTATTGATTGGAAACTGAACCAAGACCTGCAACTGAGGAAGATTTTCCGGTGGAATCCATATAGAAATACAAGAAACCATTAGCACCGCTTATGTACTGAACACGCATGCTGGTAAGTCTTTTGGGATTTGTTTCATCCGGATTCATGGAGTAAAGACAATTATAGTCATAAGGATTGGCAAAATATACCTTGCCATCCATTTCGAAGAATAGGCCGTTGTTATGGAGATTGCCCGCAGAGTTGCCCACATCGGAAGGATCCTTTGGAATCCATCTGTCAATTATCGTACCGATAACAACTATGACACAAAAAAGTGCAACTACGAGAAAAACAAGAATAGTTCGTTTGTTCATAATGTGCCCTCGCATATGAAACAAGCTACTAAATATTGTGCTTCTAAATTAATTATATGCACTGCACTTATTGCTATCAAGCGGTTTTTATCTTAAACTTAATCTATAAATTTGGATGGAAAAAGAGGGTTGGATAAATGGATTTACAGGAGCTTCGAGTTGAAATAGACAGCGTAGACAGGCAGATTGTTGATCTCTTTGAAAAGAGAATGGAAATAGCCTCACAGGTAGCTGATTACAAGATAGCTAACGGTAAAAAGGTCTTTGATAAGGAGAGAGAAGAACAGAAAATCAAGGCTGTAAGAGATATGGCTTCCTCTGATTTCAACAAGGTTGGCGTGGAGGAACTCTTTTCACACCTTATGTCTATGAGTAGGAAACTACAGTATCAGAAGCTGACTTCTGCAGGAACTGCGGGTAATCTGCCATTTATTCCAATTGATAGTATTGATAAAGCTAACTCAAGAGTTTGTTACCAGGGCGCTGAAGGTTCTTATTCAGAGGCTGCTATGAAGAAGTTTTTTGGCGACAAGGTAAATTGTTTCCATGTGGATACTTTTAGAGATGCCATGTCAGTTCTTGAGGAGGGAAGCGCTGATTATGCGGTACTTCCAATTGAGAATTCTACAGCGGGAATTGTAAGCGAGATATATGATCTTCTTACGGAATATGAGCATTACATTATAGGTGAGGAGATTATTCCTATCAGACATTGCCTTATGGGTGTTCCCGGAGCTAGCTTAAGTGATATTAAGACTGTATATTCTCATCCACAGTCACTTATGCAGAGTGCAAGATTTTTATCCGACCACAGCGATATTAAGCAGATCAGCATGAAGAACAATGCTTTTGCTGCTAAAAAAGTGGCTGAAGATAAGGATAAGACTCAAGCCGCTATTGCTAGTTCTTATGCAGCAGAGATATATGGTCTTGATATAATAGAAGAGGGCATCAATCAGGCCGATTCTAATTCTACGAGATTCATAATTGTTACAAATCAGAAGGTGTTCCTTAAGAATGCAGGAAAGATAAGTCTTTGCATGGAAATTCCGCATGAGGCGGGAAGCCTTTATCACATGATGTCTCACTTTATTTATAACGGTCTTAACATGACTAAGATCGAATCTCGTCCTATTGAGGACAGAAACTTTGAGTACCGATTCTTTATCGACTTCGAGGGCAATTTCCAGGACAGCGCAGTAAAAAACGCTCTGAGAGGTTTGAGAGAAGAAGCTAAGATGCTGAAAATTCTTGGTAATTATTGATTAAAAATATACATAACGATGAGGGGTTATCGTATGACAGGAGAGGTTTTTGCAGCAATTGATGTGGGATCCTATGAAATGGCTCTTAAAGTATTCGAGCTCTCAGCCGGAAAAGGTGTCAGAGAACTTGATTACGTCAGACATCGCATGGATCTTGGTACTGAAACCTATGCCACAGGACGTATTTCTCATAGACATGTTGATGAAATGATAAGGATTCTGTGCGACTTCAGGCAGATCATGAAAAGTTATGGTGTCACACATTATCAGGCCTATGGCACCAGTGCGGTCAGAGAAACCAAAGATATAGTTGTAGTCAGAGACCTTATTGAGCAGAGAACAGGGATACACATTGATGTTCTTAGTAACTCTGAACAGAGATTTTTGGATTACAAATCAATTGCCCTTAAACACGAAAAGTTCAAGGACATTATTGCTAAGCCAACAGCTATCGTAGACATTGGCGGTGGCAGTATCCAGATTTCACTTTTTGAAAAGGACACCCTGGTTGCCACACAAAATCTTAGGACCGGTGTCCTTAGGATTCATACAACCATGGAACATGTGCATGCCACAAGGCTTAAATACATGGATCTTGTATCAGAGCTGGTTAATTCCCAGCTATCGGTTTTTTCCAAATTATATCTAAAAGACAAATCCATAGATAACATCATTGTCATTGATGATTATGTATCGCCTCTTATTCAGAGGTTTAAAAAAGATACAGATAATGAGGGATATGTTTCAAGGCAGGAGTATATGGGATTTTTGGAGCAGGCCAATCAGGTCAGCGATATTGTTGTGGCCAAAAAGCTCAATATTCCCGAGGATAATGTGCCTCTTTTGTATGTATCCGGTGTTCTTATCAAGTGTATTCTTGATGTAACCAAGGCTTCCAATATCTGGGCCCCCGGAATAACTCTTTGCGATGGAATAGCCTACGAATATGCCGAGCAAAAGAGCTTCATCAAATCCCCACATGACTTTGAACAGGATATTGTAGCCTGTGCCCAGAATATTTCCAAAAGATTTATGGGAAGCAAGTCAAGAAGAGAGACACTGCAAAAAATCGCCCTCAACATATTTGACAACACAAAAGAACTTCACGGACTGTCACAAAGAGACAGGCTTCTTCTTACAATTGCTACAATCCTGCATGATTGCGGCAAGTACATCAGCGTAGTTTATTTAGGTGACTGTTCCTTCAACATCATAATGTCAACTGAAATCATAGGCCTTTCTCATTTGGAGAGACTTATTGTTGCCAATGTGGTCAGATATAACCACGAGGAATTTGAGTATTATGGCGGCCAGAGCCAGTATCTTGAGGGCCTTTCCAAAGAGGATTACCTCAGAGTTACCAAGCTTACAGCTATCCTTAGGATAGCTAATGGCCTGGACAGAACTCACAAGCAGAAGTTTAAGGACGTAAAGGTCAGCTTAAATGGCGAAGAACTTATCATAAACGTGGATACCAAGGCGGACATTACTTTGGAAAAGGGACTATTTGATAACAGAGCATCCTTCTTTGAAGAGGTTTTTGGAATAAGACCTGTTATCAGACAGAAAAAGATGATGTGAAGATTTGGTGATAGTAAAGTAGAGCGAAGCACGAAGTGAGGGGCTTATGGCAAAGATAAAGAATAAAAAAGAATTTGATTTTGAAGATTCAAAATACTATATCAATAGAGAACTTAGCTGGCTTCAGTTTAATGAGAGAGTTTTGTCCGAAGCAGAGGACAAGGACAATCCCCTTTTTGAAAGACTTAAGTTTCTGAGTATTTCCGCCAGCAATCTTGATGAATTCTTTATGGTAAGAGTTGCATCCCTTAAGGACATGATCAATGCTGATTACAAAAAACTTGATATTGCCGGGATGACAGCCAAGGAACAGCTCACCGAGGTTCTTTCAACTGTACATAGTTTTGTTGATGAACAGTATAGAATCTACAATGAAGAGCTTGTGCCGGCTCTTTTGGCAAATGGTCTTATGATATGTAAGGCTGAGGATCTTACGGCAAAAGACAGCGAATATGTGGACAGATATTTTGATGAATTTGTTTATCCTGTAGTTACGCCAATGGCTGTGGATTCATCCAGACCATTCCCGCTTATCAGAAATAAGACCCTTAATATTGCAGCTCTTCTTAAGAAAAAAGAGGGCAAGGATGATGTGGATTTTGCCACGGTTCAGGTTCCGGATGTTTTGCCAAGAATTCTTGAAATTCCCGGAAGCGGAAAAGAAAGGGAAGCTCGCAAGGTCATTTTCCTGGAAGACATTATTCAAAAGAATGTATCAAAGCTATTTCTCAACTATGAGGTTCTTACCAGCTCTCCTTACAGAGTAGGACGAAATGCGGACCTTTCCATTGACGAGGATGAGGCTGAAGATCTTTTAAAAGAAATTGAGAAACAGATAAAGAGAAGACAGTGGGGCCAGGCAATCAGGCTTGAGGTTTCCACCGGAATAAACAAAAAGCTTTTAAAACTTATCGCCGGTGAATTAAACGTAGAAGAAAACGAGATATATGATATCGATGGACCGCTTGATCTGACCTTCCTTATGAAGATGTACAAGCTTGAGGGCTTTGACGAGCTTAAGGAACACAGATATAAAACTCCGCAACCTGTTCCTGAGTTTAATAATGATGAGAATCTCTTTGATGTGATCTCCAGGGGAGATGTTCTTATGCATCACCCTTACGAGACTTTTGAAAATGTCGTTAAATTTGTTGAAAATGCAGCGGTTGACCCGAATGTACTGGCTATTAAGCAGACTCTTTACAGAGTAAGTGGTAATTCACCTATTATTGCGGCCCTTGCCAAAGCTGCGGATAACGGCAAGCAGGTAACGGTTCTTGTTGAGCTTAAGGCCAGATTTGACGAGGAAAACAATATCGTTTGGGCCAAGATGCTTGAAAAAGCCGGTTGTCACGTTATTTACGGACTTGTAGGTCTTAAGACCCACTGTAAGATCACGCTTGTAGTCAGAAGAGAAGAGGACGGTATCAAGAGATACGTCCATCTGGCAACTGGTAACTACAATGACTCCACTGCCAAGCAGTATACGGATGTAGGTCTTTTCACCTGTGCACCTGCCTTTGGTGAAGATGCAACTGCGGTGTTTAACATGCTTTCCGGATACTCAGAGCCCCTTGGCTGGAATAAATTATCTCTTGCGCCGCTTTGGCTCAAGGATAGAGTTATTGATCTTATTAAAAGAGAAGAAGAACATGCTAGGGCCGGTGAGCCCGCAAGAATTGTGGCCAAGATGAACTCTATCTGCCACAAGGAGGTTATTGCTGAGCTGTATAAGGCAAGTTCCATGGGGGTTAAGATTGACCTTATAGTAAGAGGAATATGCTGCCTAAGGACAGGAATACCGGGAGTCAGTGAAAACATTACCGTAAGATCCATAGTCGGAAACTTCCTTGAACACAGCAGAATCTTCTATTTTGAAAACGGCGGAAATCCTGAGTATTACTGCAGCAGTGCAGACTGGATGCCTCGTAACCTTGAGAGACGTGTGGAGATTCTTTTCCCGGTTGAGAATGAAAAGCTCAGAAAGAAATTAAGGCATATTCTTGACGTGGAACTGGCTGATACAGATAAAGCCCATGTTATGAATGACAAGGGTAAATATGTAAAGATAGATTGCACAAAGCTTGATCCATCTGATAGAATCAACTCTCAGAAAGTATTTGGCGATGAAGCAGCCAATAATTCAAAGGCCATGAATTCCCAGAACACAAGGGTTTTCATACCGGAAATGAAGGTTTGATGATATGAGATATGTTTTGGCATCCGGGTCACCCAGAAGAAAAGAACTGCTTGCTAAGGTTGTTCCGGAGTATGAGGTAATACCTGCTCAGGAAGAAGAAAACGCAGAATCTGCAGAGCCTGACAAGATGGTAGAGGAGCTTTCTTTCAAAAAAGCTTCCGAGATTTTTCACAAAATTTTTACGAATGATACAGATAGACTAGTTGTAATCGGCGCAGACACCGTTGTATCATATAATCGTAGAGTGCTTGGTAAGCCTGCTGATAGGGATGATGCGTCGCAGATGATTAGGTCTTTATCAGGAAATACCCACGCAGTATATACCGGTGTGACTGTTTTTTATACTGATAAAGAGGGCAAAGAGAATTCTTTTACCTTCCATGAAGAGACACTGGTGGATGTGACTTCGATGACTGAAGATGAAATAGCTAAATATGTTGCCAGCGGAGAACCGGACGACAAGGCAGGAGGCTACGGAGTTCAGGGACAGTTTGCGATATTTATTTCCAGCATCAGAGGAGATTATTACAATGTGGTTGGGCTTCCAATTGCGAGACTCTACCATGAGCTGAAAGCCCATGAACTTCTATAAAAGGATTTTCGGAGGATATTTTTTATGCACGAGTATGACGAGGCAGTTCTAAGATGTTTTTTGGAAAATCAGGGGCAGCTTTTTCCTGAGGATGTAGCTTCTAACATGGAAGAGGCAGAGGCCTTTTTAGAGGACTGCATGGCTGTTGTTGTGGATGGTGTTGACGAGGTCGAGGAGTATTTCGAGGAATCCGGAGTTGATACCGAAGGTGGCAACGTGCTTGATGCTGACGAAGTATTTGATATTGGAGATGGCAGATACCTGATAGTTGAGGGATGATGCATCTTTGCTTAATAGACTAGGGAATCTTTACCCATTTTTGCGTGCAGATATGGGTAAAGATTTTATTATGTACACGGGGATTTGATATTGAACAAGAAGATTTTTTTCTTTGACCTGGATGGAACTCTTTTGAACAAGCAAAAAGAGATTACGCCGGGGACATTGGAGGCACTAAAAAAGTTTACTGATGCAGGAAATCATTTTTGCATAAATACAGGGAGAGCAATAGACAGTGCCAAGGCTGTATATGACGGACTGGGACTGGATTTTAAAGGTAGCTACCTGTGTGGATCAAATGGCACTGAGATATACAGTGTAGACGAAGACCGATATGTATTTAAAACCGGAATTCCGATGGAAATGGTAAATCCTATACTGGATCTTGCGGACGAGTATCAGGTTCACTGCCATACCTACAATGAAGATCATATAGTTTCAAGGCATGATGGTGAGTGCATGAATTATTACAGACGGGTTATTAAAACGCCGCTTATTGTTACAGATAATGTGATGGAACATATTACTCAGCCACCGTCCAAGATGATTGCTATTGAGCTTCATGATCATGACAAGCAGGAGAGATTTAGAAAAGCCCTCTATGAGATGACAGGGGGAGAGCTTACTCTTTTGTATTCTAATCCATATTATTTGGAGATTTTCCCTGCTACTGCCGGCAAGGGAAGTGCAGTTATAAGACTTGCGGACATTCTTGGAATACCTGTGGCAAATACCTATGCAGCAGGAGATGAGCAGAACGACATCTCCATGATTGAGGCAGCAGGCTGCGGAATTGCCATGATGAATGGAACAGATATTGTTAAAAAGAGTGCCGATGTGATCACAGAATATGACAATGATCATGATGGACTGGCGCCTTTTATTTTGAAGGCCATTGAAGATTAAACGGAGATTATTTATGAGAGCAATAGATTTACATACACATTCAACCTGTTCAGATGGTACATATACAGTTCAGAAACTTATGGACTATGCATATGGAAAGGGCCTTGCAGCTATTGCTCTTACAGACCACGATACTGTTAAGGGGTTAAAAGATGCCGACGAATACGTGAAGGCAAACTATCCTGACATGGAATTCGTGCCCGGAATAGAGTTTTCTACAGTAAATGAGGGTAAGGATGTTCATATTGTAGGACTTTACATGAACTACAATGACAAGGAACTCTTAGATACTATAGACTCCTTTATGAACTCTCGAATTGAGAGAAATGTCAAAATGTGCAAAAAGCTTTCTGAGGGTGCGGGAATTGACATCACCTTTGAAGCTTTGCAGGAGGCTAACCCTGATACTGTCATAACAAGAGCGCACTTTGCCAAATACATGGTTGAGCATGGTTACTGCTCAAGCAAGCAGGAAGTTTTTGACAGATTTATTGGGGATAACTGCCCATATTATGTGCCAAGGGAGAACATCACTCCTGAGATGGCTATTGAGACAATTGTTAAAAATGGCGGAGTACCTATTTTGGCCCATCCGGTTCTTTATCACATGAGTGACGAGAAACTGGAGACTTTAGTGGTGCGCCTTATAGATGCAGGCCTTGCTGGACTGGAAGCTATTTATTCTACCTATGAAGCTTATGAAGAGAGACAGATGAAGGAACTTGCAGAAAAGCATGGCCTTCTTATTAGTGGTGGATCAGATTTCCACGGTGACAACAAACCCGCTATAGATCTGGGCGTTGGCTATGGTAAATTATTTGTTCCTGAGAATCTGTTAGAGCCTATTAAAAATTATGGTTGATTTTTGAAAAAAAGTATTGTATATTACCTCTTGAAAAAATCACAAATTGTTTTTTTACGAAATACAATTCTTTAAACAAATGCACTTTTTGTTGCGGTCGTTTATTTTTTCCACAGTTAATTATTTGTTTACGATTTAATTATATGTTGTAGCAGTGCCGTGTATGGTACAGAAATGGAGCTATTTTGAGAGAAAGATACGAAACACTTAAATTAAATGACCTTAGAGAAATTGCCAAGTCCAGAGGTATTAAGGGAGCAACATCTCTTAAAAAGTCTGAGATCATTGACATTATGTGCGAGATGGATGAAAAAGAAAACGCACAGAAGCAGGCTCAAAAGGCCAAGGAAGCTGACAAAGAAGAAAGCCTTAAGCCAGCTCCTAAGAAAAAGAATATTGTTGTAACAACAGGAAAGCCTTCTCCTAAATCAGAAGATAATGGCTCTGAGGCTAGAAAGCCTGAGAGAAATGACAAGGCTGAGAGAGTAGAAAAGCCGGAAAGACCTGCAGAGGCAGCAAAAGAAGAGGATGATCTTGCCGATGGTGATGATGCTAACGGAATCCTTGAGGTTATGCAGGATGGCTATGGTTTCATTAGATGTGAGAATTATCTCCCAGGTGAGAATGATGTATATGTAGCACCTTCACTTATCAGAAAGTTTAACCTTAAGACCGGAGATATCCTTAAGGGAAGATGCAGAGCCAAAAAGGAAACAGATAAGTTTGCAGCTCTTTCAAGACTTGACTCAGTTAATGGATACAGACCTGAAGTAGCTATGGGCAGATGGAATTTTGAGAACATGACACCTATTTTCCCAAATTCCAGAATCAGACTAGAGCAGCCCGGAAGCTCTGTTGCTATGAGAATCATGGATCTTATCAGCCCTATCGGTAAGGGACAGAGAGGTATGATCGTTTCTCCTCCTAAGGCAGGTAAGACAACACTTCTTAAGGATGTAGCTAAGTCTATCCTCAAGAATGACAGCAATATTCACCTTATCATTCTCCTTATCGATGAGAGACCTGAGGAAGTAACAGATATTAAGGAATCAATCGAAGGACCAAATGCAGAGGTTATCTATTCAACCTTTGATGAGCTCCCTGAGCATCACAAGAGAGTAGCAGAAATGGTTATGGAGCGTGCGAAGAGACTTGTTGAGCACGGCAAGGATGTTGCAATCCTTCTTGACTCAATCACAAGACTTACACGTGCATATAATATAGTAGTTCCTCCATCAGGAAGAACACTTTCCGGTGGTCTTGATCCTGCAGCTCTCCACATGCCCAAGAAGTTCTTTGGCGCAGCCCGTAACATGAGAGAGGGCGGATCCCTGACAATCCTTGCTACAGCTCTTATCGAGACAGGTTCCAAGATGGACGATGTTATCTACGAGGAATTTAAGGGTACAGGTAACATGGAAATGGTTCTTGACAGAAAGCTCCAGGAAAAGAGAATCTTCCCTGCTATCAATATTCCTAAGTCTTCAACCAGAAGAGAGGATCTTCTTCTTTCTGCAGAAGAGCTTGCAGCAATCAATAGCCTGAGAAAAGGCTTTAACGGCATGAAGGCTGATGATGCGGTAGATCAGTGCATCAACCTCTTCTCCAAGACTAGAAATAATACAGAATTTGTACGTATGGTTGAGAAGCAGGTTCGTTTCTAAGCTGTCCGAAATATGAACCACCTTATATGGCAATCTATACTTGTTGAAACAAGTTGATGCCTATAAGGTGGTTTTTTTCGGAGGTGTGTTATGACAAGAGCATTGATGGAAGCAGCAAGTCTTTATAACGATCCTAGATTCTTATCAAAAAGTGAAATCAGAATTCGTGAGAATAAAAAGAGACGTCAGAGAATTGTAAGAAGACAGAAAATGGCAATTATTCTTAGTATTGCACTTGTTGTTTTCTTGATGCTATTTCTTAGAAATACACTTATGACTTCGGCACAGAACGACAACTTTGTTCCTAAATGCAAATACTATAAAGTTGTAACTGTACATGCTGGAGATAATATCAGTGAGATAGCAGGAGATTATTACGATGCTGAACACTACGATGATTTTGAAAGATATGTATCAGAAATCTGTAGCATCAATCAGCTCTCTGATTCAAACCTTATTAAAGCCGGAGAAAACCTTGTTGTTCCATACTATGCTGAATACAGATAAATAGCAAAAAAGACAGATACCTGAAAAATGGATGTGCATAACCTTCTTAGATTTGCATAGCTGCAATCCTAGGAGAATAGTGCACATCCATTTTTTAGGTATCGTTAGGATTAATCTACCAACCAGCCAAGGCGTTCAAGCTCAAGGCTCTGAAGGCTGCCGTCGTCTTCAAAGTAGACACGGTAAATGTTATTATTGCTTTCGACCTTTGCAGACTGGTCAAGAGGGACTCTGTATCTGTGATAATCTTTTTTGTATTCGAAGTTTGAAAGGCCGTTTTTTTCAAGAAATGCTGCGTACTCTTTATCTGTGATAGAGGTATCAACACCACCCGGGAACTTAAGGTCAACCTGAGTTGATGAATAAACAGATATGTTTGTAACCATTGTGTTTTCAAGGTATACAGCTTTATCTATAAAGTTAAAGGCTTCAACGAAGATATACTTGTCTTCCTTGTAAAGGGTAAGAGAGTAGCCTTCTCCGGCACCTACAGCCAGATCGTCGTCACCATAGCTCCATCCATCTTCTATAAGGATAGAAAGAGGAACCGGAAGATTATATACTTTTCCTTCGAGCTGGAAGTTACCTGAAAGAGGATCGTCACCAAGGGAAGCTGGCGCTTCATAGTATGTAAGGTATTCTGGTATACCTTCCTGAACATCAGACTGTACAAAGTCTCCAGGCTCAACTTCAGCTCTTATTGAAATGATGCTGAGCTTATCTGAGTCTTCATCAAAGTGTAAAGACACTTGGCATTTGTAGTTACTGTTGTCGTGGTCTAAATAATAGGTAAGTGCCTGGGAAGTTCCAAAGTCACTAGCGTAGTCAGGTTCACCAAGGACTTTTTTAACATCATCTATATCGCTCTCACAAAGGACTAAATCTCCGTTTTGTATAGAGATTTCGTTGCCTTTTCTGGTTACATATGATTCGTAGAATTCTACCTTTGTAATATAGCAATCCTTAGCAGGCTGTGCATTCAATGAAAAGTTAGTAATGGTAAAGCTTATGGTATTGGTTGAAATATCACCTGGAACATGAAGATCCACATATGTAGATTCTCCGGTGTACAAAATTTCTTCCATTTTGTTATCGTCATTGAAAACCCAGTCGTCATCAAGGAAATCCTGAACTTTTTGTGGGAGTTCATAGCTGTAGCCGTTTATTGTAAAAGAGGTAAAACCGTCATAATCAATATCTGAGCTGGCCTGTGAACCAGGAATAGCATGGGTTACTTCATCGGGTTCAGGTTCAGCAAAATCGATATCAGGGTCTCCGGTCATGATCCTTCCGGGATCTGAATTGTTTACATCAGGGTCGTTTCCAACATGATTATTTGAACGAGATCCATTTGTTACCAGATTTCCTGCAACTCCAACCAGAATAAGGATGAGTGTAAGCATTCCAACTGCAACAATAGCAAGGCGGGATCCCTGATTATTCCATAATCTCTGGAAAACATTACCGGAAGTTGCCCCTGCTGCGGCGCTGATACTTGCTGATGCAGGCATGACAGGAGCCTGAGCAGGAATCTGCTGCGTGGTTTGCTGGCTTGGTGCAACTACAGGCTTTCCTGTAACCGGGTCATATTTGTATCCGGCATTAAGCAGTTCTTGTAACCTTTCAGGTGTGGGTTCCCCTGTAACAGGATCATATTTGGGTTCATTCATAACAATATCTCCTCCTAATACATTCGTGAAATTTGAAACTGAATTTCTTAACACGAAACTTAAATAGTGTAGCAAATTCGCTTGGATTATACAAATTCAAGCTACTTATTTTATATACATTTGCAAGGAAAGGATGGTTGCGCTATTATGTTGTAATCTGTTTTTTGATTTAGAAGGAGTTTTTATAATGATAAGAGTAATTCTGTGGGACCTGGACAATACGCTGCTTGATTTTGACGTTGCAGAAAAAGAGGCCCTTACAACTGATTTTAAGGAATTTGGACTTCCGGAGTTTACGGAAGATATGCTTTCTGAATATATGGTGATCAACAGACGTCGCTGGCAGGCCCTCGAAAGAGGCGAGATGGAGAAACAGGAAGTTCTTGAGGGAAGATTTAGAGAGTTCTTTGGACTTAAAGGGTTTGATACCTCTATTGCGGCAGCTTTTAATGACAGATATCAGGAGCTTTTGGGAGAGACAATCTGCTACAGGGATAATTCCTATGAATTGGTAAAAGAGCTTAAGGGTAAATATCTTCAGTGTATGGCATCAAACGGAACAAAAAAAGCGCAGACAGGTAAGCTTCTTAATTCCGGTTTTGATAAACTCTTTGATCTTAGCTTTATTTCTGAGGAGATAGGAGTGGAAAAACCGGCCATAGGCTTTTTTGACGTAGCTCTTGAGGAAGTAAATAAATGGCTTCTTGAAAATGAGACTAAAATCAGAGAAGAGTATCTTGGAAAGGTTAAGCCTTCAGAAATACTCATGGTGGGGGATTCTCTGACCAGTGATATGAGAGGGGCCAACAACGCAGGGCTCATTGCCTGCTGGTATAATCCCAAGAATATTACCAATGACCTCGGTGTTTCTATTGACCATGAGATAAAAAATCTTAATGAAATTTATGACATCCTAAATTCTTGCAAATAATATATGAATATCTTATCTAAACTAATCATGTTTGTCTTATTCGTTGTGAAACTAGGCAGATTGACAATGGTGAAAGATAAAGATTTAATTTTAATGTTCAATATTTTTACATAATATGTCAAAAATTTACATACCATTATGCAAAAAAACCATAAATCTTTTGTATAATGGTATTTTTTTTGTGAAAAAGTAAAAAATGTGCTTAATAAAGTAAAAGATTTACATTCAATATAGTTTACAAATATTTTATATTTTAGATAGAGATAAGCGGCTTGTGGGGCCGCAAAAAAATCATTTCTTATTCAGAAAAGGGAGGTTTGAAATGAAGAGACGTATTGCTTCAATCGTTATGGCTGGCATCATGACACTTTCACTCTTTGGATGTGGAAGCGCTTCACCGGCTCCAACAACTGACACAGGTTCTGCTAACACAGAAACCAAGACAGAGACAACTACAGAGACTACTCAGAAGGAAGAGACAACAGAGACAGCATCAGCAGGTTCAGACGAGCAGATCACACTTAACATGTGGTGTATTGCTACCGAGAGTGACTCAAACCGTCACGCTTATGAAGCAGCTATCGCTGAGATGGCAGAGAAGTATCCTAACATTACTCTTAACTGGGAAGCATTTGAGAACCAGTCTTACAAGACCAAGATCAAGGCAGCTGTTTCAGCTAACGAAATGCCTGATATCTTCTTCACTTGGTCATGTGCGTTCCTTGGCGACTTCGTAGACGCTGGTAAGGTTTACTGTCTGGATGATATTTATCCTGAATTTGCAAGTGAACTTCCAGAGAACATGCTTGGTAACACAACATATGATGGAAAGCACTACGGCGTTCCTACAACTATGAACATCGTTGGTCTTTTCGCTAACATGGATCTCCTTGGTGAAGTAGGATATACAGAAGTTCCTGGAACATATGAAGAGTTCATCGAGTGCTGTGATGCTCTCAAGGCTAAGGGAATCATTCCTTTCGGATGTGCAGGAAAAGAGACATGGTGCGTAACTGAGTACCTTGAGTCAGTAATTGAGAAGAGCGTTGGTGCTGATGCTCTCAACGATATCTTCCTTGGAAGAGCTACATGGGATAATGCAGATGTTGGTGCAGCTGTTGATACATTCCAGGCACTTGTTAACAACGGTTACTTTGATCCTTCAGGAATCGGCCTTACAAACGACGAAGTTAAGAACAACTTCATGGCTGGCAAGTATGCATTCTATATGAATGGTACATGGAACTGCGCAGACTTTGCAGCTAACGAAGAGTTCCTTGCAAAGGTTAAGGTTGCTGAGTTCCCTGTAATCAATGCAGACAAGGCTAAGCTTGGTCAGCTTATCGGCGGACCTTCAGATACACTTGCAGTAGCAGCATCTTCACCAAACGCAGAAGTAGCAGCTAAGTACGCTATGGAGCTTGGTAAGCTCATCTGCCACTATGGATATCTTGATGGCTGCGGACTTCCAGCTTGGACACCATACGGCGACACAAGTGCAGTTAACCCTCTTACACAGACAGTTGCTGAGATTTGTGCAAACGCAGATTCATTTGTACTCTTCGGTGACACAGCTATGACAGCTGATGATGCTAACACATATCTTTCATATGTAGATCAGGTTTACGGATGTCTTCTTGACGGACCACAGTTTATTGAGGGCCTTGCAAAAGATATAAGGTAATCGCTCCTAATTAAATCTAAATAGTTCCATCTTGGGTCCTTCCTTGCATCCCCAGTCGGGAAGTGAGGAAGGATCTTTTTTACAAAAATGGTTATGAGAGGCCAGGTATGAATGAAAATAATGTAAAAAATGAGAAGAGAAAAAGGAAGATAGAAGAGGGGATTGCTATCTTTGTTTTTCTTTTGCCGGGACTACTGCTGTTTGTAAGTATTCTGATAGCGCCCATTGCAGTGTCAGTTTACAGGAGTATGTACGACTGGAACGGTTTTTCTGAAGGTACTTTTATTGGTTTTGATAATTATGTAGAGTTGTTTACCAATGGCTCTATCAAGTTCATAAATTCACTTAAAAACTCACTTATATTGGCGTTCTTTTCTGTGTTTGTCCAGCTCCCTTTGGCACTTGCTTTAGCTCTTTTGCTGGGAAGACATGAGACAAGAAAAGAAAGAACATTCCTTTCAATTTTCTTTATGCCGGTACTGATTTCTACAGTAGTTATTGGTCAGCTGTGGCTTAAAATCTATAATCCGGATTATGGTGTTTTGAACAGATTCCTTGAAGCTGTGGGACTTGAAAGCTGGAAACATGTTTGGGTAGGTGATGTTAAGACCGCCCTTGGAAGTATCATCGTTCCGACAGTATGGCAATATGTCGGCTACCATATGCTTCTTATGTTTGCAGGAGTTAAGGGCGTTGACTTAGATCTTCGAGAAGCAGCAATGCTTGATGGTGCAACTAAGTGGCAGGTTGACAGATATGTTGTAATTCCAATTATCAAGCCAATCATTAGAGTTAGTGTTATTTTTGCGGTTACAGGTTCACTTAAGACTTATGACCTTGTACGTATCCTCACTGAGGGTGGTCCTTTCCAGTCTACGGAAGTCCCCAGTACGCTTCTTGAGAATATGTTGTTCCTTAGAAACCGCTACGGAATGGGAAGTACCATTTCGGTAATGCTTATTATTCTATGCTTTGCTTTTGCTCTTTTGATAAGTGCAGCATTTAAAGAAAAGGATGATTAAAAGATGGAAAGCTACACATTAAAAGAAGAAAATCCTGTCATCAAGGTTCTTATAGATATCTTTCTGGTGATTTGGGCTATTATAAATCTGTTTCCAATATATTTCATGTTTACTTTTTCACTTAAGTCCAACGAAGAAATATTTGGAGCAAACATTATTGGTCTTCCCAAAGAATGGCTGTGGTCAAACTTTACCACGGCGCTTCATACGGGAAATATGGCACTATATTTCTTTAACAGTTTGCTGGTAACCACTCTGGCTATTGCAATTTCAATCATGGCAGCCATGATGGCCTGTTATGCCATAACCAGAATCAAATGGAGATTCAGCAAGCTTACAAATGCATTCTTTATGCTGGGACTTACGATTCCTATCCAGGCATCAATTGTTCCTGTGTATGTTGTAATGAGTAAAGCTCACTGGCTTAACAAGTACTCAACACTTATTGTTCCGTACTCAGCTTTTGCGCTTTCCATGGCAATTCTGATATGTACAGGCTTTATGTCAGAGATTCCCTATGCCCTTGATGAAGCGGCAAGAATCGATGGCTGCGGCCTTTTCAGAACATTTTTTACCATCATATTACCGCTGATGAAGCCGGCTGTATCTACGGTTGGAATATATTCATACCTCCAGTGCTGGAATGAATTTATGTTTGCAAATGTATTCATATCTGATTCGGCCCACAGAACCCTCCCGGTTGGTATTAAGGCTCTGTCAGGCCAGCATACCACGGATTGGGGCCCAATCGGAGCAGCACTTGTGATTGCAACTTTCCCAACTCTCATAGTTTATTTGTTCCTAAGCCGCAAGATACAGGCCAGTTTCATTGCCGGTGCCGTAAAAGGATAATGTGTTTACAGATGCCACTTTTTGTGCTGTTTTACTATGCGAAACGGCCAAAAAGTGGTATCTTTTTTCTGTAGAGGTATGGGAGAGCTTTATGGGGAAAAAGTTTTCAAGTGGGGATTTCTTTAACAGTAGGACCGGAAGGAAGGTTTCACTTTCTGCGAGTTTGCAGAAGGGGATTCTGGGTCTTATTTTTGTTGTCACAATTTCTTTTATCATTTCCACATACTTCATTGCAGACAGAGAACAGAAGAATTATATAAAAAGAGAATCCGAAAGCGTATTAAAGACGCTGTCCAGTAATATCAATTCAGATATCAGGAAATACAAAGAATTATCAAGAATCATAATGACGGAAGATCACCTGGTTAAGTTCCTTAGGGCTGATGCTGACAGTGTTGATATAGGAATGATCAACGATGCCAGATACGGTGTTATGGATGTTTTGAATGTTACAGAAGGTGTGGACTGTGTCATGATCTTTAGAGAAGATCTGATCATGGTTGCCACCAACAGGTTCACATATAATTATGATTACGAATTAATGAATAGCGAGGAGTGGAAAAGAGATATCCTCGATGGAAAGGGCAGTGTTGTTGTCTCTTTAAACAGTAACAATGTGGCCTCCAAGGCCGATGGAAGAAATGTGGTGACCATAGGACGTGCCATTTATGATATTGATTCCCAGGACAGGAAGGGAATCATGTTGATGAATATTTCTACCAGCGTTTTTGATATTATGCTTAATAAGCTTGGGTACAGAGATATTTGTATCATGGGAGATGACGGTACTTTCCTTTCCGGCAACAGCTCCTATGCGCAGTTTTTTGACAAGGATTTTTTTACCGGTAAAACCAGTAACAGGGATGTTAAGCTTGATGGAAAGAGAATGCTTCTTTCTGGGATGAAGGTAAGTGGATATCCATTTGTAATCCTGAGAGTTGCACCCTATAGTGCAGAGGGAATTCCCTTTAGCATTATTTATATTCTTTTGGCACTTCTACTTATATTCATGATAATGGTATTCTTTGTGGGTAATTTTATCAGGAAGAATATTACTGATCCGGTTCTTTTGCTTTCTGAGTCCATGGACAAGAATAAGAGCACCGGTGAACTTAAAAAGGTAGATGCGGATATGCCCTCTACTGAGCTTGAAATGCTTAAAGGGGATTATAATAGTCTCATAGATCACGTGAATGAGCTTATTGATACTCTGATAGAAAAAGAGAAAACGCTTCAGCGAGCGGAAATGAGGGTTTTACAGGAGCAGATCAAGCCGCATTTTCTTTATAATTCTATTGAGACAATCGGTTTTATGGCATTGGATGCAGGAGCTGACAAGGTTCATGACGCCCTCGAAACGCTGGGAAGCTTTTACAGGAACTTCCTTAGTAAGGGAGACAGGGAGATTCCGCTGTCCAGAGAAGTATGGATTGTAAAAGACTATTTGCAGCTTCAGAAACTGCGATACGGTGATATTCTGGACGATGAATACGATATTGCCGAGGATACGCTTCAGATTGTGGTACCTAAACTGATATTGCAGCCTTTGGTGGAAAACAGTATATATCATGGTATCAGGCAAAAGGGAGAGAGAGGCGTAATTAAGATCAGCAGTAGGATTCAAGGGGATGAGCTTCATCTTTCCGTGTGGGATACGGGAGTTGGAATGAGTCCCGAGGAGATAGAAGATATTCTTTCAACAGAGAATAATGAGAACAGATCGGAAGCAGACAGCTTCGGTCTTTGGGGAACAATACAGAGAATCAGGATTTTCGAAGGCAGAGACGATATAGTCAGGATTGAGAGTGAGATAGGGGAATACACTCAGATCGAGTTTATTATTAAGGCAAAAAGAGAACTATAACGTTATATAGCTAAAAGCGGGGATTAGGTATATGGATAGAAAGTACAGGGTTATGATAATTGATGATGAGCAGTCAGCAAGAAAGCTTATGAGGGCATCAATTGATTGGGCGAGTCTTAATATGGAGGTTGTGGGGGAAGCAGCCAGTGGAATAGAGGCAATAAATACAATTGATGAATATAAGCCGGATATTGCTTTTGTTGATATTTCCATGCCCTTTATGGATGGAATCGAGTTTACGCAGGTTGCCACAGGAAGATATCCAAACCTGATTATAATAATAATGACTGCCATTGATAAGTTTGAGTATGCCAGAAAGTGTGTAAGCCTTCCAGTGTTTGAGTATATGCTCAAACCTATGGTCAGAGCTGAGATAACAGAGGTCCTGGAAAGAGTTAAAGGAAAGCTTGATAATTCTCCGGATTTTTGGGAAGATAGTAAAATGGTTATGGAGGGGTCATCTGTTTCCAAGGCTGACGCTGCTGAGACCATTAAGAGATATGTGGAAGAAAACTATGCTGATTCCAAGCTGAACCTTGCATTTATAGCCCAGCATTTTGGTTTTAGCGCAAGTTACCTTTCAAGAAAATTCAAGCAGGATACAGGCAAGAATTTTATCGAGTATCTAACAGGAGTCAGAATGACCAAAGCCATGGATATAGCAAGGAAGGGCCACAAAATGTACCAGGCTGCGGCAGAGGTTGGAATTCCTGACCCTAACTATTTTGGAAGATGCTTTAAAAAATATGCCGGCATGAGCTATTCCGATTATGTGAATGCGGAAAGCTATGGAACCGGTGCCTGAGGGCGATGTAAATTGCACTTTGAGGTGCTGACAAAGAGGTTTAAATGAACGTTTTTGATATTATAGGGCCTGTAATGATTGGGCCTTCAAGTTCTCATACAGCCGGGGCTGTGAGGCTTGGAAGAGTAGTTAATAAGCTGATAGATGATAGAAAGCTTACAAAGGTTGAGATTGTTTTATCAGGCTCTTTTGCCCAAACCTACAAGGGACATGGAACTGATAAAGCTCTCCTTGCGGGAATAATGGGATATAAGAGCTATTCTCCGGAAATAAGAGATGCTCTTGCTATAGCTGATGAAAAGGGCATTGAGTATTCCTTTACCAAAGAGAATATCAAGGATGCGCATCCCAATACAGCAGTGATAAAATTCTACCTTGAGGATGGCACTGTAGGAACTATGCAGGGTGCCAGCATTGGCGGCGGTAATATTCTGGTCAATCAGATTAATGGCATGAATGTGGAGTTCAACGGTGATAACAACACAATTCTTGTTATGCACGAAGACAAGCCCGGTGTTATCGCGAATGTTACCCATATGATGCATTTTGAACATGAGGATCTTAATATTTCCAATTTCCACTTGTCCAGACAGGAAAAGGGCGGAGACGCTATCATGACGATTGAGATTGATAACCAGCCGCCGGAGGAACTGGTGGATGAAATAAGGAAAATAGAACATGTCAAAAATGCCATATTGATAAGACGTGTGTGAGGTAGTAATGCTGAAATATGAATCAATAAATGAACTGGTCAAAGAAGCTGAAAATAGAAATGTCAGGATAAGTCAGCTCGTTTTGGAGGACCAGGCAAAGAGCATGGAGAAATCCCAGCAGGATATATATGAGAAGATGGCAAAGAGCTTTCAGATTATGAGAGAGTCCGTTAAGGATGGCCAGGCTAAAGACCAGAAGTCTACGTCAGGCCTGACCGGCGGAGAAGGCTATCTTATGAATGAATATGCTACAACCGGCGAAGGAGGCCTTAGCGGCAGCTTTATGACGAAAGCTATCGCCAGGGCTCTTTCTGTGGCTGGATGTAATGCAAGTATGGGTAAAATTGTGGCAGCGCCAACTGCGGGAAGTTGCGGAATATTGCCGGGATGTCTTGTGAGCCTTTTTGAGGATAAGGGTTATGATGAAAAAGATATTGTCATGAGTATGTTTACGGCAGCAGCTTTTGGAATGGTTATTGCAAACAGAGCAAGTATTGCGGGAGCTGCAGGAGGTTGCCAGGCAGAGTGCGGAAGCGCAGCAGCGATGGCAGCGGCAGCATTGGTTGAACTGGGAGGCGGAAGCCCTAAGCAGTGTGCGGATGCCTGTGCCATTGCAATATCAAGTCAGATGGGACTTGTATGTGATCCTGTAGCAGGACTGGTTGAAATTCCCTGTATAAAAAGAAATGCCTCAGGGCTTATGATAGCTTTTTCAAGCGCAGACATGGTTCTTGCAGGGATAGATGCCAAGATTCCTGCCGATGAGTGTCTTGATGCCATGGCTGAAGTAGGTGATTCGATGCCCAGAACGCTTAAAGAGACAGCTAAGGGCGGTCTTGCTATGACTCCGACAGGTAAGAAGCTTAGAGATAAGGTATTTGGCTGATATAGGCGCTGATTTTATGGCTGATTCGTCAGGAATGCATAGTTTGATATGAATATGTCATTATGATAGAATGAAGCGTTGAATATTGATAAAGGAATGACGAGATAATAATGAGTAGTAATCCTAAGACCATAATAGTTATGCCTGTTGCTAATGAGGCAGATACTATGGCACAGGTCATTGATGAGATAATGGCCCTTCCCTATGACAATTTGTTTTATTATCCGGTAATCGATGATTATTCCAAGGATGATACAGAGAAGATTATCAGAGAAAAAGCTGAAAACAATCCAAAGATAAAGATTATTTATTATAAGGAATCTAAGGGTGTTATCAGCTGTTATCTGGAAGGCTACAGACAGGCTCTCTTGGATGGAGCAGACAGGATAATCGAGATGGATGGCGGACTTAGCCATGATCCCAAGCAGATTCCAATGTATATGGACAAGCTGGATGAGGGTTATGACTGCGTTTGGGGATCCAGATTTATAAAGGGCGGCGGAGTTAGCGACCTGCCTTTGTATAGACGTATTCTTAGCAGCGGCGGAACGATTCTTGCCAATCTTGTTCTTGGTACCAGGTTAAAGGATATGACCAGTGGCTATGAAGCATTTCAGAGACATGTACTGGAGAATATCAATTTGGATCAGATTATGTCCACAGGCCACATGTATCAGACTGAGATGAGATACTATTGCAGAAATCTTAATTGTGTTGAGGTTCCAATTCATTATGTTGGATCTTCGACAGGACTTAAAGCCAGCACTGTAATAGAAGCTTTGGAAATACTTTTTAAACTTAAGAAACACGAAAGGTACATATGGAAAAAGTAAAGTACTTGATCCTTGGAGCCGGACCTTCAGGCCTTACACTTGGAAGAAGGCTGGCTGATAAAGGTGAAAAGAATTTTCTTATTATAGAGAAAGAGAACACTGTTGGTGGTCTTTGCAGATCTGAAACAGTGGATGGTAAGCCTCTTGATATAGGTGGAGGTCATTTCCTTGATGTTAGAAGACCTGCAGTATGTGAGTTTGTTTTTCGCTTTCTTCCTGAAAATGAATGGAACAGTTTTGACAGGGATTCAAGAATCAGTATCCACGACATGGAGGTTGGTCATCCTTTTGAAGCTAATATTTGGCAGCTTCCTAAGGAGTACCAGGATAAATATCTTGAGTCGATTAAGAATGCAGGATGCAATACCGGCAAGGAAAAGCCTGTTCGTTTTACCGAGTGGATCAGATGGAAGCTTGGTGATGAGATAGCAGAAAACTATATGCTTCCCTACAATAGCAAGATGTTTTCAGATACACTGGATGAGCTTGGAACTTACTGGCTTGAAAAGCTTCCGAATGTGAGCTATGAAGATACACTCAGGTCATGCCAGGAGCATAGAATGTATGGAACACAGCCGGGACATGCCCAGTTCTTTTACCCTAAAGAATATGGATATGGTGAGGCCTTTGTAAGAATTGCGGAGAGCATGAAGGAAAATGTCCTCTGTGGTCTTGGAGTTAAGAAAATTGACCTGGATAGCAGAACTGTAACTTGTGAGGATGGAAGAGAGATTCAAGCAGATACAATTATCACTACAATTCCTTGGGATAGCTTTGAGTTATCCGGTGTTTCCCATGAGTTTGCAGAAGCAGTTTCTGCACTTAAACATTCTGCCGTAGAAATAAGATATGTGGATGAGGATCCGAAGACTCCGGCCCATTGGGTATATGTTCCGGATTCAAACAAGCCTTATCACAGGATTTTGTGTAGATGTAATTTCTGTCCCGATTCCAAGGGCTACTGGGTTGAGACAGTCAAAAAGAGAACAGCGGCGTACGAAAACTCTGATTGGAAGGGCAATTATGCCTACATGAATGAGTACGCTTATCCTCTTAATACTATAGATAAGCCGGAGAAAATCAGGTTTATTCTTGATGAGGCCAGATCTAAGGGCGTGATTGGTCTTGGAAGATGGGGCGAACATGAACATTATAACTCTGATGTTGTTATGGAAAGAGCCATGAAACTTGCGGAGGAGCTTGGGTAAAATATGAAGAAGAGTGCCAAGATAATTGCATGCGCATTGGTTGTTTTATTGACATGCTTTGTACAGGTTATACTAGGCAAGAATACAGGACTTCAGAATAAGTCGGAGGATGTACATCCTCCGCTTTTTGATACACCTTCTTACGTGGAACTGTATGATGGAAATACTCTGAATATAGAGCTGACTGCTAAGGAAAGCTGCCATATGGGAAGTATGTCTGTTGTTTTGGTTAATACCAATCCGGAGGGAAAAGGAACAATTTCTTTTGTGTTGGATGATGCATCCGGAAATGAGATATGGACAGCAGAATTAGGTGAGTCTTCAGTGGTAATCGGAGAGTGGACCGGCATTGGAAACACCGATTTTTATCTTGAAGAGGGAGTAGTATACAGGCTTTTAGTTACTGCTAACGGATGTGATCCGTTTTTTATCAAGACTCAGCTGGACGCTACCAACAAGGTGCTACCTTTTAGCGAGAGCATTGAAGGCGTTGATACAGGTATTTCTCTGGGAACTACGTTGATTTCTGATAAGCCTTTAACTTATGCAGATGTTTTTTACCATTCAAGAATACTATCTGTTATCCTTGGACTTGCACTTATTTGTTTCATCGTTTTTGGCTATGGCAGATCTGTAATGGCTCTTAGGAAAGTGCCCGAACTCAAGGTGTTAGAGGGCTTTGGCAGTGATATCTTTTTAGGAGTGTTGTTCATCACTCTTTGCTTTTCTATATGGATCAACGGATATCTTGAGGGTATCAACATCAGTGCTGATTCTGCAGGGTACCTTAGAGAAGCTGTCAACATGGCGGCAGGAAACGGATTCCACTACGATGGGATTGCAGGCTACAAGAGTAGCTGGTTTGCAAACTGGCCAATCCTGTACCCGGCTATGATTGCACTTATGATGAAAATAACAGGACTTGAAGTATATGCGGCATCCAAGGTCCTTTCTATGGTACTTGTCGGAGTGCTGATACTTATTCTTAGGATTACTTACAAAAAGGATGCATGGTTTTATGCTATGTTTATGACCAATCTTGGTCTTATGTATTTGTACTGGTATTCCTGGAGTGAACTGCCATTCATCATCTTTATGGTGCTATTTGCCCTTAGCCTTCACAGAGTACTGGTTGATAATGAAAATAGGGTTTTGAATTATGCATTCCTGGGTATTAGCGCATTTTTATGTTTTCTGACAAGATATTTTGGTATATTTACATATTTCGTGATCGGGTTATATATGGCCCTGTTGATTGCTGATAATATTTGGGGAAGCAAGAAAGCCGATATAAGGAAGATTGTATATATGGGCATAACAGCTTTTATATCAGGCTGTATGTGCATTTTATATATGCTTAATAACAAGATCCAGAATGGTATGCCATCAGGTGTCTCAAGGTCAATGTGGTGGGATGATTATCAGACACTTACAGGAGATCTTGTGAAGGCTCTTTTGGCTGAGATATTTAATGTATTCCATATAGATGTTCCATCATACATTTCAGGCCTGTCCTATGGAAAGAGTGTACTGATTGTATTATTGGTTATAGTTATCCTGGCTGTGTTTGTGCTGGGAAATGCCAAGAAATTCTCGAGAGAATCTGTTTTTGTAACAACAGGAGTTGTTTATTACGGAATGTTTATAGTTATCCGCTACTTCTCATCAATGGATACTTTCTATTACAGATTTTTTGCACCTGCATCATTTTTACTTACTCTTGGAATTGCAGGTCTTTTGCTGGGAAAGATGAGAAATGTGAGATTTAGAAACGGATTATTACTTGCGGTTATAGCCTTTGTGTGTATCTTTGGCTGGAGCGATTATGCAGAGCATATTCGAACCAACAAGCTTCCGTATTATGACATTGTTCAGATGAACTGGGACGGAGACTACGCAGAAATTCCGGACAGGAGTGTGGTTATCTTCAGTACTCTGGATTACAGATCTCAGTACTACAGACCTGATGTGGTTGAAGGTACCATAAGTCCTGAGGATACAATGGATAGCCTTAAAGAGAGATACTTTGGAAGCAGCCAGATGTGCATTTTGACG
The DNA here is from genome assembly GCF_000420945.1 of Butyrivibrio sp. VCB2006. Lineage (GTDB taxonomy): Bacteria > Bacillota > Clostridia > Lachnospirales > Lachnospiraceae > Butyrivibrio. Next base: position 323,065 of record NZ_ATVX01000001.1, read on the forward strand.
TCTGATGCTACAGCAATGGTAGATGCAGGAATCTACGATAATAGTATCAATAAGGCAATAACAGATAACCTAGATGATGCTAAGAAATATTGCGTTATTACTTTGAACTAAGTATTCAAGGTTAATACTTGGCTGTAATAGTTGGTAAAGTACGATAATGATGTAACCGTTAAGCTGAATGATAGTACTAAGCAGTTTATAAATATCTGATATTGTGATTATTTTCAGATAACAACGAATAAAGTTGAAAAATTTACGAAGTTATTACGGAATTGTTAATGAATCATTGACAATTCCGTTTTTTTGATAATAATTATATATGTCGCGACAGAATAAATGGGAGGTGCTTAAAATGCACAATATTAAATGCATTAAGAGGGTATTTGCAGTTCTTTTAGCTTTATTTATTTGTGTTTGTGCGATACCGGCTAAATCAGTTTATGCTGCCGGAGGAACAGACAGAACAGCCGCACAGGTTGTCTCAGACATGACAGTTGGTTGGAATATCGGTAACAGTTTGGATTCATACGGACAGAGTTACAATTTCCCTTATACCAGCTCAAACGAGACATATTGGGGAAATCCTGCTACAACTAAGGCGCTTATCGACGAAGTTGCAAAGGCTGGTTTTAACACAATTCGTATTCCTGTTTCATGGGGACAGTATACAACCGGTTCAGACTACAAGATTCCTGATTTCTTTATGAACAGGGTAAAAGAGGTTGTTGATTACTGTATCGCTAATGATATGTATGTAATTCTCAATACTCACCATGATATCAATTCTGATTATTGCTTCTATGTACCAAACAATGCCAATAAGAGCCGTTCCGAGAAATACTTCAAGTGCGTTTGGACACAGATTGCAACACAATTCAAGAACTATGATTATCACCTTGTATTTGAGACTATGAACGAGCCTAGACTTGTTGGACATAGCGAAGAGTGGTGGTTCCCAAGAAATAACCCAAGTAATGATATCAGGGAAGCCGTTGCATGCATCAATGATTACAACCAGGTTGCACTTGATGCAATCAGAGCAACAGGCGGAAATAACGCTACAAGATGCGTTATGGTTCCAGGATATGATGCTTCTATCGAAGGCTGTATGACAGATGGCTTCAAGATGCCAACTGATTCAGCTAGCAACAGACTGATCCTTTCAGTACATGCTTACATTCCTTATTACTTTGCACTTGCAAGTGATACTTATGTTACAAAGTTTGATGATAATCTTAAGTATGATATTGATTCATTCTTTAATGATCTTAGTTCCAAGTTCCTCTCAAAGAACGTTCCTGTAGTTGTAGGCGAGACAAGTGCTACAAACAGAAACAACACAGCAGAGCGTGTTAAGTGGGCTGATTATTATTGGGGAACAGCTTCTAAGTACAGCAATGTTGCTATGGTTCTCTGGGATAACAACATCTACCAGAACAATTCAGCTGGTTCAGATGGTGAGTGCCATATGTATATTGATAGAAATTCTCTTCAGTGGAAGAATCCTGAGATCATCAGCACAATTATGAAGCACGTTGACGGAACTCCTGCTACTATCAATGGAAAAGAGATTCCATCACAGGAGCAGCCTGATCCAACACCTGTTGATCCAGAGCCTACACCGGTAGATCCTGATCCACAGCCTGTTGATCCTACACCTGTAGATCCTACACCAGTAGATCCACAGCCGGTTGACCCAACACCTGTAGATCCTACTCCTGTAGCAGGCGAACTTAAGGCAGAATACACAATCAACAATTGGGGCAGCGGATATCAGGTTCTTATCAAGGTTAAGAACGAAGGCACTTCAAAAGTTGATGGTTGGACTGTTAAGGTTAAAAAGAGCGAAGTTAAGATTGATTCAAGTTGGTGTGTAAACATCGCAGAGGAAGGTGATACATATGTAATCACTCCTATGTCATGGAATAGTTCACTTGAGAGCGGAGCTTCCGTTGATTTCGGAATCCAGGGCTCAGGCGTGATTGGAACATCTGTTAATGTGACAGTTCAGTAAATATGGGATTTATAATGGAGAGGCAGTCCGAAAGGGCTGCCTTTTCTTATGCAAATAAATTGTATTTATCCGGTTTAATTTGTTTTTTTATTTCACAGAAAAATCATTGACTTTTACATGGCTTTTTATATAAAATCATTAACTGTGCGTAAATTTTCGAGTGCTGTTAATTCGGCAGATAAGGTATAAAAAGAGCCATGCAGAACCTCTTATCGTCATTTAAAAAATTTAATAGTAACCACAGAAAACTTGTACCATTTATTATATATTTTGAGATTGCAGCTATTGTGCTGGCCAGTATTTTAAAGAGTGCACGCAAAAATTTTAAGGTGGTGGCGCTTACAGCTGTGATTATTGTGGCTATTGCTTTTGCCGCAGTTCATCTGAAGGCTACAGGCAAACAGTCTGATGCTCCGGATAAAGAAATTGTGGAGACTGTTTCTGTTGAAGAGATGTCCGCGGTATCCGCTTCTAGTGAGGAACCATTAGTAAATGCTGCGGTATCCGCTTCAAGTGAGGAACCATTAGTAAATGCTGTGGTATCTGAATCCAGTGATGAGGGCCTAATGCAGTTTATCAAGAACCATCCTGATGCTGTAGGCTGGATTTGGTTTGAAGATGATCTTCTAAGTTATCCTATTATGCAGGCCGGTGACAATGACAAATATGCCATTAAGGATTACGACGGCAATGATTCAGACACAGGAGCTCTTTTCCTGGATTATAGATCATCAGCGGACTTTAGTGACCCTAACTCCATAATATATGGGCACAACATGCGTAACCGTACTATGTTTGGAGCTCTTAGAGCATACAAAGAGAACCTTGAGTTCCTTGAATGTCACAAGTATTTCCAGATTATTACACCTGAAGGAACATCCAGATATTTGATATTTGCATTTATGGATGTGCCACAGCATTCATATATTTACGACGTTGTTGGAGCTAATCCATCTAATATGAGAGAGTTCCTTGATACTATTGAGTACAAGACCTACATTGATACAGGAATTGAACCAACTGTTGAGGATAAGATCATAACTCTTTCAACCTGTACAAAGTCAGATAGTTTGTTCTTTGTAATGTTTGCAGTTCAAATAGACAATTAAAAAATGGCTGTGCGTCTATCAAGGATGCACAGCCATTTGCGTTATGTCTTTTACTTAAGAAGCATTTTACCGCCATAGATTACGAGACATGATCCGATAACACCAACGATAAGGTTACCGACAATGCCGCTTCCATGGATACCAACAAGGCCAAGAACAAGGTTTCCTACGAAGCCTCCGATGATTCCAAGGATAATGTTGCGAAGAAGGCCTCCTTCACACTTCATAAATTGGCCGGCAATCCATCCTGCAAGTGCACCGATAATCAGACCGGTAATAAGACCCATTCCGTTTATCATATGTAATTCCCCTTTCAAATTCTTTTTTCAGAAAAGAGTATACCACAGTCCGGACAATTTTGTTTCATATATATGAGAAACTAATGAAATTTAGTTCTTTTCTAAATCTATTTACATTTATTTTGAGTTTTGGTATATTAACATCTGCGTGTCAAAAGGAGTTGTTATGTTTACAGGTAAATCGTTATTAAAAATGAGTGATTATTGTTTTCTTATGTCTGAAGAAGACAAGAGAAACTGCGAGGTGATTTCCAAGAAATCATCGCAGCATTGGCATATAGTAGAGTGCCTGGGAAAATACAGACTTTATCGTGCAAACAAGTATGAGTATAAGGTAATCGGAGATTATGTGAACATGCTTGAGTGCATGTTTGAAATCGAGGAAATGGATGCGCTAGAGATAAAGAAACAGCGCCAAAAGAAAAAAAGGCAGAATTTCCTTAATAGAATGTTAGAGAAGTATATAAATAAACCAATATTGTTTAATATTTGAGTAATGGAGGCTTTTGCGAAGTGAATTCGTGAAAGCCTCTTTTTTTCTATGCTTCTATATAGTATCATCAAAGAAATACAGAAATTACGCGAGACGGAGGGAGAAAGCATGGCGGCAAAATTACTTTATCAAGGACATGGCAGTGTGAGAATTGTTACAGAAGAAGGGAAAGTAATCTACATTGATCCGTTTATGGGAGATGGCTATGACCTTCCGGCAGATCTTATCCTCATGACTCATGGGCATTACGACCACACCCAGGATAATCTGATTACCGCAAGGAATGAAGGCTGCAAACTTATAAAATGGTCAGATGCGCTTAAAAATGGGGAATATAAGAGCTTTGACTTTGGATTTGTAAATGTTGAGACTGTGGAAGCAGGATACAACAAGAACCATCATGTTTCGGAATGCGTAGGATTCATACTTACATTCTCAGATGGCATAAAGACCTATCTGTCCGGTGATACATCAACAACACCATCAATGGTAAGATTTGCAGCTAAAAAGCTTGATTATGCGTTTCTTTGCTGCGATGGAGTTTACAATATGGATGTTAAAGAGGCGTCCAGATGTGCAGAGGTTATAGGCGCCAAGCATACTATTCCTTATCATATGGAACCGGTAAAGGATAAAAGCGGATTCGATCTTCGGGCAGCGGAAAGCTTTGAAGCTCCCGGAAAGATAGTACTTAGGCCGGGAAAAGAACTGGAGCTTAAGTAAGGGATTGTTGTAAAGTATATAAGAGTATATAATTGATTTGAGAGTATATAAAAGTATATAAGAGTATATACATGCTTTGGAAGTATATAGAAGTATATAAAAATATGTAGGAGCAGTTGACTTTAGGGGGAATAATTGATGGAACGTAATCCTTTTGTTTTGAACTTTGGAAAAGTACCAAAGCAGTATATCAGCCGTGAGTTGATAATAGATGAGATTGTTCAAGAAATGACTGAAGATGGGACGCAGAATAATTGTTTTATGCTAACCGGCACAAGAGGAAGCGGCAAGACTGTGACAATGACTGCAATCGAACAGCAGGTTCTTGAATCCGATGAGTGGATTGTAATCAGACTGAATGCAGAGAGAAATATGTTAGAGAGTCTGGTGGGCAAGCTCTATGACAGTAAGGAGTTTTTGACAAAGTTTGTTGATGCGAATATTAATCTTTCTAAGTTTGGAATAGGCCTTAATATAGGATCCAAGTCTCCGGTGGCGGACATCGAATCCGCATTGGAAATAATTATGAAAGAGATCCAAAGGAAGAATAAAAAGCTTCTGGTGTCAGTTGATGAGGTTTCAAACACTCCGGCTATGAGGGAGTTTGCAAGTAGTTTTCAGATATTGATAAGGGAAGAGCTTCCTATTTTCATGCTTATGGCGGGATTATATGAGAACATCAGCGATTTGAAAAATGAAAAGAATCTGACCTTTTTGTACAGGACACCGCAGTATGAAATGGAACCACTAAACCTTACGCTCATAGCTGACAGATATTTAAAATTGTTTGGCATTGACCAGGAAAGTGCCATGAATATGGCGATAATAACAAAGGGCTATCCTTTTGCATACCAGGCAATGGGTAAATATGTATGGGAAGAGAAAAACCATGAAGTGACAGACACTGTATTGGCCAAATTTGACGAGGCACTTAGCCATTATGTATATAAAAAGATGTGGTCAGAACTTTCTGAAAAAGATAAATGGTTTATGTCTTTTATAGTAAAAAAAGATGTCACGCCCGTTGCGGAGCTACTTGAAATTACAAAGCAAAAGAAAAATGAGTTTTCACAGTATAGGGAGAGACTCAGAGATAAGGGGCTTATTGATGTTTCAGATAGAGGCATCATAAAAGTAAAACTACCAAGATTCGATGCTTTTGTTAAAAGTGTTTCCAGGGAATGATGGAAGCTTCCGGCTATATCAGTTCATAATAGCAGTACAGCAAGAATTGATAAAGCTATTATAGGCTTACTATACGCGTTTTTCTATATTCTGAGGGCGTCAGATCATATATTTTTTTAAATACTTTCACAAAGTAATTGTTGTCAGAATATCCGACGTAGCTGCTGATCTCCTGGACCGGAAGATCTGTCTTTTTCAGGAGTCCGGCAGCTTTTTTGCAGCGCATAAGTGCGATGTACTCCGTCATGGTCCCGCCGGTTTCTTTTTTGAACACCTTAGACAGGTGAGAGATGGACATACTGGCATTTGCCGCCAGATCATCGTTTGATATATGGTCCCCCAGATGAAGATTGATGTATTCCATTACCCTCTGAATGTGGGGAGAATACTTGTCCAGAGACAGCTTGTGGTTGTGAACAGCTTTTGTCAGCTCAACGATCATATCGATCTGATAGCGCGTCTGAAGTTCTGCATTGTTTGTAGCGGATGAAAGCTGGGTGTATTTTTGGGTTATCTCATCTATTGTAATGACTGAAAGACCTGATTCTTCCGCAGCTTTTCTGGAAAGAGCTTTAAGTATTGCCAGACCATAGCCCGAGGCATAGTAGTTAAGAGTCTCTTTGGAAAAATCGGAAAGAGCCTCCGGACCGGACAATTTTTCAAATGCGGACAGGATGTTTTTGGTATCCCCGTTTCTTATCATCGAAAGGAACTGCTTTTCCTGATCATATCTCCTGTAGATTTCACTGTAATTCTTCTCGGACAGTTCTGTCTTATCATCTTCTTCAGATACATCCTGAATAAATCCCGATAGTCTTCTGTATGAATACTCACTTTCCGTAGGTGAAAAAGAGATTATGCATTTATTTACAACACTGGTGATCTGCTCGGTATACACAATGGGAAATGCTGTGTAATACAGCTTAAACGCCAATGATTTGGATGAGGATTCATCGTTTTTTGCAAGTACGGTTTCTGTCTTAAGCTCTGAATATTTCTCTTTTACATAAGGTCCGATTATATAAAACCTGTTATCAAACGTAAAAAAGGACAAGCAGATACCGAGCTGGTCTATGAGCTCATAGATCATGCTTTCTTTGGAGGAGGACAGAAGATAGTAAAGCGCCTTGCTTGTAAACATGGGCTGCATCTTTATGCTGAAGCAGTATTCCTTTTCAAAGGCGTAAAGAGAGCTGTCCATGTCTGTTGCATCCGTGACATCCACAGAGAGCAGGTTTTTTAAAAGAGCTGAAAAAAGAGTGTGGTCCATATTTATTCCTCAAAACAATAAAATAATACTAATCGAGATAAAATAATTCTAACATATTGCAAAACTAAATGATACTATGACCATAACAGGAAAGCTTTCAAAGATTATCATGCAACTGAAAGGGGTTAATAATAATGGGTAAGGGCAAATCTCTGATAAGAGAAGAAAATGGGGTAACCTATAAAAGAGCTAAAACCTGGCATATTGCGCTTGCAATGATGACAGGTGCAGGGCAGATGGCATTTTATCTGCTGATGAATGGTGCAACATATATTGGAAATTCCAACTTTGGAATTCTTGTTGCAGTTACAGGACTTATTATCACAGGATCAAGGCTTTTGGATGGAATTACAGACCCGGTAATAGCTTTTTTCCTGGAAAGATTTAATTCCAGATTTGGAAAAGTAAGATTTTCAATCATGTTTGGATGGCTTCTTATGGCCATTGCTACAACACTGATGTGTAATATAGGGGCAAAGCTGTCACTTACGGGTGCAGCGGGAATAGCATTTTTTGTCCTCTGCTATGTGATCTATATCATTGGTTATACATTCGTAAGTATAGCCGGCCAGATCAACATGAACATTCTGACCAACGATCCTAAGCAGCGTCCTACAATCGGTGTCTGGAGTACAACATATTCATATCTGGTTCCGATGATCATGAGCGTTGTGGCATCGGCTGTGATTCTCCCAAGATTTAATAACATTCAGGGAACAGAATACTTCGCAACTTACAATGTAGTGGTAATACTTGTTTCACTCTTTTTCTACATTCTGGCATGCATAGGAATTGCTCCATATGACATTCCCGAGAATTTCGAAGGAATCAAAAAGGATGGCGAAACCGATGAAAAGCCAAGCTTTAAGGATATGCTGGCTCTGATCAAAGAAAACAAAGAGCTTCAGAGATTCATCATGGCTGCAACATCCGATAAGCTGGCTCAGACAATAGGCTCTGCAGCGGTAGTATCCACGATGCTTAACGGAATCATGCTTGGATCAATGGCTATTTCATCAATTCTTTCTGCTGTGGCAATGCTTCCATCCATTATTTTCGCGATCATAGGTGCGAAGATTGCCGGCAAACAGGGTAGCCGAAAGGTCATGATCGACTGGACCAAGAATTGTATCGGACTGAATATCGCATTTGCGGTATATCTTTTATTCACACCTACAACTCTTGTGGGAACAGTATTCGGTGGCAACTTATCAACCGGAGCAGTTCTCATGGCAATCACTTATGTACTCTTTACATTTGGAAATAACGCAATGAAGATGGTTGTTTCTGTATCAACAAGCGCGTTCAGAATGGATGTTGTTGACTATGAGATGGATCGCTCAGGAAAATACATGCCTGCGACAGTATCCGCTACTTACAGCTTTATTGACAAAATAGTTTCATCCTTTGGTGCAACTATCGCAACACTCATGATCGGACTTATAGGATATACAACTACTGCGCCTCAGCAGGGTGATCCGCTTACCTTCGGCGTCAGAGTTATGACTGTAATACTTCTTATCGGATTCCCTATAGTGGGATGGATATGCACACTTCTGGCAATGAAGAATTCTGAGCTCACATACGAGAAGATGGAAGAGATCCAGAAGAGTATCGGCGAGAAGAAAAAGGCTGCAATGGGTCAGTAAAAAACTGGAGAGGTGAAACATGCGAACAACAATTCTTTGGAATGATAACTGGATATTTGAAAAAGAGGGAAAGAGCAAAAGCATAACTCTTCCTCATACCTGGAATGCTGTTGATGGACAGACGGGGCCTGAGCAGTACTACAGAGGAACCTGCCTTTATAAAAAGACATTTGAAAGACCGGTAATGGAAGAGGGACAGCGGGTGTTTGTGGAGTTTCGAGGCGCTAACTCCTCTGCAAAAGTTGTTTTAAACGGCCGTGAGGTAGCGAGCCATGATGGCGGATATTCCTGCTTTAGGACGGACATTACAGAGGCACTTTCAGATTTAAATGAGATGGTAGTTTCTGTTTCCAACGAGCCCAATACAAGGGTGTATCCACAGAAAGCGGATTTCACTTTCTATGGTGGCATTTACAGGGATGTTTATCTTGTGGTTGTGGATGAAAAGCACTTTGACATGGACTATTATGGTGGAAAAGGACTGTACGTCACACCAAGACTAAACGGAAATGATGCTGAAATTGAAATAAAGGCATACACAAGCGGCGGAGAGCGCGTAAGAATATCAATTGACGGTGTAACAGAGCAGGAGTTTGAGGTGGTTCCGGCAGAGGATGCATCCTGTGGATATGTTGCCTGCGGTAAGATCACGATAAAAGAGCCACATTTATGGAACGGTCTCAAGGATCCGTTCTTGTACAACATAACAGCAACTCTTTTGGATGGAACAAAAGAGTGTGACAGAATCTATGACAGGTTTGGAGTAAGGCAGTTTCATGTTGATCCTCATAAAGGATTTTTCCTCAATGGAGAAAGCTATCCGCTTCGAGGCGTTTCACGACATCAGGACAGGGCAGGAGTTGGCAATGCACTGACAAAAGAAATGCACAAGGAGGACATTGATCTCATCCTCTCCATGGGTGCCAATTCCATAAGGCTTGCACATTATCAGCATGATCAATACTTCTATGATCTTTGTGATGAAAAGGGAATAGTAGTATGGGCTGAGATTCCATATATCACTGTACATATGGACAGTGGAAGAGAGAACACCATATCCCAGATGAAAGAGCTGATAAGCCAGAATTACAATCATGCATCGATAATGTGCTGGGCACTTTCAAATGAAATCTCTTTGCAGGGTGTTACTGAAGATCTTTTGGAGAACCACAGGATATTAAATGATATTGTCCACGAGATGGATCCTATCAGATATTCTGCCATGGCAAATCTGTTCCTTCTTGAGACAGACTCGCCTCTTGTAACACTGCCTGATATTCGCGGCTACAACCTCTACTATGGCTGGTATGTAGGCGAGATGGAGGACAATGACAAGTGGTTTGATGATTTCCATAATCAGCATCCCGATGTGGCAATAGGACTTACGGAGTATGGCGCAGATTCAGTAATTACGCTTCAGTCTCCAATACCTGAAAAAGGCGATTATACAGAGAGTTATCAGGCTGTTTATCACGAGCATATGCTTGAAATGTTCAGCACCCGTCCATATATCTGGGGAACATATCTTTGGAATATGTTTGAATTTGCTGCAGCAGGACGAGATGAGGCAGGAGATCCGGGCAAAAACCACAAGGGTGTCATCACCTTTGACAGAAAGCAGAAGAAAGACGCCTATTACATTTATAAAGCATGGTGGTCAGATGAGCCTTTCATCCATCTTTGCGGAAAAAGATATCACGACCGCATCGAGGATAATACAGAGATAAAGGTATATTCAAACCAAAAGTCCGTCACACTCTTTGTTGACGGTGTAGAAGTTGGAAATGCAAGCGGAGAACACGTATTTAAGTTTAATGTTCCCATAACCGGAGTACATACAATAAAGGCTGTTTCAGGCGAGTTATCTGATGAAATGGAGATAGCAAAGGTTTCTGAGCCCAATCCTGCATACTTTGCTCCCGACAAAAAGGTCAGAAACTGGTTTGATAAGGCAGATGAACCTGAGGAAAAAGAGGGATACCTTTCCCTTTCAAGTACAATGGCAGAGATTCAGGCCATACCTGAAGGAAAAGCAATTCTCGACAGGATGATGGCAGCAATGACATCAAGAACAGCAGGCGGAATGGGAGAAGGCGTAGAGATTTCAGAAGCAATGCAGCAGATGATTGCCCGCCAGCCCCTTAAGAAGCTCCTGCAACAGGGCGGAATGGATATAGAATCTGACGAGATTAAGGCACTTTCAAATGCTCTTATGAATATTAAAAAGCGGTAAAGAATACAAGAGGTGTTAGATGGAAGCGGCTAAGATTTATGAGAAAGCAAAGTGGATATCACCTGAAAACATGACAGAACCTGATAAGAGAAAAGGTGCAGGATATTTAAGGGCCACATTCTCTTATAAAAAGGGAGAGATCAGGATATTTGCCACAGCTCACGGCTTGTATGAAATACTTATAAATGGCCGGAGTATCACGGATGCACGACTGACTCCGGGATGTGATGAGTATGATAAAAGGCTTCAGTATCAGGAGTATGAGATCACGGATACGCTGATATGCGGGGAAAACGAGATATTCGTTACACTGGGTGATGGCTGGTACAGAGGATGCAACGGGATTGACGGTGTGAGAAATCTGTACGGAGAGGATATTTCATTTCTGTGCGCGATAATAGGCGATGGAGACATAGATAATCCTTTACTTGTTACGGATTGCAGCTGGGATGCCTGTGAAAACGGACCTATAAAGCTTACGGACCTTGAGCTGGGAGAGACCTGCGATGCCGGTTCGGGCTTTGGTGAGTGGCATAAGGCAAGAGAGATGTCTTTTGACAAAGGGAATCTTATAGCCCAGACATCGCCGTTTGTTACGGAACATGAAGTGTTTGAAGGCAGACTTATCACAACTCCGAATGGAGAAAGCGTATTTGATTTCGGGCAGAACCTGGCCGGATATACTTCTTTTGTCGTGGAAAATGCCAAAGGCGGTGAGAAGATCTGTCTCATCCACGGTGAAACCCTGGATGAGGACGGGAACTTCACAATAGAAAACTTCCAGCCCGGAGACAGAAACAAATCCGGTGGAATAAAGCAGGAAATAAACTATATCTGCAAGCCGGGCAGGAATGAGTTTAAACCTCATTTTTCGATGTTTGGATTTAGATATGCAAAGATAACGGGTGATATTTTGCCGTCTGACATCCAAATAAAGAGCATTGCTGTTTATTCGGACATGAAGGAAACAGCGAGGTTTGAATGTGGCGTGGATGAAGTAAACAAGCTATTTAAAAACAGTGTATGGTCTATGAAGTCAAACTTCTGTGACATTCCTACTGATTGTCCCACAAGGGAAAGAGCAGGCTGGACAGGCGATGCAGCAGTCTTTGTGAGGACCGGTGCGTACCTGATGGACTGCAGGGGAGTTTACGAGAAATGGCTTGCGAACGTGAGGATAGGGCAGCATTCAGATGGCAAGATGGCGTATATCTGTCCCAAGAACTCAAATCCGGGCAAGATAGCAGAGATGTTTTCGGCGTCTGTTGGCTGGGGCGATGCGGCGGTTATTGTGCCCTGGAATCTGTACAGAATATATGGCGATGAGCAGATACTTAGAGACAACTATGAAATGATGAAGAAGTGGGTGGATTTCCTCGGAAGAAGGGCCGGAAAAAGCAAGCTCAAGAACCGCTTTGGAAAGAACCCTTACAGAAAATACATCATCGACACCGGAATGGACTACGGTGAGTGGTGCGAGCCCGGAACAGATGTTATGAAGACCATGATGGCTGCATTCAAGGATGGCCAGCCTGAAGTGGCAACAGCTTACTATGCATATTCATCTGGGATTCTCGCCAAAATATCAGAGATTCTCGGAAATGGTGCCGATGCGGATAAGTATAAAGAGATCTCGGAAAAGGCGACTGAGGCATACAGATATCTGGTTCTGAAAGACGGGCATATAAGATCTGACAGGCAGTGCGAGTACGTAAGGCCTCTTGCGTTTTGTCTTTTACCTGAAAAAGAGGCAGTGGAAGCTGCTAAGGACTTAAATGAGCTGGTAGTGAAAAATGACTATCATCTTAATACAGGCTTCCTTTCAACGCCTTTCCTGTGCAGCGTGCTTGCAGATTACGGTTATGTGGATACTGCATACAGACTGCTGTTGCAAAAAAGCTATCCTTCGTGGCTCTATGCGGTGGAGAAAGGTGCTACCACTATCTGGGAGACGTGGGATGGTATCAGGGAAGACGGCACTGTACATGATTCGCTGAATCACTATTCCTACGGAGCTGTTTCCGGATGGCTTTTGTCCGGTGTCTTGGGAATCAGATACGATTTTGACAAAGTCCTGATAAAGCCTCTGCCGGATGAGAGACTTAAGTTTGCAAAGGGTTACTATGATTCACCGAAAGGTCGCATAGTTTCTGAATGGAGATATATTGAGGAGACGGATTCTTTTGCCTACCGATTTGAAATTCCTGAAGGAATGGAAGCAGAGCTGGAGCTCTCCGGCGAGGAAAAGAGAATTCTGACAAGCGGAAGTTATGAGATTTAAATTATGGAGGATAGGAAAATGAACAAGTTCGAGAACGGATTTATGCTGGGCGCTTCTACTGCAGCCCATCAGGTTGAAGGAAACAATACAAATTCAGATTACTGGTTGATGGAGAATATGGAGTATTCACAGTTTGTTGAGCCTTCACTGGATGCTGTGGACCACTATAACAGATACGAAGAAGACATTAAGATGCTTGCGGATGCAGGCCTTAACACTTACAGATTCTCTGTTGAATGGGCACGTATTGAGCCTGAGCAGGGCAAGTTTGATGAAAAGGAGATCGAGCATTACAGGAAGATGATCAAATGCTGCAGGGACAATGGTGTTGAACCGGTTATTACCCTCATGCATTTCACATCACCTGTGTGGCTTATAAAACTGGGAGGCTGGGACAATGAGCAGGTTGTAGAGCTTTTTGCCAACTATGCAAGGTTCGTCACAGAGCAGCTTGGAAGCGAGATAAAGTATATCTGCACCATAAATGAGGCCAACATGAGACTTCAGATAGGCGCTCTCATGGAGAGATTTAAGAAGCAGATGATGGCGAAAATGGCAAATGCAGCCAAAAGCAGTGGTGACTCCATGGAGGGACAGGTTCAGGTTGGACTTAATCTCTCTGACCCGATGGAAAAAATGAAGCTGGCAGCAATGGAGAATGCCAAAGTATTCGGAGATCCTCAGCCGCATACATTTGTTTCTGCAACAGATGCAAATGGCGATATGATAGTTATAAAGGCGCATCAGGCAGCCAAGGAAGCAATCAAGGCTGTTAATCCGGATATTCAGGTTGGTATTACGCTTTCCCTGCACGACTGCCAGTACATAGAAGGTGGCAAGGAGCGCGCAGACAGCGACTGGAATGAGGAGTTTAGCCATTACATTCCTTACATCAAGGATGATGATTTCTTTGGACTTCAGAATTATACAAGAACTACTTACGGCCCAGATGGAATTGTGCCTGTTCCCGAGGAAACACCAATGACACAGATGGATTATGAAGTATATCCTGAGGCTCTTGAGCATGTAATTAGACGCGTGCATGAGGAGATGCCAAATGTTCCGATCATGGTTACCGAAAATGGAATAGCAACAGCAGATGATAAGCAGAGAGTTGAGTTTATCGACAAGGCAATTGAGGGTGTTCAGAGCTGTATAAATGATGGAATTCCTGTCATCGGATACTGCCACTGGTCACTTATCGATAATTTTGAGTGGCAGAAAGGTTATGCGCTGACATTTGGTCTTTGCGCAGTTGACAGGAAAACACAGATCAGGGCACCAAAGCCCAGTTTGAAGCATCTTGGAGGCTATTTGAAATAATGAAAGACACAGTACTGACGGGTGTGCAACAGATAATGATTGGTAGCAGATGCAATAGTTATGAGAGTGCACTCAGCACACTTCAGAGCATCAAGAGTGCCGGCTATGACGGCATTGAACTAAATGACTTCATGATCAAGCCAACGCCTTTTATTGTGAGGCTGCTTACAAAATTTGCCGGTATGCCCACTGGTAATGGCGGAAAACTCGATTGGAAGAAGCTGATCTCAGAGAGCGGCCTGAAAGTAATAAGCCTGCACAGCTATCTAAACAGCATTGAAGCAAACCCTGAGGCTGTTGCTAAAGAAGCCATGAACTTTGGAACAGATACCGTTGTTATAACCGGTATGTACAGGTTTGATTACGGGAATGCTTCTGAGGTAAAAAAACTTGCTGAGAGGCTTAATAAGGCGGGAGAAGCTCTTTTACCCTATGGAGTAAAACTTCTTTATCATAATCACAATGTCGAGTTACAGAAGGTCTCAGAAGAAAAAACTGCATTGGACTTTATCGCCCTGAACACCGACCCCGGATATGTTAACTTCGAACTTGATACCTACTGGCTTGCAGACGGAGGAGCAGATGTTACTGCCCTGGTAAAAAAACTGTCAGACAGAATGGTAATGTGGCATATAAATGACAGAGGCTGCAGAAAACAAGGACCGTTCATTACGCCTATTCTCAAGGAAGATGCGGCCGAACTAGGAACAGGGAATATGGCCCTTGGCAGTATTTTGGAGACTGTACAGGAGGCTGCCAAAGTAAAGGCAATTGTATTGGAAACTCATAAAAACTGGATTGACAATGATCCGATAAAAAGTCTGACTCTTAGCGCGCAGTGGTTTAAGAAAAACAAATTGAGTCCTACCTTACAGTAGGGCATGATGAAGAATTGATGCATGTACTTGCACCTGATTACGAATGGTGAGTCAAGGGGGACGTTCCCGTCCCCGTGACTTCCCTGACCGGTATTACATTATTTCAGCCTCTGCGCCTGATCATATATCCCCTTCAGCAGAATATCAAACTCATCAAATTTCTCCACCGCTGTCTTTGCTCCCTCTTCGCCCATATTGGACAAAGCTGCCACCTGCTCACTTGTGGCGGCGAGGCTCGCAATATTATTATTGATTTCCGTTGCACTTCTTCCTATAGCTTCTATGGAAGTACCGATATCATTAAATCTTCCTATAAGGTTTCCAACGTTCTCCCCGATCTCTTCAAAAGTATCTGCGGTCTCTCTGATAAGAATGTCCTGAGCCTTGACAGACTCAGCTGCCGCATTGGTAGAGTCTACCGCATTCTGAACATCAGCGGAAAGCTCCTGCATGATGCTGGTGATCTGATTTGAAGCATTGCTGGTCTGCTCCGACAGCTGCCTTATCTCATCGGCAACCACAACGAAACCTTTCCCGGCTTCTCCCGCACGCGCTGCCTCAATTGAAGCATTGAGCGCAAGAAGATTGGTCTGCTTTGATATCGATATGATGGAACCGACAATCTTCTCAACCTTTTCGACCTTCTCAGTGACAGCTTTTGTGGATGCCACCGTCTTATCACTCATCTCAACAACATTTGCGGTCTTGTCCTTGAGCTGGTCGATGACCTTAGTCCCATCAATAACGGCTTTCTGCGTGCTCTCGGACATCTCAACCATCTGATTTCTCTTGGCATCAGCCACTTCCGTCTGATCATGGTTATCTGCTATCTGATGTGACTGCTCTGTCACGGCAGCTGCGGTATTTCCTGTGCTGCCCGCAATTTCCCTCATGCCATCGTGGTTTCTTCCTATGATGCTCTTTAACTCATCGACTTCCCCATGGGCCTCATCAAACAGCCCCGTAATTTCCTTGGCAATCTCCACCATCTGGATACGGGTCTTTTCCTGGGTCTCCTGCCCTTTCTTGATGGCCTCGTCGTCCTCTCTTACCAGGGTCCGCCTCATCTTAAGCGACTCTATTCCGGCAATTCCCGCAAGAATGATTATGAAACCGTCCACAAAATGGTCCCTGGGTATCGAACCTGTAGCAATAAGATTTCTGACCAGGACAATAAGTCCGCCTATGGTCATAGTCATCTGTCCCACCACATAGAGCCTTAAGTCCAGATAAAGAATACACGACAGCATTACCGGTATCGCGAATGCATAAAAAATCATATCATTTTGTATTATCATGATAATGATATAGTAAAGAGTCGGACCTCCCAGAATGACCACTGCGCCAAACCTGGTCTCTCTGAATTTGATAAATCCAACCGTCATCTGCAGCACACCTGCCAGGACAGCGACAATCTCGATGACAAGCCCCAGGCTCATTCCGTGTGTTGCAGCATCCAGCACTACCATTAAAAGCGCAGTAAAGGCAATAATAAGGTTGATCTGAAATACTTTTTTGTTTGATCTTGCATACTGGTCAGGGGTCATATAATTATCTCCTTTAGCCATGAAAACAGAATTTAACTGTACAATAACTGACAAAATAATTATACAATATTTTATTGTGAACAATTATTAAATAACGCTAAAACCAATCTTGCATCCGGTTATGAAGTCAGTCATGGGAAAACTATCGCCTGACCGTATGCAAACTTGATGTCAGATAGTCGGAATGTGTATTAACTCCAACTCTGTTCTGTGGTGCGTATGAGGCATGGGCTAACAGTGGGTAGTATTTGACAGAATCCGTATCGGCCGATTCACCGGAAGCTGAGTAATCTGAATAAACACACAGCTCACCATTAGTCGACGCCCCCGAATAGGCATCGGCGGAATCTGATCCCGAATAAGTTGCAGCAACAATTTATATTTCATTATGCAGGGTGCTTCTCCGGAGAAATGGCAGTTGGAAGCATGTGATTTTACAATGTCACGTTTTGCTGGACTATATGGTTTTGAGTATAAGGGGATGATTACGGATTCTAAAGAAGCTAAGAACATTAGAATGGAATAGGTTTTTTTATCATTTCTCAGAATTTCAAGGAGCGAAGATGAATGATAAGAATTTTATTCGTCTGCCACGGCAGGGTACTAACTTGATGAATCGAACGTTGTGTTCATGCTGTTTAACAAACTTTGAATGGTGAATTTACAACTAATTTACAACTTATAACAAAATGACAGATATATTTAGGAAAAGAACCTGACCATAAAAAAGCATGCCAGACTGGCATGCTTTTTTTACGAGAGGGGGACTTGAATCGAACCAGTTCCCTAAAATATGTATAAACACAAGGCTTACAGCTTCATCATCTGATGATAATCATCAAATTATCATCAACATTTGTTTTATGACAGTTTTTTCAATGTGTTATCAAACATTTCTACGCATATATCAGCCATGCGCTGTTCGCTTTCCTGCATCCCTTCTCTGAACCAGCTGATAAGTATCTGGAAAAAAGCTGCTTCTGAAGCAAGCTTGATGTATTTGATCTCTGTATCTGTTGTAGGATACAGAAGTTCTGATATGTCCCTGCCGGAAAAGAGCTCACGTTTCAATATACCTGCCTGATCAAACAGGGCAATGGTTTCTTTATCCTCGCGGATGGTACGGAAAACATCTTCAAACCACTGATGAGGATTCTCATGCAGTTCTGGTTTTTCACAAATTTCTGCTATGCGTTTTATCAGTCTGTTACCGAGTTCATGCAAAATATCTTCCTTGTCAGTATAGTTGCGGTAGAAGGCAGTACGTGAAACTCCAGCACGACGCACGATCTCACTGACAGTGATCTTTTCATACGGGTGTTCGCCCATTAGGTGCATAAGCGCAAGCTGAAGGCATTCTCTGGTCAGCTGGTTAGACTCTTTGTTATTCATTCGCAGAACTTCTTTTTTTTGCATTTCTGTCAAAGGCTCTTTAGTGGCTTTCATATTTCTTTTCCCCTGTTGTTACAAAATAAGTGATTATGTCACGCCGCGCCAATTGACACTTCTACTGTCATGTCCGAGAGTAGAGCCGTTGTATTGCATCTCCTGCGGCGTTACACTTGTAACATCAAAACGATTGTAACACTTAAAGGGGAGGAATAACAAGTATGGAATTAGTAGAAAACTTATCTCACAAAGCGCAGAGACAGGCATTTAGCCTATTGATCGATAGATTTCTTGCAAATCTCGACAAAGCTGAGAACAGAACAGAAACGTATTTAAAACTCGTAGATCAGGCAGAGAAATTCTGGGGGAAAGATGGAGCAAGAAAGGACAAGCTTGATCAGGTAAGAGCAGCTTTCAAGGACCCTGACAATAGATGGGTCAAGTTTATAAATAAAGTAGTTGATGAGACAGATCCTCACGTTGCCAAGATGACAATGCTCAACCTTGGTTATGAGGCCTTTTTCAGAGGTACCAAGATGATCAGGGCAAACAGGGAAAAGTACGGATGCAATATCCCATGGCTTATTCTCTTTGATCCTACAAGTGCCTGCAACATGCATTGCCAGGGCTGTTGGTCCGGTACTTATGGCCCTAAGCACAACCTGTCTTTTGAAGACATGGATAAGATCGTTACCCAGGGAAAAGAGCTTGGTGTTTACCTATACATGATGACAGGCGGGGAGCCTCTTGTAAGAAAAAAGGATGTACTGCGTCTTGCTGAAAAGCACAATGATGTTGAGTTCTCTATTTTTGACAACTCCACTTTAATTGATGAGGACTTCTGTAAGGAAGTTGTAAGACTTGGAAATATCACGTTCCAGCTTTCTATCGAGGGTACTCCTGAAACAAATGATGCGAGACGTGGAATTGGTCATTATGACGCTGTAATGAAAGCCATGGACCTGTTTAAGAAATACGGAATTGTCTATGGAACTTCCATCTGCTATACAAGAAATAATATCGAGGCAGTAACTGACCCTAAGTTCATCGAGTTCATAGCTGAAAAAGGCGCAAGATTCGGATTCTTTTTCCACTATATGCCAGTAGGAAATAATGCGGTACCAGAGCTTATGCCTACTGTAGAGCAGAGAAGAAAGATGGTAGATCAAATCAGATACCTTAGAAGTGACAAGTGCGATATAGGGTTCTTCCCTATGGATTTCCAGAATGATGGAGAGGCAGTTGGTGGCTGTATCGCTGGCGGAAGAAACTACTTCCACATCAATTCAAGTGGAGATGCAGAGCCCTGCGTATTTATCCACTTCTCCAACACTAATATTCATACTCATTCAATACTTGAGATGCTTCAGAGCCCTCTTTTCATGGAATATCACAAGGGACAGCCTTTCAATAAGAACCATTTAAGACCATGCCCAATGCTTGAAAATCCTGAGCTTCTTCGTGAGATGGTGGCAAGATCCGGAGCCCATGGTACCAATGAAGAATCAGAGGAAAGCGTTGAGCACCTCTGCGCAAAGTGCGATAATTATTCAAAAGAGTGGGGACCTGTAGCAGATGATATCTGGGCTCGCCAGAAGCACTATAGAAAAGCATACGAAAACTATGCAAAAGAAAATATAGAAAGCGCCGAGAAGTTGGAATTTCCTGAGACTTTGTTAATCAAGAAAAAAGAGAACAGAGGCGCTTGATTGTTGGGGAAAAGAAAATGATAAAAATACTGTCAGATAGTACTTGTGATCTGTCAAAGGAACTGGTTCAGAGATACAACATAGGAATAATTCCGCTTTATGTAAGACTAGGAGATGAGGAGTACCTGGATGGCGTCAATATTACTCCTGAACAGATCTATAAGTGGTCTGATGAACATGGGGAAACGCCCAAGACAGCAGCAGCCAGCATTGAAGATATCTCAAAATTCCTGGATCCTGCGGGTTCGGATGAATATATTGTTTTTACTATATCTTCGTCCATGTCAGTAAACTTCAATAATGTAAGGCTTGCGGCGCAGGAACTTGGCATGTCTGACAGAGTTCATGTCATAGATTCAGCCAATCTTTCCACCGGAGTTGGCCTGTTGGTAGTATATGCGGCAGAACTGGATAAAGAGGGAAAGGCAGCAAAAGAAATTGTTGAAGAGATAGAGAATACCAGGGATAAGGTCAGAGCAAGTTTTGTAATCGATACCCTTGTCTACCTTCATAGAGGTGGTCGCTGTTCGGGGCTTGCAGCCTTCTTTGGTACGACATTAAAGATCCATCCACGCATTGCAGTAACTGACGGAGCAATGCACCCGGAAAAGAAATATCGCGGATCCAGCAGACGCTATGTGCTTGATTATGTCAAAGACATGGAGGCTGATCTAGAGAATGCCAGACCTGAGCGTGTGTTCATAACCCATTCAGGATGCGACAGGGAAGTTGTTGAAGCTGTAAGAGAGTATCTTAGCGGCCTCGGCGTGTTTAAAGAAATTCTTGAAACCCGCGCAGGAAGCGTTGTTTCATCTCATTGTGGTCCAGGAACATTGGGAGTACTGTTTATCTCAAAATGATGGGAACAAGGTAATATTTTTCTTTTTCCAGGAAATATTTCCAAGTGACGCCGGCGGAAGAGATTGCGGGGGTGACGAGCAAGCTGCGATGCAAATTAGCAACGCCAGAAGACACAAAAAAAGGAAGCGATAAACGCTTCCTTTTTAGTAGCGAGAGGGGAACTTGAACCGAAATAGTTTCCTTAATTATGCATAAACACAAGGCTTACGAACCGAAGAGTGTAACGCTTAATACTTATACACATTTTTCTATCGATGATGCCAAAGAAGAGATGGGAAGAATCTGTGCAAATGCCTGATAAATACTGAGTTGTACGGAGCAATTAATTTACAACTTTTTTACAACTTTTGCAGGCAAAAATATGCCGATTTTTGCAAAGATATGCCAAATAGCTATAAAATAACAATGTGCTCTAGACCGCATGGTTGAGCCAAAAGTTAGGAGAATACAGGGATGATAAGAATACTGTTCGTCTGCCACGGCAATATTTGTAGATCAACAATGGCCGAGTTTATTATGAAGGATATTGTAAATAAACAGGGATTACTTGATTGTTTCCACATTGAGTCTTCTGCAACACACACGGATGAAATTTGGAATGGTATGGGAAGCCCGGTGTATCCTCCGGCCAGAGCCAAGCTTAGAGAACATGGAATTGGAACTAATGATAATGAGCTTGGAGTTAGTCAGAAGAGGGCAAGGCTTACTTCCAGAACTGACTATGATAAGTTTGATTTCATTATTGGAATGGACAGTGCCAATATCAGAGACTTGAACAGGCTATTTGGTGGAGATCCGGATAAAAAGATTTATAAGATGCTGGACTTTACTGACAGAGATGGTGATGTGGCAGACCCTTGGTATACAGGGAACTTTGATGCTACCTGGATAGACTGTAGTGAAGGATGCCATGGACTGTTCAGGCAGATATTAGTTGATCCAAGGTTTACAAAAGAGCTATCGGAAGGCGTAGGCTATGAGGAATACGATGAGTATTCTGATGTGAGGGACAATCTAAAATACGATGATTTTCCCAGAGGCTAAGCCTGTTATAGCAGTTATTATCGTATTAAATCATATCTTTAAATATTCAATAAGAGCATGCAATTAAGTTGCAGCTCTTATTTTTTTGTGTTATTCTTGGTGCTAGTTTTGGGAACTGACAAAAATAATAATGACTATAAGTCAGAATATAACAGAGAATACAGGAAACTGGCGCGCAAGAATATAATCGCGATTATATAAAAGGTTGTACACAACCTTTTGCACGTGTTTGCTATTTCTTTTACCGGATTGGAGGAGTTAAAAATGGGAGTGAGGATAATAACAGATTCAGCAAGTGATATTACGCAGGAAAAGGCAAAAGAGTGGGGGATAAAGGTTATGCCCCTGATTGTTCGATTTGGGGATGAAGAGTATTTGGATGGAGTGACTTTATCCAGTGAGGATTTCTACAGAAAGCTCATTGAAACAGATGAGCTTCCTAAGACTAGCCAGATTCCTCCTTATCAGTATGAAGAGGAGTTTAGAGCAGCTAAGGAAGCAGGGGATGAGCTTATCTATTTTACCATTTCATCCGGAGTATCAGGGTGCTATCAGTCTGCATGCATGGTAGCACAGGAATTTTCTGACTGTGTGTATGTAGTTGACACCAAGCAGTTCTGTATATCAGAGTACATCATTGTTCAGCGTGCGGTGCAGCTTCGTGATCAGGGACTAACAGCCAAAGAGATAGTGGATATTATGAAAGAAGATATTCCAAAAGCTCACGTAATTGCAGTGTTTGACACCCTTGAGTATGTAAAGCTTGGTGGAAGAATCTCAGCTGCGGCAGCTTTCATAGGAAATGCGCTTATGATAAAGCCTGTAATTACTATAGAAGGTGGCGGCGTTAAGGTTATTGGCAAAGCCAGAGGCTCCAAAAATGGACACAATATGCTGATGGAGTTTGTTAAAAAGACCGGTGGAATTGATGTTGACAAGCCTACATGTCTAGCTTATTCAGGGCTTTCTAATGAAAACCTTATGAAATATGTTGAAGATTCTAAGGTTCTCTATGAGGGCTACGAAGACAGACTACAGTTTGCTATAGCAGGGGCAGCTATCGGAACATATACAGGCCCTGGAGCTATCGCTTTTGCATATTTTGAGAAATAAAAAAAATACAAAAATGCGCATAACTCTGCAATTAGAGATTGCGCATTTTTTCTACAAGAAAAACTTATTTATGTTCAAATATTTTCCTTGAGTTTGATCATATCAAATAATAAAATGGTAAGGATGAAAAAAGAATAACGGAGGAGTATTATGGCACAGAGAACTGATATACACAAAGTATTGATTATCGGCTCGGGACCGATAGTTATTGGGCAGGCGTGTGAATTTGACTATTCCGGCACGCAGGCTTGCAAGGCGCTTCGTAGTCTTGGGTATGAAATTGTTTTAGTTAACTCTAATCCAGCGACGATTATGACCGATCCGGAAATGGCGGATAAGACTTATATCGAGCCACTTAATGTGGACCGCGTAGCTGCAGTTATTGAAAAGGAAAGGCCAGATGCTCTACTACCGAATCTTGGTGGTCAGTCAGGCCTTAATCTGTGTTCTGAATTATACAAGGCCGGAATTCTCGACAAATTCAACGTAAAAGTAATTGGTGTCCAGGTTGACGCTATTGAGCGCGGCGAGGACAGAACAGAATTTAAAAAGACAATGGACATGCTTGGAATAGAGATGGCTCGTTCTAAGGCTTGTTATTCTATAGAAGAAGCTCTTGCAGAAGCTGATGAACTTGGCTATCCTGTAGTACTTCGTCCTGCTTATACCATGGGCGGCGCCGGCGGCGGTCTTGTATACAACAAGGAAGAACTTCAGACCGTTTGTGCAAGAGGTCTTCAGGCTTCAATTATTCATCAGGTTCTCGTTGAGGAGTCAATCCTTGGATGGGAAGAGCTTGAGCTTGAGGTTGTTCGTGACAAGGACAACAACATGATCACAGTCTGCTTCATTGAGAACGTTGACCCTGTTGGTGTTCATACAGGTGACTCCTTCTGTACAGCTCCTATGCTCACTATTTCTGAAGATCTGCAAAAAGAGCTCCAGCGTCAGGCTTACAAGATCGTAGAGCACATCGGTGTTATCGGTGGAACAAACGTACAGTTTGCTCATGATCCCAAGACCGGCCGAATCATTGTTATTGAAATCAATCCAAGAACATCACGTTCTTCAGCACTTGCAAGTAAGGCTACAGGCTTCCCTATTGCACTTGTATCAGCAAAGCTTGCTACAGGACTTACTCTTTCAGAGCTTCCTGATTCTAAATTTGGTACTCTTGATAAATATGTTCCTAACGGAGATTATGTTGTTGTTAAGTTCGCCCGCTGGGCATTTGAAAAGTTCAGAGGCGTAGAAGATAAGCTTGGTACTCAGATGAGAGCCGTTGGCGAAGTTATGAGTATTGGTAAGAACTTCAAGGAAGCCTTCCAGAAGGCCATCAGATCACTGGAAAAAGACAGATACGGTCTTGGATGCATTGAGAAGTTTGAAAAAATGTCCAAAGAAGACCTCCTTCGTCTTCTCAAGGATGCTTCCTCTGAGAGATATTTCCTTATGTATGAGGCCATTAAGAAGGGCGTAACGGTAGAAGAGCTTTTCGATATCACCAAGGTTAAGCATTATTTCCTTAACGAGATTAAAGAACTGGTGGAAGAGGAGCAGGCTCTTTTGACAGCTTCAAAGGGAAAGGTACCGGAAAAAGATGCCCTTATAAAAGCAAAAAAAGATGGCTTCTCCGACAAGTACCTCTCAAAGCTTCTGGGAGTTTCTGAGGACGATATCAGAAATGGTCGCCAGAGCGCAGGATTATCCGAATGCTGGGATGGAGTTCATGTGTATGGCACTGATGGAAGCGCTTACTATTACTCAACCTATCAGGAAGAGAGCACTCTTGAGAATCCTATGAAACTCTCTCAGGGTGAGAATAAAAAGATCATGATCCTGGGCGGTGGCCCTAACAGAATCGGTCAGGGTATTGAGTTTGACTACTGCTGTGTTCATGCTGCAATGGCTCTTAAAAAGCTCGGCTTTGAAACTATTATTGTCAACTGTAACCCTGAGACTGTATCAACTGACTACGACACTTCAGATAAGCTGTATTTTGAGCCGCTTACTCTGGAGGATGTTCTGCAGATTTACCGCAAGGAGCAGCCACTTGGCGTAATCGCTCAGTTTGGTGGACAGACTCCTCTTAACCTTGCTGCTAAGCTCAAGGAGGAGGGGGTAAATATCCTTGGCACAACTCCTGAAGTTATCGACCTTGCAGAGGATAGAGACCAGTTCCGTATTATGATGGATAAGCTTGGAATCCCTATGGCAGAAGCAGGAATGGCATCAGATGTTGAAGGGGCCAAGGAAATCGCAGCTCGCATCGGCTACCCTGTAATGGTTCGTCCTTCCTTTGTTCTGGGCGGCCGTGGCATGGAAATAGTCAGAAACGAAGACCAGATGGAAGAGTACATGAGAGCAGCAGTAGGTGTAACTCCGGACAGACCAATTCTTATCGACAGATTCCTTCACAATGCTCTTGAGTGCGAGGCGGATGCCATAAGTGATGGTGAGCATGCTTTTGTCCCTGCAGTTATGGAGCACATTGAGCTTGCGGGAATCCACTCCGGAGACTCTGCATGCATTATTCCTTCCAAGCATATTTCGAAGGAGCACCTTAAGACCATTGAGGAGTACACCAGAAAGATTGCTGTTGAGATGAATGTAGTGGGACTTATGAATATGCAGTATGCAATCGAGGACGATACAGTTTATGTTCTTGAGGCAAATCCACGTGCATCTCGTACAGTACCGCTTGTTTCCAAGGTTTGCGGAATTAAGATGGTTCCTGTAGCTACTGATATAATTACCGCGCAGCTTACAGGCCGCAAATCACCTGTGGCTGATCTTATAGCTAATAAGAAAACAACCGAACCTCCTTACTATGGCGTAAAAGAGGCAGTGTTCCCATTTAATATGTTCCCTGAAGTAGACCCTGTTCTCGGACCTGAAATGAGATCCACTGGAGAAGTTCTTGGTCTTGCCAAGACTCCCGGAGAAGCTTTCTTTAAGGCTCAGGAAGCGGCAGGAAGTACACTTCCTCTTGAAGGGGCAGTTCTTATCTCACTTAACAAAGAAGATAAGCCACATGCTGTATGCCTTGCAAAGAGCTTTGCTAAGGACGGCTTCAAAATCTACGCTACAGGAAAGACCTGCGATCTTATAACAGAAGCAGGAATCCCTGCCACAAGGATCATGAAGAACTACGAAGGCGGACGTCCTAATGTAGAGGATGTAATCAAGAACGGAGAGGTTCAGCTCATCATTAACACTCCTATAGGAAGAGGAGCTGAGCACGATGACGGCTATCTTAGAAAGGCAGCCATCAAGGCTCGTATTCCTTATATCACTACCGTTGCAGCAGGTAAGGCCGCTGCAGAGGGTATTCATGAGGTAAAAGAGAAAGGATGCGGAAACATCAATTCTCTTCAGGCATATCATGAAATGTTGTGATTAAGCATAATTTATACTACATAAAAAAACAGTAGGACTAAACAAAAGTCCTACTGTTTTTTTATTCATATGAAAGGTCGAAACGACTCTTAATTATGTGGAGAAATAAATCATGATTTGAACAGTGTAGAAAGAATTCCGCGTCCAAGGCTTGCTCCCAGGTTTCCACCAAGAGTCTTACCGAACTTACCAAACTTTCCGCCAACGGTCTTACCTACTTCGCGGCCTACAGTTCCGACAACTGCATTGCCAACGCTCTTTGCAGCCTGCTTTTTCTTCTTGGCCTCAGCGGCCTCAGCCTTTTCTTTAGCCTTTGCAGCTGCGGCTTCTTCTTTTTCTTTTGCCTTGGCTGCGGCAGCTTCTGCCTCTATTCTGGCTGCTTCCTCAGCGTCAGCGATTCCCTTTCTCATGAGAAACTCATAAGCTGAATCGGGATCTTCAGGCTCGTAATATTTACTGTAAAGAACATTCTGTTTGATTTCTTTTTCTCTTGTGACAGAATCGATGCTGCCCATGAGAGACTGTGGAGGAAGAATCTTAACTCTTTCTACAACTGTAGGAGTTCCTGTCTCGTCAAGGAAAGAGCAAACAGCTTCACCGACACCAAGCTCCTGAATAACATCAGCAGTCTTGAAAGCAGGATTTTCTCTGAAGGAATCAGCAGCAGCCTTAACCGCCTTCATATCGGAAGGAGTATAAGCGTGGAGCGCATGCTGAATTTTGTTACCAAGCTGAGCAAGAACGCCATCAGGAATATCTCTTGGATTTTGTGTTACGAAGTAAATGCCCACCCCCTTTGATCTGATGAGCTTAACTACCTGCTCAATCTTATCCATAAGAAGCTTTGGTGCATCATCAAATAACAGATGAGCCTCATCAAAGAAGAATACCATCTTAGGCTTATCAAGGTCGCCTACTTCAGGAAGCGTCTCGAAAAGCTCGGACATCATCCAAAGAAGGAATGTGGCATAAAGCTGTCCATTATTGATAAGGCTTGTGCTATCAAGGATATTGATCAAGCCCTTGCCGCCTTCGCCTGTTGCAAACCAGTCCTTGATATTAAGGGCGGGCTCAAAGAAAAACTTGTCGCCACCTGCAATCTCAAGAGCCACAATGGCACGAACAATAGCAGAAATAGAAACCTTGCTGATATTGCCGTATTCTGCAGCAAGCTCTTTGCTGTTCTCTGAAATATAGTTGAGCATTGCCTTTAAGTCCTTGGTATCAACAAGGAGCAGATCATTGTCATCCGCAATCTTAAAGGTTATTGACAGAATGTTGCTCTGAAGGTCATTAAGACCAAGAATTCTTGATAAAAGAAGAGGTCCCATCTCTGAAACTGTGGTGCGGAGCGGGATACCATTTTCACCAAAAACATCCCAGAAAGTTGCAGGATATTTCTGATATTTAAAGCCTGCTTCATCCAGACCGAATTTCTGGATTCTCTTTTGCATGTCTTCAGAATCTTTTCCCTCAAGTACCATTCCTGAAAGATCACCCTTAACATCTGCAAGGAATACAGGGACTCCCATGTCACTAAAGGACTCAGCCAGGACTTTTAATGTGATTGTTTTACCTGTACCTGTTGCACCTGCAACAAGACCATGACGATTAGCCATTTTAGGTAAAAGAAATACGTTTTCCCCATTTTCGTTGTTAGCTACCCAAATCTTACCGTCTTTATACATACCTTTCTCCAATCCGTCGTAAAAAACGACTAACACTCTTAGAGACAATTATATCACGCAAACAGCGTGATTGAAGCATTATACGTAAGGATCTATGGGAAAAATGCAGAAAAATCTCTATTAATAGGGAGTGCCGGAGTGGTATGAGGTGTCCACTCCGGCTGGTGTAAAAAAGTTGTTATGAAAGTGTTTATCCTTTCTGTAAATAAATATATATTGCGAACCTTAAAATAACCTAAAAGTAATTTAGGAAAAATCAATATTTATCATATTTATATGTAATGGAATAATTTCGGTTGAAATTGAAACTTATGAGGATTATCATTGAAAAATGATGTTTCTTTTTCCATAAAAAAACCACCTCGGAAGGTGGTATATTTTTGGGAGGAGGGGTTGCCTAGTGGGGAACCAGACAACCCGTGTATGAAAAAAAGTATTGTTGGGGGTTCAGAAGGTATGTCCTTCTGATAGTTTTATATTACATGGTAACTGTTGCCAAATTGTGACTGAACTCTAAAAGAAGTATGACCTATTCTAAATTATTTATAGGAGAATAAGAAAAAATGTCAAAAAATAATCGAAATAAAGCACACAAGAAAACGCCAAAGACCAGTAAAAACAGCGGTTTCGGAAGGCTTATGTTATCGCTTGTAATTTTGGGAGTGGTTTTACTTCTGTTCATAAATTATGCTCTTCCTATGTTAAAACAGTCTGTTAAAAAAGCTGCGGCAGAAAAAACTGTTGATGTTATAACAGAAAATGCAGCTAAAGTTGCCGGAGAAAATTCCCTGGTTACCAAGGTCCTTGAGAATATGTCAGAGGAAGACAAGGAAGTGGTTACCGAGATTGTAGAAAATCATATGGATAAAGAATCTGTAAGCGAAGTTATGGATTATGTTAATGAGGGAGATAAAGAGGGACTGATGAAGTACGCTGCCGAGAATCTTACGCCAGAGGAAATGGCGAAGCTTGCAGAGCTTTATATGAAGTACGGTGATTAATTTTTTCTTATAACGCAAAAACACCCACGGGGGGACGTGAGTGCCTGCGATTTTCTTATGAGGGGGAGATAGTGATTTGGTTCCGAATAGATTCATGAACCGAGCTGCATCACTAACTTGGTTTTTATATTAAA
Organism: Butyrivibrio sp. VCB2006; assembly: GCF_000420945.1. GTDB lineage: Bacteria > Bacillota > Clostridia > Lachnospirales > Lachnospiraceae > Butyrivibrio. The sequence continues at coordinate 352,407 of NZ_ATVX01000001.1, forward strand.
CTCTAATTGTGTTCAAAAAGTGAAGAAAGTAGTTATAAAATGTGAAAAAAGATTATTCAAATTATGAAAACCATGATTGAGGGACTGAATCATTATTACGCAGGAACTCCATAAAACCTGAAATTATGCTCCATTTAGAGGCGAATTTTATACATATTTAATTATATTTTGAAAGGCAGGGTGCTACGATGTGGTTATCAAGGAATGGCACGGAGGCCATTTAGGTGAATTGCAGGGAAGCATAGCAAGGATGCGGAAGTTTGCAGGGAAGCAAAAAAGCATGGAAGGTTGTTATTGCAGGGATGCATGTTTTTTTACCTAGGAGGTCTTTATGAGTAGTGTATCTTCTATAGGCGGATATCAGGATTACTCCGCATATTCAAAAATATCCAGTGGCGGCACGATAAACAAAGCGTCTGAGGATGCTTCGGGGCTGGCAATTCAGGAAAAAACCAAATCACAGGTTAACGGACTTGATGCCGGATCCGAAAACTTAACTTCAGCAAAATCAGCCCTTAATATTGAAGACGGAGCTCTTTCAGGAGTTGAGGATTATCTTCAGTCTATAAAAGAGTTATCTGTAAAGGCTATGAACGGTACTCTTTCAGATGATGATAAAGAGAGTATCCAGGCTCAGATCAAGGAATACCTTAAGGGTATAAATGAGACAGCTCAGGGTACGACATATAATGAAAAGAATCTTACCAATAAAGATGGAGAGATGAAGGTTGCTGCTGATGGTAATGGTGCGACAGAGACTATTTCCACCAATAATGCGACAACTGATGCTCTTGGAATTACAGATTATGATGTGACCAAAGATTTTGATATGAGCAAGATTGATAAGGCTCTTGAAAAGGTGGCAGGCCAGAGATCTTCTGTAGGAGCTCAGACAAATGGCGTAGAGCACGCTCTTACTTATAATTCGCATGCTGCTATGGAGCTTAACGGCTATCAGATGGACAAGGAAGAGGATAACGCAACGAAAGCTCTTCAGGAACTTAAGACCAAGCAGGCGCTTGATTCCTATCAGAGCGTTCTTCAGAAAAAACAGCAGGAAGACGAACAGCAGAAGGCTATGGCAATATTTGCATAATGCAAACTAAGTAAATTGTTTTCCGATCTTGAGATTGGAGTGGAAGGCGGAGAAAACTATCATTAGGTTTTCTCCGTTTTTTAAATGCATAGTTTCTTTAGAAGAAATCTTCTGATATACTTTAAATTGCATTTTGAATTGGGGATTATTTTGATTAAAATGCAATATATATTTTGGGTGAGGGATGTTGTGAATAGATATAGAATTTATGGCTTAATTATTGAAACCGAAGTGGAATTCATGCAGCTTGAAAAAGCGGCAGAGGAAGAAGGCACTTTAGAAAATACCATATATATCAGGGAAGAGAAATGTGCTGATGAAGTAATGGAAACTATTACCAAAGCTGATGCACTTAAACAGCAGTATTTTGTTGACGCAAAAAGTTCCTGCTTTTTTAATAAGGCCGGATACTATTTGATAAGAGATGGCAAGGAAATATTATTCGAGACCAAGGAAGGCTATACACCTGCAACAGTTTCCCCATGGCTTCTTGGATATTGTATGGCAATACTTCTTTATGAGAGACAGACCATAGCCATTCATTGCAGCGCTGTAGTGGGAGATGATGGAGTCTTCATCATTTCGGGAGAGATGGGAGCAGGCAAATCTACACTTACAAGGAAAATGCTGGAAAAAGGCTTCAAGATTATGGCAGATGATGTGGCTGCGGTCAGAATTGAGAAAGATCAGGATAGCGAGAATGAAAGCGCATATGCTTACCCTGCATTTCCTTATCAGAAGCTTTGCCGTAATGAAGTTGAGAGTAGAAATTTTGATATGAACGAGCTTATTTACATAGACGAAGCCAAGGACAAATTCCTTGTTCCGGTAAAAGATAAGTTTGTTTCAAAGCCGCAGAAATTAAAGTTTATGATTTTTCTTGTCAGAGCTAAAACAGACAAGGTATTGGCAGAAAAATTATCCGGACTTAATCAGCTTTTTGCAATTCGTGAAAATGTATTTCTTCACAGATTCAAAGGAAGCTGGGAGAATGCCAAGGAATATGGGGAACTTTGTCTTAAGCTTGCTTCCAAGTGTCCTGTTTATATGATTTATAGACCTGCAGAGGGGAATTCTCAGGACGAAATTGCAGACATAGTTGAAAAGCTTGCAAGAGGAGAGGAAGTAGAGCTTCTCTAAAGCCTATTACAAAATGTAAAAAGAATATTGATTAATGAAAATAGCCACAGGATAACCTGTGGCTAATAATTTTTGAAAAAACTAAGTTGATAATTATGATGGGAGTATAATCTCGTCGTCAGTTCTCTCAGATTTCAACGTAGCTGGTCTCTTTGCGCTAGTAGGAACAAATCTTTCAACTGTCATCGCATTATCAAACGTTTCAGTGTTCTCAAGTCTTATAGAAACAACTTCTGGTTTTGCCCAATTCTTCATACTTAGTCTCTCCCTCCATTAAGATTTTATATACATGTATTATCTGACTAAAACGCAGGGAAGTAAACTTTTCTATCAAAATTGTAACAATTAAGAAATGGCTTTGACTTTGGTTACAATATTCTGGAACTGGTAAAGCATTCCCAAATGTTCTAAGACTGCCATATATTGATCCTTGCCTTCAAGTCCCGGATCTTCACAAGTCGTAAGCTTAGATATTTCATTAAAATCAAGGCACTCTGCCCAAAAATCCTTGTCCAAACGCTCAAAAAGATTTTTCAATGATTGCTGATTATCTTTGAACCAATCAACATCTTCTTCTTTTTCATTATCTTCAGGTTTCTTTTCCTCACTTGGCGTGTTTTTATAGGTTACCTCATATAAAGATTTGGGCATTATATCTTTAAAAGCTTCGCGGTATATATATCTTTTTTGACCATGTTTAATATAAAGGTGTCTTGGAATTGTTACCGCAAAGTTAATTACTTCATAATCAAGGAACGGGAAAATGTATCTTGCACCTGAATATGGGCCAAATAATGCTGCTACATTTAAACGAATATTGGTTGCTCCTGTAGCAATATATTTGAGCGGATTATGTGGGAAGAAGAAAGGTGTTCCCTTATAATCTTTATATTTTTCGCAAAGCTCTTTTTTAAGGATGAAAGGTGTGCTACTACTAGTGTTTTGCATAGGATCATTATCGTAGCTGGGGCCTCTTGCAACCTTATATCTGTAATCTCTGAAGGTCTTGAGCATACGCTTTGGAGCACCTTCATTGAACTCCCAAAGGCACTTGATGAAGTGTAGCTTTTCACCAAAGCAGTATAATTCGTAGGGATCGCTTCTGTGGCTTACGCCTTCATCTCCGCCATGACCGGAAAAGATAACTTTAGCGCCTTTGCTGCTTACAAGCTGTGAAGCCTCATTGATAATTTCCGTATTGGTATAAAGCGGATAAGCATACTTGAAATTAAGGCTTCCCGGAGCATCTTTGGAAAAACCAAGCTTTAGGTGATTGTTTATTATATTGGAATTACTGTCTACGTAGTTTTTGCTTCTGTAATAGCAAGTGGTGTTTTCCTGTTTGCAAATGTCCTCAATTATAAGACGTTCATCATTCTCTACAAGAGGAAGGTCTTTGGGGTCGCGAGACCAGGAAAAATAGATGGCCTCTCTTCCAAGCTTGCTGATCAGTATATCTATAACACCTGAATCAATACCACCTGAAAGCTCTGCACCCACAATATCCGGAAATACAGCAAGTCTTTTTCTTATAGATTCTGTGATCAGTTCGCGCATTTTCTGGATGTATTTTTTATCTGATGACAGTCGCACTTTCTTGGCACCCAAAGTCCAGTATTTGTGCTCTTCGTATACAAGAGTATCGGAAGATTTGGTTATGCAAAGATACGAAGCAGGAGTAACACGATATATATCTGAGAACTCGGTTCCATTTAACGAAGAGGTAATATACTCGCATACACTGGTATACAGATAATCGGGATTTATATCACCGGGTATTTCAGGGAGATTGATCAGGCCCCTTATTTCTGTGGAAAATGCCCCCATTTTATCTGATTTATAGTAATAGAGTGGATGTATGCCCATGTGATCTGTGAAAAGAGTGAGCTTTTCAACATTTGAATCATATATTGCGCCTGAAAAGTCACCGTTAACACTTGAAAGTGAATCAGGGCCATTCTTGATTATAAGCTCAAAGAGCATTTCTTCATCGGATAGAGATAAAGGTAGGTTAAAAGAACTTGAGAGTTCCTGCCTATTATAGATAAGAGCATCTATAACTGCATAATAATCGTCTTTATGTAAAACAGGAGTATTATTGATAGGGGCGTTTGTTATGTGATCTGCGCATATTCCAATTCCAACGCTATCTGAGATGATTTCAGATTTTTGTTCATCCCCAAATACTCCGTTCCATTTTAAAAGCCTTGCAAGAGAAGATGAAATCTCTGCAGGACTTGATGATTTAATAATTCCAAATATACCGCTCATAAAAAATCTCCAAATAAAAACAAAATGCGTAAACTCTAGATTTGCGCTTTCACTATATTATCATATAAGAAATGGAATTAACAGTTTCTTCAAAAAGTCAGACAATTTTTGAAGAGTGAGGAAATACAAGGTGCAGAGAGGATTGTTATGCCATGATTATAAAAGGCTAATTCTTACATTTTTGATAGAATTATTGTAAGACTTTGGAAACTAAGATAATATAGCCGAGTTGTAAAAAATAAATTTTAGATATGAGAGGAAAGAAAATGAAAAAGTGGAGCAATGCTGAAATTATAGCATTAGATATTAATGAGACTGCAAGTGGCTGTCGTGCAGCAAATTTCGAGGGCTTGGGATATGAAAAGAAAACAGGTTGTTTATTTGGTATTCCTGTAAAGTATCGAGATTATGGGTATTATCATGATGTTACTCCTCCAGCCACTCCAAATATACCAACAACACCTGAAGTTACAGGCGTAGAAGAGAAGTCTGACGTTACAGCTGATAGCCTTTCATAATATAGGACTTTTGTTAAAAAATAAAGAAGGATGTGCAGTGATCTGGGGTCTGTCAAGTAGACAGGCAAAACAAACAAAATAACATCAAACGAAAAGGTGGTCACATAAACAGTGATCACCTTTTTACTTTGTCGATGGTTGTATCCATCATATTTATCCTTGGTCTGCTTGTTGACTACTATAACTGCCAGGAAATAACTGTCAACCCTGCGCCAAGCGCACCGCGGAGCGGCGTTGGGGTTGACTGATATTTCCTGACAGTTATTCTGTAGTCAAGCAGATCAAGGATATTTGTGCGCATTAGCGCACTTTATTCAATGGCAGAGTCGCCAGACTCTGGCTTCGTTTTGGATAGATGATTATGCTGCCCATTTT
>NZ_ATVX01000002.1 GCF_000420945.1 Butyrivibrio sp. VCB2006
CAGCGTCAAATCTCCGTTCGACTTGCATGTGTTAGGCACGCCGCCAGCGTTCATCCTGAGCCAGGATCGAACTCTCACGTTTAAAAGTTTGATCTGGCCAGAACTCAAGCTTGGCTTTTGTTCTGTCCGTTATTTACTAATTTTTGTTCTGAATAATTCTCTTGGAATTTTTCAGGGTTGCATTACTGTTTATTTGTCAAGGTACAGGAGCTAGAATCCGCTCCAATGCTGCATTTGCGATGTATCTGTCCGCATCAGCAACGAATATAAATATATCACTAGGTAATATTCATGTCAACAACTAATTTCAATAATTTTCAATTTTTTTATAAAAAAGCTGGCAAACCCTGTATTTGCCAGCTTTTCAATCTATAAATATTTTCTAAACTCTTCTTATTTCAATGTTACTTTCTGTTCTGTACCATCAATACTTACTATCATTCCCAGAGTTTGAATCTGCGTAGACGCTTCCTTATCTATCTCTGTAAGTACCACAAGGCTCTCATGCGTTCTTGAATCAATAGTACCAACATAAGAGGACAGATCATTAGGAAGAAATGTTACCGGAGTGTACCCAAGATTCTTTCCATTAAGTATAACCTGGAACTTAATGTTCTTCTCTAGGATATTAACCTTCTTGGCGCCATCGGAACCATTGTACAGATCAAACCTGAGTACAAGGAGCTTTTTACCTTTTTCTGCATTTATAACATAACTCTTGGAACTCTCAGGATAAGAGCTTGATACTGAATAACCTTCATAAGCAAGGAAAATGTCATCGACAATCTCCTGAGTCTCATCTGAAGATAACACTACAGCGTCGGGATCTTCAGTGATTGTATTTTCTCCCTGATTCTCAGAGTTATCGCTAGCATCATTTTTGCCTTCCTGACTGGCCTGCTCATTGCTGCTATCAGGCGCCTGACCACCACCGTTATCCTCCGGTGTAATGGACACATCAGTAAGAGCCACATCTGCCTGAGGCGTTTCTTCCTTAACAGGCTCCGACTCTTTTTTCGGAGCAGGTGCAGGAGTCTGTGTCTGTGTCTGAGTCTTTTCTTCCTCAGCCTTGTTCTTTTCAGCCAGAGCAGCCTCTTTTTCCCTCTGTTTAGCAACTTCCTTGGCGTCCACATAAGTAAGTTTAGCCTGTCCGTTATTTGAATATTTCATCAAAAGGCCCACGGCAAACTCTACAGTCTGGTTATACTCATCCTCAGTAAGTTCAGGAAAAGCCTCGCCACACCCAGCCAAGCATAAAGTCATACATATAGCTGTCAGTAAACCCAAATACTTTTTTGCCCTCATAAGATATCCCCTCTTAGGATTTATTTGGTTTCCAACTCAAAATAGAACTCTACTCCGTTATCGTAGTTCTTGACGCCATACTCCTGATGCATGCCTTCCATAATAGCCTTAACAATAGATAGTCCAACACCACTTCCACCATATTCTCTGGTTCTGGCCTTATCGACTTTGTAGAATTTCTCCCAAATATGGCCAATACTGTCATCCGGAATCGGTTTACCAGTGTTAAATACAGATACCCGAACATGGCTATCTCTCTTGGTAAGTTTGATTTCGATTATTTTGTCCCCATCTATATGGTTCAAGGCATTACTGTAATAATTCTGCAGCACTTCCTCGATTTTGAATTCGTCACCCCATACAAATATCGGCTCATACTCATCAAACTTGATAGTAACACCTTTTTGTCTTGCCAAAAGATCTGCCGACTTAATATAGTTGGATATCATATCAACTATATCGAATCTCTCCATGTTTGCATTTTCATTGCCAAATTCAAGCTGATTCAGAGTAAGTAGTTTTTTTACCATGATGTTCATCTTATTAGCTTCATCCATGATTACTTCACAGTAAAAGTTCCTGCTTTCCTCATCGTCGTTTATGCCCTCTTTTAAACCTTCTGCATATCCTTGAATCAGAGCAATAGGAGTCTTAAGTTCATGAGATACATTTGAAAGGAATTCCTTTCGCATCTCATCAATCTCCTCTTTCTTGGCAATATCATGCTTGAGAGCTATATTCGCATTTTTGAGCTCTTTGATTGTAGACTCAAGGGTCTCTGACAGTTCATTCATGTTAGATCCAAGAGCATCAATCTCACTATGATAATCTCCGGTAGATTCGTACTTGGCCTCAAAATTAAGCTTCTTCATATCATCGGAAATGAAATACAATCGCTTAATAGGATCTGTAACCTTTTTGGAGATGTACATAATTACCAGGGAACCTGCCACTATAGCTACTATAGCCACATAAACCATAAAAGTGTTGGAAATAGCTACGCTATCCTTGATACTCTCCATCGTAGATCGTACAAGAACTAGATTCCCATTCCCAACAACTCCCCACATTTCCAAATATTGTCTTCCGGATTTATCTTCGTCTCTCTGTAATGTGTAACTGTCTCCAACATCCAGAACTACTCTGTTCTCTATTTCAAAATCGCCGCCCAAGGGGTTTATCATGTTCTCCCAAAGGATTTTTGCGAGAAGCTCTGCATTACTGGTAGATGACTTAACCGTCTTAGAGTCTCCGTCCAAAACTATCATTTCAATGTTATAACGTTCACAGATATGTCTTATTTCCAAGTCAAATTCCGGAGAGGTGATATCACCGGTAGTAACGGCTCTGTCTATACTTCTGTATGCTTCAATGATAGCTTCTCTTTTGTTTTGAACATAAAAGCTCTCCATAAACAGAAGATTTATGACAAGACAAAAGGTAAAGGTTCCAATCATTGTGGCAATGAAGGCAATACTAATCTCGAATCTTATGGAATGGGTTTTATTAAACTTTTTATCTTTTCCCATATTGCTTATAAACCTATTCCCTTAAATTATTCTGCTTCGAGCTTGTAGCCCATGCCCCAGATAGTTTTGATCATGTCGCCTTTCTTACCAAGCTTTCCACGCAGCTTTTTAACATGTGTATCTATAGTTCTGGCATCACCAAAATAGTCATAGTTCCATACATTATTAAGTATCTTTTCTCTTGAAAGAGCTACTCCCTTATTCTCAAAGAAGAAAGTAAGAAGCTCAAACTCCTTATAACTAAGATCAATCTCTTTTCCATCAACAAGGACGCTGTGAGCAACTTTATTAAGAACTATACCGCCAATCTCCATAATCTGATTATTAGCAGCCTGATTAGTTCTACGCAGGATTGCTGATACTCTTGCAGCAAGTATCTTGGGGCTAAATGGTTTGGAAATATACTCATCTACACCAAGTTCGAAGCCAAGCAGCTCATCTCTTTCCTCAGCCTTAGCTGTAAGCATGATGATGGGAACCTTAGAATTTGTTCTGATTTCCCTACAAACTTCCCATCCATCCCTCTTAGGCATCATAACATCAAGGATGATAAGTGATATGTCTTTATCTTCGTAAAAGATATCAAGGGCCTGCTGACCATCTTCAGCTTCCACTACAAGATATCCATCTTTCACCAAAAAGTCTTTAACGAGTTTACGCATTCTGCTCTCGTCATCAACTACTAGTATCTTAAGATCTTCCATTATGTCAATCCTCCTGATTGTCGTCTTTTATTTCTGTACCCTCATAATAACTTGAAGTATCGCTAATGCCAAGCCTTTTTTCGGCCTCCCGTACTTTTTTCTCCCTCTCTTTAAGGTCCTGTTCCCAGGAAGCAAATCTATTAGTGACATTACTCTTATAGTTTATTATGTTGTCATTCTCAGCCGTAGCCGCGACAACAAACATTATTATAACAAGAATAGCAAGTACAACGTTCAGAATTATAGAAAAAAACTTGAAAAAATCCACTTTTTTCTCAGCAGGACTTGGCTTTATCCTCTGTTTTACCGAAAGGTTTTCAAGGGCAGAATGCCTAGAAAAAGAGATTTCAACAGGGATTGGGATGATATCGGCCTCTCCATATCCACTTTCCAGCAGTTTTTTTCGAAGTCCTGTAAGATAGCCCCACCCAATCGGCGTTTTGAAAATCTTATTTTCAATGGCTTTCTCATAAACTGCTTTAATATCAGTTGGTTTACTGGCTTTTACCCTGGACTGCAAAAGCTTTATTTTTGACGCATCCATCGTAGCCTTCTGGGTATCGGCCTCAGAAGTAAACTGATAGCCTTCTACTATGAAATTGTCAGCACTACTTTTGTCATCAGCCGCCATATTCTGCTCCATTAGCTGCAATGAATACACTTACGCTTCTAGCCTTAAGAGTTTTGTTCCTCCAGGTAAGAGGTTTTGGTCTGTTAAAAAAGTATTTGCCTTCGTCGTCACCTGTATCGATGCATAAAGCCCAGTAATAGCCCTCCGGCGGATTAGGAAGCATGATCTGAACATCTTCCCAATATACATTGATTGCCAGATAAACTATATCGTCATGGCCTTTTTTATTTGTAAAGCCTGCATATCTTACGCAAACAACCTTTGAATCTCCGGTTATGTTCCCGTTATCAGGATTCTCCGTATGAAGAGAAATGTTAGGATAACCGCATGCTGCGGGATGAAGGTCTTTTCTTATGCAGGGATGTTTTCTTCTAAACTGGATAACTCTCCTATAGAAGTCAAAAAAGTCTTTGTTCTTCTCAAGTAAGTTCCAATTCAGCCAGGATATCTCGTTATCCTGGCAGTAGGCATTGTTATTACCAAATTGCGTGTTGCCAAATTCATCGCCGGCATATATCATAGGCGTTCCCCTGCTGCACATGAGAACAGTTATGGCATTACGCATCATTCTGAACCTAAGATCATTGATAGCCGGATCCGCTGTTTCTCCTTCTGCTCCGCAATTCCAGCTTCTATTATCGTTGGCTCCGTCAGTATTATTCCAGCCATTATCTTCGTTGTGTTTACTGTTGTAAGCATAAAGGTCATACAAGGTAAAACCGTCATGACAGGTAATGAAGTTTACTGAAGACTCATAGCCAAGATAAGCACCGCCGTATAGATCCATAGAACCGGTGATTCTTTTAACTGCTTCAGGGGCTGCCCATATATCACCTTTCAAAAAAGATCTTATGTCGTCACGATATTTACCGTTCCACTCTGCCCATCGTTTCCAAGCCGGGAAATTACCAACCTGGTACATTCCGCCGGCATCCCAGGCCTCAGCAATAAGCTTTACGTTACCAAGGATCGGATCATAAGCAAGACGCTGGATAAGAGGAGGTCTTTCCATAGGAGATCCATCCTGATCTCTTCCCAAAATACTGGCAAGATCAAATCTGAATCCATCGACTCTATACTGTTCAACCCAGTAACGCAAACACTCAACGATAAGCTCCTGAACCATAGGATGGTTGCAGTTCATAGTATTTCCACATCCACTGAAGTTGTAGTATTGGCCCATTGGAGTAAGCAGATAATAAATGTTGTTATCAAATCCCTTAAATGAAATAAACGGCCCGTTTTCATTTCCTTCAGCAGTATGATTGAACACAACATCAAGGATAACCTCAATTCCGTTATCCTTAAGCTCTTTTATCATATGTTTAAGCTCAACGCCTTCCTTATTGTATTCACTTTGGTAGGCATAGCTTGTATTTGGGGCAAAAAAGCTAATGGTGTTATATCCCCAATAATCAAGGAGAGTTTTACCATTGACCTCTCGCTTATCTCTCGTTTCATCAAATTCAAAGATTGGCATAAGCTCTACAGCTGTAACACCAAGTCTCTTTAGATAATCAACTTTTTCTCTTATCCCTTGGAATGTTCCCCTACACTTAATTCCGGAGGATGGATCCATAGTAAAGCCGCGAACATGCATCTCATATATTACTGAGTCGCACATAGGAGTACCAAGATGAGATGTAGCGTTCCATTCAAAATTATCTCTAACTACTCTGGCTCTGTACTGGCCATTTTTATTAAGTCTTTGGCCCCAGATTCTTTGTCCTGATACCGCCTTTGCATATGGGTCAAGCAGCACATTATTCTTATTAAACAAAAGACCTTTCTCCGGATTCCAAGGTCCGTCTACGCTATAGCAATACTCAAGATTTTCGATATCCAAACCAAATACGATCATGGAATATACTTTTCCGATTCTATAGCTCTCAGGAAAAGGAATCTGCGCAAAGGGCTTATCTTCTCCTCTATGATATAAGAGCAAAGTGATAGAAGTACCGCCATTTGAGTAAACAGTGAAGTTCACTCCGTCAGTCATCATTGTGGCGCCATTTATTCCATAAAAACCAGGCCTCACTCTGAAGCCTGATATCTCGTCGATAGCAAGAAGCTGTCTACCCAGGTCACTCTTTCTCAGTTCCCTGCCATGACGCTCTCCAATCTCTATAGGTTTTCCGCCCTGCCTATGTCTTCTAAACTCGTTCATATTAATATATTAACACATTATTGATAAAATTTCTGTGAAATAAAAAACAGCGAGGCAATGCCTCGCTGTCAAAATCCACATATTAAACTGGGTATGCGCCATTCTTAGTATCAGCTGCAGATACATCAACAGATGTCTGCTGTGCCATACGATATTTGAAGAAGTCTGTAGCAACCTGTGGGAACAATGCATATGAAAGAACATCCTCATCCTGCTGCTTCCACTGAGCAACTTCCTTCTCAAACTTATTAAGTCCGGGCTCAAGCTTATCAGCAGGTCTGCATGTGATAACCTCTCTATCGCCGATAATCTTCTTCTGAACCTCTGGGTTAAATGGCTTAATTGTCTTACCATACTCACCTGCAAGAAGATCCTTGGTCTGATCTGTAGCAACCTTGTATCTCTCGCCCATAAGTACGTTCATAACTGCCTGTGTACCAACGATCTGTGATGAAGGTGTTACAAGAGGTGGCTCACCGAAGTCCTTACGAACCTGTGGGATTTCCTCAAGAACTGTATCATACTTATCGCTAGCATTCTGCTCTTTAAGCTGGCTAACCATGTTAGAAAGCATTCCACCAGGAACCTGATACATAAGAGTCTTGATGTTAACACCAAGAACCTTAGGATCCATAAGTCCACTGGCAAGGCACTCTTCTCTATATGGTCTGAAGTGATCAGCAATCTTAGCAAGAAGCTTCTGATCAAGACCTGTCTCAAAAGGCTGTCCCTTGAAGGCTTCTACCATAACCTCAGTAGCTGGCTGTGATGTACCAAGAGCAAATGGAGAAATAGCACAGTCAATAATATCTACGCCAGCCTCAGCTGCCTTCATGTATGTCATGCTGGCAACACCTGATGTGTAGTGTGTATGAAGATCGATTGGAAGACTTGTTGCGCTCTTAAGAGCCTTAACAAGCTTCTCAGCTTCATAAGGAAGAAGAAGTCCGGCCATATCCTTGATACAGATAGAATCTGCTCCCATGTTCTCGATATCTTTTGCAATGCTCATCCAGTATTCTTCTGTATAAGCATCACCAAGTGTATAAGCAAGAGCGATTTGAGCATGTCCGCCCTCTTTCTTACAAGCCTTAACTGAAGCCTCAAGGTTTCTCAGGTCATTCAAGCAGTCGAAAATTCTGATGATATCAATACCATTAGCTATAGATTTCTGAACAAAATACTCAACTACATCATCAGGATAGTGCTTGTATCCAAGAATATTCTGTCCACGAAGAAGCATCTGAAGCTTTGTGTTCTTAAATCCGGCACGGAGCTTACGCAGTCTCTCCCATGGATCTTCCTTAAGGAATCTCATGCAGGAGTCGAAAGTAGCACCACCCCAGCATTCTACTGCGTTATATCCAACCTGATCCATTGTCTCAATGATAGGAAGCATAACCTCTGTAGGCATTCTTGTGGCAATCAGTGACTGATGCGCATCACGAAGTACAGTCTCATTGATACGAACTGGTTTTTTCTGTAAATCTGCCATATCTATTATTATCCTTTCTCTTATTTAAATTCTAAATTAAACCCCGAAGACCGCCATAAATGTTCCGGCAACTACGGCAGTACCGATAACTCCGGCAACGTTAGGTCCCATAGCATGCATGAGAAGGAAGTTTGAAGGATCATACTCTGCACCAACCTTCTGGGATACACGGGCAGCCATAGGTACGGCAGATACACCTGCTGAACCAATAAGAGGATTGATCTTGCCACCTGTGATAAGGCACAGGAGCTTACCAAGAAGACATCCAGCGGCTGTACCAAATGCAAATGCAATAAGTCCAAGTATAACGATGATAATTGTTTTTGTGTTAAGGAAAGCCTCAGCACTAGTTGTAGCACCAACAGATGTTCCAAGAAGGATAACAACGATGTACATAAGTGCGTTAGAAGCTGTCTCCTGAAGCTGACGAACTACTCCAGACTCTCTAAAGAGGTTACCAAGCATAAGCATACCTATAAGAGGAGCTGTTGTAGGAAGAATCAAACTTACAACGATAGTAACAATGATTGGGAAAAGAATCTTCTCCAGCTTGGATACTTCTCTAAGCTGCTGCATTCTGATCTTTCTCTCTTTGTCTGTTGTAAGAAGCTTCATAATTGGTGGCTGAATCATAGGCACCAAAGCCATGTATGAATAAGCAGCTACCGCTATAGGTCCAAGAATTGATGTCTGATGCAATTTGGATGCAAGGAAGATAGATGTAGGGCCATCAGCTCCTCCGATGATTGATACAGCAGCAGCCTGCTGATCGTTAAATCCAAATGCAATAGCCATAAAGTATGCTGAAAAAATACCAAACTGAGCACCAGCTCCCATAAGGAAACTGATAGGATTCGCAATAAGCGGACCAAAGTCTGTCATGGCACCAACACCAAGGAAAATAAGTGATGGTAAAATAGCCCATTCATCCAAAATATAGAAATAATGGAGAAGACCACCGGCAGAATCTCCAACCGGCTCAGCCATAATCTCAGGATAAATGTTTACAAGAAGCATACCAAACGAAATTGGTACCAAAAGAAGTGGTTCAAATCCCTTGGCAATAGCAAGGTACATAAACACAAGCGCAACTACAACCATTACATAGTTACCAGGTGTCATAGTAGTAAATGCAGTTTGTTGCCAGAGATTAGATAATGTATTAACGATGTAATCCATTTTTTATCCTCATTTCTGTTTATTGAAAACTAAGATTTCTCTGACTTTTATTAGTTAAGAGTTGCAAGGCATGTTCCAGCTTCTACTGAATCACCAGCAGCAACGTCAATGCTTGCTACTGTTCCGTCTGAAGGAGCTACCATAGGAATCTCCATCTTCATTGACTCGATAGTAACAACAGTGTCGCCCTTCTTGACAGCCTGTCCTACGCTTGCATTGATCTTGAGGACCTTACCAGCTGCACCAGCCTCAACCTTGATTGAGCCTGCGCCAGCGCTTGCCTTCTTAGCAGGAGCTGCTGGAGCCTTAACTACTGGAGCTGCAGCTGCAGGAGCTACTCCTGATCCAGCACCTTCTTCTACAGTTACATCATATACGTTTCCGTTAACGGTTATTGTATAGTTCTTCATTTATATCTCCTTTCGATGAGCATGGACATCACCGTGCTCGATCCTTACATTTAGTGTTTTTTCCAGTTATTGTTTACTTTTCTGATAGATCTTACACGGAATCCATCTGTACCGGCGCTTCCCTCGTATGCGGCAATTGCAGCAGCAATAACTGCAACAAGCTCAGCATCACTGGAAAGGTCTTCTTGCTCGGCAATCTGACTGATTGTGTTGTCCATTGCCTTCTGAGCAATTTCCTTATCACTCTCTTTCTTTTTCTTGCCACCACCAAAGAGTAATGGGAAAAGAGAAATGATAAGTGAAATGAGAATAAGGATTGCAAATGCCATTCCCATTCCAAGGAGAGTATTAAGTCCGGCATTCTCAAGCTTCTCGCTTGTAGTCTTTTGAACAGTTACACCGATATCAGTAGGCTCACCTCTGTTAGAAAGGTAAATCTCCATATCAGCTGCGTGTTTGGTTCCCTGGACTACGGCATCAACTACCAATACTCCGTCCTTATTAACTTCGTAGCTAACTTCCTTGACAAAAAGGTCGCTAGCTAAAGTTGCTTCTGAGTTATATCCAAGATCGTTAAGAGCCTTGTACCAGCTGTCATAGCCACTGGCAAGAACTTCATAACGCTCATCGGAAGAGCTAAGTGCTATGTCAAAGTACAACATTTGCTCGAAATTATCAGGAGTAATTCCCTGTAAATACCACATTTCGAAATTATTGTCCTCGATAGCTTCCGCAAAGCCCTTTAAGCTTTCCTGAGTAAATATATCAGACGAATACCTGCTTCCTTCTACGGAGTTGGATTTAACATCCTCACCGCAAGCTGTCAGTCCAATAAGGCAGCTAAGCATTACGCCCAAAACCAACATTTTTTGTTTCATTTTGAGTGCTCCCTTCATTAAACTGTGCCGTGTTTCTTGGCAGGACGCTCATCCCTTTTTGTAAAAAGCATTTCGAATGCGCCCACAACATACTTTCTTGTATCAGCAGGCTCAACGATTTCATCTACATATCCTCTTGCTGCAGCACTCTTAACATTGTTCTGAAGTGCAGCATATTCAGCAGCAGCCTTAGATACTGTCTCAGCATCCTTACCGTCGCACATGATCTTGGCTGCAAGATTAGCATCCATTGTACCAACCTGAGCATCAGGCCAGCTAATTGTTACATCAGCACCAATTGCCTTGGAGTTCATGATTACATAAGCGCTACCAAATGCCTTACCTGTAATAAGATTAACCTTAGGTACTGTAGCATTTGCAAGTGCAAATACAAGCTTGCCGGCAGCCTTAGCAACGTGCTTCTCATCACATCTTGATGTTCCAAAGCCAGTTGCATTTGTAAGTGTAAGTACAGGAAGATCAAAAGCATCACAGAAATTGATGAACTCTGCAGCCTTCTCACATCCGTGAGCAGTTAACTTATCAGCAAACTTCTCAGCTTCCTTACCATTCTCATCGAATACAGCTGTACGGTTACCAACAAGTCCAACTGTAGCACCGTTCAGTCTGATAAATCCTGTTACCATCTCCTTAGCATACTCTCTCTTAGTCTCGAAGAATACACCGTTGTCGGAAATCTGTCTTGCAATAAGTGAAGGGTCAGCTGTCGCACCATCAAGGTTCTCACATGCTCTGTTCAGATCATCTGAGCATTCCTGATAAGAATCTCCATCCTCGTTGTTGGAAGGAAGAATCGAAACCAGCTCTCTAACCTGAGCGTAGAGAGATGCTTCATCAGCAACAACATCCACATTAGCAGTCTCTGCAGCCTGCCACTTAGCAGCTGATGTATCACACTTCTCCTTGTAGTTTCCTTCAAGAGCATTTGGTGAATTAACAAACAGCTTAGCCTTCTCAGATTCCATAAAAGTAAAGTCTGTGATAGAAGGAATAATTGCAAGTCCACCACCACAGGCACCAAAAATGGCTGTGATCTGAGGAACAACACCAGAAGCCTCCACCTGCTTAAGATAGATTTCGCCAAAGCCGTTAAGGGCATCTGTGGCCTCCTGAAGACGAAGTCCTGTTGAATCGATAAGACCGATTACAGGAGATCCTGTCTTGATTGCCAGTTCATACAGGCGAACGATTTTCTTGGCATGCATCTCACCGATAGATCCGCCAAGAACTGACGCATCCTGGCTGTAAACATAAACCAGATTACCGTCAATAACACCATATCCGGTAACAACACCGTCTGATGGTGTTTCTTCCTGTTTCAGATTGAAATCTGTGTTTCTGGCTGTCACAAGAGCACCAATTTCAACGAAACTGTTTTCGTCGAGCAAAGCATTAATTCTTTGTCTCGCTTGTGAAGAACTACTCATTTGTTTACCTCCGAAATTTTTTATAATGAATAATATATGCACAAATGAATTGTAAAAATGCAAAAATTCTGCTATTTTCACAACATAAGTCAGAATATATTGTATCATAAAAAATGGCAAAAAAAAGGAAAAATGCATAAAAAATTGCGCATTTTTCCTATATTTTATGAATTGTATATAAATAATTGTTTGGCCGAAAACCGTTAACTGTAAATTGATAGAATTTTGTTTGTTAATTAAATGTCAAGTTTTACATTTATCTCTTGCTCAGCCTGAGCTTTAAACTCCTCAACCTGCACAGTTCCTATAGCTGGCAGCTCATCCAGGGATCTTACTCCGAAACTTCTAAGAAACTCCTCTGTTGTTCCAAATAAAAGTGGTCTTCCGGGAGCATCTAAACGTCCCAGTTCCTGTACCAGTCCAAACTCAACAAGTCTGTTTACAGCATGATCACTATTTACGCCTCTTATTTTTTCTACCTCTAGTCTTGTAATCGGCTGCTTATATGCAATTATAGACAGCGTTTCCATAAGTGAATCAGTCAAAACCGCCTTTTTTGGCGCCTTTGCAATTTTGACTAAATATTCATACATTTCTTTTTTGGTACAAAGCTGAACCGCTTTTTCCAGTTCAATAATACCAATTCCACTGTCTTCCTTGTCGTATTTCTCTTTCAGATAACCTATAAAGCTTTTTATTTCCTTGGCATCAGTTTCCATAGCCTTAGCCAACGCACTGATCTCCACGGAATCTCCCATAGTAAAAAGAATAGCCTCGACTACGGCCGCTCCCTCTTCTCTTGTCATATCAACTTGCCTTCCTGGACGTAATTATAATATCCCCAAATGTAGTTTCCTGTTCTATTTCAATCTCGCCAAGCTTCATTTCTTCAAGCATTACAAGGAACGTAACTATAATCTCCGTTTTGCTATGCTGTTTTTCCAAAAGCTGTCTGAAACTAAATCTGGAATGTTCTCTTATGTATGCCTTGATATATAAAGTCTTGGCATCCATATCTATCTCTTCTTTTTCGATATTTCCGAATTTACTACGAATAGGGTCCACCTTATCTTCCTGTCTCTTTAAAAGATCCTGGAATATCTCATTGAGCTTTGATAAGGTTGCATCTCCTATAAGGCCTGACAAATCAACAGGCATCTCATATTCCTTGACTTCCTTGGGAATATTCTTGTCTCTGAACCAGGAAAGTCCCGCTTCCATCTGCCTATCCTTAAGTTCAAAAGCCATATACTTGTACATCTTGTACTCCAAAAGCTTCTCAACAAGCTCTGCTCTTGGGTCTTCCTCTTCTCCCTCTTCATTAACTTCCTTAGGAAGAAGCATTTTACACTTGATATCAATAAGAGTTGCCGCCATTACCAGGAATTCACTTGTAACATCCATGTCATCGCTCTGCATAGCCTCAATATATGCAAGATACTGATCGGTAATGGTCGCAATTGGAATATCATATATATCTATCTGGTTCTTATCAATCAGGTGAAGCAAAAGATCCAGAGGACCTTCAAACACCTGCAGTTTAACTTCTAGTGACATTTCCTACCTCATAAACTCAAATCTTGTGAACCCTGATCACATCAACTTCTCCAGGGTTAAACATTCTAACATGTATACTGTGGGTACCAATCCCCCTGCTCAGTATCATGGTCTTGCCGTTTCTTACAAACTTGCCACCGTCATACTTAGGGAAAAGAGCTATGGCCGGCGAAATAACACCCCCAAGCAAAGGAAGTCTTATTATACCGCCATGTACATGACCTGATACAATAAGATCCGCACCCCAGTCGGAATATTCCTCAAAGTACTGAGGATTATGGGCAATCAGCACCTGGAAAGCATTCTTGTTACTGCGCCCCACCATTTTCTCCACATGGCCCTTTTCCATCTTGAGCTTGACAACTTTTCGAAAATAATCATGGTCAAGGTCAAGGCCTGTAATCCTTATATTGGTGCCATCTACATCTATACTGTCATTCTCAAGTGTAACCACTCCGGCCCTTTTAAGCGCACTTCTGTATCTGTCAAAAAGATTTCCGAATTCGCCTGTAAAGGTTTTGATCTTATGCTCGTGATTACCATTCCCCATATAAACAGGATATTTGGCAGAAAGCTGTGTAAGAACATGAAGACCAGCCTGATATTGAATTTCACCCTTAATCCGATGAGCAGTAAACATATCACCGGCGCACAAAATGGCGTCCGGATTGATCTCTTCTATAGCTGCAATCAACTTATCGTTATTGTCGCCAAAAACATAACCATGAAGATCTGATAAAAGAACAAAATTATAGTTTCTTGAAATCTTATCAGAATTCACGTCATACTTCCTGACAACGAAGCTGTGTGTATCGTGATAAATAACAGCAGCTGACAGAATAGCTAATATTAAAATGGCTATCAAAAAATATATCCACATAAATATACTCACTTAGCTCTAAACGTAACAAAATTTATTTTATCACAGAGTTTTGATATTACAAAGAAAAAAGTCCCTGGATAAAATCCAAGGACTTTTCAAAAATTTGATTTAGTTATATTTGCGCTTTCTTGCTGCTTCAGACTTCTTCTTGCGTCTTACGCTAGGCTTCTCGTAGTGCTCTCTCTTACGGATTTCCTGCTGGATACCAGCCTTTGCGCAACTTCTCTTAAAACGACGCAGTGCGCTATCCAAAGTCTCGTTTTCTTTTACTACTACTGTTGACATCTCTACTCTTACCCTCCCTTCAGTCCCTTCAAGTACATGACTGATTGGGTTATTTATTATGCTTATACTGAGCCCATTAGCTCACATAACATGAATATTTTAGCACATATCACATTTATGTCAAGCATATTTTTTTTATTTTTTGTTTAATTAATCTGACCTTCAAGAACAGCCTTAGCTTCAGCAATGGCATCCTGAATACCGGCAGGATTCTTACCACCGGCCTGAGCCATGTTAGGACGGCCACCGCCGCCTCCTCCAACCTTAGGTGCAATAGCTTTTACAAGGTTACCAGCATGAGCGCCCTTAGCCTGTGCTCCGTCAGTTGCCATAGTAACAAGGTTAACTTTACCATCTGCTTCTGAAATAAGAACTACAACGCCTTCTCCAAGCTTGGTCTTAAGCTGATCGCCAAGATCACGAAGTCCATTCATGTCTACACCCTTAACTGCTGTAGCAAGGAGCTTCACTCCCTTAACGTCGACTACCTGATCCATTACATCACCAAGAGCAGCCTGAGCTTCTTTACTCTTAAGTGACTCGTTCTCACTCTTAAGTGCCTTAAGCTCTTCCTGAAGCTTCTTGATCTGAACTGAAATATCGGCCGGTGTAGTCTTAAGAGCCTTAGCAGCCTCATGAAGGCTTGTC
The DNA here is from genome assembly GCF_000420945.1 of Butyrivibrio sp. VCB2006. Lineage (GTDB taxonomy): Bacteria > Bacillota > Clostridia > Lachnospirales > Lachnospiraceae > Butyrivibrio. The sequence continues at coordinate 15,120 of NZ_ATVX01000002.1, forward strand.
TCTACATTCTTGTAATATGCTCTTGCATTATCGCCTGTAAGAGCCTCAATACGACGAACACCTGCAGCAACACCAGACTCGGAAACAATCTTGAAAAGACCGATATGGCTTGTATTGGAAACATGTGTACCACCACAAAGCTCAATGGAGAAATCACCCATGTTTACTACTCTTACAGTATCGCCATATTTCTCACCAAACAGAGCCATTGCGCCTGTCTTCTTGGCTTCTTCTATTGACATCTCCTTGGTCACAACAGGGAGCGCCTCAAGAATCTTCTCATTAACAATTGTCTCAACCTTCTGAATTTCATCAGCTGTCATTGCCTGATGATAGCTAAAGTCAAATCTTGTTTTATCAGGATCCTGATAAGAACCAGCCTGCTCTACTCCATCACCAAGAACCTCCTGAAGTGCTTTCTGAAGAAGGTGTGTTGCAGAATGGTTACGACAAGTCTTAGCTCTATTTGCAGCATCTACATTAAGAGATACCTTATCAGAAGTCTTAAATGTACCTGTTACAACCTTACCAACATGAGCAGTTCTGCCGCCTGCTACATGGATAGTCTCAAGAACCTCAAACTTAGCGCCATTAGTTCCAAGAATCTCTCCTATGTCGCCAACCTGACCACCCATTGTGCCATAGAATGTTGTCTTATCAGTAATAATTGTACCCTGGGCGTCTTCTGTAAGCTCATCTGTAAGAGCATCACCGCCAGCCATAGCAACTACTGTTCCATCACATACAAGGGCATCATAGCCAACAAATTCAGATTTAACTGACTCATCAAGTCCGTCAAATACGCCTGCACCTGTAGAAAGATTTGCTGAGAAGTTCTGATTTTCTCTTGCCTTCTGCTTCTGCTCTTCCATAGAAGCAGCAAAGCCCTTCTCATCAACGCTAAAGCCTTCTTCCTGAGCAAGCTCAAGAGTAAGCTCTACAGGGAATCCAAATGTATCATAAAGGAAGAATGCATCCTTTCCTTCAATTTCCTTCTTACCTGCAGCATTTGTCTTATCAAGAATCTTCTTAAACTCTTTCATACCGTTTTCAAGAGTAGACTCGAAACGTGTGATTTCTCTCTCAAGCTCGGTAAGAACAAACTTCTGGTTCTTATTAAGGTGCTCGTAGCTATCCTTGTACTCATCGATGTAGATCTGTGCAACACCAAGAATCTGTGCCTTGTTAAGGCCAAGAGTTCTGGCATGTCTTACAGCACGACGGATAAGTCTTCTAAGGATGTAGCCGGCTCCTGTGTTAGAAGGAAGAAGCTTAGCCTCATCTCCGATAAGCATTACTGATGTACGTGTATGGTCAGCAAGAATTCTCATAGACTTTGTGGTCTTCTCATCTGACTCGTACTTAATTCCACTCTCTTTTTCTATATAAGCAATTACAGGAGCGTGAAGATCGATCTTGTAAACATCATCAACACCGTTAAGGAAAGCAAGAATTCTCTCAAGTCCCCAACCTGTATCTACATTCTTCTGAGAAAGAGGAGTTAAATGACCATCATGATGCTTCTCGTACTGCATAAATACGTCATTACCAATTTCTGTATACTTACCACAGTGGCATCCAGGGCCGCAGTCAGGACCACAATCAGGCATATCCTTAACATAGAACATCTCACTGTCAGGACCGCAAGGGCCGTATTCAAGTCCCCACCAGTTATCCTCTGCAGGAAGATAATAAATATTCTCAGGCTTAAATCCAGACTCAATACGATACTTGGCACCCTCTTCATCTCTAGGAGCGTTCTCATCACCTGCAAACACAGTAGCAGCAAGATGATCAGCATCAAAGCCAAAAAGCTGAGTAAGAAGCTCAAAGCTCCACTGGCAACGCTCTTTTTTGAAATAATCGCCAAGAGACCAGCTACCCATCATTTCAAAGAAAGTGCCATGGCTCTTATCACCTACTGAATCAATATCATTTGTACGTACGCATCCCTGAACATTGCAAAGGCGTGTTCCCATAGGATGCTTCTTGCCAAGAAGATATGGCATAAGAGGCTGCATTCCGGCAACGTTGAACATAACACCTGTAGATCCGTCTGATACAAGTGATACAGCGCCGCAATCTACGTGGCCCCTGTCAATGTAGAACTGTTTCCAAGCTTTTCTAAGCTCATCAGCAGTAAACTGTTTCATTAAAATTTCCTCCATATACGTGAAATAGCCAAGGAGCCTTTATAGGCTCCCGGCCAAATATTTTGTCATTATTAGAAGTCAAACTTATCTGAGAAGAATGCCTCAAGTTCATCGATAGCAACCCTCTCCTGCTCCATGCTGTCTCTGAATCTTACAGTAACCATGTTATCGTTTTCTGATTCAAAGTCATATGTAATGCAGAATGGTGTTCCGATTTCATCCTGACGGCGATATCTCTTACCAATGTTTCCACGATCATCAAACTCGCAGTTATACTTCTTGGAAAGCTTAGCGTATATCTTCTCTGCGCCTTCATTAAGCTTCTTGGAAAGTGGAAGGATACCAATCTTAACAGGTGCAAGTGCTGGATGGAAGTGAAGAACTGTACGCATATCAGGCTTCTCTTCTGTTCCAATATTCTCCTCGTCGTAAGCTTCGCAGAGGAATGCAAGAGTTACACGATCTGCACCAAGTGATGGCTCAACAACATAAGGGATGTACTTTTCGTTAGTTTCATCATCGAAGTAATCCATAGGCTGACCAGATGTCTCCTGATGTCTTGTAAGGTCATAGTCAGTTCTGGAAGCAATACCCCAAAGCTCGCCCCAATCTGTGAATGGGAATGCATATTCGATATCGGTTGTATGATCTGAGTAGAATGAAAGCTCCTCTGGATCATGGTCACGAAGACGAAGGTGTTCTTTATCAATACCAAGGGAAAGAAGCCACTCATAGCAGGTCTTTCTCCAATATTCGAACCACTCAGTCTGTGTTCCAGGCTTACAGAAGAACTCAAGCTCCATCTGCTCGAACTCTCTTGTACGGAATGTAAAGTTACCAGGTGTGATCTCGTTACGGAAGCTCTTACCGATCTGGCAGATACCAAATGGAACCTTCTTACGAGATGTACGCTGTACATTCTTGAAGTTTACAAATATACCCTGTGCTGTCTCAGGACGAAGATATACAGTATCCTTGGCATCCTCAGTTACGCCCTGGAATGTCTTGAACATCAGGTTGAACTCTCTGATACCTGTAAAGTTATGCTTGCCGCATGATGGACAAGGAACAGAATGCTCCTTGATAAAGTTCTCCATTTCCTCATGAGACCAACCATCTACAGAAGTCTCAAGAGTAATATTGTTCTCAGCAGCAAAATCCTCAATGATCTTGTCAGCTCTAAATCTCTCGTGACACTCCTTACAATCCATAAGTGGATCAGAGAAGCCGCCAAGATGTCCTGAGGCAATCCATGTCTGTGGGTTCATAAGAATCGCACAGTCAACACCTACATTGTAAGGGTTCTCCTGAACGAACTTCTGCCACCATGCCTTCTTGACATTATTCTTGAACTCAACGCCCAAATTACCATAGTCCCAAGTATTGGCCAGACCACCATAAATCTCTGATCCGGGATATACAAATCCTCTTGCCTTAGCCAGGGCTACAATTTTGTCCATTGTTTTTGCGCTTGCTTCCATAATCCTCCATTCTGCGACTGCAAGTTGCTGCAGACGTTTTTAAAACTTTTTTTATTTTGAAAGAAGTATCTGTACCATGTCGGTTGTTACATTAGTAAGATCGGCTTCCTTTTTATCTCTGATAGTCACACCACTTGTTATATACTCAATATTGTATGGTGTATATATTACAGTCTTTTCACCGGTAATTACAATATGTCTATCCATAAAATCATTACTTCCAAGGTCAATCTTGTCGCCATTTTTGTCCACAAGCGAACTTGAAAGTTCATATCCCAGCTCCATTGCTTCCTGCACAGTTCCATAAAAAAGCTTGGTCTGATTATAATGCGAAAAATCAGAAGAACTTTCAAATGTCATAACGAGTTTGGCAATAGCTTCATCCTCCAGAATCTCAGCTGAGTTCAAGGATATCCTCGGCAGATCATACTCGGAATTATAATAAGATATTTCCTCAGTTGCCATATTGGACAATTCAGAAATATCATAGTAGTCCTGCCCAAAATCCTCATAAATAGTATTGGTGATTTTACCATCCTTGCTAATACTAAGGCTGGTATCCACATTATTGTCCTTGCCGCATCCTGTAAGAGCAACAGCGCATGTAAACGCTAATCCGGCAATTAAATATAAAGCAGGTCTGGATATGTCATTACTCTCTTTAACACTATGTATTTTCACTATTTCCCCTCGATTTAGCTAAAAAAATACAAACAAAGTTATTATAGCCAAATAGTTTTTCTTTTTCAATACTCAAAGGTTTCTAGCATTTCAAGGCTCTTTAGGGGCCTGTCTATATATTTTTTCCTATATTCCACAGTTATCTGATCAAGTTGCGCAAGAACTTCTTCCGACAGATTAAAAGAAAACAATCTGCCAAGCGGACTTGAACTTATATACTCCATGGCATATTTAGTAGATTCCAAAAGCCCACTTCTGTCAGGAATACCGGGATATTCACCCTCTATCAAAAGAGCTCTGAGCTCAAAAATGCATCTGACCAGCTTATTGGAAATATTATCCTTTAATAGAGCTTTAAGTGAAAGATAAAGCAGATTCAAAAGCTCAATATCTTCATTATTCTCTCTTGTATAAAAGCTGCAAAGCTCAAGAAAAAAGGTGCCATAGCAGGCACCTTCCAAATTAGTCCTGAAACCTTCAAAATAATTTTCGATATCCGCTTCCACAATAGTATAAGAATTCTTACCAGCAAAAAGTTTAAATGTGCCAAAGCAGAAAGGCTCCACCATACCAGAAAGCTTGGCTGATGGTTTTCTGGCGCTTCTGGCAAAGGCAGTTATCTTGCCCCTCTCTGCCGTAAAAATCGTTGCAACCCAGTCATAATCTCCTGCCGGAGCATGCTTAAGTACTATTCCGCGGACGATTACAAAATCTTCCATGTTAAAATCCTGATCCTGTGATAAAACATCACAAAAACAACATTACTTCAAATCCCTGATATCATAGCCGAAGCTCTTCATCTGGGTCTTGTCATCTCTCCAGTCACGCCTTACCTTTACCCACAACTGAAGATTAACCTTGCAGCCCACCAGTTCTTCTATATCTATTCTTGCAGCAGAGCCGATTTTTTTGAGCATTGCGCCACCTTTTCCAATAACAATACCCTTATGAGAATCTCTCTCGCAGATGATAGTAGCATCTATATCCATAATTCCATCAGGGTCGTAGCTTTCTTCAGGTTGCTGAAGTCCCGATAAATCAAGGACCATAGGTCCGTCAAAGTCTTCATCCATATCATCCTGCATGAGAGCTGCCTCTTTTTCCATAGCTTCAAGTTTGCTCTTTTTTGGCGGATGCTGATGTCTGTTCTTTTTCTTCTTAGGCTTAGGCTCCTCTACCTTTTTTTCCCTCATTCGCATAGTTTCTATTGTAACCGCTATACCATGTGGAACCTCATCCTGAAGAAGACGAAGTGCTTTTTCTCTGATAATCTCAGCCGCAATCTGCCTCTCAGGCTGGTCTGTAAGAGTTTCCTCATCATAAAATGGAGGTCCAAAAGGAAGAAGTTCTTTAATGGCATCCATAAGCTCGTTAATGTTCTGTCCCTTAAGTGCTGCCGTATGAACAACCTTATCAAAATCCATCTCAGCCTTATAGGCATTTTCAAACTTTTCAAGGTCATCTTTGGAAACGGTATCTATCTTGTTAATGACAAGAATCACAGGCTTTTTACACTTTTTAAGTTCTTCTATGATTGACTTCTCACCTGCACCAATAAAGGTACTTGGTTCAACAAGCCACAGAACCACATCCACCTCATCAAGTGTACTCTTGGCAACCTTGGTCATATACTCTCCAAGCTTATTCTTGGAATCATGGATTCCGGGAGTATCAAGGAATATCATCTGGCAGTCATCATCAGTATAAACTGTCATAATCTTATTTCTGGTTGTCTGAGGCTTGTTGGAAGTAATGGCAATCTTCTGTCCGATCATATGGTTCATCAGTGTGGACTTTCCAACATTTGGACGTCCTATCAGTGTAATAAAACCTGTTTTAAAATTATCCTTCATCTTATCCTTTCTTCTTTTTCTTACTAATCTTCCTGATTATAAGAACAATTACGGTCACAAATGCCGCAAAGATCACAAGCTGCGGAATGTGAATCACAAACCAGATAAAAAGCTCGGCAATAGCATGAAGTACATCGCTGCAGCTTTCAAGGAAGCCCTCAACCATTCTCTTTCCGGCACTCTTTTCCTCTACAGGTGTATATTTGGTAACCTCTGTAACATCAAGATATACTGTGCTGTAGTTTACCTTATTGTCGTAGGTGCGAAGCTGTGATTCAATACTCTCAATTTCATACCTTACGTCAGAAAGCCTGCTTTCAACTGTAATGATGTCTTCTACTGTCTCTGCAGATTCTACAATCTCAAGAAGTCTGGTTTCCTCAGCTTTAAGCGCTTTTTTCTTGCTCTCAATATCAACATACTGAAGAGTTACATCCTCTACGTTCTTGGACTTATTGGTTATATTTGTTACGCCTTCTACAGTCTCAAGGAATAAGTCAAGCTTAGCAGCAGGAATTCTGATTGTAAGGTCTGCTGTTCTTGTTATTACTCTTCCTGAGTATCTGCTACCATTGTAAATGTTGCTTGATTCCACATAGCCGCCAAGTTCCTTGATCTTACTATCAACAGATCCAAGAACTTCATCAAGGTTCTCTGCTTCTGCAGAGATATTCATGGTAGTGATCAGCTTTCTTGAAGTATCTACAACCTGTTCTGCCTGAGTATTACCGGTTAATTCTGCTGATTCTTCAGTAGCAAAATCAGCTGTTTTGTACTCATATACACCATTTGAGTCATAAGCAGCTTCTGTTGCAGCCGGCGACTCTGCGTAATAGCTGTCTTTGTTGCTTCCGCAGGCAGTCAAAAGAAATGATGCTGCCAAAACACCTGTTAATAACTTTGCTCCAACACTCTTTTTCATAGTTTTTCCTCCCCAATGTAAAATAGTTACCTATTTACAAGCTGCTGAATATCATCAAACAGCTCTTTTTCCTCATCAATCTTGTCATTAGTACCAATTACGCAAAGGCATTCATCCTGCATAAAGGCATCAACATAATCTGCAAGGCTTCTGATTGTCTCCTTGGTTGTGCCAAGAAGTTCATCACGGTTTTTCTGAATGTTCTCCATTTTAGCCTTGCAAAGATATGCTGTAAGGCCGTAAGCTCCCTTCCCCGAAGGAGTCTTAGGAGTATCAAGATCAGAGATGGCTCCAATGATATACTGAAGAATTGTTCTGTCATCATCATCGAAGTTTCTAAGGTAATCAGCAGCTTTTTCGAATACATCAATACTGTTCTTAAGATTAGGATCTCGGTAAGTCACAAAAGCACTGTCACCATTCTTAGCGTAGCTGCTCATACATCCATAAGCGCCACCAATAACTCTGATGTTCTTCCAAAGGTAATCGTACCCCATCATCACCTTAAGAACACGAAGGGCCCCATTATACTTAAGTCCCTTGCTTGCAAAGTTACCTGCTCTGCATACATACTGAACCTGGCCTGCTGTTTTGAAGGCCTCGTTCTTCTTGGTAGTTTTAATATCAAGCTTTCCAAGGTTAATCTCTTCTGTGTAAAGGCTATCTGCAAATTTCTTGCTGTTTTCAGGAATTCCGACATATTCCTTGTCTGTTCCTGTAATATCAACCAAAAGATTATCTGCCCTAAAGATTGCTTTGCTAAGCATTTTCAAGGTTTCAATGATTTCTTTTGCACCGGCCTCAGTGTTTATCTCCTTGTTAAGCTTTTCAAGGTGTCTAAAGTAACCTATTCCGCTTACACAATCGGATACATACGCAGCCGGAGAGATATAACTCATGGCACGAAGTGCAGCTGTCTGATGTCCTGCTGATGCAAGGTCTGACTGAAGTCTTGCATACTGCTCACCAAATATCTCTTTAAGTCTCTTAACATCATCAAACTTAGTTGATGTAATAATCTCCTGAACAAGATCGAAAGCCTTATCGATATTACCATGAAGCACCTTGACGCTTATTTCAAAGGCTGTCTCAAACCTTGTTGCGTCATCAGAATCAGTGTATGTGCTGATTGCTCCTGAAAGGCCGCCTGTGAAGATATTGATCTCGTTATAAAGATCTCCATAGGAGTAATTGGCTGTATCCAGCATTCCAAGCACCTTTTTAAGCACAGATGCATATGGAAGGTACTTAGCATCAATATTCTTAAGATCAAAGACAAAAGAAATATAGTCAATTCCATTGGTAAAGATGTCGTGATGAAGAATTTTTACGCCCTCATGCTCCTTGAGCTCATATATGAACTTTTCTGATTCCTTCTTGAGGTCAGAAAGCTTAAGAAGCGGAATTTTCTTAAGATCCTCAGGATTATCGGGCTGTTCCTGATACTCTTTTAATTCCTTTGTTTCTCGTACAATCCTATCGATTTCCTCTTCTGAAAGAGAAGCCTTATAGGAAGCAAGCTTTTCCTTGAGCTCCTCATCCTTTTTCTCTGTAAGTCCCTGCTGGGGTTCCAAGAGAAGAACTGTTCTGTGCGGGTTGTCCAAAAGATACTTCTGAATAAGATCTTCAAAATATCTTCCCTTTGCTTCTTCCTTGAGCTGCGCAAAAGTATCGTTGGCTTCGACATTTATCCATGGACTGTTATCGTCATAAAGCCAGCTGTCAAATATCTGAAGGCCATATAAAAGTCCCTTAGGGAATCTGCCAAAATCTGCCTCTCTATACTTGAATTCATCGAAATTAAGTCCCGCCAAAAGAGATTTCTTGTCAATTCCATCTCTTACCTGCTGCTCTAAAACTTCTCTGATGGTTGCAACAAACTCATCCTTTTGGGAAGCATCTGCATTCTTGGAAATGATGGAAAACACAGGCTGCTGAAGGCCATTGTCGTACTCACTGTAAGCATCCTGACCAATTCCCTTATCAATAAGAGCTTTTTTGATAGGTGCTCCCGGAGCAGAACAAAGCGCATAATCAAGAATATCAAAAGCAATGTAAAGCTTTCTGTCGAGGGTTGAGCCAACGCTACAGTTGTAGGACAGATACGTATTCTGATCCAGAGGCTCGCTCTCCATTATTGAATATGACTTGTGTATCTCCTTGGGTGCTGCAAAAGCTTCCTGTCTCTGTATCTTTGAATCTACCTCAAGATAATCAAAGCTTGAAAGATAGTTTTTATCGATGTAATCCAGCTTCTCAGCCATATCCATATCACCGTACAGATAAATATAGCTGTTTGATGGATGATAATATTTTCTATGGAAATCCAGATACTCCTCATAGGTAAGCTCCGGAATAACATCAGGGTCACCGCCTGATTCAATTCCATAAGTAATATCCGGATAAAGAGAGTTCTGAATTTCTCTTGAAAGCACGTCATCAGCTGAAGAGAATGCTCCCTTCATCTCGTTATAAACAACACCATTGATGGTAAGAGGGCTGTCCTTATCTTCCATCTCATAGTGCCAGCCTTCCTGCTTGAAAATCTTGTCAGTTTTATAAATATTAGGATAAAAAACTGCATCAAGATAAACATGCATCAGGTTATGAAAGTCTGCATCATTACAGCTGGCAATCGGATAAACCGTCTTGTCAGGGAATGTCATTGCATTCAAAAATGTATTGAGAGAACCCTTAACAAGCTCTACAAATGGATCCTTTATAGGAAATTCCTTTGATCCGCACAAAACAGTATGTTCTATGATATGCGCAACTCCGGTAGAATCCTTAGGTGGAGTCCTAAATCCAATGGCAAAAACCTTATTATCATCATCATTGGATAAAAGAGTTACCCTTGCTCCTGTCTTTTTGTGCCTGAGAATATAGCTGTCAGAATTAAGATCTTCTATTCTGCGACTCTCTATAATCTCGTAGGTTGTTAAGTCTTCTAATCTCATCTATTATTTATCGCCTTTCAAATGTATTTACATATAATAAACAAATCAAATGTCAAAATCGTCCCCGCTCTTAAACGGAAGATCAAACTCATCTTTTTCTTTTTCTTTTTCTACATGGACATGAGCTGTCTTGTAATCAGATTTCTTCTTAAAGACAACTTTTCTTTCGTTTTTCTCTTCCAGAGGCTGCTCAGAAACGTCCGGCTTCTCAGGTTCTTCTTTCTTCTCGGTCTGCTTTCTATCAAGAGAAATCTTTCCCTCAAACTTAGGCATCCTCATCTTGGACTTATCAATGTCCATCTCATCCTCAGCTCCGGTTGGAAGCACCATGCCCTCCGGTACAAAACGAGGTTTCTCGTCTTCTGATTCTTTTTCTGTTTCTTTTTCTTTTTCTGCAACAGTAGTTCCTGTAACCATAGCTTCTGCTGAAAGCTGTTCATTGGTTTTGGTCTTTTCAGGCAAATCTTTATGCACAGTCTCATGGCGCGTCAATGTAATAAGAGAAACAACACAGGCAAGCACAAATGCAAAAAATACAGTAACCATGTTCTGGTCATTCATTCTTGTGGCGCCAAAGAAAGGAGTTGCCATAAATACAAGGATTGTAGACAAAAGCCATGGTGACACTCTACCGAAATTCTTATTTCTGAAAAATCCCACCAAAACTCCGGACATGGCAACAAAGGTAATAACATAAACCAACTTGTAGTTGGTATAGGTCCAAAAGGTGCTAAAGGTATTAAGGTTATGGAAATAATATGAAGCCCAGTTGGCAAGCACGGCGCCCATCTTAAACAGACCTGCTTCCTGGATGATCATAGCAAAGAATGTGATAGCCCCCGCAAGCACTACAAAAATGAAACTAAACGCTCCGGTGTGTTTGTCATCTCCTGCCATAAACATGACAGAAAGAAGCAGTGGAAGTACTGAAACAAGCGTTCCCGCATCCAGATAGGCCATAAAGCCAACAACTACACCGACAATAACATACCAAAAGATGAACCACTTAGAGGTATATGCCCCATCTGAAGCATCTTTCAGGTACATGCTTATGATAAGGAGCTCTATACCCAGCATAACCATAAACAGCTCGTCTGTTCCAATTATTGCCTTCTGCAAATTCTCAGCAAATATTGGCATAAAAGAAACATAAGCAGCAAAAATAACTGAAGCAGCCTTTCCAAGAAGCATCCTGCATGTAATGGTTCCGAGAATCACAAAAACCATAAAAAATGCAATCTGTACTCCGAATGCCGTAATAATCTTGTTGCCTGTAAAGTATAAGACCACCCTAAGAATGTCAGAATATACAACAGACAAAAGGTCATATTCCGTGCTCACAGAAGTTGCTCCCACCTTGGCATTTTCAAATAAAGAAAGCTTTCCGGTAGGCGCCACCGTGGTTCTGGAAAGAACATCCAATCTGTAAAAAATACCGCCCGCAAAAACGGCAATAAGCATCAAAGCATAAATTACTCTGATGCCCTTTGTTTCTGCCATATCATATATTCCTATATGGTCGCATATTCTTCCAAATAAAAAAGTCAGCACATTCATTATCAGCACACTCAGCACTGTCAGAATAATAGAATATGCCAAAGTCATGTCATTAGACGGAAAAAGTCCTGAAAAGAAACTAGAACTCGCTACCATTATCACATCAAAAATCATAAACACAATCAAGATGCACAAACCTGGCCACATACGTTTTAGTTTCATTTCAGGACTCCCCCACGTCTCATATTTTGTTTTATAGATTTTATTGAATAAAAAACAAGACTTTTTTCATAGATAAATCATAAAAATCGTGAATCAATTACTCTTCAGGCTCATCCCAGTTGTGATATACTGCCTGAACATCATCATCCTCGTCAAGAAGATCAAGGATTCTTGTCAGATACTTAACTGTCTCCGGATCAGTTACAGAAACATAGTTCTGAGGAATCATTGTAACTTCTGCAGAAGCTGTCTCAATTTTAGCCTCGTTAAGAGCCTCAACTACAGCCTGGAAATTATCAGGAGTTGTAAGGATCTCGTAGCTATCGTCTTCTTCATTAAAGTCATCAGCGCCGGCATCAAGAACAAGCATCATAAGATCATCAGATGACATCTTGCACTCTTCCTTGTCGATAAGGATCTGACCTTTGTTATCAAACATATAAGATACGCAGCCAGGAGTACCAACGTTACCGTTACCTTTTGTAAATGCGCTCTTAACATTAGCTGCTGTTCTGTTCTGGTTATCTGTAAGAGTCTCAACGATGATAGCTGTACCACCTGGGCCATATCCTTCGTATGTAATACTCTTGTAATCAACTGCTCCATCAGCTCCTGATGCCTTCTTGATACCACGCTCAATAGTATCGTTAGGCATGTTGTTAGCCTTAGCTTTGGCAATTACTGTTGCAAGCTTAAAGTTATTAGCTGGGTTTGGACCGCCCTCCTTAACTGCAACTGCAATTTCCTTACCAATGATTGTGAAAATTTTTCCCTTTGCAGCATCATTCTTTTCTTTCTTATGCTTGATGTTTGCAAATTTTGAATGTCCTGACATAAAAAACTTCCTTCCTTTAAAGATAAATCTAATTTGCTATTTCTAATTCTTTTTCTTCCTGGGAAACCTCTTCATCAGGGAGCTTGTTAACCAATGCACTCTGAATCATGTGATTATCTACAGAAAGAATCTTGAAACTATAGCCGTCTACTGTTGTGCTAAACTCATCATCAGCCTCAGGAATCCTGTCAAGCTTAGATATCATATATCCGTTTAGCGTTTCAAATTCTGTCTCGCCGAAAGATATTTTAAATCGTTTCTCCAGAACTTCAAGAGGAGTTTTCCCCTCTACTATATATTCGCCGGAATTCTTGGTAGGTTTGACAAAGTTTTCATCTTCATCATACTCATCCATAATATTTCCAACGATTTCTTCCAGAATATCTTCCATTGAAACAAGTCCTGCTGTCTGGCCATACTCATCAATAATGATAACCATCTGAGTCTTGGTGGACTGCATGCTGTGGAAAAGAGAATCTATGTTTCTCGTCTCCGGAACAAATTTGGGCTGTCTAAGAAGACCCTTGATCTTCCTAATAGGAAGTTCCTCATCTGTCTCCTCTGACAACTTCTTCATGGCATCTCTTATATGCATGATACCAATGATATGATCAATATCATCAAGGTATACCGGGAATCTGCTATTGTTGGTGTCCATCATGAACCCAACTGCTTCCTTAAGGCTCATGTTGGCATCAATCGCCACCATTGCCTTTCTATTTGTCATAATATCTCTGGCCTCTTTGTCTGAAAACTCGAAGATATTGGTGATCATGTCAGCCTCTGTTTCCTGAAGAACACCCTGTTCCTGTCCCTCAGTAACCATTGACTTGATTTCCTCTTCTGTTACATCAGACTCATCCGCTTCCCCTCGAATTCCAAATAGATATAAAAGACCGGCAGAAAGAGTATTGGCTATGAAAACAAACGGATAGCACACTCCAAGGATTATCCTTACAGGATAAAAACAAACATATATCCATTTATCAGGATATCTTGCCGCAAGCTTTCTTGGAATAAGAACGCCAAAGCACATGATAAGGAGACTTATGATAAGCGCGGTACAAAAATAAATAATCCGACATGAAAAATCAGCGTCTTCCGCCACCAATCCGGCATAACCTATAATAGCCTTTGCAATGCTAATGGTGACGATACCGCCCAAAATCATATTTACTACAATATTAAAATACTGAATGCATTTAATAAGATTAGCATCATCCTTGATGGCCTTAAGAATCTTGGCACTCAGCTGCTCCTTGTTTTCCAGAGCTTTCTTTTCAATTTCCTCTTCCTTGACATGGCCCAGAGCAACACCGAATCCATGTACAAGAATGTCCATTAAAAGAATAATGACAAAAATCAGAATACTGACAGAAGGCAAGCCTTCGTCCATAGTAGTTCCTCCTATACATAAAATGTCAACTTACACTATAACATATTTTGATTAACTAGACTAGTAGCCCCAAAATCAAAGGGTAAGTTTATCAATTTCTGCCCTTATTACCTCGCTATACACACCATCCTTGGACTTTTCTTCATAGGACAGCTCCTCATAAGGTACCAAAAGAGGATGCTTTCTCATAAGGTTGTCCCTCTTTGGGTCATATGTCCAGTGATTTGCAAAATAGAATCTGCTCCACCTGATGTGCTCGATTTTCCATGCATCTTCCGAATTTTCTTCCAGCTCACCGTCTGAGACAAGTCTTTTCTCAATCCAATAGTGATCAGCTCTTGCAATATTAGAGCTCTTGAAAAAGCCATTAAGCTTCTTCCACTCACTCTCAGCTTTTTCCTCGAAATCATCCCCTGCATTTTCGCCGCTGTATCTAAGGTGATAATCATAGTTAAAAAGCTTTCCCTGTCTATAGAGCTTTTCTTTTTTGATATTGTCTTCCGTTAAAATATCAGTCATATCGCCAAAGGCAACAATCTTATTTGAGATATAAAGCTGCGCAAGTCCTGCAGGATTCTCACAGTAGCAATGAATCTCAGCGTCAGGATTGACATATAACACCTTCTGAACCAGCTCAATGCTGTGATTCTGAAGTGTATAAATTACCCTTGTCATCTGCGCAAGGCAGTCGATACCCTCTTCCCAGCTTTCTTCATGAATAACGATTTTGTCTTTATTCATGGTATTAAGGCTGCCGACAAATTCAGCCGCTGAAGTAGAACAGCCCCAGATATGATATTCAATCTCCTGATCAAGCCCGTAAATATTGTTAAGATATCCGTACTTAAATATTGCTGTTCCAACCCTGCCAAAGCCGATGATAGCTATCTTTATCCTGTCTTTTCTCTTCTCATATAAATTGTATTTTCTCCAATAATCCCTGGCCATAACATCGTAAATATTGAAGAAATGAAGGCAAGAAGCCCCTTTATCCGCAGTGTCAAGAAGGGACGGATCAATATCTCTAAGCATCATAAAGACATTGCTTCCGGCAAGCTTTTTCTCATTTTCTGTATAAAAGCTGACATTATCCATGTCATTTTCAAACATGAGTATATGATTTTTGACCTTTTCAACCTTAAACTTCTTAAGGTTATCCCTGTCATCATCAGGGTTATTGAAGATTGTGTAGCCATGAGAAAGGTTCTGGCCCAGTTCCTGACCAAAATCATTGTCGGTATAGACTACCGTAGCATCTCCGCTTAATCTGGTAAAAAAGTGATCAACCTTGGCGTAGGCATATCTAACGACGCTCAAAATGATGCCGGCTGTAACGATTACAGCAGTAATCTCAGCAAAGACAATAAGTGAATTTTCAAAATCCACAACCGGATTAACAAAATACAAAGCAACAGATGCGTATACTGTCTCCCAGACAGGCAGTTTTCCATAATAGCCATAACCTATACAGGCGACAATAAACGGGATAAGACCAAAGGCATAAGAAATCCAAGGACATTTTTCTTTTATGTAACTAAATATTTTCATGTTCAATCCCCCACCAAGCTTATGTTCGCAATTATTTAGCAGATCAGAAATTGCGAACCCTCTACAACCTTATCATTTTTCGGTGTTTCAAGCAATAAATCTTTATATGGAGCACTTTTCATAGTAAAATACAGTGTGAAAGTTCATTTGGGGGATATTTATGGTTTCACTTATTTCAACTATGATAAATGCTGTAATCAGCTTTTTTCTATATATTCTCAAGGCCTTTTTCTCCATGCTGGCCTGGTTTTGTAAGAGCTTATTCAAGATCCTTAAGCTTTTCTTTTGTGTTCTCCCTCTAACCTCCATAGCATTTCTTCTTTTCTTTATTTTGAATATCATCCTTGTTTTCAAGGGTATACCGGAGATCGAAGCTTTTACGGAGTACGAAGAGCTTTTGGAAAAAGATGCGGCTGTTTCGGTCAAACTTTTTAGAGATCTTCGCATTTGGCTTGTTCTTAATATCTATCCAACCAGAGGCAGCATTACCTTCATTTTGCTAATTATCCTGGCCCTTGTTATGGCTGTTCCGGTACTATTTGCTGTTCTTTCCATAGGCGTCTTCATGTCCTTTGGACAATTTCTGTTCTACGCGGCCTGTGCTGATATCGTTATATACCTTATAAGAGCCATATTTCAGAAATCATTTGCCGCCCAGTTTCAGGACAGATACTATCGTCTTTTCCCAAATTCCGGTAAAAGACATTACGAAAAAAATTACGAAAAATGGCTCAGAAGGCATCATGAAGAATTTGAAGATGATGATAGCCGAGATTATCTAAGACGCAGCGAACGAGATTTCTATGAAGATGACGAGTATGACGATGACTACGAATATGATGACTACGAGGACGAAAGCTATCCAGACAGATACGAAGATGACTACTACGAAGATGAAGAATATGATGATGACGAAGACTATGACGAGGACGATTACGAAGCGGAGTACTATGAGGATGACGAGGATGAGGACATGAACGACTCCGGACCTTCTGCAGCCTTTAACTTCTTTGCAGGCTGCAGTTCCAGAGAAAGTGTAGACCGTAAGTACAAGTCACTAGTAAAGCTCTATCACCCCGACAACATGGACGGCGACACTGCTGCTCTTGCAGAAATCAACGTTCAATATTCAGAAGCCAAAAAGAAATTCGGATAAAAAGAAAGATTAGGAAAACTCCAAAGTCGAAAGTTTCCTAATCTTTTTATTATTCCTGTATTTTGCTCATTCTGGCATAACTTCCGCCAAGAGCCACAAGCTCATCATGCGTGCCCTTTTCTTTAATACGGCCATCCTCAATAACAAGTATCTGGTCTGCATTTCTGATAGTAGAAAGTCTGTGAGCAATAGCAATTATTGTTCTGGATCCGGTAATACCATTAATTGCCTTCTGTATCTGCTTTTCAGTCTCAACATCAACCGAAGCCGTTGCCTCATCTAAAATTATGACAGGCGACTTTCTGAGTATCGCTCTGGCTATGGCCACCCTCTGTTTCTGTCCTCCGGATAACCTAAGTCCTCTTTCTCCCACAACAGTGTCGTAGCCATCCGGCATGCACATAATATCCCCGTGAATATTGGCAGCCTTGGCAGCTTCAATAATCTCAGATCTGGAAGCTTCAGGCACGGCATAACCGATGTTTTCTGCTATTGTCCCATTAAAAAGAAATGTATCCTGCAAGACAGGTGAAATATTCTGCCTAAGACTCTCGATAGTCACTTCATTTATGTCATGCCCATCAAGATAAATCTTACCACTTGTGGGTTCATAAAATCTTGAAATAAGCTTTGTCAGCGTTGTCTTTCCTACTCCGGTAGGTCCTACAATCGCAAGCATTTTGCCCGGTTCACACCTAAAAGAAACATCTTTTAATACTTCTATATTTCCATCCGAATTATAGGAAAAGCTGACATTTTCGAATACAATATCTCCTTTTACATCTTTAAGTGAAACTGCATCCGGCTTATCGGTTATTTCGCAGGGAGCATCCAAAACTGCCATTACACGCTCTGCTCCGGCCATGGACTGCTGCATATTTTCAAGTAGATTTGCAAGTCCCGTAACAGGAGCATAAAAAAGCCCCAAATATAACAGGAATGCCACGATATCCTCTACTCCAACACTTTCCTTGTAGGCAAGATATCCTCCAAAAGCCACAACAAGAATTGTTCCCAGTGAGGAAATAAACTCAACTGAAGGATGGAAAATTCCGCTTAGTTTAAGTGCTGTAAGCATAGCTTTTATATGCTCGAAATTACTCTTATTAACCTGCTCCGTCTCATATTCTTCCCTTCCAAAGGACTGAATCTCATTGATTCCGGACAGGTTGTCCTGTAATTTTCCGTTCAGATCACCCATTTTCTTTTGGGAAATCTTAAAGAAAGGTCTGACCTTTTTTGAAAAAATAACTCCGGAAATAAAAATAAACGGAATCGGTGCACATGTTATAAGCGCCAGTTTCCAATTTATAGTAAGAAGAACTATAAGAACTCCGAGGAAAGTCACCACATTAGTAATAGTCTCAGGAATCATATGAGCATATAAAAGCTCAAAATCCCTGGTATCATTGACAATCCTGCTCATAAGATCGCCGGTCTGCTTGTCATGAAAATAGCCGATATGCATATGTTCAAGCTTGTCATAGGTTCTGGTGCGAAGATCTCCCACCAGATACCATGCAGCCTTGTGCGCAAGATAGTTACTTAAGAATCTAAAAAGAACACGAAAAAGATACAGCGCAACCAAAGATGCTGTAAGAAGCCAAATGGTATTTAAATCCGATTCTTTAACACCGCTACTGACAATTCCCGTCATCCTTGACAGCACCTTAGGGGCAGTAAGATTTATTGCTGTAAGCATTAGTGTTGAAAATATAGCAATAACGTACAGGTATCTATACCTGATTGCCTCGCGGCTAAGTCTCCACAACAATTTCATACCTTTTCCTCCAGGATAGTGGATAATTACGCCTCTGTGAACACTCTTGGAACCCTCTTATTAATGTCACAGGTAAGTTCATAGTTAAATCTGCCGCTCATATCCCCCAAAGCTTCTGCGGTGATCTCTTCTCCGGTGGTCTTATCCTTACCCAAAAGAACAACCTCATCCCCTTCTTTGACATAAGGAATATCCGTAACATCTACCATGAACTGATCCATGCATACTCTTCCAAGAATATTGGCGTGATGTCCGTTTATAAGAACGTATCCCTTATTGGATAGGCTCCTTGGATATCCATCTCCGTAGCCAACAGGGATCGTAGCAATCTTGGTCTCTTTATCTGTCACAAAGGTTCCGCCGTAGCTGACAGGTGTTCCGGCAGGAACATCTTTTACCATAACAATATGACTGATAAGCTCCATTGTAGGCTTAAGCTCCACTATATCTCTTGAGACTTCATCAGAAGGCCACATACCGTACATGGTAACTCCGGCTCTTACCATATCCATTGAAGATTCCGGAACGGATATAATGCTGGCTGAGTTAGCGCAGTGTCTTAAAGGAATACGTCTTCCTGTTCTCTCCTCTACAGCGGAAATGAAATCCGCGAATACTTTTTCTCTTTCTCTGGCATTTGAAAGATCTGCTTCATCTGCCCTTGCGAAGTGAGTAAAAATGCCCTCCACATGAATTCCCGGCATGTACATAACTTCCTGAACAAAAGAAACGCCGTTGTCATCAGGAGTAATACCTATTCTGCTCATTCCGGTGTCTACAGCAATATGAATCTGTGGAAGCTCTGTAAGCTCACCACTATCCATCAGTTCCTTGCCCACCTCAGACAGTTCTTTGGCCATATCCAATCTGAAAACAGTTGGTCTTATGCCCTCAAGAAGCATTCGTCTGTGAGAATATGGGAAAGTATAGCCCAAAACCAAAATAGGTTTTTTAGCTCCTGCGTCCCTAAGCTCAAAAGCTTCCTCTGCAGTAGCTGTTGCATAGCCCCAGATATAATCAACATCTTCTAGCATCTGCGCAATTCTGACAGCGCCGTGACCATAAGCATCTGTCTTAATGACAGCCATGATCCTGGTTCCATCAGGTATATTTTTTCTCATAGATTCCAAATTGTATTTAATCGCGTCAAGATCTATCCTGGCGTAAACTCTTGAGTATTCTTCAAGCATTTTCAAACCATCCTAATTCAAATCTTACTAAGGATTTCTTCCATCCCCTGTATAATATCCGTAGCAACCATGGAGTGTTTACCCTTCTCAGATGCAGCCTTATCTCCTGCAAGTCCATGAAGATATACGCTTAAGCAGGCGATTTCAAAAGAAGTCTTGCCAAAGGCCATAAAGGCACCTATTATGCCGGCAAGAACATCACCGCTTCCTGCAGTAGCCATTCCATCATTACCGCTCATATTAATATATATCTTTTTCTCTTTACTGTCAGCAATAACTGTCCTTGCGTCCTTGCAGATGACTGTACAATGCAGGTTCCGGGCAAGTTCCGTCGGATACTCCAGAATATGCTCCTTGCAGTCCCTGATATCCCGGTCAAACAGTCTGGCAAACTCTCCCAAATGAGGAGTAAGTACAAGTTTTCTGCCACTTCTTGCATAGTTTGATAAAAGATTTCTAAGCTCATGATCCCTGGAAACAAGAGTAAGCGCATCAGCATCAACAACCAGATTCCCCGTGTACTCTTCCAGGGTCTGTTTGACAAGTTCAAATCCGCTCTGGGCTGTGCCGATTCCGGGGCCTAACACAACCGTGCTTGCCCAATCAAAGCATAGCTTAAGCTTCTCATTAAAGGCTTCAAAATCCTGGTATGTAACAAGCATTGCCTCAGGCATAAGTGCCTTGATAACCTCAGCATTTTCCGAAGCAGTAAAGATTTTTACCATTCCTGCTCCTGCTTTTAAGCAGGCATTTGCAGCAAGTATACACGCTCCGCTTACATCCTTAGACCCGGCAATAATCAGAACTTTACCGTTAGTTCCCTTGTTTGCATCTAATATGCGCTCCGGTAAAAGAGCTTTTATATCCTCATCATAGAAAAAGGCATGAGGTTCTTTGGATAAGAAACTATCCTCCGTTATTCCGGCGTCCTCCACTATGAGTCTTCCTGTATATTCACACCCAGGATACAAAATATGCCCCAGTTTAACCTGATTAAAGGTAATTGTCATATCAGCCTTTACAGCCACTTCACACAACTTGCCGTTATCTGCATTAATTCCAGAAGGCATATCCACAGAAGTAACCAGAATATCTGATTTTCTTTCTTCCTTGCAGTCATTTATATATCTGACAGCCTCAGCAAAATCTCCTGTTACAGGTCTCGAAAGGCCTATACCAAACATGGCATCTACTATGATATCCCACTCTGCAGGGCTTTTGTTGTCTCTTATATTGGAAAAAGTGTCAGGAGCAACACCATATTTTTCAAGGATTTTAAGCTGTCCTAGAAGTAAATCCGTACATTTGGTGAAATCTCCGATTATACAGATGCTAACAATTATCCCCTTTTGTTTAAGAAGTCTTGCTATGCAGGCTCCGTCACCACCATTATTTCCAACTCCGGCTATAACCAGGGCACGGACTTTTCTTTCTATGTTTCTGGAAGCAATCCATCTCTCAATGTTTTCGACTACTTTAAGAGAAGCTCTTTCCATTAGAACGCATGATTCTACCCCAAAGATTTCAGAGGTATTTCTATCATATATTTTCATTTCCTGGCTATTTACCGCATACCTCATAGCTTCCTCCAAAAACAGGCTGCCTGTTAAGGCAGCCCGTAAATCATTCTACATATTCACCGTCAGTGGACATTGGGCGTCTTATAGGATGCCTTCTGTCCGGGTCATACTTCATATCAAAAAGATCAACAACTTCAGGTCCGAAAATCTGATGCATATAGGAATAGAGATTATAATTCTCCATTTCAGCTTCCTGAAGCCTTATAACGTTCTTTTTAAGTTCTATCCTTGCTCTCTTAATCCACTCATCAAGAGCGTTTATATCCGCAGTGTTATCATGAAGTCTCTCATAACAAACCTTCATGGTTTCTATCATCAGCTTATAATCAACATCGTAAATCTGTTTGGAAAGATCAAGAAGTTCATCCTGATGGCTGTCTATTTTGTCATTACACTCATTGATCAGTCTGGTACGTTCAGATATCTCTTTTTCGATATCAGGAGCATTGCCAAGTTTATTGGCCTTATCCCTTAGTGGCACAATCTCACCAAGAAGCTTTTTCTTGAGCTTCTTGATGTCCTTGGTCTGACTCCTAAGCTTGCCATCCTTCTCCACAAGGGCGTTAAGCTCATCTGCCAGCTGTTCTATTTCAGGTGTCATGTCTGTCTGCGTAAACAATTGATGCCATTTATTATCCAGCGTCAAAATAGGAATGCTCTTCCCTTGCAGCGCAGACATATAAACTTCATCGTTTTTTGCCATCAGATTATCTCACAATCATCAGTTTATGTGTTTTCGTACCTGTTTATATTATACGATAATTTCATCAAACTGTCAGATAAATGTACATTTTCTACCTGAATATTGTTAGGAACTTCCAGGTCAACATGGGCAAAGTTCCATATAGCCTTGATTCCGCACTCAGCAAGCTTATGGGCCATTGGCACAGCCTGCTCCTTGGGAATGGTAAGAACAGCTATCTCAATCTGGTTCTTTCTGACGAAATCTTCCATTTCATCTACCGGGCGAACCTCAACATCGCGAATCTTGGTTCCATAGAGCTCAGGATTGCAGTCAAAAGCTCCCTTAAAGACAAATCCTCTTCTTGTAAAATTAGTGTAACCTGCAATAGCCTTACCAAGATGACCTGCACCAATTATCACAAGACTGTGCTGTTTGTCGATTCCAAGGATCTTACTGATCTCGTCATACAGATAATTAACATTGTATCCGTAACCCTGCTGGCCAAAACCACCAAAATTATTGAAATCCTGTCTTATCTGAGATGCTGTAACCTTCATAATATCTGAAAGTTCCTGGGAGGAAATTCTCTCAACCCCCTTCTCTTTAAGATCCCCTAGATATCTAAAATAGCGGGGAAGTCTTGCTATCACCGCCTGAGAAATCTCTTTATCTGCCATTACCTTCTCCAATCCTGCGCAATAAATACGCTTTTATATTCAAATGTATATATAAAATTGTTAATAAATTCTCAATTATAATTATAGCTATCCGTTAAATAAATGTCAATTGAAATAAATCCCATAACCACGCCATTTTCAGCGCATAATTATATGTTATTTCTAGTGAATAAAATTCTCCAAAACTACTAATTTAGTGACATACGCAAAAAGTTCCCGGACATTTCTGCCCGGGAACTCTTATTTTTATTAAATTTTGATTAAATACTTATTAGTTCACAAGAACTCCGTTCTCATCAAAGGTATACTTATGAGTCCACTTTGTAATGGTTCTGCCAATTACCATATGACCTTCACTATCAAAGTAGTGTCTTCCATCCTCAAAGTCTACAAAGTTACTCTTAACAACTGCGCCCTTGGCATTTAAGTAGTATTTATAGCCATCTACTTCAACTACTGTATCAAAGAGCTGAACGCCGTTCTCATCAAAGTAGTACGTTGTACCCCACTTTGTCACGAAGCCTGTTGCCATGTAACCATTTGCATCAAAGTAGTATGTGTTTCCATCTATTGTCACATAATTCTGCTTAACAAGCTGTCCCTTTGCATTTACATAGTACTTGTAGCCATCCTCCAAAGCAATTATAGAGTCAGTAACCATCTTACCTTCTGAATCGAAATAGTATACTGCGCCCCACTTTGTCATGAAGCCTGTTACCATGTGACCATTTGCATCAAAGTAGTACTTACCATCCTCAGTTGTCACATAATCCTGCTTGACCATAGCACCATTTGACTTGAAGTAATAGGTATAGCCATCTACTGTAAGCATTCCTGTGTACTTAGTACTGTCCTCAAGAACATAGTAGGTTGTTCCCCACTTTGTAACAAATTCTCCGACAGGAACTTCAGGTTCATCCGGCTCTACAGGGCCATAATAAGAAGCATCTGTAATAGCCTTACGTACAACCAAAGCTCCCATTCTGTAGGTTCCGTTGCCAAAGCTTACTGTCAGCTGTCCATCTGTAACTTCACATTCAACTGCTGCAAGAGTGTATGTATTTGCTGCATTACCAACCTTGAAGTTTACGCCCTCTACAGTTCCGGAAACATCACTCTTATATACTGAGTTACTGAGAATTTCTACCTGATACTTGCCATTTTCAACATCTACAAGGAAGGTTTCATTTCCAGGAAGAGCAAAGTCTGTGTATACAAGCCATGGAAGTTCGCCATCAAAAGTGAACTCTTCTGTACGGCCTTCCATCTTAGACTCAGGATTTTCAAAACCATAGCCCTTATCTTTAGAATAAGCACTACCAAGATCCTTTATCTCCTTGTTACCCTTCTTAGGGTTTACTGTTACTCCGGTCCAGCCTTCTGCAATACGGCTATCGCTGATACCAAAGTCAAACTTGTAAAGAGAAGGATACTTAACTGTAGCTTTAAGGTTTACTACGCCGTCAAAGTCAGCAACTGTACCTTCAACATTATAAGTTGTGCCAAGGCTTGCCACATCAATATCTGATGTATTCCAGGTTACATCTGCTGCTGCGGTAGCACCGCTTGCATATGTAACTGTTACCTTTGAAGGAAGTTCAAAGTTCTTGTTAAGATACTCTATCTCTGCATAAGAATCAGCAGCTGAAACCACGTAGTCGCCTACAATATGAACTGTGATTTCTACTGTGTCCTCTGTACCATCGACAGATCCCTTAAGTGTGTAATCACCAATCTTGTTAACATCAAGCTTATCAGTATTCCATGTTACTGCTACATCCTTGGTTGTTCCGTTAAGGAATGTAGCCTGTACAACTGAAGGAAGCTTAACTTCATTGCCAAGGATAACTCTGATATCCTTAATCTCTGCGTATCCTGTAGGAACATTTGCAACTACCTTAACAGTTACATCCACAGGATTAGATGAATATCCGCGAATATAAGCGTGTGCTGTATATTCTCCAGGTGTATGAAGATCAACTTCACTAGCATCCCATGTAATAACTACTATCTGCTCTACACCTTCTGAGTCAGTTACTGAAATGAACTGTTTCTTAGCTGCAAGAAGATCAGCTACAGACTGGCCATCAGCAAGTGGTGTGTCCTGAACAAGTTCCATATCTGTAAGTTCTTCATTGAGCTTATCAATAGCTACAGTTGTCTGAACTGTAAGTGGTGCTGATGCAAAGCTCTCTTTGCCATCTACTACAGAAGCAATCTTATAAGAGTAGAAGCTTCCACCCTTAAGTTCTGTATCTGTAAAGCTGTAAACTGATGAAGGCTCTGTTTCCTCTTCCTGCGCCTCGCCATAAATAGGTGTAGCAGCAGATACTACAATCGCATTAAGAATTGCGAGGTTTCCTGCATTTGAAGAAATAACTTCAATCTGGGAAGAACTGTCAAATACCACATAAGTAGTCTTAACGATATCCGCCACTTTTGCTGACTGTGACACTACGCCAAGATCTTCGCCGTTTACATATATCTTTGTTCCGTTATATGCGTTGTTGTTATAAGCAGCTCCGGCATATACATCAACCTTGTAAGCTCCTGCAGGAACATCAATGAGGAACTTAAGCTCATTGTCAGCTCTTACAAGATCACAGCATGCCTTCTCAACATCTGTCTGGGTATCTCCTGCGTTTTCAATACCCACACCAACTCTGTTCCAGTTAACTGCAGAGCCTGTGCCTGTTGCCCAGCCATAACCATTAACATCAGAATAATCATCCGCAAGAACTCTTACAAAGCCATTCGCATTGCCTGACTTGTATCCCATATCAAAATTCTTGATAGCTGCGCCATCTGTATAGCCTACGATAACCTGCTCTTTTGCTCCACCGGATGCTTCCTTAGAACTAAGACCATTTGCGTCAAGCTCAGCTACTGTTTCGTAATCGCCTACTGTCTGATTGCCGTTTTCATCAACAGTTACATCAGCTCTTTTAACAACATAGCCTTCTACCTTGTGGCCATATACACCGTCGTTAGCAGGTGTAAAATTAAGAGTTGCACTGTTTGAATCCATCTTTTCTTCTGAAAGCTGTGCTGTGATAAGTCCTTCAGAAATCAGATAACTTGTATGTGCAGGCTGGTTGTAACCAACGTTCTGCCAAGCAACACCCTCTCTGTAGGCAAGGTCTGTAAGTGAGCAAGGAATTACATAATCTGTCTGAATTGTTGTTGAGTAAATTCTGATCTTGCTGTTATCTGCAGAACATCTCGCGATAATTTCATCTCTCCAGTCGCCAAGGATATCTGCTACAAGACCAAGGTTACCCTTTGTTCCGTTGCTGGTAAGAACCTGATCTGACTCCATCAGTTTAATAGATGTCTGGTTCTCATAATCCCATTTCTCAATAGTTGTTGTAAGTGGTGCGTAAGCTGCACTGTTAAAGGTGTGATCCTGAGTCTCTGCAAGGAGATCTCCATCCCAATAAAGTGAGAAGTTAACTGCAGGAGTTGCTCCATGTGAAAGAGAAATCATAGAGCTTGTCTCACCGTCTGACTTGCCAACTTTTCCTGAAAGTGAACCGAATACGTCTGCATTTCTTGAATCCCATGAAGGCTCATCATTGCCCATATAGTTAGGATTTGCAATTGACCAGTACTCTGCACCTTCTGCTGTAGGATCAATATCGGAAGCCATTCCACGTCCGGTATCTTTACCAGTATAGTAACCTGTGATGATTTCGCCTGTCTCAGCGTCATGAATTTCTACATGATATGCCGCGTTGTCATGCTCATGTACACCCATAACCTCAAGGCCAGGTCTTGAAGGAATCCAGTCACTTACATGCATTGCATCGCCATGGCCTAAGCCTGTGCTGTAAAGAACAGTTCCATCATTGTCAAGAGTCAGAGATCCATAGATAATCTCATCCTTGCCATCGCCATCAACATCGTTAACTGAAAGGCCATGGTTACCCTGTGCAGTGTAAGCGCTGCCGCCTTCAATATTATCTGTATCAAATTTCCAGTAAACACCAATCTGCTCTACTTCATTGCCTTCATCATCAGTTGTCTTTGTGAGGTAATAAGCTGTAAGAGCTGTTCTTGTATAATATCCTCTTGCAAATACTGCGAAAGGAGTTGTTCCATTGAGGTAAGCTGTAGCAGAAAGGAATCTGTCTACTCTGTTACCATAACCATCTCCCCAAGCTGAAACAGATCCTCTTGCCGGAAGATAATCAACTGTGTCAATAAGCTCACCTGTATTTCCCTTGAACATTGAGAAATACTCAGGTCCATCAAGAACGTATCCGCCGCTGTTTCTGTAGTCATACTTAGGACTGATTGTATCTGTAGGAAGTGCATCGCTGTTGCATGCTCCAACATATCCGGTCTCAACTAATTCACCATCCATATTTGTGTATGTTGTGGTACCATCAGCTGTCTTGACAGCGATTTCTGCAATTCCGTCAGCATCAAAATCCCAAACCTGGAACTGTGTATAATGTGCACCTGAACGGATATTTACTCCAAGGTCAATTCTCCAAAGCTGCTTTACTGCGCCTGTTGAGAAGTTTACATCATATCCGTCAAGGAAAGTCTTACCTGTGTAACCTGAACCTGAGTTATCCTTGGCATTACTTGGATACCACTTAACGATAAGCTCAAGCTCTCCGTCTCCGTCAAGGTCTCCAACTGACATATCATTTGCTGTATATGTGCAGGTAGAACCATCAGGCATTGTCTCATCTTCAGGCTTATTAAGAGCAAACTCCATGTACTGATTAGCCCATACAGAAGTATCTACGCTATTAAGGCCAAGAGATGAATCGTTTGAACCAACTACTCTATATGTATCAGAAGCGCTTCCTGCCTCATCTACAAGGTTTGTAACCTTAAGTCCGCTGGCAATCTGTTCACCATTTCTGAAAACGTCGAATGTTGTTGTAAGTTCTTTTCCGCTAAAGTCCTTAGGGAAACTTCTCCATGAAAGGTATACACCTGAAGTAATAGGATTACCTTCCGCATCTGTAGCTGAAATCTTAGTCTCCGCACCTGCATCTCCTGCAAGATTGATTGCAACAAGCGCACGGGAAGCGTAAGTCTCAAGTCCTCCTGCAACAAGTGAACCAGCAATTGGAGTAGCAATAGCCTCAGACTGTTCGCCAATTCCGCCTGCATTCATTGCTGCAACTTTGTAATAATAATGAACATTTGTAGCTATTTCAGAATCTTCATCTGTATAGGTATTGTTATCGGATTCTCCAACCTTAACAAATTCCTTGAAGCCCTTATCACTTTCAGCCTTTGCTGAACGATAGATTACATACTTAATTACATTCTCAGAAGCTGGGCTTTCATCCCAAGCAAGTGAAATAGTATTCTGAAGTTCTTCCTGACCATCCTCAGGACTTGTGCACTTAAGGCCCTTTACTGCAGTAGGAACAGCCACATTAGGATCAAGCATTGACTGAGAAACAATATTACTCTTAGCTGACTCTGTTCCATCTGCCACAAGACATGTCATGTAATATGAATAAGTCTCGCCAAGAGTAGCTGACATAGCACGACAGTCAAGTTCATTATCAATAAGCTCCTGTGCTGAGTAGCTCTTAACCAGATTGAAGTCCTTATCTGACTCGCCCTTCTGATATACTCTGTAGCTCACAGCATCTTCTACCTTTGTAAAGGAAAGAAGGAATGTTGCTGTAGTTCTTTCAAAAGAAAGCTCTGTAATAGCAAGGTTACCGGGAGCCGGAAGAAGTGAAGTTACTGTCAAACCATTGATGTACTGGTTTGAACCTTCAACAGTCACATTGAGCTGTCCATCGGTAATACTTACAGTTCCTGTGCAGCTTCCAAGAGACTGCTTGCAGGCTATTGAACCGATAGAAATGCCTTCAGCTGAATATGCAGGCTTAATTGTACTTGTTCCGTCTAAAAGATCTCCTGCATAAACGGTTACTTCATAGGTTCCGTTTGGAAGATCAACTGCAAACTCTCCTGCGCCAAGGTTAAAGTCATCTGCCATAGCTGATGAATCAGCCTTGCCGTTGCCGCCTCTGTAACGACCGTTATTAGGAGCAGTTTTCCATCCGTAGCCCTTGGCTGCATCGTACATTTCGTTCTGGTTAACACCGGTCCAGCCTTCCATAGTAGGCGAATTGTTGTAGTTAAAGTCAAAACGAAGTCCTGCTGTCTTGGTTGATACAGCTATTTTCTCAGAAAGCTCACCAACACCGTAGCTGTTGAAGCCTCCGATAGCGTAAACATAAGTCACTCCACCGGCGCAGTTATTATCTACATAGCTTGTTTTGCCTGAAACTGAGTATTTTACAGCTTTATCAAAAACTACATCATCAATTGTCTGGCCATCAGAAAGAGCTGCTCTGTAAATGTAGTAAAGCTCTGATCCTTCTGAAGCTTCCCACTCAAGAGAAATGCTAGTAGCACCAACGGAAGTAGTCTTAAGGCCTGTTACCTGAGCAGGTGCCTGAGTTGCTTTTTTAACCTCTACTAAAGAAGCAAGGCTATCAAGAGCATCTGTAGTATTCTCTACATCACCGTTTGCATAATCAACAATACCCTCTGCTACACACTGCGCAAACTTAAGTGCACCGTAGTACTGAAGATGTGTTGAATCGTCAACGCCGCCTGCATATGCGCCGCCTGAAACCTCTCCTGCTGCAAGTTTGAGGAACAGCATCTTGGAGCCTTCGATTCCAAAGTTGTTACATACCTCAATTGAGCGCTGTGTAAGATCTACGTAAGGAACATTGTACTCTCTTGCAAGTCTAAGCATAACCTGACGGTAAGCTTCAAAGTTGCTGGCAAAAGAATTAAGTGATCCATCAGAATTTGTTGTATAGCTGTAACGAGCTACAGGAGTAACAAATACCGGTGTAACACCTCTCTCCAACGCACCGTTTACATAAACCATCATCCACTTTTCAAAATCATCTGCTGATACATAGCGGTTTGGTCTTGAATAAGTAGCATCGTTATGGCCCCACTGAACAAGGAGATAATCGCCCGGTTTCATATCCTCAAGGATATCGTCGAACTTGCCCTCATCAATAAAGGACTTGGATGAACGTCCACCAATAGAGCGGTTCTCTACAATAGCATTAGTAGTTTCATAAGTCTGTGACTGGCTGTAACCGCAAGTGTCACATTCTCTTTCCTCAACAAGATCGCCAAAGTATGTAGAAAGAACCTGGCCCCATCCTGTCTGAGGATAATAATATTCATCATAGGTCTGAACTGTTGAGTCAGAAGCTATGAAGATTGTAGGCTTATCGCCCCTCTCCTGTGTAGCAAGTCTTGTGATCTTGACGCCGGATACATACACTTTTGTAGTCTTGGCATCATTCATAGACTTGGCATCGCTTGTGCCAAGGAACTTGATATTAAGATTGCCGTCTACAAGGTTTGCCTCAAACTCCTGAGTAACAGTGGCTCCTGCAGGGACATTAATGCCGGAAACCTTGGTGATATCCTCAGCTTCCAGAGCTGCAGTATAATCGCTGTCTGTAGGGTTAACAAATGTAACCGCCACCTTGTAATCAGCATTATAAAGATCTACATCAAATGTAGAAGTGCTCTCATATGTATATACACCATAGCCTGTAGACTCTGTCTCTGTCCATATTTTGCTGGCAATGGCAACATAGTTTTCAGCATCTACTACATTTCCTGCTCCCGCAGATACCGCAGGGACTCTTGGATAATAAACATTATTAGACCAGCCTGTTGCTGCCTGGCTATAGTCAACATCGCTAAATCCATAGCCATTCTCCTGGCTGTAAACACTCTCAGAAGACACGTTGCCATTAGTACCAAATTTAATATTTGCTACCACAGTATCTTCTGTGAAATTCTCGTAACCATCCTCACCCTGATCAGCAATAACACCATCGGAAGAACCGGTTAATAATGCCTTGCTTTCAAGTAAAAGAGCTGCTTTTTCATCTGAAGTTTCATCAATTGTCTCTTCAGAAGCATCCTCAAAACTAAGTTCTTCTAAAGCATCATCAAGAGAATCCTCAAATAAGGCCTCGTCCTCAGAACCCTCTTCTAAAGACTGATCAGTTTCTTCATCCAAAACCACCTCAGATGAGTCTTCTGATGCCCTGTCAGATTTCTCAGTAGAAGCACTACTGTCAGTATCATTACTGCTCTCAGCCCCGCTCTCGTCTTCAAAGAACACCACGTCAGAAGAGTTAAGCAAATTATCGCCCTCCTGTGCAAAAGCCGTGATGCTGTTTGTGGCTGTAGCAATAGTTGAAGCTGCCATCATAGCGCTCATTCCAAGTGCCAGACTACGTCCAAACACTTTGGAACGTCCATTACTACCTTTGTACATCCCAACAACCTCCTTTTTCTTTCCCCTTTTTTGTTAACATTTCAGTAAAAGCAATCCCCCTCAAGATCGCAGACTTTAAAAATGTAACAAATAATTTAGTATCTAGTAAAATATTTTATGCAATTTGCTCTAATTTAGCATTGCAATTTCGAGGCAATACTTTGCAATTTTGACCATTTGAAATAGTCAGATTTTAGCTGCAAATTTCGGTATTTTCCGTTCATTTAATCATCTTTTTAGACCAGTTATCATGCGGCTTTCAGGCAATTGTTTACATATAAGGATTTTTCGTATAATATTGATGGGTTAGAAAAATAATTTATGCATTCGTGCATTTTTAACTAAGAATTTTTTTTTTGAAAAGAGGAATCTATGGCATACAAGGATTACATGGTGCGTGCCACTGCAGGCAACGCACAGATAAGAGCATTCGCAGCAACAACCAAGGATCTTGCAGACTATGGAAG
This sequence comes from Butyrivibrio sp. VCB2006, assembly GCF_000420945.1. GTDB lineage: Bacteria > Bacillota > Clostridia > Lachnospirales > Lachnospiraceae > Butyrivibrio. The sequence continues at coordinate 46,517 of NZ_ATVX01000002.1, forward strand.
AAGAGCTCACGGCTTGTCTCCTATTGCTACAGCTGCTCTGGGAAGACTCATGACCGGTACTGTTATGATGGGACAAATGATGGACAATGACAGTGACATGCTCACCGTCAAGATGGATGGTGACGGTCCTCTTAAGGGTGTTCTTGCCACAGCGGATAATAAAGGAAACGTTAAAGGCTACGTAAACAATCCATATGTAATAATGGAACCCAACGCAGAAGGTCATCTTAATGTCGGCGGCGGAATCGGCGAGGGAACCCTTACCGTTATAAGAGATATGGGCTTAAAAGAGCCATATATTGGCCAGGTACCATTATACTCCGGAGAAGTTGCCGAAGACTTTACATACTATTTCACCAAATCAGAGCAAACTCCTTCTTCTGTAGGACTTGGAGTTCTTGTAGAAAGAGAAAATCTCTCAGTTGTAGCTGCCGGCGGTTTCATTGTTCAGCTCATGCCCTTCGCTGACGAACAGACAATCACACATTTGGAATTCAACCTGGGAAAGTTTTCTTCTGTGACAGACATTCTCAAGGCAGGCAAAACACCTGAGGATATGCTAAAGATCGTTCTTGATGGATTTGATATCGAATTCACTGATAAAGTAGACCTTAACTTCTACTGCAACTGTGACAAAGACAGAGTTGAAAGAGCTCTAATGCTGGTTGGCAAAAAAGATATTCAGGACATGATAGATGATGGAAAAGAAATCGAGATTAAATGCCACTTCTGTAATAAAGCATACAAATTCTCAGTTGATGAACTAAAAGCAATTAAAGAAAAAGCAAAGTAATAATAAACTCCTAAGAGAATCAGGAATCTCAAGCCTGAACTCTTAGGAGTTTTTAGTTATTCTAAAGAATAATTTTTTATCTGTTTCTTACTACATATTCTTCCAATCCAATACACAACAAATATAGCAAGAATCATGAAAAGCTGAGTGTGAAAGATTCCTACAATATAATAGTTTCTCTCAAGAAAGAACTCTACCTTAAATCCCACAACCACCAAAATAAATGTAAAAATAATATACATGAGAAAAATTGGTGAGTTTTGCGCGACCTTCTTCATATTAGCAATGAAATCCTTGAAGGAAGCATCAAAGTAAACAAATCTACCGATCATAAGTCCAAAGTAGTAAATCATAACCGGTCCATACTGACTCTCATCTCCTATCATATTCAGATACATCAGAGTCACTATCGCAAAGAACATTCCCAGCATTCGCATAGTAGCCTTCTCTTCCGCTTTCAAAATCTTAAGCGGAATAATGAAGCTATCCAAAACCGAATTAAGAACGCAGGAAAAGCAAATCAGAAACAACAAAACAAAGTCCTTACCATCAGTCCAGGTCGAAACCAAAAACTGTTCAAGCTGTGTAAGGTTCACCGCCTTGCCTGTTTCCACCAGTTCATATACGTGATTTATTACCACGTAGGCTGTAGAAAAAGACATTACGCAGGTCCCTGAAATAATCATCTCAAATAATTTCTGCAGACGTACTTCAAAGTCCTCTTTTATGTAGTCTTCTCTGCATCTTAAGTCATATCTTTTGCCATATATTTTTCCGAACAGGAAAAGAATACCCATGCACGCCCCAAGAAGGGCAAATGTAAGAATCAAAAATATGATTTTCTTGCCAAACGTAAAATCCGGATTTAAATAAGCTTCTAAAGACATAATCTAAATGGCAGTCCTAGCTTTCTAAGTACTGTCCTTTCTCCCCCTCAATTAGTCAAAGCATTATAGCACTCAGGTCTTCTGTCACGGAACAATCCCCAGGAAGATCTCATCTTGCCGATTTCCGTAAAATCATACTCAGCATATATAATTTCTTCCTTATCCCTTGAAGCTCTTGAAATCACTTCACCTGTTTCATTTGTAAGGAAGCTGTTTCCGTAGAAAGTAAGGCTGGATTTCTGACCACCGTTTTCTTCAGAAGGCTCTACGTCTTCTCTTCCGATTCGATTGGCTGCTGCAACAGGAATAATATTGGCAGCAGAATGCCCCTGCATGGTTCTCATCCAATGTCCTGAACTATCCACATCCAGGATAGGTTCTGAACCAATAGCTGTAGGATACAGGATAATATCAGCGCCTCCGACAGCCAGGCATCTGGCAGTCTCAGGGAACCACTGATCCCAGCAAATCCCCACTCCAACCCTTCCATAGGATGTATCAAATACCTTGAATCCGGTGTTTCCGGGAGTGAAATAAAACTTTTCCTGATAATAATGGTCATCGGGAATGTGAGTTTTGCGATACACTCCTAAATCTTTTCCATCTGCATCGATCATAACAACCGAATTATAGAAAACATTACCGTCCTTCTCAAATACACAAATAGGCATTACAACATGCAGCTCTGCACAAAGCTTTTTGAAATACTCTATAGCAGGATTCTCCTCAAGCGGAAGTGCCAGTTCATAGTAATCATATCTTCTTTCCTGGCAGAAATATTTTCTTTCAAATAGCTCAGATAAAAGAATTATCTTTGCACCACTTTTCGCAGCTTCTCTTGTAAGTCTATCTGCAGTCTCTATATTTCTTTGCACCTGCTGCGCGTCAGAATCTGCAACTTCACCACAGGCAAACTGCACGCAGGCAACCTTTATCTTGTCACTCATGTCACTTAATCATCCTAACTAATTTAATCTATTATTCTGTTTCGCCAAGGTTATTCTCCGGAATCTGCTGGGTAATACAATGAATATTGCCGCCTCCAAGAAGTATATCTCTTGCAGGTATACCCACAATTTCCTTGTCAGGACAAACCTCTCCTAAAATTTCCAGAGCTTTTTTGTCGCTTTCTGTATTATCTGCGCCAAACTGTGGAACCAGAGCAGCACCATTTACAAAGTAAAAGTTCACATAGCTGGCAGCCAGTCTTTCTCCAACCTCTCTGAAATCCTCACCTTCCTCAAACTCATAATTTGAAAGGTCTTTTTCAGTAATCAGTATAGGCTTTTCAGGGATTGGAAGCTTATGAACCTTTATTTTTCTACCCTTTGCATCTGTTTCTTTTTCCAGATATTCAAGATCAGCTAAAGACATAGCATATTGCGGGTCACTCTCATCATCAGTCCAGGCCAGGACCACTTCTCCCGGAGCAGTAAATGCACACACATTGTCTACATGCTCATTGGTCTCATCATTATAAATACCAAACGGAAGCCATAAAACCTTCTCCACATTCAGATATTCTTTTAACTTATAGTCAATCTGCTCCTTGGTAAGATCAGGATTTCTTCCTGCACTTAAAAGACAGGTCTCAGTAACCATGGCCGTACCTTCACCATCACAGTGAATGGATCCGCCCTCTAGCACAAAATCACCAGCATCATACACAGGAATCTCTATCATATCGCAGAATCTTTCTGCTACTGCATCATCCTTATCCCAGGAAGCGTACAGTCCGTCCACTTCTCCGCCCCAGGCATTAAATTTCCAGTCAATGCCGCGGATTTCTTTATTACCATTAGTTACAAATGTTGGCCCCACATCTCTTGCCCAGGCATCATCAGATTCTATAGGAAGAATCAGGCATCTGTTCTCCAGAACATCAGATACTGTATAAAGACAATCTGCTTCCTTATAGAGGTCTTCTCCTTCTGCTATGATTCGATTTTCTTCCTCCTTGGTACAGGGAGTTACCAGTTTACCTGTTCCATGTACATAGTCAGTTATTATCTCATCACAGAAATCCTTTGCTTCCTTCCAATGATCCTTCTCTGCTAAAAGATAGAGATTCTCTCTTTTCATAATCTCTATAAATACATTAGCAAAAGAATGAAGCGCACCGGTCCTGTCTTTTCCCCAGCTTCCGGGTCTTACAGGATATATCATTATAGTTCCGTCATGCCTTGAGAATTCAGCAGGCATGTAAAAATTATCTTCTCTTGGTACTGAATTTGTAATATCAGCCAATTCACATCTCCTTAGTATAGAATTACTTTTACAGTCTCATCTTAAAATCTTCGTACCCAAATTTCCTGATCACTTCCACTTCTCCATTCTCATGAAGAATATCTATATCAGGAAGTGGCATGCCATTGAAGGTATTGTTTTTGACTATACTGTAAATTGCCATATCTTCGAAAAACAGCCTGTCTCCGATAAAAATTTCATGTTCAAAACTATAATCGCCTATGATATCACCGGCAAGACAGGTCCTTGAAGAAAGTCTGTAATTATAAGGAAGCTCTCCCGGTTCCTCGGAATCACGAAGCGGTGGCCTGTAAGGCATTTCAAGAACATCCGGCATATGACAAGCCGCAGAAGTATCAAGAATCAGTACCGGCATTCTCTGAGTTGGAACAATATCCATAACAGTAGTAACAAGGTAACCGGCATCCAGAGCTATAGCTTCTCCCGGCTCAAGATATACATCAATGCCATACTTATCCTTAATATATTTCACCAGACCAATAAGTCCCTTTACATCATAATCTTCTCTTGTGATATGATGTCCACCTCCAAGGTTTATCCATTTGATTCTGGTTCTGGATTTGTTTTCCTCATCTGCATTAGCGTTAGGTTCCATGGAAGCAGTATCCGTATTAGTAGTATGCTCTAAAGAAACCTCACCGGTCTTATATATATTCTCATTAATACTCTTATAATCGTCCGTATTAATGGCGCCGCCAATACTTGCGCTCACGTTAGAACTAATATTCTCACGTATTCTGTCGAAACCGGCTCTATGCATCATGGCATAACCGTAGTCACCAATATTAACTTCGCTGACAGGATTCGGAAAATATCCAGAGAATTTATCTTCAACAAATAAAAATGTATCTAACAGCGGCTCAAATCCCTGCTCGCAAAGAGTATGGAAATGAAGTCCTTCAACGCCCTCAGGCAAATCATCCGGCATGTTTGCAAGCTTGATTCCAAGTCTTGAGCCATCTGCACAAGGATCATATATCTCGTGTTCCTCCTGGGTACTATATTCAGGATTTATTCTAAGTCCAACGGATATCTTTCCCTCTTTTGCCGCCTGTTCCCAGGTAGGCCTGTGATGCTCTAACTGATTAAGAGAATTAAAGACAATGTGGTCACAAATATTGCATAATTCTCCCATCTCTTCATCCTCAAAAGCCGGCTCATATACGTGATTTTCAAGCTTCATTTCCTCATGAGCAAGTCTTGCTTCATAGAGCCCGGAAGCTGTAGCTCCGGTAAGATACTTTGCGATAAGAGGATATGTCTGATATACAGAATATGCCTTCTGCGCAAGAAGAATCTTAGCCCCGGATTCTTTCTGCACTCTGTCCAGAATCTCCAGGTTCTCTCTAAGCTTCTTTTCATCTATAACATATGCGGGAGTTTTAATATCGTTCAAATTCATCAGGTTCCCTCCATAAACAGTTTATGTTATAAAACCCTACTATTGCATTTTACCATAAATACCGACATATTTTCTTTAGTAAGGATATTATGATATACGACCACAAAAAAGTTGTTACCCGTAGCAAGGGTAACAACTTTAAAAATCATATATATTAGAATTTTTCTTTAGTCTACCAAAACAGGATTCTCATCAACAACCCATGGAAGACCAAACTCATTAAGCATTTCCATGTATGGATCCGGATCAAACTCATCAGTTGTGAATACGCCCGGTTTCTTCCACTTGCCGCTCATTACAAGAGCTGTACCGATCATGGCTGGAACACCAGTTGTATAGCTGATAGCCTGGCTACCAAGTTCCTTGTAGCATTCCTGGTGGTCACATACATTGTAGATGTAAAGAGTCTTCTCCTTGCCATCCTTAATACCACGGAAGATACATCCAATATTTGTCTTTCCAACTGTTCTAGGGCCAAGGCTTGCAGGATCCGGAAGAAGTGCCTTCAGGAACTGAATAGGAACAATATCCTGGCCTTCAAACTTGATTGGAGTTGTTGAAAGCATTCCAACATCTTCAAGACATCTCATATGATCAAGATAGCTCTGACCGAAGGTCATGAAGAAACGTATTCTCTTAATCTCAGGGAAGTTGCGGCCAAGTGCCTCAATCTCCTCGTGGTGAAGAAGGTACATATCCTTCTGGCCTACCTGAGGGAAATTATACTCTCTCTTAATCTCCATAGGCTTGGTCTCAATCCAGTGGCCATCCTCCCAGTAGCTGCCGTTTGCACTAACTTCGCGAAGATTGATCTCAGGGTTGAAGTTTGTTGCAAAAGCATAGCCATGATCACCACCGTTACAGTCAAGAATGTCGACTGAATGGATTTCATCAAAATAGTGTTTCTTAGCGTAAGCTACAAATACGCTAGTTACACCGGGGTCAAATCCGGTTCCTAGAAGACCTGTGATTCCTGCCTCCTTGAACTTATCCATGTATGCCCACTGATAGCTGTAATCGAAATAAGCTGTAAAGCCTTTCTCCTTGCATCTCTTCTCATATGCTGCACGCCATACAGGCTCATCTGTATCCTCAGGCTCGTAGTTAGCAGTGTCAATATAGTCAACCTTGCACTCAAGGCAAGCGTCCATAATTGTAAGATCCTGATAAGGAAGTGCTACATTCAGCACTGCATCAGGCTGGTACTCCTTGATAAGCTTAACCACATCATTAACATCATCAGCATTAACTGTTGCTGTTGTAATCTTAACCGGTGTGCCGTTCTTCTCAAGCTTATCCTTGAGTGCATCACACTTAGATACAGTTCTTGATGCAAGGCACATCTCTGTGAAAACGCCGCTGTTCTGAGCACATTTCTGAATAGCTACCTGAGCAACGCCGCCACAACCTATAACTAAAAGTCTTCCCATATTTTTCTCCTTTTCTTCACTATATATAACATCGGATTGTTCCGTGCTTCGCACTCTCACAATCCTACAATCATTCGGAAATCATGGGGCCCCTACCCCACTTTTTCCTCATGCTTGTTCAGGTCATGAAGTAATATGCCAATTCGCAAGCAAGCTTGCATTGGCAATCACTTATGACCATGTTATCTAGACATATCTTCTTCTTCCTGAAGCAAATCTTCAACATACTTAGGCAGCATGAAGGCGCCCTTGTGAAGATGTGTTGTATAGTACCAGGTCTTGATTCCTCTCTCATCCCATCTGTCAGGATTGAAATCCTTGAGGGGATGATACTTCTTGCTGGCAAATCCAAAGAGCCAGTATCCCGCAGGACATGTAGGAATGTGAGCCTGGTAAACTCTGTTCACAGGGAAAACTCTGTAAGCCTTCCTGTGCATAGCTCTGCAGCTCTCTTCATCCTCATCATAGAATGGGCTTCCATGCTGATAAACCATGATTCCATCATCATGAAGAGCCTTGTAACAGCTTCCATAGAACTCCTTGGTAAAAAGACCTGCCTCATGTCCAAGAGGTTCTGTAGCATCATTGATGATAAGGTCGTACATATCCTCGCACTTACGAAGATATTTAAGACCGTCCTGATAATAAATATGAACTCTGTCATCCTCAAGTCCAACAGCGTTGTCTGGGAAATATTGTTTACATACATCCACAAACATATTGTCAGGTTCTACCACATCAATTACCTTGATCTCATCGTAGTGGCAAAGCTCTCTTGCTACACCGCCATCACCGCCACCAAGAACCAGGACTCTTTGAACCTTGGGATGAACTGCCATAGGCACATGAACAATCATCTCATCATAGGTAAACTCGTCTTTCTCGGAAAAGATGATATTACCGTCTGAAGCAAGAAACTTGCCAAACTCAGGAGAATCAAACACATCAATTCTCTGAAATTCACTGGTACCGGAAAAGAGTTGTTTGGAAAGTCTGATACTTATCTTGACGTTTCCGGTATGCATGTCACTAAACCAATAATCCATCTCTGCCATATCATTCTCCTTATCAGAAGCCGCCCCGTCGCATGGGCTTAAACTTCCAATCACACACAACTCAATTATCTGACCTTAAAGTCCTTTTTGAAAGAGTCTGCATCTTCGTCAAAATCAAACTTTATAGTTACGTTATTTTTCTCATCTGTAATAACACCATTATAAAAGAAAATGTCTGCATTATCATTCATTAGCATAACATAATCTCGTGGATCCGACTCAAGATACTCTTTTATTTTACTCCTTAGCTCGTCTCCTGAATAGCTAAGCTCCTTGCCATATTCATCTGCAGCTGATAGAACCTTTTCTAAGACCTTATCATAAAACGCATCATCCATCACAAAAATATCAGATGGAGTAAGGAGCTTACCTTCCTGAGTGTCGATATTAAATTTACTTATGGTATATTTGCCGTTTAAATCATAGTCAAATTCAATACCAAAAGCCAGTTCATCCCTTCTGAATTCGATTCCACTAAGGGTCTGACTGTTTCCGGAAGCAAGGATTTCTCCTGCAATCTTCTCAAGCTCACCATTCACTTCGTCAAAAGCAGCCTGAAGCTGAGGATAATCTGAAGGAACACTATATGCAGGATAAATAACTGTATTTCCGTTATTCTCCATAGTCTTTTCTTCTTCAGAAAATTCCATATCTCCCTTAATACTAAGCTCAACAATACTATATCCGTCGTAGCAGCTGTAAGGATTCTTGTAGAGCTTGGCAATTACAGGAATTTCTTTGCCAGATTTGTTTACAGCATTAAGCTCAAGGTTAATAGCATCACCATCATCAACCTGTGATGTGATATCCAATGTGTAAGTTGGCGCCATTGGCTGCACATAAGAGCAGTCCAAAGTATCTGAATCTGCGAAATACTCATCAAAAGAAACATATTTACCAGTGAGTGAATGCTGAATATACTCAATCTGATCCTTGGTAAAATTGTATCCGTCCTTGCTGATAAGCTTACTCTCATAAAGGGTTACGTCGCACTCATTAGAAATAAACCACTGTAAAAAAGTACTCTTCCATCCTTCTCCTGTATACTCAGAAGGGCTACATAAATTCTTGATGAAAATATAATCAGAAAGAGCCTGGCGAAGGTTCTTACTCATTTCAAATTCATCGCCATAGCTGCACTCATAAATATCCATTGCAAGGTAGTCAAACGGGACCTCATCGATAGGGCTTGCCGGCTCAGATGAAGACGCCTGCGCAGCAACCTCTTCTCCTGCTTCTACCTGAGCATCACTTGTTTCCTTTGCGCCGCACCCTGTAAGCATCAGTACACCTACGCATAAAAAGGCTGCACCTTTAACAAAAGATCTTTTCATAATAACCTCCCAAAAAAATATATTATTCTTTACACCTATAAGACATATCCTTCCATCCTATAGTTGCAAAGAATTATATTCAAAAAAATATCTATCACTTGATAACAAACAGTTCGGAAATATCCTCACTCTCAGGTCCCTGCATTGAGCAACCCTTAGCCATTGCTGTCTTAATATAATCAAGGATTTCTTCAGTAATAACCTCTCCCGGAGACAAAATCGGTATTCCCGGAGGATAGCACATAACTGACTCAGCACTGATTCTGCCTACAGTCTCGTCAATAGGAAGAGATTCTTTTTCTGCATAGAACGCTTCCTGAGGAGTTGCCTTTACAATAGGTGTCACATACTCAGCTGAGAAAAAGCTCTGCTCAGGCTTAGCATAGAGTCTTCTGATATCAGCAAGAGCTCCTGCAAGTCTCTCAATATCCTGAAGTCTGTCACCAATTGAAATATATGCCATAACATTAGAGAGATCTCCAAACTCCATCTGAATGTCGTATTCGTCTCTAAGAAGGTCATAAACCTCAATACCGGTAAGACCAATCTTCCTTGTGTTTACAACAAGCTTGGTCTCATCGAAATCGTAGATGCTGCCGCCATTTTTAAGCTCATTACCGTAAGCATAGTAGCCGCCGATATCATTGATTTCTTCTCTTGCATACTGAGCCATCTTGGTAACCTTTTCAAAGCTGGCAGCTCCGTTAAGTGCAAGGTTACGCCTTGAAATATCAAGACTTCCAAGAAGAAGGTAGCTTGCGCTGGTAGTCTGAGTAAGGTTCACAATTCTGCTGATATAACCAATGTTTGCATCCGGTCCGCACAAAAGAATTGAACTCTGTGTAAGACTTCCTCCGGACTTATGCATACTGATAGCTGCCATATCTGCACCTGCAGCCATAGCATTAAGTGGAAGATTAGGTCCGAAATAAAGGTGTGTACCATGGGCCTCATCAACAAGGGCCTTCATACCATTCTCGTGAGCCAGATCAACAATAGCCTTAAGATTTGAACAGATACCGTAGTAAGAAGGATTGTTAATAAGAATAGCCTTAGCTTCCGGATTCTCTTCTATAGCTCTTTTTACATCGGCAAGTTCCATTCCAAGCGGAATTCCAAGATTGGTATCTACCTTGGGATCAATATAAACAGGAATGGCACCGCACAAAATCAGAGCGTTGATGGCACTCTTGTGGACGTTCCTTGGCATAATGATCTTCTCTCCCATTTTGACGTGGGATAAAACCATAGCCTGGACTGCACTTGTTGTGCCGTTAACCATCATAAATGCATGAGCCGCACCAAAAGCATCCGCCATAAGTTCCTCTGCTTCCTTGATTACAGAAACAGGATGGCACAAATTATCAAGAGGCTTCATGGAATTAACATCAATTCCTACGCATCTGTCTCCCAAAAAGCTCACCAGCTCTGGGTTTCCTCTTCCTCTCTTATGTCCGGGGACATCAAAAGGAACTACTCTCTGCTTTCTAAATCTCTCTAAAGCCTCATAAACAGGGGCTTTCTTTTGCCTAGTAAGATCCAACTACCTATCCTCCATAATATAAACGTGTTTGTTCATAAACACAAAGGAAAGAGGTGGCGTGTTCATCACACGCTACCCCTTTTATTATCTAATTACACAGTAAGGTAATCATACTATATAATCACAGAATATTAAAGCAAAAAAATTAGTATTTTTTCTTACTTTTTTGCTTTCTTTCTGTTCTTTTTTCTTGAAGCCTTATTAGTGCTTTTCGGCTCCTTCGGTTCTGCTTCTGTTTCTGTTTTTACTTCTGCGTCAGGTTCTGTATCGCTGCTTGCCTGAACTTCATTTTCTGATATTTCTGATTCAGAAGCATTATCCTTGTCCTTCCTGAACAGAGTCTTATCCTCCTGACTATCATCATAGAAGAGCTGTTCCTTGTCCTCGATTTTCTTGGAGACATTCTTGGCCAGCTTATTGATCAATTTAGGAAGAAGTCCTCCATTCTTCGAAACATATATGGCCACAAGCGCAATAACCAATATAAGCAAAATCAAGGCTGCTATTGCAATTCCTGCATAGGAATACAATCTGAGTTTTGTAGTAGACATTCTTACATCAATAGTTACGTCATTTCCTTCTATTTCGTAAGTGTCATATTCGCCAAGACTTCCTGTTTTTTCCAATTTGTTAAGAGAACCATCTTCCCCAACAAGGAAGAAACCGTAACCAAATCCCATTTCCTTAAGCATGTCTTCAGGGTTTAGTCTGTACCTTACCCGGTGCTTTTTTTGCCCGTCATCGGGTATAGAGATATGCAAAAGTTCATCTTCCTGGTAGAGCGTCTTGCCTTCTTTATACATCTCCTCAGTAGAATTCGGATCAAAGGTATTTGTCCACTCTATGGTAAGCTTATCTTCTTCCCTGAACTGCCCGTCGACCAAAAATCTTCCCTGATGAATCGAATCATCACCTGATGTACTTTCTTCGCCTATGGTTGTTCTGTACTTGGTATAGGTAGCAGTAATAACTTCATCAGTCTTAAGGTTATCAATGGCCGTTCTATCCCAAGTTACATAATAGCCTGCCTTATCATCCACACGAGGATAATCCTTTTCTTCAATGGAAGATCCATACTTCTGGCTGGATTTCTTGATTACTTTTTCACCATTTGGAAGATCAGCATCTTCCAGCATAAATGTTATGGTAACGCTCTTAAAATCATATGGAACTTCGCTTACATCAAAAGACTTAGGCTCTGCCTTAGCCGTGTAGCTTGATCTGTCAATTCCGGCAAGGTCATCACTATAAAAATAGTTGTCTCTTACAACACCCTTCTCATCAACATGTCCGGAAATAGCACCAAACCAGCTATCGGAATTCTCGATTTTAACAAGAGACTGGCAATTACTGATATGCATTCCATCACCGGTAATTCCGCCCACATAAGAAGCACCATCAAGAATTCCCGAAGAAGTTGATTCAACCACGTTGGATATTGATCTTCCGCAAACGCCGCCCACATACTCACCGGAGCTGGACTTTAGATTACCCATATTGGCGCATCTTTTGATGGTTCCCATCTCCTGAAGGCCGCAAATTCCGCCCACATAGTTCTTTTCACCCACGGCGTTATTGTAGTTATTACAGCCTCTTATGACACACTTAGTCAGGTACGAAGTGCTCATCTTGCTGTCCTTTATACCTGTAATATCACTTTCCTTGTCATACTCATACTCAATAGCCATTGTGCCCGCAACGCCGGCCACATCAATGTCTCCTTCAACCTTTCCGTAATTAACACAGGAATCGATTGTAGCGTCAGTACAGGTATCCGCTTCATCCAAGGATACGTCCTCAAAAGAATGAGTATAGTCCATTTCCAGTACGCCATCCGCTGCATCTGAGAATAGAAGCATGATGGTATTGAACTGATCCGTCACAGCCTGAAGATCATCAACAAGAATACCTGTGGCCCCATTCATTTCAGAATTAAGAAGTCCAAAGTTGTCATTCATGCCCTGCATGTTATCAACAAAAGAAGCTGTGCGAGCTTTGTATTCGTCACTAAAGGTAGGAAATACGATATTATCTCTTCCGGCAATGTTATTTAGGATTGATCTGGTATCACGGCCGGCATTCTTGAGGTTCTCAGCAGCTCTCTCAATATCCTCGATGCCATTCACGGCATCAACTCTGACATCATCAGCCATAAGACTAGTTGCGTCAGTTATGATTTCAACAGCTTTTGCAGTATTAGTTGCTACATCCTCCAAATAGGCTTGAGATCCTTTTTCCCCAGCCGCATTGGTATACATGTTCATAGCATATGATGCAGCTTTCTCCGCAGCATAAGATTCAGCGGCAGTGTTAAGATTATTATCATCTGAATAACTTACATGCGATTCACTAGATGCAGGAAATCTTGTTTTGTCAGTATCCTTATGTTGCCAATATCCCGGTGTAGCTGCATGAGTTTGTTCAATAATGTCATTTGTTGATGTTATAGTGCTGTCATTTAATATTGCCATCTGAGTTTGCGGATCAAGAACATCTCCATTTTCTTTGACAAACTCCAAATCACTTGAATTTGTATATTCCCCTTTATGGTTATAAATATAATAGTTTTTATAAGGTTCGAAGGCAGATTTGTAAAGAACATTATATTGTCCTTCTATTCCTTCCAATGCTTCTTTAGCTGCATTATATTCTTCCCTATTACCAGTTTCATCAATATAGTAATCTATATCAAGCTTAGAAAAAGCAGATCTTATATCTACTGCAGAATCCTTAACATTTCCAATGGCCTGCTCTGTATGATCCAGGGCTCCGCCTTCCTTGGTAGCCTCATCAAGAACATAGTCAACCCTTGCAAAAGCCTCTGTTGCAGACCCAGATATACCATTGGCATAATCTATGGTTCCGTTTGCAATATACTTAACGTCGTTAAGAGCATTTCCGGTGTAGCCCTGAATAATAGAGAGCCTGTTGGAAATGACATTAGACTGATTCTTGGTATCACGAAGCGTAACTGTAACAAGATCATGAAGCTTACCGATAGCTTCAGATAGCTGATAAGCGATATCAGTACTAAGATCCACCGTAATATATGGCTCAGCCTGACCTACAACACCGCCTACATCTTTCCTTCCAAGAACCTTGGCACTGTTGGTACACTTGAACATATAACCGGAATGTCTTCCTGCAATACCGCCTACATTGTAACCTACGTGCTCATAGCCAATGTCACCGGTATTGATGCAATTGGTCATAATGCCAAGAGACTGTCCTGCAATACCGCCTGTATCGGAAGCTGTAACATCGGCATTAGCGTCCTCATCAGTACTGTTCACATTTTTAACCAGGGAAATAACCTTATTCAGAGTACTCATGGAATCAATAGTGATCTGAGTATCCGTATTTGTGGTATTTACCAGGGAATCATTAACGCAGTTAAGAACATATCCATTATTCTGTCCAACAATACCTCCGGTAAAATGAACGCCATGAACATAGCCGGAACAACTACAGTCATCCAGGACACCTGTCAGCTTATTGACTCCAACAACTCCGCCCACGTAGTCATTACCATTTATAACTCCGGTATAGCTGCACTTATGAATGTAACCATTATTTATGGCTGCAATTCCGCCGATATTGATCTGTTCACCGGATGGGATTATTGATCCCTGTACCTTGAGGTTTGTAATAACTGCTGTGCTCTGAACCTCTGTAAAAAGACCTATATAAGACATTCCTTTATCTACATTAAAAGAACTGATGGTATGTCCTGCACCATCGAAAATCCCGCCAAAGGATGGTATTCCCGTAAAATCGCATCCAAGCAGGGAAATGTCGCTGGTTAAAGTCACCTTTTTGTTAACAGACCAGGTATCCAGTTTGCAGTTATTTGCAAAAGCCAGGAATTCCTCTGTTGATCCTATGTTTATTTCTTCCATCTGCTCCGGAATAACAGCTTCTACATTCTCTTTAATATCCTCATCAACATCTGTGACATCCTCCAAAGCTCTTTCGTAAGTGCCGGTTGAAACAGTTGGAGTTGGAACACCTGGTCTTTCTTCTATAGCAGCAGTATTATCATCGTTTTCTGCAAAAGCAGTAACAGCTGAAGTTGTTACAAAAACTACTCCAAGAAGAAGTGCGCATAATCTCTTTTTCATATCAGCCCTCCTCCCCTACTACTTCTTTTTGTACATCCAGCGGTTTTCCATCTTCATCTAGCATCTGAATATCACTACTTTCTACGTAAGCACTGATATTACCTTTTACAATTGCATGAACTACGCCATTGATATTACCGTCGATATGTCCGCGGACAAGTCCGTCAATTCGCATAGTTCCTGCTCTCTGCCTTGTCTGAAGAGGCATATTCATTACAAAGGCCGTAAGCTCGATAACCTTATCACCTACCAAAAGAATCTGAGGAAGAACAAACATGGTGATCAAAATGGAAATAATTGTTCCTCGGCCAAGGCACTTACCAATTCCATAGATTGCGCAGTCAGAAGTCATGTTACCAATAAGAGTTCCGGCAACAGCAAGCATAGTTCCCGAAGTAATAATAGTCGGGAATGACAGGTTCATTGTATTGATAATTGCATCTCTTTTTCCCATGGTCTCACGAAGCTCAGTGTATCTTCCTGCGATAACGATGGCATAATCGATATTGGCACCCATCTGAATAGAACTTACAATCAGATAGCCCAGGAAGAACAGGTTGTCATGCTCAAGGGCCGGTATCGAGAAGTTTATCCAGATACATCCCTGAATAACCACAATAAGTAGCACTGGCATTCCGGCTGACTTGAAGGTAAAAAGAAGAACTACAAGTACGGCCAGAATAGAGATAACGCTGGTCACGGTATTATCCCTGGAAAAGCACTTTTTAAGGTCATACTGACTGACAGATTCACCAACCACATATATCTTATCTTCATCGTAGTATTTCTCAGTAATGGTGTGCATCTTGTCAAGGAAGGCAAAGGTTTCATCAGATTCCTGCGGAAGACTTAAATATACAAGAATTCTGGAGTAATCCTCACCCTGAAGCTGTTGCTTGGCAAAATTCATCATTCTGTCAGCGTTTGATAGCTGCTCCATAAGTTCGTCAGAAAGAGTTACATACCCCTCTTCCACTTCCTGGTATACAAACATGAACATATCGATGAGTGGAACCTTATAGTTCGCAAGCCCGTTTACAACCTTGGCATAATCTTCATCATTAACCGCATAGGCTGTATAAACAAGCTCAGCAATCTCATAATCAATATTTAAAAGTTCTGAAAACTGTCTAGGTGTAAGTTTGTCCGTCAGGGTATACCCGTTAAGCGCCTCTGTATTGGCAAGACCTGTAACAGAGGTTACCTGATCATATGTCAAAAGATCATCGATAAGCCTTTTTTCTTTTTCGTAATCACCGGAAGGGAACACCAAAGCCACCATATTGTCAGATCTGAAGTTATCATCCTGCATATTCTGAGCCTTCTGAACCTCATTGATCAGAGGCGGCGTAATCTGAGTGTATCCATAAACATAAGGAGTCTTGGAAGATACCCTGTTAGCAATGATAATGACCACTACAAACAAAGGAGCAATGATATATCTTGTGGCATAGGCAAACTTACCGACAAATGGAATCTGTGGAACGAAGTTCTTGTGCTGGGTCTTTTCCATAAGACCTGCAAAGAGCATGATAATACCCGGCATTAAGAGGAATACTGACAAAAGACTGAGTAAAATAGCCTTGATCAGTACTATACCCATATCTTTACCAATGCCAAACTGCATGAACAGCATAGCAATAAGACCACCAATTGTGGTAAGTGAACTTCCGGAAATCTCCGGAATTGATTTGGACAAAGCAACAATACAGGCTTCACGATAAGGAAGCTCTGCATGTTCCTCCTTATATCGATTTAGGAAAATAACGGCATAGTCAACTGACAACGCCAGCTGCAGCACGATTGTGACAGAATCTGATACAAAAGAAATAGTTCCAAGAAGGAAGTTTGTGCCCATCTGAACAAGGGCCGCACTTCCAAAAGTAAGGAGGAGGACAGGAACTTCAGCATAAGCTTGGGACGTAAGCAGCAAAACTCCCACAACGACAAATACAACAATAACAGATATTACACTCATCTCCTTGTTGATCAGCTCCGACTGGGTATCTCCAAGGGTTGTGGACAAGTAATAGTCATAATCCTTAAAATATTCCTTAACCTGATCCAAAAGAACAAGGCACATGTCATCATTCTCGCTGTAGTCGAAGGTAATATTAAAAAGGGCAGAGCCATTGTTATAGTGTTTATCTGAATCGTCCAGATCTACAGAAAAAACACCCTCAATGTTTTCCAGGTCTTCCTTGATAAGTAGAGCCTGATCATAGTCGATGTTAGCCACCATTACTTTGGTTGAGCCATAGGTGATAAACTGCTCCTCCATAAGTTTAAGGCCGCGCCATGTTTCTGAGGTTTCCGGCAGATACTCGGAAAGCTGGTTTTCTACACTTACCCAGTTTCTGGAAATCGCCGCGAATATGCATAGAATTGCATAAATCAGGAAGAAAAGATTGCGCTTATCAACGATGAAAGCGCAGATTTTAAGCATAAAGCTATTGCCGCCCTTAGCTTCGGTGTTGTCCATTTTTATCCCCCTAGAAAAAATAAAACAAAACTTTACTATATATTGTATTACTTTTAAATACACGGGGCAAGATATAGAAAAAGGACCGGGACATATGTCCCGGCCCTTAAAACCACCTATTACTAAATTACATCATTCCGCCCATTCCTGCGCCGCCTGCTGGCATTGGAGGAACTGGCTCTTTAACTGTTGCTACAGCTGCCTCTGTTGTAAGGAAGCTTGATGCAACTGATGTTGCGTTCTGAAGAGCTGAACGTGTAACCTTGGCAGGATCGATGATACCATCCTTAACCATATCTACATACTCTTCTGTATATGCATTGAAGCCTACGCCCTGCTTAGACTCTTTAACCTTGTTAACAATAACTGATCCGTCAAGACCTGCATTGTTAGCGATGTGGTAAAGAGGAGCTTCAAGAGCCTTGAGAACTACCTTAGCACCTGTCTTCTCATCACCGTCAAGTGAATCAACAAGCTTAGCAACTTCCTTGGAAGCGTGGATGTAAGCTGATCCACCACCGAAGATGATACCCTCTTCTACAGCAGCTCTTGTTGCGTTAAGAGCATCTTCCATTCTGTACTTAGCTTCCTTCATTTCTGTCTCTGTAGCAGCACCAACTCTGATAACTGCAACACCACCTGCAAGCTTAGCAAGTCTCTCCTGAAGCTTTTCCTTATCGAAATCAGATGTTGTATCCTCAATCTGCTTCTTGATCTGAGCAACTCTAGCCTTGATGTCAGCCTTGTTTCCAAGACCATCAACGATTGTTGTCTTCTCTTTCTCTACCTTGATGCTCTTAGCTCTTCCAAGGTCATCCATTGTTGTATCCTTGAGCTCGAGACCAAGATCAGAAGAAATAACCTTACCGCCTGTAAGGATTGCGATATCCTCAAGCATAGCCTTTCTACGATCGCCATAGCCAGGAGCCTTAACAGCTACTACGTTGAATGTTCCACGGAGCTTATTTACGATAAGAGTTGTAAGAGCCTCGCCTTCAACATCCTCAGCAATGATAAGAAGCTTAGAACCTGTCTTAACGATCTGCTCAAGGAGTGGAAGGATATCCTGAATGTTTGAAATCTTCTTGTCTGTGATGAGGATGAATGGATCTTCAAGTGTAGCTTCCATCTTGTCCATATCTGTAGCCATGTAAGCTGAGATATATCCTCTGTCGAACTGCATACCTTCTACAAGGTCAAGCTCTGTCTGCATTGTCTTGGACTCTTCGATTGTGATAACACCATCGTTAGAAACCTTCTCCATAGCATCAGCGATCATCTGACCAACCTCATCATCACCTGATGAAACTGCTGCCACTCTCATGATCTGCTCTTTGCCCTTAACCTTAGTAGCCATCTTGCTGATTGATGCAACTGCTGCATCAGTAGCCTTCTTCATACCCTTTCTAAGAACGATTGGGTTAGCGCCTGCTGCAAGGTTCTTAACACCTTCATTGATCATAGCCTGTGCAAGAACTGTAGCTGTTGTTGTACCATCTCCTGCTACATCGTTAGTCTTTGTAGCAACTTCCTTAACAAGCTGAGCTCCCATGTTCTCATAAGCATCCTCAAGCTCGATCTCTTTTGCAATAGTAACACCGTCGTTTGTGATTGTAGGTGCACCGTAACTCTTATCAAGAACTACGTTTCTTCCCTTAGGTCCGATTGTTACTCTTACTGTATCTGCAAGCTTATTAACGCCTTCTACCATAGCTGTGCGGGCGTCAGCGCCGTACTTAATTGTCTTTGCCATTTTGAAAATCCTCCAAAATTTATATTTTTTCTAAAAGATTATTTGATGATAGCTAATATATCGTTCTGCTTTACGATGATGAGCTTCTCGTCATCGATCTCAACTTCTGTTCCGGCATATTTTGAATAGATGACCTTGTCACCCTTCTTAACCTGCATCTTAACTTCCTTGCCATCTACTACTCCGCCAGGACCTACAGCGATAACCTCTGCCTGCTGTGGCTTCTCCTTCTCAGCGCCAGGAAGAACGATTCCTGATTTTGTAGTCTCTTCAGCCTCAAGAGCTTTAATAACAACTCTGTCTGCAAGTGGTTCTAACTTCATAATAAAGCCTCCTTATATGATAAAATCTTTACTTTTTAAAGCTTGTTAGCACTCAGTTTCATTGAGTGCTAATCTCTAAGAACTAATATTAGTGCTATCAAAACAAAAAGTCAAGTTATTTAGTTATTCTAATGCCATTCACAGTTTTTTTATGACATTTTAATAGGCGGTTAATTGCATTACAGAGGGCTATGAACCATAATAATCGTAAGATAGTATAGGTATGTATGGGAGAAGGATTCTCCTTATGTTCATTAAGCTTAATAGCTCTCAAGGAGGTGAGTATATGAGCACAAATATCTTTTCAAGTTTATCCGGAAATTACGACTACATGTCCAGTATGAGTAGTCTTATTGGTGATTATTCCCAGATCAAAAACGGCTCTTATGGTTCCCTGATGAAATCATATGTTAATAAGGTTGGAAATAAGGCTGCTCTCAATGCATACAGAGAGACCGGATCTACAACCGTAGCTACCGATTCATCGGAAACAAGCGCATCTGCTTTCAGTTCATCAACCAAGAGCATTCCAAAATCCAATTTCGTAGATAGCCTTGGCGGCGGAAAAAAGGCAGAGAGTTCCGATAGCTATGCTAAGTACAAATCATCCTGGCTTGACGATCAGTTGAAGCAGTATGATAAGGATGCAAACAAGACTACTGCTGCAGACACATCGGTAGCCTATGATACAACAATCTGATGTATTTTGTTCATTCCAAAAAGTAAGGCTGTGAAGCATATAACTTCACAGCCTTTTTCTTGTCTTAATCAGCTTGCCAGATCTCTTCTATTGTAGTTCCAAAAGGCAAATAATACTCCAATTATAATAAATACAAATGCAAGAACCAGAGAATTTTCAGGAGCCTTGGTATCCGTAAATATTTCCGCCGCATTTGCGTAGGAATAAGGTCCGATATAAAGATAATCCTTAAGATCAGGAACCACTCTTCCCATCAGATCATAGCAGTAGCATATGAGGGCGATGCCAAGCCCAAGTCCTGTTCTGTTCTTGCCTGCCAGAGAAGAAAGGCCAAAACAGATTCCGGATATTTCAAAGTTCATAAGTAACTGCCTTCCCATAAAGGTTAAAAGCTGCTCATAAGGAACTTCCTCATCCAGCATTATAAATCCTGCAATGTAGAAAACTGTGCATATAACTGTAAATACCACAAGCATAACAGCTATACATAATGCCTTACAAACAAGAATCTTACTTCTCGATAAAGGAAGGGAAAAAAGAAATTCTCCAGTATGTGAATCCTCTTCCTTGGATATTATGGTTATGGCAATTATCGCAGCGAACATGGCACTTCCCAGGCCGTGTACCGTTCCAACCTCAGTAGCAAAATATCCTTTTAAGGTTGCTATACTCAAGGTGCTCATTCCAAAAGCATCAGAAAATGCACCCATATTAGAAAAGGCATCAGCCATTTCCTTCATATCCCCCTGCATACTTTGGTATAAAAGTATACAGATGAGTCCCAGGATTCCCACTGACAAACTCCATATCAGGAGGTTTTTCATATTATTTAAAAGTTCTCTTTTTAGCACTGCTTTCATGATCACTCCTCCTCTTCTTCATAAAACTTCAAAAAGGTCTCGTCGTCGATATGGGGTGAGTCCAGCATAGACAGCCTGCCCTCCCTCATGATGGCAGCATTTTTACAGTATTTATCAACTTCAGACAACACATGCGTTGACAAAAGACATGTTGCACCCTGCTCCACATATTCGTTTATAAGTTCAAAGAACTTTTTCTGCATGAGGGGATCCAGGCCACCTGTAGGCTCATCGAAGATAAAAAGTTTTGGTCTGTGCTGCATTGCACATACAATACTGACCTTCTTTCTATTTCCCAGAGACAGTTCTTTGATTCTCTTAGTTGTATCCACTTTAAGTCTCTCGCAAAGCTTTCTTGCTTCGTCCGTACAATCAAGTCCCCTTACCTGGGCTGCATATTTGATAACGTCACTGACTCTCATGGAATCATAAAACCAGGCTTCAGAAGGCATATAACCTACTTCTTTAAGGATTCTTTCATGGTCCTTGACACTGTCCATTTCAAGTATCTTAATGCCGCCTGAATTAATCTTAAGAAATCCTAGCATTGATCTTATTGTTGTGGATTTACCCGCGCCGTTTGGCCCAAGGAAACCAAAAATATCCCCCTGCTTAATATCCAGGGATACGTCAATAACGCCTCTGTTCTTACCATAGCTTTTCGTAAGATTTCTTATTTCCACCACATTTTCCATAATGTCTCGTCCCCTTTCTAATTCTACATTTATCACATAAAAAAAACGGGAACAATATCTGTTCCCGTAAGATGCACTATATAACCCTTATCATTCACTTTTCTTATGCTGCGTTTGGAATAATCTCAGCTCTTCGTTTAGTTTTTTATCATCTATTCTGCGCTTTGATTTGTAAATAAGAAATACACAAAAATAAACAAGAAGGACATAAGCCGAGAAAATAAGTGTGGCTATTACATTCCTGTCAAACCATTTCCCAAGCCAGGAAACAACGCAGTACAAAATGGTACATACAACCATTCCTACTATCTCTTTTGCCCCAAGACTATCTGCCTCGTCAAAGTTCCAGAACACATAAACCTGCAAATAGCCGATAAAATAACAGGTAAATATCATTTCTGTCATATGCAGAATACTGGCATCAAAGATTCCCCCAAGCATTCTGAAAACACAGTAGAAAAATAAAAAGGCAAAGAAATAAAGACATGCCTTAAACTCTATTCCAATTTCTTTTGTAAGATAAGCTTCCCACAAAGTCAGTTTCTTATCACTTTTCATCTTCACCTGTCTCCCTTAAGTAATCTTCTGAAATCAGAAGCATATCTTCTTGATATTATGATATGCTCTCCGCCCTCAATAGTCGCATCGATTCTATTTGAGGAAAGGCTCTTTAAGGCTGTAACCCGGTTTACGTTGATAACCATTGACTTGCTGCATCTAAAAAAGCCCAAATCATCAGCATTCATCATAAAAGAATTAAGTGTTCCTTCGATTCTGGCCACAGTGTCACAGGTATAAGCAAACAATTTGTCATCCACCGACTCAAGGTACAAAAGGTCATCTAAATTAATGCACACACTTCCGCCTGAAGTCTTTCCCCAAAGCTTGTTATTATCAACCTCAGAATAATTTGCACTTTGATGTAAATCCTGTTGTCCCCCCTGTTTCTCCATAAACAGCATAGGATGGGCAGTACAAAAAGGTGTCTGAGCCATATACATTCCCAAAGTATCATCATTGTCATCCATAAGTACCACTGACTCCGGTGATATATCAGGGAACAGCTCTTTAACTTTATCTACAACTATTGCCGGCTTGTTCCTGGCTTCCAAAGTATAGAAACAATGGTCTTTGGGTATACCGTAAAGTCTTTCCACCATCTCTGATTTCCAGCCCTCATGTCCGTGAGGTTCTCTGGAAATGCAGAAAAGTCTGTTAACATCATGACCTTTTATATATTCATATAGTGGCTCAAGTCTTACGCAATCGGCATAAATATTTACATCCCGAAACTCAGGCTTACCATCCAGTTCATGATGTGCATGATGCACTCCGTAGTTGTAGCTAGTAAGAGTTCCGTCTATGTCAAAAAAGACTACCGTGTCCGGTCTGTGTAATATGTCCCAAATCTTATTCATTAGTACGTTTATCCTTCAACAATCTCATTCTTCGTTATGCGGAATCTCTTTTCCATGGAGGTCGATATAGTTCTCTTTAAGAGCTATAGCCCAGTATTTCTCAGGTATATTGGGCCAGCGTACATTACCTCTTTCCTGTTCGCAAAGTCTCATGGCTCTAAGAAGAACAGTCTGGTTAAGATCAACTCCTGTCCTAATGGTATGCATAGTTACAGCAGCCCAGGCAGGTGCATATTTACTGACATCAGAGGATTTAAAATCTCTGATTATTTCTTTGCGGTTGTAATCAAGCTGTACATATTCTTCTTCCCAGCCCTTAGGGGATCCGTGAAGAATGCAGAACTGTGTTTTTCCGTCGTAGTACCAGGGAATTCCTATAGATCCGGGATTAATAGCTTTTTTGCCACGATATACATAAGTTCCCTGAATATGAGTATGGCCGTGAATCAGGCAATTTCCTTTGAGATGCGTCAGTACTTTCTTGGTATTTCTTTTCTCTCTGTACAAAAGCTCTGACGTTTCCGAAGGAGATCCATGGCAATACTCAAAAGAAGGAAAGCCCTTCATCTCAAATACGCCATAATTAGGCAGAGATTCAAAAAACTTAAAATCTTTGTCCGTAAGGTTTTCATAGGTGTACAGAAGTGCTCCGGAAGCAGATCCCTTACGCCAGTTTCCTGCGCCGCTTTTCCTATAATTCAAAAGGTATTCTTCTCTGTTACCTCTAATGATGTAGGTGTTAAAGTACTGCTTGAGCACGTATATCTTTTCCATGGTCTTCTGGGGACTTGGGCAGTCAGTGACATAGTCGCCAAGGAGTATAAAATTAGTTATCCCCTTGCCGACTGCATAGTCTATGCACGCCTGTAGCGCACTATAA
This sequence comes from Butyrivibrio sp. VCB2006, assembly GCF_000420945.1. GTDB lineage: Bacteria > Bacillota > Clostridia > Lachnospirales > Lachnospiraceae > Butyrivibrio. The sequence continues at coordinate 70,461 of NZ_ATVX01000002.1, forward strand.
TTGCCATGTATGTCGCTAAAAACTGCTATATCCATAACTTCCCCTAATTACCCAAATACCTCGTTAGTGCTGGCTTCGTCGAATTGCTTGGTAAAGAGATCGTAGTAGTATCCTCTCTTTTCCATAAGCTGTGAGTGAGTACCCCTCTCAATTATTTTACCATCATTTACTACCAGGATGATATCCGCATCCACAATAGTTGATAGACGATGAGCTATAACAAATGAAGTTCTCCCCTTGGTTACGGTAACGATAGCATCCTGAATTGCTTTCTCGGTAACAGTATCTATAGAGGCTGTAGCTTCATCAAGAACCAGAATCTTGGGATCAGCAAGAAGAGCCCTGGCAAAAGAAAGAAGCTGCTTCTCACCTGTTGATAGCATTCCGCCGTCTTCTCCCACGTCACTATCAAGTCCCTTATCCATGCGCTTTACTATTCCGTCAGCAGATACCAGTTTAAGGGCATTCCAGATTTCGTCCTCGGTGGCATCAGGATTACCATATCGCAGGTTCTCGCGAACAGTACCTGAAAATAAGTGCGGTGTCTGAAGAACATAGCCAATATTGGAATGAAGCCATAGCTGAGATCTCTCTGCCGCATCTCTTCCGTCAATAAGAACCTGGCCCTTTGTCGGTTTAAAGAATCTGCAGACAAGGTTTACAAGCGTTGATTTACCAGCACCCGTCTCTCCCACAATAGCTACGTTAGTGCCCTGGGGTACCTTAAGATTAAAGTCAACAAGCACATACTCGTCCCCATCAGGATACTTAAAGGTCACATCCTTAAATTCCACATCTCCGTGAAGAGGTTCCCAATTTTCCTTTTTGGGATTAAAGGTATCACCATACTTCTCGATAACCTCAGGTGTATCGGAAACATCAGACTCCGTCTCAAGAAGTCTTGTAAGCCTCTCTACATTTACCTGAACTGCAATAAGCTCTGACAAAGTGATGATAATATTCTGAATCGGCTCCATCATACTGAGGGCATAGGAAAGGAAAACAGACAGTGTTCCAATCTGCATTACTCCGTCCATGGTAATAATACCGCCCCTCCAAAGTACAATAGCAAGTGCGACAGAAGACATCATTGTAATCGCTGATGTAAAGAAAGCGGAATAATGTGTGGCGTGAACAGACGTTGCCCTCATCTTCTCGGTGTCTTCTTCAAAGTCTCCTTGTATCTTATCTTCAACTACAAGAGTCTTGATTGCCTTGGCACCGGTAATACCCTCATTGAAATTACTGGTGATAGTCGAGTTGATTTCTCTGATCTTGCGGTTTAAAACCACCAGTTTACTCTGGAAATACATAACCAGAATTACTGCAATAGGTACAAGGATCATTACCAAAAGAGCCAGCTTAAAATTAAGGACCAGCATCATAACAAGGACAAAAATAACGTAGGCTCCCTGCCATACTATATCCATCATTCTCCAGGACACCATGACACCAATCTTGCCGGTATCACTCATTACCCTTGCATGAACATAACCTACATTGTTCTGGTTGAAGTATGCAAAGGAAAGAGTCTGAAGATGACTGAATGCAGCATTTCTTAAGTCTCTGTCAACAGACATCTCTATCTGTCCGCAGATATAAGTACATATGAAATTATCAATAACCTGAAGGACCAGTACAATGACATAAAGAATAATAAATACCGTCAGACCTTCAAGAGTTTTTTTGCCAACAAAATTATCAATGGCATACTGATTAAAAATCGGAAATATTGAGTCCGCCAGTGAGCTTATAACTCCAAGAAGTACCATAAATACTATCTTGGGAATATATTGTCTTATGTACGGAAACAGCCTTGGTATTCCGAATAATGGTAGTTTTATATTAGTATTCTCGTTCATGTTCCCTGCATCTGAATATCATAAATCTTCTTGTAAATGCCGCCCTTTTCAAGTAACTGTTCATGAGTTCCCTGTTCGGCAATCCTGCCATGGTCAAGAACAATTATGTTATCGGCGTGCATCAGTGTCATAATCCTGTGAGATATAAGTACAACTGTGGAGTCCGAAGTATTCTCTGAAAGTGCATGCCTTATCTTGGCATCAGTCTGAGTATCCACAGCTGAAAGCGAATCGTCAAAGACCATAACGGGAGGTCTTGAAACAAGCATCTGTGCAATAGCAGTTCTTTGTTTCTGTCCACCTGAGAGTGTTACACCACGCTCACCCACATAGGTCTCATATCCCTTTGAGAAATCCTCAATAGTTTCATCAAGAGCTGCTATTCTTGCTGCTGCTCTTATCTCAGCAAAATCAGTCTTTTTCTGGGTAATTCCAATATTCTCTGAAAGAGTTCTGCTGAAAAGAAATGGCTCCTGAAGAACAAATCCTATATTCCTTCTAAGCCATGAAGCCTTGATATCAGTAATATCAGTATCTCCCACCAGGATTCTGCCGCATCCATCCTTAAGATCATACAATCTGTCCATAAGATACATAAGTGTGGATTTGCCTGATCCGGTTCCTCCAAGAATACCGAAGGTTGTTCCTGCCTTTATGGTAAAAGATACATCCTTCAGCACATCTCCTCCGCCGTTTTCATAGGCATATGAAACATGATCAAAAGTAATATCCTGATTCATGGCAGGTTCGGATGCATTTTCTTTATCCTGTTCGATCTCAGAATTCATGATATAAGCAATACGCTCAATAGATACTCCCGCCTTACTCATCTCGGAAATAATTCGACCAAGAGCACGTACAGGCCAGACAAGCATTGCATTATAAGCAACAAACGCCATGTACTCGCCAACCGTAATAGAATCCTGAACACAGTACACAGCACCGAGAACAGTTATCAGCATTACCTGAAGCCCGGAAATCAGATCATTCGATGACCAGAAAGCAGCCAAGGTCTTCATAAGATTGATCCACAGCTGGGTATACTCCGCGTTCTGCTTAACAAATCTGTCTTTTTCATATTTCTCACGGCCAAAAGCCCTGACAACTCTTACACCGGTAAGATTCTCCTGGGCAGTGGCCGAAAGCCTTCCCTCTTCGCTGTCAGCTCTCTCGAATTCAGTTCTGATTCTCTTATGAAAAAAGCTTGAATATATAACTATTATTGGAATAAAAGCTGCTGAAACAATTGCCATAGGTATGCTGATACCTATCATGAAGTACATGGCAACGATGATTCTTATAACAATCCTGAAAAGAGCAAGCATCTGTTCGGAAATGAACATTTTGATAGTATCAACGTCGGAGGTGCATCTCTGAATAATATCTCCGGTATGATTCTCCCCATGCCAGGTAAAGGGCAGGTGCATGATATGTTCAAACAACTTATCTCTCATTCGCTGGATAAGCTTCTCTGCTCCCATGGAATTACAGAGTCTGAAAAGATACCTTGACGCTGCTGTTAGAAAAGCCACAACAGCCACTACAAGGGCAATATAATACAGATGACCTCGCAGAAACTCTCTTCCGCCAAGGCCATCCATAATACTCTTTAAATAGACAGGCACACTGTCCGACTCTGCATCTGAGATGCAGAAGTCGACAGTGTACTGTATGATTTTAGGATTAATAAGATCAAAAAATGTAACAAGAACTGAAAAGATAATACTTAAAAAGAAAAATCTTTTATTTCCACGAAGGAAATATAGTACTAAATCCGTATTGGATTTGAATCGTTTGTTTGATGACATAAATAATCCTTATTATTTAACAACTTCCTTGATTGACTGGGCAAGACCTGCTATTCCCTGAATATTTGAAGGAACGATGATCTTGGTTGCCTGTCCGTCGGAAGCTTTCTCGAATGCCTCGAGGCTCTTAAGTGTAAGAACTGACTCATCAGCTCCGGCTTCCTTTAACATCTTGATACCTTCGGCATTAGCTCTCTGAACGCTCTTAATAGCTTCAGCCTGACCTTCAGCCTCACGGATTCTCTTTTCCCTCTCAGCTTCAGCTCTAAGGATTGTAGCCTGCTTATCAGCTTCAGCCTGAAGGATTTTACTCTGCTTCTCACCTTCTGCAACAGTGATCTGTGACTGCTTCTCACCTTCTGCGAAGAGGATTTTCTCTCTCTTTTCACGCTCAGCCTTCATCTGTTTCTCCATGGCGTCTCTGATCTGCTCAGGAGGATTGATGTTCTTGAGCTCTACTCTTGTGATCTTGATGCCCCATGGGTCTGTTGCAATATCAAGGGCATCCTGCATCTGAGCATTAATCTGATCACGTGATGTAAGAGTCTCATCAAGAGTAAGCGAACCGATTACGTTACGAAGTGTTGTAGCAGTAAGATTCTCAATAGCTCCGATAGGATTTCTTACACCATAAGCATATGCCATAGGATCTGAAATTCTGAAGAATACGATAGAATCGATCTGCATTGTAACGTTGTCCTGTGTAATTACAGGCTGAGGCGGGAAATCGCAATACTGCTCCTTAAGATCAACCTGTCTTGCAACTCTGTCAATAAAAGGCACCTTGATGTGAAGACCTACATCCCAAGTCTCCTTGTAAGCGCCAAGTCTCTCAACAACATATGAATGAGCCTGAGGCACGATCTTAATGTTAGCAGCAAAAAGAATCAAAATAAGAATAATAAGAACGATAATAACATAAATAGACATTATATAACCTCCCTTTCAACAATAAGCTTTGCTCCCTGAACACGTACTACTCTAACCTCTGCTCCCGCTTCGATAACCACCTCATCAATGCTGGAAGCTGCAAGCCAGGTAGAACCATCCATTTCTACTTTACCTGTTCCTTTTATGTTGTCAATATCCGTTTTGACAATGAGTTTCCTTCCAACAATGGCGTCAATATTGGTTTTCTTGATCTGATTATTAAAGTGGCTCGCTGCAATAGGCCTGACAGTTAAAAGAATAACCGTGGAAACTATTACAAATGTAAAAAGCTGCACCCATATATTGCCACCAAGTAGCGCCACAATTATAGTTACAGCACTGCCTATGGCAAACCAGATAGTTATAAGACCCATAGTGGAAAGTTCAATAACTGCAAGAATAACAGTAAGTAGCAGCCAGAATACCGCATATGAAACACTACTCATCCCCTTTTCTCCTCTCTATAATATAAAACAAGTTGTCTGCTCTATACTATAAACATTTCAGCGCAGCTGACCGCTGCACTGCTTACTAGTAATTATACTTCAAGAATTCTCCTTAAGGAAGTGACTAATCCCCCTTATTTTCATCATTTTTTTGCCATAAAATACAGTTTTTATTTATAAGCTTTTAATAATTGCAAAAACACAAATGAATGTTTTTTAGTTAACAATATGTTATTATATAATAGTAAAAATATAATCGTAATGGCGTAATTTTTGACCATATGGAGGCTAGGATGTCTGGTATCGATTATGAAACCCTGAAAACAATCGTTAATCTTTGCAATATGCCCAGTGCTGTTTTTTCCGTTGAGAAAAAGGAAGATGGCACCTGCGGACAGATAATAATGCTGGCCACAAATAACAAGTTCAGCATGACCGGCGAAAATGTCGAAGGCCAGTCTTATGATGCAAAGATTCCAAGCGATCCCAACTTCGAAGAGATTTTGTTTAAGGCTGCCTGGAATAATGAACATTACCATGCTTATGTAGATACCACCAGACTTTATGGGTATTGGACTGAGGATATCGTAATTCCTATTTCCAACAACGGTGACTCAAAGGTTGGCTATTGCCAGTTCATATATAGCCTTTACAAAGAGCTTGATTCAGGTAAGTATTCAATAATCTCTCCTGACATCGCCAGCTTTGTTATCAGAACCTGCATAAACCTGCGTAAAGATGAGGATTTTTATGCAACAATGGCCACTGTAACAAAAGATATAAGGGAATTTACTGATTCTTTTGCCGCTTCAATAATGACCGTTTCCAAAGATCTGTTCAGATTTGAAATAGTAAGTGAAAGTGTCAGAAACAACCTTAAAAGTCTTCACGAACTGTTTGCCGATATTCCTTATGAAGTTGTGGAATCCTGGGAAGATCTGGTTTCCGGCACTGACTGCGTCATCATCAGAAACGAGGATGACATGAAAGCCATAGAGAAACGTGCCCCGGAATGGGTTAAAACCCTTAGAGATAATGACGTAAGAACTTTATGTCTTGCCCCGTTCATTCATCAGAACATGATCATCGGCTACCTCTATATAACTAATTTCGATATAGTCAAGCTTTCAAGGATTAAGGATACTATTGAAATGGTATCTTTCTTCCTCTCTTCGGAGGTGGCTCATCACATCTTCGTTGAAAAACTTAAAACTCTCAGTTCTCTTGATATCAGAACCGGTGTCATGAACAGAAATGCCATGAATTCCAAGGTTGACGAGCTTGCAATGGAACTTAGGATCAACCATACACCATTTAGTGTTGCTTTCTGTAACCTTAACACTCTGCGAACCGTCAACATTCAGCAAGGTCACGATGCCGGCAACAATCTGCTCAACGACGCAGGTAAGATCCTCAGGGACGTTTTCAAGGATGATTTTATCTTCAGATCCTCCGGCGATGAATTTGCCATCATCTCCACCAACAGTAACGAAAAGAGCTTTGATGAAAAGATTAAGATGTTAAAAGAAAAGGCTCACGACCCTGACTGGGTATACTTCACAGTAGGCTACTACACCGATATGACAGAAGGAAACCTCCACACTGCTATGAGATTTGCCAACGAATATGAGCAGGAATTCAAGGAAGACTTCTACTACAATCATCCTGACATGGTGAAATAATATGAACGAAGATAAATACAAAAGGCTTAAGGACTATGTTAACCAATCTCTCATTCCCAGCGCTATCCTATCTGTAGAAAAGCTTCCGGATGGCAAATGCGGAGAAGTTCAGTTCAGAGTTATAAACGAGGCCTTCAAAAAAAGCTACTATGACATGTTCGCCAATACTGAGCATGATGCCCATATTGAATATGACGGTTTTGAAAAAGAAATTGAGAACCAGTTATATACTATGCATCTTCCCAAAGAGCCAAACTTTGAAGATGTTTGTTTTAGAGCTGCCTGGAATAAAGAATACATAAACACATATGTAGACACCACCAGAATGTACGGCTTTTGGACTCAGGATATTTTAAATCCCATAGTTGAAGAATGCGACGATCCGGGCTGTTCATTTTGTCAGTTCTCCTATACTCTGAACAAGGAACTGGATACCGGTAAATTTGCAGCCGTATCTCCCGATATAGCAAGTTTTGTTATTAAATCCTGTCTGGAACTAAGAGGCGAAAAGAAATTCCAGGAAAGTATGGAAATTGTAACAAAAGAAATCCGTGAATACACTGATTCCTACGCAGCCAGCACCATAACTATTGATGATGACTTTAAGTCCTTCGAAGTAGTCAGTGCTTCCGTTGCTGACAATAAGATAAATGTAAGGGATGTTTTTTCAAGAATCCCCTATTCCATAGTTGATAGCTGGAAAGAACTTGTTAAGCAGACTAACAGTATCATAATAAAAGATGAACATGATATGGCTGCCATGAAAGAAAGGGCACCTGAGTGGGTTAAAACACTTAGAGAAAATGGCGTGGTCAGTCTGTGCCTTGTTCCATTCCTTCATCAAAATGCAATTATTGGATATCTCTATATCACTAATTTCGATGTTTCTCACCTTGTAAGGATCAAGGAAACCATTGAACTTATCTCCTTCTTCCTTGGATCGGAAGTAGCCAACCATCTCTTTTTACAAAGGCTTGAATACCTTAGCAATATCGATATGCTAACCGGCGTTTATAACAGAAACTGCATGAATGTTAATGTGGATGAGTTGTCCCTTAAATTGGAGTTTAATCCTAGGCCACTAAGCGTTGCTTTCTGTGACCTGAACGGACTTAAATCTATCAATGATAACGGTGGCCACGACCAGGGCGATAAGCTTCTTGTATATGCAGCTGACGTGTTAAAAGAAGTATTTACTGATGATAAAATCTATAGAGCCGGCGGCGATGAATTTGTAATTGTATCGTTTTCATCTGCGGCTGACTTTGAAAATAAGATAAGGATACTAAGAAAAAAAGCCAGCGATCCGGATTGGCTCTATTTCGCCATAGGATATTATCACGACCCTGATTCCGGTAATCTCCGTCTTGCCATGCGCTACGCTGACGAGAGAATGTATGAGGATAAGGATAAGTTCTACGAGGCCTATCCAGAAAAGAGAAGATAAAACGATAAAACATAAAGGAGCCATTCTTTGCATAATGCCAAGGATGGCTCTTTATGTTATTATGATATGCATCAACTTAAACGAGGTGTATGAAAATGAGTAGTATTTTATATTTAATCAAGCAGCTTCTTAGCGGCAAAGTTAAAGAGATGGAATTCAATCTGTCTATCGACACAGACGACAACGAATCCGAGGAGCATAACGATGCCCCAGTCTATGTGGAAGACAGCAAGCTCTTTATTCAGAAGGACAAACTTGAAGAACTTGCCGGGGAAATCAAAAGAAACTCTATGAAGAAAGTGATCCGAATAGAGCCCTACGTAAAAGAATGCATTGCTCTTACAGACAGCAAATTCGGAGGATATCCATACTGGCCTATTGATATGGAGTATCCGGTAAATTCAGAAGGCGTAAAGCTAGTTCTCCTGGCACAGATTAATCTTTCAGAATTACAGAATAATCTTTCAACAGGAAAAGACTCTTCATCTGAACTTTCACTACTGCCAAGTACCGGGCTTCTTCAGTTCTTAATTAGCTGTGATGATATTATGGGCCTGGATGATGAGAAAGGCTACAAGGTTGTATATCACAAAACCATTGATCCATCCGTAACAGAAGAAAGCGTTAAGGCTCTTGGAATCAAAGCTGCAAGTGATCTAAATCAAGTTGCCGGAGCAGATGGGAAATATGCTCCTCTTTCCGACTGCTACGCACTTAAGTTTAAAGAAGATGAAGAGTTTATAGGATTTGGCTGTTGCGAATTTGAAAGTGTATTTGCAAAGACTCTCAAAGATAAGTTTGGTATAGATATGTATACTTATGATATTAAAGCTTATTCCAAGCTTTTCAAATTCCTTGATTCAGATACATTCGATTATCTGTCAGAGACCTTCAATGAATCTCAAGGCCACAAGATGCTTGGTTACCCTTATTTCACGCAGGAAGATCCAAGAAACCCCGGTGAAAATGATGTTCTTTTATTCCAGATGGATTCAGATGACACATCTGATGATATCAGCATTATGTGGGGCGACTCAGGTGTTGGAAACTTCTTCATCTCCTCTGATGCACTTAAAGCCTTTGATTTTGAGAAAGCAACCTATAATTGGGACTGCTATTGATTATTTCTGTAAAAATGTAATTTGCGAAGAAACTTATACGAACTGTAAGTACTTTTCTCCTATCATAACTACAAAAAAGAAGTTTTGCTCTGGTATAACCAAAGCAAAACTTCTTTTATTATCAAGTCAAATTAGAACTTGCCAGCCTTAGCAGCCTCTTCGATTGATACAGCAGTTGAAACTGTCATACCAACCATAGGGTTGTTACCAGCGCCGATAAGACCCATCATCTCAACGTGAGCAGGAACTGATGAAGATCCGGCAAACTGAGCATCTGAGTGCATACGTCCCATAGTATCTGTCATACCATAAGAAGCTGGGCCTGCAGCCATGTTATCTGGGTGAAGTGTACGTCCTGTACCGCCGCCTGAAGCAACTGAGAAGTACTTCTTGCCAGCCTCTGTACGCTCCTTCTTGTAAGTACCTGCAACTGGGTGCTGGAATCTTGTAGGGTTAGTTGAGTTACCTGTGATAGATACGTCAACGTTCTCCTTCCACATGATAGCAACGCCTTCCTGAACATCGTTAGCACCGTAGCAGTTAACCTTTGCACGAGGTGAATTAGCATCCTTTGAGTAGCACTTTCTGAATACTTCCTTAACCTCACCTGTGTAGTAATCGTACTCAGTCTCAATATATGTGAAACCGTTGATACGAGAAATGATCTGAGCTGCGTCTTTTCCAAGACCGTTAAGAATAACTCTAAGAGGTTTCTGGCGAACCTTGTTAGCCTTCTCTGCGATACCGATAGCACCCTCAGCAGCTGCGAATGACTCGTGACCTGCAAGGAATGCGAAGCACTCTGTATCCTCTTCAAGAAGCATCTTACCAAGGTTACCATGGCCAAGACCTACCTTACGACGATCAGCAACTGATCCAGGAATACAGAAAGCCTGAAGACCAATACCGATTGCTGCAGCTGCATCAGCAGCCTTTCTGCAGTTCTTCTTGATTGCGATAGCAGCACCTACTGTGTAAGCCCACTTAGCGTTCTCAAAGCAAATTGGCTGAATGCCCTCGATGAGCTTGTAAACATCGATTCCAGCATTCATGCAAATATCTCTACACTCTTCGATAGAAGAAATTCCATACTCCTTAAGGCAAGCCAGGATCTGGGGCTCTCTTCTTTCATATGATTCAAATAAAGCCATTTTATTATTCCTCCTTACCTATTACTCGTGTCTTGGGTCGATGCATCTAGCTGCATCTGCCACACGTCCATACTGTCCCTTAGCCTTCTCAAGAGCTGTGTTTGCATCATCACCAGCCTTGATGAAGTCCATCATCTTACCAAAGTTAACATACTTGTATCCGATGATCTCATCATTCTCGTCAAGAGCGATATCTGTGATGTAACCATCTGTAAGCTCGAGGTAACGAGGTCCCTTTTCAAGTGTTCCGTATGTAGTACCAACCATTGAACGGTTACCCTTACCAAGATCCTCAAGACCAGCACCGATCTGAAGTCCATCCTCTGAGAATGCAGACTGTGTACGTCCGTATACGATCTGAAGGAAGAGCTCTCTCATAGCTGTGTTGATAGCGTCACAAACAAGGTCTGTGTTAAGAGCTTCAAGTACTGTAAGGCCAGGAAGAATTTCAGAAGCCATAGCTGCTGAATGTGTCATACCTGAACATCCGATAGTCTCTACAAGAGCCTCCTGGATGATACCATCCTTAACATTAAGTGAAAGCTTACAGCAACCCTGCTGAGGCGCACACCAGCCAATACCATGTGTATAGCCTGAAATGTCCTTGATCTCTTTTGACTTAACCCACTTAGCCTCTTCAGGAATGGGAGCTGCGCCATGATGTACCCCTTGTGTTACGGGACACATATTTTTTACCTCTGTTGAGTAAATCATGTGAAAAATCTCCTTTCGTTATGTAAAGTAACTTTCATTACTTACTACCTAGATGGGAATGATCCCTAGATGGCATTCATGCGAAATATATGCCGACCGCAGAACACCAATCTTATTTTTACACACTTTTTCCTATATTTCAATGGTTTTTGATATTTTTTTAACATCCTTTTTTCAGTACTTTTTTTACCCAAAAACAGCATGGTTATCGCGCAAAAAAGCAGGGACTGCTATCGCGCTTTAGCAAGCCCCTGCCCGAATTTATAGATATTTAATATTAGTTCTTAACAATCATCTTTCCACCGCGCTTTGAAACAACATCAAAGATAACAGCTGCAAGAAGGACCACTCCCTTTACAACCTTCTGCATGTTGGCATCAACGCCCATAAGTGACATACCAAGGTTGATTACCCCCATAAGAACCGCACCTACAATAACCCCCGGAACTGTACCAATTCCGCCGTATGCTGATGCGCCGCCGATAAAGCAGGATCCAATAGCATCCATCTCATAGTTCTGTCCATAGGTTGGCTGAGCTGAAGTAAGTCTTGCAATGGTAACCATTCCTGCAAGAGCAGCAAGGAATCCCATGTTCATATAAGCAAGAAAGTAAACCTTGTTTGTGTCGATACCGGAAAGCTTTGTAGCCTTCTCATTGCCACCAACTGCATAGAAGTAACGACCTGTTGTTGTGCTGCTGGTAATGTAGCCATAAATGATAACTACTACAAGAACCCAGATAAGAACTGTAGGAATGCCCTTATGCTGAGCAAGCTTATAAGAGAAAAGAACCAGTGCTGCAGCAATAAGAACGATCTTAAATCCAAAGGCCCAGATTGGCTCTACATCATAGCCGCTGGCCTTCTTTTTCTGTCTGCTGTACAGATTAAGAGAAACCAAAGCAATTGCAGCGAGAAGACCTCCGAAAAGACATGTCATGTTAAGGTCGCCGTTTCCAAAGAAATCAGGAATATAGCAATCGGCACCGCCGCCAAAAAGATTTACAAAGCTTGTTTTGTCTGTGATGGGAACAGTAAGTCCGCCAAGAACCACATTGGAAAGGCCTCTGAAAGCAAGCATTCCTGCCAATGTAACGATGAAAGGAGGAATTCTTACGAAGGCGATCCAGAAGCCCTGGAAAGCACCGATTGCGGTACCGATAAGGATCATTATAAGGATTGCCAGTGGTACAGGAACCTCAAGATTAACCATGAGTATTGCACCAACACCACCTACAAAACATACGACAGAACCTACAGAAAGATCGATATTACCACCTGTTAAGATACACAAAAGCATACCGGTTGCAAGAATAAATACATATGCATTCTGTGATATAAGGTTACTTACATTCATTGGCATAAGGATTGCGCCCTGGGTCTGCCAATTAAAAAACAAAAGAACAATTATAAGTACAATTACCATTGTGTTCTTTTTCAAGAACTCAAATACTTTATCTTTATTCATGAAACCGACTCCTCCTTAATATAGGCAGGCTTTAAGATGCAGGTCATTATCTTTTCCTGAGTTGCATCCTTAGCATCTAGTTCCCCAACCATTCTGCCTTCGTTCATTACATAAATTCGATCGCACATTCCCAGAATTTCCGGCATCTCTGAGGAAATCATTATTACTGATTTGCCCTCTGCCACCAGCTGATTAATTATGCAGTAAATCTCATATTTAGCACCTACATCAATACCACGGGTAGGCTCATCCAGGATCAATATCTCCGGATCAGCAAACATCCATTTTGCCAAAAGAACTTTCTGCTGATTACCACCGCTTAGATTGCCCACGTTCTGATCAACGCTTGGGCACTTAGTCTTTAGCTTTTCTTTGTAGTCCACAGCAACCGCATATTCTTTGTGCTTGTCAATAACTCTTCTGGTGCTGACCGCTTCAAGATTAGCTAAAGTTGTATTTATCTTAATGGGATTTGTAAGGATCAGGCCATTGCCCTTTCTGTCCTCGGTAACATAGGCAAGTCCATGCTTAATGGCACTATTTACAGTGTTAAAGGCCACTTTTTTGCCGTTAAGATAAATATCTCCGGAAATATTCTCCCCATAGCTTTTTCCGAAGATACTCATGGCAAGCTCTGTTCTTCCTGCTCCCATAAGGCCTGAAATACCAAGAACTTCTCCTTTTCTGACGTTAATGTTTACGTTGTCGCAGACCTTTCTGTCCTTGTGAAGAGGATGGTAGACGTTCCAATTTCTGACCTCCATTACCACATCTCCAATATGGGGCTGCCTCTTAGGGAATCTGTCTGACAGTTCTCTTCCTACCATTCCCTTGATGATTCTTGCCTCAGAAAAATCGTCCACACCCTTTGTAAGAGTTTCGATAGTTGAACCGTCTCTTATGACTGTGATCTTATCTGCTACGTAAGATACTTCATTTAGTTTGTGGGAAATAATGATAGAGGTCAGATTTCTTTCTCTTTTTAGCCTTAGCAAAAGATCCAAAAGTGCCCTGGAATCAGTCTCATTAAGTGATGAAGTTGGCTCATCCAGAATAAGAAGCCTTGCATCCTTGGAAAGAGCCTTGGCTATTTCTACAAGCTGCTGCTTACCAACTCCGATATCCTTGATCAGTGTCTGGGTACTTTCATTCAAACCAACTATGTTCAAGAACTTTCTGGCAAGTTCGTTAGTTTCGTTCCAATTAATCTTGTATTTTGTTCCTCTCTCATTTCCAAGGAACATGTTTTCCGCAATTGTCATATACGGAATGAGCGCCAGCTCCTGATGAATAATTACAATTCCTTTTTCTTCGCTGTCTTTTATTGCATTAAACTGACATATCTGTGAATCATAGATAATATCGCCTTCGTACGAACCGTAAGGGTATACTCCGCTAAGTACGTTCATAAGGGTGGATTTTCCAGCTCCGTTTTCACCGACCAGCGCATGTATTTCGCCTTCTGTAACCTGGAGATTTACATTATCAAGTGCTTTAACTCCGGGAAATGTCTTGGTGATATTCTTCATTTCCAGTAAGATTTTCTCCACTATTAGCCCCTCCTCCTTTTTTCATAGTAAAGGCGGGCCTAAGGCGACCCGCCTCAAAATCAAATTACTTAAGCTGATCCTCTGTGTAATATCCGGAATCGATAAGAAGCTCTTTGTAGTTGCTTGCATCAGCAAATACAGGTTCGCAAAGGAATGAAGGAATAACTCCAGTTCCGTTGTTGTATGTTGATGTATCGTTTACAGGAGCCTCTGTGCCCTTCATGATAGCGTCAACCATTTCTACTGTCTTAGCTGCAAGAGTTCTTGTATCCTTGAAGATAGACATTGACTGCTTTCCTGCAATCATGTTCTTAACGTTGGCAACGTCGCAGTCCTGACCTGTGATGATAGGCCACTCGCCTGTGTAGTTAGCCATAAGTGAATTTGTTACGCCGAGCGCTGTTGAATCGCTTGAGCAAAGAACTGCATCGATCTTTGTACCATCAGCATAGTTAGCTGAGATGATGGCATCCATTCTTGCATGTGCGTTCTCAGTTGACCAGTTAGCTGTTGCAACGTTATCAAAATCAACCTGACCTGACTGAACTACAAGCTTACCTGACTCGATGTATGGCTTAAGAACATCAATAGCACCGCCATAGAAGAATCTTGCATTGTTGTCACCGGGATCACCTGTGAAGATCTCAAGATTGAACGGACCAGCTGCATTGTCGAGATCAAGCTGCTGCTTGATATACTCGCCCTGCTTGGTTCCAACCATGTAGTTATCGAAGGTTGCGTAATAAGAAACAGCGTCTGAGTTCATGATGAGACGGTCATAAGCGATAACCTTAACCCCCTGCTCCTTGGCCTGAGCAAGAACAGTTCCAAGTGAATCGCCATCGATAGATGCAATAACCAGTACCTGTGCTCCCTTACTGATCATGTTCTCAATCTGAGAAACCTGAGTTGCAATATCGTTTGAAGCGTACTGAAGGTCAACATCATAGCCTGCAGCCTTAAGCTGCTCTTCCATATTGGCTCCATCCTGGTTCCATCTCTGAAGGTCCTTGGTTGGCATTGCAACTCCGACCTTTCCGTTTCCTCTTGTTGCGCCCTTAACATCGGCCTGGCTTCCACAGCCAACAAGAAGTGATGCTGTCATTGCTACAGCTAAGACTGCACTAAGTAACTTTTTCTTCATTTCTTTTTCCTCCAACAATACTTTTTTGATAGTTAATAATTGCTATTCAAGTTGCATTTCGTTTGCCCCTTGCAAGTAAGAATTTAACACATGGAAATAAGCAATAACTTGCGATGTTCTGCATATTTTCGTCATGGAAAAAGACAAAAAAACAGCAGTGCTAGCATTATTTTGCTAACACTGCCATCCGTATTCTGAATTAGTGCTATAACGTTTACGTCAGTTTGATGCCATATCCGGAACGTTCAGATACACATCCTCTTTTAAATGAAATCCGCTGTTTACTATAACCTCATCCATATTGTCCTTGGATACGCTGATAGTTTCTATCTTAAGATAAGGTACATCCTTTTTACCATCGTAATAATTTGACAGCTCATCTTCCGATAGTTCTTCACCACTTGCCAGCATAACTGCTGCCTCTGCCGCTCTTTTAGCCAGCTTCTCGATAGGCTTATATACAGTCATAAGCTGCGTACCTTCCACTATTCTCTGGCAGGCTTCAAGGTCTGCATCCTGACCTACAACCATTTTCTTGCCGGCAAGCCTCTTTTCCGAAAGAGCATACACCACTCTGCTGGCAAGATCGTCGTTGCCGCACATTATTGCATCAGCCTGTTCTATCAGGTCTGTGTGCTCATATACGTAGTCGCCTGCTGCCTCTGCCTTCCATCCATCTGCGTAAAAGACATCCAGAATCTCATTGCCGTTTTCTTCCATGACTCTTTCAAAACCCTCACAGACCATTGGAACATTGTTGTCTGTAAGAGATCCACAGATCATTACGACCTTACCGTTTACAAGTCCGTTATCTACGAAAGCCTTCCCCATCATCTCTCCAACCATCTCATTGTCAAAAGATATATATAGGTCCGCTCCTGCTCCTGTAATGGGTCTGTCGTAGGCAATTACCTTGATTCCTTCATCCTGTGCCTTTTTAACCGAATCTGCAATTTTCTCCGGATCGATACTAATGATGACTATTACATCCATACCCTTCTTGATAAAATAGTCAATCTGTTCTTTTTGCTTGTTCGGATCCCCGTTGGCATTCTGAACGTTAACCTCTGCCCCAAGCTCCTTGGCTGTAGAGACAAATACATCTCTGTCCCTTTGCCATCTCTCTATAACAAAGGAATCAAAGCACATACCGATCTGTATCTTATCCTCGCCTGATTTGCCATTACTTACAGATTCTTTGGCCGCGCTCCCACAGCCACAAAGCAAACAGATAATCAAAAGAATGCATAAAACAATGTCAAAAACTCTTCTCTTTTTCCCCATGTTTTTGCCCCCTAATATCTTTCTTTATATTCCGTTGGTGTTACTCCCACGTTTTTTTTGAAGCTCCTGCTAAAATAGTTGGGATCGGAATATCCGCAGGATACACATATTTCTTTTACCGAAAGATTGGAGCTCTCCAATAGCTTCTTGGCCTTATCTATACGGACGTTAGTCAGATACTCAATAAAGTTAAGACCACTCTCTTCCTTGAATATCTTGCTAAAGTAATAAGGAGAGATATTCACAACCTTGGATACGTCATCTAAAGATATATCCTTATTGAAATGTGCATCTATATAGTCCTTGGCTGTCTTAATGATATTTCCGGATCTTTCCTCCTTCTTGGTTGCCACATCTCTGCAGGCTGTAGCCACCTTTTCCATAAACCAGTTCTTGATGGAATCCGTATCTGTAAGAGCCATGATCTCAGGCAAATAGTTGTTCCTGCTTGAGTACCTGTAGGTCTGGCCTCCGCTCTGGTAAGCCAGATGTTCCGCATAAAGAGAAAACTCCAGTACCTTAAGTCTCATGGACATCAGATCGCCGTCCATAGCTTTTTTGCACATCCAGTCTGCATATTTCTCGGCTATCACCTTGGTCTCGTTAAGATCTCCCTTACTTACCGCTTCAAAAAGAGGTTTCTCTAAAGCCTTGGGATATCCGTCCTCATAGTCGCAGGCGGTATTAAGATCGTCCGAATGGGCTACCGTACCGGTTGTAGCAATTAGCGCGTTTAAGGCCTCTTTGTAGGAATCCCCCAATTCCTTAAGCGGCTTAACGCCTCCAATGCCGACCCTAAAGCTTATGTCTGTCCGTTTCCTTAAATACCTTGCCATCTCTCTGGCTCTGTCAATAAGCTCCGACCTCTCAGACAGCTCCATCTCTGATTCATTACAGGGAATCAGTATGGCAATCTTATTGGCCATTACATTTCCTATCTTACAGTTAAAAAAGCTCTTAACGCCTTCTCTAATTTCCTGGAACTTGCCGGATACCTTGACTGAACTTCCGATCGCATTTGTCATGTGGTTACCTTCCTGGGAATCTCCACACACAATAGCCATCATGTATCCATAGTTTTCATTTATTCCAAGGATGGTTCTGTAATTATCTATATCCTCCTCGAAATGCTCCTGCAAAAGAATGTCATAAATAAGGCCGTTTTCTATGATAGGCTCTACCGTCTCAAGCTTTTCTTTAATAAGTAGCTCGTTGCTTCTCTTTTCCCTGTCAGAATCTATCTGCTCCATGGCCTTTTTAAGAACTCCAACCACCTTGGTCCTCTCCATAGGCTTGGTAATATATTCCATTACCCCAAGTTTTATGGCCTCCTTGGCGTAGTCGAACTTATCATAGGCCGACATCACAATGAAAACTGTGTTTGGACAAAACCGCTGCATTTCCCTAATGGCGTCAATACCGTTTATTCCGGGCATATGAATATCTATAATGGCTATATCCGGTCTGAAAACCTCCGCCAGTTCTATTACCCTTCGCCCCGACTTGGCAAATTCAACCTGACAGGTATTGCCAAACTCTTTTTCTATTATGAACTTAGTTGAGTCGATAACGATTCCTTCGTCATCGGCCAGCATAACTCTGTACATACTTAATTTCCCCCAAGCGGCAAGCTTATCTTAACTTCACATCCCATATCTGTGCCACCGCTTTGTATACTGATCACATCCTGCGTTCCGGCAAATATTCGTAGTCTGGATATTACATTATCCATTCCCATACCATTGTTGTCATAGCTTATCTTGTCTGGATTTCTTGTACCGGAAAGAATCTCTTCTATTGTTTCCTCATCCATGCCCTTGCCGTTATCTACGACACTGATGCATAGCTTATCGTCCTCTCTGTAAACCTTTAAAAGAATCTTACCTTCCCCGGCCATTTCCCTTATGCCATGGTTTACAGCATTTTCAACTATAGGCTGAAGTATCATACTTGGCATCTTGTAATCAAGAAGCCTTTCATCCACCTGCTTGTCATAGCCGATATCACCTGAAAACCTTACGTTCAGAATCTGAATGTAATTATCTACAAGATTTACTTCTTCCCTTATCCTTACGGTATCCTGTCTGTTTTTGACATTATATCTGAAAAAGTCAGCCACTGTCTGTACGTACTCATAGGTCCTGTCAGCCCCCTCCATCATTGCAAGCTGGGCTCCGGCATTAAGGGTATTAAAAAGAAAATGCGGATTGATCTGGGCCTTTAAATACTTAAGCTGTGCATCCTTAAGATGTGCCTCCATAGTAAGCTCTTTTTCCTGCATGTCCTTTTCTTTTTCAAGACTTTCACGAAGCCTCTCAATATAGTCCCTTATACTGATAACCATCTTATTGAAGGCTCCGATAACAATTCCCACCTCGTCGTTATAATGAACGTTTGGAAGAACTATATCAAAGTTACCATCCGATACTTCATCAGCCGAATCAGAAAGCTTTTTAAGAGGAAGTATCATTGTCTTTACAAAACTTGTGACAATAAAGACATTTCCTATCATTACCAGTGTCATCACTACAACGGCCACAATTTCAAAGTACCTGAAGGCAGTTAAAAGAGAACTGAAATTATCGGAGTTTACCACAAAAAGCTCAAGGTTTAGTCTTGAAAGATAAGCCTTGATATCTCCATAAAGCTCTGCCGATCTCTCGTAACCGGCCCTGTATTTTTCTACGTTTCTTCCACGCTTACCATCTATGGTTCCCTCTACCTCATCAAGGTAGTTCATGATCATGTACTTGATGTTTCTCTCCATACGCCTATAGGAAAGATCTGTTATGCTGTCATCAAGTTCCTGCGCAAGATTAGCCAGTTCCTGAGCGTGTATATAATAGTTTTCCAAAGAGTCACTGGTTTTGGAACTAAGGTATAGAGTCATTGAATCCTGCACCCCGTCCAGCGCGCTTGTAAGCTCGTTAAGGGCCCTGTTATCCTTGTAGACCATGTCCATGTCACCGGACATGCTGTTTATTCCCACCAGCAAAAAGATATTTACAACAAATATAAGTACGTTGGCAAAAACACAGACGCTAATGATCTTGGTTTGGAGGGAGCTGTTTAAAAATCTATTCATCCTGCTCCTCCCTGTGTTTAAATGTACCCACGTTTTCTTTATCTATAAGCATGGTGTCAGCAGTAAAATACTCGCTGGTATTTCCAAGCTCCATGTAATCCAAAAGAGCCTGAACACTATACTGTCCAAGCTGAAGGGTATCTATTGATATTGTGGCATAGATTCCGCCCCTGTCTATGGCGTTTAATATGTCCTCTGAGTCATAGTAACCAAGGACATTTACTTCGCCTACCTTATTGAAATCAACCACGGCCTGATATGCACAGATTGTATTAAGCTCGTTAAGGCACACTATTACATCAGGAACCTCCTCCTGCATAAAGATATCCCTGATAGACTCCTCAACTGCAAATGCATTGGTATTATCCACTGCAACTATTGATACTGCAAACTCAGAATCTGTAGCATTTTCCTGCCTTATGGTATCCTGCATGGAAGAAATGATAATGTTCTGTCCCGCATCCAGCGTATCTGTACTTGCAAGAACCGCTATCTGGACCTGAGTCCTGTCTTCAATCTTGTTAGCTTCAAGGAGCTCCTGCCTTCTCTTTTCCTTGATAATGTTAACAATCTGCTTGCCGTATAGTTTGCCGACGCTATATCCGCCCACACCTACAAAACTCAGCCTGTCTGAGTGTGTACTGTCTCCGTATAAGGTAACAACAGGAATTCCATTTGATACAGCCTCATTGATAAGGCTTACCATCTGCGGCGCTTCGCTGGCATAGACGATTATTCCATCAACCTCGGATGCTATGGCAATTCGCATCAGTTCCTCTATGGAATAATCCCCCGAAAGATTCTCTCCCAATAAGTCTACATAAATACCATGTTCCTTGGCTGTATCCAGTGCTCCCCTATACACTGATTGCCAGAAATCAGACTTATAATTGTCCGTTATCATCACAAAGTACTTGTCGTATTCCTTACTTTCTGCCTGCCTTGTTATGTCTGCCCTATAAAATCTAAAGTATAGGGACCCTGCAAGAAGTGTTGCTACTACAAAGAAAAGAGTAAATACCAAAATCAGGTATTGCCTGCTTATTCTCTTTTGATAAATATCATCATTTTGGTTTTTCATATGGAAGATTTTAGCAGATGGAGTTGGCTAAAAAAAGTGGATTTTCTTGTCATTTTTATACTTATGACAAAAAAATCCACCTATCCCATTTTTATTCAGTTTATAGTTATTTAGCCTCTTTAAGGCGCCTTACAACAGAGGCCACATCCGAATCCTTTTCGCTGTATGTTTCTACCAAACAGTCGGCGTGATATCTTTCCCAAGGCTCATTCATACTGTTATTTATAGTCTCGGTATATTTATCTTTTAATTTCAAGAGAAGATCATCCCTGTCATAGTAATCACGGTTTGTAAGTACAACAAGGAATTCATCCTGATCCACTCTGAACACCTGAGAATTCATAAATACGCTACAAATAATCCTGCAGGCCCCGATAATGTACTTATTTTTCTTATCAATTCCAAACCTGTCATTTATTTCATTGGAATTATGCAAAAGAACTCTCACAATAGCAAACTGCGCCGTATGCTTCTGAATATCCCAGCCAAGGGACTCTTCCATCTTTTCGTAGGCAAGCTTGTTCTTAACGTGAGTAAGCGGATCCTGCAAATCAGTCATTTTGCGTTTTTCAAAGTGTTTATCATCCACAACTACATTTTTACCACTGTGCTTACCGGCATAAAGCTTTTCGTCAGCATCGCGGATAATATCGTCTATCTCTTTTCCTTCTGATGAACAGGCAAGACCAAAGGTCATGGTTACTTTCACTCTCTGTCCGTCATATTCAAAAGGATAATCCTTTATAGCCTTTCTAAGATCATTTAAAAAGTCATAGGGATCAGATAATTTCTCAGAGCCAGCCTGGGCAAAAATAAATTCCTCACCACCCCAGCGTCCGCACATAGCGCCCTTGCCGGACAAAATCTCTCCGACCTTCTTAAGAACATAGTCTCCGCAATTGTGTCCGTAAACATCATTTACCTTCTTAAAGTCATCTATATCGGAGATAGCAATCCAATAAGGCTTATTGTCACTGTGGAGTTTTTCAAAATGCTTGGATAAAAAATACCTGTTGGGCAAACCTGTAAGTTTGTCATGAGAAAGCTGATATTCAAGCTGCTTTTCAGAAGAATCCACAATCAAAACCAGGAGCTGTAAAACAAAGAGATTGATTACAAAAACAATTACTCCCCAGAGTATTGAAAGCCAGAATTCAGCAATTTGGGGAAGAGAATATGGGGCCGGATAAAATTGCAGATAAACGCAAGTCCCCAGATAAAGGATCATACCAAGAATTCCCATGGGAAGGACGGGAACAAACTTAAGCTTGAGCGAACGCCCGGTATATTCGGCATAAAACGCCAAAACATTCATTCCGATAAGTGTAACCTGGAAGCCACTGCCCCAGCCGGTGAGAATAACAGCCAAAGTCATGTGAAGCGCCACTTCCAAATAAACAGTCACTGCATAAAAAGGAAGCAACTCCTTATGCACCACATAAAGCATAAATAAGTAGAATACTATGCTGAAAATGTTGAAATACGCCATTGGCTTGACGCCGCACTGCCAAAAGACTGTGAGCATCAACACGTGGATAAACAAAAAACAAATTGCCATGCCCCAGGCTATGAGCTTGGCTCTTTTCATATTCATGAACATATCTTAATCCCCCTCAAAGATAAAGATTACTGTTCCTTACATTTTGTAAGAGCTACGGTACCTGTTCGAGCAATTTCTACAATGGATACACTCCTCATCATTTCAATAAAGAGTTCGATTCGCTCAGAGGTATCGCAGAGCTGTATCATCATCATATTCTTGGACATATCTACTATCTGGGCATGCATAATCTCGCAGTTTTCCATGATGTCCCTTCGGTTTTCCTTATTGTATTTGACCTTGATAAGCATTAGCTCCCTATTAATGGACATGCTCTCTTTAAAGGTCTTAACTTTAATTACATCAATCTTTTTGTTGAGCTGTTTCTCAATCTGCTCAATTGTACGCTCGTCTCCCGATGAAACAATGGTCATGGCTGAAATGGCTTTATCCGCGGTTTCACCTACAACAAGAGAGTCAATATTAAAATTTCTCCTGGAAAAGAGCCCCGCCACTTTAGAAAGTACACCGGCTCTGTTCTCAACCAGTATTGAATATATTCTACGCATTTGGTGCCCCCTTAATACTTAACAAGTTCCATGGGGTTAACACGAACCTCCATGATTCCTGCCTGGTCATCACTAAAGAACTGTTTAAGTTTAGCTGTGATGTCGTCCTCTCCTGTTACCTTCATATATTCCATGCCATAGGCTGCAGCAATCAAAGAAAGATCAGGATCACCTTTCAGTTCTACCATGGAATAATTGTCATCGTAGGCGTAGTGCTGATGTTCACGTACCATTCCAAGGAAGCCGTTCTTCATAACAATGATCTTGATATTTACGCCATACTGGCGCATTGTAGCCAGCTCCATCATAGACATCTGGAAGGCTCCATCTCCTGTAACGGCAAGAACCTGTTTGCCGGAATCAGCCAACTTGGCTCCCATAGCAGCAGGAATTGAATAACCCATGGTTCCCATTCCGCCGGAAGTAAGGAATCTTCCATCCTTAACCTTGTAGTAAGCACAGGACCACATCTGGTTCTGTCCTACGTCCGCAACATAGATGGCATCATCCTTGACCACTGCTGACAGTTTTTCCATAAAGTCCTTGGGTTCAACCCAGTCACCATCATAGGGTGTTCTTCCAGAAGCCATTTCTTTTTTGTAGGAATTAAGAGTTTCAAGCCAGTCCGAATGATCATCCGCATGGTCATCCTGTTCAAGAAAATCCTGGAAAATATGCTTGATATCACCAACAAGTGGAATTGTGGGGCCAACATTTTTGCCAATTTCTGCAGGATCCACATCTATATGTACCATAACTTTATTCTCGGTAATAAGGTCCGGTCTGTTAACTGCTCTGTCCGCAACCCTTGCACCTACCATGAGAAGAAGGTCTGATTCGTTCATGGCTCTGTTAGCAAAAGGCTGTCCGTTATTTCCCACCATGCCAAAATACAGCGGATGGTCTGAAGGCATAACACCGATGCCCATCATAGTAGAGACAACGGGAACGCTGTTAAGTTCAGCAAACTTTCTGATTTCAGCTACTGCCTGACTAAGATGAACGCCGCCTCCAGCACAGATTATAGGCCTCTTGGCATTCTCAACTTCTTTTATGACCTTTTTGATCTGGGCTACATTTCCCTTAACTGTGGGCTTGTAGCTTCTCATAGATATAGATTCCGGATATGAAAATTTGCCCGGAAATTCCGCATTCTGCACATCAAAAGGAATATCAATAAGAACAGGCCCGCGTCTTCCCGTACCTGCAATGTAGAATGCTTCTTTTATAATTCTTGGAAGATCTTCTACATCTCTTACCAGATAACTATACTTAACAAAAGATTCAACAGCACCGGTTATATCAGCTTCCTGGAAAACATCGCTTCCGATCATGTCGCTGTTAACCTGGCCTGTGATTGCTACCATAGGAATACTGTCTGCATAAGCTGTAGCAATTCCTGTTATAAGATTTGTTGCCCCGGGGCCTGAAGTCACAGCACATACACCAACTCCGCCACTTATTCTTGCGTAGCCGCTGGCAAGGTGTGCAGCATTTTGCTCAGTACGCACTAAAACTCTCTTAATGCGGGACTCCGTCATCTTATTCCAAAAAGGATCTATTGCTACGCCTGAGTAGCCAAAAATAACTTTAGTATTTTCTTTTTCAAGACACTTTACAATTACTTCAGCACCATTCATGTGGTAGCCTCCAACATTACGATTTTTCTTTTTACTCTATTCCAAGGATGTTTTTAACAACTCTGACAGCATCGGCCGCATCTGAGGAATATCCGTCAGCACCGATTTCATCTGCGTAGTCCTGGGTTACAACTGCGCCTCCTATGATTATCTTGGCATCAAGACCTTCAGCATGAGCAAGTTCCACTACATTTTTCATCTCTTTCATGGTAGTTGTCATAAGCGCTGAAAGAGCTATGATCTTGGCATCATGCTCCTTGGCAGCCTTTATGATTTCTTCCCTTGGTACATCTTTTCCAAGGTCAATCACATCAAAGCCATAGTTTTTGAGCATAAGAGCCACAAGATTCTTGCCAATATCATGTATATCACCATGAACTGTAGCAATAACTATTGAAGGAAGCTTTTTATCAGAATCATTTCCCTCCTTAAGAAGCGGCTCCAGAAAGCCAATAGAGAGCTTCATAGCCTCTGCTCCTGCTATAAGCTGTGGAAGGAAATATTTGCCCTTATCAAAAAGATCTCCAACTTCGTTAATTGCCGGCATAAGGATATCATCAAGAATCTGTCTGGGAGCAAATCCCTCCTTAACTGCCTTTTCCGTATCCTTTACAATGGATCTTTTATTTCCGGTAAGTACATCCTTCTTAATTATATCAAGAATATTATCGTTTTCCAAAACAGGTTTTGTCGGATTGGCGACCGGTACATTTTGAGCTGCATCAGCATATCTTTCCATTCTGGTAATGTATCTGACGTCAGCTCCCTCCTTCTTACGGAGAAGATCTGATGCAAATGACGCATTTACAAGCATTTCCTGAGAAGGATTTGCTATGGCCATGGTAAGGCCCCTTGCAATTGCCATGGTAAGAAAGGCTGTATTTACGTTACTTCTCTGAGGAAGTCCAAAAGAAATATTGGATAATCCGCAAATCGTAGCATAGCCGTTTTCATGACAATACCCTATGGTATCAAGAGTATTAAGCGCCGCATTTGGATCAGCACCTACTGTAGCCACAAGGCCATCAACAACAATATCCTCTTTGGTCATATCCAGGTCAGCTGCCATGGCTGACAGCTTGGTAATATTATCAATCTTTTCCTGACTATCCTTAGGAAGTGCCTCCGCCAGTGGAAGCAGAATAAACATAGCACCGTATTTTTTGGCAAGAGGAAGGAATTTCTCAGCCTTACCCTTTTCAAGAGAGATCGAATTCATTAGAGCTCTTCCAGGGTAAATTCGAAGAGCTGCCTCCATTACTTCAGCACTACTTGTATCAATGCAAAGAGGAAGGTCTGTAATGGACATGACTTCTTCCATGACCTTGAGCATCATTTCCTTTTCGTCAATTCCGCTCATTCCCACGTTAATATCAAGGATTGAAGCACCTTCTTTTTCCTGATTAGCAGCAAAATCAGCCACCATATCAAGACATCCTTCCCTTAGCTCTGCCTGAAGTTTCTTTTTACCGGTTGGATTGATTCTCTCACCTACGATCATGAAATTATCATCCATGTCAAAAGAAAAGCTCATTCGCTCTGAAGCAAGATAACGTCTTCCGCAAATTTTTCTTGGGATAGGATTTCCTTCCGTATCTCTAATTTCAGAAGGCTTAACGCAGCCATATTTATCTTTGATGCCCTTAATATAATCAGGTGTAGTTCCGCAGCAGCCACCGATAATTGAAGCCCCGGCCTTTACAAGCTGCTCCATTTCAGCCACAAAAGTATCAGCATCCATGTCGTACTCAGTATTGCCGTTTTCATCCACAGAGGGAAGTCCTGCATTTGGCTTGGCTATAATTGGAATACTTGTTACAGCCGCCATACTGCTGATAATCTCCACCATCTTATCTGGGCCTGTTGAACAGTTGGCTCCAATAGCACATGCTCCAAGAGCTTCTAAAGTAATAGCACTTGATGCTGCATCAGAGCCGTAAAGTGTTCTTCCGTCTGCTTCAAAGGTAAGAGTTACCATAACAGCAAGGTCACTAACTTCCTTTGCAGCTATGAGTGCTGCTCGACACTCCTGAAGACTCATCATAGTCTCAATAACCAGAAGGTCACAGCCTGCAGCCTCCAAAATCTTTATCTGCTGCTTGTAAACTTCTATTAGTTCTTCAAAATCAAGATCACCAATGGGCTTTAGCTGTCTGCCGGTCATGGTAATATCACCGGCAACAAGTGCGTTAGGTGCAGCCTCTTTGGTAAGCTTAACAAGCTCTGTGTTAATTTCCTCAATTCTGTCGCCAAGTCCGTAATCTGCAAGCTTTATTCTGTTACCTGTAAAGGTCGGCGCATAAATAATGTCGGACCCTGCTTCGCCATAGCGTCTCTGAAGATCCAGCATGACATCCTTATGTTCAAGGATCCAGTTCTCAGGGCACACTCCTGCAGGCATTCCTGCCTTCATTAGGTTAGTTCCGGTAGCACCATCAAGGAACAATAATCTATCATTACTTAATTCTAAAAATTCTTTTTTGTTCATACTTTACAACCTGTCTGTATTGTGAAATATTACTCCCCACTATAAACTTAAATATCATCATGTACTAGAGTGCGATTTTAACCTCTTTTCCCAAAGCAGCGGTAAAAAATAGAATAAAATCACACAGATTGCCATGATAAGCAAAGGCTTAAACCACATGGGCGGTGTGGGAACCACACCTCTTTGCGACAAAATGTCAATTATCGCAATTATCAGAACATGGTAGAAATAAATGTTGGAAGAGGATTTTTTTCCAATTTTCCATATTATTCCATTGCCCTGCCTGGTACCTTTATTCCATGATGATTTACATTCAGCTAAAAACAAAATGCCCACCACAATAAAAAATGATCCGAAATGCACCTCTTTATTACCATAAATAAAGGTCTCAATAATAGTCAGGATTATTCCTGATAAAATACCTATTATTGCCTTTGGTCCAACACTCTTTTCCCAGGCAAGTCTATTGCCTTCACTTAATGTATCTACTTTATCCCTGATATAGTCTGCAAAAAGAACTCCGATAAGAACAAATGGCATTCCTACAAAGAGCCAGTTTCTCATTACATACCAGGTACAGATATTGATTCCAAAAGGCCTGATTGGATAGTAAGTCTGAAGAAGCATGCCCAGGTACAAAAAGAAAAGTAAAATCACTATGAGACCCTTGTACCACTTTCTAAGGACCGGCGCAAAAATATAAATTAGCACATACACATAAACAAGAGCGAAAAGATACCACAAATGGTCAAAAGTATATGAGCCGTCATATATCACTTTTCCGGAGTTATACATCAGGAAATTTAACAGTTCACCTGGATTATATTTGGATGAGAACCATTCTGAAACAGATACTCCGCTACTTATGTGGTAGACAAAAGAAAAAAGCAGATGAATCAGATATACAATTCCTGTAATCTTTAATAGCTTAAGTAAAGCTTTGGATGTTTTGGCACGTACAAAAACAATATCAGAAACATCCGTCTGCTTAGTCTTATCACTATCTGACATGAGCAGGAATCTTCCGGATACTGCAAAAAAATAAGGTACCGCAAATCTGGCCAGAGCATCCATAATCTGGCCGAACTTTCCCGGAAACCTTGTATGAATTGTAATTACGGCCAGACATGCAATGAATCTGGCCGCATATAAAAACTTATTATCTTTCACTCTGAGGTTGCTCCTATTGTTGAGAACTGGCCTGCCTCCTGAGTAGTTACAATAACTCCGTCTCCCTCAGGAATCTCTCCGTGAAGAACCTGCAACATAACATTAACTCTGCTGTTGGCTCTCTCATAATATTGAGAAGCAAGCATTTCGCTCTCTTCGTTAAATTCGCCGTCATAGGCTTCATGATAGCTTTCGTTGGCCATCTGCATATAGTCAGCAGCCTCTGCAGCTATGTCAGCAATTCCAGAAAACTCCTCCGGAATAGCTGTTGCAGCCATAACCTTATAGGCCTCATTCATCTCATCAAGATAGCCAAGAAGTTCTAGCTTGGCTGTATCTGAAGAAGTATCGATATTATTCATGGAATCATCAAGCTGTGACAGCTTGTCATAAAACTCAGTCATACCGGTCTTGTAGTCTTCCAGCTCCTGTGAGCCTTTTTGTCCACAGCCTGTAACCATAAAGATGAGCATTAACATGGCAAGCATGCTACAAACTGCTCTATTAAGTAACTTATACAAAACGAATCTCCTAAATCATTCATTATATTTTGCAGCAGCCTTAAGTCTTGTAAGCGCTCTTGCAAGACCCGCCTGGGACTTTTTGAATTCCTTGATAGACTGCTTCTGCTGAAGATGCTCCATGGCAAATTCATATGCCTCCTGAGCTCTTCTCTTATCTATGTCCTCAGGTCTTTCTACGGTGTTAACAATCACTATACACCTGTTATTGGCAACCTGAACAGAGCCAAGACTGATTACTCCGTAAATCCATTCTCCGCCTGGTTTCTTGATTTTAATGACACCATCGGAAAGTGCAAGAATCATCTCTTCGTGCTCTGCCAAAATAGCCAGTTCTCCGTCCTCCAAAGGCAGTATTATTTCTTCTGCTCTGTCATCGTAGAACATACCATTAACAGAAATAACCTGAAGACCAAAGGTTGGTAATTTTTCCTGACTCATATTTATGCCTCAATCTGCTTGGCTTTTTCAATAACTTCCTCAATTGTTCCAACGTTAAAGAAAGCTGACTCCGGATAAACATCCATCTCACCATCGATAATAGCCTTAAAGCCCTTAATGGTCTCGGCAAGAGGAACAAACTTTCCTTCAAGGCCTGTAAACTGCTCAGCTACATGGAATGGCTGTGAAAGGAATCTTTGAATTTTACGTGCTCTGTGCACAGTAATCTTATCCTCGTCGCTAAGTTCTTCCATACCAAGAATAGCTATAATATCCTGAAGTTCTTTATACTTCTGAAGGATTTCCTGAACCTTCATGGCAGTTTCGTAGTGTTCTTTTCCTACAATATCCTCTTCCAGGATTCTACTGGTTGACTCAAGAGGATCTACAGCAGGATAAATACCCTGCTCAACAATCTTTCTGGACAAAACAGTTGTCGCATCAAGATGTGCAAATGTTGTAGCAGGAGCCGGGTCTGTAAGGTCATCCGCCGGAACATATACAGCCTGTACACTGGTTACAGATCCAAGTCTGGTAGAGGTAATTCTCTCCTGCAGCATACCAAGGTCTGTAGAAAGAGTCGGCTGATATCCAACGGCTGAAGGCATTCTTCCAAGAAGTGAAGAAACCTCAGAACCCGCCTGAACAAATCTGAAAATATTATCAATAAAAAGAAGTACGTCCTGATGTTTAACATCTCTGAAATACTCAGCCATGGTAAGTCCGGTTTCAGCAACACGCATACGCGCTCCCGGCGGCTCGTTCATCTGTCCAAACACGAGGGCTGTCTTACTGATAACTCCTGACTCTGTCATTTCAGACCACAGATCATTACCCTCTCTTGAACGCTCTCCTACACCTGTAAATATAGAATATCCACCATGCTCAGTCGCAATGTTCTGAATAAGTTCCTGAATAAGAACCGTTTTACCAACACCGGCACCGCCAAAAAGACCTATCTTACCGCCCTTAGCGTAAGGAGCAAGAAGATCGATAACCTTAATACCTGTTTCAAGAACTTCTACTACAGGGCTCTGATCAACAAGCTTAGGAGGTTCTCTGTGAATCTGCCATTTCTCCTTGGTTTTTACTTCTCCCTTGTGGTCGATGGCATCTCCAAGAACATTAAACAATCTTCCAAGAACCTGCTCACCAACAGGAACGCTTATAGGTCCCCCTGTAGGGAAAACCACCATGTCCTTGGCAAGGCCCTCACTTGGAGAAAGCATGATGCAGCGAACTACATCCTCACCAATATGCTGTGAAACCTCCATAACTCTCTTTTTGTCCTCTACATACACTTCAAGGGCATCACTGATATATGGAAGGTCACTGTTATCAAATTTTACATCTACTACAGGTCCCATGACCTGCACTATTTTGCCGTTATTCAATTGATATCTCCTCACTTATAGTCTTCTGGTTTCATCAATCAACTTAGCATCCTGACCATGCATTTCAACCTTTTTGGTCTTTTCCATCTTGGCCATTTTAGCTCTTTTAAGAGCCTTAGCTCCGCTGACTACCTCAGTAATTTCCTGGGTAATCATAGCCTGCCTCGTCCTGTTGTAGGTCTTTTGAAGACCCTCAAGCATCTTGGAGGCGTTCTTATTGGCAGAGTCCATAGCCATCATTCTAGAGCTCTGTACTGAACAAAATGCCTCTACAAGAGCTCCGTATATATATCCCGTAATATAGTTAGGCACTATGTTATCCAATACCGCTGATGGGCTTGGTTCCATTAAAAACTCTTCCAGAATTGTTCCGGGAGTCATTCTCTCCCTTTGGATATCAGTAATAATGTCCAAAGGAAGCAGCTTTTCAAACCTGGTCTCGCATACATTACTGTGAACAGTAGTATATATGCAGTAAAACTCATCTATCTCTCTGCGATAATAGTAATCCAGAATCTCCGCTGATATCTTCCTTGCTCTGTGGAGAGTAGGATTCTGAGAAGTAAACATGAAAGACTCCTCAATATCCATATTTCTGGATAAAAAGTGAAATCTTCCCACTTCTCCGATAACAAACAGCTTCCATTTGTCACCATCATTCTGGATATGTTCCTCGGCAAGCTTTAATACGTTATGATTGTATGCACCTGCAAGGCCCTTATCATCAGTAAAGATAATGTAACCTTTTCTCCTATCCTGTTCCGGAATATCAAGCCTTGACTCCAGGAAAATATTCTCAACGCCCTCGGGAAGATGCCTTACAATTCTGGAAATCATAGCCTGGGTGGCAAAGAAAAATGGCTCTGTTTCATCAAGCATTTTCTTGGCTTTTCGAAGCTTGGTGGAGGAGATCAGGTACATGGCATTTGTAATTTTTCTTGTATCGTTGACGCTGTTTATGCGGTCACGAATTTCCTTGATATTTGCCAATTATCAAACCTTCCATCTTAATAAAGCCGCGTTTAGACTTATGCGTGCTTATTCTTCTGCAGCTCTTCTACTTCTTCTTTGAGTTTCTTGTTCTCAATGTCGTTAAAAGTATCTACAGCCTCAATAATCTTTCTCTTAAGCTGATCAGACATTTCGCCGCTCTTCTCAAGCTCTTCACAAATATCTGCCTGCTCGGTATTAAAGTAATCAAGAAGCCGTTGTTTGTAGTCCTTAACCTTCTTGACCGGAAGCATATCAAGTCTCTTTGCTCCCACTGCCACAAGAATAATAACCTGCTCATGCATAGCAAGTGGATGCTCTAACGGCTGCTTAAGTAGTTCCATAAGAACATTACCGTGAGCAAGCTGGTTCTTGGTGGTCTCATCAAGATCAGAGCTAAACTGAGTAAACACAGCCATTTCTCTGTACTGGGCAAGGTCAACTCTTATACTTCCTGCAGCTTTTTTCATAGCCTTGGTCTGAGCTGCGCTACCTACACGGGATACTGAAAGTCCTACGTTTACCGCAGGTCTCATTCCCTCAAAGAAAAGGTCACTCTCAAGGAATATCTGTCCATCAGTGATGGAAATAACGTTGGTCGGAATGTACGAAGATACATCTCCCGCCAATGTCTCAATAATCGGAAGCGCGGTAATCGAACCTCCGCCAAGCTCTGAAGACAATTTGCTTGATCTTTCAAGAAGCCTTGAATGAAGGTAGAATACATCTCCCGGATACGCTTCTCTTCCCGGAGATCTCTCCAGCAAAAGTGAAAGCGCTCTATAGGCTACAGCGTGCTTACTAAGGTCATCATAAACAATAAGCACGTCTTTTCCCTGATACATAAAATACTCGGCAAGAGCTGTTCCTGAATAAGGAGCAATGTACTGAAGTGGTGCCATGTCAGCAGCAGTTGAACTTACAACTGTTGTATATTCCATAGCTCCTGTCTTTTTCAGTGTCTGTATGATCTTGGCTACCGTTGAGGCCTTCTGGCCAATGGCAACATAGATACAGATTACATCCTTGCCCTTCTGATTGATGATAGTATCAAGAGCAATTGAAGTCTTACCAGTCTGTCTGTCGCCAATGATAAGCTCTCTCTGTCCTCTACCAATAGGGAACATAGTATCAATAGACAAAATACCGGTCTCCATAGGCTCATTTACAGACTGTCTCTCAATAATACCGGGAGCAGGTCCCTCTACAGGCCTGTATCCAGATTCCTTGATATCACCAAGTCCATCGATGGGCGCTCCAAGGGCATCTATTACTCTTCCAATGAAAGCCTCTCCAACAGGAATACCGGCTTCCTTGTAAGTTCTGACAGCCCTTGTTCCCTGTCTTATTCCTGTATCATTTCCAAAAAGAATACACCCAATATGATCATCTCTGATATCCTGGGCCATTCCCTTAGTTCCGTCTTCAAATTCAATTATTTCGCCGTAAAAAGTGTGATCGATACCATTTACGTTAGCTATACCATCACCAACCCAGGTTACGCTTCCGACCTCTCTGTCTTCTACGGCCAGATCAAAATTCTCCACCTTGGAGCTGAGCATGGTAATAATCCTACCGGTATCATTATCTCCGCTCTTACGTCTAAGATTATTAAGTTCTGCGCGAAGCTGTCTTGCTCTTCCTGCATCAGACCAGTCGTATTCATAATTCTTGCAGGAAACTATAAATCCGCCGCCAATAGACTTATCTTCTGATACTTCAAGTTCCATATCAGAAACGCCAAACTTCTTACAGAGCATGGACCTGATTGCCCCAACCTGCTCCGGGCTTGGTGCTGTACTGGCATAGCGCAGTTTAGCTAATAGTTTTTCACTCATTATCTACCCCGGCCTCATTTATAAACTTGTCATACAGTTCTTTGTCATCAGCACTGCTGTGCTTGGTTGCTGCAATCTTGGCTGCTGCATCAATTACCATATCTGTAAGCTGAGCTGCGTATACCTCTTTGGCTCTCTCATTCTCAACCTCAGCATTATGCTTGGCTTCAACAATGATCTGCTCACCTTTTTTCTTGGCATCTGAGACGATACGATCATACTCATCATAGCCCTGCTTCTTGATGTCAGCTAAAATCTGTTCTTTTTCTTCATCTGCCAGAGCAATTCTTTCCTCATACTCTTTTTTGGTGGAAAGAGCCTGCTGTGTTGCAAGATCAGCTGCCTTAGTAGCCTCATCCACCTCTTCTTTTCTCTGCAAAAGAATCTTATCAACTCTCTTGAACAGGAAAATCCTGAAGATCGCATAGAGAATAAGTAAATTTGCAATGGTACATCCTATGTTAATAGCACTAAATTCTAACACTGTAATATCCTTCCTTTGCCGGCTTTATCATGAAAAAAGAATCATGATAGCTATTACGAAACCATAGATGGCTGTTGCTTCTGCAAGGGCACAACCAAGAACGAGAAGTTTTAAGATTTTGCCATCAGCCTCCGGCTGTCTTGCTACAGCGTCTGTAGCCTTGGAGGTTGCCATACCAATTCCAAGTCCTGCGCCAAGTCCTGTAAATACTGCGATTGCTGCTCCTAATGCTGTAAAATCCATATTCTTTTCCTCCGTATGTTTTTTATTCCACTGCTTCTTTTATGTATAAAGATGTTAAAAATACAAATACATATGCCTGAATAAGGCCATCAAACATATCAAAATAAACACTAAAGGGAACAGGTAATGCAAATGGTAGTACATGTTTGAGAAGCTCCATGATTACCGTAGCTCCGATGATATTACCGAAAAGTCGCATACACAGTGAAAGTGGTTTGATTGCAAGCTCCATAATGTTCATAGGAGCTACTACTACCATTGGCTGAATAAAGCTCTTAAGCCAGCCCTTGGTTCCCTTGTGATGTATGCCTGCCGCTTCTACAAGGACAATACTCATTAGCGCCAAAGCTGCAGTAACGTTAATATCCATTGTAGGTGGTATAAAGCCCAAAAGTCCGGACATATTGGAAACCCCAAGGAAAATCAGCACAGTTACTATGTAATCCGTATATCCGGCAGCCTCCTCCCCAAGCATGTCTCCGACCATTTTTCTGACCCAGACTACGAACGCTTCAACAGCCGCCTGTCTCTTGGAAATATTATGAACTTTAAAACCATGGGTAAGAATTAGTAGAGCAACTAAAACAATCGCCATTATGATCCAGGTGACCACAACGGACTCATAGATATCGTATTTGCCATTCCCAAAAGGCAAATGAATAAAAGCCTTATCTTTGAGAAGAATCTCATTAAGTAATTCCTTTATATCCATATTTAAACCCCCAAAGCAATCATATTCTATTATAAAAAAGGAAACATAAATGTGCAAGAAAAAACGGGGCTTTCTGGCATTTTTATCAGCCAAAAACCCCCGTATAAAATAACTAGTCAGAAAACATAAATCTTCTCTTTTTTAGCATCAATTCTAAAGACAATCTTGTCAGTAGTTTTTCTGTCTTCTGTAATTCTCAGAGCAACTCCTTCTATAATGATAATGGTTCCTGCAAATATCTGGCTGGTTACTACTGCTGTGGCCTTACCGCCTTTTTCCACATCTCCATCCAGCTTTTGTCTCTTGGCGACAAGATTCTTCATAGACTGCTGTTTAATAGCAATTGCTGCATTAATTTTAATTTTCAGCTGCATTACCTGGGCATTACCGGAACCAAGTTCCTGGAGTTTATCCCTTTCCTTTATCAGATTCTTAAGATCTTCACCCTCTCTGCTGATCTGTTTTTGTATACTGTTATACTCAGCAAGAAGTTCTGAATTTGCTCCCAGCTTAATCGTAGTTCTGGCGCCCGTCTTATTACCAAATTCAGCTGATTCAACGCCTTCTAGGCTATAGGCGGTTCCTCCATATATAACCCCCTGTCTGCCGTAGGTTTTTATTCTGCCTCTAGCCTCTATTATGCAGTTGATAAAATAATTGGAAGAAATATCCTTTCCTGTAATTGTTACTCCGTCAAAAAACTTGGCAGTAATATTTCCCTTAGCTGTAATGCTGCCCTTTGCAGGACAAGTGGCACCGCCTGCAATAATGACATTACACTGACTCTCAACAATAGAGCTCTCCATATGTCCGCCGATAATAATATCTCCGGTTGCATGTATTTCACTTCCGGAATTTACATCACCTTTGACATAAACAACGCCGTCATAATTAATTACATTATTTGTGATCTTAACTTCCGGCACTATCAGAATCTTTTTGATATTGATATTGCCATCATCGATACTTATTGCACCGTTTTGTTTGGCAACATAAGTCACCCTGTCGCTCATGATCATAAGGCCTTCGCCTTTAAGGATAGGAACTTCTTTACCGTTCTGTGCCTTAACAATTTCGCCGTAAATGTTATATCCGTCTACGCCTTTTGTGGCCTTATGGTAAACTGCAATCTTATCTCCGACTTTGACCTGCTGTATTGATTCGATATTTGAGAAATCAATGGTGCCGTCTTCATCCACCTTGATTTCATTATCACTTTCTGTATTGAAGAAATACTCAAAATAGCCATCTTCGCCATTCTGGACTTCTTTTCCCTGAGCAATAAGGTATTTAAAATTCGGCTCAGGATTAGCAAGGGCCTTCTTTATCAAAGCCCTGTCTATACCGCTTCTGATCTTTAATTTAAACAAGAATGTCAATATAGCATCTTCAGTGTAGCTTATTCCATCTTTTCTAAGAGGAAGCATAATCCAGCACTTCATCTTATTTTCGGAGATAGAAATGTACTGCTCGCTGTTTTCGAGCATTGAGGACAAAAGAACTGCCTGATCTGATACACCGCCTGTTCTGTCCAGAACCGAACCCTCCATGGCTTCCTCGTTGGAAGCGCTTTGAAGTTCTCCCGAAAGCATTTTATTACGTATGCGGTACATATCTCTGGCTGTGTACATCAGTGAAGAAAACTTAGTAACATCCAGACCTTCCTCAATGCCAAGCCTTATCTGTCGCATCTGATCTGCCTGATAAAGTGGCTTGCAATATGGCGAAATATCTATCTGATGTTCAAGACCTATACGCATTTCGTACATTTGCTGCCATCCATAGCTGGCATCAGCGTATTTGCCGACATCGATACCCTCTTCCAGTCCTAACCTGACTTCCCTTATGGCATCGCCCCTCATATCAAAGGTTATATACTTATCAATAGGGATATTCTCTTTTAGTGCAAGTCTGATCTGTTCAAGTTGTTCTGCGTCGAATTTACGTTTTACATAGCCTTCGATGTCAATTTTATCCAAAAAGGCCTGATGCATTTGCTCTAATATTCCGGCAGTATACTTACGAATGTCGCCTTCAGTAAATGCAAATCCATCCTGAGCACTATGCCTTGCTGCTCTCATCTTCATATGCGGAATATCCAGCATAGCATAAGGTGATATATCAATTCCCGCCTGAAGCCCTTTTCTAATTTCTCTCATTTGAAGAGAATCAAAAGCAGGGTCCTGGTAAAAAATAATAGGTACACCGTTTTTCTTGGATAAGCCGTGTCTAATTTCACGCATCTGATCTGCCAGATATACCTTCTTGGCATAAACAGATACGTCTATTCCTTCTGCGAGTCCGGCCCTTATCTGATAAAGCTGCTGATTATCAAATCCTTGCGCTCTATACTGAGACATATCTATTCCCTGTGACATCTCAAGGCGCATTTCTTCCATGTCTGTCCATGAAAGCTTGGGATTTAGATATTTATTTACATCAACCTTTTGGTCTTCCAGGCCTTTTCTTATCTCAGCCAGTTGAAGCGCATTAAAACCAAAGCTGCGTAACTTTTCTGAGTTTGCACCCAGTTTCTTACACAGCTCCAGTTCTTTTTCCAGAGCATTCTCACTTAATGAATCCAGTCCTGTATATACGTTCAGTTCGTTGACCAGCTCAATTTCCTGGACTCCCATACGCGCTCCCTTTCAAGCGAGATAGATACATTTATACCAATTAATTTTATCATTTTATTGTACATTGCTCAACGTTATACAAATTGTACGCCATGTATTATAAGCCTATAGCAAACGCCAAAAAGCCGCATAAAAAAGGCAGGTAGCCGTTGTTACAGCTACCTGCCTGTATCTGATATCAGATTATTAAATTATTATAACCAATTATCAGTTCTTCTTGTTCTCGTTGTAAGCCTTCTTAGCCTCCTCGATACCAGCCTTAAGACCAGCAAGTCCAGCCTTAGCAACTTCTGCAGAAGTCTCAGCAAGCTCCTTAGCGATAGCCTGTGCCTTCTCAGCAGCATCCTTAAGCTTTTCCTTAGTCTCATCGTCTACGAAAGACTTTGTAGCATCTGAAGCGTCGTCGCTCTTCTTAGCAGCCTTCTCAGCGATTGCAGCCTGTGCAGCAGCAAGTCTAGCAACAGGTACACGGAATGGTGAGCATGATACATAGTCAAGGCCAATCTTGTGGCAGAACTCAACTGATGAAGGATCTCCACCGTGCTCTCCGCAGATACCAACATGAAGCTTAGGATTTACTGGCTTACCAAGCTTAAGTGACATCTCCATAAGCTTACCAACACCTGTCTGGTCAAGCTTAGCAAATGGGTCATTCTCGAAGATCTTTGTGTCATAGTAAGCATTGAGGAACTTACCAGCATCATCACGAGAGAATCCGAATGTCATCTGTGTAAGGTCGTTTGTACCGAAGCAGAAGAAATCAGCTTCCTTAGCGATCTCATCAGCTGTAAGAGCAGCTCTTGGAATCTCGATCATTGTACCAACTTCGTACTCAAGCTTAGCGCCTGCAGCAGCGATCTCAGCATCAGCTGTCTCAACTACTACCTGCTTAACATACTTAAGCTCCTTAACTTCACATACAAGAGGAATCATGATTTCAGGCTTAACATTCCAGTCAGCGTGTGCCTTCTGAACTTCAAGAGCAGCACGGATAACAGCCTTAGTCTGCATCTTAGCAATTTCAGGATATGTAACTGCAAGACGACATCCTCTGTGACCCATCATAGGGTTGAACTCATGAAGTGAATTGATGATAGCCTTTATCTCGTCAACGCTCTTGTTCTTTGCGTCAGCAAGCTTCTTGATCTCGTCCTCTGTTGTAGGAACGAACTCGTGAAGTGGTGGATCAAGGAATCTGATTGTAACAGGGCATCCCTCAAGGGCCTCATAGAGAGCCTTGAAGTCGTTCTGCTGATAAGGAAGAATCTTCTCAAGAGCAGCTTCTCTCTCTTCTACTGTATCTGAGCAGATCATCTCACGGAATGCAGCAATTCTGTCTTCCTCGAAGAACATGTGCTCTGTACGGCAAAGACCAATACCCTCAGCGCCAAGCTCTCTAGCCTTCTTAGCGTCAGCAGGTGTATCAGCGTTTGTACGAACCTTAAGTCTTCTGAACTCATCAGCCCAAGCCATGATACGTCCGAACTCACCAGCGATCTGAGCGTCAACTGTTGCGATCTTACCATCATAGATGTTACCTGTTGTACCATCGATTGAAATGAAGTCTCCCTCGTGGAACTCTTTTCCAGCAAGTGTGAACTTCTTGTTTTCTTCGTCCATGTTGATGTCGCCACATCCTGATACGCAGCACTCACCCATACCACGAGCAACAACAGCAGCGTGTGATGTCATACCACCACGAACTGTAAGGATACCCTGAGCAGCCTTCATACCTGTGATATCTTCTGGAGATGTCTCAAGTCTTACAAGAACTACCTTCTCTCCTCTTGCAGCCCATTCTACAGCATCATCAGCTGTGAATACGATCTTACCGCAAGCAGCTCCAGGTGAAGCACCAAGACCCTTTCCGATAGGTGTTGCAGCCTTAAGAGCAGCAGCATCGAACTGAGGGTGAAGAAGTGTATCAAGGTTTCTAGGATCGATCATTGCTACAGCTTCTTCTGGAGTCTTGTGTCCCTCGTCAACGAGGTCGCAAGCAATCTTAAGAGCAGCAGGAGCTGTTCTCTTACCGTTACGGCACTGAAGCATATAGAGCTTCTTGTTCTCAACAGTGAACTCCATATCCTGCATGTCATGATAGTGGTTCTCAAGAGTCTCACAAACCTTGATGAACTCTGCGTATGCTTCTGGGAATTCCTTCTCCATCTGAGCAATTGGCATAGGTGTACGAACACCAGCAACTACGTCCTCACCCTGAGCGTTGATAAGGAACTCACCCATAAGCTTATTCTCACCTGTTGCAGGGTCACGTGTGAATGCAACACCTGTACCAGACTCATTATTAAGGTTACCGAATACCATAGGCATTACGTTAACAGCTGTTCCCCATGAATAAGGGATATCGTTATCACGACGATATACGTTAGCACGAGGGTTATCCCATGAACGGAATACAGCCTCGATAGCAAGCTTAAGCTGCTCTACAGGATCTGAAGGGAAGTCCTTGCCAAGCTGATTCTTGTACTCAGCCTTGAACTGCTCTGCAAGCTCCTTAAGGTCAGCTGCTGTAAGGTCAACGTCAAACTTAACACCCTTCTTCTCTTTCATTGCATCGATAAGCTGCTCGAAGTACTTCTTACCAACTTCCATAACAACGTCTGAGAACATCTGGATGAAACGACGATATGAATCATATACGAAACGCTCGAATGCAGGATCTGGGTTACCCTTGATCATTGCTGCAACAACGTCATCGTTAAGACCAAGGTTAAGGATTGTATCCATCATACCTGGCATTGATGCACGAGCACCTGAACGAACTGATACAAGAAGAGGATTCTGAAGATCACCAAACTTCTTACCGTTGAGCTCCTCCATCTTCTTAACGCCTTCCATAGCCTGAGCCATGATTTCGTCATTGATCTTACGACCATCCTCGTAATACTGTGTGCAGGCCTCTGTTGTGATTGTGAAGCCCTGTGGTACTGGAAGGCCAATGCTTGTCATCTCAGCAAGGTTAGCACCCTTACCACCGAGAAGGTTACGCATTGTCATGTTACCTTCGCTGAACATATAAACCCACTTGTTCGCCATGTTTTCTACCTTTCCTGTCGCTCCTCTATAAAGCGACACCTTTCAATATTGTGCATTTATTATAATCACTGCATTTTACCGTACGCTTCCGTAACGATACATATACCCGGTAGTCCGGTGATTTGTGTACAAATCACCTCACTTCTGGCCATATGTATCATCACAGAAGCTGTCATTGGTAAAAATACATGCAATTACCAATTATAAAAAATTCAATTACGCTCTTGGTCCACTCTGTGGAATAAAGCTATCAAAGATAAATATATCGAAGCTCCTTCGTGCCCTCTGGAGTTCTTCTTCACTCTTTATGGTCCAGGCGGCGGCAACGTTGCCGTATAAACGCCTACAAACCCTTCGTGACAAGCAGTCTGCATATTTGTGATTAAATGCAATAAAATCCGGTCTTGTCATGAAGTTAAGTAGTAAATTAGTAAGAACAAAGTATAATGGGCCCTTGAATTCCTCAGGTTTATCCTTGTGGAATGCATCTGATAGCTGCCCTCTGAAAACTTCGGGACGGTTCTTACGATACCAGCGAACTCCCAATGGATTAAAGGATTCTATACAGTAAACTCCATTATATCTGCTAAGCAGTTCATCAACCTTGGGACAAACCGATAAATTCTTGTACTCTATCTTAAGTTCCACAATAAGAGGAATTTTACCATTTACCATCTGAAGAAACTCCTCAAATTTAGGGATTTTCTCATCAGAATCAAGTAAATGAAATTCAAGTAACTCCTGATAGGTATAATCGATTACTTTGCCCTTTACTCCAAGGCTTCCATCCGGGTTAACTACTGCATCTGTAGGAACTGACCCTTCCGGATATCTGGCAATCCTTGCCAATGAAAAATCGTGGAAAATAACAGGAACCCCATCCTTGGTAAGCTGGACATCACATTCGATTCCATATCCAGCCTCCACAGCCTTCCTAAAGGCTGCCATTGAATTCTCAGGTGCGTTGCTCCTATTATCATGTAGTCCCCTGTGAGCATACAAAACACCGGTAAATGGTTCTCTTGAGGGTTTATTCATAATTCTTGGCATAATCATAAGCATGTAGACCACGCATAAAATAAGAATAATTAAGCCAACAATCTTAAGAACTAACATCAAACCACTTCCCAATTCAATATACTGACAAACGTTAAAATTCTAACGGAGTTTGTCCGCTAAATATTTTACAGCCTTCATCCGTATTACGCAACTAAATTTTCTATGAAAGTGTTTCCATTAATTTATTATTCCACAGCTAAATGTATACTCTGCATCCTTATCCAAATTAACAGCTCCCTGGCTCTTTTCCTGAACAGGATACTTATCCCTTTTCATCTTTTCATCTCTTTTGGAAAAGATCATTTTTTTCCAGCCGTCATCAGCTTTTACAAAGCTATACCTGCGTTCATATTCATAGCCATTAGATTTGCTTTTAACTCTCACATGACGATAATTGCAGTCTTTAATATAAACATCCGCATCAATATTTCTTCTGGTCTTGACTTGCATTATTTTCCAGTCATCTTTTTTGCCAAATTTAACTTCAAAATCGTTTTTATTAATATCTGTAAATATCCTCTCAGCCAGAGCATAGTTTCCGTTCTTAAATGAGTATCTGTAACAAAACTCATCATAATATTCTATCCTGACATCTACCTTATCTTCGTAGGTTACGGAATCCTTTTTGTAAACTGTTATAAGTATATCCTTGTGTTTATCATCCCTGTCATTGGTCTTGGAAGAATATTCCACATAACCATCATTACAGTATATGTTTACTTTCTGATAGTTAAAATAATACATGTACTTCTTGATAGGCAACATTTCCTGGAAATCCTCACAGGACCTGTCGGAAAAAATCTTTGTATTATATACATTTCCGTGAAAGTCATCTTCTGATATATACTTGTCCACATCCTCCCTGGTATATTCGCCAGGAAAATAGTCCTTAGAATCGTGAGTCTCACCATGAGAATGCTCATAAATCTTAGTTGTCACCACATCATAATTTGGATGATAATCAATATCTGTTCTCTCCGTTTCAGAAAGCCCAAGCTTTTTATCAAGTCTTTTTTCTATAGTTTCTTCTGCATAATCAAGATAGTCATCAAGGTATATGCTGCCGTCATCGTTATTAACAAGAAGTTTATGTTTTTCTCCTTTGTACCAATATGTAACCACAGCCTCATTATATAGAGCATCCTCATAAATCCAAACAAATGGAGCAACCCTTTTTACATTTAGTATTATTGCTCCGAACTTATTCTGTAAAAGATACTTCCTTGCACTGTTCCTGGCCTGAAATTCCACCTTGATTTGCTGACCAGTGGTATAGCCTTTCCCGCATCCCACAAGTTGCATGCACATTGCGGTCACAAGAACAATGCAAACTATCTTCTTTATAGTTTTCTTCATACCAAAGACTCTCCCTAAAACATAAAATTCACTTATTTTTCTCCTGATCCATCAAATCCCACAGTTCCTCATCTGTCAGGTGTTTTTTGACTCTAAGTATCAGGTGAACTTTATTTCCTCCGGCGCCTTCCTGGAACATGCGCTGCCATTTGTAAAAATGTGGTCCATCCCCATGAAATCTTACAAAAGACATAAGTCCCTTCATGACATAATAGGACTGCCTAATATCAGCTTCGCAGTCGTTGTCAAAAAAACCTTCAAAAGCCCCGCGTTCATGGCTCCTCATCTTGTCATACCCGGTACCAAAAGCCTTGGCCGCAAGACCAGCCTCATAAAACGAAGTCAAATAATCAGGAGCTCCATAGACGTCCTGACCCCGAGAAATACAATCAATGACCTTATCTTCTTTTCCGGATTCAACCTCATTTTTTTCCGGCACATCAAGGCATGCTTCCAGAGCCATAATGGCATGAAGTGCTCCCAGATAGCTGTAATAGTGATATTCAACCTGCCAGATCAGAGTATCTTCCAATATTCTCCTGACATCTACAGGAAGTTCTCCTGCTACCTGTCTGCATTTGATCAGGTATTCTTCATAGCCCCTCTGGGCAGGTTCTATTACCTTTCTGTAGTCTAAAAGCTGCTGCCTTAAGGTTTCTTTATCTGAAAACCACAGCCATTCGTCTGCTGCACCGGTGTTTCTGGGATTATTCCTGTCAAAGTTTGTTATAAAGCCGGTGGTAAGTACCCTTGTGCCATGATTGGTAAACTGCTCTCCCGCATGGTCATCATCATTTTGGCCATATTTAGGGCAATAAACAGGCCAAAGCCTATAAAGTTCCTGTACTTTTCCCATGTACTTCCCTTTATCTATATCATTAACATTGAAACCATAGTATCTG
Organism: Butyrivibrio sp. VCB2006; assembly: GCF_000420945.1. Classification (GTDB taxonomy): domain Bacteria; phylum Bacillota; class Clostridia; order Lachnospirales; family Lachnospiraceae; genus Butyrivibrio. The sequence goes on from NZ_ATVX01000002.1 coordinate 114,271, forward strand.
TTGCAATAATCCTCAAGATGCTCCTGAACATAAGATAATGCCGCATCCTCATTTTCTTCATTTCCATCATCAACGGCCGGAACAGGTACCTTCCATATTTTGGCAATAAGATCCAGTATATATGCATGAGGCTTAACATTGGAACAGTTAATGATCCAAAAATCATCAGCCCCTTTCTCATAAACCTCCATCAGTTCTTTTACCACAAAGTGCGGTGAGTTTGGAAGCATAGTCATCATTGCTGCTGCCTGAAGATCATAGAAGGAAGCATGATAATATATCCCATGTTTTCCGTCAGAACCTTTTTCAGGAAGTGAAGGAACTCTCGGGTTATGATTTCCCTGTCTTCTTGAAACCATCTTTCCAAAGCCGTTGTCAGCCCAGATAAAGATCACATCCTCCGGAATATCCAAAAGTCCCTTCTTATAAAGCTCCATGGTTTCTCCGTAGAGATTGCTGCAGCAGACCGCGTCAGAGTCATAGGCCTTAACAAGCTCGTACTGCCTGCGAATAAGGCTGCTCATAAGCTTGCCTCTCTTTTCATCCGTATCGTAGGCAGGATCATCTGCCCAAAAAGGTCTGTCCCCCTGTCCTCTAAAGCCAAGATTCCATATAACTTTGCTGTTTTTCTGTTCTTCTATAGCTTTTTTCCATAGACTCTCAAAGAGCTCAGGATACCTGTCATAGGAAGCATCAAGCTCAGGATAAGCTCTTGCAAACATCTGCGCTCCGAGAGGTTCGGCGTGATGATGGGTTATATACAGTCCATAATCGGAAGCCAGTTCTCTGTAAATATGAGCATTAAAATCCGTGCCGGGAATGGTCATATTGCCTCCAAGGCGAAGCAACGTTTCAAATGCCATTTCCCATGGTCTATTGTCATCCTTGTCTTTCTTCCATCCATCAAACAAAACTTCATCATTAATAAACCACCCCCTAAATCTCACTCTGAAAGGTTCTGACTCATAAAGGTAGTCTTCAGGAACTTCATACCCATCCTTTTTACGGAGTATCTGCTCATTCCAAAACCAGAATTCATTAACTCCAAGAAAAGTCTTGCTAATATGATAGATTCCATAAACAAAACCCAGATCATCGGAAGCTGATATCAATAGTTTCCTTTCAGCGAAACTGATTTGAAAGCACTCACTCTTAAGAGAGTCTTCTCTGTTAAAAGAGATATAATCTCCCTCAAGTTCAGATTTTTCACATGTATTTTCTATATCTCTTTCCAATGCCTTGGCTGCGATTCTAACAGCTTTTGAATTTGGAACATCCACAATTTTTGTATTATATGTGATCATATCAGCGTACCCCTTTCCACCTATCTGATAATAAAAAGCAGACCCGGATTATATTATACCCAAGTCTGCTTATTGCTTCTAATACATTTTTCTTTCTCGTCCTACCTTCTTGCGGCCTTCATTTGCTTCTTGTTTTCATACATAAGATTGTCCGCACGTTTGAATACCGTCTCCATACTGTCATCACTCTTAGGATCATACTTAGCCCATCCGATAGCTGCCGAAACCTTTTCCCAGGGCTTTAAGCTCTCATCCTCTGCTATAACCTCGAGAGTATGTTTAAACCACTGAACCAGTGTTTCTATGTTGTCATAATCCTCATTTTCCAGAACGACTACAAATTCATCTCCGCCAATCCTGAAAACAGGCGAATGGGCGAAATTCTTGCATACTATATTGCATATCTTAATAATTGCAATGTTGCCCTTTTCGTGACCATAGGTATCATTTATTACCTTGAGATAATTCAGATCCACCATGGCTATTCCATATTTGTAGTAGCCATCACGGATCATGCTTTGTTCTATCCTCATTATCTCATTGTCATACCCCGCCTTATTTCTGATCCCCGTAAGAGCATCTGTGCTGGCAAGCTCATTGGCCTTTTTAATCTTGTCCTGAGCCTCTGTCAGTTCTTTATTCTTGGCAACCAATTCATTCATGTTGGTGCCGATTTCATCAATCATAACAGCTATCTGATTGGCCAGATCTGTAATTTCATCGTCGCCCTTAATATCGGTTTTTATTCTCTGAGCCTGTGAAGGGTCTTTATACTTGGTAAACTCAACCACATCTCCCTTAAGAGTAACAAGCCTCTCGATGTACCTTTTTCCGATTGTTAAACTGATCAGTGTACAGAGAACTGCGATAATAAAAAACCTTCCTGCAAACTGTGTAATACTGTTTTGAAGAATTGCCTTCTGGACCTTGCCAATCTCCATTTCCGCGCAAACAACACCAAGCTTTGTACCATCTATGATAAGTGGATAATAGCAGGCATAGGTCTGTCCATACTCGTTATCGTATACATCATATCCGGATGTGTAGGCTCCAGTATTCCAAGCCTTCCACATATGGGAATGATTTTCTATATCCTGATAGGCCTCAATGTTAAGTGAAATATAATCCTTTCCATCTTCTGTAAACGGCTCGACTACTGCATCCAAAACAAAATACATATTAAGATCTTCACCGGTTGGAGTTACATAATATGCATAAATTGCCCCGAAATTTTTTTTGGTAGTCTCAAATGCATGAAGCCAGTATTCCTGTTTATAGATTGCAAAAAGGATCTGAACCTCCTTGGTCATGTCAAGATAATCTATATCTTTCCCCATAACCTTGCCGGGGTATGTTTCGTTGAACAGTTTGTAAAATGCCACCTTGGCCGGTCTGTATTCCCCATCGTAATCCGCCGGGATTCTGATTTCATCCCCATATTTCAGAATTATTTCCTGATAGGCAGAAAACTCTCTTCTATCCGACTGCATCATATCCGCAAGAAGCTTGACCATGGTCTGAAGATCTTGTTCACATTCTTCTTTATATACTTTGCTTTGGAGCACATAGGTAGTAAGGCCTGACAGAAATGACACTGTCAGAACCAGTACAAAGAAGAACCTTGTTAACTTATAGACCAAACCGCCCCTTCTTTTCATACTACTATGATATATCATTTATCGCATAAAATATGTTTTTTTATCAAATATTAATAAATAAAAAAGCGGAAGACATCGCTAATTAGCAATATCTTCCGTTTTGTATAACTATAATAGTTTAATCAGTCATCCACATCAAAATTCTCAATTATTTTCTCTTTTTTTGGTGGCTTCACATCTCCGTGTTTAACCATCAGCATGCTGCAAAATGCCAGGGCTGAGAACACAAAGGCATATGGGAAAAGAGTCCTATAGGAAATATGCTCAAGTAAAAATCCCGAGAAAATCGGCGTAAACACCTGAGCTGCCATTGAGAAGGTGTAATAGGTTCCAGTAAACTTACCGATATCTCCAGCTTTACTCATCTCAACAACCATTGGGTACGAGTTTACATTTATAGCTGCCCAGCCAATACCAACCAGAGCAAAAAAGATGTTGATGGAAGCTGAAAAATGAGGATACAATCCTGTGATCACATAGCTGGCAGCCATCAAAGTAATACCAATAAGGATTGTCTTTTTTCTTCCAATCTTGCCTGAAACATAAGCGATAGGCACATAGCTAAGTGTGGCCGCAATAGTGGCAACAAGCAGGCATGTAGCATAAGCATTGTCGTGAAGATCCCACACCTCTCCAACAAATCTGGAGAAAGCTGTTGTAACGGCATTGTAAGCAGTAAACCACAAAAAAACAGATACCAAAAGGAAAATAAGACTTCTTTTTACCTCTCTTGGCATCATTCGGGTTACCTTGCCCTCTTCAAACACTTCTGTTTTGTCTGATCTGTCAAACTCCGAATCATTATCAAAGGTATCTCCCAAAGAATGAAGTCCGCCCTCCTGATGGATTTCTTCCTTTATCTTCTTTTCATTGATTGTGATAAACACAACTGCTACCGCAACAAGCATGAATACCAGAAGACTTATCATAAGCGGAATGTAGTTAGTCTTTCCCGGATCATCTGCCTCTATCAGGAGAACCTTTATCATTACAAGAACGTAGATGCCGCCAATAGTTCCCATAAGATTGATTATGGCATTAGCCGAGCTTCTAAAAGGAGCCGGTGTCAGATCAGGCATAAGAGATACTGCCGGAGATCTGTAAATTCCCATGGAAATCAAAAGAAGGAGCAATACTCCCACAAACAGAGCAAGACTGCCGCTAGGCCTTGCTACTACTATTAGAATTGTCAAAAGAAATGTAGAAAGGACTGTACCCACCGCAATATAGGGCATTCTTTTACCAAATCTGGTGTTCGTATCATCCGATAAAGTACCAAAAATCGGCAAAAGAAATAGTGCCAATACATTATCCAGTGCCATAACAACGCCAGTCAGCGTCTCCCCCAGATTAAATGTGTACTTAAGTATCTTGGGAATTTCATTGTCATAGAACTGCCAGAATGCACATATAGACATAAATGCAAAGCCAATGAGTATAGTTCTTTTTGCGTTTAGTTTCATCCCCAAATCCCCCTAGAATATTTATATAGTAATACTACTACAAAATAAAGTGTGATATAATGTCTTTTGTACAATATTTTGAATTATTTAAAGGGGTTTTTTATGTCTTTTACAGTATTTGCAGATGGATGCGCCAATCTTCCACAGAGGCTTGCCAGTGAGATAGTTATTTTACCTTGTGATTATCTTGTAAATGGCACTCTGGTTACATATAGCGGTGATATTGATAATTTTGATGGCCACACATATTTCGAAGGTCTTAGGAATGGTGACCTGATTCAGACCAGTCTTCTTAACACCCAGTTATTTCTTGATCACTTCACTCCTTATGCCCAGGAAGGCAAGGATATTATTTATATTTCAATGAGTTCCGGAATCAGTGGAACCTACAATGCAGCCAAGGCAGCTGCAGATGAGCTTATGGAGGAATATCCTGACTGCTTTATTCATATTGTTGACTCTCACGGTTGTGGCTTTGGTAACGGAATTTTAGCCCTTAAAGCTGCTGATCTTGCAAGAAAAAATGTGAATGCAAAGAGCGCAGCAGAAATACTTGATGCTGCTGTTCCTCACGCATGCCAGTATTTCACTGTTGATGACCTGAATTTTCTTAAGCGAACAGGTCGAGTAAGCGGTGTTACAGCAAACATCGGTACTCTCCTCAATATTAAGCCTATTCTTTTCGGAGACAGTACAGGACACATTATTTCCTGCAACAAGGTAAGAGGTCGTAAGAGTGCCATATCCGAACTTGCCAAGAAATACGCAGAAAAACGCATGGAGGATGAAAAGCAGATTGTATTCATCTCCCACGGCGACTGTATCGATGATGCCAATAAGCTTGCTGAAATGGTTGCTGAAATAAATCCAAGAGCTCAGATTACTATCTGTATGCACGAGCCATTTTCAGGTGCCCACGTTGGTCCCGGTATGCTTGGTCTGTTCTTCTGGGGTAACGAAAGATAATCTTATGAAATATAAAAGTCTGAGGTCATTTGATCTCAGACTTTTTTAATCTAACATTTTCTCCATGGCTTCCCATTCCATTTGTCCCAAAAGGAGCCTTAGTTTTTCGGTTTTTTCCTGATCTTCTTTCGGAAGCTTGTATTCCTCCAATCCGTTAAGGATCATCTCCACTGCATCATAATCCATCGCAGGAATAACTTCTTTTAATGCATTGTATGCATCAGTAAGCTCCCGGCCATCAATTTCTTTTCTTGGGTCTGACTTATTCTCATCGTTTTCACCCAAAACCGAAAGACTATCCAAATAGCTTCGATACAAGTTAAGGAGCTTTTCCGTATTTCTGTTTATGTACTCCTTGTCTTTACTCTTTCCTGCTTCCTCAAGACTAAGTGCCAGCTCGGAAAGCTCACTTGCGCCTATTATTCGCGAAGTGCTCTTCAGGGCATGGACCTTAATGGTATAAAATTCAATGTCATCTTTTTCAAAGGCATCCTGAATTTCTTTTGATTTATAGTCGATTGAATTATAAAAAGTATTCAGGAACTTAAGGAAAGCCTTAGAGCTTCCACAGAAATTAAGTCCGTCTGTTATAGAAATACCCTCTATATTTTGTAGTATTTTAAGTTCCTCAGGAATCTCCATTTCTTCCTCATCTGTTAACAAAAAATTTGCTTATGGTATTAATAATCTCGTTTTTACCACTAGTCTTAAGTATATAACCTTCAGGTTTAAGTGCAAGGACGCTCATGACACTTTCCTTATCATCCTTACCAGTCAGGAATATTACAGGAATGCTCTTGGTTTCCTCATCGCTTCTAAGCATTTCAAGAACCTGCGGGCCATCCGTTACAGGCATCTCATAATCCAGCAAAATCAGATCAACTTTATTACTTCCAAGCCATTTAATCGCGCGAAGTCCGGAATTAGCCATTGAAACCTTATAGGTATCTTTGATCCACTCTCTAACAAGCCCCATATAATTGGGATCATCATCCACTATGAGGATGCTCTTTTTCATCTCACCCTCAGCCACCATGTTAAAGTAAAGGCTGACATCGGAAATAAAAACGCTATAGTCAAGGGGTCTTGCAAAGACTTTGTAAATTACATGGGGGGGAAAATTATCAACAACCATCTTGGTATCTGTAGCATCACCAATTATGGCCAGCTGCTTATTATTATCAGAGAGCTTGTCTTTTAAGAAGGTGGCAATATCACCGGGAATGTGCTCTCCTGCCTCCAGATAATAGGTAATAAGGCCGCTGTCTCCCCACTCCTTGTTGATGTCATTGACATCTGTAGGCGCGAATATGGCCGTTATCCCGGCATCCTTGAGCTTGCCGATAAGCACCTTTATAATAAATGTTTCTTTTTCCCCAATTACAAGAATCTTATTATTATTCTCAAAGAGCATAGGTTGCCTCCGTCACTTTCCAGGGTTTCCAAAAGAGCTGCTCAAAGCATACGCCCACTAACTATTTATCATTATATCATTTAGTCACTATCAATTGCTCGTTTTATTGGCAAATTTATAAATTATTTAGTCCTAATGAACAGGATGTACCTCCGCATCCTCCGGCAAAGCCTCCATTCCGGATCCCACGTAGTCCATAAATTTCGCCAGGGTTATATACACTTCTGCCCTATTGATCACCTTATCCGGTGATTCATTATTGTTGATAAGACCAAGCTTTGCAGCTATTTGGGTATATCTGTACAGAGCCTGTGAATCTATAGTTTTAAGAAGTTCTTTGGTTTTCTCGTCCTGAGACTTTTGCAGTTTCAATATCAGGAATCTTGATAATTCTTCATAGGTCACCGGATCATCGGGCCTAAACTCGTCGCCATCTATCATATCATTATCAATAAGAGCCTGGACATATCCGGAAATCCACTCGTCTACCTTTATATCTGCAAATTTCTTTTTGTAGGGCCTTACCCCTGCCATTCTAAAGGCATTAAACATCACCATAAGCAGCTGTCCCCTTGGCATCTCGTCATAGGGATGAAGGTACATAACGCAAGGGTCAAGAAGCGCATATCTGAAAGGCTTTTTGAGTGCACCTTCCTCAGGTATCCCCTTTATATCAACATATGGTGGTTCTATATCAAATATGCTTGGGCAAGGAGCCTCCTTAGGAAGAATCTTGGTATCAGAATCAGGCCAAAAGTTCGATTCGATATTTTTTCCACTTAAAAGAGACATAAAGAAGTCCCCTATGAGTACTGCTCCATACTCGTTAGTGTGAGTAATATCACCGGGCATAAAAAAGTCTTTGGTCTTATCTCCAAGTTCTACCCATTTATCAAAGGTCTTTTCATGAAGATCAATAAAAGTAACGTCCATTTCTTCAGCTACAGCACAGGCAGCATCTGCATAGTCCCATAACAGAGAGTAATGTCTTGGCATCAGCAGCTCTTTTGCCTCATCTTCCGATAACGAAAGCGGAATTCGACTTATCGGGGAACATATAATTGGCTCTACTCCCTTATCTCTGACTTCAGACACATATCTTCGAAGGTTATCCGCATAGCCTCCAAAGGCCGCAAGGTTTCTGCGCTTCTGATCGTTATGGCCAAACTGCATGATAAAGACATCGCCCTCTTTCATGTATTCACGGCAGATATCATAGTGTCCGTCATCTCTAAAGCAGTTTGATGTCATGCCTGAATGTGCAAGGTTACATACAGCAGCTTTGTCAAAGTATCTTGCGATTGTCTGAGCCCAACCACCGCAGCTTCCATAGGGATAATAGGGAATTCCGGCATTCTGATCCGTAAGAGTTGAATCTCCTGCAACCCAGATAACGGGAACATCTTCCCTTACGATGGAAACATCTACCTTATGGCTATGCTCATCATCAGAGATTCCGGCAACACTCACAAAAATGTACTTGTCATTACATCGCTGTGACTGAAGCGCCGGAATATATGGGAAAACGGCCTGATAAAAAGTTTTATGGTATGTTTCACCCTTTGGGATATTTATTCCCATAGCTATCATATTTCGTCGCCCGGAAAAAAGTATGGCACCTTCTATATCTTTTTCCAAAGCAGCAATGCTAACGTCAACTTTATAGGTTCCAAATTCAGAGACAGGAAACCTGTATACTGCTACGCCACGGTTTTTCTTATATTCCACGGCAGCATCATTATTTGCTCCTTCTTCATCCCCTTTAAGAAGCCTTCTATTATTCCATCCGCCATTTTTAAGTGCCAAATATGAATCAGTCATGTCTTTTCCCCAACAAACAAACTAATCTGTAAAAAAGCTATGAATATAGCCTACACCATTATGGCACTATTAGATACTCAGTTTTTATCCATTTCTTCCCATTTTTGGCCATGTCATTTTTAATAACTTTTTTGGTTGCAATTAATAGAAGATTCTCATATAATACGAACTGTTGCAAAGGATAGTTTTAATGAATATATGTGAGGTTATTTTTTAATGATTAGTGCAAATAACGTAACCTTAAGAGTTGGTAAGAAAGCTCTTTTTGAAGAAGTTAACATCAAATTCACTCCAGGTAACTGCTATGGTATCATCGGTGCCAACGGAGCTGGTAAGTCTACATTTCTTAAGATTCTGTCAGGTCAGATTGAGACAACAAACGGTGATGTAGTTATCTCCGATGGTGAGCGTCTCTCCTTCCTTGAACAGGACCACTTCAAATATGACGAGAACGTTGTTCTTGATACAGTAATTGCTGGTAATGCCCGTCTCTTCGAGATCAAGAATGAGAAGGATGCTATTTACGCCAAGGAAGATTTCACTGACGAGGACGGAATCAGAGCAAGTGAGCTTGAGGCTGAATTCGCTGAGATGAACGGATGGGAAGCTGAGTCAGATGCTGAGTCACTTCTTAACGGTCTTGGAATTGATACTGAGTTCCATTACAAGCTTATGAAGGAGCTTGATGGTGCACAGAAGGTTAAGGTTCTTCTTGCAAGAGCGCTTTTTGGTAATCCAGATATTCTTCTTCTGGACGAGCCTACTAACCACCTTGATCTTGATGCTATAGCATGGCTTGAGGAATTCCTTATCAACTTTGAGAACACTGTCATCGTTGTATCCCATGACCGTTACTTCCTCAACAAGGTTTGCACATACATTGCAGATATAGATTACGGCAAGATTCAGCTCTATGCTGGTAACTACGATTTCTGGTACGAATCATCTCAGCTTATGATCCGTCAGATGAAGGAAGCTAACAAGAAGAAAGAGGAACAGATCAAGGAACTTAAAGAGTTCATCGCTCGTTTCTCTGCTAACGCAAGTAAGTCCAAGCAGGCTACTTCCCGTAAGAAGGCTCTTGAGAAAATCGAGCTTGATACAATCAAGCCATCTAGCCGTAAGTATCCATACATCGACTTTAGACCAGACAGAGAAATCGGTAATGAAGTTCTTACTGTTGAAGGTCTTTCCAAGACTGTTAACGGCGAGAAGGTTCTTGATAATATCTCATTTGTTGTACAGCGCGAAGACAAGATTGCTTTTGTAGGTGGTAACGAGCTTGCCAAGACTACTCTCTTCCAGATCCTTACAGGAGAGCTTGAGCCAGACGAGGGAACCTACAAGTGGGGTGTTACAACATCTCAGGCTTACTTCCCTAAGGACAACACTAAAGAGTTCGATAACGACTACACAATTACCGAGTGGCTTACAGGCTACTCTGAGATAAAGGATGCAACATATGTAAGAGGATTCCTTGGACGTATGCTGTTTGCCGGCGAAGACGGAGTTAAGAAGGTTAAGGTTCTCTCCGGTGGTGAGAAGGTTCGCTGCCTTCTTTCCAAAATGATGATTAGTGGCGCTAACTGCCTTATCTTCGATGAGCCTACTAACCACCTTGATATGGAATCAATCTCCGCTCTTAACGACGGAATGATCAAATTCCCAGGTGTTGAGCTATTTGCTTGCCGTGACCATCAGGTTGTTCAGACAACTGCTAACAGAATCATGGAGATTCTCCCTGACGGATCACTTATCGACAAGCGTTCAACATATGATGAGTACCTTGAAAATGATGAAATGGCCAGAAAGCGTACAGTATACAATACTGCCGCTGATGAAGAGGAAGATGACTGATTCAGGCCATTTTACAATAATGATTTATGCGTAAGTTCTTTAGTTAACTAATTGCATGGATATAGGCAGTAAATCGCTGGTTCCATGCAGTTACAAAATAAACAAACTATTTACCAGATATGGAGGAGCATGAGCATGCAGGAGTTTAAGCCAGTTAAAGAGGGAAAAGTTCGTGAGATTTACGATATCGGTGAAAACCTTATCATGGTAGCTACCGATAGAATTTCAGCTTTCGACGTTATCCTTAAGAATAAGGTAACCAAGAAAGGCGCAGTTTTAACACAGATGTCCAGATTTTGGTTTGATTATACCAAGGACGTAGTTACAAACCACATGGTCAGCGTTGATCCGGCTGACATGCCTGAGTTTTTCAGAACACCTGATTTTGCAGGTAATAGCATGCTTTGCAAAAAGCTTAGAATGATACCTGTTGAATGTATCGTTCGTGGCTATATTACAGGAAGCGGTTGGAAGAGTTACCAGCAGGACGGAACCGTTTGCGGTATAAAGCTTCCGGAAGGTCTTAAGGAATGCGACAAGCTTCCACAGCCTATTTACACTCCAAGTACCAAGGCTGAGATTGGTGATCATGACGAGAACATCGATTTCGAGCGCAGTATCGAAGTTCTTGAAAAAGAGTTCCCTGGTCACGGTGAGTACTACGCTACCAAAATCAGAGATTATACAATCGCTCTTTACAAGAAATGTGCTGACTACGCTCTCACTCGTGGAATCATCATCGCAGACACAAAGTTTGAGTTTGGTGTAGACGAAAACGGAGAAGTTGTTCTTGCTGACGAGATGCTCACTCCTGACAGCTCACGATTCTGGCCAGTAGAAGGCTATGAACCGGGACACGATCAGCCATCCTTTGATAAACAGTTTGTACGTAACTATCTCAAGGCTCATCCAGAGTGCGATTACAACCTTCCTCAGGAAGTAATCGACAAGACTATTGATAAGTATCTTGAAGCATACAAGCTCCTTACAGGAACAGAATTAAACGCATAAAATTATCCCGAGTACGTTCGTACTCGGGATTTTTTTACTCATCCTCTTCCTCATAATAGAGTCTTTTTTTGGAAGGAGCATTATGAAGCTGCTCAAGGAGCTGTATTATGAGTCTTACAAATCCTACAACAATGAGGTAGCCTCCCAAAGTCACGGATTTGATATCATCAAATCTTGATGGAACTGCTATAGAAATAATACCTATATACAAATTAACCACCGCTAAAAGCATCATCCAGAACTTGGCTTTACCTGAAATAGTATCCTTGTACCTGACAATATACCTGATGCAGGCAAAGGTCAATGACAGGAATAAAACAGCCATCAAAAGATTGGTCCATTTAGGTATTCTTTCCAAGTTGGACAATATGAAAACCATCACACACAGAATGATAATATGGAAAATCATTCTGCCTCTTTTAATAAATCTGTTTTCTTCTCTTACTCCTGCTTTTAGGAGCATAACCGCACTCCATCCCGCGCCGGTTAGAGCAACTACGCCTCCAAGGAATCTATAGACCTCGGTAGGGACTGTCATAAAGATAATTCCCAGGAATATCAAAAACAGATCGATTATGCCGGAGAAAGATTTCAGAGTATCCAGGATTTTAATTTTCTCAAAGGATCTCCAAAGAGAACCAAAGAACTTTCCAACTACGATTTTGGTCTTACTCTCTGAATTAGCCGCCGACAAAAGAATTGTTCCAAAGTCATGGAAACCGCCCTCGGAAATATCACCAACCGTAACAGCACCACCAGCCTTCATTGCATCGAATATATCCCTTGTAAAAGCCCTTCGCTGTTCCATGGTAGCATTACCGATCCAGTCATCTATAGCCCTGTTGTACACAGTACTCTCTTCTGTCAAAAATCTCCTATGAACAAAGTGATCACCCTCTATCTTCCAACTCATTCCTGAGTGTTGGGCAATCTTCTCTGCACTGGATGCCACAATCTCATGAGGTACTTGCAGTTCAAACAGCATACCAACGACGCAGAAAGCAGGAACCACATGATCAATTCGCTCTTTTATATCATTAAATTTATCTTCTTCCAAAATCTCCGGACAAAATCCCGGACCATCGTAGCTATATATCTTTTTAATCCTGTTTCTGACAACATCCGGGGCATGCATAGCTGCATACACAGCAAGATTTCCACCCTTGGAATGTCCGCCCACATAAATATTGCCGGCATACTTTTCCATTACATATCTAAGGTAAACTGCAGCTGCTCTCTGAGCCTCTATCTCCTCGAAGCTGATCTGGAAATCCATTCTCCAGTCATCTATCTCCATAGTAGTTCCGCGAAAAGAAACAAAATGGCTGCCATCAGGCAAATGTACGGTAAATGCAGTAAACACCATGTTTCTGTCTGTATCGTTTACATCAACATAATCAGACAGATACAGGCTACCAAAACGCTTATATTGCCCCATATAATAAAGCACCCAGTCAAAGGCGAACTTATCAAGCCCCTCCAAACTGTGGGTCATAAAATACTTGTCTGCAGCATCTGATATTGATATTCTGCCATTCTCACCCTTACCCGGGATAATTCCGGCAAAATCATTATATACGAGTAGCGCCAATCCCAAATTATCAACCTTATTAAAGGGTACCTGCGCAAACTCAATATCACCACGCCATTTAATATAATTAATTATATTAGCCATACCAGCACCTCTACCCCTAATTATAGCACACAAAGCCTCTTGCCACAGCCAGCCCTTCTGGTCCTTTCGCTCGCGCAAGAGGTTTTTTTCGCCGCTCCTGGCTGGAGTTCATGGTCTCAAAAGCCCAGCTCCCTAATCCCACGGCTCAAAACTCTCATCCCTGGCCCATATTCGAGCAGGTGTTTGCGCCCGGCGAGTCTGAGATGGGAAATGACAATTTCTAATGTTCGAAAAGCACACTTTCTCGCGCCCTCGTAGGGCTTGTTTGAAGCAGGACGGATAGATTATTAAACTGGGAAAATGCCATACAGGTGCGTAGCACCATAAAAAGAGAAGAAATCTACTTCTTCAAGCTAGCTTGGAAGATAGATTTCTTCTCTTTTTATACGCTTGCAATGCAAGCTATGGCATTTTCCAATTTAGAAATATTTCCAAACGTCCTGCAAGTTTTGGCCGAAGAGGGCGCATTAAAAGAAAGTGTGCTCGAACATTTTAGAAATGTTTCATTTCTCAGTGACGAGCTGGCGAAATACTGCGCAGATAAGGGCCTGGGATGCTCAGACATGTTGAGCCAAAACGGGATTAGGGGGCCGGGCTTTTTTGACTCATGAACTTCCTACGCCACTCACAAGGACGAAAAAATACCTCATTGCGTGTCGCTACGTTCCCTGAAGGGCTGGCTGTGGCAGATGCTCAGTTCAGTTCCTTCTTGATGGCAGCAAGGAGGTCTGAGTACTCTTCGAAGGCTGGGAGGTCAGGATAATCTTTCTTGATCTGCTCTGTTGAGCGGAACAGGAAGCCTGCCTTGGAAGCCTGAATCATGGCAAGATCATTGTAGCTGTCACCACTGGCTATTGTGTCATAGCCGATAGACTGAAGAGCCTTGACGGTTGCATACTTGGACTTCTCTATTCTCATCTTAAATCCGGTGATTTCGCCGTTTTCCGCTACTTCAAGAGAGTTGCAGAAGATTGTTGGCCATCCAAGCTTCTCCATAAGAGGAGTTGCAAACTGGGTAAAGGTATCGCTAATAATGATAACCTGTGTGGTCTTTCTAAGCTCATCAAGGAACTCTTTTGCTCCCGGAAGTGGATCAATCTTGGCAATTGTATCCTGGATCTCTTTAAGGCCAAGGCCGTGTTCTTTGAGGATACCTATTCTCCACTTCATCAGCTTGTCGTAGTCAGGTTCGTCTCTGGTTGTTCTCTTAAGCTCTGGAATCCCACTAGCCTCAGAAAACGCAATCCATATCTCCGGTACAAGTACCCCTTCAAGATCTAAACATACTATGTTCATATTAAGCCTCCACTTTAGGAAGTGTATCAAAGCTCTTCTGAAGCTCTGCATCAGTTGGAATGTAATCAGTCATAACACCATCGTTATATTTCTGATATGCAACCATATCAAAGTAACCTGTTCCGGTAAGGCCAAAGAGAATTGTCTTCTCCTCTCCTGTTTCCTTGCACTTAAGAGCTTCATCAATAGCTACTCTGATAGCATGACTTGATTCAGGTGCAGGAAGGATACCCTCTACCCTTGCGAACTGCTGAGCTGCCTCAAATACTGATGTCTGCTCAACGCTTCTTGCCTCCATAAATCCATCATCATAGAGCTGTGAAAGGATTGGGCTCATGCCGTGATAACGAAGTCCTCCGGCGTGGTTAGCAGAAGGAATGAAGTTACTACCCAATGTATACATCTTGGCAAGAGGGCATACCATTCCGGTATCACAGAAATCATATGCATACTTACCTCTGGTAAATGAAGGACAGCTTGCTGGCTCAACAGCAATAATCTGATAATCTGCTTCGCCTCTGAGCTTTTCTCCCATAAATGGTGATATAAGACCACCAAGGTTTGATCCGCCACCAGCACATCCGATGATCATGTCTGGCTTGATACCATACTTATCAAGAGCTGCCTTAGCCTCAAGACCAATAACAGTCTGATGAAGAAGTACCTGATTGAGAACGCTTCCCAAAACGTATCTGTAGCCTTCAGTATGTGTAGCAACTTCTACAGCCTCAGAAATAGCGCAGCCAAGTGATCCTGTTGTACCAGGATGCTCTGCGTTGATCTTACGTCCAATCTCGGTTTCCATAGATGGTGAAGGTGTTACACTTGCACCATAGGTACGCATAACTTCACGTCTGAAAGGTTTCTGCTCGTAAGATACCTTAACCATATATACCTTACAGTCGATTCCAAAATAAGCAGATGCCATAGAAAGAGCTGTTCCCCACTGACCAGCTCCTGTCTCTGTTGTAACACCCTTAAGACCCTGTTTCTTGGCATAATATGCCTGAACAATAGCAGAGTTAAGCTTGTGGCTTCCGCTTGTGTTATTACCCTCAAATTTGTAGTAAATCTTGGCAGGTGTGCCAAGAGCCTTCTCAAGGAAGTACGCTCTAACAAGTGGTGATGGTCTGTACATCTTGTAGAAATCCATGATTTCATCAGGAATATCGATATATGGAGTTGTATCGTCAAGTTCCTGTTTGATCAGCTCATCACAAAATACAGGCCTAAGATCTTCAAAGGTCATAGGCTTAAGTGTTCCAGGATTAAGAAGTGGTGCAGGCTTATTTTTCATGTCTGCTCTTACGTTGTACCACTGTCTTGGAATCTCATCCTCGCTTAAATAAATCTTGTAAGGTATCTTTTTCTCTTCACCCATTTTCTCTTTTCCCCCGAAAAATAAGTTTAAATAAACGAAAAAAACCTGTCCCAGCTGTAGTAAGGACAGGTTTTTCTGTCTTCAACAGTTTAAACCATTAAAGCACATTTTCACCCAATATGTCAATCAAAGATAGTGTTCAATTAAAGTTTCCATACAGTATCTGTGCAAGCTCTGAATTCTTGTCCAGAATTATTGTCTTTTCACCCTTAAGAGATTCCTTGAGAGTGTCAAGGCCTCTGATATAGCTGTAGAACTCAGCCTTCTCCTCTGTATCATAGGCCTTAGATAAAGTTTCCATGTAAGCAGCTTCGCCTTCTGCTTCAAGAACTGCTGCGCTCTTCTGAGCCTGCGCCTTAACAATAGCAACCTGCTTGTCAGTCTCATTGTGAATCTTCTGAGCTTCCGCCTCACCCTGAGCTGTATAGGAAGCTGCAATGTTATTACGCTCAGAGATCATTCTCTCGTATACTGCCTGCTTGTTGTCGTCAGGAAGATCAAGAGCTTTGATCTGTGCCTGGATAATGGAAATACCATATCCGGCCATATCTGAGTTTGCTTCATCTGTTATGAGTTTTGTGAGAGCCTCACCTCTTGCCTCAATAACTTCATCCTGAGTCATTGATGATATAGCATTCTTGGTAGCGTTATATACAGAAGCCTCAATTCTCTCATCTGCTCTTGCACTTACAGCATTAAGAGTCTGAATGTACTTGAGAGGATCTGATACTCTCCATAATACGTAAGTATCAGTTATCATAGACTTCTTATCCTTGGTGATAACATCAGATTCAGGAATATCATAAATAATGATTTTGCCGCTGATTGACTGAGTATCCTCGATAAAAGGAGTCTTAAAATGCAGTCCGGGCTCTGAAGCAATCGTTACAATCTTACCAAATCTTCTAACTGCCACATACTCGTTCTGATGAACTACATACATTGATGAGCCGATCAGAAAAGCAGCTGCAACTAATAATATAATGATTATTGTCTTTCCAATTCCAAATCTTTTCTTTTCCATGTCAGCCCTCCATTAGTTACCGCTAAAGCTGTCTAAAGGCAGCATCTGCTGAGTATTTCCATCGGTGATTATGACCTTAAGATCAGGAAGAACTTCTTCCATGGTCTCATAGAATAATCTCTTCTTGGTAATATAGGGCTGGAGCTTGTACTGCTCATACATCTCATTAAATCTGGCAACCTGACCTTCTGCTTCTGCGATTCTTGCCTGCTTGTAAGCCTCTGCATCCTGAACAATCTTATCTGCGTCAGCCTCAGCCTTAGGAAGCTCTTCGCTCTGATACTTCTTGGCATTATTTACAGCAGTATCCTTACCCTGCTTGGCTGTTTCTACAGACTTAAATGCCTGAACAATTTCCTGTGTAGGTGGCTCAGCATCCTGAACAGAGAGGTTGACTACCATCATACCGATACCGCTGTTAGTAAGCTCGCTCTGAAGTTTTTCTTTTACCTCAGCCTGAATCTGTCCCTTAGCCGTTGTAATAACATCATCAACAGTATAGTTAACTACTGTATTTCTGATGCAGGCAAGAGCCATATTCTTCATGATAGCTTCAGGGTTGGATGAATTGTAATAGAAAGCTACAGGATCACTAACCTTGTACTCAAGATAGAAGTCGATATCAACAAAGTTAAAGTCAGAGGTGATCATAACTCCCTCGTCGTCAACTGTGATATTCTGACCATCCTTTATGTAATAGCCAATTCCGATACCATGAGTTGTCATATCAATAGTATGAACATCCTGAATAAATGGAATCTTGAAATAGAGTCCGGCAGTATCAACTCTAAGGACCTTTCCAAACATTGTAAGTACTGCCTGTTCCTGCTCTTTGACAGAATAGAAACTTTCACCCACACAAGTCAAAGCAACTATTGCCACGATAATAGCTATGATAAGCTTAGGGCTGAATTTTGCTTTATACTCTTTGTAACCGTGAGTATTTTGCGTTCTTCCGTTTTTACCAAACATACTTTTTCTCCTCATTAAAATAATATACCGGTTGCTGAAATGAACTCAGCAACCGGCTTAATTATATCATGTATTTAATTGTTTCCAATAGGATTTACTGGAAATCTGTCATAAGAGCTATAATTCGCAGCACGAATAGAATATCTACTGCCCACATGATAGGGCTGATCTCTTTGATCTTACCTTCAATAATCTTGATCACGAACCAGCCAATAATAGCGAACATGATACCTGTAGCAATTGAATATGAAAGAGGCATCATAATAAGAGCAAGGTAAGCACCTACTGAATCAGCAAGGTCTCCATCATCAAACTTAACCTTTGAAATACTAAATACCATAAGCATTCCTACATAGATAAGAGCAGGAGCTGTTGCAAATGAAGGGATAGCCAAAAATACAGGGCTAAGTACTAATGATACAAGGAACATAACTCCAGTAGTTAAAGCTGTAAGTCCGGTCCTACCGCCGGCAGCGACACCTGCACCTGACTCTACAAAGCTGGTGATGGTTGATGTACCAAGAAGAGCACCGCAGGTAGTTCCTGCTGCATCAGCAAAGAATACTTTTCCTACTCTTGGAAGGTTGCCATCCTCATCAAGAAGTCCTGCCTTGTCAGCAATACCTACTACTGTACCTACTGTGTCAAAAAGATCTACATAAAGGAAACTGAACACGATAGCGATGAAACGAATTATATGGTCAGCTGCCCAACCAAAGTTCAGCTTAAACGCAGTCTGAGAAATAGCTCCAAGCTGAAGTCCCTGAGAAAAATCAGGGAAAAGGCTTGTTCCCTCTGCAGGAGTATAGATTCCAACAGCCTGCAGTATCATTCCAAGTACCCAGGTAACAAGAATGCCTATAAGAACGCCTCCGGTAACCTTGTGGTAAACAAGCGCAGAAATAAGAATAAGACCAAAAAGTGCAAGAAGCATATTGAGGTCAGAGAAATCACCAAGTCCTACAATAGTTGAATCATTGGCAATAATGATGCCTGCATTCTGCATACCGATAAAAGCTACGAATACACCGATACCGGCTGAAATACCAAATTTAAGGTTCTGTGGAATACCATTGATTATCTGCTCTCTGAACTTGAAAGCTGATAAGAGAATAAAGATAATACCCTCTACAAATACTGCTGCAAGAGCGATCTTGAATGGATCCTCCTCACCTGCAAGTTCTCCCAAACATACAGTGTAAGCAAAATACGCATTAAGGCCCAGTCCTGCAGAAAGACCGATTGGGTAATTGGCTAGAAAAGCCATTAAAAAAGTTGCTATAGCTGATGCGATTGCTGTAGCAACAAAGACAGCGTTCGCATTCATACCGGAAGCACTAAGAATATTAGGATTTACGGCAAGAATGTACGCCATGGTCAGGAACGTGGTAAGACCTGCAATAATCTCCTGTTTGACAGTCGTACCATGCTCCTTGAGTTTGAAACACTTCTCCAACATTTCTTTTTCATCTCCTTGTGTTTTTTATTTATATTACCGGCTTTATCTGTTTAAGATTCTGCCAATAGCATAAACAATAGAATAAATATTATCGTAAAACTCAAAGGCCACATGTGCCATCACAGATATATAGATATTCCTTGTAACCACATAAGCTACAGTTACCGGAATAGCCATAAGCATCCATTCGGCAATCCCCAAAAATCCATGAGCCCTTGTCACTGAACACAAGATAAGGCTTATAAGAGTAAGTACAAATACTCTTTTCTTGCTGCCAAAAGATATAATGGCCTTTCTGAAGAACAACTCCTCAGCAACAGGCTTCATTACTATCATCATAAGTGCATAGAAAAACGTTGGTAGAATATCGTTACGAGTTATGATACTGACTGTACCATCTCTGACTGTAGCAAAATTCGGCAAAATCAACTTATTCTTGATGTCATTGGCAAGCATAAGTCCGATAAAAGTCAGAGCAACCGGAAGCCAGAATCTCTTTATCCTAGTCAGATTGCGCGCAAATTTGCGGAATGAAAACTGCTTGTGAAAATAGTAGAAATAAATCAGCAAGCCAAGGTAAAACACAAAAAACAGGTGGAACGCCTGCATTGGCATTATTATTGTCGAAATGACAAAAAGCAGTTCCCAAACTAGAGGTATATATAAACGTTTCAAAGTAAGCTCCTTTTAATGTGAATCCACACCCCATTTATTATATAAGTAGGCCACTTATTTTTCAAGAAGTCCTTTGATAACAAGCACATTGTTACGGTCTTTTTGCTTATAATCTACTTCTTTTCCCGATAAAGAGCTCTCACATTCTGATATCTCATCAAGTTCTTCCCAGGTTACAAGGCATATATGGCGCTTTTTTTCAGTATCCTTGGAAGGTCTTAACTTAGAATTTTCTTTAGCCTGACTTGCTCTCTTTTTGAAGGTTTCCATGTCCATTTTGGTGTAACCTGAAGCATAGTAAAAGGCATTCCATCTAAGATGTTCGGACTTAGCCAGATTCTCAAGCACCTCCCCAGGCAGTTCCTGTCCATTACAGACACCAAGTCTTTTTTGAAGAGCGGCCTGATAGTCAGCTGAAGCTCTTGAGCTCATTCTGTCAAAATAGCTGCAATCAGCCCAGTTCTTCTTGGGGGAAGCGCTGTTATTCATGTAGTAATGGTTGAGCTTTTTGGCGAGATCATCCATTGTTCCGGTGTAAAGAATATTGGCATCAAACAAACTATATCTTTCCACTAGTTTACCCACTTCAAACTTGGCAATGCAATCACTGCAGCACTGATAAACAGGAAGATTTATGCCTCTAGTCCTCATAAACTCCAGAATATTCATGGCAATTTCTCTGCCCATTCTGTCGTCTCCCACAGTAACAGCTATATATCTGAGTTTTTCAATATTTTCCTCAAGATATAACGCCAGCTCCCTACTTCTTCCATCGGCATTTTCAAAAGAAATATCATAGTTATCAAGAAGTGTACTAAATCTTGCCCTAAAGAAACCATCTGTATTACGGCCATGTGAATCAAAAACCTTCACCTTAAAGTTACTTCCTTCAAACTGACCGTTTATTATTATCTTTTCAAGAAGCTCCTGACCCTTTCTGCCAAATCCGATCAGCAGAACATTGGTATCACAGGTAGCCTTTCCCTTCTCATCAAAAGAGATTGCGTCGCATATAGGATATTTCTGCATAAGAAGTCTTGCCAAAAGTTCTGCCTTATCAAAGACTCTGACAGTTCCATAGCCATATCTGTCTCCGATTGCCTGAAGCATGTCACCGTTATGCTCCTCATAGCCGTAGAGAATAACCTCTGTCTGTTCAGGTCTGACCTTGGCCTTTTCCAAAGCTCTCAGCACCTTAACGGCATAGTCCAGATTCTCATCAATATTATTGGAAAGCGCACAGAGTCTGAACTTGCTCTTTCCACGCTTTACAGAAAGTCTGTGAAGAAAACTGACATCAGGATTAAGAGCCTTACTGTCAGCAAATAACAGCCCACCCATCTGGCTGATCTGTGTCTCTTTTCCATTGGCGTTAGTACCTACGTAAACAATGGATGTATGGTCGTTTCCGGAAAGATTTCGTCCATATGTCAGAGAGTTTTCTGTTATTCCATAAATAAGCTCCACATCATTAATATGCAAAAAGAATGTTCTGATCTTTTTGAGCATTCCCTTGGCAACCGCCATAATAATGGCACTGGCCAAAGAATAGTATGCAAGGAAGTGAACAATCCAAAATGGAATCATCCATTTGGAATCGGCGCCAACCATTTTTTCAAAGGCGCCAACATTATTGATACCGGCAAACATTCTGCCCACATCTACCACAGTTTCAAAGATTGCCGCAATCAGGTTTGTAGCTTCAAAAGCATGGGCGGTTCCATAAATACAGATTCCGCCTATGGATGAAATAAAGAACGTAAATCCCAGCCATTTTTCTCTCTGGTCCTGATTAAGTGCCAGGTATAAAATAACTGCGGCAAAAACCGCTGCTGAAAATAGTACGACTACAACGTATTCCATAAAATCTCCCTCAAAAGCCTAGAATTTTAGAACCATTTCATAATCTTCACTCCCCAATATATCACATTTTATGCAAACATTCTGCTTCTTTTACAGATTGTCATTTACATGCTAAAATGTGTTGTCGCATAACTTGTTGCAGCTTATAGCTTTTTAATATAGATATATTTGGGAGATTGATCCAAAATGATTCTTTCTGTACATAACATTAATAAAACATTTGACGGCAAGGATATATTGCGTGGTGCTTCATTTCATATGGAAAAAGATGAAAAAGCTGCCATTGTCGGTATCAACGGCGCCGGAAAGACAACTCTTATAAAGATTATTATCGGTGAACTATCTGCAGATGACGGAGATGTGACCTTTTCCAAGGATGTCACCTGGGGATATCTTGCACAGAACCAGAATATTGATTCAGAAAACACAATTTATGATGAACTTGTGGAAGTTAAAAAAGACGTCATCGAACTTGAGCGAAACATCCGACTTGCTGAAGAAAACATGAAGCATGTACAGGGGGGCGAACTGGAAGCCCTTATGGATAAGTACACCAGAATGCAGGATGAGTTTCAGCGCATGTCAGGCTACGCCTGGCAAAGTGAAGTTACCGGTGTTGCCAAGGGTCTTGGCTTTTTGGATGAAGAGCTGGGCAAGAAAATCAGCACTCTCTCCGGAGGCCAGAAAACAAGAGTTGCCCTCGGAAAGCTTCTTTTGCAGAAGCCAGACCTTATTATCCTGGACGAGCCCACTAACCATCTTGATATGAACTCAATCAGATGGCTTGAAAACTATCTTCTCAACTATAAGGGTGCTGTGCTGATCGTATCTCATGACAGATATTTCCTTGATAAAATAGCCGGAAAGATAATCGAAGTAGAAAATACCAAGGTTACATCCTTTACCGGAAACTACAGTGCTTACGCTGTTAAAAAAGAGCAGCTTCGTGCCACACAATGGAACGCCTATATCAAACAGCAGGCCGAGATCAAGCACCAGGAAGAAGTTATAGCCAAGCTTAAATCCTTTAACAGAGAAAAATCCATAAAGCGTGCCGAGAGCCGTGAAAAAATGCTTGATAAAATCGAAGTGTTGGATAAGCCCATTACTATCGATGACCGCATGAAAATAAGTCTTACCCCTTCCTGTGAAAGTGGAAATGACGTTTTGACTGCGACGGGATTATCCAAATCCTTTGGAAACGAGAAGCTCTTTAGCGGTCTTAACTTTGAAATCAAAAAGGGTGAACACGTTGCTATTATCGGTGACAACGGAACCGGTAAAACCACTCTTCTAAAGATAATTAACGGCGTTGAAAGCCTTGATGGCGGGGAAATTGACCTTGGAGTCAAGGTCCATATCGGCTACTACGATCAGGAGCACCATGTTCTTCATGACGAGAAAACCTTGTTTGAAGAGATTTCAGATGCCTATCCCAACATGAATAACACCGAGATCAGAAATACTCTGGCAGCATTCCTTTTTACCGGGGATGATGTATTTAAGCGTATCGGAGATCTTTCCGGTGGTGAAAAGGGCCGTGTATCACTGGCTAAGCTTATGCTCTCCGATGCAAACTTCCTGATTCTTGATGAGCCAACCAACCACCTGGACATTACATCTAAAGAGATTTTGGAAACAGCAATTTCAGGCTACACTGGAACCGTTCTGTATGTAAGCCACGACCGTTACTTCATCAACAGAACTGCCACAAGAATCCTTGATCTGACTCACGGAACCTTTGTTAATTACATTGGTAACTATGATTACTATATTGAACATGTAGATGAACAGATGAATCGCCTGTTTGGTGTATCCGGCAACGTAGGCAATGCTTCTCTTGCCGATGGCAGCTATAAATATGGCACTCCGGCTGCCCCTCAGGTTCAAGCTCCTAGTGATAATTCTTCGGCACTGGATTGGAAAGCCCAGAAAGAACTCCAAGCCAAGAAAAGAAAACTTGAGAATTCTCTTAAAAAGTGTGAAGACGATATAGCTAAGCTTGAAGCCAGGGACTCTGAAATCAATGAGCTTCTTGCAGATCCTTCTATCGGCACAGACCTTGCCAAGCTGCGAAAGCTCACAGACGAACAGACAGAGCTTCAGGATAAGCTTGCTACCTTGTTTGATGAGTGGGAGCAATTATCTTCCGATCTTGAAAATCTATAACTTGAAACGCAAAAGGATGCGCACAAAGCGCATCCTTTTTTATTCAAAATATTACATTTTCTCAAGTTCAGCTGCAATCGCATCAAGGAACTCTTCTGATCCAAGCTTAATAGGATTAGGAAGACTGGTAATAAGAGCAAGGTCTCCGGTCATACGTCCTGACTCGATTACTGATAAAGTTGCCTTCTCAAGGTTATCTGCAAAGGTCATGAGCTCAGAAATTCCATCAAGCTCTCCTCTCTTACGAAGGGCACCTGTCCAGGCAAAAATTGTAGCTACAGGGTTAGTTGATGTAGGTTCTCCCTTAAGGTACTTGTAATAATGTCTCTGAACAGTTCCATGAGCAGCCTCATACTCGTAAACACCTGTAGGTGATACAAGTACTGATGTCATCATGGCAAGTGAACCAAATGCTGATGATACCATATCGCTCATTACATCGCCGTCATAGTTCTTGCAGGCCCAGATAAATCCACCTTTAGACTTCATAACACGGGCTACTGCGTCATCAATAAGTGTGTAGAAATAAGTAATTCCTGCAGCTTCAAAATCCTTTTTGAATTCCTTTTCATAGATTTCATCAAAGATATCTCTGAATCTTCTGTCATAGGTCTTACTGATAGTGTCCTTGGTTCCAAGCCAGAGCTCTTTTTTCTCGGAAAGAGCATACTTAAAGCAGGCTCTTGCAAAGCTCTCTATAGAAGCATCCTTATTGTGCATACCCTGAATAATTCCGGGCTCTTTAAATTCGTGAATAGTCTCTCTGATTTCTGTTCCATCCTCGCCTGTAAATACAAGCTCAGCCTTACCTGGGCCCGGAACTCTTATCTCTACATTCTTGTAAACATCGCCATACGCATGTCTTGCAAGAGTAATTGGGCTTTCCCAGGTTCTGACATTAGGCTCGATGCCCTTTACCATAATAGGTGTACGGAAAACAGTTCCATCAAGAATTGCTCTGATAGTGCCGTTAGGGCTCTTATACATCTTCTTAAGGCTGTATTCCTTAACTCTCTCATCATTAGGAGTGATTGTGGCACACTTTACGGCAACTCCGTATTTAAGGGTTGCATTGGCACTGTCTACTGTAACCTGATCATCTGTCTCATCTCTATGCTTGAGACCAAGATCATAATACTCACTTTTAAGATCAACAAAAGGTAAAATCAGCTTGTCCTTGATAAGCTGCCATAAAACCCTTGTCATCTCATCCCCATCCATCTCAACGATGGGAGTTGTCATCTTAATTTTCTCCATTCCATCCTCCTATAAGTGTTACTCGTACATATCAAGAAGTCCCTTGTCGACCATGTTCTCATATGCGTTGATCATATGCTGGTTGGCAAGCTCTTCTGCTTTATCCGGGTTATTTTCCTTAATTGCTTCCATGATAAACTTGTGCTCTACGTTAGACACAGCACCTCTGTTACTGGAAAGTGTCTTTTGTCTTACTCTCCATACATAGCTGTGGTAATCCTTGAGCAAATGCTCAAGCATCTTGGAATTGCAAGCCTCATACATTATTGTGTGGAATCTGTTATCAAGCTCAGCCATCTGTTCCATATGTCCCCTTGCAGCATGGAACTCAGCCAGATAGATAACCTCTTCCATCTCCTCAAGCTGTTCCTTGGTGATATTCTCACAGGCCCATCTCGCGCAAAGACCTTCCAGTTTTGATCTGATCATATAGATATCTTTGATATCCTTGACCTTAATACCGGTAACATAAGCTCCCTTATTAGGTATGATCTGAATAAGGCCCTCAAGTTCAAGCTGTCTGAAGGCTTCTCTTACAGGAGTTCTGGACACTCCAAGTTCCTGTCCGATTGCAACTTCCTTAAGCTCCTCGTGATCCTTGTACTTACCGTTAAGGATGTCTTCTCTGATTCTGTTAAATACTCTTCCTCGAAGTGAATATTTATCGGTAACTTCACCTTTTAAATCACTATTTCCCATTTTTATCCTCTTACTTTTTTACAATCTCACCTTCCTTGACTACAATGCCAAGTTCCTTGCTGACCTTTTCAATCTCGCGAACAAGTTCTTTATCAGTCATAACAGTAACTCTTCCGCCTGCATACTCGCTGTCGACCCACTCTTTTATCTTGGTAACAAGGGGTGATGTCTTGGATAACATATGCTCGTCTCTAAGCTTGTAATGAACATTTATCCAGTGAGCAATTCCTGCAAGTCCTGAGGTGTTTGATACAGCACTTACCGGAGGTCTTCTGAGGAACTTCTCTGTATCAAAGATATTGTATATCTCCTCATTCTTGAGAAGTCCGTCTGCGTGAATACCTGCTCTTGTTACATTGAAGTTCTTACCAACAAACGGAGTATTGGCAGGAACCGTAAATCCGATTTCCTTTTCGTAATACTCAGCAAGGTCGGTGATAACCTGGGTATTCATGCCATTTAACGTACCCTTAAGTTGCGCATATTCAAATACCATGGCTTCAAGTGGCGTATTACCTGTTCTCTCACCAATACCAAACAAGGAAGTATTAACTGATGAACATCCATAAATCCAGGCTGTTGTTGAATTTGTAACCGCCTTGTAGAAATCGTTGTGTCCGTGCCACTCTATAAGTTCACTTGGAACACCGGCATTTGTGTTGATGGCGTATATGATACCCTGTACACTTCTCGGAATAACGGCACCTGAGAAATTTACACCATATCCCATGGTATCACAAGCTCTTACCTTAATAGGAATCTTATACTCATCCTTAAGCTTCATAAGCTCTAAGCAGAACGGAACAACAAATCCGAAAATATCTGCTCTTGTTATATCCTCAAGATGGCACCTTGGGCTGATTCCAGCCTCCAGACAGGAACGAACAACGCTAAGGTAGTGCTCTAGCGCCTGTCTTCTTGTCATCTTAAGTTTTAAGAAAATATGATAATCCGAACAGGAAACCAAAATTCCCGTTTCCTTCATCCCCATGGACTTAACAAGCTTGAAGTCCTCTTCACTGGCTCTTATCCAGCTTGTGACCTCAGGAAACTTATAGCCTCTTTCCATACATTTATACGCAGCATCACGATCGCTCTTACTATATAAAAAGAACTCGCTCTGACGAATCATTCCATTAGGTCCGCCAAGCTCGTGAAACATATCATAAATATGAACAATCTGATCTGTTGTATAAGGTGCTCTGGACTGCTGACCATCTCTAAAAGTAGTATCTGTTATCCAGATTTCCTTGGGCATATTGTGAGGTACGATTCTATCATTAAAAGGAATCTTAGGAACCTCTTCATATGGAAACATATTTCTAAATACGTTAGGCCTCTCAACATCGTCAAGAATATACATATGCTCCTCGATCTGAAGCAGATTATTCTTGTCATTCATGGTGACAGGCCGGTTTTGGAATGTACTATTATCCTGCATGATTACTTTCCCCGCGACAAAAAACTTGTCAAGTATGTTGCTGTTACAAGGTTAAAATTGTTCTTTGGGTATAATTGTATACAATCATACCATCCATGTCAATGCACTAAAGTACTAAAACAAGAATGCTTTATAATGTAGTATTTTCCATAAAAAAGAGGTGAGATACAATCATCTCACCTCGTAAAGACTTCAAAATATAGTATTTAGAATTTATTTTTCCTTGGGAAATACTTCTTAATATCCTCAAGAGGCTCAGGCTTAGCGTAATGGTAGCCCTGGATATACTCAAAGCCTCTTTCCAATGAATACTGGCTCTGAGACTCATCTTCCACGCCCTCAACCAAAGTGATAAATCCATTTTTTTTGAAAACTTCTATCATGTAGCTCATGATATCATCCATTCGGTTGTCATCCAGAGACTTATACAACAAAGTCTTATCAAACTTAATGGTTTTTACAGGGCAGTTCATAACTCTTTCGAAGGAAGAATAGCCTGTTCCGAAATCGTCCAAATAGAACTGTATACCCGCTCTTGTAAGAGAATTCATATTTTCGTTGGCAGTCTCATAATTCTCAAACATAGCAGATTCTGTTATTTCCAGCCTTATCTTGGAAATGTCAAAATAGTACTTCTCTATGACCTCCATAAGATCTGTATAAACATTCTCATGTGAAATCTCTTTGGAAGATACATTTACCGAGATAGCGTCAAAATCATAAAATTCCTCAAACTGTTCGATAGCTTTGCATACCTTATCAAGAACAATGCAGGTAATTGCATGAATTGTACCACTCTCTTCCGCGATTGGAATAAACTTTTCAGGACTTATGATCTTATTACCAATCTTAAGTCTTGTAAGCGCCTCTGCAGCTCTGAAGCTTCCGGTCTCAACACTATATATCGGCTGAGCATATACTAAAACTCTGTCATCCTCATAATCAAGCCTGTTTCTTATATCCTCAAGTGTAACAGCAATCTCATACTCTTCTATGAAATCATCATAGTCTGTAGGTTTAACAACATAAAAATGGCTACTATTCAGATCTTTAAAGCGCCTTGACAGGTACTCGAAATACTGCCTGCACTTTGTCGCCGTCTCAAGCTCCGGAAGTACTTCTCCCGATATCATAATATAGTTAATAGGAACATTCATATCAGCTTTGGCTCCATCAAGGACACCCCTGATATTATTTATAATTACAGAAAACTGTTTGTAATCTTCAACCTCTATTACATTTACATATCTTTCCTCGGAAACCCTATACATCTTAAAGCTGGGCCTTATTGCCTCCAAAGATCTGCAGATAGCCACCGCCTTCATATAAATTTCATCTACGTTATCGCCAAAGCTCTCTACATTCGGATACTTAAGTTCTACGTAACTGATGAACATTTTTTTCTTACCGATAAATTTATCCAGATAAGCTATAAGCCCATAAACGTTCTGGCTTCCTGTCATTTCATCATATGGATTTGAATGGAAAAGAATGTATCCAATAGTAAATACAGGAACATAACTCATTGACATAAATACCGAATGGAATCTGTCGACTATTACCATCTGACATGCCAAAAGAACTATGTCTACAGGAACAAGAATTATCACGGCATGCCAGATAACCCTTGCAACGTTGGTTCTGTTGGTAAGTGTGGCATTAAAACAGATAATTGCGCACACAATCCCCGCTCCGCAGTAGTACCTTACGAAATGTGAGATGTCTATTCCATCCACATCGTACCTATAGAAATTCCTGGAGGCTATTTCAATTATCACGCCGGCAACATACACAACGGACAGAACAGCATACATAAGGTGAAACTCCTTGCGCTGTGTACGTCTAACTATGGACATCATATTTACATAGGAAAAGATACAATACAGTATTCCATTGTAAAGAAGCAGGAATACCAGTATCTGCCCCATAAAACAATACCTGTTAAAATAAGGATCCGGATTATTTGCAACGTGAATTATGGAAATCTGCACAAGAATCGCTGCTACAGAAAAGATAATGCCATAGAAAATGTATTTGAAAACATATGTCTTTTTGGGCTTAGTGTACACAAGCAGCACCAAAAGAAGGCCTGCCATAATAAGCCCCGCAAGTTCACCTATATAATTATATGAAATAAAAGAATTCTCTACCATATTTACATATTATCACAAAACCGTTAATCAGATATTAAAATAATATTAATTATCCGCATAAAAAAGAGGCCCCTGCAACCTGCAGGAGCCCCATAAATCCCTATATTATTCTTCTGAATTAGCTGCAGCAACCTTATCTGCTCTTGCCTCAACTTCCTTGGCCTGAACATCTGAAGGAGCCTGCTCATATCTGTTGAATTCGTACTCGAAATCTCCGCTACCACCGGTCATAGAACGAAGCTGTGTACAATATCCAAAGAGTTCCATCATAGGAACCTCAGCTTCGATAACCTGCTTGCCTGTAAGAGAAGGATTCATTCCAAGAACACGGCCTCTTCTCTTATTAAGATCTCCCATTACATCACCTGTATAAGTATCAGGTACTGTAACCTTAAGAGATACGATAGGCTCTAAAAGTACAGGAGTCGCTTCCATGAAGCCTTTCTTGAAAGCGTTTGATGAAGCAACCTTGAAGGCCATTTCTGATGAGTCTACAGGATGGTAAGATCCATCGTAAAGAGTAGCCTTTACACCAACTACAGGATAAGCAGCCAAAGGTCCGCGAAGAACTGACTCAGCAATACCCTTTTCAACAGCTGGGAAGAAGTTCTTAGGAACTGCACCACCTACAACTTCCTGATCAAACTCATATGCCTTGGTCACATCACCAAGAGGAGCAAAGCGCATCTTAACGTGTCCATACTGACCATGTCCACCGGTCTGCTTCTTGTACTTGTACTCTACATCAGAGTTCTTACGGATAGTCTCTCTAAATGCTACCTTAGGCTTAGTAAGGTCGATAGCTACCTTGTAAACATTGGCAAGCTTACTCTGAACAACCTCAAGATGCATATCGCCCATACCATAAAGCAGGGTCTGACGGTTCTCTGCATCATTAACTGCCTTAAGTGTCTGATCCTCAGCACAAAGCTTAGCAAGAGACTGTGCAATCTTATCGATATCACTCTTATTCTGTGCATGATATCTCATGTAAGTATAAGGAGTTGAAATATCCATCTTAGCGTACTGTACAGGTGTAGCCTTGGTTGAAAGTGTATCACCTGTAGAAATATCAAGCTTCTGAAGAGCGCCAAGGTCTCCGGCATGAAGCTCAGGAACTTCTGTAGCCTTATTGCCCTGAAGAACATAGAGCTTACCAAGCTTAACCTCAGTATCCTTATTGGCAATGTACATAACATCATCAGGCTTGATGACACCTGAACGAACCTTGATAAGTGAGTACTTACCGATGAAAGGATCGATCATTGTTTTGAATACAAAAGCAGTCTTTGGCTTGGAGAAGTCAAAGTCAGCTTCAAAGATTTCATTAGTATTAGTATTGATACCAGCCATCTTACGGTTCTCTGGGCTGGGCATATACTTAACAATATCATCAAGAAGTGTATAAATACCCTGGCAAAGAGTACTTGAACCCATCTCGATAGGTACAATTGTTCCATCACATACGTTGGAACGAACAGCAGCTCTGATTTCTGCTTCTGAGAAGGTATCTCCGTTAAAGTATCTGTCCATGAATTCTTCAGATGTCTCTGCAACTGACTCGATAAGAGTATCTCTGCAGAGCTTAAGGTTAGCCTGGGTGTATTCGGGAACTTCGCACTCAACAACCTCTTTGCCTTCCCATCTAAAGCCCTTCTCCTGTATTACATTAACGTAACCAACAAACTTCTCGTTTTCACGAATAGGCAGATTGAAAGGAGCCATCTTCTTGCCGTATTTGTCAGTCATATCCTGCACAACCTGTCTATAGGAAACATCATCTATATCCATGTCTGCTACAAATACCATTCGTGGCAGTTTGTATTTCTCACATAATTCCCATGCTCTCTCGGTACCAACTTCGATACCTGCCTTACCTGATACAACAATAATAGCTGCATCAGCAACACTCATAGCTTCCTCAACTTCACCGACAAAATCAAAGAATCCAGGAGTATCAAGGAGATTAATCTTGTGTCCATCCCACTCTAATGGAATAGAAGAAGTGCTGATTGAAATATGTCTCTTCTGCTCTTCTTTATCAAAGTCACTAAGAGTATTTCCATCCTCGACTTTTCCCATTCTGGATGTAATACCTGCTAAATAAGCCATTGCCTCAGAGAGACTTGTCTTACCTGCTCCGCCATGGCCCAGCAGCACTACGTTTCTAATTTTGTCAGTCGTATAAACGTTCATATCAATGTCCTCCAGTTGCAATAAATTGGGTATTTTTGAGAAATACAGGGACAATAGACGCACATACAGCCGTAGTAGAACCTACCGCCGATTATATGCTATTTGAACAATATAGACTCCTCGCCCCAACAATTCTCATAAGTACATTTTACTAAATATAGTGTCCAAGTACAAGTATTTTCGGCTTTTTGCACAAAGTATTCCTCGTGCACAATAGGCCGTTTGTCATTGAACTTCTTCCAGTATAGCCTTCATTCCCTCTAAATCCGAGGTTTCAAAGAGGGCTTTTAATCTGGCAAATCTATCCTTATGATCTCCCAGATCATAATCTTCCATTTCCTTAAACAGCCCCTGTAAGTATCCATTATTATTCTGGCTGATACCTTCTCTTATAGCATCATACATGCTCTTTATAAGGAACTCATTATAATTTACCGAAGGTGCCTTTTTTTCTTTTTTATCGTTTTCTTCGGCTTTAGGCTCCTCTTTTTTCTCTTCTGCAGCAAAAATTGCAGAAAGAGGCTCTTTATAACTTCTAAGTTCCTCTATAGTTTCCTGGTGATGCTGCCTGATATAATCGATATTTCCTTCTTTTCCGGCCATTTCAAGAGCTTCTGCCGCTTTAGACAACGCAGATGCACCGATTAGTCTCGCTGAACTTTTTAGTGCATGAACCTTTATCGTATAATTCTCAAAATCCTCAGAATTATAGAATCCGCTAATTTCCTGTTCTCTGTTGTCTATCGAATCATAAAAGATCTTAAGGACGCTCTTAAAAGACTCCTCAGAGCCGCTGTTTTGTATAGCGACCTTGGAATCTATTCCGGGGATATTGTCATACCACTTATCTGATGGTGCACTCACCTGTCTGTCATTATCAGTTTCAGCACCGGCATTTGATAATTCATTTACTACTTTCTGAGTATCTACTGCATTTTTAACAACCTCCACTACCGGATCCTCAGGGAAAACAAGATACTTTTCAAGGTTGTACGGATGAATTCCTTTTTCAAGGTACATAATTCCGAAAGCTCCGGGACCACAGCTTACAGAAAGAGCTGCTGAAGCCTTCTGGAAAATGATGTTCTTAAACGGGGCATTTGCCCTTATTCTCTTTTCTATTCTCTCAAGTGCATCCTCAGCTACATCCGAATAAGTAACCATGACAACCTCAAGGTCATGGTCTGTTTTTCTTGGAATAGCAAAGTCTACATACTTATCGTAGCTCTTATTCCTGTTACCGATCTGAACTCTTTCAACCTTAAAGGTATCATTTTTGACTACAACAAATGGACGCAGTCCTACA
This sequence comes from Butyrivibrio sp. VCB2006, assembly GCF_000420945.1. Lineage (GTDB taxonomy): Bacteria > Bacillota > Clostridia > Lachnospirales > Lachnospiraceae > Butyrivibrio. The sequence goes on from NZ_ATVX01000002.1 coordinate 147,331, forward strand.
GAAAGCATAAGTTCACAGAGCCTTTTGCCGATAAATCCTCTCTTATAAAGGACTGACGGATCACTGGCAACAAAGCTGCAACGAACATCCTTCTTTACCTCAGTCAGCGCATTCAAAATATGTCCAGGGCTCATGCCCTGATTAGCCATACTATAAGCAAGAAGAACCAGCATACCGGTAGAACTGGAATTATAGCCGGAATTAAATATAAAGACATTTCCATATGCCTTGGAAGCCTGTCTTGCCCTCTCAAATTCCTTACTGATTCCGGGAGCTACCGTAATATATATAAGCTGATGAGCCTTTTTAAGCTCTTTTGCAAAAAACTGTTCAAACTCAGCTACTGTAGGAGGCTCAGATGTAAAATCCATTCCGTTCTGCATGTATCTGATGATTTCATCAGCATCTGCCTCAAGACCATCGTAATACTCTTTTCCATCTGCATGGACCTTAAAAGGAATGGTATCAATCTGGTATTCCTTAAGGGTCCTGTTAGGCAGATCGCACATACTACTGGTGGTGATAATAAGCGGAATCTTTTTGTTGTAGCCCTTGGCTGTGTTGAGCTTAGACTTACTCTGTACGGCTGCCCTGTTAAGAGCAACCTTGGATTCAGGCAGATGAGTTAAGATCATTTCCTCAACCTGGGTACCTGACACAGGTTTTAAAAGATATCCGTCAAAACCGCTGGAATTATAAAGAACCCTATTCTCACTTCCTGCATTAGCTGTGAGAACAATAACCGGAACATGGTTATTAAGACCACCGGATTGTTTTCTGATGGCCTGCAAACACTCGATACCATTCATAACAGGCATCAGGTGATCCATAAAAATAATGTCATATCTTACAGCAATAGTACGGGCAAGAGCTTCAGCACCGCTGGTAACCGTGTCTACAGTAATACTTGTTCCGTCAAGCAGTTTTCTTTCTACCTCAAGATTCATCTCATTGTCATCAACAATAAGTATCCTTGCCTCCGGTGCGGAAAAGCTTGCCTCATACCTTTTATTATCCCTCACGCTGCCGTAGCTGGTAATGTTGATCTCGCCTACAGGCGCGGGATTGCTAACCTTCTGCCACAAGGAAACCGTAAAGGTTGATCCCTGGGAGTAAACACTGTTTACAGCAATCTCACCATTCATCAGTTCAACCAACTGTTTAACAATAGAAAGCCCAAGGCCGGTACCCTCAATCTTGGTATTTCTTTCTTCATCAATTCTCTGGAAAGCATCAAAAAGATAAGGGATTGAATCCTCTTTAATTCCCATTCCCGTATCAGAAACAGAGTAAATGATTCTTACATTCTCGTCCTTAATATCCTCTTTTTCTATATGGAGTGTTACAGTACCCTCATTGGTATACTTAACCGCATTATTAAGAAGATTTACCAGTATCTGTTTGATTCTGACCTCATCTCCAAAAAGCTCCTGGGGAAGTGTTGGGTCTATCTCAACTTTTAATTCCAGGCCTTTTTGCTCTGCCCTCAGCCGTAGCATATTTACAATTTCGGAAATAAAGGAAGAAACGCTATAGTTTACCGGAACAATATCCATTTTCCCAGCTTCAATCTTGGACAGGTCAAGGATATCATTAACAAGAGCCAGCAGCATTTTGCCCGCTCCCTGAATATTACCGGCGTCCTTTTTGATTTCTTCTGAAGCATCTTCCTGACGAAGGATGATCTCATTAAGTCCCAGAATCGAATTGATAGGCGTTCTGATTTCGTGGCTCATGCTGGAAAAAAATCGGTTCTGAGATTTATTGAGTTCCTCAAACTTCCGGGTTTCTTCTTTGGCTCTTTTGTTTTCCTCAATAAACATCCACTCCACAAACCAGACCATGATACAGCAGATAGTTCCTACCATGATAACCGAAACCAGTGAATCGATGAAGAAAATCTGCCTCTCATGTTCTACTACTCGCTCAGAATGCAGGTAGTTGTCAAAATAGAAAATAATGGATTCAATGGTAAGCACCACCAGCATAATAGGTCTCCACTTACCGCTTAGAACAAGACCTGTATAAAGATATGTAAATATGATCCAAAGGTATCCGCCGCCGGTAAGACCGCCTCCAAAATAAAACAGAATAGGAAGGATGATTCCCACAAGGCTAATTACAATAAATCGTACCGCAGACTGAACCTTGTTCCTTTTGACAGATACAATCGTAATGATTGGTACAACTATTATGGTTATGATCAAAGTCACAATTTCGACTAGATTCTCCCCCACAATAATATTGCTTATAAGCGCAAGAAATGCGCCAAAATCAGTCAAGAGTGTAAGGGCAATGAATACCCTCTCTCTGAGAGTCCTGGATGGGTCTTTTAATCTTTCAAGTACATTTTTAAGAAGCTTTCGAATCAAAACGTACCTCCATTATGGCTGTAATTACGTATCAGCCATTACGCGGTTCATTACTCTTTCAAAATCTACAATGTTAATAGGCTTGGAAATAAAACCATCAAAGCCTTCACTTAAGAACATTTCCTTGGCACCACTTACTGCATTGGCAGTAAGAGCAATTATCTTAACCTTCTTATTATCTCTTTCCGCAATGCTTCTTAATATCTTCATGGCTTCTACTCCATCCATTCCGGGCATCATATGATCCATGAAGATAACATCGTATTCATTCTTGTTGTACTTATCGATTGCCTCTTTGCCGCTTTCAGCTGTATCAACTATCATCTTGTATTCTCCAAACAATCCCCTTGCAACCACAAGATTCATCTGCTCGTCGTCAACAACAAGAGTTCTGACGCCCTCCAGTTCAGGCTTCTTCATATCTTTGGTAAGTACATCCTCTGCCTCTAATAAATTGCCATCAAGAATCTTAACAACTGTAAGTCCATGGAATGGCTTACCAACGGAAACAATTCCCGAATCCGTGATCTTAGGACAGTTTTTGCCGCAAATTACAGTGATAGTAATCTTGCCCTGGCCAAGATTTCTAATGTATGACTTATTCTTGGAATATTCATCATATCCCATAAATACGTGGGTAACATTGCCCTTGGTGATCATCTTCTTCAGATCATCAAGACTGGTTGCAAAGTACAGATTAACTCTAAGTCCTGCAGCCAGGTTTTTGCCCATATTTCTGTACATTTCACCGATAGCTGAAATCTTATGGTTTTCAGGATTATCGTAAAAGACAACATTAACAAACCTGTCCGTACTGATTCCCAGACATGGTGTTGGGTCAATTACTTCCTGGAAAATACTGATTCTGACAGTAGTACCTTTTCCGCGCTGGCTTTCAATCTTAACAAAGCCGTTCATGGCTCTGACAAGGCCATATACTATGGAAAGTCCAAGGCCGATACCTCCTGTGCTTCTTGTTCTCTTTCTGTTAGCCTGATAAACGCCCTTCTGAACGCTTTCTATATCTCTCTGAGTCATACCGATTCCGGTATCAGTAACCTCTATTATGAGGTTTACACCATACTCTTTTTTCAGCGCTGAAATCCTAAGGCATGCACCGCCTTCATTGGTAAACTTAAAGGCATTATCAAGAAGATGCGATATTATCTTCTGTATTTTTCTTATATCTCCCTTTAAAACTGCAGGGACATTGGGATCCAGGTCAACGATAAATTCCAGGTGTTCCTTGATATGCATTGAATGATAGTTGGCAAGAATATCATGAATAATAGAAGTCACCATATATCTGCCATTTTCCAATGTTATATTATTTTGCTGTATCTCACTGTAATCCTGGATATCTTCTATCTGCCCTGCCATACGAAGGCCGGCGTTTCTGATCTGGATAATATCCTCTCTTGCTTCTCTCCTTAGTATCAGATCCGTAAGGCCATTAATTACATTAAGGGGAGTCCTAAGCTCATGAGAAATATTTACAAGGAAATCCTCCATGTCGCTATCGTAGTTATCTTTTTCCCCTTTGAGTTTTTCTATCTCTGTACCTGCCTCCTTATTCTTCTCAATAAGTCCGCGTAAAATAATATTTATAAAGACAGCCGCTGCAAAATGAAGAGCTATTCTCGATATATTAAGTGCGTCAAAGGAAAAATTCCCTGTTCTTATCGAAGATATGATCTGGGCTGCCATTAAAAAGAAATACTCAATAATGACAAAATGCAAAAACTCCACTCTTCCCAAAAGGGCTGCCACACCCATCAAAAGAGTAGAAATAACTATTACGTCAAAAAAGCTGGAGTTGTGAACTCCATGGTAAAAAGAGACCACCATAGAGAAAATAAGGTAAAAGTTTTCCCTGTAGGTAACCTTGTTATACTGCACAATATGCATCCACCACATAGCCCCGATTCCGAAGGCAATGAGAGGAGCCATCCAATACTCCCACCCCATGGATACGATCTCAGCTATGGCGCCAATACACAGTGCTGATATTATGAGGACCGCAGTACTATGAACCATGTTTTTTTCCTGAGCATTTTCTTCCAAAACTATACTCCCTTGTCCTGTTCAACCTTTTCATTCTCTAATAGTTCAAAGGTATGTTTAATAACAACCTCGATATCATTGGCTCCGTTAGAACAAAATACCGATGCTACTGTGGCAAGACACTTTCTCTCATGTAAAAGCCTCTTGGCTCTAAGAACATCATTCTCAAAATATGTCTCATCATTTTCAAAGCCAAAGGCAACAAAGTTCTCCCCTGACAATCTGTAGACATTTTCTTCTCCAAAGGCCTCCATCATACTCTTGGCTGTATTTTGCACCATTGCATCTCCTGCGTCGTGGCCCAGGTTAGCATTTATTTCCTTAAGATCATCTATCTCACAAAGCACATATCCAAAGGCTTGAGAAACATCCAGCTTTTCCTTCATAAATTCCTTGAGGGCTGTACGATTCTTGGCTCCGGACAAAGAATCATGGTAGCTGTAGTATATGATTCGGTCCTGCTCCTTGCGCTGATTTATCATCTGAGCAAAGAAGTAGGGCAAAACCCCCATTATCTCATAAACATTGTTTATAGATTCCTTGGGAATATCAGCTATTCCAACAAATCCAATGGGTTTATTACCGAGCACAAGAGGGCTAAATACTGCATTGGAAAGATTTCCCATTTCCATCATGGAATACATAAATGGTGATAAATCCTTTATTTCTTCTGCATTCCGAATGATAAAACAATTATTCTCTGCTGTCATAATACATTCGTGCAGCTTTTCTATTTCTTTTTCGGAAGGTATACTCTCAATTTCCTGATCCATAGGAGTAAGGCCGTCTGCATACCACTCGTATGTAGCCTGCATTGCTCCATTTTTTTCGCCTTCAAAAATATAGGTTCGCTTTGCCTGAAGTTCTTTTCCCAGATATTCAAGCAAAAGCTTAATGCTCTCAACGGGATTCCTTGAAGTTGCAGAAAACTGTAAGGATCTGTTGATAAAGCGCTCTCTGTCCATATCCGCCTGATCTCTTGTCCACCAGCTGACAAACTGCAGAATCATGATAATTATGAACACTACTATTCCAAAGCGCATAAAAGCGCCATAGGAATCCTCTAACTTGTTTTCTTCACCCCACATAAGTACATCCAAAACTGTCAGTGCAATCAGTATTCCTATTCCTATGTCGAAGTTTTTAAGCCCTGTTGGCCTATCCAGACTCTTGCAATGCATTCTGTTTTCAACCGAGTATATTATCATAATGATCAGATCGCTGGCAGCCACAAATAAAGAAAAGTACACAAGCGAATTCATCATGTCTATATTTGCCACGTATCTTAGGAGGATCATACCCACTTCTGCGCCCACTGACACCACAAACGCCAGAATGTTATATATTTTCTTTTTTAATACGGTCAGGGAAACAAAAAAGACAACAAAAGGATATCCTATCATAGGAATCAAAAGTGTTCCTATGATACGCCAGAAATAATAATGACCAGACAAAAGCTGAATAACACTGGTGTTGATAAGGCACCACATGCCCACGCAGAATGAAGCTATTCCAAGGGCGATAACGTCAAAGGGCTGTCTGGATTTATCCGGAATTCCAAGCCACAAAATAACAAGAAGCAGTCCAAAGAAGATTATTAGTACTGAAGCAATTACCAAAAGTGCTCTGTCATAAATAAACCTTCGAATGTAATCTGCAGGTTTGCCTAAATACACTCTAAAGAGCTGACCTGACATCTCATTATTTATGAGCTGATCAAACTCCAGGGTGATGATTTCACCACCATCTTCTCTTGAGATTCCAACATTATGAAAGGCTATTCCATAGCCCATTCCGGTAATGTTCTCTTCTGTGTTGAAATCATATATTCTGCGCTTTCCCATCATGACCTTAATATTTACATTTCTTGATTCAAAGCACAGACAATCTCCGTCAAAAATGTAATACGGAAGCTTCTTGGTAAGGACAATTTTACCACCGTGATCTTTTACGTTAAGGGACGAAATCTTATAACTATTGCCGTTTTCATCAAGCCATTCATCATTGTAATCCGTCATTTCCGGCAGATAGCTGCGGCTGAAAGCATCCGAGAAGAAAAGTGCAATCACAAAAAGAAGTATCACTACGGCCGCAAATATTCTATTCAGTATTTTATTTATTCCGGTCTGTTTGTTACTTTCCTGCATTTTCAATCTCCTATACGCATACTTCTTGTTATGCATACTTTCTGCTATACATAATTTTAACATGCAATATTACGTTAAATTATTATTTTAATATTAAATATTCATTCACGAATTAAGCTTTCTTGCGTTGACTTTCGCACACCACAGTGTTATAGTATTATCCAGTAATCATGCGTGATATGGGGGATTTTTCCATTATGAATATAAAAACATACGGTTTTATAGGCCTTGGTCTTATTGGTGGTTCAATGGCCCGCGCAATTAAGGCCTTCGACCCAAGTTGTCGTATCATGGCCTATGCTCCTCACAAATCTACTGTGGATGCAGCCAAAGCCGACGGCACTATAGACATTGCTCTCGATAAAATCGGACCTGAGTTCACAGAATGTGACTACATTTTCCTGTGTGCTCCCGTAGAGATAAATAATGACAATCTTGAGCTTCTCCTTCCTTACTTAAATCCCAAGACTACACTTACAGACATTGGAAGCGTCAAGAACAGTATTCATGAAAAGGTAAAAGAACTGGGCCTGGAAGGACAGTTTATCGGCGGTCATCCCATGACCGGTACCGAACGAATCGGATATCAGAACTCCAAGGCAGCCCTTCTTGAAAATGCCTATTATATCCTGACCAGGACAGATTCCTGCGACGAAGATAGATTAAGCGACTATTATGACCTGGTAAAGGGAATGGGAGCTATTCCTCTGGTAGTTCCTTATCTTCAGCATGACTTTGCCACAGCTGCCATCAGCCACGTGCCTCATGTTTTATCGGCAGCACTGGTTAACCTTGTAAAAAACAGTGACAATGAAGATGCCCTTATGAAGACTATTGCAGCCGGTGGTTTTAAGGATATTACAAGAATATCTTCCTCTTCTCCTGTAATGTGGCAGCAGATCTGTAACACTAACTCAGACAATATATCAGGGCTTTTATCGAATCTCATAGATTCACTTATAGATATTAAGCTAGCTGTGGATGAGCATGACAGTGATAAGCTTCTTGATTTCTTTACATCTGCCAGAAGCTACAGAGAGTCCTTCTCTGACTTTACCAGCGGCCCTATCCAGAAAACCTATGTACTGCATGTTGATATAAGCGATCAGCCCGGTAATCTGGCTAAGGTGGCAGTTCTTTTGTCAGAAAAAAACGTCAACATCAAGAACATTGGAATTGTTCATAACAGAGAGTATGAGCGAGGAACACTTAAGATTGAGTTCCACACAGGAAATGACCTAAGCGAAGCCTCCAGGCTCCTGTCAGAAGCAGGATACACGGTGGTATTAACTCAGTCATAAACACATAACATAAACCATTCAACCACTCACATATTAAGCACCGGAGATCACTTATGATAGCATTGGAAAAAGCTAAGAAACCACTTAAAGGAGATGTTTTTGTACCCGGGGATAAATCCATATCCCACAGGAGCATTATGTTTGGAGCTCTGGCAGAAGGTACTACAGAAATAACAGGATTTCTTGAGAGTGCAGATTGTCTTTCAACAATTGATTGCTTCAAAAAGCTCGGAATTATAATCGATCACACCATGAGGCCTACCAATGGAGTACCTACTATTACCGTTCATGGCAGAGGACTTCATGGTCTTAAAAAGTGTGACTCGACTCTGTATACAGGAAATAGCGGAACTACCACAAGGCTTATGTCAGGAATTCTCGTTGCCCAGCCTTTTGACTCAAACATTACCGGGGACAGCTCTATAGAAAAAAGACCTATGAGCCGCGTTATTAAGCCTCTTACCCAGATGGGTGCTGATATCTCATCTGTTATGGGCAACAACTGTGCCCCTCTTCACATCAAAGGAGGCAAGAAACTCCGGGGAATCAATTACAGAAATCCCATTGCTTCAGCCCAGGTTAAGTCTGCTATTCTCTTAGCAGGTCTTTATGCCGATGGTGAAACCGTTGTTTTTGAACCTGCCCTTTCAAGGAACCACTCAGAAATTATGCTCTCTTCCTTCGGAGCAGATGTTCACAATGAGCTTGCACGAGATGGTAGCGCCGCTGCTATCCTCCACCCGGGAATGCCACTTCACGGCATCAAGATAAATGTTCCCGGCGATATTTCATCTGCTGCCTATTTTATCGCTGCAGCCTTGATGGTTCCGGGGTCTGAGCTTCTAATCAGAAATGTTGGCATAAATCCTACCAGAAGCGGAATTTTGACAATCCTCAAGCAGATGGGTGCTGATATTACTCTTCTTAATGTAAGCGAATCCGGAGAGCCCAGAGCTGACATTCTTGTTAAGTACAGTGAGCTCCACGGAGGCAAGAACAATATGTTTGAAATTGGTGGAAAAGATATTCCTACAATGATAGATGAACTTCCTATGGTAGCAGTTCTGGCTGCTACTGCTGAGTGTGACACAATAATCAAAGACGCCGCAGAGCTCAAGGTAAAAGAGTCTGACCGAATTGCCACAGTTGTAGAGAACCTGAAAGCAATGGGCGCCGATCTTGAGGCCACCGAGGATGGCATGATAATCCATGGCGGCAAACCCCTACACGGCGCTGACATCAACACTCATAACGACCACCGCCTTGCCATGTGCTTCGCTATAGGTGCTCTGGCAGCAGAAGGTACCACCAGAATATTGGATGATGCCTGTGTGGGAATTTCGTATCCGAGCTTCTTTGCTGACCTACAGCGACTTCTTTAAAATCACAAAAGCGGAAATGCCAATCAGCATTTCCGCTTTAATCATTCTTTCTAATTGTGCGTGAACCACTCATTTTCTTTGTAGCTAAAATACTCATACATTAATTCATCAACAAATTCTGCATCTTGTGGTTCAACACATATTTCTTCATTTTCCAGCACACCAATAATGATATATCCTTCATCTTTAAGAATACTAAGGACGGATTGTTCTTCGTTTTGTAATTCTTCCATCCTCTTTGCCACCTTTTGCTGCTGATCTTTATTTTTTACAAGCATTGATATAAGAAAGGCATCTTTATCATGTTGTTTCATAGAGCATACAATAACCTCCTTTCTGTAATAAGATGTTTTTCTTGTTCTATTCTTATTACAGAAAGATCTGCATTCAGGTTTTACTCTTTTTCAAAAATCCACTTCCGTTTCCAATACTACCTTGCCTTCTGCAAGTGAAGAATCAAACCCTTCATTTTGAAGTTGTTTTTCAACCAGAGCTGCCATATCAGTTGTTGAGTAAACCTTCATTCCTATCTGGTCAAAAAAGTCTTTATACATATTGCCTGTTTCATAAAGGACATTGTCTTTTACGATACTCACATCAAAATATGGCACCTCATTGGCTTTTCCATATTCGCCCATTTTAGCATATGTATACAAATATTCCGGTTCTGATTCATCATCAGTCTTTTCAAAATAATAGGAAAAAATCAGCAAGTCCGACATATCTATTCCATAATCGCTATAAACATATTTTGTAGAACCATACCACAACTCGCCTCTTTCGGCATATTCAGCCACATTTCCGTAGAGGAAGTGCCAACTACCTTCTGCATCAACGTAGCTTTTTTCATATGAACTGTCATATGCTCCGCCAGAGGAAGTTGTTTCAATATATCCATATTCGTTTACTGCCAGGCTTTTTCTGGACCATGAATCACCGCAGTAACACAGCTTAAGTCCATCTTTCGTAGCCTTGAAAATCATTTTATTCTCATAGGTATCCATTGGAGCCTTGAATTTAATAGCTACCATAAGTTCGCTTTGTCCATCATTACCACAGTCAATTAAGGCGTTTCTTGTTTCACTAATTTCAATGTCATCATTTGATTCAAAGAAAACACTTATCCCGCTTTTAAGTCCCTGAGCTATTTCATCCAGAGTATATGACTTACCATCTTCCAGTGTTTCCTTATAGCTGGAATAATAGCCCTGATCTGCATCAAAAGAAATTTCGGCTACTTCCTGATTGTTAAGAAACGCTTCGTAAACTTCTGAAGGATCAAACTCATCTTCTTCATCTGAAATCATAGTCTCAACACTGGATCCTCCATCAGAATCAATATTATCTTCTGCAGAAATCTGTGAAGCTGATTCATCAACAGGTGCACTATTCTGCGTTTTAGCACCACAACCTCCAAGAATCTGTAATGACATCAAAACTCCAGCCATTAAAATAAATCTATTTTTCATATTTTCTTTTCACCCCTTCTTGTATGCGCCACCCAAGGACAATCAGTCAGAAATAACCTGACTCATTTTGGTTATTACACCCTTGGAAAAAGACACACGGAACATATTACTCAAACTGGAACCTATATATTCTTCTATTCCATTCATGCTTACTTCTTCTGCAGTAACGTGAAAACTCTCATATGGGTTTTCATCATAGTCCATATAGGTTATAGAAGCATCTTTTTTAATTTCGCATGTGGCTCTGTCCAGAACAAGTTCAAGAGCCGAATAATCATTTGTATCGTCATCAACGTTTCTGTCATCATCCCAGTCATAATTCCTGATATGTGGTTCCCATTTTCCAAGTTTATCCAATCTGGATTTATTGGCCTCATAGTATTCTTTTTTCACCCATACAGAAACATTGGACATAGTAATGATCATGTTTTCATCATTAAGCTTTGAAACGCTGTCGATTTTTCCACTTACATCATAGAATCCCTTATATAAATACAGGCTTCCCTTATACTCTTTCACTTGCTTATCTAGTTCTTCCTCTTCGCTGATCTTTTTTGTTTCTTCCTTCTTCTTTTCCTCTTGTTTCTTCTCTTCCTCTTGCTTTTTCTTTTCTTCCTGTTTCTTTTCTTCTTGTTTCTTCTTTTCTTCTTTCTTTTCTGCTTCTTTTTCCTTCTTGTTAGTATCTGTATCCTTCTTTTCCTCTGAAGTTGTACTATGAGAACTTGGAGTAGAAGTCTCAGGTTTTGCCACCTTTGGTTTTACAACATTTACAATTAAAAGAAGTATCGCAGCTGCGCATACTATCCTTATTACCATTGTCCTAAACGCTTTGTCTTTTAAAAACCTGTCAAAAAAGTGGCTTGTTGCACCAATAGAAGAACCTGCAATCTTCCCCGCCATATCGCCCGCTGTTTCCGCAGCTTTCTTGGCCATTTCTTTAGTCGCATCTTTAGCCGCGTCAGATATTGCTCCTTCGGAAGCAGAATTAACAGTATTCCCTGCTTTAGAAGTCCCCGTAAGGATTTTAGAGCCACCACCCAGCACTGATTCAGCGAAAGCAGCCTTTGAAGTCTTCTTGAAGAATAGAGATAACAAGAGTGGCACAATAATAACGCTGTGAATTCTGACGCCATTCTTTTTCTCAAAGTCCTCAACTGCTGCAGAAACCTTTTTTCTGGAATAGTTGAGTCTACTCTTTATGGTGTCCTCAGGCACTTCCTGATACTCAGCAATCTGCTTTACACTCATTTCCTTGTAGTAATAAAGAACTACTGCTTCCTTCTGAGCCTGGGGAAGAGTATCAATTATTCCATCCATTATGCTCATAAGTTCCTTGCGATCATACGCAGATTCCGGAACCATCTCAATATCTTTGTTTTCAAGAGTATCAACAAACTCTGTTTCTTCATCGGATATGTCAGAAAAGCTTGTTGGCTTCTTTTTTACCAGATAGTTCTTACAGGTATTGACTATGATAACATCAAGCCAAGGGCCAAATTCTTTGGATGTATCAAAAGAATCAATATGCTCCATTGCTTTCATGAAAGAGTCCTGATACATATCCTCAGCATCTTCCTGCGTCTTAACATATTGTCTGGCTATATTAATTCCTTTTGCTTTGAAGAACTCATATATTTTTCCAAAGCTTTCCACATCACCATTTTTGGCTTCCAGAATGCACTTCTTTATATCTTCCATGAATTACCTCATCCAAGCTGAGTTCCACACTTCGTACAAAATTTCATATTTCCGTTAAGCTGCGCGCCGCAGTGAGTGCAAAATTTAGGCTTGATCTTTTCTTCCAAAACGCCATGATTGTACTCATATTCCTCATCATCTTTATAAAGCATTTCAAAGACCTCATCAGCATGTTCATACAGTTTTACAAATGCTTCAGCTTCCTCAAGCCTCTTTTTCTCAGTATTCCTAACAAGTCTTAGATATAATGCAGGAAGCGCTATCATTGCAAAAAAGCCATATACCAATATGCATAGACCAACAATAACATCAGCAGGGAAAACAGGTACAAGAAGCCATCCCCAGTGAGCGATGTTTGCTATGGTTGCAAAAGCAGCTCCGCCACTAACCTTAGAATAAAAATGATTATTATTATAAATAAGCGCTGCAATAAATAAGCCAAAATACAAAAGACCTAGTATAGTTCCTAGCACAGCAACTCTGGCAAAATGGCTATAGAGAATGGAAACCACAAATATAATACCAATCTCCTGCAATGAAGATATTCTTGCATCTTTTATAAGAGAATCAATAAGCGAAATCCTACTTTTCGCAGTATGATACTCCATTGCAGCAAATTGCGCGTTTTCAAATGAATAAATTGTTTTAGACATATTATTTCTCCCTTCAGAAATTCAACTGTAATTTATTGTTTCTAAATAAATTACAGTTGAAAAGAAAAAAGGTTTTATATTATTTACATTTATCAACAAAATATATTTTTAATCAATGATACCCGACAATGAATCATCTACTCCATATTCCGTATAGTCCTGGTATTTTTTCACCAAATCCACAAACATATCTTTTCCATCTTTATAACCACGGAATTTAACTATTCCATATCCTACTGTATCAGCTGTATCAAGATTTACTGACTCTTTTAATGAACATGCCTTGTCATAATAAAGTGTTCCGTCTGCATTTTTTATTACATATTGAAACATAACCGGTATATACTCTTTTTCGCTTTCAAAATAATACTGATCTTCAGGATCAGCAGTACAAGATACTGTTCCACTATAGACAAGGACAACATAATTGTCTTTTTGTAACATGTGCAAAGGATCAGTATAGTCCTTTTTTGTTACCCCAAATGCTCCTTCATATTTTACTTCACCACAAGAAATATGATACGCACTCATTTCAGTTCTATGCTGATCGATTATCTGTTCAGCTTCTTTTTTCATTTTTGTTAATATTTCATCATTTAAATCAGCAGGATCTGTTATATATTCCATCAGGGTATCAACAGTGTATTGTTTAGTAGTTTCAACTATTTTATATCCTTTTTTTAAAGCCCGATCAGCATCTGTAGTGCACTTAATCGTAACAACATCACCATTTGCAAGATGATTCATTTTGTCAAATTCGTATGACAGACTTCCAAATGAACCATCAACATAACTGGTATCGAATGAAAGTGTTCCACATGGTGATATACCTTTAAATTCTACAGTCACATAATCAAAAGGATTAATTTCAGTGACTGGTATTAGACCTGAAACTTTATAATCCCATTCGGTATCCTTAAGCTTAACCTTGCAAGCCTTAGCAGCATTAGTATCATATAAAACTTTGACTTTTACTTTTTGTCCTTCAGACAAATTCTCTGTTGCTTCTGGAACAACTTTAATCGAATTGACAAATGAACGTATGGTGCTTTCTGAAACCGAACTGTTTTTCTCACTAATAGCAAATTTTAGTGTTTCCTTGTCAACAGATGCCTTTAATTTTCCTATTCCATCGTAACCATCAAGTTCGTATAACGTTGAAGCTTTAATATCTAAAGCAGCTCCACCACCCCCAATTTTTTTACCCAAGGACACAACAACAAGCAATATTGCTATAGAAACTACAGCAATTCCTATTGCTTTTCCAAATCCACCTTTCTTAACATTATTAACAGACATATTACCTGAATTTGATATTTTTGATGTTGTAGCTGTCTGAGAAGATGCTTGTGCTTTTTGTGCAGATGCAGTTACATCAACTTTTGTTCCACATTTTGTGCAAAAAGCTACCCCATCCTTAAGTTCTGCTCCACAATGTTTGCAAAATGCCATGATTCTATCTCCTTTAATATATCTATAAATAATTATTCAACTTTAGTTCCGCATGTAGAGCAGAACATAGCATCATCGTCCAGCTCCGATCCACATTCTTTGCAGAATTTTTTATTTATCTGCGGCATTTCCTGAGATTCTTCTTCCGTGCCAACTGCATCATTCTGCTGACTTGCAGCCTCATCTGCTGTATCCAATTCCTGCTTTGCTCCGCAATATCCACAGAATAAGTCATCTCCTGCAGGATTTCCGCATTTAGGGCAGATTCTTCCTGTCGCCTGCATCTGAACAGGAGCAGCCTCCTGCTGCGGCTGCACATTCTGAGTTGTAAGCTGGACTGCAGCAATCTCTGCCTTCTTTTGCTCTACCTCAGCTTTTAACTGCTCAATCTTGGCATAATTCTCTGTGATATAAGCAACAAACCCTGACAAATCAGATTCTGCATCATCCTTGTGAATCTCATAGTAATTTGTTCCAAGCTGTTTAAATAAATCATTTATCTCTTTTTCAGTATTTGAAATTTGCTGATTAAGTGAAAATACATCAACGTTTCCCTTTGTCTTCTCAGCAACACCTGAAGTAAACTTTGATACACTATCTAAAAATCCCATTTTTTTCTCCCTTCATAGCATCCGTTATCGGAATTGCGCATATATTCTAGCACGTTACTGCCCCTTCTTGTCAATATTATAAAGCATTAAAAAGCTAGTAAATATGCGGTTTTTCAAATTTTATTTCATTTTCATTTTATTTTTACAAACTTTATTTCATATACATGTTTCCCTTCCTTCTTTTTTGTTTTTCTACTCTTATTACTAATGAGGTTTAGGTTAGGTTTTAAAAATTTGAAAAAAATTTTTTAATCAAAATAAAAAGCGGAAATGCCGATAAAATCAGCATTTCCGCTTTCATTACAATATTATTCTTACTCGTTACCAAATAAATCTCTTGTATAAACCTTATCAACAACGTCCTGAAGTTCTGGTGTGAGACGGTTTGCAATGATGAAGTCGCACTCCTCTTTGAACTTGTTAAGATCACGTTCAACTCTTGAGTTGAAGAAGTCGTCAGCTTTGAGGGCTGGTTCGTAAACCACGCACTCGATACCACGAGATTTGATTCTCTTCATGATACCCTGAATAGCTGACTGACGGAAGTTGTCAGAGCCGGCTTTCATGGTAAGTCTGTATACGCCAACCTTTTTGGGATGAAGTGCCCAGATTCTGTCTGCTATAAAGTCTTTTCTTGTTCTGTTAGCTTCTACGATGGCTGTAATGAGGTTGTTAGGAACATCCTCATAGTTAGCAAGAAGCTGCTTGGTATCCTTAGGAAGGCAATAACCGCCATATCCAAAGGATGGATTGTTGTAAAAGGTTCCTATTCTTGGATCAAGACATACGCCCTTGATAATATTCTTGGTGTTAAGTCCACGTACCTCAGCGTATGTATCAAGCTCGTTAAAGTATGAAACACGAAGAGCCAGGAATGTATTGGCAAAAAGCTTAACGCATTCAGCCTCTGTTGTGTTCATAAACAGAGTCTCAACTTCTTCCTTGATAGCTCCCTGCTTAAGAAGTCCGGCAAATAAATGAGCCTTCTCTTCTGCTTCCGGAGACTCAGTATTATATCCAACGATAATTCTTGAAGGATAAAGGTTATCGTAAAGAGCATGCCCTTCTCTCAAAAACTCAGGTGAAAATAGAATGTGATCTGTATGGTATTCTGCACTTATCTCTTCTGTATATCCTACAGGTATTGTGGATTTGATTACTATATAAGCATCAGGTTTTTCTTTTCTGACCTGGTCAATTACACTAAGAACTGATGATGTATCAAAATAGTTAAGCTTCTCATCGTAGTTAGTAGGTGTCGATACAATAACGAAGTCTGCGTCAGCATAAGCTTCTGAAGCATTGGTTGTAGCGTGAAGTCTGAGATTATCCTTTTTAAGGTACTCTTCAATCTCCTTATCAATGATAGGAGACTTCCTATTATTAATCATATCCACTTTCTCAGGGACTATATCCACTGCTGTGACATCGTTATATTGAGATAACAGAATTGAATTGGAAAGACCAACGTATCCTGTTCCTACGACTGCTATTTTCATATCATTACTCCCTCATTTCTAAATCATTAAACCAACTCTAACTACTATAATTCCTGACTTGTACCAAGTCAAACTTTGTAAACACTTACAATTATAAATTTTCATCTTAAAAAATAGCCCACGTTTCCGCGGGCTATTTTTACACTATAATTCATACTTATTTCTGATGAGAAAGCTCATCTGATACTGTCTCGTAGACCTGAATTCTCATCTGATCTGTATCAGGCATACCAATAAAGATTCCTCCATAGTGGAATATATCTCCCTCTTTGGAAGCTCTGACTATCTGAATAAATACATGAATCTTATCCTTATTCCAAAGAGTAAGGTTAGCCTCATAGTTGCTGCCAATGGTAAGAGCCTTATCAGTTGAAAAGCCAATTCCATCCCTCGAGCAGTCATGGATTTCGATATCGGCCACTTCACCGTTATCCGGTCCGCCCAGTTCCTTCAAAAGAAGTTCTCCGGAAAGTTCCAGTCTTTTATGTTTTCTCTTATCTTCCATAATTACCCCCGCTGATATGATAGATAATCAACTTTATTTCGTTATCTATATTCATAATAACGCAATATATGCACATCAGCAAGTACTATGAAGATTATACAGCTTCAAATTTAAGATTATCTGCCATGAGGTCGCTCAGGAACTGCTTGCACTTCTGAGCTGCAGGTGTTGTGCAGGTTCCGCAGTCAGAACCACACAGGCGCTCTGGAGGTGTCAATCTGTAGTGTCTCTCCATTGCCTGAAGGCATTCATGGTATGGAATCAGTGGATCAATACCGATAATTGCCATCTCAGCATACATTGGAGCTGTCACTGCTGCCCTAAGAGTCCTTGTGATACAAGGAAATTCAAGACCTCCTGGGATAGGATCACACACAAGTCCCATATTAGCCTGAAGTGCCATGGATGCAGCTCTTTCTACAGCAACTCCCACGTCAACCAAAGGCTCATCAGGTGTCACCATATATGCGATAGCTCCGGCTGCCATGGCATTACATACTCCTGATTCTCCAATACAGCCTCTGTCACCGGAAGCATTAGTATGAGTGTAGGCCAATGCTCCCAGGGCCGCAGCGATCACAAGCGCTTCAAGTTCCCGCTCCCTGCTATAGCCTCTGTCCTCTCTTACAGCGTCAAGTGCTGAATACAGATAGCCACCGCCTGTTCCCATGGGTCCAGGTACTATCTTAAAGCCAGGAATCTTAGCATTAGTTGCATAAGCATGAGTTAAAATGTGTCTTGTAAGAGAGTCAGATATTACCTTACCTCCATCAAGATATTTCTTCCACAGCTTACCATAGATAGGAAGTGTAGGTGTATCCTCCGCATCGTAGTCAAGCTCCTCAAGGCTGTGAATCTGCCTATCAAATATATCCCTTATCTTAGTAAAGAACGCCCAGATTTCTTCTTCGCTCCATCCGGAGGCATCCTTTTCATACTCAATCGCCGCCTGAAGAAATGATATTCCCCTGTCACTGGCAACCTGCCTCCACTCCTCGACAGTTGAAAAGAGCTGCTTCTTTTTGGCCTTAGTAGTTACAACAGGGAGAACTGCAGGAAGGTTAACCACTAATCCAGCGCTGCCCTCCAGAATATCTTCCTCAGAGATATCAGTGTCCGTCTCTATAAAAAGAGCTGCCTTACCATCTGCATTTGAGACAATGCGATGTTCGACTATATGATCTCCATATTTTCCAGCAAGTTTAGATATCAGCTCATCAAATCTCAACTTGCTATTTCCTGAAACATTACCATCACCAGAATCAACATCTATGACCAGTGTTCCATAGGTATCAGCCTGCCAGTTAAGCTCATATCCATAGGCTTCGTATATCCTGATCATGCCTCCGCCTACAGATGCACCGATAAGCTCGCCCTGGCTGCTTTCTCCATAGACATTTATCTTAACTGCCCTAAAGTAACCAAAATTCCCATCATCAAGTCTGAATTCATAGGATAGTTTTTTCTCCTGGGCAAGTCTGTGAGCATCAAAAAGTCTCTTATCATCTGTGGCAAAGCCCTGTACACCACCAAGATACCCTCTGTCTGTCATAAAATTCCCCAGTGACTTAAATCGGCCTATATCCTCATGCTGAAGTGAGAATACAACCTTTTGGGGCTCTTCATTTATAAGGTGTCTTGCCACATTTCCTATTCTCGCGGGACCTGCAAAGCCGCCTGATGATCCCGGCTGCATTATAGGTCCAAATACATCATTAAAAAAATCCGGATAAAATATTTTAGCCATGTGCCTCTCCCCTAGTTGTATTATGCCAGTGCCTGTCTCAAATCCTCTTTCAGATCCTCCACATCTTCAATTCCTACAGATAATCTGAATATTCCATCAGTTACTCCGGTTCTCTTTCTCTGTTCTTCCGGAATCGGACGCTGAAGAGAAGCATTTGGAAGGTTTATAAGCGACTGAACGCCTCCAAGACTTCCAGCCTGATATATGAGTTTGAATTTTGCAAAATATGAAGGAGCTTTAGAAGCATCTTTTATCTCAAAAGAGATCATGCTGCCAAAGCCTGCCTGCTGCCTCTTTGCAAGTTTATGGTCAGGGTGCTCCTCATCCCCGGGATAGATAACTCTTTTCACATTTGGAAGGCTCTTAAGATAATCAGCAAGGGCCTTAGCGTTTTGCTGCTGTCTCTCAAGCCTTACTGATAGCGTCTCCATGCCCCTTAATGTCAACCAGCAGTCATCCGGAGATAATGGATTACCGGTAGCAAACACATAAAAATATAATTTCTCTCTAAGTTCTTTGGTTGCTGTTACAATCACTCCAGCCAGCACATCGTGATGACCTGCCAGGAACTTGGTAGCACTGTGAATCACAATGTCTGCTCCAAGCTCTATAGGCTTTTGTAAAAGAGGTGACAGGAATGTATTATCTACTATCAAAAGCGCATTCTTGTCATGAGCTATTTGAGAAATAGCTTTGATGTCACTTATCCGTAGCATCGGATTGGAAGGTGTCTCTATGATAAAGCCCTTTACATCATCTGTAGCTGCAGCTCGTACTGCCTCTATATCCCAGGTATCTACAAATGAAAACAGATAGCCGTACTTACTGTACACCTGATCAAATAGTCTGTAGCTTCCGCCATAGAGATCGCTGGACACAATTATCCTATCTCCTGGTTCAAAGAGTCTGAGTACCGCATCAAGTGCCGCAAGACCGCTTGTTACTGCAAGGGCATCTGCTCCGTGTTCGAGTACTGCCACCTGCTTTTCAAGAGCTCTCCTTGTAGGTGTATTGCATCTGGCATAGGAAAAATCCTCCGGATCATGTTCCAAAGAACTATGTACGTAAGTTGCACTTCTATAAACAGGAACGCTTATGCTACCAGTCTCATCAAAAATTCCACTTCCTCTTGCTATCAAAGTATTCTCTCTACAGTTACAGTCAACATTTAGCTCCGACATATTATTGTTACCTCTTTTCTATTCCAATATAAGAAATGATTTTCCCCTCTTTATCGAAAACAAGCGAATTATTATCAGCATGCATATGATTGGCAAAGAAGTTAAATGGCGCTATCTTTTTCCCCTCCACCATGATGGTCGTACCAAACACAGGCTCAAGAGATCTGATCTTACCATCTTCGTAAAAAGAGACTCCTACATTTGTTGTTATCTGTCCGTATCTGGTATCCACCAAAAGCTTCTCGTGATCATATATTGTAAAACTCAATAATTCACCACTCTCATAGAAATGAATGCATTGTGGTTTAACCAGAAAGGATGCGTCTCCAATCTGTAGTCGCATCCTCTCGGTAATAGAAGCTTCGTCCTTGGAACTCCAATATGCACTTATTGCCCCATATCTTGGGAATACTCTCCGGATAGCTCCGCTCTCATAAAAGGTTATCAGCTCGCAAGGGATGACTCCGCATGGTGTCTCAATGTCAGTCTGCTCATTCAGGTAAATACTCTTTAGTCTTCCGCTCTTGTAGTAGCTGACTCTCTCCCTTTCCTTACGTCTGAAATCCATGGGCGGAACAGCCGTAGTTTCGTAATTTTCAAAAAGTTTGGTGTAGTCCTTCATCCGAACACTTCCTTAATTATCTAAATCTGCTCATCCTTCTGTAAGAGTAGCATTCAGATCAAATGGGTTGAATCCATAGAACTCTGTTGCAATCTTCTCAAGAGTTCCATCTTCCTTAAGCTGGCCAAGTACCTCTGAAATATCCTGCGTAAGCTGTGTCTCACCTTTAGCAATGATTGGGAAAGTACTGATAGAGATAACTGGTGAGTATGAGAGCTTGTCATAATACTCATGAAGTGCTCCATCTTCAGGCTCGATAACTGTAGTCCATCTAGATACAGGTGTAAGATGGCATCCATATCTTCCTTCAGCAACACCTACAATCGCATTTGAAAATGCATTCTCATCACTTGTATATGAGAGTTCAAGCTGATTGTCAGGGTGCTCTTCGTTATACTTCTGATACTGATATGTGTTACCATCACCTGCCAGGTATGGAGCCGGCTTAAGGCCTGCTGTAGCTGCTGCCTCAAGTGATGTGATATCAGCATTTTCCTTGCTTACAATAAGTCCGGCCGGTGATGCTCCGATAGGATTTTCAGGAATCTCATAGTTCTCAGCTCTCTTGGTTGTATAGTAAGCATTTGTAAGAGCTATATCATACTTACCTGTAGAAAGACCTGTGTAGATAGCCTCCTGCTCTCCGTCATAGTACTCAAATTCATACTGTGGGAGTGCTTCGTCTACAAGCTTAATAACTTCTATCTCATAGCCTGTCTTTTTACCATTTTCATCGTAGTAAGAAAATGGAACAGCGCTAGATGAAGATGCTATTCTTATCTTGCGTACCTCGCTGCCACCTGTAGTTTCTTCTGTCTTAGCCTCTTCCTGCGAAGCCTGGACATTTTCTGTAGCAGAAGCGCTTGCTGCCTGTCCGCATCCTGCAAGTACCACTGTCATTGCTGCTGTCAAAACTAATCCTAATACTCTTTTTTTCATCTTTTCTTCCTCCTCTTGATATGATGATTTTTTTTATATAACATAGTCATATCCTTCAAGAAATCTTGATAGGAACTGCCTTGTTCTCTCTTCTTTTGGGTGTGTGAACAGCTCTTTGGCTTCTCCCTGTTCAACAATTACTCCCTTGTCCATATAAATAGCTTTGGTAGCTACGTCTCTTGCAAAGGCCATCTCATGGGTTACGATTACCATCGTTACGCCCTTTTTAGCCAACTTACTGATGGTCTCAAGAACTTCTCCTACAAGCTCCGGGTCGAGAGCTGATGTAGGTTCGTCAAAAAATATCACCTCAGGTTCTACGGCCAGCGCCCTTGCTATGGCGACTCTCTGCTGCTGTCCTCCTGATAATTCACTTGGATAATAATCGAATCTGTCTGCCAGACCAACTTCTTCAAGTGAACGCCTTGCTATTTCTTTGGCTCTAACCTTACTTACTCCGTGGCCTTTAGTAAGACCAAGCTCTACATTTTCAATTGCATTCTTGTTATTAAAAAGGTTGTAGTTCTGAAATACAAAGGATGTCTTTTGCCTTAACTCATGTATCTTCTGCCTTGATGCCGTGTGCAGATCCGCCTGTGTTTCACCTATTTTGATTGTTCCCTGGTCTGCTTTTTCAAAGAATTCAAGACACCTTAGAAGTGTTGTCTTACCTGATCCCGACGATCCCAGAATCGCAACCACATCTCCTTTTTCAACGCTAAAGCTAACGCCCTTTAATACTTCATTATCCCCAAACGCCTTATGTACATTCGATACACTTAACATTGTCTTCTCCTATATACCAATTTGGTCTCTTCCAGTTTTTTCATTATCAGCTCAGAAATTTTAATGACCACTATATAGATGAAAAATACGCATATATATGATTCAAAGTACCTGAGCACTCCTCCTCCGAGAATTCTGGCATAACCCGTTATCTCCACTACAGAGAGCATAAATGCCAGGGAAGATGACTTAATAAGTCCTACCAGAATATTTCCCAGAACCGGCCAGGCTGTTGTAAATGCCTGAGGGAAAACGACGTTAAACAGCACCTGTCCCTCTGTCATGCCAACCGATAATCCCGATTCAAACTGTCCCTTATCTATGCTCTCAAGTCCTGCTCTTACCGCTTCAGCTATTGATACGGTTGTTGAAAGAGATAGTGCAAGAAACGCATAATATATTGGATTTATTGAATAGACATCCGCCTGGATATTTAGTTTTTGAAACATTTCAGTCAGAAGATATGGTCCAAAGTGAAAGATTACAAATATCTGAAGTACAATCGGTGTTCCTCTTATAAGTGACATGTACGTCCTGATGATCTGTGATGCCACCTTAACCTTCTTGAAATTGATGTAAGCAAATATGGTCCCTATTATCAGTGAAATGGTCATAGCCACAACTGTTAATTCTATGGTCACCGGCAGATATGCCAGAACCTGTGGGAAAGCTTCAATAACAAATTTCCAATCTACATTCATGTTTTCTGCTCCAAGACTACGACATGCTTATATTCAAGTTTTTTCTCCAGAACGGAAAAGAGCTTCTCAAGGCCAGCTGTAATCGGCCAGTAAATGAGTGTTAGTGCAACACACATATCAAGAGCATATGCATTCATATCAAGAGCTGACAGGAAATATGCCTGCCCCAGCACATCACGAAGACCTATTACATAAGCCAGAGCTCCTTCCTTTATCAGGAAGATGATTGTGTTACCGATGTTAGGAATAGAGTTCCTGAACATCTGCGGAAGTAAAACGTGGTTAAAAGCCTGAAGCTGAGTCATTCCAACTGATAAAGCTGCTTCCAGCTGTCCCTTACTGACTGAGTTGTAAGCACTTCTGATAATCTCAGATGAAGATGCCCCAATGTTGATAGTAAAGGTAATAATGACGAATACCACCGTAGGAAGGCTGTTTAAAAATATGTTAAACGCGCCTGTAGTAACTGCTGACAGTCCATAAAACACCAGAAACAGTAAAATGATCGAAGGTGTGGATCTGACCAATGTTACATAACCCTGCGCCAGTGCCGATATCGCCTTGTTCCTGCTCATTCTTCCTTTTGCTATCAGTCCTCCAAGAGCAAAGCCCAAAATCAATGAGAAGAAAACATAAGTTAATGTAACCCGTAGATTAGGCAGTGATTTTAAAAAATATTCCAGTATTCTTGATAGGTTTATTGTTCTCATTTAACGTCTCGCCTTTAAGTATTGTTGGATTTTGATCAGGAGGCTTTCTATATCACCTTCCTGTTCAAGAGTCTGTATTCCTCTCCTTAAGAGGACTCTTGATGGATATGCACCGACCTCTTTTAGCAAAAGATACTCACAATCATGAAGGACATCGGCTATAGCGTTTACGTATTCATCATTCCTTCCTGCACATCCGCCTCCATCCGGTACCGGATAAGCTGCGACATCAGGAAGTGTTCTGTTATCTATCTGCTGTATGTTGTCATCGCTTAATTCATAGATGGCAGCATTCTTTATTTTTCTAAAAGAAACTTTTGTATTTGGGTCATTGTCATATCCTACTGCAACTAATGTATTCTCCACATTTACACACTTCCTAAGCTTTATTTCTCAACTGTTGTATGTGCTATGAAGCCTTTATCCAATACTCCGGAATATAGGTCCTCTATGAGCTGTAAGCCTCCGTTATATCCAACATAAGATTTGCTGACGATTACTTTTTCAAGAATCGGTACACTCAGATAGATCAGAACGCTCTTGGTGTTATAAGCAAGTTCTCTGTCCCAGCTTGATCCGAAGATTACAGATTTTGTTTTTCTCTCATCAATGTTCTTCTTGATATCCTCTTTGATAAGAGCATTATCTCCTTCGAATACAACTCTCTCTCCAAGGCCTTCCTTGATGCTCTCAAGCTTTTCTTTGATCCTGTCCTTGGATGCATTGTTAGGTTCTGAACTGTCATAAACCTTAACTACCTCTATTCCAAGTTCATTTTCAAGGAAATCTGATATTCCAACACCGTAAATATCATCAGCGGATACATACGCATCAAATGGAATATAAGAAGAATAGTCAGCAAGGAAATCACCTATTGAAACAAAGTACTTCTTGTATCTCTTTTCCTCAGCCTTAATGAAGCTTTCTACCTTATCAGTATCAAGTTCAAGAGCCTCTCCTACTCTTCTAAGGAATGCGCTTGTAGCCTTGAGTCCAACAGGAAGTACCGGCTCATGAAGAAATGGTGTTCCATATTTTCTCTGACAGAGCTTGGCTGCTGATAAGCCAACCCATGGAGAAAGAACTATATTAAGCTGCGCCTTTGGAATATTCTTCCACTCTGAAACGCCTTCTGAACCATATCCAAAGAGAATATTAACCTTAAGTCCTATTCCAGTGAGAATTCTCTTTATTTCCTCCAGGTCGCCTCTCCAGTAAACATCCTGATAAGGTACTACTGAAAAGACATTTACAAGTCCCTTTTCTGGCTCTATTTCTTCGTCTACGTCACCTACAAACTGCTCTATGAGTGACTCAAGAACAAGATTATGTCCCTTGTAGTTATTGCCTCTAAAGCCGGCTGTATCTACTCCAATTACCTTTTTTTCTTTGGTAGAATGATCCTCAGCTACCTGCTTTACATCGTCTCCGACAATTCCTGCAGTGCATCCCGACATTACAACATACAGATCGCCATCCATGACATCCAAAGTTGCATCAATCAGCTTGCCAAGCTTTTTTTCTCCTCCAAATACAACTTCATTCTGAGTTGAATTAGTACTTGGAATCTGTGCTCCACCTGCGTAGCCTTCTCCCTGATATCCAGCTCCTGCACTCAGATATGAGAACTGTCTGGCACTACAACCAGGACCAGCATGTATGATTGGTATGGCACGTGGTATTGCAAGCACGGACTGCTGCGAACCAAGCGCGCATGAATATTTAGCTTCTTGTATAATTCCGCCCATCGCGTTATCTCCTCATCAGTTAAATAAATAGTCTTTCATCCTCAAGCCACTGCTTGGTATATGGGAATTCATTGTATTCTTCAAGTGTAGACAGAACTCTCTTAAACTTTCTGATGTTCTTAAGTCTCTCACCAAGAGTTATGATTCCGTCATATCCAGCAGATACATTTACTTCTCCTTCCAGAATTGATGGAATTCCAAGCTTAGCTGACAGCGCCGGCAAATGCATATGTCTGATGATTACAACATCCGGCTTAACTTGTTTAAGTATCTTGATAACTTCATAAGGCTGTTTCTCACATACTGAAAAATGCTCTATGTCTCCGGCTACATTTATCATCTCCTGAAGAGAACTGTGCTCTACAGGCTCTCCATCTGTCTTCATATCATGGTGAAGAGTTGTGATACCTGCTATCTCTATTCCAAGATCAGAAGCTATGCTGGCCATGTTGTGAGCGTAGGAATCACCAGCGTAGATATATATCCTAAGTCCCTTAAGCTCTTTTCTTAGTTCTTCAAGCTTAGGAGCTATTCTCTCGTGTTCCTTGGCAATAACTTCTTCAACTATGTCTGACTTACCTGTAAGCCTTGCCACTTCTCTATACCAGGCATCAGTCCACTTTATTCCATAAGGAGCTGTAGCATGTACATGAGGCACACCATACTGCTTCTCAAGGACATCTGTAATATATGTTCCAAGTGTTTCGCAGATACTTGTAGAACATGCTGCTTCTGTCATTCTGGCTATGGTATCAATATCTGCCAAAGGAACCAGGTAATTAGGCCTAAGTCCTATTTTTCCAAGAATTTCTGAAAAGGTATCTGCTCCCATGAAGTTAAAGATATTAACAAGATCTGGCTGTTTCTTTTCAGGTTCTTTGACTATTCTCTTTAAAAGAGCGTGGTAGCCAGCATCAAAACCTGATGACCATACCTTTGATTTAAAGCCTTCGCAATAGACAGGAACTACTGGAATTCCATATTCAGCCTGCTTCTCATCTGCGACACTCTCGATGTCGTCACCGACGATACCAGCTGCGCAGGAAGACTGAACAAATATAGCTGACGGTTGGAATCTCTTATAGGCTTCATCAATTGCTTCCCTTAATTTCTTGAGGCCTCCGTAGATTGTCTCTTTTTCTGAAATGTTGCTACATACAACATTTGTCTTAAAGGGCTTTTGACCTCTTCCAAGAGATCCGCTTTTATTTATCTCATCGTTTGCCGGATTATTGGCAAAGCATCCCATTGGTGAATGAACAACTACTGCTGCATCTCTAATGTGGCTACAGATAGTTCCAGCTCTCATCTGCGCACAATCACTACACTGTGAAAAGCATCTTGGCTGCTCAACCTTTTTCTGAGAAACTGCACCAGCCTGAAGTTCACTGGCTTTTCCAGCAAAAGATATTATTGATTTAAGTCTTCTTTCTCTTACTTCTACTTCTGTTGTAAGGCTATTACTCATCTTTGCTCCTCCATAAGCCCCATCAAATCTGGTAATCATCTGCCATGAGACCAAACTCTGACAGAATCTCTTCAAGTCTCTCCTGCTTCATAGGTGTAGGAATAACAAAGTTCTGGTTGTTAATGATTGCTTCTGCAAGGTTTCTGTACTCCTGAGCCTGATTGGAATCCGGCTTGTACTGGATTACTGTCTGCTTGTTGATCTCAGCTCTCTGAACGATGTTATCTCTTGGTACAAAATAGATAAGCTGTGTTCCAAGTTCTTTTGCAAATGCTCTTAGTAGATCAAGCTCTCTATCTACGTTTCTGCTGTTGCAGATGATTCCACCAAGTCTTACTCCGCCGCTCTTAGCATATTTCTGAATACCCTTTGAGATGTTGTTTGCTGCATAAAGAGCCATCATCTCACCTGAAGCTACTATATAGATCTCCTGAGCCTTGCCTTCACGGATTGGCATTGCAAAGCCTCCGCAAACAACGTCGCCCAAAACGTCATAGAATACAAAATCAAGATCATCTGTGTAGGCTCCAAGATTTTCAAGAAGTCCGATAGATGTGATGATTCCTCGTCCGGCGCATCCAACGCCTGGCTCAGGTCCTCCTGACTCAACACATCTTGTTCCACCAAAGCCGTCCTTCATGATAGCTTCAAGCTCTACATCCTCACCTTCTTCTCTGATCGTGTCCAGAACTGTCTTCTGAGCAAGTCCCCCAAGAAGAAGTCTTGTGGAATCTGCCTTAGGATCACAGCCTACTACCATGACCTTCTTGCCATGCTCCACAAGTCCTGCTGTCAGGTTCTGAGTGGTAGTAGATTTTCCTATTCCACCTTTTCCATAAATTGCAATCTGTCTTAGTCCTGCCATTTTTCAACTCTCCTCTTTTTTCTTTTTAACAAAAAAGAGACTAGTCCTCAGTAGTACTAAGAACTAATCTCCAGTTGTCCGGTCGATTAAGTTTATTGAATTAAAGTATTAAATTAAAAAGATATTATCATAACACCCTGGTTTGTAGAATCAGCCTTTACTTATAGCCAGGTATAAGAATTTCTTGTAGCTCTTTTATCAAAAGCTCTGCATTTCCTGTAGAAGATTGAGGTATCCGTCCAGCTTTTTAAGTGCTTCACCAACCGGGCCAGGCATCTCAAATGCTGCTATACCGTGCTGTGACAGCTCATCTACAGCCCCTGGGCCTATCCTCGCTGCCAGCACAAAGTTACAATCAAGAAGTGCTTCAACGCCTCTTTTCATCTTATCTGAGTTGTGAGATCCGCCATTACATATAGGAACAACAAATCTCTGCTCTATTTCTTCATATGCACCACTATCATCAACATCAACTATAAGAAAGCTCTCGGCTCGTCCGAAGTGCTGATCTACATTCCTGTTATCAGTTGATGCAAGTGCTACTCTGTATGCTCCATTTTCCATAAGCCTTCCTCCATCAGCCATGTGAAAAGGTATTCTTCACATTAAGCCTGTTCTGATAAACAAGCTGACTGTATTCAGAAAGACCAGGAACACCCACAGCATCAGCGCGGCAGTGAGCACAGTGTCTGAATACCTTAATATACTTTTCAGCTTCTTCCCTCGCTTTCTCTATCTGTTCGCAGGTAGGCTTAGGTATATCTGAAAGCTTGTGCTGCGGTATCAGAGGAATTATGTTGTAGATAAGGGCTCCCGCTTCCTTGACAGTCCTTGCGATCTCACTGATGTGATGATCGTTAATACCAGGAACAAGCACTGTATTTATCTTGATCGTCACTCCTGCATCTGCAACTTTCTTTATTCCCTTGAGCTGATTCTCTATGAGTATTGCAGCACCCTCAGCACCTTCTATCTTTTTACCATGATATATGATAAAGTCATTAAGCTGTGCTTCTATCTGTGGATCAACAGCATTTACTGTTACCGTAAGAGTATCCACCCCTGCCTCAATCAGCTCATCTGCTCTTTCATATAGGAGAAGTCCATTAGTACTCATACATTTAAGAAGCTCCGGATGCTCGACACCAATTTTCCTGAAAGTCTCAAAGGCGTAATCTGTTGCCAGTGTATCCCCAGGTCCTGCTATTCCTGCGACCTTAATGCTAGGCACCAGTTCAAGTGCTCTTCCTATAAATGTATTAGCCTCATCCGGAGAAATAACCTTGGAGGTCACTCCTGGTCTTTGCTCTACGTCATTTATAGATCTGTCGCAAAATCTGCAGGCTATATTACAGCCCGGACTTACAGGCAAATGGATCCGTCCTGCATTAAATTTACATCCACCAAAGCATGGATGGTTTCTCTCAAGTTCCTGAATACTTCTAGCCATCTTTCTTTCCCCTTACCTGCATTTTTCATACCATAGCTGGTATCTTAGAATCTGATCTTAGTACTGGTCTCAACCTGGGTGATCTTGCCATCGTGAACCGTAATGATCACATTTCCATACTTAAGGTCACTTACCTGACTCTTAATAATTTCCCAGATCTTATCGCTATCTTTTTGTTTAATTACTTCCCCTGCCATCTTGCTATCTCCTGCCCTTCTGTGTTTTTAGTATGTTACAGCATGGCTTTAGTATGCACAATTAAGCAAATCTTATAGCCGTCTACCAGTTTTTTCTAACGCTTCATAGAGCTGTTCAAACGCCTGTTTAAGCGTTTCTCTGGGACATGCTATGTTGATTCTCTCAAAAAGAGCGGTTTCCCGGCCGAATATAATGCCAGGGTCAAGCCATAGCCTTGCTTCATCAACTATCAGTTTTTCCAGTTCCTTGTGATCATCACTAATCTCCGAAAAATCCAGCCATATAAGATAAGTGCCTTCAGGTTCTATCAGATGGACTCTTGGAATCTTTTCCTGTAGGTAATTCCTAACAAAAGTAAGGTTATCCTCAAGATATTCACGTAGTTCCTCAAGCCACTCTTCGCCATAGGTATATGCTGCCTTTGTTGCAGATAGTCCAAGTGTATTAGCCTGACTGTACCCGGA
The DNA here is from genome assembly GCF_000420945.1 of Butyrivibrio sp. VCB2006. GTDB lineage: Bacteria > Bacillota > Clostridia > Lachnospirales > Lachnospiraceae > Butyrivibrio. Next base: position 177,363 of record NZ_ATVX01000002.1, read on the forward strand.
AGCATCATTTTCTCTCCTAAACTGCTGCCTTAGCTTATCGTTTGGAATTATGATATTTGCTATCTGAAGTCCTGCCAGATTGAAGGTCTTACTTGGCGATGTGCCAAGTATCAGATTCTGAGCGTATTGTTCCCCAAGAGTTATCAGTGATGTGTGTTTATGACCACTGTATATAAAATCAGAATGAATCTCATCTGCAAAAATGAGGACGTTATGACTTAAACATATATCTGCAAGTCTCTTGAGTTCTGCACTTGTCCATACTCTTCCTACAGGATTGTGAGGACTGCATAAGAGAAATAGCTTAACCTTCTCTTCAATAATCTTTTTCTCAAAATCATCGTAATCTATCTCGTAGTGGCCGTCCTTATAGACAAGCTGGTTATTTACAACCTTCCTGTTATTAAGCTTAATTGTCTCCATAAAAGGGTAATAAACAGGCTGCTGAATGATGACTCCATCCCCCGGTTCTGTAAAAGCCTTAATGGCAAGTGCAATGGAATAAACCATTCCAGGCTCCACAGTGTTCCATTCGTCATATATCTCAAAGCCGTGGCGCCTATACAGCCATGACTTAAGAGCTTCTTTATAAGAGGAATCCGGATCAGTATATCCAAATATGCCATGCTCAGCTCTTTTAACAATCTCTACGATAATCTCCTCAGGTAATCTGAAGTCCATATCTGCTACCCACAGTGGAAGAAGGTCATCTCTCCCCTTTCGCTGAAGTCCAAAGTCGTATTTAAGACTTGCCGTATTCCTTCTGTCTATCAATTCATCAAAGTTATATCTGCCCATTGTAATCACCCTTTTATAAATTGATGCTCCGAAGCAAATGAGCTACGGAGCATCCTACTATCCCCAGTCCAAGCTATTTTGGCACTGGTTAATTATTTATTTTCAAAGAATTTCAAATGAGAAATTCTCTTTTGCCGAGTACTATTTATTAGTTTGCGAACAAAGGTGTAGAAAGATATCTGTCACCTGAGTCTGGAAGAAGAACTACGATGTTCTTGCCCTTATTCTCTGGTCTTTCAGCAACAATAGTAGCTGCCTTAAGTGCTGCGCCTGATGAAATACCAACAAGGATTCCTTCAGAAACTGCAAACTTCTTGCCTTCTGCGAAAGCATCGTCATTCTCAATAGCGATTACTTCATCATAAACCTTGGTGTTAAGAGTATCTGGTACAAATCCTGCACCGATTCCCTGAATCTTATGAGCGCCTGCTGTTCCCTGTGAAAGAACCGGGCTGCTTGCTGGCTCAACTGCAATGATCTTAACATCAGGATTAACTTCTTTCAGGAATTCACCAACACCTGTGATTGTTCCGCCTGTACCAACACCAGCGATGAAGATATCAACCTGTCCATCTGTCTGCTTCCAGATCTCTGGACCTGTGGTCTTTCTGTGGATCTCTGGGTTAGCTGGGTTAACGAACTGTCCAAGAATTACAGCTCCCTCTATTTCTTTTTCAAGCTCTTCAGCCTTGGCAATTGCTCCCTTCATACCCTTGGCACCTTCTGTGAGAACGATCTCAGCGCCGTAAGCCTTAAGAAGATTTCTTCTCTCAACACTCATTGTATCTGGAAGTGTGAGGATTGCTTTGTAGCCCTTAGCTGCTGCAACTGCTGCAAGACCGATTCCTGTATTTCCACTTGTTGGCTCAATGATTGTTGCTCCCGGTTTGATTCTGCCACTCTTCTCAGCATCCTCTATCATACTAAGTGCAACTCTGTCTTTTACTGAACCAGCTGGATTAAGATACTCGAGCTTGGCAAGGATGTTAGCATTTGTAACTCCTGCTGCCTTGCTATATCCGTTAAGTTTAAGAAGTGGTGTTCCCCCGATAAGTTCAAGTGCGCTCTGCTTGATGTCTGCCATGATGTATTTCCTCCGTTTTGTTTTATGATTTATGTTTTTTGTTTACGTGTTTGTTTTGATGTTTAAAATATAGCATAGCTTTTCGCATAGCAAAATTAAACAAACCTTATCGGGAGATATAAGTTTAGCTTAATACACCAAAAAAGAAAGCCCACCGCGATCCTGCGCAGCAAGCCCTCTTTTATTAGCTATTCAATTAGGTAACAAATCCGGTATTACTGAATTGTAAATCTCTGAAGGTTATCATTGATTGTATCAACAGCCTCAGATACTGATGTGGCAGCTGTTGCAACCAGCTCTGATGAAGAAGCAACACCTTTGGCTGCCTCTGTAACTCTTTCAACGTTATCGGCAATCTCCTGAGTGGAAGCAGACTGTTCCTCAGATACAGATGCCATGTTGGTAGCAACGTCGTTAACCTTCTCCATCTGCTCTGCCATAACAGAAAGAGTCTCATTTGCTTCTGAAAGCTGACGAGTAATTTCTTCGAAAGTACTTGCAGCTGTATTTACTGACTCTGCACTTGCATTGATAAGTTGAGTATTAGACTCAGACTTCTGTGAGAGCTGTTGTACTCTGGCAGACATTTCCTTGATAATATCAGCAATCTGCTGCGTAGCATCAGCTGAGTTCTGGGCAAGCTGTCCAATCTCCTGGGCAACAACTGCAAAGCCCTTGCCGGCTTCTCCTGCTCTTGCTGCCTCAATACTAGCATTAAGAGAAAGAAGGTTTGTCTGGGAGGAAATAGAGTTGATAAGATCTACAATCTGATTGATCTTCTCTGCTGCCTCATCAACACTTGATACCGCATCGGCCATGTCTTTCATTGAATCTACAATATCATTCATTCCGCCTGCAACATTAGCCATATCCTGCTGACCTGAATCTGCCTTTGTAACCAGCTCATTCATAGTCTTTTCAATTTCCTGTTCCTTGTCTGTAACATTTGCTACAGTCTGGGCAAGAACAGTGGCATTCTCAGCTACTTCATTTACAGCCTTAGCCATATTCTCAATATTCTCACGAATCTGGGTCATGCTGGCTGACTGTTCATTCGCAGCACCCTCAAGGTCTTCTGCCGTAGTCTTGGAGGTCTGGGCGTCTCCGCGAAGTCTGCCGGAAACATCTTTAATTTCGCTAAGAGACGTTCTCATTCCATTTACAAAGTCTCCCATAGCGTTGTTCATATATGCAATCTCATCATTACCCTTTGAAGAGATATCAACTGTAAAGTCACCACCGGAAATCTTTTCGATGTTATCTGTAAGACTTGTTACAGGATGTTTGATCATCTTCTTGAGGGCTGTATTCATTATGAAGATAACCGCCAAAACGGATATAATCGCAACAAATATAAGGATGATAACCAGCTTCTGAAGGGAAGCCAGTACTTCTACCTGTCTTGCATATACTATTACAAGCCAATCAGTTCCGCTAACACCTGAAGCCACGAAGTAGTACTTATCATTGCCAACCTTAAGTCCTGTTACCTCGTGTTCTTCCGCATCAATTTCTTTTGCAGCAAATTCACCAATTGCTGTAAGGAAAGCATTGTCGGCAAGTTCTGATATATTGCTTCCGCAAAGAGAAGGGTCATCCCTATATGAAAGGATCTGTCCCTGACTGGTAACCATCATAGCACCGCCGGTCTGATACAGCTCAACCTTATTAAGACTCTCCTGAACACTGTTCAGCATAAGATCCGCTGCAAAAGCACCCTCTCTGCCATCAAGCAGCTGAACCTTACGCATAACTGATGCACAAAGCTCTCCTGTTACTGAATCAAAATACGGAACATCATAGTAATAGAACCATTTATTGGTAAATGTCATAGCCTCTTTATACATGACATTATCCGTTACATTATCAATCACATATTCCGGAGCACTGGGATAAAGGAAAGTCTCATCATTAAGCATCATGTAGGCACCTGTTGGGATGAGATTATATCTTCCTACAGTTCCTGTAAGGTATTCCATCAGCTTGGCATTGCTACTATAATCATTTTGCTCAACCGCATCAGCAACACCATTAAGGTAATAGAAGGTTGCTGTCAGATCTTTGTTAACCTTACTTGCATCAGCATCTACCTGATTTTCAAGAGATGTATAAATCAAATCCTTGATCATGGTAAAGCCAAGCGCAAAAGTTACACCCTCTGCCAACAGAATAGTAACAAGCAGCATAGCTACAAACAAAAGTGACAGTTTGGTGCTAATTGCTTTTTGTGAACCACCTTTTTTGCCTGATTTAGCGCCCATAGAACCCTCCTTGAATTTATATAGAATTACGAATAATTGGTCACGATATAACATCGTAAAATCAGTATACAAAAGAAATCTAAACATCACGTAAACATTCTGTTTTAAAACAATAAAAAAATGCAAAAGCGTTTGTTATGTGACATAAAAAACACGGATAGCCCGTTTTAGGCTATCCGTATCATGAAATTCTTTATCCTTCTATGAGCACACCATTATTATCAAAGGTATACTTATGAAACCATCTTGTGATTGTTGTCCCCTTTACCATATGTCCTTCACTGTCAAAATAGTGTCGGCCATCTTCTAAGTCTACGAAATCACTTTTTACCACGGCACCATTCTTGTTCAGGTAGAATGTATAACCATCCACATCTACTAATCTGTCAAACTGCTGAACTCCCAGCTCATCAAAGTAGTATACAGTTCCCCACTTTGTCATAAAGCCTGTTACCATATGGCCATTTCCATCAAAATAATATCTGTTGCCTTCATAAGTAACATAGTTCTGCTTAATAACCGCGCCTTTAGCATTCACATAGTACTTATAGCCGTCTTCATAATCAAAAATCTTATCTGTAAGCAGTTTTCCATCAGCCTGGAAGAAATATACAGTTCCCCATTTTGTCATGAAGCCCGTTACCATATGACCATTTCCATCAAAATAGTACTTACCGTCCTCTGTAGTGACATAATCACTCTTGACCATAGCACCATTTTCTTTGAAGTAATATGTCTCACCTTGGTATTCAAGCATTCCTGAGTACTTAGAGCCATCTTCCAGTACATAATAGGTTGTACCCCACTTTGTAGTGAGTTTACCTTCAGGTGTCTTGGGCTGTTCTGGCTGTTCTGGCTGTTCCGGCTCATCTGGCTCATCTGGTTCATCCTGGTTAATACCAAGGAATTCGTAGACTGCCTCTTTGCTATCGAAGCTATCTCTGCTGCTAAATGTGAAGTAGTTCTTATCACTTGTTATGTTCTTGTTGTCATCAAGCTGAGTACCATTACCATTGTTGAAAATATATGTAAGAGTACCTGTTTCAAGAGCCTTGGTAGGAACTTCTGCCTTAACCCAGTTAGCATCTTCATCTGCTGTCATAAGCTTACCTGGCCAAGCTCCGGTAAGGTTATTGTATTCACCGTTTTCTCCGCCAAATACATAGAGATAAACATTTTTCCAATTAGCATCTTCAGCCATTTCATTATAGAAATAAACTGTAGTATAGATTACTTCCTCAGCACCTGCTATAGCAGCAAGAGCTTCCTTCTTGGAGCCATATACCTGGTAAGTATAACCATTGTAAAGGAAGAACCTATGCTTCATATCAGAAACCTTCATATCAGGAGTCTGTTTTCCATTATTTCCATTGTTGAAAATAATGTTCATATCATCGCTTGCAGCAGCAGGAAGAACTACGCTGTACCATCCATCTTCGTCCGCAGTTAGCTCTTTTCCTGGCCACTCGCCCATTGATGTCGCGCCCCAAGTATATACGCAGACCTTATCCCAGCCTTCTGTGTTATAGAAATATGCTGTTGTAAAGGAACCTGATACTCCAAGAGCTTCTTCAGCAGCCTCTTTACTAGCAAATCTCTTGACTACAAGCTGACCATTAGAATTTTCTGCATCAACTGTGCAGAAAACATCTTCTGTTTCTGGAGAAATTCCCTCGATATTAACAGTCTGAATACCTGTGCCGTTGTTGAAGATAATGTTAAATGTTGGAACCTTGGCAGTTGTCTTAACATCCGCTCTCCACCAGCCGGATCCCTCGTTGAGGGCAGGTGCTCCAGGCCATCCGCCAAAGAGCTGCTCTCCACCATCAAGCCATCCGTATGCATATACAGTATCCCAATTCTCTGTGTTAAAGAAATATACACTGTAAGTATTTATTCCAAGGCTTCCCTCAGCGTCTGCCTTAGAATAATAGAGATTATCGCTTTCTGGTGTTACAAAGGTTCCGCTGCCTTGTGTTATTACATACTCAGGTGATACCTTGCTGCCATCAGCATTTTCAAACCTGATAGTAAACTCATCATCAAGTACTGTTACCTGGAACCATCCATCGTTCTCATTAGTTGTGCTAAGTGTATCAGCATCATTATCTACTCTTGCTACTACGCTGTCCCAGTTCTCGTAATTGTAGAAGGATACTACTGTTCCTGTTCCTTCAAGCTTCTCGGAAAGAACTACAACTCCCTCTCCTGCAATAGTTCCGCTTATAATTCCATCTTTTACAAGAAATACTGCATCGCTTCCCTCAACCTGATCAGGATAGATACCATCTGAAAGGTGAGTTTCTGCATTGATAGTTGTTCTGTTCTGGGCTGCATTTACGATAACTGCGCCTTCTACTGTGTCGTCATATCTTTCTATCATGATAGTCTGAAGACCGTTAGGATTTGAAAGATACTCGTTTGCTTCTCCCATTTTCTCGCGGAAAAGATTTACAGCCTTTACTTCAGGTGCCTTATAAATTGGGCTTCCTGCCTCTCCAATAAGGTTATCACCGTACGGATTTTCTTTGGATGAATTATTGGGCCTACTAAAGAAAAGTGGTGTTCCATCATCTCTTGCTGCGATAATAGACCATCCCATGATGACCATGTCGTCATCAATTGACTTCCAGCAGCTCTCTGAATCATTCATGTAGTTGTCATGTGACTCAACCCATGTAACGAGTCTTTCTGTGTCAGCTTTATAAGTTGATCCAAAGCCTGTGTCATCATAAATCTGATAATCAAGAATTCTGTCTACAGAAAGGTTTCCGCTTGAAAGTGCTGAACGAATGCTAGAACCATAGTTACTTGCTGTTGTTCCGCCAATATACTGCTGATAAGCTGCAAGTCTGTCGTTGGTTCCCTGGAGAACCTCTCCGTATACAAAGAGATCGTCATAGCTCTTGGTTCCGACTTCTTCTGAGTACTCGTTAAGAGCATCTCTCATATTGGTGTAGAAATTGTTTCTGCCTGCATCTGCATAGTCTGATGGAACCGGATCATCAGGAAGTGAAATGTGCTTGGCAGTATCAATTCTGAATCCATCTGCTCCAAGATATACGCAGTCCTTGAGGAACTCGTAGAAATACTGCTGGAATCCGGCATTTTCTGTATCTACATCGTAAAGGCCACCCATTGCATAGTAAGTAAGCTCTACTCTGTCTGTATATCCGCCGCCGGTCTTACCTGTAGTATGGTAAAGAGCATCCTCGCCGCCTGCTGCCTCCTTAAGAGCCTTGGATACATTAGCAAGTGATGGTGTTGTGTGGTTTGGAAGGATATCTACAATAATAGCAATTCCGTACTCATCAGCAACATCGCACATGTGCTTAAACTCATCACGGCTTCCAAGCTGATAGTTACCAATTACCCAGTCAGTTGGCTGGTAGTGGTAATACCACATTCCGTCAGGGCCGTGAAGATTCATTCCAGGATTAGTAGAAAGACATTCATTGATAGGAGACGTCTGAACCGCAGTATATCCGGCATCTGCAATGTCTGCCATGTTCTCTGCGATAGTATTAAAGCTCCAGCAGAAAGCATGGAGAATGGCTCCATCATGAATATTATCTCTTGTGACAAGGCTGTTATCTGCAGCCTTCTGCTCTCTTGGAGCAAGATTTGTAGCTGATACCACATCAGCTAATTTTACAGTATATTCTTCTGTCTCAGATTCAGCAGTTGCACTATTTTCTTCTGTAGCTTCCTCTGATGCTTCTTCTGTAGCATCCACTGATGTTTCTTTTGTTGCTTCTACAGACACTTCCTCTGAAGAAGTTTCAGATGCCGCTTCTACAGCCTCGTCAGTTTCTTCATCAAGTACGTCTGTACTCTCTTCTTCCTGAACAATCAAAAGATTGTCGTTTTCCATAGCCTGAACTCCGGTAACGTTTCCAAAAGAGCTCAAAAAAATAGACAAGCTAAGACTTGTCGCAGATAATAATCTGCCCCACAATTTTCCCCTTTTCATACAACCTCCAAATCAAGTGTAGTACTGATTTTGGCAGCTGATCAGCCGCCTGACAATAGTTACTTTTTTTGCTAATAATCAAATTAGCGTTAACCGATTAACTGTGATAATTTGATTATAAAATTCATAGATAATACCGTCAATTGTTCAAAGTTTTATATTTTTCGGAAACGTTTTTGTAGGATTTGCATAGTAAACCCATAACCAAAAATCAGCTACGATCTCCAAACGAGATTGTAGCTGACTAATAATCTTATATTAAATAAACAGGCAGGCATCACCAAAGGAGAAGAATCTGTATCTTTCCTTGATGGCCTCTTCATAAGCATTAAGAACATGCTCTCTTCCGGCAAAAGCTGAAACCAGCATAACAAGTGTTGACTCCGGAAGATGGAAATTTGTAATAAGTCCGTCCATAAGTTTGAACTTATATCCCGGATAAATAAAGATAGAAGTGTCTCCGCTGCTTGCAGAAAGCTTACCATCTTCACTTGCTGCGCTCTCAATAGTTCTGCAGCTTGTTGTTCCAACGCAGATAACTCTGTGGCCTGACTCCTTGGCCTTATTGATCTTATCTGCAGCTTCCTGGGTTACCTGATACCACTCAGTGTGCATGTGGTGCTCTTTTACGTTAGTTACCTTAACAGGTCTGAAGGTTCCAAGACCTACATGAAGAGTAACAAAGGCCATGTCAATGCCCTTTTCTTTTATCTTTTCAAGAAGCTCATCAGTAAAGTGAAGTCCTGCTGTTGGCGCTGCTGCCGAGCCTTCAAACTTCGCATATACTGTCTGATACATGTTCTTGTCCTGAAGCTTGTGAGTAATATATGGAGGAAGTGGCATCTCTCCGAGTCTGTCCAGAACCTCTTCCCAGATTCCATCGTAGTAGAACTTAACAAGGCGGTTACCCTCATCTACTATGTCAAGGATCTCAGCCTTAAGTATTCCGTCTCCAAAAGAAACCCTTGCTCCGGGTCTGAGCTTTTTGCCGGGCTTAACCAAAGTCTCCCATACATCTGCTTCTTTTCTCTTAAGAAGAAGGATTTCTACTGCAGCTCCTGTTTCTTCCTTGACTCCAAGGAGTCTGGCCGGAATAACCTTGGTGTTATTAAGGACAAGGCAATCACCGGGCTCAAGGTAGTTTATCACCTCATTAAATACATGGTGCTCAACCTTGCCGGTCTCTTTGTCCATATATAAAAGTCTGCACTCATCTCTTTTGGCCATTGGATCCTGAGCTATAAGCTCCTGTGGAAGGTCAAAAAAGTAATCTGCTGTTGAAAGTCCTATTTCTCTGTTCTCACTCATTTTCTCATCCTATCTAAACATAAAAAACTGTTATACCCTTTTACGCGAAAAAGAGTATAACAGTTTAGTATTTTACTTTTTATCAGCGATTATTGCAAGAGTGTGTGAAATGTCATTAAGTGTCTGGGTCATATTCTGAATCATAAGCTCCATCTTAGTCTGATCATCCATGTCACCCTTTTTAAATCTCTCCTGCATCTCCTTTATTCTTTGCTGCTGAAGATTGGTTACCTCTGAAACTCTGCTCATATTATTTCTCCTTTCCGCTCTTTATATCAGTCTGATTTATCTCTTATCTGTTTGCGTAACCTTTTGCATCAAACGAGTAATCTTTTCCATTTATCTGCGCAGTTATATTAGCGTAGTAATCGCCTTCAGGCAGTCTATACTTCCAGCCTTTGCCGTCGTATTTCCAGCCTTCTATTGAAACTCCCTTTTGAATTGATGCTGGTCTATATAGAGCCCTTGTTGCATCATCCTGGAAGTGCCACCACTCTGAAACCAGAGTTGCATAACCGCCTTCCACCATATATTCACTTAGCATATTAGCCATGTCATTATTCTGACTAAGAATAGAAAAATGACTAAGATCGTGCATATTGGTCTGAGCTTTTAACTCTTCACCATCCATGGTTTCCAAAGTCAGATCCATAGCAATTCCCAGATTATGAGTTGATCCTCTGGCTGCCAGGAAACTTCCAAGTGAAAAGCCACCTGAGAGCATCATCCTTCTGTAGGTCATAATATCCGCCGCTTCAGGAACTCCCTCCACATCCTCGATTGTCGGTATTACCATTTCTTCCGACATTGTCTGATCCAACGAACTCTCCGCAGAAGCAACATCTGTAGATACCTGATCCTGTGCTGGAGCATCTACCGCCTCACCACCTTCAGCCATATCCATAGATCCATCGGCCGTCGCTTCATCCGTTTCTTCCGGTAAAACAGGCCATTGATCCTCAGGAACAGTTTCATAGGCATTCTCTATTCCCTGGGCCTGGAGCTGTCTGAATGCGGAAAGGGTTATCCTCTCATAGGTTGCATCCGGAAGTTCCAAGTCTATTCTTTTTGCTGTTTCATCATAGATATATCTTGTTGCCTCATAGGGCCTGAAGGAATCGTAAATCTTAATCCTATAACCATCCTCTAAGGCAGCCTTAGCAATGCTCTCTAGCTTAACAGCACACGGATACAATAACGGAACCACAAAAGTATCATCATCAAGAAGGATATTTTCATACCCCGGTATCACCCTTGCAGACACTTCCGGAATAGCATAATCATGCACAAGATAAATTGAAGCATAGCTGTTTGTAATATCATAGGCACATAAATCTCCCAGATATTCCGGCAGGTTTATGAAGCAGTAATTGGAATTGATGTAACCTTCACAGGAGTCTGTCTTAACCTTAAAGAATCCGTCTTTTTCCTCCAGCACACACAGCGCTTCCATTGCTGTAACTTTACCAACGGTGCTGTTTTTGTCTGTATCGGAAAAGACCTCCATACTACTGGTTGGCCAAATCGTTGCATAATCGGGAAAGGCGTCTGTCTTAATATGTACTACAGAAGTATTGCTATTGGTCCACTCTCCGGCAACTCCGATAGGCAATACTCTAAAACAAATCTCTTTTCCCGGCGGAAGTCTGTCAGTATCATAACTACATGCCTCTTCACTCTGAGTTGTAGCAATTGTCTCCCACTCATCGTCAGAAGCATCACCAGCCTTTTCCTGAATTTCGTAGCCATCACAGGAAACTTCCGTCCAGGTCAGGTTATAATAGTTTTCTCCGGAAACAGAATAGAACAGCCTGATACTCTCATGAAGAAACTCGCCATCACTTACAACTTCAAACTTTTTCTTCATTCCAACGAACTGTATATTCTTCTCGGTTCTTGTGGATTCAAGCTCGAATAAATACTGTTCGCCCTCAGGCGGAAGCGGATAGGAACCCTTGTCACCAAAGGTAATATATCCTGAAAAAGTAGTTACTTCATAAGAATCACTGCTCTTGGGAATATCCAGTTTTCCCAGATTATCCCCTTCTCCTGTATTTATCAAAAGCGTAAAGTCGTCGTTTCCCTCTGCTTTCCACTTAAAGCTAAGCTTCTTGTTGTCAGAGTCAAAGATCATGACCACATCCCTGGGGTCAGGAATATTTATGTAGGTCTTAGCTTCTATATACTTATGAAACTTGCCATCAACCTTGTACCTTATCCTGATGGTAACCTTTTTATCCTCAGGTATGTCTGATTTGAGAAAGCAATAAGTTTCAGTACAGCTCTCTGATATGTAGTTTTGATCATCCGAAAAAATCTCAACCTGATAGCTTTGTGCTTCGTCTGCACTGGGCCATTCCAATAAAAGCTGCTCGCTTCCGGTCTCCCTGATTGTCACAGGTTCGGCATTGACTGCGGTAAACTCATCAATTACATCCGAAACAATGTCCCGCTTAAAATAAAAGATTAAAGCAATTATGACCAGAATCTCAGTTATCAGGAAAAGATTAATTATTCGGCTTTTAATCTTTTTTGATCGCATTCTGCTTTTCTCCAGTAAATATCACGCATAAGTCTTCTGAACTTTTTGACCGGTATTCGCACTAAATAAGTAACCATAGTGGATATCAAAAAGATTCCCAGAACTAAGATGATAAAAAATGGCATTCCGTATTCGTATGGATTTACGTGCTGATATCTCAGAATAATCCTTACAAATACCATATGAAGCAAATATACTCCGAAGCTGTTGTCATCAAAAAACTCCAATACAGCCTCTCTGCCCTTTGATTTTTGTGGTTCCTTACTCTTGTCCCGATATATGAATGCAAAAAAGCCTACAGCTGCCATGATAACAAACGGAGAAGCATAACTTCCAAGTACTACTTCCAGTCTTTCAAAATCACTTGCATATCTATAAGCTGTAAGCGATGCCGTTCCCGCTATTCCCACAAGAAACAGAAGCACAGAAAGCCACCTTGGAATCTTAAGAATATCCTTGGAAATCGCATATCCTGCAAACAAATAGAAAACATAAATACCTGAAACCTGCAGTATAAACGCACAGTTAATGCCCCATATCTTGGTTAGCTGGAGCACGGACTGGAATATCACATACATTGCAAGAAGGTACTTGAAAAGGAAATTACTGCTGTTAATAGCAATAATTCTGTAAAACGGAAGAAGTAAATAGATTCCAAGAAGCATGTACAGATACCACAAATGTGACCAGGAGCGGCCTGTAAAGATATCTACTACTGCATTTTTTAAAGTATTTATGGTTATTCCCTTGCCATCAGCCACATCATCGAATATTTCAAAGAAAAATCCAAGAACAATAAGTGGCTCAAGGGCTTTAGGCACATAATGACCAATAAGCCTCGTATTGCTGATTTCTTTTTTGGGATCAAGAAGCAGAGCACCTGTAACCATCAAAAAACAGGGAACTGCAAACATCATTCCGTAAACAGTCCCCATTGAGCACGCAATTTGTCTTATAGTTATAGAATCCTTAAAAAGAATTTCTGATGCATTGGCTGTATGAAGTATAACAACTGCGAAACAAGCAATTACTCTGATATATGAAAGAGAATAATTTTTCTTTTTACCAGACAAGTCCGTCATCACCTATGCATCCTTTCGAATCATCTGAGTCTTCATATGAATCGCCGGAGAAGTTGTTCATATCAGATAAGTCTTCTGATTTTTGTTCTTCTACTTTGGTCTCTTCTTTTTTGGTTTCTTCCTTCTTGGGCGCTTCTTTCTTCTCAGAAAGCACCTCTTCTTTTTCTTCTATAGCATCAGAAGCTGCAATGCTGCTTTCTGCTTCAGACAAGTCCACAGGAGTAGTCTCTTCGACTTTTTCTGTAACTTCTTCCACAACTTCTTCCACTGCTTCAGGGACTGTGCTTACCAAAGACTGGGCAGACTCAGTTTCCTGAACAGAGGGTGCTTCTGCCGTACTGCCATCCGTACAAGCACAAAGCCCCGTTGCCAATAGAGAAACGATTATTGCTATGCTGATTTTTTTACCCATAAATACACCTCATCATTCGTTCATTACAATATAGTTCTGGTATCTCCACGTACCCTTTTGTCCATACTGTAATTTGAAACCGCTTTTTCCTGTTCCATACGTGTAATCCGGATCAAACACATAGGTCTGTCCGTCGAAATCCATTTCAACCCAGGAATGAGGTGTAAGTCCCTTCTTCCTTGAAGGTACATATCCGGCCATCTGTCTTGGCTGATATCCCAAAGCCTTGGCCATTTCATAAAAGGTTGCTGCCATTACAAAGCAGTTTCCTTTGTTATTTGTAAATCCGTAGTTTGCATACCATCTAACTCCGGGGCTGGCATCATCAGGCATTCCGGGAGCACCGTGTCCATAATAGGTAAAGCCTGCAGACCAGTTAAAAGCTGCATTTAAATCCCAGCCAATCTGATTGAGGACTTCCACTGCATTTGCGCCTGTGGGTCTTGAGCTCTTTTTACTCTTTGTTGTGGTAGTTGTTGTAGTCTGAGCCTGTACATTCTGAGTGGTATTGGTCGCCTGTACCACGCCCGTTGCCGAACCATTGCGGCCCTCTTTTGCTCCGAAAGAAATGTAGTGTTCATAATATCTAGGAAGATCATTTCCGAAAGCCTTCTGAAGATCTGCATATCTGGCTTTATATGCCTGTACGTTAAAAGATGCATTTCCCTGCCTTCCTTCTCTCATACCGAAGGCAACAAAGTGCTCAAGAAGTTTCTGACTGTTGTTTCCGAATGCAGCAACCACATCAGGATTATGGGAAGCATAATAGCTGGCATCAAAGACTGTGTCATATTTCCCGGCAGCCTCCACTTGAAAGCTGTCTGTGATCATCAGCAGCATAAAAACAACCGCAGCCAGGAAAAGCGTTTTTGACTTAAAACACATAAACTTCATATCTTTGAGACCTCCTATCTTACAATATGAATCAAATATTAAATGTGAGTTTAAAAACCCTGTAATAAAATTATAAAATTTACCGATAATAAATCAACTTTATTGCAACTATTTAATGTAAATTTCCACGTTTCTTAACTTAAATTTAATACATAAAAAATGACTATTCCCCATAACAGGAAATAGCCATTTTATCTATGCTCACAGCTCCATCTCTGAAATTAGATCATCTACTTTTTGGCTTAAATCAGCTGCAAATTCATCACTGATATCTTTAACGAACTTATTATTGTTATCCAGTGGAATGGGCTCTTTCGTATCAAGATATATACTGCCCTTTTCGCCGTAGTAAGTATCAGGCTGATCCTTATCTACCGCGCCCCAACCGGAAAATCTCTCTTTTGCAATCGACCTGTCCATTTTGCAGTCAATAAATACTGTCCTTGCTTCATCTCTCCAGGGGCGCCCAAGAAATACTGTTTCTCCTCTGCAGCCTTCTTCACCTCTTATTATGCAGTTTTTGAAAACAAAGCCCAGATTATCCTTGCTTCCACAGGCTGCTGTAATATAACCGTTTATGAATCTCACGCCGTCACTTTCTCTATCTTCGTTCTGACGTACATTCTTTTCTCTGTTGTTACAGACTACAGTACAATCTTCAAACACCGCATCGGCGCCCCCAAAGATAAAGTCCACATCGCCGTATATCTCGCAGTTTCTGTAAAGCTGCTTAGTAAGCTTTCTGGGTGCTAAAACTCTGGGCCCCATAAAGCCGTTCTTTTGACGTTCTGTAAGTGGCAGTGGTGCGCAGAACAGTGTGTCCTGGTGCCCTGTCATCTTAACATTTTCAAAAAGGCAATGGTCTGCATCCGCATATACTGCAAGTGCCTGTCCTCTTAAACTGCCATCCCCTGCAGTATTAGCAATTGTCATGTTCCTGACGGTAACTCTTTTACCACCAAAGAAAGCTGTGTAAGACCTAAATGTCCCTCTTTTTGAGCCATCCGGCATCACGTCAAAGGCTCCGTCATCGTAATCGATTATAGTCTCATCTATGCCTTCTCCAAGGAAAGTGATGTCACTTTTTTCGCAAAAGAGCTTTTCGTGGTATTTACCTTTTCCAATGTATATAGTGGCTTTTTCTCCGTAAGGAACCGCCTCAATTGCTTCCTGTATCGTAGAATAATCACCGTTTTCTTTTTGCACGTGTACTTCAAACATATTCTTACCTTTTCCTGCTGCTAAACTAACAGTTTTCCTGCCATGAATCATTATACACCGTCCAGAGGTCCTATAAATAACCATTTTTAGGAAGAAATAAGCAAATATTAGGTATTATCTTCACCCCCATTCATATATGATAAAAAGAAAAAGCCTTGGAGGCGTTATGAATCTTAAAACAGCTTATGAACCATATTTCAAAATAGGTGCTGCAATTTCCAGATGGAATCTTCACACCGCAGCACACACCAAGTTTCTTACTGAGCAGTTTAACAGCTTCACCTGCGAAAATGACATGAAGCCTATGTACTTCCTCGATACAGAAGAATGCAAAAAAGATCCCGAGAAATACAATCTTTCTCCGGCTCTTTGTTTTGATAATGCCATTCCTTATTTGGAATTTGCAAAAGAAAACAAGATTGCCATGCGTGGTCACACCCTTGCCTGGCATAATCAGACTCCCAAGTGGTTCTTTTGCCAGCACTATAATGAGAATTTTCCTTTTGCTGACAGAGAAACAATCCTTTCAAGACTTGAGAATTATATAAAAGGAGTTCTTGAATTTGTTCAGACTAATTACCCTGGAGTTATCTATGCCTGGGATGTTTTCAATGAGATTGTTGATGAAGGGGACTTCAGAAAATCCATATGGCTTCAGACTGTAGGCAAGGACTTCTTTATCAAAGCCTTTGAATATGCCAGAAAATATGCAGCTCCCGGAGTTGACCTTTTCTACAACGACTATGAAACAGCCCTTGTTTGGAAAAGAGATTTCATTATCGAGAACGTACTTAAGCCTCTAATGGAAAAAGGTCTGGTTGACGGTATGGGAATGCAGTCCCACCTTCTCATGGATCATCCTGATCTTGGGGAATACCGCACAGCCCTTGAAATGTACGGTGCTCTTGGACTTAAGATAAATATCACCGAGCTTGATATGCATAATGCTGATCCAAGTGATGAATCAATGCACGCTCTTGCGCAGCGTTACAAGGAAGTTTTCCAGATTTATGTGGATGCCAAGAAATCAGGAAAAGCCAATATCACCAGCGTTACCTTCTGGAATCTTCTCGATGAAAACAGCTGGCTGTCAGGCTTTAGAAGGGAAACCAGCTACCCTCTTTTATTCAAAGGAAAATGCGAAGCTAAAGAAGCCTACTATGCTGTTATGGAAGTAGTTGTTCCTAAGGAAGGCATCGATAAATGGCAGGCTGATTATCCCGAGGAAGATTACCTTTGCAAAGGAATGCCACAGCCTGAAATAAAGCGTTTCAGAGAAAACATCTGGGAAGATGGCGAATACACTTACGAAGCATCCTACGGTTTTACTCCTAACATCTTTGCATATCTTCATAACGACGACGTGGCAAGGGACTTAATGCTTGTGATCCCAGGTGGTGGCTACTGCATGTGCTGCCCTCACGAAGGCGAGCTTGCAGCCATGGAATTTTTTAACCGTGGCATGAATGCTGTAGTTCTTAGCTATACTACAGATATAACCATGTCTGTTCCGCTAAAAAAGCAGCCTCTGAAAGATATTTCCAGAGCTGTTCGCTACATAAGAAAGAACTCAGGCAAATTTGCACTTGATGGAAGGAAGCTTGTGATCATGGGCTTCTCCGCAGGTTCCCATGTATGCGGAAGTCTTGCTGTACATTTTGATGATGTTAAAGATTCTAATCCGGAATATGCAAATGTTTCAAACAGACCTGATGGAGTAATCCTCTCCTACCCTGTCATAACTTCAGGAAAGTACACTCACGAAGGTTCAATGATATCTCTTCTTGGCCATGATGCCAGCAAGGAAGATCTGGAATATTTCTCTTTGGAAAAGCAGGTTAAAGAGAATACTCCTCCCTGCTTCCTGTGGCAGACTCAGGAAGACGATGTTGTTCCTGTTGAGAACAGCTATCTCTTTGCCAATGCCCTTAGGGAAAAGAAAATTCCATTTGCCCACTATGTATTCCCAAGAGGCTCCCACGGCCTGACTGTGGCTAATGATACCTTCTTCTCAGGATGGTCCGGCGGCGAATATTCTATGGAGCAGACCATGCGTGCAGCATTTTCAGTTAAAGAAGATAAGGGAGTTAATGTTTCCGAGCAGAGGAAACAGGAACTTATCGATCAGTTCTTTGGCGGCAATGAGCAGACTCCAAACGGTATCGACATGTCACTCAAGAAGGATGTAGGACTTTGGACTGATCTCGCCTGGGCTTGGATTTCAAAACTACAATAAAACAATTTCATTATGATATAACTAAAATAGCTGTAGCATATTCATCCGACTATGCTACAGCTATTTTTTTATTATGTAATTGTATTATGGAAATTGCTAAGATATATTTACTTGATAATCATCCTCGCTATCTATGAATCAAAGTATTTTATATTTTTTGTTACACTTACTTATACGAATCAAATTATTATTGTGGCAAATAAATTTTTCCGGCTCTCTTAGCCTCTCTCATCAGTTACAAAATGCTTCACTCCGTCTACCGGGTGCAATAGCTCTTTTCTGAAGAACTCAGGATAATACTTTATTGGATCATCAACGTCTATCCAACGAAGAAATTCCTCATGCTCATCTTCTGTCATACTCATGCAAACAGGCTCAAAATCTTCCGGCACTTTCATATAATAGAAATATGACACCTCGTAAATAAGCTTTCCAAGATTTGATGCTGAATCTCCATAAAAATAGTTCTCATGAATAAAGCCCAATCTATCAACTTCCATCTTAACACCTGTTTCTTCAAAAACTTCGCGTACTACTGCTTCTTCGGACGTCTCCCCAAATTTGATACGTCCACCTACGGAATAAAGGTACTCCGGTCTGATATTATTTCCAACCATCAGTATTTTCCCGTTCTTCATAATAATCGCTCCGACACGAAGATTGATTAATCCATCCTCGCAAGGAACCGTCATGTCTTTTTTCATATCTATAGTGCACTCCTTTCTAATCCATCAAGTTCAAAATGCTCCATTAACTCATCTCCTAGTACAGTCTTACGCATTAGGGCCAAGATAGGATGTAGGAATTTCGTAGCCTCTACGCTTAATTACAAGCTTTTCAATTATAACACCAGGATCTCCTGCATAAACTCTTATAGTGTTACTTCCAGCCTGTAGCTTAACACTTGTGGTTACCTGTCGTCCTGCTGTAAGTACCCCCTGAGCCCAGTCTTCATCCTGCCATTCTGTATAGTAATGATCTGATACGCTATAGACGGTCTGCGGCTTCTCATCTCCTACTGAAACATAGAACTTTAATCTACCCCCCTTAGCATAAGGGTTTCTGGTCATCAGGAAAAAGATAATGTCGCATTCGCCTTCTTCATTGACAGAAGCATCATAAGAAACGTATGGGACAGAATTCATATCAGAAACCTTGATATCATCCCATGCCTTCATTGGAGGAAATGCTTTGATTGCAGTGCCTTCTTTTCCAAGGAAATCAATAACTTCAAAGCCCTTTCCATCAATCTTGTGGCTTTCGGAGTAATCTGCGGCGCTAATGCAGTAAAAAGGTTTCCTTGCTCCAAGTTTAAATAACAAGTCCACATAGGTCTTTTGTCCGTTGTCAAAAGAGATATCTACGCGGCCTTTAACCTCAGCACTATCAGTAAGCTCTGATAAGGATTTCTCGTTACAAGTAAAGGATACTGTCTCTCTGCATGAGTTATATTTTTCAACAGAATTCATATCTGGATTACTTATTTTGTCAGGACAAATTTCTACTCTACCACTGGTCTTATCGCAGCATACAAGACCAGATTCAAGCGTAATCTTATACTCAAATCCCACTTCGCCTCTGGTGTCTATATCAAGAAATGCGTCCAAGCTATCACATACAAGAGGAGCCATATCCTGCCAGTGAGCACCCAGATGGTATCTATCCTGGCCTCTGAAGCTCACCATTGCCTTGGCTACTGATAAAGGCGCCACTTTCACAACTGCCGGGTATGCCCATTCCCTGTCATCCCAGCTTCTAAAGCCAGTATGAGCAGAGCTAAGGCAATGATTCCACTTGCCATCCGCTATATGATGGAACTCGTCCACAAGCTTTTTATCAAGGGCAATTCTCTCTTCTATCTCATCTATAAATGTATTAGCATAAAGACTTCCTTTTCTTGCAAGGCCGTGATTCATGCCTGTTAGAATCCATGCAATTACAAGGTTAAGGGATGCTGCTGCCGCATAATATACGATACTCTCATAGGTTAAAAGAGCTTCTCCAGAGAGTTCCTCTTTAAGCTTATCAGCAGTTGCCAAAATATCCCTTGCTTCAGTAAGGATCCTCTCCCCTTCTCCAAGGTGAACAGGATGGTATATCCTCTCATTCATAGTTTCAGGAGTTCTCATGGCATTGAGTCTTGTGTAACCCTCAAGCACTTTAAAAAGGTCATCCTTCTGAGCAGAACTAATTCGACTTCCAAACTGCTGATCTATCCATTTATACACGTACTCTTTTACCTTATTAAGGCCGTTAAGTCCCCAGGTCTCATAGTCGTAGGCAAGCTCCATGAAAAAGCTAAGAGGATACTCCATTTCCTTGAGGTCACCTACATTTACTATCCACATCTTGGTAACCCCAGCCTCGTAGGCTGTTGTCATCTGCTCCCAGGTCTTGGTCAGACGGTTGCAGTTAGTCCACTCGTAGCTGATTGGAGCTCCGTGATAATCAAAGTGATAGTACATTCCATATCCACCGGGATGCTGTTTCTCAGCTTCTGTAGGAAGATTACGAAGGTTCCCATGATTATCATCACTCAAAAGAAAAATAGCGTCCTTAAGCTCATCCCAGTCTTTAAGTCCCTCACAGGTCTCATCGCCGTAGTAGTAGTCCTCTACCTCTTTATAGATAGCAAGCATTCTTGGAACAGCCTTATAATCTTCTGATATATGTTCCCTAAGGATCTCATCCTGGGCCAGTATAGCTTTTTTAACAACCTCAATGTTATCCTTCATGGTAGCATCTTCCGGAAGGAGCTTGGAATCAGCTTCTCCGCGCATACCTATAGTTATAACACTCTCAAAATCCTTATTTCTGAGTACTCCGTTTTCCCAGAATTTGGTAATAGCTTTCTCATTGGATAAAAAGCTCCAGGAATTATCATCCCCATATTCTTTGTACTGCTGCTGCCATTCATTGCCGGCTCTGAACAGTGGCTCATGATGAGATGTTCCCATGATAACGCCAAGTTCATCAGCAAGCCTAGCATTTTCTATGCCAGGGCCATCCTCTGAGAAGTTGGAATTCCACATGGCAGGCCACATATAATTGCCCTTAAGACGAAGGAGAAGCTCAAAAACCTTACGGTAGCACTTGGCATTAACGCCTCCGAACTTCTCATAAGCCCAGTTACCAAAGGCTGGCCACTCATCGTTGATGAAAAAGCCGCGGTAATATACTGATGGTTCCTTGGAAATATAAGCATCACTATCAGCGCCAATTTCTATTTCTAAAGCGTTTCTCTTCTCCGGCATAGCATCGCCAAAATACACAAGTGGTGATACTCCGCACAACTCAGATAAATGGAACATTCCATAGATTGTTCCCCTCTTGTCGCTGCCAGCAATTACCAGAATCTTCCTGCTATTTGCAGCATCTTTGCCACATGCTTGTATCTCTCCTGTCTCCTTGTCAAAAGATATATCTACAACCTTCATAAAAAAGACTTCTCTTTTACCATCAATTACTGATAAATCCACACGACCAGCCTTGGAAAGCTTGGAAAGAAGTCCACTCTTTCCCACAGTTGCTACAAAAATCACATTCTCAGATGATGCATTCTCGAAATTATCACTAACAGAAGGTTTTCTATCTGTCACAAGACAAATATCCTCTGCTACCGTCTTACCTATTTCTTTGGCGCCCTGATAAGCCTCATTTTCTATCAAAATATCTGCCATCCTGTTGCCATCATACAACAAAAACTTACTCATACCAATCTCCTTTTTTCTAATGCCTTTACTTCAAATTCTTTATATCCGATTATTTGTTAATATCATATTTTCAGTGGAAAGAGATCACTTTCTCATAGTCATACCCACGGTCAGGAGTTAAATTCTACTTTGTTATTAGGATCAATAACAGTTGTCGTAATCCCCATTTCATTACTCCTTCACATGCCTGATTTATCTCTAGATTTGCAGTAATAGATATATTTTAACTAATATGATTTTTCTTTTCTTCTCTATTCATGACATCTATTGCCTATATGTTGCAGATTAATGCAAATTGTCCTATTTCTTTATTTCTTTAAAAATACAAAAATCCGGTCTCAAAAATCGAGACCGGATTCGAAATTCAATTATTCAATTCATATTAGTTTGCAGCTACGCCATTAACATAGAGTGTGTATCCGTTAGAAACCACATTAGAAATGTCACCGTCAAAAGAAGTAACGTATGTATCTGCTGTAAGAGTCCATGTGCTGTCATCTGACAAAACCACGTTCACTTCGCCAAGTTCTGTTGATACGCTATCGCCTTTAGCATTTGTAATTTCACCTAAGAAGGTTCCTTCAAAGCTTGATCCTTTGGAAAGGTTAAGTGTAAATGTTGAATTACTACCTACAAGGATTGTTCCTTCCAGTACCTGATTTGTTGCGTTCAAAGTAGCAATATTGTCTGCTCCACTCCAACCATCATCGCATACTGATAAAAGAATATTCTCGGAATCCTTATTTGTAATCTTAACATTTTCAAGATTGATCACAGAATTTGTGTTGGTAACATGGAACACGTGACCATTCTTACTTGTAAGAGAGCCACCTGTCATATCAAAGGTTGATGTACCACTATCAGCATCTCCTGACATTGACTGATATATCATGATGGAGTCAAGGAATGTGGCATTGCCATTCATCTGCGTATTGTTAGCAGTCATATCGCAGTCGGTAAGTGTAATAGAATTCATACCTTCGATGCACACTGCTTCTGAAAGATTTGATGTGAGCGTAGCATTTGCTACAGTAATATCAGCTGTTGAATATATTGAAGGTGAACCAAGACCGTTAGTTGTGTAGGTTCCACCATCAACCGTAACTGTTCCACCTCCTCTGTCTGTTCTGATTGCTGCAGAGGACTGGCCGCTGGTCTCAACAGTAAGATTAGAAGCCTTAGTAATACCACCACCTGTTGTCATAATACCACCTGAGCCATTTCCTGTAGTTGTGATAGTACTATCAGAAATAATTACTGTTGTTCCATCGCCTTCTGCTCCGTTCTGGCCGCCATTTCCACCATATGAGAATACGCCATTTGCGCCATCAGCATCAGAAGTTATTGTTGCACCCGTGATTGTGGTAGTTGAGCCATCTTTAACCAGTACTGCAGCATTAAGTCCATAGAAGTTGCAGTTATCTCCGCCATCAGAATCACCGGTCTTACTCACTGTTGCA
The DNA here is from genome assembly GCF_000420945.1 of Butyrivibrio sp. VCB2006. Classification (GTDB taxonomy): domain Bacteria; phylum Bacillota; class Clostridia; order Lachnospirales; family Lachnospiraceae; genus Butyrivibrio. The sequence continues at coordinate 200,347 of NZ_ATVX01000002.1, forward strand.
TTTGTAATGGTAACATCATCTGATGTTGCTATCAAAAGAGCACTCTCATCTGCTGTAGTACTCTCATAGTTTTCACCATCCTGAGTATCAGCACTTGTGATCTCAACTGCACCCTTATAATCAATGTCAGCACTGCTGTTTCCGCCGCCTCCGAATCCGCCGCCCGGCGCTCCATCCGGAGCTTCGCCGTCAGGCTTTGCTGGTGGCTCGCCATCCGGTTTTTCTCCATCAGGCGCCTGACCATCCGGAGCTTCTCCCTGCATCTGACCTTCCTGCATCTCCTGTTCCTGTGCGGAAGCTAAAGTATCCTCTGATTCAACTACTGCAGTATCTTCTGTTGTGGTAGTAGAAGCGTCACCGCAAGCAGTTACAGTTGCCATTATCATAACCATTCCAATATAAGGTACTAACTTTTTAAGTTCTAATCTTTTCATTTCTAATCTCCTCTTTTTCTGTGGGATGTTTTATTCGTTGAAGTGATTATTACATCCTTACCTAAAAGGAAACTAAATAAAAAATAATCATTTATAAAAAATGACGGATCAACCATTTGGTCAATCCGCCATCTTATAATCATTTCTATATTAGCTATACAGATTCGAAATTACTCATTTCTAAAATCAACATTCTGAAGGAATGATACATATCCTCTGTATGCCTCGTAGAGGTCAGCCTTGTCAATAACTTCCCATGGTGCATGCATGTTGAGAACTGCAACACCTGAGTCGATTACGTTCATTCCGTAAAGAGCAAGAATGTAAGCGATAGTTCCGCCGCCGCCAACATCTACCTTACCAAGCTCAGCTGTCTGGAATACAATCTTATCCTTCTCAAAGGCACGTCTGATCTCAGCAATATATTCTGCATTTGCATCGTTAGAACCAGACTTACCTCTTGAGCCTGTGAACTTATTGAATACAAGTCCCTCTCCAAGGAATGCTGCATTCTTCTTCTCAAAAGCAGATGCATAAGTAGGATCAAAGCCGGCACTTACGTCTGATGAGAGCATGCAGGAATTTGCAAGGCATCTCTTAAGCGAAAGGTCATTATAGCCTTCCTTTGTAAGATTCATAAGCTCAGCTACAGCTTTCTCAAAAAACTTAGACTGCATACCAGTAGCACCTACGCTACCAATTTCCTCTTTATCAACAAGGATGCAGCAAGCTGTTCTCTTAACGTTCCCCGCTGCAAGAATAGCGCGCATTGAAGGATAAGCACATACTCTGTCATCATGTCCATAGCCAAGGATCATTGATCTGTCAAAGCCTGCATCTCTTGATTTACCGGCAGGGACAATCTCAAGCTCAGCTGAAATAAAGTCCTCTTCCTCAATACCGTAAAGGTCATTTAAAAGAGCAAGAACACCTCTGCGAACAGCACCTGAAACCTTGCCACTCTCTGCCTTTTCAGCCTTCTCAGCTGCAAGAGCATACTTCTGGCCTGCAGTAAGCTTAGGATCTGCCTTCTCAGCCTTCTCTTTTTCCTTACTCTCTACTACAAAAGGTCTGTGACCGATGATAAGATCAAGAGCCTCACCCTCGATAACCTTAGCTGCTGTCTTGGACATCTGATCAGCTGAAAGGTGAATAAGAAGATCAGAAATGAAGAATACTGGATCATCCTCATCCTCGCCCACGCTAAGCTGAACTGTTGTACCATCCTTCTTGCAAACAACACCGTGGATTGCAAGTGGCATAGCTACGAACTGATACTTCTTGATTCCGCCATAATAGTGGGTATCAAGGTAAGCAAATCCGCCATCCTCGTAAAGTGGGTTCTGCTTAACATCGATTCTTGGTGAATCAATGTGTGCTCCAAGGATATTAAGTCCCTGCTCCAAAGGTTCTGAGCCAAGCTGGAACATAACGATAGACTTATTCATCCATACGCTGTATACCTTGTCGCCCTTTTTAAGCTTGGTCTTACCTCCAATAAGAGTGTTAAGTTCCTTGTAGCCGGCAGCCTCAATTTCATTGACAATTGTATCAATTGCTTCACGCTCAGTCTTGGAGTTATCAAGGAAGTTCTTGTACTCCTCACCGAACTTATCTACAGCCTTAAGCTGAGTAGCATTGTATGTTGTCCAAACATTTTTTCTGTTCATATATAGGTACTCCTTTCATATATCTATTAAACCTGAATAAAATAGGTCAATAACTCACATATCAGTTTTAACATATTCAGATTAATAATGCTAGACAAAGTACTATATTATTTCAGCTCCATACTACCAAGGAATGCCTCGATAATTCCATCTGTAGCCATCTGTTTGTTCTCATCTTCGCTATAGATAGAAGACATTTTAATCACAAATAAACTGTCCTGTCTTGGAATGATATAGTTAACATAAACATGATCACCGTCTTTGTACGGGCCTTCGCTCATGAGTCTTGTGCATCCGGTAATATCATTGAATGGCACATCGTCAGTTCTTGTAAGCTCTGCAGATTCATCATATAAGTTTGATCTGATGTTCTTAATTGCATTTTCAATATCTGTATCATCTTCCAAGTATATTTCAATTAAAAAATCATTCCATTCTTCGCATATGATACTTGCAAAGGTTTCATCTTTATCCATTTCCATGGCACAGATCTGTCTCATGTCGAACTGGGTTGTAAAACCGGCATTGCCAACATAGTATACTATCTGATCTTCATCCCTTGTTGCCGGTGCATTTATGAGTGAAACCGGTGGCCAGCCATACTGCTGATACTGAGTGATATAGATTCCGTTTTGGTTAACGTAATCAGATAGTGCCTGTGTAAGAGATTCTTTAGAATTATCACAAGCCTGTAGATACGCATCCTTTAAGCCCTCAGCCCCAAAAATTCTATCTACAGACGGATCATAGCTGGAACCATTCTCCACATACTCCATTTCTGTCACCTTAGGAGTATCTCCCGTTGTATCGATATGAGCAAGTCCGCCATAAGCTCCGCCCATTTCGCTTTGAAGCGTTGTGTTTATAAGAGTGAATGTATAAAGCTCATTCTCACCCCATACCTTAACATCAGAAGGGTCACTATCATCAACCTTAACAACCATTGGTACGCATACCTTAAGATCTGCCTCTGTATCTCCAAATACCTCATCTATAAGATACTGGCAAACATAATCAGCGTATTCAGCATAGTCCTCTGTTCCACAGTAATGATAATCGGGAAGTGGTAAATACGGATATTCTACTTCCTCTCCGGTTGTTTCTTCATATGATACCTCAGCAGTAGCCTCCTGACTTTCCTGGCCATCAGATGACGCATTCTCAGTATCACCTGCTACTTGAAACTCACTTCCATCTTGACTTATGGCATTTTCATCTGCATTTTTCCCACAACCACCTGCAGTGAGAGTAAGGACACAAGCCGCCATTACCATTGCTACGTTCTTTTTCATACACTTCATTTCACAATCTCCTCATTTCCTCACGCTTTTTCATAACATTTCTCACAGAGATAATGTTACTCTACTTTTTGCACCAAAATTCTTAAAGTTCTCTTAAATATATGCGCATCCAAAATAAAAGAGCTCCGAAACATTACTGTTTCGAAGCCCTGTATAGGTTTCATTGTGTAATTTTCTAAAAATCAGGTTCTGATTTCAATTCCCATTGTGAAGGAAAGCTTTCTCAGCATCTTATCAACAAATCCGTTTACTACCTCAAGAGTAAGTTCCTCATCCTTAGGAGTGAATGTAATTGTAAATGCCATACTCTTCTTGGTAGGAGGAATTGGAAGCCCCTCGTAAACATCAAAGAGTTTTACATCTGTAACGTACTTGCAAGAGCCATAGATAGCTTCTTCTACTTCGCCGCAGGTTACAGTCTTATCCATAATAAGGGCAAGGTCACGCTTAACTGTAGCGAACTTTGAAAGTGGTGTGAAGGAAGGAGTCTTGCCATACCACTTCTCAAGTACAGACAGATCAATCTCGCAGATATATGCAGGTATTCTCATATCTGTATTATCCTGAATCTCATAGGTGATCTGGCCAAGGTAACCAACTTCTTCACCCTCACAGGTAATCTTTGCTGCCCTATATGGGTGCAGGAAAGGCTTCTGTGTAGGCTCATATTTGAAGCTTAAGTGAAGAGAATCTGCCACATTCTGAGCCATGCCCTTTAATGTAAAGATGTCTTCTCCTTCGCCAAAGATACCAATGCAGATAGTAGCCTTCTCATCAGGATATTCTGTAAGTGGAAGTGACTTAGGAACAAATCTGTTTCCAAGTTCGAACAGTCTTCCCTCTAAAGTTCCCTTCTTCTGGTTTCTTGCAATTGCCTGAATCATCTGTGCTGCAAGAGTTGTTCTCATAAGAGAAAGGTCCTCGTTAATAGGATTCAGAATTCTGATTGCCTTTCTCTCATCTGCATCCTCAGGGAATCTGAGAAGATCCAGATCACTTGGTGAGAAGAATGAGTAATGCATACACTCATAGGCACCCTGCGCGCAAAGAGTTCTCTTGATTCTAAGCTCAGTCTTCTGGCGGAGATTTCTTCCTCCAACGGTTACACTTGCATTCTTAAGGAATGTTGGTGTAACGTGGTCATAACCGTACATACGGATAAGCTCTTCTGCAATATCAGGATAGTCTTCCATATCCTCACGGTATGCAGGAATCTTAATTGTAAGCTCATCACCGTTAATAATAGGCTCAAAATTAAGATTTGTAAGGATTCTCTTTATCTCATTCTCAGGAACTTCGATTCCAAGAACGCCGTTTACCTTCTTGATTGAAGCCTTCATTTCTTTTTTCTCAAGGCTGTTTCCTGTATTAACATCCACATGAGTCTTGGACACCTTGCCGGCACCAAGCTGTTCAATAAGGTGAAGTGCTCTCTTCATTGCGATAACAGTTGTGTATTCGTAAACGCCCTTGGCGAAAGCAGCTGAGGAGTCAGAAGACTGACCAAGTGCTCTTGAACTCTTACGAATATTGTCACGCATGAACTTAGCAGCCTCAAAAGTAACTGTAGTTGTAGTATCACGAATTTCTGAATTAAGTCCTCCCATGATACCTGCAAGTGCTACAGGCTTAGCTCCATCACAGATTACAAGGTTATCTGTAGTAAGCTCGAACTCATTCTCATCAAGGGTTACAATCTTCTCACCCTGCTTAGCACGTCTTACAACAATCTTGTTTCCCTCAAGGAAGTTTCCGTCAAAAGCGTGCATTGGCTGGCCAAGCTCTCTCATAATATAGTTTGTAATATCAACGATATTATTGATTGAGTTATTTCCAACCATAGAAAGTCTTCTCTTCATCCAAAGAGGGCTCTCTCCAAGTTTAACGTCATATACATAGTGTCCGATATATCTTGGGCAAAGATCAGGATCTTCAACAGTTACGCTAAAGCCTTCGTTCTCTACATCTGTCTCTGTATAACTAAGATCAATCTCTTTTAATGGCTTATCAAGTGCAGCAGCCACCTCTCTAGCAAGACCGTAAATACTCTGACAGTCCGGTCTGTTTGCTGTAATTGATACATCAAAGATCCACTCATCAAGGCCGAGAATAGGCTTAACATCAGCGCCAACCTCCGTATCCTCAGGGAATACCAGAAGTCCGTTGTAGCCTGCACCGGGATACATATCCTCAGTTACACCAAGTTCAACACCTGAGCAAAGCATTCCTTCTGAATCATAGCCACGAAGCTTGCCCTTCTTGATTGTAGCAACGCCAACAACTGTTACATGATCCTTGGCTGTCTCAATTACAGTAGCTCCGTCAAGAGCAAGTGGATACTTTCCACCGGCCTGAACGTTATCTGCACCGCAGCATACCTGGAATGTACCGTGTTCACCAGCGTTTACAGTACATACATGAAGGTGTGTATCAGGAATAGCCTCGCAGGTCTCTACCTGTCCAACTACAACCTTAGAAATGTCTTTTCCCACTTCCCAGCACTCTTCAACTTCGAAACCACAGTCAAAAAGCTTTTTCTCAAGTTCCTTGGGTTCAATATCTATATCAACAAAATCTTTAAGCCAACTTAAAGGTACTAACATTTTTATCTTCCTCCTATAGTCTTAGAAATATGTGAATTATTCATAGTGATCGATCTGCTTAAGAACATCAATATCAGACTCATAAAGGAGCTTGATATTGTTGATACCGTATTTGAGCATTGTCGCACGCTCGATACCGATACCAAAAGCAAATCCGCTGTACTCTTCTGAATCAATTCCACAGTTCTCTAAAACTTTCTTGTTAACAACGCCGGCTCCTAATACCTCGATCCAGCCTGTACCCTTACAGAGGCCGCAGCCCTTACCACCACAGGCAAAACAGCTACAGTCAACTTCTACAGAAGGTTCTGTAAATGGGAAGTATGAAGGACGAAGTCTTGTTGTAGTTCCTTCACCGAAAATCTTCTGGGCAAAAGTCTCAAGCGCACCCTTAAGGTCGCAAAGAGTAATGTTCTTATCAACTACAAGACCTTCCATCTGTGAGAACATTGGTGAATGTGTTGCATCATCATCAGAACGGAAAACCTTACCGGGAGATAAAATCTTGATCGGTGGCTTCTTGTTCTCCATAACATGGATCTGACCTGATGAAGTCTGTGTTCTTAATAGGAACTCCGGACTCAGATAGAAAGTATCCTGCATATCTCTTGCAGGGTGATCTGCAGGGGTATTAAGAGCTGTGAAATTGTAGTAATCATTCTCAATCTCAGTGCCTTCGTATATTTCAAAGCCCATTCCTTCAAAAATATCAATAAGAGTTTCTCTCATCTGTGTTACCGGATGAAGATTACCTGTGTAACGAATTTTGGCAGGCATAGTTACATCCTGCTTCTCACTCTCATATCTAAGTTCAAGCTCTTTAGCTTTCATCTTCTTATCAAGTTCCTCGAAGTGATCAAGAGCCCACTGCTTTAACTCATTGACGTTTTTACCATACTCGGCGCGGTCCTCAGCGGCAATGTTCTTCATTTCCTTCATAAGAGCACTGATCTTACCGGTTTTGTTGTCCAAAAAGTTCTTTCTCAGCTCGTAAACAAGTTTGGAGCTATCAAGCTTCTCGGAATTTGCCTTGATTTCTTCACGGATTGCTTCCAGTTTCTGCTGTAATTCGCTGTTTTCCAAAATTTCTTCCTCCTATTTTCCGTATAAATGAAAATCCCTTGTGTAGTCTAAACTACACAAGGGACGAATTAACTATTCCGCGGTACCACCCATGTTCATGCCCCTTTCAGAGACATGCACTTAGTTTCCACAGCTCCTAAAAAAGCTGCTCCACTTTGTCCGTAACGGGGACATCCGTTCAGGGCTACAAGCCAGATTAAACCTTCACCCTGACTGCTCCGGTGGGAAATTTCCGTATATAACATTGCCATAAGAGGCTCTCAGCCGGTGACCTCTCTCTCTGGAATGGATGATATAACATCTTAGGGACTTGCCCAACACCATCAACGCATTTATGTTTGTTTAATTACTTAAATATTCTATGTTCCGCGTTTGCAAAAGTCAAGTACACAATTTCTTAAGTTCAAATCCCAACATAGTGATGTCATCGAACTGCTCCGCATTTCCTCTGAAGTTTGAAATACTGTCTGAAATATGTGGAAGAATTTCTATAAACGACTTATCCTTAACTGCATTTATTTCCCCCACCAGCCTGTCAGTACCATACTGTACAACTTCTTCATTGATAGCTTCCGGAATACCATCAGTGTAAACAAAAACGCAATCCCCTGCGCCAAGCTGAACTTCATATTCCTTGGCTTTAAGTCCCTCCATGGCAGCCAGTGCAAGGCTATGCTTATCCTTGAGGACTTCATATTCTCCCCCGGCATGTTTGATAAGAGGATACTCATGACCTGCATTTGCACATCTCATAAGGCCTGTAGAAAGATCTACAATACCAATCCATACTGTAACAAACATCTCAGCATCGTTTCCTTCGCAAAGTGCGTTATTAGCTTTTGCAATAATTTCAGCAGGAGTTCCTCCGGATTCGGCAAAGCTTCTTATAGCAGTCTTACTTCTCATCATGAATAATGCAGCAGGAATTCCTTTTCCTGAAACATCAGCAATAACCAGTGCCAGCTTATTGTTTCCTACAAAGAAGAAATCATAGAAATCGCCGCCAACCTCTTTTGCCGCTTTCATAGAAGCGTATATTGTGAAATTCTCTTCCATTCCCGGAAACCTGAAGTTCCTTGGCAATGAGGATTCCTGAATAGTCCTTGCAAAAACAAGCTCCTGCTCAATTCTCTTTTCAGCTGCATCAATATACCCTTTCAGAGCATCTACAGTCTGATTAATATCATCGGAAAGAGAAGCAAACTCAGAAGAATTTCTGACCGTAACAACCTCATTAAGATTACCATTTGTAATCTTATCCAGCGATTCATTGATAAGATCAATGTTGCTGACAACAATCTGTCGAACCAGTAATGCAATAAGAACATATATTACAGTAAATAACAGAATATCCGCAAAGGCAGTTTCATAGGCCTGCGCGTTTCTGTTCCAATAAAGCTCGCTCTCCGGAGTATAGGTCAAAAGATAAAGCGTGCTTGAAATGGAATCCACCTTATTAAGAGAAATTTCGCCGAAATAAGTCTCGCTATAAAGCTCTCCATCCTTATGGCTGTCAATGCTACTCAAAGCCTCTTTGGACAGAATATAATTAACATTTTTGCCGGCAATAATCGTACCGTCGCTTCTGATTATTTCAAAATACTCATTTGCTCCCGGTACGCAGTATTTGAGGCCGTCCGCAAATCTCATCTTCACATCCTGTGATTTTTCAACAATGGAATTATACCCATTTTGATACGCAGACTGGCTCTGAAGTAAGAATGAAAACAGGAAATTAATAAAGATGACCGAAACCGTAACAATAAAAAGCCACTTCTGAAAAGTCTGAGAAACGGAGACATCCTCTCTGGTATTTTTGAATGGATTTTTCCACTCTCCCGAGAGAACTTCCAGGATAATAGACATAACAGCAAGTGCAATGCCCGAGAACACGATCATTGGTATAGAGCAGGCTCTTACAACGGTAAAAGCCATTCTCATATCACTTCTGTGAGTGATAAACACCACGTACATGTGGAATACTTCCATTACTGCTCCCATAAAGAAGGCATACATGGGTGATGGCTTTTTCCCTTTGAAAACCTTAATATTCATCAAAAGAGCTACAAATCCAGCAAGGCAGGTAGACAAGCTGCAGGCTATTCTTGTATAGGAGCCTATTCCAAAATAAGTTCCCACAATATATCTTTCAATACCTCCGATGAGTCCTGCCAGCACCCCGGCTGCGGGATGGAAGAAAAGACCTGCTGCAAGAGGTGCAACATCGCGCAGATTAAGCAGCATATGTCCGAAATTCACTCCGAAATGAGTAGACAATACCGAACACATACCGTAAATAATACCAATAAGTATAATAGATAAAACTGTAAGCTTTTTCTCTCTGGTTATTTTCCAAAGAAAAATCGTCAGAAGTACATAAAGGGCTGAAATTGAGGTCATCTTAATGAGCATTGATATCATGGATTTCACCTATCCCCTAATTTTCTTTGCAAAAGCGCACTTTACATAGCGATATTATATCATTGGTAATTTTCTCTTTTCCTAGCTATAAGATTAAATTTTTCTAAAAAAACGGCGCACAATGCGCCGTTTTAGCTATAACTATCGAATATTCTCACTCAATTTATCTATGAAGGTCTGAGCCATTTCGCTAAGATTTGCACCTTTTCTTACAATATATCCGAAGGTAAGATTCTCCTCTTCTTTGAGTTTGATTGCTTTGATTTCGGAGCCGTTGAGGGAATCACCCAGCATTGCCGCTCCTACTGCATATCCGTTAAGTCCCAGCATAAGTTCTATGGAAGTAGCTCTTTCGTTGGTACTGATAATCTTTTTGTAATCATAGGTTGCCAGGGCTTCCTCTCTGTAGTAAAAAGAGGTGTTGTCTCCCTGATCAAATACCATACAAGGATAATCTTCAAGCTCATCAAGAGAGATGATTTCTTTATCCGCAAGAGGATGATGCTTACTTATATAGAGATATGTGTTTCTCATAAATAATTCATGGAATTCCAGTGAAGCGTCGGCAAATATCTTCTTGAAGGTGTTCTTGTTGAAGTCACTAAGAGCAATAACTCCGATCTCGCTCTTAAGTGTCTTAACGTCCTCAATTACTTCACTAGTCTGAGTTTCTCTAATGTTAAACTGATACTCCTCAAAGTCATACTCCTTTACAGTGTCTATGAACGCATTGACTGCAATAGTGTAATGCTGCATGGATACAGAAAAGGTAGGTTTCTGATTCTTGGAATTAAGGTACTTTTCCTCAACCTTTTCAAACTGCTCCACCGCACTTCTTGCATAAGCAATAAAAGAAGCACCTGCTGCTGTTGTGACAACACCGTTATGAACTCTTTCAAATATCTGAATACCAAGTTCATTCTCCAGATCGCGAACGGCACTTGAAAGACCGGGCTGAGAAACATAGAGTCTGTCAGCTGCCCTTCTCATAGAGCATTCTTCATCAATGGCTATAATATATTTTAGCTGCAATATGGTCATATTCTTTACCTCTCTAAAGGAATAAATCATCTAGTCAATAATACCACATTGCAGCTATATTTTTGAACTACTTTACATTAGAAAAAACAGCTAATTCATCAAAAGTCAAAGTTTCCTTGGGCTTGAACTCAGAGCTTCCCATATAATTGTATATACTGTCAAGGAGAGCTCTGGCTTCCGGATACTGCTGAAGATTCTGGAGTCCCATAGAGGACATAAGAATCTTTCCATGTCCACACCTTGCTTCAAATAACTGAGCCATGGGCCTTAAGGTTACATAGCAGTCCATCTCGGTAATAATGGTTTTCATATACCTTGGCATAATGAACGCTCTCTGGGATGCCATATTAAACCATTGCCAGTTTGTATATTCCTGTGTAGGGAAATATCTAAACAGCGGATGCTCCGTATCTATAAGCTGTCCCATAGCACCCTCCTGCTGTGGAAAGGTACCAACCGACCAAAAATCTGTTGAAAACTGAGCTTTTATAGAGTTCGGAATTGCCTCCGCAGTAGAATCAGGAGAATAGTAAACTTTCCCTCCCTTTTCTAAAACTTTGATCGCCTTATCATCAAGAATTCCTGTTTCGTACACATCTTCCGGACACTTAGGGCTTATCTTGGGATAAACCCATATCGGGTACAGATTGTCTACTTCCGAGTTAACAATCGCCGTTTTCTTTTCACCAAGGCCGGCCACCCTGATTTTCAGAGTAAACTGAACCGGGATCCTTATATTATCGAAATAGATATCAATGAAGCCAAGGCTTGTAAGCCCTCCGACAGGACACCTGAAATCATTATTCTTAACTCCAAGAGAATACAAGCCTCCATTTATGGTGCCGCCTCTGTTAGAAAATCGATCGCAGGATAACTCATAAGCAAAGCTTCCCGGCAGATCCTTCTTGCCATAGTTTACAACAACTATCTCCGCTCTGAGTGTTTCGCCAACCTCATATATATACTTATCCATCAGGACAAGAACAGCCTGATCCTTGAAAAACTCTTTAAACCTGTATGGCTTAGCAAATGGATATTCCTTTGGCCTTAAATGAGAATTCATCATCCCCACAAGAGCGGTTCCCTGGCCTGTAAAATCCTGAAGTCCCAGAAGAGATATTCCGGACATCTGGGAGGTGCGCATAACAGCCTCAACTTCCTCCCTGTATGCTAAAAGAGCCATCTCTCCCGTTGCGGAAACTCTTTTTTCATACTCTTCATCCGAAAGGCCAGCTGCCCTTTGTCTGTCCCTGACTATAAGGAAGTTATCCGGTCTTGTCACACCTTCAAACTGCTCAAGTTCGTGCATGTCAGGAAGCACTTCATACTGTCCAACCTCAAAGCTAAAGAAGGGCTTCTTGTAATCTTCAAGGATTTTTTCCATTGACTCTTTAAAATTTCTTTTGGTATTAGGCTGCTCAGTATTAATCCTGCCGTTATTACCTGCCATGGCAAGTCTAAGGACATCTTCTCCGCAGTTTGATGATGTATAGAAATCGCTCTCCTCATCAGTTCCCTTAGCTCCATAGAAATTATTGGATCCCCAGGCATAGAGCTTGGTTGGATCAATATCCCTGGCAATCTCCATAAGACGATGCATTTCTTCTATACCGTCAGCATCTGTATGAAGCTCGTTACCAAGAGTCAGCATCACGAAGGATGGATGATTTGTGTAGGTCTTAACTATCTGTTTGAGCTCATTTTCGTAAAAGTCCCTGCTCTCCTCACTTGAAAAAGCATCCCTCGGATTCCAGTTCGGAAGCTCCGGCTGGACCATCATTCCAAGTTCATCAGCTGCTACAAAAGCAGCTTCCGGTGGACACCAGGAATGAAATCGTACACAGTTAACTCCGTAAGAAGCATAGGTCTTCATGATTTCAAGCCAGCTGTCTTTATCCATGGGCGGATGCCCAGTCTCCGGGAAAAGTCCGCAGTTTGCTTCGCTCCTTAAGAAAATACGTCTGCCATTTATCGTCAGATGCTCATTCTCATCATATCCAAAGTTTCTAAGGCCAAAGACCACCTCTTTTTCATCCAGCAGCTCATCCCCTGCATAGAGCCTAGCTGTCAGGGTATGGAGATTACCTTCATACTCATCCCATCTTGATTCACGGCACTTTTGCGATAGATCAATAGCGCCAAACACAAAGCTGTTATTGCTTCCCGTAAACACCATGTATGGGCTGTTTGTTTTATCATCATCTCCGCCGCATATTATAGGCTCTATAAGACAATCTCCCGTAATCTCAAGCCTTACCTCCTTGCGATATTGTCCCTGAGCACTGTTTTTTTCTTTTCCCTGGGTGAGATTCTCATAGGATATGTGGACTTCTCCGCTTATAGTACCCCCCATATCCATCTCAGGAATTATCAGCACTTCTTGAATAAAGGCCTCAGACCGCTCCTCCAGATATAGTTCACCCACTACTCCATTCCAGTTGGTCTGGGTTTCGTCAGTGGCAGCCGATGAATAAGTAATATCCTTGTAAGGCCATCCGGGATATGTATTGTCTGTAGATATTTCGATTTTGCTTTCATCATGAATGAGACCTGTAACCTCAAATTCCCAGGGCGTAGAAAGGCCACACACATAAGAATGTCCGCATAAATTGCTCTCAGATACAGGAACCTCTTTTCCATCTATCTTAAGAGTCATTTTCCTTGTTCTTTCAGCCACAAGAAAATAGCGTTTATCCTTTTTTATGTCTGCCTTAAGTATTTTTGTGAATGTTGCGCATCCCTCATAGGTGTAATTTCTTGTAAGCCTCGTGGCTATCCTTATATCACCGTCTTCCTCTGCCTCCAGATTCTTGTTTCGTTCCTCCACGTCCGGATGCCAGGCTCTGGCAACCTTATCGGGATTTCCCATTTTATTTTCATCGAGAGTTCCCGGCAAAAATCCATTATCGTTGATTTTGCCGTCTTCAAGTGTAATTCTCCAATTACCGCTTAAATCTATTTTCATCTATAGCAATCCCCCATGACTTCACGCTTTCATCTTTTTATTATAGATAAAAAAAGAGACTTTCTAAAGCCTCAGCTAAAGAAAATCTCAATTCCTATTCCTATAAGTATCAAACCACCAATGATCTTGGCTCTGCTGGCAAGCTTGGTTCCGAATACAATTCCAAGTTTAAGGCCAACATAGCATACAACATAGGTAACTCCTCCAATAATAAAAGCACTCAGAAGAGTCTGAACTATATGGTATTCAGAAATTGTAAAGCCAACTGAAAGTGCATCTATAGAGGTTGCTATTCCTTGCATAAACAGAACCTTGTTGGATATTGAACCTGCCTCAGGATCTATGCCGTACTTCCTGCAGGATTCAATGGAGCACTTGTTACACTCAAGACCTCCCTTACAGTTTCTCTCGGCTCTCCTGTCAAGTATTCCCTCTACAAGCATCTTGCCACCGATTATTGCCAAAAGAATCAGTGCAATCCAGGGAATAAACTTCTGAAAGCCCTCAAAAAATGTAGCTGCGTTGTGGACCAAAAACCATCCGATAACCGGCATTGCGAACTGGAAAACCGCATAGCATCCGGCAATCTGTATCTTCCTTGATCTTTTCATGTTATGGTCTGCAAAACCATTTGCAAGAGATACAGAGAAAGCGTCCATGGCAAGGCCAAAGCCCAGCATCACGCTGTTAAATATAAGTATGAAATACATTGCCCAAATCTCCTATAATGTCATTATCCAAAAAACATTACTCTCTTTATCGGCACCAGTCAAGAGCCTGTGTCCGCTAATTCCTGTCATTTTCCGTTTCATCCAGGCTGTATAAGGACAAAAGATCAGTAAATGCCCTATAGAACTTGTAGTGCATCTGATTCCACTGGGTGTTCTTGCCAACACTTGCAATTATGAGGATACAATCTCTTCCATCCTTATCATTGAATCTTAAAAGGACATAGGAATAGATTCCAAGATCCTTTAAAAATTCCTTGAGGCCATTTGCGTAGGGAGGCAGGGTTTCTATCCTATTTACCACAATAAACTTCTGATCTCCAATGAATGTATCCAGAGAATCTCCGTTAAGTATTCCAAGCATAAAATCAAGAGCTGCCGGATTCTTCAGTGCAGCGGTTCCTGTGGAATATCTTCTTTTAAAAGGTTGTCCCACGAACAGCGTAATATGCTGAAAATCAAAGCCTTGGGCAAATTCATCCATAAAATGTTCAACAGTACTACCCTTGCCATGAAGTGTCATATCAAACATTTTTATGATCACATCGCCATAGGACAGATCTCTTTCGTTGATCTTCTTGATACTAAGTCTCTTTTCCCTAATAGATTCAAGAGTTCCATGCTTTTCAAGGGTGTATAATACATATCGATTTCGCCCTTTTTCTTTGGCCAGATACAGGCAGTGATCCGCCAGCATAAACACATCATCGTATGTATCTGCATCGGCAGGATATGTAGCCGTTCCAATAGAAACAGAAAGTGGAGTATTCTCTTCTATTCCTCTGTCAGGGAATGAGGCAGCAACCATGTTCTTGATGCTCTTTAACTTTGCTCTTAATTCATCCTCTGATTGGACGTTATAAAGAACAATCAGGAATTCATCTCCGCCAAATCGACCTGCAATACCTTCATTTCCAACTTCCTTGGTAATAATATCTGCAATTCTTTTTATAACATCATCACCATACTGGTGGCCATAGGTGTCATTGATATGTTTAAAGAAATCTATATCAATGATAACAAGTGTAGTACCTTCAAGCCTTCTTTCATCAATTCGCTCCTTGGCAATTCTTGTAATATCAGTTTTATCCACAAGACCTGTTAATGAATCATGTTTAATGCTAGTGGCTGTAGTCTTAACCTTCTCGGTTCCAAGGTGTATATGACCCACAACTCCTTCTGTTTCCTTGTCATAGTATAAAAAAGCTTCTTCCAAAAGAGTATAGGTCACATTTGGATCATCATTTAATATGTTGGCATCTATTCTTGCGGTAAATCTTCCGGTTTTACCCTTAAGCTGAGTAATGAAGCCTTTAACAGCGTTCTTCTTTCTTCCTGAAACTTTTTGTGTCAACAATTCTTCAAAGTCGCTAAGAGAATAAACGCCGGCGTCAAACTCTGCAATCTCTGTGTTAAATACATTTACTGTATCTCTTTCAGGATTGTACTCAAAAAAAACATCCTCGAACAGATCAAGCTGCGCTTTATATGCACATATCTGACGATTAAGTCTGTAATGGGCTTCCAACAGCTCATCAATGTTCACCATGACAAGCCTTATCATCCCATCGTCAGCATTTCTGTCGGCTTTGACATAATAAAGATGATTATCGTCACCGGATTTAATCTCCACATGAAACCAGCTACTATCAGCAAGTTCTATATTCTTGATAAAATTATCCCTATCTTCCTCGACCACATATTCTTCTACTGCAGAAATGGTGTCACTATTAATGATCCCATAAGCCTTAGCGTCAGCTGAAATCACTCTGTGGCCATTTTCAGAAATAAGGATCTCATGAAAATGTATGTCCTTCACTTTAGGGTTACCTCGTATACTTGCACACGCTATTGCGTACATTACAATAGTATTATAAAACAAAAGAACCTACTATAGAATGAACTACAGTAGGTTTAAGAGTCTTTTAATATTTTAATCAGTGTATTTTATTGCAAATAAAAACGAGCATCCATTGTACCAATGAACACCCGTTTTTATAAATTGTTTTCCAAGGGACTTTTCCTCGTCTTTCTGTAGCACTGTAAGCTACCCTTATTTATATAAATCACATTACCTAGCGCGACTCTTTGACATTCCCTGGCTCCGATGAAGCATCGCCACCCTTGCTGTAAATGTCAGTCGCTCCGATAACCTGTGCTCGTCTGCCGTGAAGCTTATGCCACTTGGACTGCTTAGGTTTTATCTACAATGTGATTGTATATATAATATAGCATCCGTAGTTATTTTTGTCAACCACTTTAAAATAATTGTATCTATTTTCAGACAATTCAAACAATTTCAGTGATCATGCATGTTATATTTGATTATAGGAATTTTATTTGCTACAAAGCTCGTTATAATGTATTATTTAATGGGTGAATTTTTAATAAATGCTATATAGAAAGAGAGAAAATCATGAGTAATTATATTCTTAGCTGCTGTTCAACTGCAGATCTTGACGAACAGCATCTTAACGAACGTGATATTAAGTATATTTGCTTTCACTTTCAGCTTGATGGTAAGGATTATCCTGATGATCTCGGTAAGTCCATCTCTTTTAAAGAAT
The DNA here is from genome assembly GCF_000420945.1 of Butyrivibrio sp. VCB2006. Classification (GTDB taxonomy): domain Bacteria; phylum Bacillota; class Clostridia; order Lachnospirales; family Lachnospiraceae; genus Butyrivibrio. Next base: position 217,160 of record NZ_ATVX01000002.1, read on the forward strand.
TCTACAACAGTATGGCACAGGGTGCTATGACCAAGACTTCTCAGGTAAGTGTTGGTGAGTACATTGAATATTTCGAAGGCTTCCTCAAGGAAGGTCTTGATATTCTCCATGCCACACTCAGTTCCGGAATTTCAGGAACTCTTAACTCTGCTACAATCGCAAGAGATCAGTTAAAAGAAAAATATCCTGACAGAAAGATTTATGTTGTGGATTCTCTTGCAGCTTCTGCAGGTTACGGACTTCTTATGAATAAACTTGCCGATCTTCGAGACGGCGGAATGGGTATCGATGATCTTTTCCAGTGGACAGTAGATCACAGACTTGAAGCCCAGCACTGGTTCTTCGTATCAGATCTTAAGTACCTTATAAGAGGTGGCCGTGTTTCCAAGGTGGCAGGCACTATCGGTTCAGTTCTTAGCATCTGCCCTCTTATGAACGTTGATTATCAGGGAAGACTTATTGTCAGAGCAAAAGTTCGTGGTAAGAGCGCTGTTATGAAAGCCCAGGTTGAAAAAATGGTTCAGCTTGCAGCCGGTGGCACTGACTATGATGGAGACTGCTACATTTCAAACTCAGATTGCTACGATGATGCTAGAGCCGTTGCAGATCTAATCGAAGAGAAATTCCCTAAGCTAAAGGGCAAGGTTAAAATCTACAGCATTGGTACAACAATCGGAAGCCATACAGGCCCAGGTACTGTAGCCCTCTTCTTCTGGGGTGCACAGAGAGTAGACTAAACTAATAAAGATAACAAAAAAAGAGGTTCGCATCTACGAACCTCTTTTATTACGCATATAAACTCAAATCAGCCTATAAGCAACTGATGTGTACCATAATTATGAACAAGCTCTGTAATCTTCTTGTCATCACCAATTACAGTTACATCAAGTGGTTTAAATAAATTAAGTGACAGAAGCCCAACAATAGACTTACCATCGATAAAACTGTGACCATCCTGCACGTCGATTTCGCAAGATGATTTGGAGTTCATGTTAATGAACTGGATGATCTGGGACTTGCATCCCAATGAAACCTTTACTTCTTTTTTCATATTTTTCCCTCTCTCATAAGCCGCAGGCTATAACCGGCAACAGATATAAGTTTAGCACCTTGTGTCCAATATGTGAACAGAAAAAATATAAAAAAATTATAAAATATTAGCAAACTAGTTTCCGTGAAACCGCTTACAATAGGCTATTCCGAATAACCATGTTTGATTAATCGTTTCTGGAAGTCATGTTCGGGCATTGGATTGTCATACAAAAATCCCTGCACATAATGGCAACCAACACTCTTTAAAAGCTCAACCTGTTCCTGACGTTCAACCCCTTCTGTCAAAACTTTTATTCCAAGATCTTCAGCCATATGAATGATATTTCTTAGAACGATTTCATCATTCTCTCCTGCTGATTCACTGCTGATAAAGGATCGGTCTATCTTTATCATGGTAACAGGGAAGTCTCTGAGGTTCGACAAGGATGAGTAACCGGTTCCAAAATCATCAATCGCAGTATCAATTCCCTTTTCTTTCAAGTTCTTAAGAAAACTTGTCATGAGGATTCTCTCATCCTCACTGGCAGTTTCCGTAACTTCAATCTGGATCAGATTTCTTTTCACACCCATATCATCTATTATCTTAACTATCTCTTTTGCCAGATGCTTATAGTTAAGATCTCTTCTTGAGAAGTTTACCGAAATGGGTACAGGCTCAATTCCCTTCTTGGTCCAACCTGTAATAAACTCACAGGTTTTCTTTAATACATAAAGATCAAGAGAAGCTACCATCCCCTCCTGCTCCAAAATTGGAACAAACTCAGTGGGATACAATACCACTCCATTACAGAACCATCTTGCCAGGGACTCTGCCCCAACTATCTCTCCTGTAAAAATATCCACCTTAGGCTGAAGATAGATTCTGAATTCATCATTGGCAAGGGACTCTTCATATCTCTCTTCTATCTGTTTCTGCCTGTATATTCTGGTACTCATAGCCTTATTAACAAATACATAAGGTTTATTTGCTACGTTCTTGGCATAGCTAAGAGCCATGGCCGCTCTTGAAATAAGCTGACCAGGTTCTTTAAGGGATTCATCCACAGCATAGACGCCGGTAACCGCAGAAATCTTTATTTCTTCCTGTTTTTCATTCTTCACACCATAGACTTCTATAGAAGAAATGTAATCAAGGAACTTCTGGGTTCTTTCTTTTTTGATGAGGGCAGAAAAATTATCACCACCGAAGTGGGCAACCATTTCGTCCGGTTCACAAAACTCCCTGAGTTTTTGTGAGTATCGTTTCATAATCTCATCACCTTCAGAAAGGCCGTAACGTCTGCTGATAAGGCCATAATTCTTCAGATTAAAACAAAACGAATCAAACTTTATGATTTCCTTATTCTCGCAGAGCTTAGTTGCATAGGCAATGAAGCCCCCGGAGTTAGGAAGACCTGTCAGATACTGAGTGAGGGCACTATCTTTGACAACCTTGCTAAGAAGAAATCTCTCAGTGTGCATCATAAGGATATCAACTACAATTGCAAACGCCTGATACTCTTCCTCATTCCAGGATCTGTTATCATGAAGATATATATGGAAAGTAACTGTCTTACGTCCCGCAAGGGTGTGCTTAAATAAATATGCAGGAGCTTCATTTTCAGCCACCGGTCCAAAAAGCGGCACTATTACATCCGGTTCACTTGACTGATCTGATTCCTTGAGGCTTGAAATAATAGCCACAATAGAGCGAAGTGAATACACCTTGGCAATATCTGTCAAGGCACTGGGTGCTATTTCCGGAGTCACATCCTCTTCAGATAATATCTGAACAAAGTTCATAAAGCTTCTTTCAAATGTCATCGTAAGCCCATCCCCACTGATAATAGTAGTTGTCAGTTAAAATGTATATACTAATATTGTACGAAAATTCAGAAGGCATTTCAACGAATTTCTAGCATTATAAAGCATGAAAAAAGCTGCATCCATGGGATGCAGCTTCCATCATATACTTTGTAAATTATTTCTTGTTTACAAGATCCTTAAGAGCCTTACCAGCCTTGAACTTAGGTGCTACAGATGCAGGAATCTTGATAGCAGCGCCAGTCTGAGGATTCTTACCTGTTCTAGCAGCTCTCTTTGTTGTCTCGAATGTACCGAAACCAACAAGCTGAACCTTTCCCTTCTTCTTAAGCTCCTTTGTTACTGTGTCTGTGAAAGCGTTGAGTGCTGCAGCAGCGTCCTTCTTAGAAAGGCCTGCCTCCTTAGCGATTGCATCGATAAGTTCTGTCTTGTTCATTAAATTTTCCCTCCAAAAAGAAATATTTTACTACATTGCCCATTCTACCACTATTTTGTACCACAAACAACCCATAAACGCCGAAAAATGCGCAAAAATCTAAATTTTTCATAACTTTTTCCTTGTTTTATCTAGATTTGAGTGCAATTTCAATCATTTTTCCCAGATAAGTAAAGTCAGTTACGTCCGGTTGAGAGAATTTTCTTGATAATTCATTGGTTTTATAGAAAAAGACATAACCTCCGTTTGGCACATCTTTCATCTTATAGACAAAAGCATGTTTAATCTCATTGGTGGCAAAATACCTGCTTGCCCTTAAATTATCCCTTAGCTGATTCTCCGGACTATCTACAACGAACACTCCGTTTGCATTAAAGAACTCGTCAAACTCCCGGTCTCTGACAAAAGAAATATCCGTGGAAACTTCTACTATTCTATGAACACCATTTTGCTGAGCTGCCTGAGTACATTCAAGTTTCTTATATCCCGCCAAGCTCTTGCTTAGATCCTCATAGAAAACAAAAACATAGTCCAATTCATAGGTTGCAATAATCTTGGCCAGTTGTTCAGCTACTGTGGTTTCATTATCTCCAAAGAATTCCTCAACAGCATCCATAACCAGCTTGGTTTTATCAACAGGCGCTGCATCCTGCACAACCTTGTTTTCTTCCGCAAAAAGTCCATCAATGATCTTGCCGTGAATGTCAGGGTTATACATTACATATCTGTTTTTACCTCTATTTTTTGCCCTATATAACATCCTGTCTGCCAGATCAAACAAAGTGTCATACTCGGCCACATCTGTAGGATATCTGGCTGAACCTATGGAGGCTGTAATAAGCGGATACCCCTTTGGATCTCTGTGGAGATTTTCTATGGTTTCACGAAGCGGCTTAAGGTAAGTTCTAAGAGCTGCATTGTCCGGTGCACCATCTATAACCAGCATTATCTCATCGCCGCCGATTCTGCCTGCTTTGCCATGCTCTCCAATCACATTTCTGATAATAGAACTGACCTCTTTTAATACCTCATCCCCAAAGGAATGTCCCTTTGTATCATTGATATACTTGAAATTATCAATATCAAGAATGCACAGATTAAAAACGTCAGCCTGATGGCGGCATTTATCTCTGGCATATTCCAAAATAGTCTTCTTATCAAGAAGCCCGGTTCCATAATCCAGGCTGTTATCTATGATCTTTTCTTCTAGATCCGAAATGTCCTGGATAGACATCTGAATATTATACCTATCCTCTGTAATTACTTTATTGCATAGAGCAATAACCCATGAGAATTTGCCGTCTGTTTCTTTATATCTGAAGCATAATGAGGCTGGCCCCTTATCTGAAATACTGTCCGCCATCTCTGTAAGAAGGCGATGGTCTTCTTCAAGGACATTATCCAGAAAGTTCTTACCCTCACTATTCACAACATGTTCAGAATACCCCTCATTTACGTTAACTATAATAAAGCTTTCATCTACAGTTACTGTCCCAATATTGTATCTGATCATATTTGCGCCTCATAAAATGAAAAAAGATTTCCATTTTTGAAAAAGCCATGAACTACCCTTTTGGGTAGTCCATGGCCATTTGCCAGTTCAATATCAAAGAAGATCCTGGAATCCTGGTCTGTACAAATGTCTAGGAATACCGTCAACCATGATAGGTCCTACATCGCCCTGAATAAGAGGTCTTACGTAGGTGATAAACTCATTTGTAACATATGTTCCATCTTTATTGATCCATTCTCTTGGAACCACACGCTCATCGTTAGCAATCTTGTGAACGTCCTTAACCTCAGTTCCTGCCTGATAAGGATCATCGGATAATCTCTCGATAACGACCATCTTGCCGCTATCGCCTTCGTCTGCAGCCTTCATTGCTGCACCACCAACTTCGTAAGCTTCAAGGATATCTACACGGCTTGCGCAGTGGCTGGCAGCTCTCTGAAGTGTTGAAAGCTCGATAGCACGTGTCTTACAGCCGCACTCCTGTGAAACAACTTCACAAAGATATCTGGCTGTTCCAGTAAGCTGCTTGTGTCCGAATGCATCTACATACTCAATAGTATTTCCAAGTTCGCTTACATACTTGCCATCCTTGGTTCTGATGCCCTCAGATACTGCAACAACAACTGATGCTTTAGTCTTAAGAAGACCTTTGATCTTTTTGATAAAAGCTGCCATATCGAATGGAAGCTCAGGAAGATAGATAGCATCAGGTCCATCACAGTCCTCGCCTTTTGCAAGTGCTGTAGCTCCTGTGAGCCAACCTGCATTTCTACCCATTACTTCTACAATTATAACCTGTCCGCTGGTTGTCTCAAGTGACCAACTGTCTCTGATAATCTCTTTTACTGATGTACCGATATACTTGGCTGCTGAACCATAACCGGGAGTGTGATCTGTAAGTGCAAGATCGTTATCAATTGTCTTAGGACAACCAACGAATCTGATGTCTGATCCTGTTATGATAGCGTAATCTGACAGCTTCTTGATGGTATCCATTGAATCGTTACCACCGATGTAGATAAAGCAGTCAATCTCAAGTTTTACGAGAATTTCAAAAATCTTCTCGTATATTTCTTTACTCTCAAAAATCTCAGGAAGCTTATATCTGCATGACCCCAAATATGCAGATGGTGTTCTCTTGAGAAGCTCGATATCCAGTCCACTCTGGATATGCTCGGAAAGATCAACATATCTTCCTTCCATAAGACCCTGTACACCGTGAATCATACCATAAACCTTCTGGTATCCACGGTCCAAAGCAGTCCTATAAACTCCTGCAAGAGATGAGTTGATAGCTGCTGTAGGGCCTCCCGATTGCCCAACAATTACATTACGTTTCTTTTTCTGTACCATTAACTCCTGTCCCCTTTCAAGTAAAATAATACCTTATATCTAGTATATGTGAAAAATCGTTTAAGCTCAATCAAAACTTAAACGTTTTCATATACAATTTTACTCACTTTTTAGAACGAATTTAACCACCATCGGGTTGTGATCCGAACACTTAAATTCTGTGTTAACAGTTTCAACGTGATTAACCTGGATGTTCGAGGAAACTATAACTCCATCAATCATATAATATTGGAAATTTTCCGGATTCCTATTGTCAACTTCTGTAAGTGAACGATCAAGGGATCTGCAGGTAGGATATGTATCGTCATGCAAGAAACTAAAGCTACTGCCAAATTCCTCAATATTGATAATTCCGGCTTCCCACATTCCTTCAAGTACCGGATATTTAGATAAATCAACGTTGGAAAAAGTCTGATTAAAATCTCCCGCCACAATTATGTAATTACCTTTGCTAACCTCATTGTTCATCAGCTCTTTTAACATATTGGTCTGGGCTATCTTGCCTTCCCCGGAATCATATGCTTCGAGATGAAGATTAACAAATACCAGCTCTCTATCTGTGCCTTCTACAGGAAATCTTGACACCAAAAGACATCTCTTGAGATTGAAGGTTCTAAGCGGCCATGTAAATGGGCATGGCAGAGCCACTCTCTCCGCAGAAGCCATCTCTTTTGATGAATATGTAGCCTCGCCTGCCAGGACGCGTCCGATGGGTGGAATAGGAAGCGGAACAAAAGAAACCTTGAAATTAGGAGCAAAACAGTTCTGATAATCAAACACATCAGACGTTCCCTCACTATTTAACCTTTCAAGCTCATCGATGAAATATGATCTTGAGGAGTTCCTGTCTAGTTCCTGCGTAAGAAGAAAATCCGGTGCATACTTATCTACCCAGCTTGCAATATCCGCAAGATTTTCTCTGACTCTTGTCTCATCGGCAGTATAAACGTCCTTGCCGCCATCCATAAAGAAATTAGCATTATCTCCAAGGGCGCCATAACCGATGTTCCAGGACATGAGAGTGTACTCCTGTCCCATTTTGGTCATTTCACCGACATTTCCGGAGATAGTAACGTTTTCTACGTCGTCAGGTTTATACTCATCAATTGTGAGATAAGCAATAAGAGTCACACATACAAAAACAGCAACCAGTAAGATAGCGCCTAATAATTTAAGTATTTTCTTCATGATATCCCTCTTAGTTTCTCTTCGTTATACGCCCAAAGACGCAAAAGGGCATCTGCAAATAATGCAGATGCCACTTATCATCATTTTAGAAATCCTCTTCCTCAAGGGCAATCCTCTGCCCTCTAGCCTTGCCAAGTCCGTAGGCAACGCCGGCCACAACAATTACCACTGCCACGCAGGCAGCGCACCCTATGAGCAGCTTCTTCTGATCCTCGTCGAAGCTATCCCATACTTCCATGGCCTTATTGATCTTATCCTTGCAGAAATCAACTGCACCATCAATAACTTTAACAAAATCCATAATCGCCTTACCCCCATAAAGTGTATTATGAAAAAAATATTCAAACTATACTAATTATGATAAACCTTTGCGCGTCTTTCCTCAAGTTTTTTTAGTATATAATCTCGCCATACAAAATCAATAATAGCAGCAAATGGAATTGCTAAAATGATTCCTGCAACGCCAAAGAGTCTTCCTCCAACCACAATGGTGATAAGAATCATAAGCGGTGATACACCGAGGCTTTCGCCAAAGAGTCTTGGCTTGAGGATATAGCCGTCGACTGTCTGAAGTACTATGGTAAAGATCAGAAAAGCAAGCGCATACCAAGGGTTAACCAGAACAAGGATAAATGCGCCAAGTACACAACCTACAATAGGGCCAAAAGTAGGCGCCAGGTTGGTAACTCCTACAATTACTGAAATAAGCACAGAATAAGGCATTCCCGCTATCAGCATAAAAACAAGGTTGACTACTCCGACAATTATTCCTTCTACTATATCCAAGCTGATAAATCTGATAATGATGCTATTACATCTATCGAGAAATACTGCAGCATTATCATGCGACTCAGGTTTCATCACAAGCTTGGTAAATCTAGCAAAACCGTTTTTAAGTCTGGTTTTATCAAGCAAAAGATATATTGCAAGGATAAAGGCGATAACCGCATCCGCCACACCCTTTCCGATATTGGCAGAAGTTGTAACCACATTACCCATATGGTTTGAGAAATAGTCCCCAACCTTTTCTAATATCTTGTCGGTAAAGGTAGCCAACGCTCCCAGCTCTCCGCTAAAGATGCCGGTGGTATCATTTTTCTCAAGATTTCTAAGAATTCCCTGAGTAGTCTCAACATAGCCGTCAACATTGCTGGCAAAGGTACTGATGCTATCCACAAGCTGAGGAATCAGCGCCACAAACAAAAGCACTACTGCCAGGATTATCACTATGATGGTGCATCCAACAGAAAGCTTCCATTTGGCATTTTCGTTTTTCATTTTCCCAAATACTTTGTCATTGAAGGTTCTTGCCAGCGGATTAAAAACATAGGCCACAATCATACCGCTTACTACAGGCTTGATATATCCGTAAATAGAACTAAAACCTTCAGTTATACTGGAAAAATTCGAAAGGATCATATACAGAATAACCGCAGAACAGGTTGCTATCGTGTATGATACCCATTTTTTCTTGGTGAAATTCTTGCCGAGCTTCATCTAATCCCTCCGTTCAATATAATCATTATATTAGATATTATATCTCATTCTTGCCAAAATGGCCGTTTAATCACCTGAATTCATTATACTCCCTATGTTTCCTGATAACCTTAGTACTCTTTTTCTTGGCATTCTTCCTGACTTTATTCATGTGATGATCATCATACAGAACCTTAACTGCAGGATGGAAAAATCTGTTAATAAAGGCCCCGATAAGGAAAATATAAATACAGAAGTATAGCCAGAACATCATGATTACCGGTGTGGCCAGGCTTCCATAAATCGAGTACGAATTAGGCAGGCTTACATACAATGAAAAGAGCCACGAAAACACATACCATACAATTGCCGAAAAGACTGCACCGGGAAGCTGATATATAAACTTCATTCTGGCACTTGGCACAAAGGTATATATAAGAGCGAATGCAAAGGTTGCGATTCCTATCACCATTATAAATTTGAAATTTACAAAGAATTCAGCAAATGCCCACACATGGGGATAAGCATTTACAATAAGCTGTTTGACGAAATCACCGAATACCATGATAACAAGCATTATAAGCACAATTACGATCATCGCAATTGTATATAGAGCTGCTATAAATCTAAGGTAAAAATAATTACGACGCTCATCCACGTCATATATTGTATTAAGTCCCTTGATAAGTGCAAGCATTCCAAGGGCTCCTGTCCAAATTGCTGCAACAGCTGAAATTGAGAATACCGCAACAGACTGACCATAAGCTTCATTAACAAGCCTCATCATAATGTTGTCGGCAAAATCCGGTGTGAGCTCAGTCATGACTCTTACAAGGTCTTCTTCTGTAAGTGTTGTATAGGGAAGAACCGAAGATAAAAGAATAAGCATTGGAATAAGGGACACAATAAGAAAAAAAGCTGTACTGCTTGCGTAGGATTGCATATTCTTTTTTTGCATTCTTGTCGAAAAGTCCCTGGCAAGTGCGATCAGCGCAGCCTTAATATTCATAAGCAATCTCCCACACGTGGAAAAAGCAGCCATTTTCATGACTGCTTTTATTTCCTAAAATAAAACCCCAAAATGCCGGTTCCTGTTATTTGACTCCTAGCTAACGCCAGGTGGGTTACCGCAACCATAATCTCTGTCTCCCTCTCCCGTAGCTGGTCTGCGCACGCGCAGGGCCGAAGGTGTGACATCAAATATGATGATGTAGGAGTCCCGTTTAAAGAAATGTAGGTTCAAATTACACAGGAGTTGTCGGACATCCCAGGAGAACTACTTCGTAGTTCTTTTATACCTTTATTATACCCTTAAAGCCCCATTTTTCAAGGGGTTGGGTGCATATTTAATATATTATTTAAGATTCGTTCATTTTGTTCTCAAATATTGAAATAATATTCCCATTTCAGGTATTATCACTGAAGCAGAGAATCAAATTGCACGTGTTGCATCCTTGAGCCAAGCCTTTATTTCCTCATCTTCTATGAGTGGACTTACTCTGTCGTATACTGCCTTGTGATACTTATTAAGAAGCTCTACATGTTCAGGTTTCATGAAACGTGTATCAATGGCATCAAGATCGATTGGCGCATATGTTAAATGTTCAAATCCAAGGAACTGTCCGTACTCATTTTCAGAGCGCTTTACTACCTCGATGATATTCTCAATACGAATACCATGACTTCCCTCGATATAAACTCCGGGCTCATCAGAAACGATCATGCCTGGCTCAAGGAGAGCCTCTGAAGCACCTTCCACATATCTCCATCTGAGGCTGTGAGGACCCTCATGTACATTAAGGATATATCCGATACCATGACCTGTACCATGGTTGTAATCAATGCCGATGTCCCAAAGAGGTCTTCTTGCATAGATATCAAGGTTTCTGCCTGTACATCCATGGAGGAAAAGAGCATCCGCCATAGCCAGCATTCCTGCTACAGTTGCTGTGTAATGCTTCTTGATCTCATCAGAAATCTCACCGACAACAATTGTTCTTGTAACGTCGGTTGTACCACCCATGTAGGTTCCGCCTGAATCAACAAGGAGCATACCGCTTGCCTTAACCTGCGCTGCATTGTCCTTGGTTGCCTCGTAATGAGCCATGGCAGCGTTTGCATTGTAAGCACTGATTGTTGGGAAAGAAAGCTCAATGAAGCCCGGAAGCTCAGCTCTCATACTGTCAAGCTTTTCTGCTGCAGTATACTCAGTCATCTCAATTTTTCCAACATTCTTCTTAACCCAGTAGATAAACTCTGTAAGCTTGGCACTGTCGCGAAGATAAACCTCTCTGATATTCTTTAGCTCTGTGTCATTCTTGACAGCCTTCATAAGTTCTGTAGGATCTTTTTTGTTCTTTAACTGAACGCCTGCTGCCTTTGCCTTATCGCTAAGAGTCTTGAATGTAAGGAAATTGGTGTTTCTCTTATCATAGAGAATATCTCCGTCAAATCCATACTCTGAAACAAAACTCATAATTTCATGATAATCTCTAAGCTCAATGCCTACCTTATCGCAATATGCCTTAACGTCAGCAGTAACCTCTTTTCCCTGAACAAAGAGAATGAACTTATCCATGGTAACAAAAGCATATGCAAGAACTACAGGATTGCACTCCACATCATTACCACGAAGATTTGTAAGCCAGCAAATATCATCAAGTTTGGATAAAAGATGTGCCTTGCATCCTTCCTTTTCCATCTTGGCTCTTACATCGGAAAGCTTCTCAGCAAAGCTCTTACCGCAAAGCTCATCCGGCAAAACATACATGTCATGGCAAGGAAGAGCCGGTCTGTCAGTCCACACTGCTTCTGCAAGATCCTTGTCTATCTTGAAAGAGATTTTCTTATCAGCAAGCTTTTTCTCAAGCTTTTCTCCGATACTGGTAGAAACAACTCTTCCGTCAAAGCCAAGAGTCTGACCCTCTTTCATATTCTCGACGAGATATTCTTCGATAGTAGGCACTCCGGGATTTCCCATTTTAAAAAGCTCTACTCCGGTGCCCTTCATCTGGTTTTCAGCCTGAATAAAGTATCTTCCGTCTGTCCACATTCCCGCGAAATCTGCTGAAACAACAAGGGTTCCGTTTGATCCGTCAAATCCGCAGAAGTACTCTCTAACCTTGAAAAAGTCTGCTGAATATTCTGAGTTATGGAAGTCAGAAGTAGGCATCATGTAAAAATCAATTCCGCTGGCGGACATCTGAGCACGAAGCTCTGAAAGTCTGCCCTTGATAACTGCGTTCTCTGTAGCCATTATCAATGTCTCCTTTGAAAATCTATTTTGTCTCAAAACATGTTATCCATGTCAAACAATCTACAGAGAATTGTATCACAGTAACATATAGTTGCAAGAAAAAACTCCTGATGTGAAGATATGGTCCACATCAGGAGTATATAGTATTTATTCTGAATTTAAATTACTGAACAACCTGGAAATCAATAACTTCGCCATTCATGTAACGGTCGAAAAGGTCAGTCATAATGGAATCATCAGCCACCTTGCAATCATCCTCTGCCTCTGCATATTCTCTTACATCTGAATGAGCATAATATGTACCGTTTCCGTCACTATCATAATCTACCCAGCTTCCTTCAAGAACCATCATGTATTTCTGGCCCATGAAAGCATATTCTTTAATAAAGTGATTTCCACCTACAAAGAGCTTACCATCAGTAATTGAAAGAGGATATGCTGTGCCTCCTGCTGATACGTAACCTGCAAGATATGGAACACCATCTCCATAAGCGAAGATTTCTGCTTCAATAGCATTGTCTTTGTCTGTGTCAGGATCATGGAATGTATAATCAGTCACAAGAAGAACGTCCACTCCGTCGATTGTAGCATTTGCATAGGCAAAACCAGGCTCCAATTTGTCTACGATCTGAGTAAAGGTATCGCAGCCTGTTATATCAAGTGGTTCATGCTCATCCATATATGAGAGAGGATTGTAACCATACTGAGTCTCCTGGTCAAACATGCTCTCTACAACAGCCTGAATGTCAAAGCCATCCAGGTCTTTGGCTACTACAGAGAAAGAATATGCTGCACCAAGCTCTACATCATAGAAAGTGCAAAGATCAGCCCATTCCTCATCAGAAATATATCTGTAAAACTTTGCAGGCATTTTGCCATAGCCCCAATAGCCTAAATTCATTTCATCCGTAACAGTCCAGTCGTAGTACATTCCGGAGATATCTTCTGCATCTTCGCTTGTTGCCTGCTCTCTTGCTGTTACACTATAATGGTCAAGATCATAGGTGAGCTGAACTAATGGTCCGGGGAATCCTGAAGGATCAGCTACTGAATCGCATATACTCCACTGAACATTTGTTGCTCCTTCGGGAGCCTTAAAGAGCTTACCTACAGTCGCATTAGCTTCTTCATATGTAATGTCTCTCCAGGGATTGGCAATACCTACCTCCTGAGATGCTTCTTCGGAAGCCTCTACTGTATCTGCCAGAGCCACTTCTTCATTAGTAATATCAGATGTCTGCTCTGTTTCGACCTGAGTGCCACATCCCATTGCAGATAAAACCATGGCTCCTGTCATAAGTAAAGCTAAAATTCTTTTTTTCATAATAATTTCCCTCCTCAAACGTTTTCGTAATCGATTTACATTATTATCATATACCATTTTTTGTACCTAAATAATAAAAAAGCCATAAATATTGTGGTTTGAGCCGTCTCACATATTGTCATTTGATACTCATGGAATTAATTATGTTATGTGATATAATTGTGTAGATTCAAATGGCGGACGGCGTTTTTAGTATCTGCTAATTTATACGAAGGAGATTCTGTTATGGAAGAAAAAGATATTTTAAAACTTATCGATCACACACAGCTTCAGGCTAATGCTACATGGGAGGACATCGTTTCTCTTTGCGACGAGGCTGTTAAATATGGTACAGCTACTGTTTGTATTCCTCAGACATATCTTAAGAGAGTACACGACAAATATGGCGATAACCTTAAGCTCTGCACAGTAATCGGTTTCCCTCTTGGTTACAACTCAGCTCATTCCAAGGTTGTTGAGGCTCAGGATTCTATCGCAGACGGTGCATCTGAGATTGATACAGTAGTTAATATCAGTGATGTTAAGAACCATAGGTATGACGAAGTTAAAAAAGAGCTTGCTATGATCAAAGAGGCTTGCGGAGACAAGCTCCTTAAGGTCATCATCGAGACCTGCTATCTTACAGAAGAAGAAAAGATTGAGCTCTGCAAGATTGTTACAGAAGTTAAGGCTGATTATATCAAGACTTCTACAGGTTTTGGCACAGCAGGTGCTACAATTGCCGACATCGAGCTTTTCAAGAAGCACATCGGTCCTGATGTTAAGATCAAGGCTGCAGGTGGTATCCGTACAATCGAGGATGCTCTTGCATATGCTGAGGCTGGTTGCAGCCGTATTGGTTCATCCAAGGTTGCTCCTCTTATCGCAGCAAAGTACAATCTGTAATTTCTAAGTTTATTAAAGGGAGAAACTGCTTTTGCAATTTCTCCCTTTTTCTTATCATTCTTTTCTATTTCTCTGGTATCTTCCCATTATTTCTTTCAGACAGTTTAGGTGCAAGGGCCTGTTTCTCATTTTTAATTTCCCAGTGAATAAGGAATGTAAGCGCTGCTCTTAAGGTAATGATTGCTCCAAGGATTCCAAGTTCTGCCCAGTCCCTGACAACTACCGTCCTAAGCACCTCACCGCCAAGCTTAAATTCCAGCGCTAGAGCAATTCCCTGGGCCAGCTGAAGTCTTATGGACTCATCTTTTTTTAGCCAGAAAATAAAACTCTTTATAGCCGTAAAAACAAGGATACAGATGCCAAACAGTTCAAGTAAAAGTGTCGAAAACTCTACCACATAACGAAGTATGCTTTCCGCGCTCTGATATGCAGCTTCCATAAGCTACCTCCTACTGTTTTTCTCTCTCGTCAGCCATTTTAACAGCGCAGAAGGCTGCACAAACAGCCAGTACAAAAATAGTTGCCAAAGTTCTCATTGCTACTCTAAGTCCGAAATTATCTCCTATAAATCCTGTAAGGGCTGTAAATACAAAGCCTCCGATTCCTGTGGCTGTAGTAATCATACCTGTGGCTGTAGCAGTCTTTTTTCCCGCAAAAAGAAGCATCATATTAAGAACACTAGGATAAATTGCTCCACTGGCAAAGCCAAGCGGAATACACATAAAGAATACTACAAGACTGCTATCCATAAATGAGAGAATAAGGGTTATGAGCGGAATTGCAATCGTTGAAATAATAAGGATGTCTTTAGCTCTTTTAGAGAAAAGGCCTACCAATACCCTGGCCGGAATCATAACCGCCCAAAATACAGAAAGAGCATATTTTCCAAGTCCCGAATTAAGAGTACTGATAAACAAAGTATCCACAAAGAAAGAAAAGCCGTTTTCGAAACCTACATAGATACACATGATAACGCAAAGAAGAAGTATTCCTCCAAGGAAAAACTGTTTCTTTAGATCAGCATCATTGACGTTTTTGGTCTTTTCATCATTTGCAGTCTTATATTCAGTGGTCAGAACCTCTCTGACCATATCTCCTGCTCCCATCATTCCGGCAAAACAGATAATGCTGCCTACAGCAAGCATGGTAAACAGCGTCCTCCAGGGAAGGCCTTTACTGAGATAAAAGCTGACAACGAGAGGAGCAACCAAAGCGCCTAATGCATACATTGAGGTCATAAATCCTATTTTTCTGCTGTTTGTGATTGGATAAGCATCAGCCAGGGCTGCTATGGAAATGAACTGAAGGGCACTTGTGGTAAGTCCCAGGAAGAATACACCAAAAATGAAAAGCCACTGCGCATCAGTAAAAAGAATCAGCGTCGCAGCCACAAACTGGATTCCAAGAAGAATCTTTATACAGAAGGCTTTGCTGTTTCTGTCAGCCCAATTTCCTAATACGAGTGGCGCCAACATGGTAGCAAAAAGTTCTACCGAAGCAAAGAGCCCCATGGTTGTAACCGAAAGGTCATAGCTTTGTCCGATATTCCACAGACTGGCCTGATAGCCTCCGGCTTCAAATCCATTGATAAAAATAATTATGAATAAAACAATCCAAAGGTAATCGAATTTCTTCTTGTCCATAATCTCTCCTCTCAACTGTTTACCATATATTATTATAACGTATATTCGCTATCGTTTCACCAACAAAAAGTGCCCGCGAATAATGCATCACGGGCACAACAAAATCATAGTATTTACTTACGATCAGACATATCGACGTAGTCTTTTCGAGGTTCGATAGCCATATAGGCCGGACGAATGATCTTACCGTTGTTGGCAAGCTCCTCCATACGGTGAGCGCTCCAGCCAACGATTCTGGCAATGGCAAATATAGTAGGATAAAGTTCCTCGGGAAGCTCAAGCATTCTGTATACAAAGCCTGAGTAAAAGTCCACATTGGCACTTACACCTTTGTACATGGTGCGTTCCCCTGCAATCAGCTCAGGAGCTATTCTCTCAACCATCTCATATAGAGCCAGCTCATCTTCCCTGCCCTTTTCAGCTGCAAGCTTTTCCACAAAGCTCTTTAAGATAACAGCTCTTGGATCAGACTTGGAGTAAATAGCATGACCTATGCCGTATATAAGGCCTGCCCCGTCAAAGGCTTCCTTGTTAAGGATCTTGTCCAGGTAAGCTCTTACCTCATCTTCATCCTTCCAATTCTTGACATTGGCCTCGATATCATCAAACATATGAACAACCTTAATGTTTGCTCCGCCATGTCTTGGTCCCTTAAGGGATCCAATCGCAGCAGCAATTACAGAGTAGGTATCTGTAAGAGATGAGCTTACAACATGGGTTGTAAAGGATGAATTGTTACCACCGCCATGCTCCATATGAAGCACAAGGCAGATATCAAGAAGCTTAGCCTCAAGCTCAGTATACTTACTGTCAGGACGCAGCAGATAAAGAATTGTTTCTGCCGTAGATAATTCCTCCATCGGCGGATGAATAATAAGCGAATTTCCCTCATGATAATGGTTGTAAGCATGATATCCGTAAATAGATAAAAGAGGGAACATACTGATAAGCTGAAGTGACTGCCTAAGTACATTTGGAAGTGATACGTCATCCGCATGATCGTCGTAGGCGTACAAGGTAAGAACACTTCTTGCCAATGTGTTCATCATATCTCTACTTGGAGCTTTCATGATTACATCACGGACAAAGCTGGGCGGAAGACTCTTGTAGATTCCAAGAAGCTTTTCGAACTCGAACAGCTCTTTTCCCGTAGGCAGCTTGTCAAAAAGAAGAAGATACACACACTCCTCAAAAGCAAATCTATTCTCTCTTACCGCAGCATCAATAAGCTGATGAACATCATAGCCTCTAAAATAGATTTCACCATCAGCAGGTACTTCTTTTCCATCAATATTCTTTTTGGCAATAATTTCTGAAATTCTGGTAAGTCCTGTAAGAACACCCTTACCATTTAGATCACGAAGACCTCTTTTGACATCGTATTTAACAAAAAGATCATTTTCAATAAGATCAGCTTCTTTGGAAAGCTTTGATAGTTCAACAATTTCCGGTGTGTTTTCCGAGTAATAACCCTTGCCTAAATCCATACGCACCTCCTATATTAAACATTTCAGATCAGTAGAATTTTCTTTTTCCCTTATCAATGATGAGATTACCTATAATCAGCACCACCAAGGCTATTGCATATATTATAACATGAACATCCCCTCTTCCGATAAGGTCGAGAAAGATTCCTATAACTCCAAGAAGAGTAAGTGCAAGACCCTGAGCCACATGGCGGGGATATGCATACTTCTTGAAGCCCTCTCTGTCTTTCATTCCCTGAACATTAACGTCGGCAGGAACAATTACGCCAACTTTGATTTTGTCAGCAATCTTCATCTGAACAGCGTAGTACATAATGTACACGCCGCCGATGATAATCGCCAGATCAAATATATTATTAAATGTATCCATATTCGAATAATCCTGTAATTCTTGTTATTTCTGATATTTATAATATGTCTTTTGCGCAATACTCACATTACTTGGATAAAAAATCCATAACAGCCTGCTGCATATCATCCTTGGCAACAACTGTCTTGTGTCTGATCTCTGCAGTTCTGATAGATGTTACAGCCTCTGGAATCTCAACACCTGAAACAACTGAAAGCTCATCTGCAAGAGCAAAATCGTCCTTGCTCTCATCGCCCTTACCAAGAGCATTCATAACGCTTCTTGTAAATTTGAATGGGCTTGCGGTAGATGCAATAACTGTAACGGTCTTGTCACAGGTCTGCTCTACGTATTTGCTGTAAACTGCACTGGCAACAGCTGTATGTGTATCCATAAGGTATCCTGTCTTATCAAATACCTTTTTGATAGTAGCAAAGGTCTCTTCCTCTGTTGCAAATCCTCCAAAGAAGTCAACGAGTTTAGCTCTCATCTCATCAGTTATCTCATACTTACCTGTCTGAGTGAGCTGAGACATGAATGCTGCATCTTTTTCTGCGTTGTCGCCTGCAATGTGATAGATAAGTCTCTCAAGGTTGCTTGAAATAAGAATATCCATTGAAGGTGATGATGTAAGCACAAAGTCACGGTTTCTGTCATATTCACCGGTCTGGAAGAAATCAAACAAAACCTTATTTGAATTTGATGCGCAAACAAGCTTTGCAATAGGCACTCCCATATTCTTGGCATAGTATGCAGCAAGGATATTACCAAAGTTACCTGTAGGAACTACTACGTTGATGGAATCTCCGTCAGCAATTCTGCCCTCCTTAAGGAGTTTGGCATATGAATATACGTAGTAAACAATCTGTGGAACAAGTCTCCCGATATTGATCGAGTTTGCTGATGAGAACTGGAAGCCCTTGGCATCAAGCTCTTTCGCAAGTTCTTTATCAGTAAAGATTTTCTTAACGCCGGTCTGGGCATCATCGAAGTTTCCTTCAATTCCGATTACGCAGGTATTGTCACCCTTCTGAGTAACCATCTGCTGTTCCTGAATAGGGCTAACACCATGTTTAGGGTAAAAGACAATGATTCTTGTGCCGGGAACATCTGCAAATCCTGCAAGAGCTGCTTTACCTGTATCTCCGCTAGTTGCTGTGAGAATAACAATCTCATTCTTTACATTATTCTTTTTGGCTGCAGTAGTCATAAGATATGGCAAAATTGAAAGTGCCATGTCCTTGAAAGCAATTGTTGCTCCGTGATAAAGTTCAAGATAAAATGCACCGTCAGCCTCGGAAATCGGAGCAATCTCCTCTGTGTCGAACTTGGAATCATAAGCATGCTCGATACAGTATCTAAGTTCTTCCTCAGTATAATCTGTCAAAAGAAGCTTCATTACCTCAAAGGCGGTCTCCTTATAGTCAAGCTGCGCGATCTCGCTGAGAGTCTTTTCCAAATGTGGAATATGATCAGGGACATATAATCCTCCGTCGGGAGCAAGTCCTCTTAAAATTGCTTCAGATGCCTTGATCTGCCCCAAAGCGCCTCTAGTGCTACTGTACAAAACTTCCTTTGCCATTGCGTTCACTCCTCTTTTGTTGTTAAAATAGTAATATATTATCGATATAGTGTAATTGCAAAAAATTCGGAAATAAAAGCGATGAATATCTCTTTGAGTACACAGTATACCATAATACCGGCTGATATATCTACACAATATTTTAGCACTTTGAATTATTAAAGTTATTACATTTTGACAAAGTGTATTTCCTGGTATAGCTCTTTTAATAGGAGGCTGATTTGAAACCTAAGAAAAAAGCGGTGGGTGTATATATAACAACCTTAAAAGACGGAACGCCTTCTTTCAGAGCGTCTATTACCCATGGCGGCAAACATATTTCTCTGGGCTCTTTTGACAGCGAAAAAGAAGCTGCCGCTGTGTATAAGGAAGCTTCTAAAATTCTAAATAGTCCTAAGATTACAATTGCCTCTTATCAATCCCTTACAGCAAACAATAAAATGAATCACATTCCCTATGAAAAGTTTGTAAGTCTCATAAATTACAGAGATAAGGGGATGTACATTCCAACTCCTATATATCTTGAAAAGAACTATTTTACCTATCATCTTGCTCCTGACTACGCATTAAAATTCGATATTGAGGATCTCTTTTACTACTCTTCTCACAAGATCATGAAAAGAGGCTCCCATCTGTTTGTAGCAGACTACGGAAGCCAGCTTTCTGTTCTGCAGCGCTATGGAATCCAGAGTTATGCCGTTGAAGGAAGAGACTATCAGTTCGCCAACGATGATCCCACAGATTTCAGATATGAAAATATCATTATCCTCAACAGATACCGAGGCGTCAGACAGTTTGCAGAAAAAGGCTTTATCAGATACAAGGCTGTGATACATGTTCGAAGTAATCACGTTATCGGCAAGTACAACACCGAGGCAGAAGCTGCCATTGCCTACAACAAGGCCATAGATATTCTGACAAGAAATGGGGTAAAGAAAAACTTCCAGCCAAACTTTGTTGAGGATCTTTCTCCTTCCCAATATGCAGATATATACATGAAGCTTAAAATTTCTCCGAAGATTGAAAGAGTAAAAAACTTGCAAGGACCAAATACTTGATGTACGATATAGTCCGAAATAAATTGAGAACAATCTAAATTTCGTAAGTGTTCTGTTTCTAATCCGAATATCAAAGTAATTCTTACGATAATATTAGGAGATAAAATGGCTAACCCTATGTCCCAGAAATACGCCAAGGATATGACTGTCGGTGATCCCACCAAGCTCATCCTTGCTTTCATGTTTCCCATGATGATGGGAAATATATTTCAGCAGTTTTATAACATCGTTGATACAATTATCGCAGGAAGATTTATTGACGCCAGAGCTCTTGCGGCAGTTGGCTCCACAGGACATATAACCAATCTGTTCTTTGCTCTCGGAAATGGTCTGGCAACCGGTATCGGAATTGTTGTATCCCAGTTTTTTGGCGCAGGCAATATGAAGGGTGTTAAAAAAGTAATAACTAATGCCCTTGTCATGGTAAGTGCTACTTCCTTATTTGTTGGTCTTCTTGGTTTTATCTTCTCAAGGCCTGTTCTTACTTATGTAATGAAGACACCGGAAGATATCCTTGAAAACGCCATTGCCTATATGTCAATCACATGTATAGGCTTTATAGGCACAGCTCTCTACAACACCATTTCATATATTATGAGAGGAATAGGCGACTCTAAAACACCTCTCTATTTTCTTATAGTATCCAGTTTTTTAAATGTAGCCATGGACCTTGTCTTTGTAATCGCATTCGGCATGGGAGTTGCCGGACTTGCCATTGCTACAATCACAGCACAGGCCCTTTCCGCAGCATGCTCGATAATATATGCATTCCTTAGAAATCCTGTCTTCAAGATTGATAAGTCTGACTGGAAAATGGATAAACAGATTATTGCCAAGTGCTACACCATCGGCGGATCAATGGCCCTCCAGAGCGGCCTTGTTGCTCTTTCTTTCGTTATCCTTCAGCGAGTTATCAATTCCTTTGACTCCGTTGTTGTGGCAGCATTTACCACCACAAGTAAGATTGAAAACCTTGTAAACATGCAGTTTAAAGCTCTTCAGGATTCTCTTTCAACCTTTACCGGACAGAACATAGGTGCCAGAAAAGGTGACAGAGTACGAAAAGGCTTTAATAACGGCGCAAGAATGATGATCATCTACGCCATTGCAATGATAATTGTTATGGGACTTTTCGGAGACGTTTTAGTCAAGATATTCATAGACAGTTCTGAAACTGAGATTATAGCATACGGTTCCAAGGCGATGCGTATTTTATCTTACTTCTACCTGCCTCTTGGAATGATTTATGTTTGTCGCGGCATATTAAATGGTGCAGGCGATGCCAAGTTCCCAGCAATTTCCGGAGCTTCTGAGATGATCGGACGTATCGTTTTCCCGGCACTTCTGTGCTCTATTCCTTTCATTGGAGCATGGGGACTTTGGATTGCAACAGGCATCACCTGGACCATTGTTGGTGTCACCGCATTCGTGCGCTTCAACATGAAAGACTGGAGAAAAGGGCTCGATATATAAATCGAGTCCTTTATTTTTTCGATTAACTCACTCCAAATATGCTTCTATCATCTGTTTACCACTAATAACCATTACACTCTGGTGGTCCACTTGGTGCAATCCACTACCTGAGTAGCGAGACTCTCGTAGAAGTCAGGCTCGTGGCATACCATAAGAATGCTTCCTTTGTACTCCTTGAGGGCACGAAGAAGTTCTGCCTTGGCATCTACATCCAAATGGTTTGTAGGCTCGTCCAGAACAAGAATATTGGACTCTCTGTTAATGAGTTTGCAAAGACGAACCTTGGCCTGCTCACCACCTGATAAAACCTTACACTTACTCTCAATGTGCTTGGTAGTAAGGCCGCACTTTGCGAGAGCTGAACGAACCTCATACTGAGAAAATCCAGGGAATTCCTTCCAGATTTCCTCCATGCAGGTTGTCTGAATATCCGGAGACATTTCCTGTTCAAAGTAACCAACCTCTACGTTTTCTCCCCTTTCAACTGTTCCGCTGATAGCAGGGATAAGTCCGAGAATACTCTTAAGAAGTGTTGTCTTACCAATTCCGTTGGCACCGGTAAGAACTATCTTTGAGCCGCGCTCAATCACCATATTAAGAGGTGATGACAATGGCTCATCATATCCGATCACAAGGTCTTTGGTTTCAAATAAAACCTTGCCTGGAGTTCTTGCAGTCTTAAAGTTAAACTCAGGCTTGGGCTTTTCCTGAACCTTCTCGATAAGTTCCATATTATCCAGCTTTTTTTGGCGGGCCATAGCCATATTTCTTGTGGCAACGCGGGCTTTGTTTCTGGCAACGAAATCCTTGAGGTCAGCGATTTCCTGCTGTTGTCTATTGTAAGCAGCCTCTCTCTGAGCCTTTTTCATCTCGTACACTTCCATAAACTTGTCATAATCACCAACATAACGGTCAAGGCTGTGAGTCTGGCCATCCATGTGATAAATAATGTTTACAACACTGTTAAGGAAAGGTATATCGTGAGAAATCAGGATAAATGCATTGTCATACTCCTGAAGATATCTTGTAAGCCATACAATGTGATCTGCATCAAGATAGTTGGTAGGCTCATCCAAAAGAAGAATGTCAGGTTTCTCTAAAAGGAGCTTACCAAGAAGGATCTTGGTTCTCTGTCCTCCTGAAAGCTCAGTAACATCTCTGTCCAGTCCAAGATCAAGGAAGCCAAGTGCTCTTGAGACCTCTTCTATCTTGGAATCAATAAGATAGAAATCTCTGTTTGTAAGAAGATCCTGAATGGTACCAAGTTCCTCCATGTAGCCTTCAAGCTGCGCCTCATCTGCCTCGCCCATGGCATCACAGATTTCATTCATTCGTGTTTCCATGGCATATAACGGTTCATAAGCAGATGCCAGGACATCGCGAATAGTCATGCCTTCTTTTAACACTGCATGCTGATCCAGGTAACCGACCTTAACATTCTTGGCCCACTCGATCTTGCCTGCATCCGGCATGAGCTTACCAATAATAATATTCATAAATGTGGACTTGCCTTCGCCGTTAGCTCCGACAAGTCCAATATGTTCGCCCTTCAAAAGTCTAAAAGAAACATCGTCAAAAATCGCTCTGTCTCCA
Organism: Butyrivibrio sp. VCB2006; assembly: GCF_000420945.1. Lineage (GTDB taxonomy): Bacteria > Bacillota > Clostridia > Lachnospirales > Lachnospiraceae > Butyrivibrio. The sequence goes on from NZ_ATVX01000002.1 coordinate 240,632, forward strand.
AATCCGTGGGTCAAGTGTTCAACATTTAAAATACTCATAAAACTCCTCAAATAACTTATATTTACAGTAATCTGTTTCAAAAATAATCAGTAGTACTGACTATCATCTGACTTTCTTATAAAGATAATACATGAAATCATAATCTCCGGAAGAATACTCTTCTGAATCTATAAGATCATAGTGGTCATCAATGGATTCCGGAATGGAATCTCTGACAAGAACATAATCAATAAGCCCTTCCCTGACATATCTCTCCTGCTCCATGTATGGATTGTTGGCAGGATCATCTATATCAAGAGTCTGTGTCTGAAACCATCTGCAGCTTGGCACTATATCACAGAGAGTATAAAGTCCCGCATCAAGACATCCAACATTTAAAAGTGTGGGATCCTCAGTTTCAAGCACCTCGTCCCTGAATCTATACAGGAAGAAATCGTCTCTTTTCTGGGCCATAAAAGGAACATTCATTGAAAAGGTAGCTATCTGCATCAGAGCCATCATAAGGGCAAATATCGGAAGCCCCATAAAGCCGAAACCTATTGTTTCATTGCTAACTGCCTTATCAAGATGGTGAGATAAAAGAGCTCCTCCGAACGCCGCAAAAATACTAAGCGGCAGAGAATAATACGGCAGTTCTCTTCCACCTCCGAATATTCCAAGGAATGTAAACACAAACAAAATAACAATACTGATTCTGGCTAAAACAGTAGCCTTAAAGTCCAAAACAGTGGCAATAAGTCCTGCGATAACAAGGAACATATACATCCAGTTTTGCCATATTAGCCAGTAAAAAATCTTGATCATAGCTTTAATTGCTTCGAAAATACCAGCATCTCCACCGGCCTTATTGTAAACAAACACATTTACATGGATATAACCCCAGTACCACTCATATAAACCGCCCTGAACACCAAAATAGATAATCCAAGGCACAAAGGTTATGAACATTCCAAGCAGATATACAAGGCATGCCTTAATAGCACCGCTAAAATCTTTATGAACAAGAAAAGATATAAATGTAAGCATCATCCAGGCGAAGAAAAATCCAAGTCCCGTGAACTTGATATTTGCTACAATTCCAGCCATTACACCGCCAAGAAGAACTCTTCTCATGCTCATAACGCCACTTGGGTATTGATTTTTGAAGTAATCAATAAAAAGATAAAGACCAGCCAGGAAAAATGGCAGACAGATTTCCTCAGCGGATCCGCCCCACCAAAAACTCCTTGAACTAACTATTCCTCCAAACACCATAATAGCAAGTGTAATTGAAGTCTTATGGCCGGCGTAAATCTTGATTATCATATATATCAGGGCAACATCAGCCACGCCAAGAATAACTTCTAACAGAAATACTCCAGCAAAGGTTGTATGAGATATCAGATATGCTATACCGTACAGGAAGTAAAGATACATACCTTTCTGATCAAAGATATCTCTATAGGGCATTTTGCCATTGAAGATGCCTTTTCCCACACTAAAGTAGCTATTTGCATCATCCCAGTTGTTAAGCGGATATAGAAACGAAGACCTGCTGGCAAAAGCAAGACAGGCAGTAACTGCCAATATAAAGACTATACTCTTTTGAATAAGGGCTTTATGCTCTTTTTGCATAAACTCACTCCATGAATCAATGTAAAAAACTATATTTTTGTTTGAGTATCCTTTTTTCGTAAATACCATGATATAGTGTTACCATACATAAATCAACCTAAAAAAGAAAGGATTTCTTTATATATGTTATATATCACCAGACACGGCAAAACAGATTGGAATGTTATTGAAAAACTTCAGGGGCATGTTGACATCCCATTAAATCAGGAAGGTATTACTTCTGCCAAGGCCGCCCACGACAAATACAAGGATATTCACTTTGATATATGCTATTGTTCTCCGCTTCAAAGAGCCAGAAAAACTGCAGAAATTTTTCTTGAAGGGACAGGAACAGAAATAATCACAGATGACAGACTTATAGAAATGGGCTTTGGAGAGTACGAAGGGATAACCGGATATTTCAACAATCCCGACTGCCCTATCAATGATCTTTTCGTAAATCCCACTAAGTATGTAAAAACAGGTGGCGCCGAATCCTTCGAGGAATTGTTTGCAAGGACAGGATCTTTCCTTGATGAAGTTATATACCCCGAACTGGCCAAAAAAAGAGACGTCCTTATTGTAGGACACGGTGCAATGAATTGCAGCCTCATCTCACAAATTAAGGATACGCCTCTTGATAAATTCTGGACTAATTTAATTGGTAACTGCGAACTGGTTAAGCTTCTGGACTAAACACAGGATCCACAGGCTGACCTGTTACAGGATCATACTGAATAGGCTGTACAGGTACAAATACCTCTACTGTTTGCTGAGTAACAGGCTGAACAGGAATCACAGGTTCTACTATAGGCTGTGGCTGAACAGGCATCACCGGTTCTACTACAGGCTGCGTCTGAACGAAATCTTGCACTGGTGCATTTGGATGAAGTGGCTGTCCTGTCATAGGATCAAAGTTCATTGCAGGCTGCTGAACAGGTGTAAGTCTCTGGCCTGTCATAGGATCGAAGTTCATAGCCGGCTGAACAGGAGTTACAGGTGGTACTACAGGCTGAACCGGAGTCATAGGTGCTACCACAGGTTGCTGAGGAACGAAGCCCTGTACAGGTGCAATTGGCTGAAGCGGCTGTCCTGTCATAGGATCAAAATTCATAGCCGCCTGAGGCACAAGAGCTGTATCAGCCTTAGAAAGCTTAAGAACTTTGATAATGGCGTATGCTGTGATTCCAATCTCAAATATAAAGAAGGCAACCATCACGATCGGATAATACTCTGCCACTGACAATACAAAATCGTAGAAGCCATGGATACATACCGGAATAATAAGGGCAAGGGCAAGATTTCTGTCTTTTCCGTTCTTGTCACCAAGTATCTCACATTTCTTGGCAGCTCCGAAATAGCATCCCATAAATACTGCATCAATAGCATGTCCGGGAACTGAAAGGAATGCTCTCATAATAGCAGTAGATAACCCACCGTTAGATATATACACAATGTTCTCTAAAGCTGCAAAGCCAAGAGATGAAAAAACTGCATATACTACCGCATCAAAAGTATAGTTAAACGCCGGGTGCTTCCAAGCAACTTTCTTAACAACCACGTATTTGCCTGCTTCTTCTGCAAGAGCAACAATAAGGAAATTCTCAATGATCATATAGATCATTTCATCTTCATAAAAGAATAAATCAAGAATTCCCCCGCCAATAACCTCCAGGAAATAAGCACTAAGCGTAGATAAAACACCGAAAAGGAAAATCTTGACCAAAAGATCTGTCGGCTCTTTCTCAATCTTGTCTGCCTTGTAAATAAAATACAAGAGCACAGCTGCCGGCAATATTGCCAAGTACATTAAAAACATATTCTATTCTCCCATAACAAAAATTATTTCATCCGAAAAATTCTCATACTCTGAGCATACGGTTATATAATAGCCCTCCTGCTCATACCCCGTAAAATGTATATTTTCCAGCAATTCCCCATTATGATAAACTCTGTTATCATGCTCCTGATCCAGAAAAATAATACGAGGATCCATCGATAATCCCTTTCCGTAGTACTTCATAACGCTTTCCTTCATGGTCCACATTTTAGTACACAAAAGATCCATATCGAATTGAGTCTCCGAACGATATTTAATATACTTTATCTCCTCATCCTTGTAAACAAAATTAACTAATTTTCTATTGAATGATTTCGTTTTCTGAACATCAATTCCAACACAGGCATCAGAAAAAGCGCAAACGACCAGATCACCCGAATGTGAAAGGTTAAACTCTACGTCAGTTGCGCCCTGTATATAAGGTTTTTTATCCTCTCCCTCAACTATAACAGCATCTGTCATCCCCAGCTTTTCCAGTCCCTTAAGCAGAAGTATACCTGCGCCCAGGGATTGCATTTTGCTTTTTAGAGGTCCAAGTCTGTCAATTTTAGCTTTTCTGTATTCCGGCATCTGTTTATACCAGAAATCAAATTCATCCTGATCCTCGAGGAAATCTATGTTCATCCCCAGAACAAAATTACCGTATTTCATCTTCCTCTAATCTTTCTACCCCGTCTTCTGTAATATAGAGATGTTCTCCATGCCAGAACTTATTCTGCAATTCATTTTTGGAGATTACAGGTGATAAGAAATCTCCCTCCGCATAATCAATGGGCTCCTGAACCATTTTATCATAATACTCTCTCGTGTCTATTCCGGATAGAATCACAGTCTTTTCAAGCTGCATGATCATATTGATTCTGTTGCGCAGGACTATATCCGCATTTCCTGAATTATCAGCATCATAGATACTTCTTATATCCAGAATAACACCCTCAAACTCATAGCTTACAAGCGTATTAATCCCCAGGAATCCGGCTTCATAATCACTTATATACATTCGGATTCCATATTTGACCAGACTATTCATCATCTGTGCAATCGCTTCCTTGGCGTAGATAGCAAAGGATTCCTTCATGACAAAGGCAATAAGTGATGGATCCACTTCATAATGTTCAACTATATCAATTACTTTCCTTACAAACTCGCTTCTGATGACAGATGCAGACATAATCGGAACAAGAACAAATTCCATCTGCATATCTGATTTATCAACGCCATAGGATAAAAATCTGCAGACTTCCTCCAGGGTCTTGTACTGAATCTCATCAATGATTCCCGTTCCTTCTGCTACGTCCATAAACTCCTTGGCCGGTATTTCTCCAAGTACTTCATCATCAAGCCTAAGTGTCATATGAGCCAGTTTGACCTTGAGATTATCCTTGGAATACACAGGCGTATACATATAGCTGAATTTTTTATCACTGATTCCACGTCCGATTGCCTTTTCGACTTCAATTTTCCTAACCAGGAAATCAAGATCATGGCCTATCAGAACTCTTTTATCCGTATCCTTTAAGCTTGATGAATCAAGAAGAAAAATATCATTCATGCTGGCAAACTGATCAGGGCAATCTGCCACCAGAACTCTTGCTTCAAGCTTGATATTCTCAGCTTCATTATCCCATGGTAGTTCAAACCTGCTTGTAATCTTTTCAATCAGGTCAGTAAGCTCCTGCTGCGAATAATCCGTGCAGAGCATGTAGAAAACATCGAATCCTGTATGATATACATTGGAATCATTTCTGTAATCCAGCAAAAAATCTGCAATCTGTGCAATAATCTTGTCTATACTTGCATATCCAAACAGCTTTCTGTAATTAATCAGATTCTCTATTCTGATACACACCGCTTTAAAAGGCCTGCCAAGCTTAAAATACGCCGTGACATCCTGAACAAAAGCGCTTCTGTTGTAAGCTTCCGACTGAGGATCTATCCTGTCATCGTCCTTCTCTATCATGATCATAAAGCCGCTAAGACCAATGGCTTCGCAGAGAAGTTCGCATTTAATCTGTGGAAACAACATCTGAACCACGGTACCTATCATAGCTAAAATCATAAAATAGAGCATGGCTACTCTTTTCATACCGTTCATCACATACCAGCTCCTGATAAGAAGAATCAGCGCCAGTAAAAAATACATCGCAGACAATAGATAAGCAATATATACCCCCGGTGATCTTCCATACTCTAGGTTCCCTATTACTCTAAAGGTAAAATCTGTAACAGGATTTGTAAGAAGCATGAATTCCAAAATATAGAAAGGAATCTTTATGGCATTTCTAAGTCCCTTGGAAAACTTAAAGCCTGTACCTGTGATAATAATAATATAGAAAACCAAAATCGGTATAATAGCAAAGTGAGTAAAATAATAAATCATCTGGCATAAATAACTAATGACCAATTTAGCCAGTTCAGGAATAGGGGAATGTATTGCCAGATAGGATACGGGCTCTGTAACACAATCTATCAGAGTAAATGTTACAAGCAGCATAAATAATCGATTTCTGATACGATTTCTTTTTCGCATCATAGTCGAGTAAAACAGGCACGTTATGCAGATAATCGCAGCTGCAATCCTATAGGTTGTGCTGTCAATAAGTGCAATATCTATCATCCGAATTATTTCCTCTGTTTAAAGAAAGAATCAAGCGTAGCAAGAAGTTTGTCTCTACTGATGGACTTAAGCAGATAGTCTGCGGGTTTAAGCGCTATAACGTCTGTAACGCTCTTCCTGTCACTCTTACCGGTCAGGAACATTACCGGAATAGAGCTGGAGAAAGACTCACTTTGAAGCATTTGCAGAACTTTAGGTCCATCCAAAACAGGCATATCGTAATCAAGCAGCACCAAATCCGCCTTGTTATTGGCAAGCCAGGCCACTGCCTGAGTTCCGGAATTGGCCATTCCAATCCTGTAGGTGTCCTTGAGCCACTCCCTGATCATCTGAATAAAGGTTGGGTCATCATCAACAATCAATATGCATTTGCGTCTTTGAAGCTCGAACTCATCATCCGTAACGATAGATACTTTTTCCATGAGATCGGCCATATCAAGTGGTCTGGTCACCTCAAAGGCAATATCTTCCTTTGGAATATATTGATGCACAAGTTCGAAAGCATCCTTATCACCGATCACAATGATAACGATGTTGTCGTCCATGTTCTTATCCTTGAAGTAGACCATGGCATCTCTATGCTCTTCAAAATCCTCATCCGTATATAAGATGACAAGATTCGCTCCGGTTATTTTGCCATTTAATTCCCCTACGGAGTAGGTAGAATCCACCACCTCATAGTTATTGTTTTTCAGCAGATTCTTAATGGCGTTTACCATGAAAGTTTCTTCATTTCGAACAAGCAAAATTTTCTTAAACATATTCGGCATAATGCTGCTCCTCAACTATTTAGTCTATTTTGTACCAGTTCCACTATCTCATCCCATTTAAGTTTATAGGAAAATTTAGATATCTTACCAATTATCTCTTCATCCTCATCAGGGAGTTTGTACTCCTTGAGGGAATCCAGGATAAACATAAGCGTGTCGTAATCAAGAACCTTACTAATTTCCAAAATACTGTTATAAGCATCCAGAAGCTGAGCATCGGATATTTCTTTTTTCTCAATCTCCGGTTCTGCTTCTCCTGCAACTTCTTTTATCTGAGAAAGGCTATTTTGAATAGTCTCATAACGATTTATAAGCTCATCATTACATGCTCTGATTTTATCGATATCTCCGGCATTTCCTGCTGCCTCAAGGCTTTCAGCAAGTTTTGAAAGCCCCATTGCTCCAACTGTCCTGCTGGTGCTCTTGAGAGAGTGAACATAGCTTGTATAGTCCTTCCAGTTTTCTTCTTCAAAAGCAGAAGATACATTTCCTTTAGAACTATCAATTGACTCGTAATATACCTTGATGATACTCAGGTAACTGTCAGCTGTTCCGCAGTTTTTAAGTCCCACTTCCGTGCTGATTTCCTCAATCTTTTCAAGTTCTGCAAGCCAATCAGCTGTTTCAGCAGTATCAGAAGCTTCCGTCTCCTGATTTTCTTCAATATCATTAACAGCTGATGCGCTCTCACCATCTTCTATTCTGGTTATAATAACCTTATCCTTCGGAAGATATTTAATGAGGGCTTCTTCAAGCTTGTCGCTCTCCACAGGCTTACTCAGGTAATCATTAAAACCTACCTTTAGGAAGTTTTCTCTTGCCCCGGTAATAGCGTTTGCAGTAAGAACAATAATAGGCGTAACACTATTTGGGCTATCCTTATCATCCTTGATGGCTCTGAAAGTCTCAGTTCCATCCATTCCCGGCATTCGATAATCCAGGAGAATAAGGTCATATTTTTTCTCATGCTGCATTTCAAGACATTCTTTTCCGCTTCGTGCATTATCAATCTGTATCTTGGTTGGTTTAAGCAGTTCCCTGATAACCACATGGTTCATAGGAGTATCATCTACAACCAGCACCAATGCATCCGGTGCGGTAAAAGATTCTTTGTATGGCTGTCTGTCCTTTACATTCTGACTTATCCTGCTCCTGAAGTCTCCTATCTTGGTATCGCCAACAACCTTCTGAGGAAGATAAATTGTAAAAGTAGAGCCCTTTCCGTATTCACTTTCAACAGATATAGAACCTCCCATAAGATCAAGAAGTGAACTTGTAATGGCAAGTCCAAGTCCGCTTCCCTCAACTGTCTTATTCTTTTCCGTATCAAGCCTCTTAAACTTATCAAACAGCGTTGGAAGTTCTTCCTCTTTAATTCCCATGCCGGTATCAGATATAGCAATCTTAAGCGTTATAGTGTCATTTAAATCCTTAACACCGGAAGCTTCCAATGTGACGCTTCCTTCCTGCGTGTACTTAACAGCATTGTTAAGAATATTTACCATGATCTGGCGAAGTCTCATTTCATCGCCATACATGGCATCAGGCATGTTCTCATCCACCTCAAATTTAAGGTCCAGTATTTTTTGCTCTGCCTTTATGTGTATCATGTTATAAACATCATTGAGTACTGAACTAAACTCATACTCAGATTCATTTATCTCCATACTACCGGCTTCAATCTTGGAAAAATCAAGAATGTCGTTAATAAGAGACAAAAGAGTTTTTCCTGCTCCCTCAATATTCTTGGCATATTCCAAAATCTTCTCATCCTTACATTCTCTAAGGATTACTTCATTCATACCAAGTACAGCATTAATAGGTGTCCTTATCTCGTGAGACATATTTGCAAGGAAATCACTTTTTGCCTCATTGGCAGCCTTTGCTCTTCTTTCCTCCATTCTTGACATTTCTGTGGCTCTGAGTATTGCAATAAACTCATTTTTGCTGGCAGGCTGCGAGAAGTATTTACCCTGTATATAGTCAGCCTTTATGTTATTTGCCACATCATAGCTATCCTGATAATCAACATTGGAAAGTATAATCTTTTTTCCCATCTGGGATATCATTTTAAGTCTGTTATCCAGGATGATCTTACTCTGAGGCATCTTCATTGCATTCTGGATAAGTCTTGTATCAATTTTGACACCCTCAAAAATAAAGGAGGTTGATGATTGCATGTTAAAAAAGCCGGTTCCATACTCATCCATAAAGAATCGGATTCCATATTTACTCAAACGTTTCATGGTTTCGTTTAGAATTTTCTGGTCAGCTGACGCCGCAGATTCCGTGATATCAAAAACAAGCATTTCAGGGGAAACACCGTATTTATCTATCAACGCCTTAAACTTCTCAACAAAATCATTCTTGATAATAAGAACTGATGACAGGTTTACGCTGATGAACTCAATTCCCATCTCATCAACGATACCGCCTCCAAGGAAATACAATACCTGTTCCAAAATGAACCAGCCGAGTTTTTCTATCATTCCGGTCTGCTCGGCTACAGGTGTAAATTCCTCTCTGTGTATATGTCCAAACTCATTATCTCTAAGCTGCAAATATGCTTCAGCAGCACATATCTGCAGTTCACCCTTTGTATATATTGGGTTAAAGTACACCCTGAAGTTGTTATTATCGATTCCGCGTCTAACTGCTTTTTCTACATCAGCTCTTCTAAGAAGGAAATGAAGTTTCTCCCCTGAAAGGACCTCGTCATACTCTTTATCCAAAGTGCTATCAGATAAAAGAAGCAGATATTCCACACTTCCAAACTGCTCAGGAGATCTGGCTTCCAGGATTGTAGCCTTAAGGAGCACAGCTCTTTCACCAACGATCCATTCTTCTTTAAAGCGGGCAAGAATCTGATTTGCTATATCATCTGCGGTATTCTTGGTGATTTCAGGGCATACCAGTACAAAGGTGTCTGCACTCATTCTGTATACTTCATAGTTCTTGCCAAGTTCGCTCAGGTAATCGGTGCAGCTACAAAGTATGTTTTCAAATTCTTCGTAGCCTGTAATTTTCCTGTAAAGGTCAGCATTTGTTATCCTTATGCATATGTTGTAAAAACTTCTTTTATACTTAAAATAGCTTCCCACATCCAGAATGAATGCATTTCGGTTGAAGACTCTTGTAGATGCATCCGTCCTGTCATCATCATTTTCAAGCATCATCATTAGTCCCATAAAACCAATAGCTTCGGACATGAGTTCGCTTCTAATCTTGAATACCAGCATCTGCAGGAATATGCCAAAAATTACGATAAGTGCAAAATATAATAATGCAATCCTTTTGTTTTTATTTAGATCATTCCAATATAGAAAAAGAGCCACAAAAGAAAAGAGTATATAGAATGCACTTATACCATACGCAATGTACACTCCCTCTTTTCTTTGAAAATTAAAATACTCGTCGATGTAGAAAACATAATTAAACAGTGGCGTTGCCAAAACCATAAGCTCCATAAAGGCAAACGGAACTGTTAAGAATATCCTGGATCTTTTTAAAAATCTAAAGCCAACATTACATACCAGGATTATGTAAAGCGCAAAGATAGGGGCAAGAGCAAAGTGCGTAAGGAAATATATAACATTCCAAACATAGAGAAAAGCATATTTAAAACCGCTAGAAAAAGATGTAGCCTTGATGAGCTCACCCATAATACCGGCAAGAGCATCAAGTGCCACAATAGAACATAGAACAACAAAAAGCACGGTTCTAAGGCGCTTTTTGCCTTTCATCAAAAGCGTATAGAATATACACGTAGCACTGATTATGATAGCAGCAAGGTTAAAGGTTATGCTGCCAATTCCCTGAATATCCAGCATAAGTCTACCTTACATCATTTTTGAGGAAAAAGATCACGATACCACTTAAGAGCACTAAGGTATGCCTCGTAAACCTCATTCATATCAATATTATCCAGTACCATCAGCCTGGAAACCTCTGTCCAGTCTGCATCTTCATATTTCTTAATAAAATTAAGAACTTTGGCAAAATCTCCTTTCTTTTCAAGAAGAGCTTCCCTGATGTTTTTAGAAACCTGTACCATATCCAAAGCTTCTTCCATGCTTTTCTCAAGCATAACATCCAAAGCAGAGAACAATCCCATGATAAATAATTCCTGCTCTGCCATTGCCATTTCAAAGCATTTAGCAAGTTCCTCGGCAAATTTCGCTCTTATCATTACAAGTCTTGTTATCTCTGAAGGCTTATCAGAGCAAAGCTCTTTTGTAACTGCTGTATTTATCCACCTCTTTAGTTCTTTTTGTCCCAGCATTGCTGCCGCATGACGAATAGAAGTAATCTCTGAATTAATAGCCATTCTATTGACCATTTCAAGAAGTGAAATAACGAGCGCAGGGTCTTTTCCGATTACATCAGCAGCGTCCTGAAGGTCAAAGTCTGGCGCATTAACAACATTTAAAAGCTCTATGTAGTTGACCTTAAGCGGATTAACTGCAGTTTCTGACTGCTTTACAGGCATTCTGAAAAAGCTACCCTCATAAAGGTCATAACCGCCGTCTTTCTTGAGTTTCTCGTAGTCCTCTTGAGATTCTACATTGACAGCTATCAGTTTGATATTTGGGTAGACCTGTCCAAAATAAATCTTCGCTTTTGAAATATCGATTTTGGAATGATTTAACAGAATATAGTCGCACTGACTAATAATTTCTTTGTAAGGTTCAAAATCAGAAATCTGAAGTTTCCTGATTGCAAGTCTGTAGCCTTGGGATTTAAGTTCTTTTACCCGCTTAGCATACTGTTCATTGGGAGTAATGGAATTGTCCATCAAAAGAACTACCTTATTCGCAGGCACAGTACACTGAAGCGAAATCTCAGCATAAATAGAGAACTGATTAACAGGGACAAATACTTCCTTGCCTCCTGACAAAGTTCCCACGCCCATGCTGCTGACAACCTCCAGCTCATGCACAGTTCCGGCGCCATCATATCTTGCCCCGCCCTCATAATTAGGGTTTAAAAAGTGATTTTCCTTTCTGGCAAAAACAGAATATGCACAAACGGACATATTTGCGTCGAATAACGGAATAAGTGTAGCTAGCATTTGGAGCTCCTTTCTACGCGATAAAGACATACTCCCACTTACTTATATTTTAACAAATATGCACTATAATATATATTATATTTTTATAAAATTCCGTAAATCAAAACGCTTGTACATGGCGTTGTACAAGCGTTTTATATCTACTACAGTGTATCTCTTCTCTTGATATACTGTGGATGATCTTCGGTTCCACGTATATCTTTTACATGAATGATTCTTGCCCACTTATCAACAATGGTGTTCTCGATGTAAACACCTTCTTCGATAGTTACATGGGCCAGGATTATGGAATTCTTGATCACCGCACCCTTTTTGATGGTAACACCACGACCAACAACAGAGTTTTCAATCGTACCCTCTATCAGACATCCATTGGAAATAAAGGAGTTTGAAACCTTGGCTGTCTCAAAATACTGAGTCGGGCATGAGTCAGTAGTTCTTGTATAGATGGGCCACTCCGGTCTGAAAAGATCACTTGCAACACTGTAATCAAGAAGTTCAAGTGATGCCTTATAATAATCTGAAAGACTAAGGAGTGAAGCAAAATAACCTCTGTGCTGATATCCTCTTATATCCAGATCCTTACACTTTAAGTTAACTATGTCTGCAAGAGTATAAATTGAAGATAACTCTTTTGCCGCCTTAACAAGGCTAACAAAGGTATCCTTGCTCATGCAGTAGGTATCCATGAAGATATTTCTTTCCTTGGCTGTTCCAAGGTTCTTTTCCAAAGAGGAAATACCCTTCTGCCTGTTGATATTAACAATCTTACAGTTCTGGAAGTATTCCTTGGCATTGTCTACCTTGTGGTACAAAAGAGTTACATCTGCGCCGGAGCTTATGTGGCTCTTTAAAAGTTCGCTGAAGTCCTGCTTGTAAACCATATAGCTCGGAGCAATAATAACGTAATCCTGATGCATCCTCTCAATGATATCCAGGTTTTGGCTGTAAGCACAGATATCATTGTTGTAAATAGAATTAACGTTGGTATCCTCTGAAAAAAGAAGCTGAATTTTACCACGTTTAGAGTTGATGTTGTAATGTCTTCCGGATCCAATATGTTCAGCAATTGATCTTGGACGTGAGCGAACGTAAACCTGAATTCTGTCCATTCCGCTGTTACTCATATTGGAAATAGGGAAATCTATGACTCTAAATCTTCCGATAAATGAAAACGCACCAATTGGTCTGTAGTCATGAAGTCCTTCTACATGAATACTGTTATCTGCAGAGGATACTATTCCAAAAGCCTTATAACCTGCCATTACTTTGTACCCCCTTTCACACTCTTTGCTACCAGCTCAATTTCTTCGCTGTTTCTTGAGCCGATCTTGACCTTTTTGCCAATTCGAACATTCTCCGCCACAAGTGCTCTTGTAACAGTTGCCCCTTCTTCTACTACCGCTCCCGGCATCAGGACACTGTCAACAACCTTAGCGCCTTTTCCGACAACCGCACCGGTAAACAGAACAGAATTGGTAACCGAGCCTTCTACTCTGACACCCTGAGTGATATATGCTCTCTTAATCTTGGCTTCTTTGCCGATGTACTGCGGAAGAATAGAAACATCCTCAGTATAGATAAGCCACGAAGAATCATTAAGATTAAGCTCATTCTTGGGATCAAGAAGATCCATGTTAGCTTCCCAGAGAGAATCAATAGTTCCGACATCCTTCCAGTATCCCTTGAATTCATAGGCAAAAAGATTTCTCTTTTCGGAAAGCATCCTTGGTATGATATCCTTACCAAAGTCATGGTCGGAATTCGGATTATTCATATCCTCAACCAACATCTTGCGCATAAGCTTCCAGCTGAAAATATAGATACCCATAGAAGCAAGATTGCTCTTAGGTTTCTTGGGCTTTTCTTCGAACTCAACAATTCTGCCTTTTCCATCTGTATTCATAATTCCAAAACGGCTGGCTTCCTTCATCGGAACAGGGCGTACTGCAATTGTGGCATCTGCTCCCATTTCCTTATGGTAAGCAAGCATTTTAGCATAATTCATCTTGTATATGTGATCTCCTGAAAGAACAAGAATATACTCAGGATTATAGTTGTCAATAAAGTCAATATTCTGGGAAATTGCATCCGCGGTGCCTCTGTAAACATCAAGGCCCTCGTCTGCCTTCTCTCTTGGCGTCAAAACATAAACGCCACTGTCCCTGGAGTCAAGTCCCCAACGGCCGTCGTTAGCAACATAACTGTTAAGAAGTACAGACTCATACTGTGTCAATACTCCAACAGTATCTATTCCGCTATTTGCACAATTACTAAGTGGAAAATCAATGATTCGATATTTGCCACCATAATAAACAGCCGGTTTGGCAACCTTATTAGTCAGATCTTTGAGTCTGCTACCGCGGCCACCGGCAAGTATCATGGCAAGCATTTCGTTTTGTGCCATACACAAATCCCCCTTACAAAATAGAAAAACGACATACATTACGTACAAAGAAAACCTATGGACCAGCCTAAAGAAATCGACTGATATCCACATACATATATGATACCATAACTAATAAATCTGCGCATCAAGACAAAAAATAAAGGGCCACGTCATTAACGCGACCCTTTACAATTATTATAAGCGTTTATGCTTTATTTAAGTTTGAACTTACCAACAATCTCTTCAAGAGTTCCGGCAACAGCTTCCTGCTTGTTGGTCATCTCATTTACGTTAGATACTACATCTGCAGCAGCCATAACGGAATCGTTAACCTGGCTTGAAAGGTCAGCTGTATCCTGTGTAGACTCAGCAATATTCTGAATTGCCTTACTAACTTCTTCCATGGATGCTCTGATATTCTCAACCATCTGAGCAATGTTCTCGGAAGAATCACCAAAGTGACCTGCGTCATCACCATACTGCTTAGCCAATCCAACGAATTTGTCATAGTCTGGTGTAACAGTCTCTTTGATGAATCCAAGGAGTTCTCCTGAAGATGATGAAAGTGTTCCGAATGCTTCCTGTACTCCATCGATGGTTTCTCTGATCTGCTCAACAGCTTCTGATGTGCTGCTTGCAAGCTTATTGATCTCAGAAGCAACTACTGCGAAGCCCTTACCTGCATCTCCCGCTCTGGCAGCCTCAATACTTGCATTAAGTGAAAGGAGGTTGATCTGATCTGCAATCTCAGCGATTGTGTCAGCCAAAGTTCCAATCTGGTCAACAACCTTAGCCTTTTCATTAGCTTCTTCAAGATCAGACTCTCTCTGCTCTGCGATAGAAATAGCATAGTCGTGAGCCTGTCTGCTTTCTTTTTCGATTTCCTGTGCTCTTGCCTTGATATCAGCTGCGTCTGCGCTGGTCTTCTCAGTCTCAGCTGCCAGCTGATGAACAGATGCATTAACTTCCTCAACAGAAGCGTTAACCTGCTCGGTTGCTGCTCCCGATGACATCATAGCATCATTAACTCCGGAAATATTGCCCTGGATACTTGTGAACTGACTGGAAAGTTCTCCTGCCATGCTGGCAAGTCCGTTAGAAGTCTCTGAAACCTTAACTGATCCATCGGAAATCTTCTGGATAACATCTTTATTGTTTTCAAACATGTTATTGAGGGATTCACTCATGGCACCGAGTTCATCGCCTCTCTTATTGTTGATCTTTTCAACAGTAAAGTCGCCGCTTGCAAGAACGCTGGCAAACTGCTTAACACTGTTGATGCTCTTCGCAATACTCATAACGAATGCAAGGATAATGACTGCACCAATGATAAGAGCTGCAGCTGCAATAAAGATAAGTGCTCTTGTAGCATTGTTTACAGGCTCCTCAATCTCAGCTAGCTCCATTGCAATTATCAGTTTCCAGTTAACTTTTGGTATATCTCTGTAAGTAACAAGCACTTCCTTGCCATTAACAACCATAACGCCCATGCTTGGAGACTCAGATGAGTTAGCTAAAATTTCAGCACCCTTGGCTGCTATATTTGCATCTTCGTCTTCCTGCATCTTAACACCGTTCTGAATCTTGGCGTTATCATCGGTATAAATATATGTTCCATCAGATGAAAGAAGAATTGCTCTTCCTGTTGTTCCAACCTTGATATTAGATACAAGCTCAGCAACATTTGTAAGCTCCATATCAACAGTTACACAGCCTACATAAGTACTACCATCGTAAATAGGAGCCGAACAGCTGGACATGATCATTCCGGATGTTGGATCATAATATGGATCCGTGATCACAGCCTGTCCCTGTGAAAGAGCTTTAGCATTTGTGTAGTATTCCTGGTTTAAGTAATCGTATTCAGCATTACTATAATCCCAGGTCTCAACAACAGCTCCGCCATCTTTATACCAATATGGGCCAACATATTTTTCATCAGCCTTATATACGTTAGGTTCAAACCAAACACCGGCACCAAGAATTGAATCATTATCGTTAATTACCTTGGTGAAAGTGCCCTTATAGTTATCTGTATCCACAAACTTGTATGAAGTAGATACCATTTCACTAAGATTCACTGCCGTGGTTCTGATAACCTCCAGCTTTGAATCTACACCGGTAGCATTAGCTGTAACGTTCTGAAACATAGCATCAGTATTTGCTTCCTGCAAATTTGTACTCAATTCCTGTGCAGCAACATAAGTAAGAACTACCATAGCAACAGCCATAACCGGTAGGATACACAGTAGCATTTTTGCCTTCAAGCTCATTTTTTTCATCTGATCGCGCTCCTTCATCTGAATTTAATTGAGTAATCAAAAAAATAAATTGTTATATAATTACCTACAAACATTGTACATTATCGCGCATTTATTTGTTCTAAAAAAAGTATAAACATAGCTGAAATTTAAATTAAAAATACCGTTAATAAACATATGGCGCTTCGCTTATTTACGTATTTTTTATTTACATCATTTTAATGTTTTTTTAATATCTATTTAGTCGTTATTTGGTTTATTTGCACATCTTTACATGTTAAAATGAAGTTGCTTATATGTGCACTTAAATTATCAGATGTGAGCAAATACTAATCAGAAAGGAATACATATATATGAACGCTGAACAATATCGCAGAGCCAATGCCAATAGTTTTAATGTTTGTATCGTAATTTTCCTAAGCGGAATAATGATGACTGCCTTCAAAATATTCCAGGGTGAATCCGGTGGAGGCGGTGTAGCCATTATTATTTCAGCAATAGTCGGAGCCGCAATGTCAGCAGCAGGAAACTTCAAGTTCTCTACAGTTAAGAGAGGCTCTGTCCTTATAATGGGTGGTGCAACAATCTTCTATTTCGTAATGCTGATTGCAGAAGATAATATTGTGTACTTCGCCTTTGGTCTTCCGATTCTGATATGCAGCATCATCTATTTGAATGTCAAACTGTGTAAGGCCGGTATCTTGGCTATCATTATTTCATTTACTATAACCTGCATAAAATCCTATGTAACATCGGGAACTGTAGACATGATACATGTTCCGGCGTTCATTACTCTTGCACTTGCATTTGTGGCTACTATTGCAACGGTTACTCTTTTAACCAAGTTCAACGAAGAGAACAATGCAACCATTACCAAGAATGCGGAAGAGACAATGGAAACAGGTAATAAGATGGCTGATATAGCTAATACCATCACAGACCTGTTCAATGATTCACAGCAGGACATGGTTGATCTCCAGAACATCATTGAATCACAGCATTCAGGCATGCAGGATATTGCAAGCAGCATGGAAAGTACAGCACAGGCTATCACCTCTCAGGCTCAGAGAGTTCAGCAGATACAGGAAGAAACCGCTACTACAGAACAGCACAGGAAGGACATGACAAAGGCTTCCGAAAGTGCTCAGGTAGCAGTAAAAGAAGGTGTACGAGTAATCGGAGAGCTAAAAGAAAAATCACAGAACGTAGCTCAGCAAAGCCAGGTTACTGTTGAAGCCACACAGGCGGTTATCAACAAGGTTGAAGAAGTTACCAAGATTGTCGGATCCATCATGTCGATTTCAAAACAGACAAACCTCCTTGCTCTTAATGCATCAATCGAGGCCGCAAGAGCCGGTGAAGCCGGAAAAGGATTCGCAGTTGTTGCTAACGACGTACGAGAGCTTGCAGCAGAAACAAATACCGCTTCTACTGAGATTACAAACATTATCAATGAGCTTAATGAAGATGTTCAGAAGGCCATGGCCAGCATAGACGATACTGTAGCTTCAGTTTCAGAGCAGAATGCAATGATCGAATCTGTTGGTGAAAACTTCGATAGCATCAATGATAACGTATCAGAGATGCTCTCCCGCTTCACCGAGATAGGCGAAGGTATGAAATCAATCGCTGCTTCCACAACAGAGATCAACGACAGTATTTCAAATCTATCTGCTACCAGCCAGGAAGTTGCTTCTCTTTCAAACGAAGGTGTATCTGCTTCCGAATCAGCAGTTTCCAAGTTTGAAGATTTCAAGGGAATCCTTGGAGATATCTTCCAGCAGGCTAATAAATTAAAAGATATGCAGCAGTAAACCAATAGTAGAATTTATTCAAATTATCAATATATAACACACAACTAATTACAATTCAAAACATCAGTCTACAAAGGGCTTTGAAGATGCATTATACTTCAAAGCCCTTATATTTTAGGGAATTTTAATAATTATTTTGCCAAAAAGCTTAACTTTTCGTGCAAAAGTACGATATAATAATAGAAAGGTTAGATAAATACTGACTTTAAATTTTTAGACTATTCAGGAAAGGAGGATATGAGTGTATGACAGCTACATTGGATGCCAAAATGGAAGTAATGGACTGCATCAGAAAGGACTGTGAAGATGAATACTATCCAGATCCGGAAAAAGTAGCCCATATTACTGGATTACCATTGGGGGTTGTTTTTGATTTGCTGATAGAACTCAAAAACCAGGGTTGTCTTGGCAAGAGATGATCTATTGTTCAAAAATGGAGAATACAATGGAAGAACAGCAGAATTAAAGGCTCTATGCATAAAAAGCATAGAGCCTTTTTCATACTTATTTTTTAGATGTTACAGCATCTCAACAGGTTCGTGAGTAAAATCACCTTTACCCTCTTCGTAGAGCTTTCTAACGAAATCTATCGCCTTCTGCCCCGACTCTTCTATCGGCACATTCTGTGAATAAATATATTTAATCTTATCTCCGCTTACCAATGAAAAATCAATCTGTGTTCCTGCAATCTGTCCATCCCCAAAGTCCAAAGGCCTAACCTCAACAGACTCAACTTCTTTCACAATTCCCTCACCGAAAAGAACTCTCATTTAAATCCCTCCTTGAATTGGAAAATATTAAACACTTACTTTATTTTATCACTTTTTTGTTGCAATTGCGATACTCTTTGGATAATACCACCTAATATGCTATACTAGCTATATATTACATTTCTTGTAATAAAAAAAAGGTTGGGGGATGTATGAATTACTTAAAGAAATATTTGGGAGTTTTTCTTGCTGCTCTCATAACTATACCTACACTGACCGGCTGTACCAGTCAGGACAAAAGCGCTGTTTCAGATTCAGCCAATACATTCATGGCAATTGTGGCATCGGATTCCACTGAGGATATCAATAACTACGCTACGGCTGATGTAGCAAACGGAGATTTTGTCCAGCTATTTAATTCAAATACCTTGGTTGACCAGATTACTGCCGGAGCTACAACTACTGATCTTGACGATCAGTCTAAACAGGAACTTGATGAGTTTGCATCTCTTTTTTCCAGTATGATAAAGTCCTACTCTATTTCAGATGTTAAACTCGACAAAAAAGACGGTACCTATACCGCAACTGCAGTTGCCACTTTCAAGACTTCTTTTGACATGGACTTACTTGGAGGCGATAGTGCTTCTTCCAAAATAGATGAAGCCATTGCAGCTTATAACACCAATCATTCAGAGGAAATTGCTACTCTTTACGAATCAGAAGGTACAGAGGCAGCAGAAGCCAAGATATACAACGATATGTTAAGGATCATCCTTGATATCTATGAAGATGAAATCGACAATTCTCAGGAGATGACCTACGCCATTGTACTTAATCTCGAGAAAAACTCAGAAACAGACACCTGGCTTGTAACAGGCGTAACTAATTACAACGAGTCAAATACAGAATCCGGTAACTAAGATCCTATTACAAATTTGTCCATAACAAAAACTCAGCAGGGTACTAATTTAATTAGTCACCCTGCTGTATTAGTTTATTTCTATTTTCAATTATGGTCTTAATGCCGCTTCTAAGCATATATAGCGAAACCAGTATTGAACCAACAATATCAAAGTAATACGCTGCCTTAGAGCACGGCATCGCGGCCACAACAAAAAGTGTCAGTGTTACGCAAACATCTACAATGGACTTAGCCCCATATAGTCTTGCCTGAACTCCAAGAATTGCATTGCCGTTTTGATTATGGAGCTTTGTATACTTTCGCCAGAAAAGCGTATTGGTTATTGCTCCAAATAAGGCTATTACAAAAGCAGGTGCCACATTTCCTTTGCTTTCATTGTCCGATAAAAAAGCCAGTATTATCATGCTAAGACCGCTTATACACATGATAATTCCAACAAACAGATTACTCTTACACTCGATTTCTCTTTTCCTTTTTTGGTCAAAAGAATCCTTGTTGGTAATACAGAAGACAACAAAAGAAGCTATTATAGCAAGAAGCTCCGCACTCCTTCTGGTAAAATCGGATATTTGAGTGGAGCTACGGCCAACGGTAAGACCTATTCCAAGAACCAGCGGTCCCGGAGAACTAAGTATTACCGACAGGAGTAAAGTTTTATATCCACCTTTGGAATCCATTTTATCTTTTGCCATATATTACAAGTCTCTCCAACACTTCAGAATACATCTCCTCAGCCAAGCAATAATTCCGCCAATACAAGAACAGCCATGGCACTGACCGGACAATAGAATGTATCAAAGCCATTCTCCACCATGAGTTCCACAAATGCGCTAATGGCGGCTGTAATAATGGAGACTATAATAATCGCGGGAATGCTGAATTTATTGAATATAATCAGCACCACCATTACAGAGATAAAAGAAAAAGCAAACATGGCAATTGTCCCTTCCATGGACTTTATCTTTTTCCTGCCAATCTTGTGCTTCCCAATCTTTCGGCCAATAAGAGCCGCAGCCGCATCTCCCGGTCCCCAGGCGAAAATAGAGGCTATTCCAAGGCTCCTTTCTCCAAGCCATCCCCAACAGACGCTGGCCACTACAATAAACATTATCATAAGGGCCACAAAACTGTTGGCAAATTCCCCGCTTTTCCTGGCACTGGCCAGTTCTGAAACTCCGGGAATTTTAGCCAGTAGTTTCAGCAGTGGATAAACCACCACCAAAACTACTGCTATTGTAAGCACTGACTTGTACCACTCTTCATACATGTAAAACCAGCATACAGTAAAAAAGAGCACCATTATGTGAAGTGTTTTTCTGAATACTTCCTTGCCGTAACTTACCATAATCAATCACACCACAAAAACGTTAGTGTTATTACTCTACAGAATCAATAAGTCCAAAAATCTCTTCTTTTATTCTCTTGTTAGTCTCAAGGGCGTTCTCTCTGCTATCTCTGTTTGAATAGAAGTAGAACTTGATCTTAGGCTCTGTTCCTGATGGTCTAATAGCAAACCATGAACCATTATCAAGGAAAAGTCTGATTGCATTCTGAGGTGAAATATCCTCATATCCGTTAATATAGTCGATAACCTTTTCAACCTTGGCACCGGCAACCTCTGTAGGAATATTCTCTCTAAACCACTTCATCATACGCTGGATACGCTGAGCTCCGGGAATTCCCTCAAGGACCATGTTAGGTTCATCCTCTGCAAAAAATCCATACTTAGCGTAGATTTCCTGAAGAACATCCCAAAGTGTCTTACCCTGCTTACGGTAGTATGCAGCAGCTTCAGCAACAAGCATTCCTGCTGAAATGCCGTCCTTATCACGGATATCTTCGCATACTGCGTAGCCTACAGACTCCTCATATCCAAAGAGATATGTATAACCATTCTCATGAAGGTAAGGGATCTTACCGCAGATGTTCTTAAATCCTGTAAGAGTCTCAAACATCTCAATGCCATAAGCCTTAGCCATGATTGTTGAAAGGGTTGAAGTCACGATAGACTTAACCATTGCTCCCTTAGCCGGAAGAGTTCCTGCATCCTTACGTCCCTCAAGCACGTAGTTTACAAGAAGATATCCTGTCTGGTTTCCGTTAAGAGGAATATAATTGCCGTTGTCATCTCTGATCTCTATGGCAAATCTGTCAGAGTCGGGATCTGTGGCCATGAGAAGCTCTGCTCCAAATTCTTTTCCGTACTGTTCTGAAAGCTTGAATGCCTTAGGATCTTCCGGATTAGGATATCCAACAGTAGTAAAATCAGGATCAGGATTTTCCTGTTCAGGAACGATTTTCCAGTTGTTGAAGCCTCTATCTGTCAGCATCTGTCTAAAAGGAATTGAACCACAGCCATTAAGTGGTGTATATACAAGCGGAATAGAAAGGTCAAGCTCATCACCTTCATGAATAGCCATTCCTTCAATCTTATCAAGATACTCTCTATCGTATTCAGGTCCAAGGACAGTAATCTTACCGGACTTAACGCCTTCTTCAAAATCAGAAGTCTTGATTCCGTTCCAGATATCTACTGCATTTATCTTCTCTGTCATGCCATCGGCAACATCTGATGAAACCTGACATCCATCATCCCAGTATGCCTTATATCCGTTGTACTCTCTTGGATTATGGGATGCTGTAATGTTAATTCCTGAAACTGTTCCAAGGCGTCTGATCATGAATGCAAGCTCAGGCGTGGGACGAAGATCAGGGAAAGTGTAAACCTTGATTCCGTTGGCAGCAAAGATTCCTGCAGCCAGTTGTGAGAACTCCTTGGAAAAATGTCTTGGATCATGAGCAATGATAACGCCCTTATCACAAGCCTCTTTGCCCTGAGAAACGATGTAGTCGGCAACACCTTGAGAAGCCTTACCAACTGTAAGGAAATTCATTCTGTTTGTACCTGCTCCAACTTTTCCACGAAGTCCGGCTGTACCAAAAGAAAGATCCTGATAGAATCTGTCTTCTATTTCCTTGTCATCTCCCTTGATAGCTTCAAGTTCAGCTTTAAGTGGATCAGAATCCGATAATTTGTCGAGCCACTCCTGATATCTTGCCTTATAATCCATGTCTAACCTCCGTAACTGAAAAA
This sequence comes from Butyrivibrio sp. VCB2006, assembly GCF_000420945.1. GTDB lineage: Bacteria > Bacillota > Clostridia > Lachnospirales > Lachnospiraceae > Butyrivibrio. Next base: position 263,713 of record NZ_ATVX01000002.1, read on the forward strand.
TTCAATATTTCATTGCGTTAAAAACTACTACAATTCATAGCAGGTACCCTAGCCCCCACTATGGATTGTACTTAATAATTATATAATGTTTTGTCTATTGATGAACAAATAAATTTGATAAATTATAGTCTTTTAATAAACTTATTATTTATCACCTGAAATCTTGTTAATGAGAATCTTACCGGCTCTCTTTACTGCATAAGGACCAACCTCTTTAAGCTTGTCTTCTGCTCTTACCATTGTGCTAGCCTCAGGAATATCTCTTGTAAGGTGGATAGCATCAAATTCACACTTAGTTGTGCAAAGTCCGCATCCGATACACTTATTCTCATCTACAGTTGTAGCACCGCAGCCAAGGCATCTGTTTGCCTCGATCTTAACCTGTTCCTCTGTAAGTGTAAGTCTAAGGTCCTCAAAGGTCTCGTGAGCTACGCCGGCTTTTTTGCCAGGGATCTGTCTCTGTGCATTGTCAAAGCCTTCAAGCTTAATATCGTCCTTATCAAGTTCGATGAATTCTCTTCTGTCTCTTGCAAGGTCAAGTCTGTTTCCTTTGTGTACGAAACGGTTGATTGATACGAAACCTTCTCTACCACCTGCGATAGCATCGATAGCAAATCTAGCTCCTGTAAATACATCACCGCCAACAAAGATATCAGGCTCTGCTGTCTGTCTTGTAAGAGCATCAGCAACTGCTGTGCCGTTTCTGTTGAGTTCAACCTTGGTTCCCTCAAGAAGGCTTCCCCACTGAACTGACTGTCCGATTGAAAGAAGAAGGTTCTCACATGGAATCTCGATTGTGTTTTCCTCATCATACTTAGGGCTGAATCTGTGCTGCTCATCAAATACGCTTACGCACTTTTTGAAGATAACAGCTTTAACGTGGCCACCCTCTGTAACAACTTCCTTAGGGCCCCATCCGTTCATTACTTCGATGCCTTCTTCCTTAGCTTCAGCAACTTCGTCCTTAGCTGCAGGCATCTCATCAGGTCCCTCAAGACAGAGCATTGTAACCTTGTTTGATCCGGCTCTTACTGCTGTTCTGGCAACGTCGATAGCAACGTTACCACCACCAACTACTACTGTAGCGCCACTCAGCTTAACGCTGTGATCCTGGTTGATTGTACGAAGGAAATCAACACCTGTCTGAACACCTTCTGCAGTCTCTCCAGGAATTCCGGCCATTCTACCGCCCTGCATACCAATTGCGATAAAGAATGCCTTGTAGCCTTCCTTACGAAGATCCTGGATTGTTGTATCCTTACCAACCTCAACACCACACTTGAACTCAACGCCCATCTGTCTGATAACGTCGATCTCGGCATCAATGATATCTTTTTCAAGACGATAGCTTGGAATACCATTCATAAGCATTCCGCCAGGTCTCTTCTCTTTTTCAAATACTGTTACAGGGTAACCGTTAAGTCTGAGGTAATATGCTGCAGAAAGACCTGCTGGGCCACCACCGATAATAGCTACCTTGTAATCATCGCTCCACATTCCGCCGTCATGCTTCTCGCAAAGAGGAATGTATCTCTTCTCCTGCTTAAGCTCAAGAGATGCGATGAACTTCTTGATCTCGTCGATAGCAAGTGGCTGATCCACTGTACCTCTTGTACAAGCATCCTCACAACGTCTATTACATACAGCGCCGCAGATGTATGGGAATGGGTTATCCTGCTTGATGAGCTTAAGAGCATCTTCATATCTGCCCTCAGCAGCCATCTTGATATATCCCTGAACTGAAAGGTGTACAGGACAAGCTGTCTTACAAGGAGCTGTACCAGTCTTATAGCAGTTGATTTTGGCATCATCTCTGTAGTTGTAGTTCCACTTCTCAGGACCCCACTTCTTCTTATCAGGAAGCTCAGCCTTAGGATACTTAACCTCAGTTCCATCCTTCTTGCAAAGTTTCTGTCCAAGCTTAGCTGCTCCTACAGGGCAAACCTCTACGCACTTACCGCAGGCAACACACTTATCTTTCTCAACGTGTGCTCTGTAAGCTGATGCAGACATATTAGGTGTGTTAAAGAGCTGTGATGTTCTAAGAGCGTTACATACACCGGGGGCACAGTTACAGATAGCAACAATCTTGCCCTCACCATCAATGTTAGTGATCTGGTGAACATATCCGTGCCTCTCTGCTCTCTCAAGGATCTCGTAAACTTCTTCCTTGGTGATGTAGTGACCGATTCCACGATCATCCATGTACTCAGCCATATCGCCCATACCGATACAGTAATCACCACGGATCTCACCTGAGCCCTCGCCACGCATAGCCTGCTGCTTACGGCATGAGCACTCTGAAATACCATATTTATCGTACATATCGATCCAGCGAGACAAATGCTCAACAGGAACTGACTGGTTTTCAAGAGAAATAGCCTTCTCTACAGGAATAACATGCATTCCGACACCGGCGCCTCCTGGAGGAACCATCTGTGTGATACCTGCAAGTGGAAGCTGTGTCATCAGGTTAAAGAAAGTAGCAAGCTGAGGGAACTCGTCTGTCAGCTGCTCCTGCATCATCATAAATTCTGCTGAACCCGGAACGAAGATAGGAAGCTCATACTGTAGATGTTTGTCAGCAGTCTTGGCTCTATTCTGCTCAATGATACCGATCCATCTAAGACGTTCTACCATCTCCTGTGTCTTTTCTAAAGACATATTGTTCATCTTAGCAAGTTCCTCAACGGAATAAGGAACTCTTGTCTTCTTAAAGTTCAAAAGGAACTTGACCTGTTCCTTGGTAAGGATCATGTCCAGCATCCAGTACTCTGGATCTCTGTTGTTAATCTTATTAGTGAGCTTTTTAACATATCTGTCCGTGATAAGTTTGGCCAGCTCAAGGACCAGCATTTCTTTCTCAGGATCTTCTGCCTTGTAATTAGGATCCTGCCAATAATCGTTTTCATTGATCATTGGATCGCCAATTTTCCAATTGGCCTCAGTCATAGTTTTCGTTGCCATAAAACCTCCTACAAAAATCTCTTGCCATAGTTCACTTTCCCCGTAAAAGTTCAAATGCCCAAAGTGAAATTCATTTCTAACAAAATCTCTTGAATTGCACTTTGGGCACTCGACTTCCTGAAACATTTCCCCATAACAAAATAAAAATAATTATCCACAACGTATTATACTAAAAAAGGCAGTAAATTACTACAAAAGATTGCAATATTGTAGCCTTTAAATCACTAAATTATTAACCTTTATACAGTTTCCATAAACGTTGTCTATTACTACATCTGATGTCACTGATATCTTTTTAGTGTTGTATTGTAAACAATTCATATGCGATGTATAATGTTGAGCCAATGGCAGTTGCTATTTACTACCTGATATTACTATTACATTTCAAACGGAGAACGATATGAAAATAGAGAAAGTAACAATAGACGATGCCAAAGAACTACTGGAAATCTACACTCCTTACGTTGAGGAAACTGCAATTACATTTGAGTATGATGTTCCAAGTTTAGAAGAATTCAAAGAAAGAATCAAATCAATATCATCAAAATTCCCCTATATCAAGGCTGTTGATGATAACGGAGAAATCCTGGGTTATGCCTACGCTTCTACCTTTAAGGGAAGAAGGGCCTACGACTGGTCTGTAGAAACCACTGTATATGTAAGAAAAGATTCAAAGAGAAGCAGAATTGGCACAATGCTTTATGATGCCCTGGAAAACTCTTTAGCCAAGATGGGTATTATTAACGCCAATGCCTGCATCTCCTATTTGCCTGATGGTCAAAGCGATGCTCACCTTACCAATGACAGTTACCACTTCCACTTAAACCGCGGTTACAAACTAGTTGGAACCTTCCACGACAGCGGTTTCAAATTCGGAACCTGGTACGACATGATCTGGATGGAAAAGATGCTTGGTGAGCACACCTCATCTCCCGCTCCGGTCGAATTTGGAAAATGGGAAATTTAAGATAATCAATTCATAGCCGCTTGCAAATTACATTATTTACGTAATAAACCCCACTTTAAGAATTCTTAAATTCCATCCGAATCAAGCTTAACCTTTGGAAGATTCCATAGGAAATGTCTTGCAAGTACTCTGAGGATAATAACAAGAGCAAAGCTTACAACCATTGCAAGATTCCAGGAATCCATAAGTTCGTGCATGATAACCATGAGGATGCCGCCAATGATAACAGGAAGAGCATATACATGCTTAACAAAGATTGCCGGCATCTGATTTGAAAGAACATCTCTTAAGACACCGCCGCCAACTCCGGTAATAAATCCCAGGAACACCAATAAAAACTTATCATCCTCGTAGCCGAAGTTCGCGCCTATCATAACGCCATCTACCATAAAGGCTGCAAGTCCCAGCGTATCAAAAATAAATAGTCCCCTGTCATAGAGTCCTGAGAATTTCCTGGGGATTCCCCTGTGAAAATACATTATCCCAAATACAATATTGGCAACTATTGCTGCCACCAGCACATAAAATGCATTTACAAACATCTGTGGTGGGAAATTTCCCATAATGATGTCCCTTGTGAGTCCGCCACCGCATGCTGTAAGAATGGCCAGAATATTTACTCCAAAGATATCCATTCTCTTTTGAATTCCGGTAATTGCACCGGATATGGCAAACGCAACTGTTCCTATAAAATCAAAAATTAAAAGTAACGACACTGACAAAATTCGTATTCTCCCAACAATATCTAATCATATTCTTATAAAGAGCTTTATTTGATGCAGATTCTATTCTTTCCGCTTCCCTTAGCCACGTATAAAGCCTCATCTGCGCGGTGGAAAATATCATCAACACTGTCTCCATCTTTGAACTCAGTCATACCTATGCTGATTGTTCTTGTGCCTACACCTTCAAATACTGTTTCAGCAATTTCTTGTCTGACACCATCAATAAGAGAAACCGCATCCTTAAGCGAAGTCTTGGGCAGCATGAAAAGAAATTCCTCTCCGCCCCAACGGCCAATAATAGAATTGGGAACCTTATCAATCTGCTTTTCCAGCATATTACTGATTCCAACAATAACCCTGTCACCTTCAGCATGTCCGTAAGTATCATTTATTGATTTGAAATCATCGATATCGACAATTCCAAGAGTAATATCAAAGTTCATATTCCTGTAATGATCTACAGTTCCACGAACGACCTTATCAATTACACGTCTGTTATTAAGTCCTGTAAGAGCATCAGTATCTGCCATCTGCTGAAGTTCATCGTTAGCAGCGCGAAGCTCAGCTGCGGTAACATTTATAAACGTAGCAAGCCTTCTTACCATGGAAATCTGTCCATGCATTTTCTGCTCGTCAGACATTTCAATCTTCTTGTCACCATTTCCTGTAGGCTGAGCCTTGGCGTGTTCACCTTCACGCATACTTATCGCAATCAGAGTCACATGATGCTCTATAAGATAATCGTCCATACGCATTATCTCACCGCTTGAATAAAAACCTGCCACAGGTGCTATCTTACTAAAAGGCCCTGTTTCCTTGTTGATCAGATATTTCCAATAAAGCCTTCTGACACCACAGGAATAGAGAAATACTGCCTGAGGCGCAAACTCTTTTACATGTTCTGCAAGCTCTGTAACATCGCCTTTAATTACATCCGGATCACCATAGGACAAATTAACCTTAGTTCCTTTATCAAGATCAGCTGCAAGGAGTATTGAACCACTCTCAGAATCACAAGAAAAAGGAAGCCTTAGTACATGCTGGCCATGCTGCGTGGACATAATCGGAAACTCTAGTATATTGGAAAAGAAATCATCATTAGCCTGAATATCAAGATACTTGCTGTAAATCTGTGTAGCAGGAACCCCATCCAGCTCATAAAGGCGCTTACCTTCTATCTTGGTAGCCGTCATATCTTTTCCCAAAGGCTTCCAACCTATGGCATGCCTGATATCAACTACAAGATCATCACCGGAATAAGTTATCAAAAGAACTCCTGCATGGCTTATGTCATTCTCATTCATTACGCTGGTATAAGTCTCAGAAATATCGGCATTTGCACTGCCGCCTCCAAAAAACTGGACGTCACTTCTGCACTTTTCTACTTTGTTGAGAATCTTGCGAGAATTAATAGTCTTAAGTGTTATCAGTATTTCTGCAGCCTTGATGTTGTCAGCCTGATTGATCACATCCATGATCCTGGATCCGACTTCAGTTTCACCATCTACGGGACAATCATATAAATGTACACTGACATCTGTAGATTCAAACACAGACACTGCCATGACCATGCCATATTCAGCAAGATGTCCGTCACAGATATCACCATTTGAACTGGTTCCGCCAATATGCGCATCTTTGTAAACATCCCTGATAATGCTCTGAACCTGATTTATCTGCTCATCTGTAAACACAATCGAATACAGATGGAAAAGAATCGACTTGTAAGGATGGTTTTCTGTATATGCATAAACCTCCTTAATGGCTTTATCTACTTCCCCAACCTGTGTAAATTCATAGTTAAACTGTTTCATTTAGCCCCCTCAACATCTAGCCATAAGCCTCTTTAAGAAAATCGGCTGGAATATAAAGATTAATACATATCCGACAATAAAGCAAATAATCAGTGATGGAAAAAACATTCCAGCAAAACTTATCTGAGCCATACCACCGGACTGTTTCATTACCATCTGATATGCCAAAAATACCATGACAAAAGTTATAATAGGCGTATATATAAGGTTCGAAATAAGACTTGCAAATAGTCTTTCTGCAAGCGTTCCCTGCCTAAGTCCAAGTTTTCCCGCCAAGATGTTTGTAATTTTTCCCATTGGAATCAAAAAGCCGATGATCATGCTGATAATAGTGCTCACGATAAAACTGATAATAAATCCCGGCACAGTAAAATGCCCTGAAGTCCCCATTCCCACAAGAGATAGACAACAACTCATGAGAAGTCCCATTCTGATACTCATTCCGCGTCCGACTTTCTTCATCTTCTCTTCCATTTGATTCCTCCGATTCTCATGCTCAATAATCATCTTCAGGTTACTAACATTTTTCATTTGAATCCCATGAAATATAACACCTCAATTATATCAAAAATCCAAATGAGATACAGTCTATAAGAGCCCTGTACGCAAGTTTTTTTACTTATTTGAACAACCTTATGATTTATGGTAGTATCTTAGGGTTGCTATATTCTTTTAGACAGATAGAAAGGATTAAATATGAAAATCGCAGTAACTTACGATAATGGTGAAGTATTCCAGCACTTTGGACATTCAGAGAACTTCAAGATATACGATGTTGATCAGGATGGTAAGGTCGTATCTTCAAATGTCATCGGAACAGATGGTGCAGGACACGAAGCTCTTGCAGATCTTCTTGCAGATGAAGAGGTAGATATCCTTATCTGCGGCGGTATTGGCGGCGGCGCTATGCAGGCTCTTGACGAGAATGGAATTGATGTTTGCTCAGGAGCATCAGGAAGCGCTGATAAAGCTGTAGAGGATTTCCTTGCAGGAATTCTTGAGAGCACAGGTGTTAACTGTGATCATCACCACGGCGAAGGCCATGATGATCATGAACACAGCTGCGGAAGTCACTCATGTCACGATGAATCTTCTGAAGAAGAAGATTGCGGCGGATGCGGTGGATGCTCAGATGATGAAGAAGCCGGATGCGGCGGTGGCTGTGGCGGATGCTCAGGTTGCCATAGCACTCCTCTCTTCGAAGGCAAGAACGTTGGTAAGACCTGCCGAGTTCACTACACAGGAACCTTCAACAACGGTGAGAAATTTGATTCATCCTATGACAGAGGACAGACTCTTGATTTCGTTTGCGGTATGGGAATGATGATTCACGGCTTTGATAAGGCTGTTGCCGAAATGAATGTTGGTGATATCGTTGATATCCACCTTACACCAAACGAAGCTTATGGTGAGATTGATCCTGATGCAATCATTAAGCTCCAGATTTCCGAGCTTCCTGGTTCTGAGGATCTTACTATCGGACAGCAGGTATACCTTCAGGATATCTACGGAAGACCAATTCCTGTTAAGGTTATTGAGAAGACTGAAACAGAGATTACTTTCGATGCTAACCACGAGATGGCTGGCAAAGAGTTAAACTTCAAGATTGAACTTGTAGAAATTGCAGACTGATAATTAATTATGTCAATAAAAAGAGCTGTCTTAACATCTTTGATTTCCGGATATTATCCGAATCTGTGATGATTACGACAGCTCTTATTTTATACCGTTCCCGCGTATCCCTTTTCTTTATACACTCTCATCATCTCATTGGTGAGGCTGTAGTCAGGTACCTGAAGTACAATATCTTCCGGTGAAACCCACTCAGCGTACTTAAGTTCAGACTCATCCATTCTGATTTCTTTGTCACCAGCCACATCACAATAGAATCCGCTTAGGATATCAGAGGCCATTCCCCAAGGTTGTGACTTATAATACCTGATGTTAGTTACTTCAAGTCCCACCTCTTCCATTACTTCACGCTTAACTGTCTCTTCCAGCGTCTCGCCGATTTCTGTAAAACCGGCAACAAGAGCGTTCTGACCAAATCCTGTTCTGTACTTGGTAAGAATAAGCTTGTTGGTTTCCTTATCAGTCACCCCGATTATCACTGCTGGATTGATTCTTGGATATATCCTGTTTCCGCACTTCGGACATACAAGCGCTCTTTCATTGTCATCATGTTTATTACTGCTTCCGCACTTTCCGCAAAAACGTGAAGTGTCATACCACTCGTATAAATGAAATGCGGTATATATGGCAAAAACATAGTGCCTTGGCTTAAGGTTTTCTTTTCTTAATTCCAAAAACTTGCGATAGACAAGAGTTCCTTTACCACCTTCGTCCGCAAAACAATCACTAGTCAATTCCTGATCTATAGATAAAAAAAACCGCTCTTCATCAATTGAAAAAGCATAGACAAGATTATCTGTGCCGATTTCACAAGATATAGATTTATTATCATCAGCATGAGCGAAATCACTTAATCTAGGAATCAGAAAAGAGCCCTCTTCACTTCCAGTTTTAATCAGTATTTCCCTCTCTCTTAGACTTCCTCTAAAAGCAATAATAAAGCTATTTTCATCAGGTCTTTTCTCCGGATCATAATGGTTATCCAGCTTATATGGTGCAATGTCCTGTAGCATATTAGTCATCTACTCCTTCCTCAGTCTGCCTGTAGCTTGCCCCTGCTTCCAAAGCCCTTTTTAGGGCCTTACTGATGTTATCTCTGTACTCAGGCGGGATTTCCTTAAGCTCATTGAACATGGCTCCGAAGTGCCATCTCAGAATTTCCTTAGAGTAGGTATCATAAAGCTTACGTCCCTTGTCATTGACTGTAACAGCTATGGATTTTCTTGAGCCCGGAATATAGTTTTTATCCACCAGCCCCTTCTCCTCAAGCCTGTTTATTATCTTAGTAAAGTTACTTCTGGTAACTCCAAGTCTCTCGGCTACGGCGCTCATAGTCTCCTTCTTCTCTTCATTCTCAAGAAGATACTCCAAAACCTGAATCTGCGCATAGGAATAGGTCACTCCTTCATGGCACAGTTTCTCGCTTTTATAAACATAAGCATATACATTACAGTATCTGATAAGGGCTTCAACCACTTCACGGTATTCACCCATCCATGCAAGTTTCATACAAATCTCCTTAGGTGTTTATTGTATATTTTCCACAAATATTTTTCATTTTCTCCTAGATTATAGACTTATTGCACAATTAATTGTACACTATTTTTGTTTCCAGTGGAAACAAAAATAAAGGAGGGTATTTCTATGAAAGTGAAAAAAGGTACGTCACTACTACTGTGTATTTCTTTGGTTCTGGTGCTTGTGGGGAGCATCTTCGCCGGCCTTTTCAATGGAGGGCTTGGCTCTACCAAGGTAAGCCGTATTTCTTTTGAAGCGGCAAACGGAACTCTATCCGGCCTTCTCTATATGCCAAAGGATGCATCAAGCGAAAATCCAAAACCTGCTATTATTGTAACACATGGTTACCTTAACTCAGCAGAAATGCAGGATGCAAATGCAATTGAGCTTTCCAGAAGAGGTTTCGTAGTTCTGGCTCTTGATCAGTATGATCATGGTCATTCCAAGCTAAACGCATCATCCTATAACAGCCAGGATTTCTTCGGGATGTGGCTTCCATTCTGGGTTAATTCCATGAATGATGCAGTACAGTACATGTACGAGCAGCCCTATGTACTAAAGGATTCAGCAGGCAATGGTATCATCGGTGTAGAGGGCCATTCCATGGGAGGTTTCTCGACAACAATGGCTCTTGCCATGGATGAGATGCAGTTTGCTACTACAGGAGTTCGCAAAGTTTATGCAGGTCTTACAGAGGGTGCGGACTTCTCCTATTCTGCCTTTGCAGGAGTAGACGTTGCCACCGCAGATTCTCTTGGCGGCGGACGCTACATGGGTAAAGTTGCTGCACAGTACGATGAATTCTTCTTCAATGATCCCACTGTAAGCGGCGGTACTGTCCGTCAGAAAAACTACGTGGCAACAGATGAGGCCAAAACCTGGCTTCAGCAGGAAAATCCTACTGCAGGCACATGGTATCAGACTTCTGATGGAGGACAGCGTATCATATATCAGCCCTCACAGACTCATCCCTGGAACCATTTTTCCAAAACAACAACAGGCATGGCTATATCATTCTTTACCACAGCCTTTGCAGACTATTCATCATATCTAAAGAACATTACTCCAAACAATCAGATATGGCAGCTTAAGGAGTTCTTTGAACTTATAGCTCTTATTGGCTTTGTCATGATGCTGGTACCGCTTGTAATGATCATTACAGAGCTTCCATTCTTTAACGGAGCCAAAACTGAAACTCTTGCACTTGCGGCCCCAAAGAAGGAACTTGGTTCAAGATTAGGCAATTTTGCTACACTGTTTGTACTGCTGCTTCTTCCGGCATTTTTCTTTGCTCCGCTTATTGACGGCGGCGCAGGAAGCGCAACAGTTAACTTCCTTTTCTATCTTGGTCTTGTATTTGCTTTTGCTGGAATAATCGGATTTATTCTTTCAGGAAAAGAAAAAGATCACCGGACAGCTTACAGAGTATCCAGCTGCCTGACCGTGATTTCAGGAATAATCCTTGCTGTCATAGCTAAGGTGCCTATGTATCAGAACCTTGCATTTTGGGTAGCACCTGCTGTCAATGATATTGCATATTGGACGATTGCCTGCGCATTTATATCACTTCTTGCAATGAGTGCCATTTTCCTGTTTAGCAAGGTAAAAGAGGGGGCTTCTTTTAAGGACTATGGTGTTGTATTTGACATTAAAGCCATTTTGGCAGGTCTGTGCACTGCGATTTTCACCGTTGTTATTGCTTATCTTGTTCTTGGTCTTATGGATTTTTTATTCAAAGCAGATTTCCGTATCTGGACCTTTGCATTTAAGACCTTTGACATGAATATACTTCCTGCATTCTTCAAGTATTTGCCTACATTCCTGATCTTCTATCTGGTATCTACTGCATCTATCACAGTAAACACCAACACAGAAGCACTTAAAGGAATCAAGGGTTACCTTGTAGCTATCGCGCTTAATGCAGGCGGCATTATGTTGTGGCTCATCAATCAGTATGGAACACTTTTTGCCAAGGGCGTTTCAGCTCACCCCGAATCAGCTCTTTCAGGCATTATTCTGGTAGCAATGGTTCCTACACTCTCAATTGCTGCCATCATATCAAGAGCACTTTATAAGAGACTTGGTAATATATGGACTCCTGCATTTTTAAATGCAATCCTTATGACTCTTATGACAGTTGCTAACACCACTGTATTTCTGAAGTAATATAATAGTCAAAATAAAAAACCGGATAAACCTCTGATGCTTCATACATCAAATCGGTTTATCCGGTTTTTTCTTCATCCTTTACTCACCATTAACAACTCTTTCGCGATAGCTTTCGTACTCCTGAACCTTCTTTTCCAAAAGCTCTACAACAGCATCTAGTGCTCTGTCTGAATAAATGTAGAAAAATCTGTGCTGGCCGCCCTTTAATACTATCTTAAGCTGGGAATAACCTGAAAACTCCTCGTTATATACAGCCTCCACGTAGGCAATGTTGTTTATGGGAACCAGAACATAATCATTCTTTACAAGGCCTATAATGTATTTGGAGAAAATAAATAAATTATTTCCAAGTACATAGCTTGCATTGCCGTCTTTAATATCTTCCTGAAGCTGCTTTTTGTCTGCAACTTTAAGTGCATCCCCATAACTAAATTCCATGGAAAAGACCATTGTTCCCACTACCAAAGCACTAATTGCCCAGAACAAAGTGAATAAACCAACAAGGAGCTCTATCGCATTCATAGCAACATGTAACACTTCGTTATTTATGGTCTCATTTAGATTCACAATTCTAATAAATGCCATCGCCGAAATAAACATAATGCCAAGATAAATAACTATCGTATAGATAAACGGCTTAATATCAAGCAATAGTTTTTTGAGGCTATCAACTTTACCTATTGATCCGGTTTCATCCAGCGGCTTTGTGCTAAGATTATCAGCTCCATTATTAAGCAAATGCGCAAGAAGCTGCTGATATGTATGAGGACAAGGTCTTACCTTAAGAATCTCTTTTCCTTCTTCGTCAAATATAGTCAGGGCGTCACTTTTATTATCAATGTCAAAAGAAATATCTGCGCAGTGATAATACCTTACCTGCTTATCCACGAATAACATATAATCCTTTATCAGATACACCGTAAGCTTTGGTGATGTGACAATTCCAAGCTTCTTATAGAATAAATTATAAAAGAACGGTATACTCATAACCTTATCATTAAAGAAATGGCCAATAACAATCCTGGTCATGTTCTTATTGGACGTACGAAGGAAAGCCTTCGTAAGATCCACTGTGGTAAATTTACCGTTTTTGCCTTGGCGAATCTGCACGCCCTCAGTTTCATTCTTAAGAGCAAGAAATCTTGCGTGAAGCTGCTCATAGCTTTCCGTTTGATTTCTAAAAAGAGCTCTCTCAAAAATATCGTATGACTCTTTTGAAAGACTCACTCCCCCGGTGAGTATCTCCAACACTGCCTCTACAAAAACCGAAGATAATTCTTCCTGATATGGCGATTTAGACCATTTATCAGTAATTGTACTAACCACTTTCTCATTGGCATATTTGGCCACATCCAGCGTTGCCATAGCCATCATGTCAGCTACCATAGCAAGCATTCTCTTTTGTCTGTCAGACAATATAAGTCTATTTGCCACTTTGCTGAAATCATAGATATTCCCCTGAGCATCTTCATTTGATTCATCAGAGTTCTCAGCACTAATATCTGAATTATTCTCTGTATTCTCTTTTCCTGCAGTGCTCCTCTCCATGATATGGTAAACCTCAGTGTCTTTCGCTGTATCTTTACCCGGAATACTTGCATACTGAACCGCCATTTTATAGCTGTCGCGAAGCATTCTGAATTCATCAGGACATTCCGTAGGATGATACTTTTTAGACATCTCTGCGTAGGCTGCCTTGATTTTGTCAATATCCTTAGTTGGCTCTATCTCGAGCCACTCCCATATACTTTTTCTCATAAAAAAGACCTTTCTATATAACTCATTGAATTATACAAAAAGGTCATTAAAATTTCTACTTATTTTCCTTCAAGGTCTGCGACTCTTACAGGCTCGCCATTTAAGAGAATATATCCCGGCGGCAGTTTGGATGCATCAGACATTGAAGTGTATTTTCGTGTTTCATGGACATGTGGCTGCGCCCCGGAAGTATTAAATATGGACTTCTTATTGAAAGTATCATATTTTCCGGGTTTCTTATTAAAGGTATCATACTTTTTATTTCTGTATGTATCATACTTTTTGGGGGCATTTGCAGCGATAGTAGCCCCATTTTTTTGTTTCTTCTTGTTGGCTTTAACAACAGCCAATATTATTCCCCCAACTATCAGTAAATCAATTAATGTACTAAAAGTCTCTCCCATTTTTCCTCCACTTACTTAAGTAAAAACATAAATAACATTACTATCAGAACCAAAACAGTAACTATAAAAGCAATAAGATACTTCGGATCTAATTTTTCTTTTTCCCTATTCACAGGCCTAACCGGTGCCTTATCAGATTCCAAAATATCCTCTATCCTTATTGGCGCCTCTGCCTGTTCGCCCACGCCTTCCGCAAGAAGGTCGTTGGCAAGTTCCACATCAGGATCCGCCTTTGTCTCTACCTCAGCCTTAGGAACCATTTCCCTGGCCTCTGATTCTTTAGGTTCATCAGAAGCTTCTCCCAATTTACTACCGCAAACAGGGCAAACAACGGTATCATCCGGAATTGTAGTCAGGCAATTATCGCAAATCATAAAAGCTCCTCCAATTCATAAAAGTAAAAAACTTCTTGTCCTCCATAATAGACAAAATACCCTTCTAGTGATATTATAGCAAAGTTACACGCATAAGATGTAATGATTTTATACGTTCCATGTCAGTTCGAAACCTTCCTGACATAAAACAAAACTAAAGGAGAGAAATTTAATATGCGTAACAAAAATGTACTATTTATCACTCAGGCTGCTGCCATTGCAGCTCTTTATGTAGTTCTCACACTACTTGCCAACGCTCTTGGTCTTGCCAACTATGCAATCCAGGTTCGTTTCTCAGAGGCACTTACCATTCTGCCTTACTTTACACCGGCTGCAATCCCGGGTTTATTCCTCGGATGCATTATTTCCAACACGCTTACAGGATGCATGCTCCTTGATACCATTTTCGGATCACTTGCTACACTTGTTGGAGCCCTTGTAACCTATTTCATCGCCCATGGATTTAAGACTCCGGGACATGCGGATTACTACTGCAAATCAAACATTAAAAAATGGCTGTGCCCTATTCCTCCGATTGTAGCAAATGTACTTGTTGTTCCACCTGTGCTCTTATATGTTTACCATCTTGAGGGAACACTTCCATTCTTCATGCTGACAGTTGGTATTGGAGAAGTTATTTCCTGCTATCTTCTCGGAATGATTCTCCTTCATGCATTGGAACCAAGAAAAGAGAATATTTTCAGACAAAACATTGCATAAATAATTATACCCATCACCTTGGCGTTAACCAAAGTGATGGGTATTTTTTTGCGTCATAGTTTACGATTTTTGAACAGCTACATACCATTACAGATTAGCAAATTTCTGCGTACTGTTGTTAAGCTGTTCAGTAACCTTATTATTCTCACCCATTGCATCGCTGATGCCCTGAATTTCTCCAACAATCTCTGTGGAATTATCAGCAGAAAGACTGATTGCCTGAGTACTTTCTTTTACCGACTCTGTGATTGCTTCTACTGATTCAGCCATTCTATCCATGATACCATTGAGGTTATCAGCCTTGTCAGTGAACTTCTCAAGAATCTCATCCATGATTACTGCAGTATTCTCGTACTTCTCACTGGTCTCAACAAAGGCATCATAGTCTGAAAGAACCTCTGCATTGATAAATTCGATAACTGACATCGCATTGCTTGAAAGAGAGTTAACGGCCTCTGTAACCTCGTTACTTATAACCTGGATATTTCCGGCTGTCTGTCTACTGTTCTCAGCAAGTGCACTGATTTCCTGAGCAACAACAGCAAATCCCTTGCCGGCTTCTCCGGCTCTTGCAGCCTCAATAGAAGCATTAAGAGCAAGGAGGTTAGTCTGGCTGGCAATATCAAGAATAACCTTGGTAAGTTCGTTGATCTGTGCAACCTTCTCACTATCCTTAACAGACTGTTCAAGGACACTGCCAAGCTCACTGATCTTAGCTCCTGTGTTGTCTTTCTTGCTGATTGCCTCTGACTTGATCTCGTCAGCTTCCTTCTTAATATTTGCTGCAGTTTCTGTTCCGTTTGATGCTTCCTGTCTGATTTCGTTTGTAGCTTCCTTAACTTCTTCAAGTCTTCCTGAAATATGATCAGCTGTATTAGATACAGTATCCATGCTTGCGGAGAGCTCTTCCAAAGCTGCTGAAGTATTGGTAATACTGTCATTAGCCTTTGCAATTTTACTTGTCATACTATCTGACGCAGATGAGAGTACCATTGAACCATCTTTAACTTCTTTAATTATTCCCTGAAGAGTTTCAATGAACTGATTGATTCCTTCTACGATAAAAGAAAGCTCGGTGGTAGTCTTAGTATGGATTCTTTCAGTCAGATCGCCCTTACCCTCATTTATGTCGGAAATAATCTTCTGAAGTTCGTTAACAATTCCGGAAATCTTGTTGCTGATTCTGGTAATACTAAGAATAAGGCTCACAATGACCAGAATCACAAATATTACAGCCAGAATAATAATTCCCTTAAGTGCCCTCTGATAAATAGCATACAGATAATTAGGAAGACCATCCTGAAGTGCTAGAATTGTAGTTTCCACAGTCTCTATTGAAGCATTAACAGCCCCTAAATTTGCACCGTAATCCTGGGAAACATAGGAAATTGCCCCGGCAAGATCCTTAGCCAGAATACTGCTTTTCAGGTTCTGGGCAGTCTGAAGAAAGGCTTCAGTGTTTGACCTCAGTTCTGCCGCCTGTTGTCCGCCATCAGCTGTCTGAGAAACAAGAATACTGTTTTCAATAAATACCAGTGGTTCCTCCACTGAAGCAACGTAATTATCAAAATCCGCAAAATTTTCTTCTGTTATATCTGCACCTGCTTCCATTTGTCCCAGATACATGTTGATTTCAGCGGAAATATGTATAAGACTCTGCTTAAGCTCAGCTTCCTTCTGCAAAAGATTAACTTCATTAGTACTTGCCACTACTGCCGAACTAATCAAGGTCTTTACGCTATTGTTTGTCACTATTATTGTGATAATGAACATCACAAGCATAACAACATTAATAGCCAGATTTTGGAAAATAATTTTCTGGAAAAAGTTAGAAGAATTAGCTTTACCACCATCTTTGCTCACTGTACACGTCCTCCTGATTCTCAAAAATATTTCTTAGCTTTATAGTAACTCTAATTCGTTAAATTTTGTGCTTTATAACGATACTTTAATAATTGTTTTATTATTTTTTCAAATGTAATCACATTTTTTATTCTTACTGTGGTATGATACTTCCCATAAGCGGTTTATTTTCACTTATGTCATTTGCACCAATTTAATTCACACATTAGGAGGAGTCCATGGGAGGATTTTTTGGAGTAGCATCTCGTGAAAGTGCGGTTTTCGACTTGTTCTACGGAACTGACTATCACTCACATTTAGGAACCCGTCGCGCCGGAATGGCAGTCTACAGCAAGGAAAAAGGGTTCGATCGTTCTATCCACAACATTGAAAGGTCATATTTCAGACCCAAATTTGAAGACGATATGCTTAGAATGGAGGGCCATCTAGGTATCGGATGTATTTCCGACTTCGAGCCTCAGCCCCTTATCGTCAGATCTCATCACGGAACATTCGCAATCACTACTGTTGGCAAGATCAACAACATCACTGAAATCACTGATCAGCTCTTTAAGGACAATCACTCACATTTCCTTGAAATGAGTGGTGGAGACATCAACCCTACCGAGCTGGTGGCATCTATCATCAATCAAAAGTCTACAATCGTAGAAGGTATTCGCTATGCACAGGAAGTTATAAAGGGATCAATGTCTCTTCTTCTCATGACCCCGGAGGGTATTTATGCAGCCAGAGACCGTTTAGGCAGAACCCCTGTCCAGATTGGTCAGAAGGATGAAGGCTTCTGTGTCTGCTTCGAAAGTTTTTCCTATCTAAATCTCGGATACACGGCGTATAAAGAGCTTGAACCCGGAGAAATTGCTTATATCACCCCGGAATCAGTGGAAATCGTAGCTCCCGGATTTTCGGAAATGCGAATATGTACTTTCCTTTGGATTTACTATGGATTCCCAGCTTCCACTTACGAGGGGCTAAACGTAGAAAATATAAGATATGCCTGTGGTGGCAAGCTTGCCCAAAGAGATATGCAAAGAGGCATCCACCCTGACCTTGTTGCCGGAGTTCCTGACTCAGGTGTTGCCCATGCCATCGGTTATTCCAACACTTCCGGAATTCCTTATTCAAGACCATTTGTAAAATATACCCCAACCTGGCCAAGGTCCTTTATGCCTACAGTTCAGTCAAGGCGTGACCTTATCGCCAAAATGAAGCTTATACCGGTCAATCAGCTCATAAAAAACAAGAGTCTTCTTCTCATTGATGACTCTATCGTAAGAGGAACTCAGCTGCGAGAAACCACAGAGTTCCTGTACAAGAGCGGCGCCAGCGAGGTTCATATTAGACCTGCCTGCCCTCCTCTTATCTACGGCTGTAAATACCTTAACTTCTCCCGTTCAAACTCAGAGATGGAGCTGATCACAAGACGCGTTATCGAAAAGCTTGAGGGTTATCCATCCCCAGACGAAGAGACAGTCAGAAAGTACACTGATCCTGATTCTCCCGAATATGATGCAATGCTGGAAGAAATCAGAAAAGATCTTAACTTCACATCCCTGCACTACCACAGACTGGATGACATGATTGAGGCAATTCCTCTTGAGCCATGCAATCTGTGTACCTATTGCTGGAGCGGCAGAGAGTAAATGGATTGCATACAACTTAAATTCAGCGTATAATGATATCAAATTAAGGATAATATCCATTGGAGGTGAAAAACATCATGGAAAGAGTCGAGAAATTTTTAAAAGACGCAGGCACCTACTATCTTGCTACTGTTGATGGCGATCAGCCAAGAGTAAGACCTTTTGGTACTGCTCACATTTTTGAAGGAAAGCTTTACATCCAGACAGGTAAGGTAAAAGATGTATCTAAGCAGATACACAAGAATCCTAAATGCGAGATCTGTGCCTTCATGAATGGCCAGTGGCTTAGAGTAGCCGGAGAACTCGTTGAGGATGACAGACTTGAAGCCAAGCAGTCAATGCTAGATGCTTATCCTTCTCTTCAGGGAATGTACAAGGCTGACGATGGAAATACAGAAGTTTTCTATCTTAAGAATGCTACCGCCACCTTCAGTTCTTTTACCAGTGCACCCGAAGTTGTAAAGTTCTGATAATCCTTGTGGCGAAAAATAAGTCTGCATCTCGTTTGCTTAACGTGGATGCAGACTTTTTTATTATTAATATATTTACCTGGCAATAAACATTCCATAATCCTTAGGAAGGTCTATGGCCCCATTTACTTCATGAGTTAAAAGAACTTCTATTGTCTTTTCTCTTGAAAGAGATCCTATCCCATGAAGTGCTTTAAGACTCTGAAGATAATCAGCCAGGTCCTCAACATTGGTTATGTGGAAAGAATCCTTGTAAAAGAGCACCTGAACATCACTAAACTGCTTACCCAGTATATCTTTTCCATTAACAAGAGTGAAATTATGGTTTGGCATAAAGGCCTCTCCACCCAGATCAAACCACTTGGCAAGTTCCTCTGAAAAGCCGTTTTCACCATAGGTTGAAGCATAAAAAGTGCCGCCGTCCTTAAGGACTCTGCGAACTTCTCTGACTCCTTTATCAAGGTCCGGAATGTGATATAGCATAGCGTTGGCAATAACTATGTCAAAAGAGTTATCTTCAAAAGGCAGGTCCTGAATATCTGCCTGCATGTACTCAACATTATCTCTTTCGCCCACATTCTTTTTGCAAGTTTCAAGCATTCCCTCTGAAAAGTCAGTCAAAAGAAGCTTATCACACTTGGCTATCAGGTCGTCATGTCCTATCCAGGATGCCCCGGTTCCGCATCCAAGCTCAAGGACCTTAGCCCCCTCAGGAATTTCATAATTAGACATGATCCAGTTTCCATACCCCTGTTTGTTGGTGGAATACAGCTCATGGAAATTGATTCTTGTACTTAAGCTGTTTGAATTTGCGTACTGCGCTTTTACCGCAGCTTCGTCGTTGGAACTACCTATGTTCATAATGATGCCTCCTTGCATATTTTTATAATCTTATCTATAGTTTCTTTTGCAAACTGATTAAATATTTCTCTTAGTTCTCTAGCATTTCTTTATACAAAGCAAGCTTCTGTTCAACTAACTTTTGATCGTGTTTGAACAGCTCAACTACATCTTCTGCTGTACTTCTGGCAAGATCATATTGTTCCTTTGAGATAACACCGGTTTCCAGAGCCTCATCAAGTTCCTCAGTATCAATTACCGAAATGGTTCCATTGCCGTCTATAACCACATCTAGAAGAAGATCATAAAACACTGCATCACCATTTTCTGCTACTTCATTCTTAAGTGTAATGTCCACATAGTGCTGAAAAATCTCATCACCACGGAACATACTTGTGATCACATAATTCTTGTCACCTGGCGCAAGTTCTACCCACTGATACCCCTTATCTGAAATAATAAGCTTGTTGCCATCTGCTTTATCCACTTCATCCGGAGCCTTGATTCCGGTGAAGGTTATAAGGCCTATACCGCCTTCAAAGAAATCGTCCTTGTGATATTTACACACAAAATCTCTGTCTGTATCTGTGTACCATTCACGTCTGTCTAAGTTTTTCTGCTTTATCTCAACCATTATCTGTCAACCATCCACTCTGTCGACGCTAAAAAGGCATGGAATTACAAGGAAATTACTGCCCTTTGCCTTTTCTCTGTCAAAGTGTGATTCGGGATCTGCCTCCATCCATTTTTCTATAGCAACTGACTTTTCATCTAAATTTCTGATATTTACATTGTTTCTGGGTTCTTCATAATAGGAAAACAAAAGATTCTCATGCATAGAAATATAAGCATACTTATCTCCCATAAGAAGCCCCTCATCCACGATTGCCTTGTGATGCATCACGTAAGAAGGGAGTTTATCCGGATATACAAATGCCACTCTGCCTACCCTTGTCTTACTGTCAGTTGTTCTCTCTTTTTCCCATATATCAAGGTCTTCATCCGGAACATGATGATAGTAAACATTTATCATAGGCGCAAAGTATCTGTCCCCGTCTTCCTCAGGCCAGGGTTTGAGATAGGGCTTAAGATCAGCCATCAAAGTTTCTGCCTGTGAGTATTTGCCAACACTCTCAATGTAGAGAAAGCCCATATTCTCGTATCTGTAAAAGGATACGTTAACCAGTTCTCCTTTTTTAATAAGTGCCGACGCCTTTTCTCTGCATCTTTCAATGATATTATCAAGAGGGACATCGTTTGTCAGAAGTTTAAAGCTACATCTGTACTGTGACCTATTTATCTGCATCAAGCTCTCCTATCTTCATTCAGGCTCAGTTTCCATGCTATTTACATATAATAGCACCCCCGAATACCGCATTACAAGTGGATTATTCGGACCTGATTTTTTTAATGATTTTTAATCGAAATATAATCATATATAATTAGACATATGAATACTAAACATTCGAAAAAAAATAGAATAATATTGATTATCTGCGTGACAGTTCTTCTGCTATGTGCATTTGCAGCCATAGCTTTTTGGCGCGGATATAATAGCTTAAATACTATTGCTGATTATTCGGATAAGCTTGTAATCACAAACCTTGATGTCGGTAAGGCGGACTGTGCCTTTATCGAATATAACGATTATTGTGGGATCATTGATACTGGAACCAAGGATTCCTATGAGACAATAAGTAGTTTCCTTGAAAATAGCGGCAAAAAGGCCATAGATTTCATGCTCCTGACCCATTATGATAAGGATCATGTTGGCAGTGCTGCTAAGCTTCTCAAGAATTATGACGTAAAAGAAATCTATCTTCCTGATTATGTGAGCTCCAAATCCGGATACAACAAAATCATGGATGCCATTTCCGGAAAAGATAATGTAACTTTTGTTTCTGAAATAGTCAATCTGGATTTAGACAAATTAACTATTCAGATTATTCCTCCAAATAATTCCAAGGCTCTTATCTCTGATCTTGATAACATGGATAACAATATGAGCCTTCTTTGCATGATTACTTTCGGGGAAAAGAAATTTCTTTTTACAGGAGACATAGAAGAAGCCCGCATTGCGCAGGTTCTAGAATCAGGGGATGACCTTTCGGCAGACTGGATAAAGCTTCCTCATCACGGAAGATATAAAGAAAACCTGGAGGAACTACTAGCTCTAGTCTCTCCAGGCTTTGCCATAATCAGTACAGGAAGTGAACGCCCCTTAGAAGATCAGGTAAAATCACTCCTTAATAAAGCAGGTATTACCTATTATTCTACAGAAAATGGAAGTGTGCAAACCATATGCAACGGAAGTGAAATCACTATTATTCAAATGGGGACAAGATTGTTCAAGCACTGAAATATTCTATTCAAACAATTGCCTGAATGTCCTTTGGCTTATCCACTACTCTCTTAAGCTATCATTAACCAATCAGATTCTTAATCATCTTCCAGTCCGTGCAGCGGGTAAAGTTACCGGGAAGCTCCACTTCATGATTCCAAGGTCTGTCAATGACCATAACCTTAAGATCAGGTAAGTGATCAAAAAACTTAAATGCCAGCGGAGAATCCTCGATGGCATAGTCAAACTCCATTTTGTAGTAATCTTCAAGTTTCAGATTAAACTCACTGTTCTTTATAAAGGAATCTCTTCCATATTTGTCCAGGCAAAAAAGCTTTGCACGATCAAGTCCATGGTCATCAAGCCATTTTCTTGAGGTTTCATAAGCACTGTAAGGACGACCTGTAATAACAGATACCTCATGTCCATTATCTATAAGTTCATTGAGAGTCTGTGATGCCCCCGGTGTCTCCTCATAGGAAAGAAGCACTTCAGGCCTATGCCCTTCTATCATCAGCTCATCATATTGGTCATCGTTTAGTCCAAAAGACTCTTTTAGATTAAAAAATCTTATGTCCTCATATGGAACTTTTTTATCAAACAATCTGTCTGCAATTCCGGTAAAAGCTCTTGCAGTCTCGCAAAGACAATCATCAAAATCTACGTAAAACTTCATATTCTTACCTCTATTTTTTATTCCAAGCTATTTTACTATCCCCCTTGCTCATTTGACAATAATACATTACAAAATTAATCTCGAATTTTAAAATTGATTAATTTTGTTATCTTGCAATAGCACTTTAAAGTGATAAATTAAATAATTATTAAATTTAGTTTGTTGTGGGGCAAAGTCATGAATCATGCTTGTGATGACTATTTGAGGGAGCTTTTACGCCGATATAGGGCAAACTTCGATATTACAGAAGATTTTACTTTGGGAAATAAGGTGTATCCTGCGTATGCAAGATTCTTTTCTCTTGGTGAAAAGTACGTCTTAAAAAAAGAAGCGAAGCTTTGGGCAATTAGGGCCTATGAGCACGTTCTTTTCATAAAAATAAAATCCATAGATGACAATTTCATAGATGAAATGCGAAGGATATTTGTAGAGCAAATGGAGCCAACTCTAGTCCTAAAAGGTGAAAAGTATCCGGAAAAAGACCATATGTGTTCCTATATGACTATAGTTGTCATTTCAGAAACCTCCCCCTCTGAAACGGTCCTTAAAAAGCTTAAGAGATTTAGTTACGACAGAGGGTATCTATTTAATCTTCGCGGTCACTGCGAAGCCAGAATAGGTCTTGCCTGTATGGATAATCAGGCTGTATTTACAAATTGCATGGGAAAAGAGCTAAAGCCGCTCTTAACCAATATATTTATTTCCCTTAAAAGGGATAAGGAGGAGAAAGTATCATGAATGCAGCATTACTTTTAATCGCAAGCATCGTTATTCTTGCTGCCGGATATGTTTTTTATGGTGGCTGGCTTGCTAAACAGTGGGGAATCGACCCAAGCAGAAAGACACCTGCCCACGAACTTGAGGATGGCATGGACTACGTACCTGCCAAAACACCTGTGGTTATGGGACATCACTTTTCATCAATCGCCGGAGCAGGCCCTATAAATGGTCCTATTCAGGCCGCAGTATTTGGCTGGGTTCCGGTTCTTTTGTGGGTTCTCATTGGAGGAATTTTCTTTGGTGGAGTTCACGATTTTGGTGCACTGTTTGCATCACTTCGCCATAAGGGCCAGTCTATCGGAGAAATCATCAACTCAACAATGGGAAAAGGAGCTAAAAAGCTCTTTCTTACCTTTGGCTATCTTACACTTCTCTTGGTTGTTGCAGCCTTTAGTTCAATCGTTGCAAGTACCTTCGGAACAACAACTGCAGCAGGTAAGGCCGTTGAAGGAGCAACTTTGGCAGCCAACGAGTCAACAGCCATGATTTCTGTTCTGTTTATTTTACTTGCTATAGTATTTGGATTTTTCGTATATCGTAAGAATGTAAATGTAGCAGTAGCTTCTGTTCTGGGATGCATCGGAATCGTCGCAATCGTAGCTCTTGGACTTAACTTCCATCCTATCGCACTTAGCTACAATGCGTGGATGTGGGTAATAGGCGTATATATCCTTGTTGCTTCCGTAACACCGGTATGGATTTTGCTCCAGCCAAGAGATTACCTTAGTTCATTCCTTCTGTACTTTATGATTGCAGCAGGTGTAATCGCTGTAATCGGTGCCGTCCTGGTTGGTAAAGGTACTTTCCAGGTACCTGCCTTCGGAGATGCAGCACTTAAGGGAACAGGCGTGTTCACAACAGGAACTGCTTTCCCTGCGCTCTTCGTTACAATCGCCTGCGGTGCTATTTCCGGATTCCACTCACTGGTTTCTTCAGGAACATCAGCTAAGCAGCTGGACAACGAAAAACATGCCCGCCCTGTAGCTTATGGTTCTATGATGATTGAATGTAGCGTAGCTGTTATTTCTCTTTGCGCGATCGGTTTCGTATGGGCTTCCGCTTCAGATGGAACCTATGCAAGCCCAACACAGGTTTTTGCCGGCGGATTATCAGCAATGATCGGAACATTTATTCCGGGTGCTGAGAATATCATGTATCAGATGCTTATCCTTGCTGTTTCAATATTCTGCCTTACTTCTCTGGATACAGCTACTCGTCTTGCAAGATATATGTTCCAGGAATTCTTTGTTGAAAAGGGTGAGACACAGAAAGACCTTACAGGTTACAAGAAAGTCCTGTCCAACCCTTACCTGGCTACAGTTATCACAGTAGTACTTGGTGTCAGCCTTGGTATGACAGGCTATACCAAGATCTGGCCATTATTTGGTGCTGCTAACCAGCTTCTTGCAGCAGTTGGCCTTCTTGCTGTATGTGTATGGCTTGGAGAAGTTGGCAAGAACAACAAGATGTTCTTTATTCCAATGACATTCATGCTTCTTGTAACTATCTGTTCTCTGGTTCAGACTATCATAGCCAAGATGACAGCCTTCCTTACAGGAGCCGCTGACTACTGGGCTCTCATTCAGTCAGTTATCGCTGTTCTCTTAGTTGCCCTGTCTTTGGTACTTGCATTTATTGCAGCCAAGACTCTCTACAATCAGCATGTTTCCAAGAAGGACGCAGACAAATCTAAAGCAGCTTAAACTTACTTCATAATTTCCCATTTAATTTAAGTGAAGCGGCTCTGCCTAATCCAGGCAGAGCCGCTTTATGTGTCATCTTATTTTATATAAAAAATCTTATGATATTTACACCATACTCACAATATGTCAAAAGCCATATCATACATTATTCTGGCATCCTTGGTATTTCTGATGTAGTTTGTCTCATCAGGTTCATATCTGACGTATTTCTCAACCTCTTCAATAAGGGCAAGATAGCATACAGCCAGCTCATACCTGATCTCAGTCTCATCAGAAAGAACTATCTTCTCATCTGCTGTTTCATTATAGATTTCAAGCTCTTTTCCCTTTGAAGAAAGTGGGCTCTTCTGACCTGGGCCAAGTGTAATAAAGTCCGCCACAGGATCACCCCAGAAACCGCGTTCAGGATCAATCCAGCAGATTTTTCCGTTGTTATATAAAACATTGCTGTCCCAAAGGTCAAAATTCACCATACGGCATAGAACTTTGCGAAGTAATTGCTCATGCTTATCAATGAGCCTTAAGAATTTCTCTCCATCCGGAGTTTCATATCCAAGTGCCTTACAATCTGTGACCAGATTGCATGCCATGGATTTAAGTGCCTCATACCAGGTATCATAGAGCCCCGATTGTATGTAACCAAACTTGTCATTTGTTATCCTGTGAATTTTGGCAAGCATTCCGATTTTCTGCTTCTGAACATTTTCATATTCCTGATCCGAGAAGTTTACAGCC
Source organism: Butyrivibrio sp. VCB2006 (assembly GCF_000420945.1). Classification (GTDB taxonomy): domain Bacteria; phylum Bacillota; class Clostridia; order Lachnospirales; family Lachnospiraceae; genus Butyrivibrio. The sequence goes on from NZ_ATVX01000002.1 coordinate 289,809, forward strand.
CACAAAGGCTCTCCCTCCATCATCTGCATGACAAAGCAGTTACTTTTTATGATGTTCTTGGAAAAATCTGACACGTACACCTCCGGGCAGAGAATATCAGTATTCTCATGCATTTTTTTATACCAGAACACTTCAGATTCCATCATATTCTTTTCATAGGTAAGGACTGTTGCGCCCTCCGGAGGTGCAATTTTGAGAGCATAGCTAACGCGATTGTCGCAGGTAACTTTATATGCCGCATTGAATTCACCATTTCCAAGAGGATTAATGTCAGTCACAGCTCCTATTTTGTGAGTGTTGAACAACTCTCTAATTTCTTCAGGCGTTGCCTCATACTTTGTTTTACTCTTAATCATCACTAGTTCCCCTACTTATATCGCTTCATCACATTATCCAAACAGCTTTTTGGCTATCTTCTCAAGCTCTCTTCGCTCCTGAGTGTCATCATAGCTGCTCCTGTAACATATTGGTTCATAACATTTCACCTCCATGTTCAAATTGTAGAACAGTGAAAACTTATAGTGTACCTACGTAAAGTAGAGTCTCTTACTTCATTCAATAAACTCATTTGTGATTGTCATCACACTTTTGAGTGTATCAATGTCTATAAGTGCATCTCCTGTTGCCAGAGAATGATTGGCATCTGGATATACATGAAGCGGAATCTCTTTTTCCTTGGCCTTGCGATGGGCATCATCAACATTTGCTATTGGGTCCTTGTCTCCCATGAAAGCAACAATCTCACCGATGGCTTTCTCATAAGCCTCCATGACAGGTGTGTACCACACCTGCTTAATGTCCAGATTGTGCTCTGAAGCGTATGTAGTTCCAACTATAGTGCCAAAGCTCTTACCAATAAAAACCACTGTCTCATACTGGCTAAAATCAATCTCATCTAGCCTCTTCGCTGCATATTGGTAGGCCTTACCTGTCACCGCATCCATCTCATCTTTGTTGCGGTAATTAACCCCTTCAAAGAACTTGTCATAGCCAACGTTAATGATTTCGTAGCCCTTTTTCATAGCTATCGTTGAAGCGTAGTATAAAAGCGGCTTGTCCTTGGTATATCCTGTCCCTGGCAAGATAACTGCAAGCTTTTGGGAATCCATTATTGAAACCTCCATTCCAGATGCTCTTTTAAAGCTCTCCACTCATCTTCTGTAATTCCTTATTCCAACCTCTGACTGTTACTTGAATTTGGGTTCTACAAATACAACACCTTTTGCAATGCATTCATCAAGCACCTTTTTATAATACTCAGGTACCAGTTCTTGCGTTTCATCATGAGAATGGAACAGCAAAATGTGATAGCTATCAGGTGCAAACAGAGCTGCTCCGGAAGTTGGATTCATATCATTCATTTTCTTGAAGACATCATCCAACGTAAAACCACTGCCCTGTCTGATATTGTACTCAGCAAAATCAAAAGTCCAAAATGTATCTATGTCCTTATCAAGACCATTTTCTTTCCACCAGAGGTATGGGATATTGGTGTCATCAACTTTATCATAGCCGTGCTCTGCTAAGTATTTCTGGAGTAGTTCTTTGTTCTCTCCGCCTTTATCCCCATATGGAAATCGGAACGGTCTATATTTTCGCTGTACTTCGGCTTCTTTGTACAATTCATCCAGTACACTCTCGCATTTTTCAATTTCTTTTACCCCTTCATCAAAAGAAATCTCAGAAAAATGTGGATGGGTATAGCTGTGATTACCTATGACAATTCCCTTTTTCACCGCATATAAGGCCTCATCATGATACTGCTCTACATTCTGTCCCCATGCAAACAGTATTACAGGTATATGTTTTCCTTCAAGATAATCCACAATAGCAGGTGTGCACCTAACAGAAAAATCATCCATTGTAAGTAATGCTTTTATCATCGTTCAATCTTTCTCCATTCCATATACTCTCTAAGGGCTGCATCTTCGCGCTGGTAGGAACCTCGTTTTTCTTCACTTTCTTCGGCATATGTTTCTTTATCCCTGTAGCCCTATCAGACTTATTGCCACAAGAATCTGCCCTGTGTAGTATAAAATCCCATTTATAACCCTTAGGCTATTTCTTACTTTCTGTCCAAAATAGTTAATTATAAGCACCGAGTCGCTTGCAAGGAAAAGAAATATTCCAAAGAAAAACAATATGGTAAATTTTGTCATGCACTCAACTAAGGCTCCAAAGGAAATAGCTGTAAGAAGTGTTACTAAGGTCACATAAGTAATGCCAAAAATTAGCATCACCTTATCCACGGTAGTAAGCTTAAATAGAATGATTTCCAGAACTATTGCTACTGCAAGTCCCAAAGCAAGAAATAATGCATGATTTGAAACAAGTGGATATATTGCTGCAAAATAAGCTATATGCCCAGCAAGAAACACTAAGGCTCCGAGAGCAAAAAACCGTTTTTCATTTTTATCAAAAAGATATTGTAGATTTAGCAAAATATCAGCTATAAATCCAAGAGTAAGTCCCAGAATTACTAGGTTAGCAGTTCTTCCGCCACTACTGCACATAAGTCCAATAATAACAAAGAAAAGGGAAGCTATCCCTTTAAAGATAACAGCGGGAAGATACTTCTCCTTGATCTCCATTCTGACATAAATCCCCATAAATATCTCACACAATATTGCTGATAAAACAACAATTTCCAAAACTATTTCCCCCGCTTATTTTAGTTATATATAGTCTAAACGACATCTATAGAATCAACATGCTCGCTCATAGCAGGCTTAATCACAGTCCCCATAGGACCTCCCACCATAGAATTGATTATATCAACCCATTCTCCCCATGTATAGGCGGTGTTCCAAGAAAAGATGAGCACCTGTGACTGACAGATGCTCATTCAATAAATAATTATTATTTATAAAGGTATTCCCACGGAATGAATTGAAGGCCCTCGATATTAGGCTTTTCATTTGGATCAGGATAGGCCTTCATATAGTCGATGATAAGATCAAGCTTTTCTGAGGCACTTTCGCACATAACAGTAGCGTCTTTTTCCATCCCCTCTATCCTCCAGGCTTTACCGGCAAAAGAAATCTTGCAGACATATGTCATTTCTTTTGTACTAAGATCATCATTATCATACTTGCCGATTCCTATGTAGGAGATACCTGTTTTCCCGGACATATGGTCCTTGTTTGTGTTGGTGGCAACAAGCCAACCATCTCCGCAAAAGGCAACGTCCTCATCCTCTATTACTGCCTTCTTAAGCCCTTTTGCCTTGGCATATTTTTTGTAGTCAAAATCATAATCAGGGTGGAAATCAGAAGCATGCACACCATCATTTAAAGACGTTGCATCTACAGCGCCCTTTGAGGAGGACTTTTCGCCGGAATACGATTTTGCCGACTCTGTTGTACCTTCCGTAGACGATGTATTGCCTAATTCACCACCTATATAGAAATACCTTGTCTCCTTATCTGAAACCATCAGTGCAATTACAGGGCCGTAGGTTCTTTGAACATATGAGCCCATTCCCTTGGCAAAATCCTTGGCCACTACGTGCTGATCTCTATCAATAATACTGAAGGATTTCAGATCATCGGAAACCAAAGCATATCCGTAGTAATTGAAATTTGATGCATCCGCATACATAGCTATTTCGTTGAAAGAATCGTCAGCATAGCCATACTTACTTTCATCTGCATTAGCCACTAAATATCCACTCATGCCATCTGTCATGATTCGACCACAATAACCAAATTTAGACTTATCGTACTCAGGAGTTCCAAATTCTGCCAGGTTAAGACCTGAAGGGTCCTCCAATTCAAGCTTATGAACATCCATACCAAAAACAGGTGAATTATCAGGACGTACCACTTCAATGAAATAATCAGAATTGTTGGAGTTTGCCATTGCAAGATATCCATCATCCCCTGAATCCCAGGAAGATTTGATAGTTTTGATAAGTTCTCCTTTGGTGTCGTATAAATCAATAGTGCCTTCATTGGTATATATGTTATTGCACGCAATTTGGAACCCTAGCTGTATATCATCCTGGAATATATATGGGATGCTTACACCACAGGCTTCATCATAATCAGGGGCTTTTGTAATCTCTTTTAATTTGTTGCCTTCATAATCAAAAACTGCAATTGTATATACGTAATTAGCAGACTTTTCGCATATGATAGTATCTTTAAATGGTGCTACTATCTTCCAATTCTTGGTATATGAGCTTAAATCAATTTCTTTTACCGATACCGGTTCACCTTCAGTTAGGCCACAAACTTCGCATGTTTTGGGAGCATCGATAGTCGCAAAGGTCCACTGATGCTCAAGAGGCTCCCCTTCAGTCTCCCCGCAGCGTGAACAGGTCTTTGGGGCTTCACAGGTAGCTTCCACCCAGTCATGGCCCAGGGCCTCGCCTTCTGTCGCACCACATTCCTCGCAGGTGCGTGGAGTTGTGCAGGTAGCTTCAGTCCAAGAGTGTTCATGTGCAGATGCCGGAGTTTCTTCTATGGCAGCCGGTTCCCCTGAGTTTGTTGCGGTACTTCCACAAGCGGTAAAAGCCGTCATTACAATCATAGTTACAGTAAGGATAAAAAAGGATTTCTTTCTCTTTATCATGCCCATCGCCTCATATTATTACGTCAATTACCTATCGTTATATAGAGCAATTATATCATAGTAAATCATCGTTTATAATAATTTCTTCTCTCTATATCCCTCCCTATTTCCATCTCTATATTCATCTCTATATGGATATATATCTTGCACCTTATTTAAGATATCTATAGTTCTATTACATTAGATAATTATCAATCATTTTCTTGATAGTCCTATCGTTAAGCACAACATTTGTTGTTTCAAAAGTAAGCATCAGACTATCTCCCGGAAGTATTCCATTGAAGATATAGGAATTTATCTTTCTTACAGCTTTTTCGGAATATTTGGGATCATCCATTCTGCCATCGTGTTCCCAATATATTTCTTTTCCGGTTTTACGACTGAGCATTGTAAAGTCAGGATGTACCTGGCCATATCCCTTTAGATATATTGGGCATTCATATTTATATTCAATTCCCATATCAAATAAAGTATCTGCTATCAGCTTTTCTGATTTTGATCTTACTCTTTCTCCTTTTTTGGTATATATCTCAGGAGTACCTTCTTCGAATTCTTTACCGGTATAGGGAATTGATTTCCAATCGTAAACTCTTTGTTCCCAAGATACTTCATACGGACTTACATATTTTTGTTTTATAGGATGCATATTATTGTAAATATCTTCTAGCTCTTTATCATAATAATCCACGTTCAATCTTTGGATTTGATTAAGTCTTTTTTCTACAATCCTCTTCATTTTTTTATCATATTCTTTTTGAACTAGCGGTTTAATATTATCTCTTTTATCTTTTGTAATATATTGCCCTATTTTTCTACTTTTAAAGTTTTCATCTGTACAATGAAAAAACATAGGATAATTTCCAGTAGATGACACTCTTATTTTTCCCTCTGGTGCATTAGATAGACTTTCTTCTATCTTCTGTTTCATATTCTTTAATCTATTCTCCTCGAGTTCTAGCATCTGTTTTAATCCATACATATTGTTTTCTCCTCTTTTCATATTCATATTTCATGTTCATCTTATTTTTAATGATTTATGTTAATTCAGAGCTTTTCTCCAACTAACATATACATTATTAGGCATGGTTATGTTCTTTTCAGTTTTTTCTCTTTTGAACATAGTGTTTGGCAGTCTTGTTTATGTTCGCTACAAGTTTCTCTCCTGCTAACATAAATATTTGAAAGACTATTTATGTTAGCTACAGATTTTTCACTAACTAACATAATTTCAAGCTGTTTTATTTATGTTAATTCTCCATTTTATTCATACAAACATAATCTCCTAAAAAAATCATTATGTTCACTTCGGGTTTTGTTCAATAGAACATAATGCTAGGTAATTACCATTAAGTTAGCCATAGATTTTCCTCATACCAACATAATTACATACAAAGATTTATATGTTAGTGGCAAATAATCAGCTAGCTAACATAAATCCTAATAGATATGATCACCATAATGATGGTTTTAGAAATCAAACCGGTGTAATAGGCAGAATTCACCACGCAAAATCAAGTGATACCAGAGCAAAAAAGCTTAAGCAGCAGAAAATGACACTAGATTTAGTTGTACTTTGGAATACCAGCAGCAAATAGACTGTAACTTTCACTGCCTATATTTCGAATTTTCAGAATAGTGGCAGCCTGCCAGACAGGCAGACCGCCAAATGTTACACAAATACAATTGAATTGGTCAAATTCGACCAATTTCTTTCTAAACAGCTCTCACACCCGCATAGTTAAGCGGTTGTCTTTGTAAGTAACACCACCGTCTCAACATGCGGTACTACTGCAAACAATTTTAACATATAGTGAGAAAAAGGAGCAACAGGTTTTAATATGTTATAATATGCTGGTATTATTCGTATTAAACCTTATTTTCTTAAGAGTGGGTAACCTATGATCAGAAATAACGATTTTACTCTTGAATATATCGGCGACACTCCTTGTCTGCTAACACATGGTCAAAGCGTAGCAGATAGGAAGAAAAGCTTATTTCTAAATGATACCGGTGTTTTTATCTGGAATTTACTCTCCAAAGATCTGACAATTGAAGAAATCTTTGATAGTTGCTATGAACACTTTGAGATAGACGAGGCAGATCGCCCTGACGCAAAGCGTTCCATTCAAAGCTTTATGGATTCCCTTTGTTATTCAGGAATGGTTATAGATACTGATTTTTATAAAAAGCTTAAACTCAAGAAATATGTCAGCATGAATATTGCCGGTATCTGCGTAAATCTGTTCGGCAAGGAAGAAATGTTTGATGATAGCTTTATGTCTTTTGCTGATGATGAATACACTTGCTCAGCTGATAAAACCCAGAATATTTATGTCTATCATATTGCACCTGTAATACATAAATCCGGTGAACTGATCATTCGTGATAAAGAGGTATCCGTCATAAAAACATGTGATGAATATATTCTCATTTTCCCGTTATGGGAGCATGTTGACGAGCTTCATATATCACCGGACGGACAGAAGGTATCTGTTTTTGTTAAAGATACTGATAATGCCAAGGAAGAAGTATTCTGGGCTATTCGTCACGCTTTCCTTTATATGGCAAGAATCCATAACTTATTTGCCATACATTCGGTTTCCGTAGAGTATGATCACAAGGCTCTTCTCTTTTCTGCCGGATCCGGAATCGGCAAAAGTACACATGCAGCGCTTTGGAATAGGTTGTACGGCGTAAGACAGATCAACGGCGATTTGAATCTATTGGGAAAAGGTGATGATGGCAAAATATATGCGTATGGCATGCCATGGTGTGGAACTTCAGGAATCTATGATGCTAAAGACTATGAGCTTAGAGGAATAGTACTGCTTCGTCAGGATCCCAAGAATTTTGTAAGTCATTTGCAGCCGGAAGCTAAAGCTCTGGCTATTATGAACCGAATCATCTCTCCGATGTGGAATAGTGAGATGACCTTAAGCGTTATTCGCTTCGCGCAGGAAGTTAGCGCTGACTATCCTGTATGGAATTACAGCTGCAACACCTCAGATGATGCAGCTGCATTCATAAAGTCCCAAATCGATAGTCCAACAGCTTAAGTATTCAGGCGATGCTTTCCATCTCGCTGATTTCCTCATCAGATAACTTACAACAGTTGCCGTTTCTGATAGCATATACTCTATCGCATTGTTTTAATACTGAAGGTCTATGTGTAGTAATAATAGTGGTCCTTGGATATTCATCTGCCATGATATTCTTAAGGACCTCTTTTTCTGTCCATACATCAAGAGCAGAGGTTGCTTCATCCAGAAGAAGTATAGGCGACTGTCTAAGGATTGCTCTGGCAATAGACAACCTCTGGGCCTGTCCCTCTGAAAAGCCACTGCCATGCTCTCCCATTTCACTGTTTATGCCTTCAGGAAGTTTCTTGACAAAGTCCCACGCACAAGCCATTTTCAGGGCTTTGATGATTTCGTCATCCGTTGCATCCTTTTTTACATTTCTCATATTTTGAGCTATAGTTCCCGAGAACATTGTATTTCCTTGTGGAACATACGCAAAAAGACTTCTCGTTGCAGCTGTTGCATAGAGACTATCTTCAAGTTCCCCATCACCGGTCGTTATACGCACCTGTCCCTCACCGGGCCTTATTATAGCAAGAAGTAGTCTTAGCATAGTTGTCTTTCCTTCGCCTGAAGGTCCGACAAATGCAACTGTCTCATGAGGATTAGCATTAAATTCAGCCTTGGAAAAGACATTTTCTGCACCTTCGTAAGCAAATGACACGTTTCTGGCTTCTACTCCTATTCCCTTACCTGCATGCTCCTGCCCAAATCTTTCAACATCTTCAGCATTGGAATAATCATCTCTTGGAAGGTCCAGTATGCTTTTAACTCGGTCAGCTGAGTTAAACAAGCTAAGAGACGTTGGTACAAAACTGATAAGATTAGAAACTGAGCCAGTAAGAGAACTTGAAAGGCCTATAAACATGGTCATTGTTCCGTATGTGATAGCTCCGCTCCAAACCTTATATACGCCCCATGCCTGTGCAGAGTAGGATACAAGCATAGATACAAATGTCAGTATAAAAGTATTGAGCATTGATATCTTCTGGTACTTAAGCGTAGCTTCTGAATATCCTTTTTGTATTTCTTTTAGCCTGTCTATGTGATATGACAGCATATCAAAAGCTTTTATTGTCTGAATATTCGAGAAGGTCTCCTGATGAAAACCGTTCATTCTAGCGGATGCTGACATAGTTCCCATTCCGCTCTTTCTCATCATCTTCATAGAATAGCGCGAACTGATCAGTGTTATCGGGATGCTGGCAAGCGCAAAAATAGCGAATGTCCAATCGTATATGCAAACCATATATAAAGCGGATACAAATCTGAAAATATAGATTATAAGGTTTGGTACAAGTGTCAAAATTCCTGATGCAATATTGGAAGCGTCACTTCCGCATCTCATAACAAGGTCACCGGAATGATATTTAGACAGGGATTGCCAATCCGTTCGTAATATTCCTTCAAAGATCTGCGCCTTTATCTCATTATTAACCTTAAGACTGATTTTGGTGGAAAGGTAACCTGATATCTGCGAAACACAAGTATTCACTACTGTAAGTACAATCATGATTATAAATGTGCGCAAAAGTTCCCCTGTGCGATGTCCTGTGATTATATCAACCAGATCTCGTGAATTAAGGCTTGTAAAAAGACCAAGTATTATTCCGGTCATGCCAAGTAAAGTGTATATTACAATAGCGGGTATATGGTTTATTGCATATCCATATATCCACTTGAATATCAATAGCTTGTCTTTTAGCTTTCCTTCTTTAATTTTGTTGAAATAATATCTTATCTTCCCCATATCGTAAAAAAGGAGCACCACGTTCATATGTGGTGCTCCAATAAAAATCTTTAATAATTAGTTAAGAGGCTGTACATCTCTTATTTTAAGTTCAGTCATTGTACCACTTGTACCTGATTCACGAATAGAACCGCCATCAACAATAGCTTGGAAAATGAAATCTGTCCATTCGTTAGCATTAAGATGTCTATTAACATCAATACGAAAAGATGTATCAGATTCTTTTGTTATTGAAAACTCAGAACTTCCAAAGCTCTTAATTGGTACTGTTGAATCAATATAGATTCTGAATCTCTCACAAACCTCATTTAATGGATTCTGGAAGTGTACTCTGACGTCTGTATGAGATCCGCCATTGTTGTTATCGTCATTAAGCCATGCGCTGGGTGGATTCGGAACAAGAGTTCCACTTCCGCCAAAAACACCTTCAGCTGTAAATTCGAAACCAAGTTCCATTAACTGTGGTGCTTCAAAAGTCTTCATTGTATACCCCCATTAAAATGGATTTTATATCATCCATTTTCATTTTTGATAGTTAAATTATAAAATAATTATTAACAAATAACAATTAAATATCGATAATCTAACAAAATTGAAAGATTGTTATTCCTTAAGAAATTTCCTTGTCAGTCGCCTTTGTTAAAAGCGGAAAACTTAATGTCCGATAAGTTTCAGAAATCGCTTATCATTCATCTGCTCATTTGTGACATACTCCCCATCATGAAATAAAGCATAACTCGTCACAGGAGTCGGAGCATTCTGAGCTTCTTCTTTGCTTTCAATATGAATAGCATGGAATGGAATATCATTTTCTTTTGCAGTCTGCTCCAGAACTGGAACATACTTTGTATTGAACGGACACTGGCTCGTGTAATACAAAACATAGCCCCTCTCTTCTATATGAGGATGCCTTGCACATTCCTTAAATCTCGGAGCATCCGCCCCCTTATCAAATGGAAAATACCAAAGCTGGATACCATTATCAGCCTCATCAGAAACGGAGAAGCCCTTGTACTTCAAATACTTCGGATCAGCAAGGAACGGTTTTTTCTTAGCTGCACATAAAATACAAAGCCCCTTCTTACCTTTTCCTTTACTATCTTCGATGCAGGCATTAAGCAGATCCGTTGAATATCCATGCCCCTTGAAAGACCCAGACACCCACATGCAGTCAATATACATATATCCCTCTGCCTCAATCGGAATCCATGCATTTTCCGCCGGGATATATTCGATAAAGCACTTACCGCGCTCCACACTTTTCAGAAAGACAAGACCTTCATCAAATCTGTTCGCAAGCCAGGCCTTCTTTGAAGATACCTGCACATCTTTATTATTGGAAATGGCACAGCAAATATGTTCCTTTTCCAAATTATCCTTTGTTACCCTGATATAATCCATGCTCTTTCCTCTCCATTATCCTTATCAGATAAAATGCACATCGTCTCTCAGTTACATCTTTACTATAAAGAAGCTTATTCCCACGATAGATAGGTTCATCATCTCCCCTTCAGATACTCCTCAAATTCCGGTGTTCTTTTCCACACACGGTTATTTTCTTCTCTAAGACAAATCTTGGTCCTTCCTCTCCTACTTCACCGTTTGGAATAAATCCAACATTAGCCAGTATTCTCTTTGATGGCAGATTGTCCGGATCAGTTTCTGCCTCGACTCGTGATACTATGTTTTGAGACAAGGCCCATTCAGTTAAAGCCCTTACTGCCTCAGTCATATATCCATTCCCACAGTAGCCTTCCTTAAGGCCATAGCCTATTTCTACCATTCCGTCATCTGTGATTCCTTTGAAGCAGAGGTCTCCCACGATAGTATTAGGCTGTTCCTTAAGTTCCATGTTCCAGGTTGCAAACCATACTCTGTCTTCCGGGTTATCAAGGCATCCTTGGAGCATCTCTGAATATGCCTTCTGCATTTCCGGATTTTTCTCGTCATCTATAATCTTCTGCATTTCCTCATCTGATATCGGATGCAGGAGCAGCCTTTCCGTCTCTATTTTTATCATATATCTCCTTACTTGCCATCCTTTTTCCAGAAAAATGAATAATGATGTTTCTTCCTGAAGCCAAGCCTCTCATAGAATTCCATATCGGAAATCACGTAAGCCCTGGTTGCTCCAAGTTTTTTTGCTCTGCGAAACGCCTCAAAAATCAAGGCTTTTGCAATGCCCTTCCCTCTGTATGCCGGTATAGTACAGACAGGCTCAACATAAACATAATCAGTCCCTGCCATATACCAGAGCAGACAACAGGCCACCATTTCTCCCTTTTCATTTACTGCTGCAACACCTAAGTCCTTATTAAAATGCTTTCTGACTCTTGGAACAATCTCCTCTTCTCTCTCAAATTCTGCTTTATCATCACCATGATCAAATCCCTGCCAGAAAAGCCATTGCAGATCATACGCATTTTCAACAGGATCCGGACAAAAAAACTTAAGGCCATCCGGGAGTTTTGCATCAAGTGAGCGAACATCAAGACTCCTTTCCATGATGGTCTCATCCAGGTCCGAAGGTGTAAATCCAAGACTCTTTGTCATCTCTAATTCGTCCGTATTCTCATCACAGATTGCTAGTCCGAAGCCGGAATCATCCCTAAGCTCTTTGCAGGCATATTCCAGAACGTCCTTATATAAATCTTTATACTCCGGAAGTACTCCACAAAAGCCCTCGCCAAAATACATATCGTAGATAGCAGCGCCAACGATTTTGTCGTCCACAGTCCAAAGGCCAATGGAATTCTTTAAGCTCTTATCAAATTCAGGATGTTCAATCATCCATTCCAGCCTTGCCCAGTTCCAGTTAATATGCCTGTCATCGTTCTCATTTAATGCAATCAGAAAAGAGCACAAGGCCTCATAATCACTGTCAGTATAATTCTTTAAATCTATATTAGCTCTCATAATCAATATCTTCCTTATAGTTTACTCAAAAATCTGTCCGGGCAGCTTAAGCTTTTCTTTTGGCGGAAAGTTCTTATCAAACTCTTCAACATCAGCATCTTCAACATAGTAGCCCTTTGGAGTCTGGTACACACCGGTGATCCCATCAAGATATCCAGGAATCAGCTCCTTGCCATATCCTTTTCTTTTAAGCTCAGGAGCAATGCCGATCGGTCCCATTGTATCATCTCCTATACTGCTCCATACCAGATATCAGTACATTCATAGATATCTCGAAGCTTTCATCAATAGAAATCGGATTGCCAAAAGAATTATGGATCTGTAACATGATAAATCCTTCAAGAAAAGCTCTGTAAGTTCTAAGCAAATGATTTGCCATCTCTCTATCTATACCAAGACTATCTGTTTGTTCAAAAAAGAATGAATACAAGCCCTCTGTAGCTTCAAGTAAAGTTTCATCAGAGTATTTGTTATACCAAAGCATCGCCTCAAATACACCCGGATTCTCCATAGAAAATCTGTAAAATGCTATGGCACATTTTTTGAGTTTTTCTTTTGGACTGGTTGAATCAATTCCTGCAACTATCTCATCCGAAACCTTCTTCCAACCATAGATCATAAGCTTATAGTGCAAATCATCTATTGACTTTACATGATTATAGAGAGACGGTTTTCTGATTCCTAAATATTCAGAAAGCGTTGTGACGCTCAAATATGATAACCCCTTTTCATTTGCTAATGTAGCAGCTTTTTCTATTATTTCTTCCTTAGATAATCCTGTTCTTGGCATATTTACTTCCATTCCTCACAAGCTAACATTGTTAGTCTTATTATACTAACACTGTTAGTTTTGTCAATAATAATTTCAGTACGACCACTTTACCAAACATTTTTTAATAATAGAAAAAGGACAGGTTCCTCTATATCAATTCTTTATAAATATTTGAACAACATGATTGGAATAGCCCATAAGATCAGGCCTTTCCCTGTGCCCTATTGTTTATAGCTGCCTGCCAACTATGCCCATTCCCACATTTCCACCATACTTTTAAATGACTCCCTAAAGATATTTCTTTAGGGTCTATTTCAGGGTTTTTGTCATAATCCCACTCATTTGCCAATATGTTATTATCCGTTATGTACGATTTCTTTCTCATTTTCCCTCCAATGAGTAAAAATCCCTTTTACGAATAGCAATCGTAAATTGCCAGAATTACTTTAACTTATAAATATCACACATATTTCCAATGATATCCGCCACAAGTTTTGGACTGATTTCTTGCAGCATGAGAGATTGTCACAGCTTTCTTATTAACCGCTTCAGCAGCTAATCTCGGAGAATCATACACCTCTCCAGTTTCAATGCACATAACCTTCTTTGCCTTTGCTAGATAAGAGCATTCTGGGCATCCTGTTTTTCGTTTGCCTGTTCTATCGCTGATCCAAGCCTCATATCTATGCCCTTTAGGGCAAATCCAACTTACTTTATAATTTGCTCCATAAGAAATGCTATCTGGAGCCATTCCTTCATTTTGGGAGTAATCCCATTCTTTGGCAATCTCAGGAAATTTATCCTTTAGCGTGAGTTTTTTACTGATTGTATTAGTGGCCCTAGTAGACTGCATTTTCTTTGAATAACCGCAGACTGGACATCCGACTCCACGAACTCTGAGATCAATTCTCGTTTGCCACTCATTCCCGCAGTCCTTACACCTCCACCATACTTTCTTCGTGCTTCTTCTCAACACTTTATGAGGTGTAAGCTGCCCATTTTTTTCATAATTCCATTCCTCAATAAGTTCAGGATTTGACACAGACAAATCATTCACATAAGGAACAAGCTTATGGTAATTACATACGGGGCACTTTATTGTCTTTATCTGACTGGACACAGTTTTCTTCCAAGAATGACCCTTATCACATTTCCACCAAACACTCTTAGTGCTACCAGAACGCAAACTTGTAGGCTCGACTTTATTTTTTTCAAAATCCCACATATCCCTAAGCTCTGGAAAAGAAGTAAGGAAATCATTGTATCCTTCAAGTGTAGCTGTTCCATGGCATACAGGACACCTTGTCTTATTAACAGTTCTATTAGCCACACCCGTCTGGTATGAATGTCCTTTAGGGCAAATCCACCATACTCTCTTCTGAGTTCCCGCCTTAACTTTGCTTGGAACTAAAGGGCTATTGCGTTCATAATCCCATTCTTTTGCAATTTCTGGAGCTACAGTTTCTAAATCATTAAATCCAGTTAATAATTTATGACCAGTGCAGACAGAGCAACCATATCCATACGGAAGCTTGTTAGCGGGAGTTGATTTATAACTATGCCCCAACTTACATTTCCACCAATACTTAACGTTTGAGTTGGCGTTGACCATGTCTGCCGTTAATCCATGGTTTTTTTCAACATCCCATTCCCACACAGCATCAGGATATAAAGCAGCAATGGACTTATCTTTAAGAACAGTAATGTATAAAGACATTATTGATGCCCTATCCCTATCAACATCGATATCTATCTGTTGATCTGTGATTTTGGATAATAATTCCCTAATACACTTATTTAGCCCTTCATCTGTTAATTCTTCTCTTTGAATAAACAAATCACAATCATCATAAGACTCTTGAATAGCTTCAGAAACTCTTATCAGTCTTATTCCGTTCATACTGCAAATATCATACTTTTCTTTAGCCTTCTTTTTGGCATATTCAGTGGAATGCCAGTAGATGCCATCATATTCCACACCAGTTTTCAGCTCTGGAATATACAAATCCAATTCCATCTTCTTAGATAAAAAAATATCCTTATAACTGTTAACTGTGTTAGTAAAAACCTTGGAAAGATAAAAATACATAGCCTGCTCTGGAAAAGAAGTGCTTTTATGCCGTGAGCAAATAGGGCACCCACTGCTATTATTTGCTCTATTACTCACGGTTGCCTGCCAACTATTGCCACAAGTAGCGCAAATCCACCATGCTTTATAATCAGAGCCGTAGGTTATTCCCTCTGGTACTACATCTTTATTTTTGGAATAATCCCATTCTTTTATCAAATCCGGTCGTTTAGTTTTTAAGTCATTGACTCCTGGCTTAAGCCAAGTATCTAAAAAACTTTTAATTCTCTTCTGCTTTGCACAAACTGGGCATCCTCTTCTTTCTACTCCTGCCCTATCATTAACCATCGCTTTCCATTTATTTCCACAAGTACTACAAATCCAAGCAACCTTTTTATTACTACCTACCGTCACTTGTTCTGGGGCCAACTCATTCTCTTCATAATCCCATTCTTTTACCAATTCTGGTTCTTTTGTTTTGAGATCATTAAATCCAGCTAATACCCGTTTCCCAGAACAGTAAGCACACCCTTGCCCTCTACCAGTCCTATGGTCAATTGAACACTCATACGAATGGCCAACAGGGCATATCCACCACACCTTTTTATTTGAATGTGGAGCATATTCTTCAGGAGCTTTTTCATTCTTTTTATAATCCCATTCTTTAGCGATTTCTGGGAATTCAGATAGTAGATTCTTTTCCATATTTCAATCTCTGCTCAATAAACAATCACTTTAACTTTTTACAAGCTTTACATCCTCTGCCACTACTTCTATGGTTGAGAGTATCTTCCCACTCATTACCGCATCTTTTACAGAGCCAAAAAACCTTCTTTGATTGACCACGTGTTACTTCTGTTGGCTTTAGGCTATTCTTTGCCGGATGCCAATCTGCTGCTAAATCCGGATCAGTAGTCGCAAGATCATTTATTCCAGGAACAACAACTCTATTAGCACAGCAAGGACAGCCTTTTCCATTTGCTCTATTATAAACTTGAGCATCCCATCTATACGTACATTTATGGCATACCCAGGACACGCTATCATGACATCCCACTCCAATTGTAGTAGGATCAATACCTTTATTGTTCTTATAGTCCCAATCTAGCATTAGTTCTGGACGTACAGTAGGCAGATCATTGAATCCACGGAGAATAACTTTTCCAGAGCAAAAAGGGCAACCATTTTTGTAGTCTTTTGTGCGATTACATATTGCTGTCTCCCACCGATATCCACACACATGACAACGCCAGGTAACCACCTCTCCACTACCATTTGTATAATACTCCGGACCATGTTCATTTAATTGATAATCCCAATCAAGTAAGCATATTTCTTTATCTATGCTTTTCCGCTTTGCTAAAATATTCTGCTTTCTTGTTTTCATCCTGACCGGATTTGCGCATTCATTACATCCATGTCCCTTAGATCTGTTAGCTATCGGAGCTCTCCACTCATTCCCACATTTCGAGCATAGCCACCATACCTCTTCTGGACTTCCCGGAGTAAATAAATCCGGAGTCAACTTTCCATTTTTTGTTGGATGCCATTCTTTTGCAACTTCAGGATAAAGATAATCCAGCGAATCCTCCAGCCGTAGGGTCTTGTATTCCAAAATTTCAGCCTTGTCTTTATCAATATCTACTACTGGTAATCTAGCTCCTCCCATAGTCAAAAACTTAAGGTATTCAGTTATATACATGTTCAATAGCTTATTATCACATTTTCTGGGAATATACCAAGTTCTATCAGAAGTATCAGTAAATCCTTTAAAATCTCCCTCTTTAATACGAAATAGGCGAATATTGTGTTCCTTGCAAATTCTGTATTTTCTTTCCTCTCTTGCCAGTACATCTTTGTCTTTCTTGTCATGCCAAAAGATGCCATCGTATTCAATTCCTGTATTGATAGATGGAATGAAAATGTCTAATTCCATCTGATTATCAAATATAGATTTGTAGCTGTTCATTGCATCCGGATATACCTTCCTAGTATAGAAGAAAAAACACTGTTCCGGAAAAGATGTAGCCAGCCCCCGTGTACAAGTTCTACAGCCTTGTCCGGCTACTCGAAGGTAGATAGCCTTAGTGTAGTGATGGCCTTTGGGGCAAATCCAATTAACACGTTTATTAGATTGTAATACAACAGTAGATGGATCAATTGTATTTGTGTCAAAATCCCACTCAGACATCAAGTCAGGTCGTTGTGACTTCAGGTCATTATATCCAGGCCACGCTTTCTTATTTGCACAGTATGGGCAGTTAGAGCCTCTTCCAACTCGATGACATATATCCGCATCCCAATTATGCCCTTTAGCACAAATCCAATTGGCTTTTTTTCCGCTTCCCAGCGTCAGCTTATTAGGATCGAGTCCTCTTTTTTCATTTTCTTCCCAATTCCATTCTTTCATGAGACGATCAATGGAACTGACGCATTCTTTATATCTATTCATTATTTCTTGTCCCACACATATATCTTTTCTTATAATTTTACTACAAATATATGGGTTATAATCCGGACACGACCAAATAAAAAAACTGCAGGCAAAACCTACAGTTTTCTATCTCATTATCTGTCCGCCAATATCTACCATTTTCATCCTAACCTCTCGGCGGACTTCAATCCTACATCTTGGCGTACATATTCAAATTCTATCTTATCAGCGTACAGCAGAAGCGTCCGCAGATATGTATTTTTCCATATCCCCTTAGCTTCATCGTCCGCCAAAAGTACATAATTTTTGCTTCGATTTTAGTCGATCAATTTCCTTCTAAACAGCCCTCAAACCCGCATGGTTAAGCAGTTGTCTTAGTGAGCAACACGACCGTCTCAACATGGTTTGTCCATGGGAACTGATCTACAGCAACGGCTCTGGTCATAACGTAGCCATTGTCCTGAAGGATTTCCAGGTCACGCGCAAGACTGGTAGGCTTACAGGATACGTATATCATGTACTTAACGCCATAGCCGATAATCTTCTGGAGAGCCTTGGGATTGATGCCGTCACGTGGAGGATCAAGGATGATCATATCCGGCTTGTCCTCGATTTCATCAAGAACCTTGAGGACGTCGCCTGCGATGAATTCGCAGTTATCAAGCATGTTGAGCTTGGCATTTTCCTTGGCTGCCTCAACTGCTTCCTCTACGATCTCAACACCTATGACTTTATTGGCAACAGGAGCAAGGAGCTGAGAAATAGTGCCTGTTCCTGAGTAAAGGTCGTAGATAATGCCGTCCTTACTGATCTTCTTCTGGTCATAGAGGCTCTTAATGTAGCCACGAACTGTCTGATAAAGTACCTCTGCACTAAGGCTGTTGGTCTGGAAGAATGAGAATGGAGTAATTCTAAACTTAAGGCCCAGCAAATGCTCGTAAAAGAAATCCTGACCATATAAAATCTCTGTGCCCTCATCAATTACCGCATCTGCAAGAGAATCATTTTTGGTATGAAGAATACCTGTGATTCTGCCATCAAGGGACAATGATAAAAGAGTATCCTTAAAGCCGGTCAGATCGTGTTCTTCCTGAGTTGTAGTGATAAGGTCAACCAGGATATCTCCTGTCCTTACAGCCTTCCTAACAAGAAGGTGTCTTAGATACCCCTTCTGCTTCATTCTATGGTAAAAAGATATCTCGCCATTAGCATACATAGGTGAGAAATAATCCAGAGTTGCTGACAAAATAGCCCTGTAATCATCATCTACAATTCTGCATCCGCTGACTGTAACAATGTCGTAAAAGCTGCCCTTCTTATGCATTCCAAGGCACAATGGGCCGCCCATAACTTCATCTCCAAAAGAGAATTCCATTTTATTTCTGTACGCAAACTTAACAGGGCTGGTCTTGATTCCCTCCCAGGTAAAGCGCTCTGTCTGTCTGTCCATGGCAGGTTTAAGAAGAGATCTTACCTGCTGCTCTTTAAGTCCAAGCTCCTTTACATATGGCATAGTAAGATAGCTACAGCCACCGCACTTACCAAAATGAATGCATGGACTTTCTACAGAATCGGAAGGTTCTTCTATTACTTCTACAAGTCTTCCTTCTGCTCTGTCTTTTCTGACTTTCTGAATCTGAACAGAAACCTTCTGATCAGGAAGGACGCCCTTAACAACAACCTTTCCTTCAGCGGTCTCAACTATTCCTTTATTAGGGAAATCTACCCTTTTTACAATTCCTTCTACTATTTCTTTCTTTTTCAATTTTGCTCTATCTTTCTATTCTTCTCTGAATCTAGTTGGTCATTACCATTATTCATATCCATACTTCTGTACAGATTAAGAGCCAAGCTTCAGATATTATCCCTTATCCCCCACTTGGCTCTGAATTATCATTTTACAATGTTGTCCGAGTTTATCACTCTTTGATGAAGTCCTCATCATCGAAATCATCATCGAAATCATCGAAGTCATCATCATAATAATCATCTTCAAATGCAGGTGTCATATAGCGATAAACCAAAAATGAGATGATTGCTACTGCTGAGCAAGCGCCGAGCACAGCCAGTGTCCAAAGGATCACGTTGGAAGGCTTTTTAGCGTTAGCGGCTTCTCTCTTGTCAAGTAACTCGTTGATACGTGTCATTTCAATAATGTCATTGATCTTTGATTGTACTTCCATAGTAACCCCTTTCTCATAAAGAAAATTTCATATTTATAGTATATCACACCTTCTTTAGCTTGGCGAAAGCTGCATACATTATTTTCTGTCCGCAATCGTCAAACTCAACAGTTACCTTGTAATCTCTTGGTCCCTCTTCCAAAGAAGTAACCGTACCGACACCATATTTGATGTGTGATACTCTATCCCCAGTCTCGTACTCAGGTTTCTGAGTCTTCATAGGCATTCCCTTGGACAAGCCCGCGAGACTTCCCTTGGTGTGAGTAGCTGCTGCCCCTGAAATATAAGGCTTATCCTTGGGCTGAGCACGCTTAATTGTTGTAGTCTTAGGAGATGCCTTGAGCTTGTAGGTGCTTGAAAGACCAGACTTTGGAAGTCCGCTTCCTGTGCTCTGGCTGGCTGCCTTCTCGTTAGCAGCTCTTATCCCCTTAGCATACGCTGGTTTTATTCCTGAATATCCACCATCATTACCATTTCCTGAATATCCTGATTTCTTCCCAGACTTACCATATCCACCAAAATAATCTCCATCAGAATATTCATCCGAATAGGTATTATATTTCTTGTTATAACCACTTCCATAGGCAGAACTATTGCTTGAGTAACTATCCTCTACTCCCTCGTACTCGTCAATGGAATCGCCGTCATCAAAAAGAAATGCCGGCTTATCGGCTCCTGCCTTCTTATCAAGGAGATTCGCCGGAATCTCATTAACGAAGCGGCTAAGCTGATTGTACATGGTCTCGCCCCTTACCATTCTGCGTCTTGCGGCGCAAAGGGTAAGATACTTCTTGGCACGGGTAATTCCAACGTAGGCAAGACGTCTTTCTTCCTCGATTCCCTCAGGATCAGAATCCTCTGTTTGAAGAGTCATGTAGCTTGGGAAAACTCCCTCTTCCATTCCGGCAAGATATACATGCTCAAACTCCAGTCCCTTGGCGCTGTGAAGAGTCATGAGAAGAACCTTCTCGTTATCCTCACCGATCTTGTCTATATCAGCAACCAGCGCAACCTCTTCAAGGAAGCCTGAAAGTGTTGGCTGTTCTACCTCTTCATTTTCCTCATAGGATGCAATCTTGGAAATAAGCTCGTCCACGTTCTGGGCTCTGTCATTATCTCCGCTGTCATCATCCTCATCAAGGGTTCTGAGATACTCCATATATCCCACAGTATCAATTACATCCTTGAGAAGTTCCTCAAGGGAATAAGTCTTCATTTTGGTTCTGAAGGCCCTGATCATTGATACAAAGTCCTTGAGCTTGGAAGCACTTCTTGAAACTGCCATAATCTGATCAGCTTCGCAAAGAGCATCATAGAAACTGATTTTTCTCTCATCAGCGTAGTTCTGGACATAATCAATTGTAGTAGCACCAATACCACGCTTAGGCACATTGATGATTCTTTTAACTGCAATGTCATCTGAGCCGTTATCAATGGTCTTAAGGTATGCCAAAAGATCTTTAATCTCGCGTCTTGAATAGAAGTTCGTACCACCTACGATGTCATAGGGAATACCCTCATGGACAAAACGCTCTTCTATAAGTCGTGACTGGGCATTGGTTCTATAGAGTACTGCACAATCATCATAAGAAAGCTTGCCGTTTCTCTTAAGCTTGCCAATATCACTTGCTATAAACTCAGCCTCGTCATAAGCTGTATCAAACTGACGAAGGTGAACAGTCTCGCCGTTCTTTTCATCAGTCCAAAGAGCTTTATCCTTACGGCCAAAGTTGTGATGAATAACAGCATTGGCTGCGTCAAGAATCTGCTGAGTTGATCTGTAGTTCTGCTCCAGCTTTATAACTGTAGCATCAGGATATACCTTCTCGAAATCAAGGATATTCCTGATGTTGGCACCTCTGAATCTATAGATACTCTGATCATCATCACCTACAACGCAAAGGTTGCGATACTTATCCGCAAGGAGCCTTATAAGCTCAAACTGAGCATTATTGGTATCCTGATACTCATCCACCATGATGTAGCGGAATCTCTCCTGATAGGAATCAAGGACCTCAGGATTAGTCTTAAAAAGTTCAACGGTCTTCATGATAAGATCATCGAAATCCATGGCGTTGTTCTTTTTGAGAGCTGCCTGATATTCCTGATATGCCTTGGAAATCTTGAGCTTTATAAAGTCGTTCTGAGTAGCCAGTGCGTACTCTTCAGGCGAAACCAGATTATCCTTGCACTTGGAGATGCTGCCCATGATGTTTCTGACCTTGAGCTGAGTCGTCTCAAGCTGAAACTTCTTGCAGATATCCTTCATAAGGGTTTTGGAATCATCAGTATCATAGATTGTAAAATTGTTGCTGTATCCAAGCTTATCCGCATATCTTCTAAGGATACGAACGCAACTGGAATGGAAAGTAGAAACCCAGATGCTCTCTGCACCAAATCCAACAATCTTATCAACCCTTTCTCGCATCTCACCTGCCGCCTTGTTGGTGAAGGTGATCGCCATGATGTTCCAGGGATTAACATTGCATTCATCTATAAGGTAAGCCACTCTGTGAGTCAGCACCCTTGTTTTACCTGAGCCGGCTCCGGCCAATATCAAGACAGGTCCGTCTGTCTGAAGCACAGCCTTTTTCTGCTGCGCGTTGAGTGTATCATAAATTCCCATATAAAAAATCCTTTGTATTACTTCTTTTCTTTCTTGTCCTTACCAGTGGCCTTTGCCTTACCCTTCGCTTCCTCTTTTTCCAAAACTACATTATCAAGGATTTTCTCAATAAGAAGCTTTTTAACATAGACATCGTAGGAAAGCTCCACGATAAAAGAGAACATCTGCATGCGCTTTTTCTCTTCATCGGTAAGTTTCTCATCTCCAAAGGTCTCAAGGCTCCTTGCGTATTTCTTTTTAAGGTCCTCAATTACAGGATCAAGAGCCTCGCTCTGAAGCTCATAGGCAGTGTTGTAAATCTTACTGAGGCTCAGTTCATCATCACTGACATGAAATCTAGCCTTAAGGGGCTCGATAAGAGTCTGAATGTCATTGATGGACAGAATATTCTTAAGATAATAAATAAATATCAAAAGAATCAGATGGTCCTTGGAGTACTTCTTCCTGACAGGAGGAGGAAGAAGGTCATTTTTGGCATAGTTATTGATCATGGTCTTAGTAAGGATCTTGTCTTCTCCCGGATGACGAGTGGTCTTTTTAAGCCTCTCATCCATGAAGGTTGTGAGCTGATCCATATAAAGATCAATGTTTGGCATCTCATCTAAAGAGATTGTATCAATCCTTCCAAGTGACGCTATTATGCTGTTAATCAGATCGTCATTATCGATTGTCATCTCGTTGTCCTCATACTCCTTTTATGTCAAAAGAAATCCTTAAGCCTTGCTCTCCATTGCCATCTTGCGCATATCAAGGGCGTTCTGAATAGTTGCCTCTGTAATTTCCTCGCCTCCGAGAAGCCTTGAAAGCTCCCTGGTGGAATCCTCTTCGGAAAGAGAATAAATGCTTGTTACGGTTCTTCCTTCAGACAATCCCTTTTCAATCATGAAATGGGTATCTGCCATTGCTGCAATCTGTGGAAGGTGGGTAATACAGATAATCTGGTGATCTTTGGACAATTCTCCCAGCTTCTGTGATACTTTCCAGGCTGTCTTACCGCTGATACCTGCGTCAATCTCATCGAAGATAAGGGTACTGATATCGTCCTTGTCTGCCACAACGGTTTTAAGGGCAAGCATAATTCTGGAAAGCTCACCTCCGCTGGCAATCTTCTCAAGAGGACGCAGTTCCTCTCCGGGGTTGGTGGAAATCATAAATTCCACATCATCGTAGCCCCTTGAAGTTATATTTTCTTCGTCGCTGTTAACTGCTATCTCAAATTTCACATCCAGGAAATTAAGATCTATCAGCGCACTCTTAAGCTTTTCTCCAAGCTCCTTTGCGCCCTTTTTCCTGATAGCGGAAATCTTTTTGCACAGATCAAGAACTGTTTTTTTCTGCTCCTCAAGCTCTTTTACCAGCTTATTTCTGTGGGCATCAAGGTCTGATAAGGTATCAAGCCTTGCCTGCTTCTCATCAAGCTCTTTTAGCACAGACTCAATACTTCCGCCGTACTTATCCTTGAGGTGGTTTATGATATTTAACCTGTCCTCAGTCTCCCTGAACTCCTCATCATCAAATTCCAGATCCTTGATGTATGAAGATAAAGAGTGATTGAAATCTGTTAAAAGATTCTCCACATCCGACAGCTGCGCAAGCAGATCCTCGAGTTCAGAATCATAATTAACCACAGAAGAAAGCTCTCTAACAGCTCTTCCAACTATATCAGAAGCACTCTCCTCTGATTCTGCTGAACCGGTCATGGCATAGGCAGTATAGACAGCCTCTGAAATTTTTCGGCTGTTAACCATCTTGTGATAAGCGCTTTCCAGCTTCTCATCCTCGCCCACGACTAATGAAGCCTCTGAAATCTCATTAACCTCAAATTCCAAAAGCTCCTGCTCTCTTATCCTGGCGGTTTCATCAATATTCGTTTCTTCAAGCTGACTTTGTAAATCCTTCATTTTCTGAAGGTTTTCTTTGATCCGGGCTGGAAGTTCACCAAGCTCATTCACGCAGTAGTCATCCAATATATCAAGATGTTTTTGCTTGTGAAGAAGTTCCTGATGATCATTTTGTCCGTGGATATTAATCAGAATGTTAGAGATATCTTTGAGCTGCCTGGCAGATACAGATTCCCCACAAACCTTGGATACGCTCCTACCCTGCATGAGCTTTCTCTGGATAACAACGGTTCCATCCTCTTCAACAGGAATGTCCATTTCTTTCAGAAGTTTTCTCTGGCTGTCATTCTCAAGGCCAAAGACAAGCTCAACCAGTGCGTACTCCTCCCCGGTCCTGATAAGACCGGCATCAGCTTTTCCTCCCAGGGCCAGGTTCACAGAGCCAATGACTACTGATTTACCTGCACCTGTTTCTCCTGTCAGGATATTAAGTCCCTTGGAGAATTCAATCTCCTGCTCCTTGATAAGAGCTAGATTCTTAACATGCAAACTGTATAACATAATTTTTCCTCATTTTAAAATGAGAACCCCGTCTTGATTTATGTAAAAAAATGAGAGCCTTAAGCCAACATTTCTTTAAACTTATCCATTACCATCTGAGCCTCTTCATTAGACTTGATGGCAACAAAGATTGTGTCGTCTCCTGCAATACAGCCAACTACTTCTGACATCTCGATAGCATCAATAGCTGCAGCAAGCGCCATAGCCATACCAGAAACTGTCTTGATAACAAGAAGATTCTGAGCTACGTCCATCTTAACAAAGCCGGCCTTGAGTACGCTTACATACTTATCCTGCATTACATCGCTGTCTGCAGTTGAGTACACATACTTCTGTCTGCCATCCTCTGTAACCTGCTTGCTAAGCTTCATCTGTCTGATATCTCTTGAAACTGTGGCCTGGGTTACATCGTAGCCTTCGCCCCTGAGAAGCTCTGCAAGCTGTTCCTGAGTCTCAACCTCATGTCTTGCAATAAGCTCAATTATCTTGTCATGTCTGTTTTTCTTCATATCTACCCCCGAATTACTACTCAAATCACGTCTCGAACTTCTTACCCAGAACTTCAAGAAAACTTACTCTGTTAAGTCTTATAATCTTTGTGGTCTTATCCGACCTTTCAATCTCGATTCTGTCACCGGTATTCATGTCTATACGGCCACTTCCGTCAAAGTAAGCAACTACCTCCTGGTTGCTGCCATCGCGGCCTTCCTTTATGACAATTGAAATCTTGGTATCTGCAGCCAGTACCATGCTTCTGGAATTGATGGTATGTGGACAGATCGGTGTCACAAGAATCATATTGCCTGAAGGTTCCACAATAGGGCCTCCTGCTGACAGGCTGTAGCCTGTAGATCCCGTAGGTGTAGCAATTACTATTCCATCTGCATGATAGTTACATAAAAAGAGATCATTTACATAAACATCAAAATTTATGGTTGTAAGTGATGCTTTTCTTGAAATGATAATGTCGTTAAGTGCATAGTCATGTCTGTCACAGGCATCACCATACAGCATCATTCTGTCTTCTATCTCATAGTCACCTGCAAGAAGGCGCCTTAAAGCATCATCGACACCACTCTTTTCAACTTCCGCAAGATATCCCAAAGTTCCTAGATTTACGCCGATAAGTGGAATATCAAGATACGCTGCGCTTCTGGCAGCCTGAAGCATTGTGCCGTCTCCGCCCAGAACTATGATGCACTCGGACTCCTCCGGAATATCACTCAAAAAATCTCTCTCCACCCTGTGCTCTTTTACAGCACCGGAGAACTGCTCGGCTATAACACACTTTTTACCATGCTTCTCAAGATAATCCTTGATGTGCATGGTCATTTCCATTCCGTGATCTTTACTGGTATTAGTGACTATACAAAAATGGTCCATAGTTATTTATCAAGACTCCCATGTGCTCTTGCAACTGTATCTGCAATGAGTTTTTCCATTTCAGGGCTGTGTGAAAAGCCATCGCCCTGCTCCTCCACGACTTTAAGAGTTTTCTCTCCCTCAGCCTCAGTCAGATCAGCAACCTGGTCGTTTCTCTCAGGATCCTTGCTGATATGTATCAAATACTCAATATTTCCTTCCGGTCCCTTGATTGGTGAATAATCAAGGTGAAGTACCGTAAAGCCTGCAATATCCACAAAATCCATGATTCTGTGAACTACTTCCTCGTGAACCTTGGGTTCTCTTACAACTCCCTTTTTGCCAACCTTGTCTTTTCCTGCTTCAAACTGAGGTTTTATAAGGCATACCATCTGGCCACCGTCCTTGAGAAGCCTTCTGGCTGGAAGTAATATCTTGGTAAGTGAGATAAAAGAAACATCACAGGATGCAAAATCCAGATCATCAGCGATATCATCCCTTACCATGTATCTAAAGTTTGTCTTTTCCATGCAGACAACTCGAGGATCGCTTCTAAGCTTCCAGTCAAGCTGTCCATGGCCTACATCCACTGAATATACCTTGGTTGCTCCGTTCTGAAGCATACAGTCAGTAAAGCCTCCGGTGGATGCACCTATATCCATACAAATTTTGTTTTCCAAAGAAAAAGCAAAATTCTTAACTGCCTTCTCAAGCTTAAGTCCGCCTCTTGAAACATAAGGAAGTGTATCCCCCCTTACCTCAAGACTTGTTATCTTGGATTCTTCAAAGGTAGTGCCCGGTTTATCCTCTCTCTGACCGTTAACAAACACTTCACCGGCCATGATAAGAGTTTTGGCTTTTTCTCTTGATGGGGCCAGTCCCCTGTTAACCAAAAGGACGTCCAGCCTCTCTTTATCTTTTGCCATATCTAATCCTTATTATCTTTCTTAATTACTTCTGAATCTCATCCATGATGCGCTGTGCAACAGATTCTGCATCCATTCCAAGTTCTTTATAAAGCTTATCCACACTTCCGTGAGTTACAAACTTATCCGGAATTGCAACCTGCAAAACATATGCATCAAGTCTGTTATCATCAATGTACTGTCTTACCTTTTCACCATAGCCACCTGTAGCAACGTTCTCTTCCATAGTAACAAAGAGTTTGTGTGTTTTGCTGGCCATATGAATGTAGTCAGTATCAATAGGTTTAACAAATCTTGCATTTACAAGCGAGCACTTGATACCGTTTGATTTGAGGATTTCTCTGACCTTTTCTGCAGTCTTGACCATACTGCCAACTGCAAGAAGACATACATCTTTTTCCTCATAAATAGGCTCACATTTGCCCATTTCAATCGGAGCTCTGAACTCCTTAAGTCCGTCGTAGGCATTACCTCTTGGGTATCTGACTGCACTTGGGCAATCAAGTTCTACCGCAAACTTAAGCATATCTGAAAGTTCCCATTTATTCTTGGGCGCCATGATATGCATGTTAGGCATTGTAGACATATAGGACAGATCAAAGATTCCCTGGTGGGTCTCTCCGTCGCTTCCTACAAGGCCTGCTCTGTCTATAGCAAATACAACCGGAAGATTCTGAAGACATACATCCTCTAAAATCTGGTCATATGCTCTTTGCAAAAATGATGAATATACAGCAAATACCGGCTTATATCCGCCGGCTGCCATGCCTGCTGCAAAGGTTACCGCATGTTCCTCTGCAATTCCTGCATCCACAAATCTCTCCGGATACATGTTACGGAATCTCTTAAGTCCTGTTCCGTCTGCCATGGCTGCTGTTATGGCAACTACCTTGTCGTTCCTTGCGCCAAGCTTACACATAACAGTACTGAAAATATCCTGATAATTAGCTGTAGTTCTGGGGTTCCTTGGAAGGCCGTTCTCAATAAGGAATGGCTCGGTTCCGTGGAATCTTGCAGGATGTCTTTCTGCAGGCTCAAAGCCTTTGCCCTTCTTGGTCATAACGTGGATCATGACAGCTTTTTTAACCTTCTTGGCCTCATTTATGGTCTTAATAAGGCTTGCTGTGTCATGTCCATCAACAGGGCCAAGATAAGTAATACCAAGGTTCTCAAATACCATTCCAGGCACAAAGAGCTGCTTAAAAGTGTTCTTGGCACGTCTGATGCTGGCAACCATCTTGGGATTGGTATTACGAAGCTGCTCATAAACATCCCACTTAAGGTTAAGATAGCCTTCTGCAGTACGTACAGAATCAAGATATCTGCTCATACCTCCGACGCTCTCTGAAATAGACATCTCGTTATCATTGAGAATAATAATATAATTTGTCTCAAGCTTGGCCGCATTGTTCAGGGCTTCGTAGGCGAGACCACCTGTAAGAGAGCCATCACCTATAACGGATACAACAGTGTAATCCTCTCCCTTAAGATCTCTTGCCTTGACCATACCAAGGCCTGCGGAAATTGAAGTGGAGCTGTGTCCTGTATCAAAGCAATCCGTATCGGACTCACTTCTCTTTGGGAAACCACTCATTCCGCCGTATTGACGAAGGCTGTCAAACTTATCCTTCCTTCCTGTAAGGAGCTTGTGAGTGTAGCACTGATGTCCTACATCCCAGATAATCTTGTCCTGTGGAAGGTTCAGGGCAACATGAAGCGCCATGGTAAGTTCAACTGTACCAAGGTTTGATGCAAGGTGCCCTCCTGTCACTGACAGCTTATTTATTAAAAATTCTCTTATTTCCTGGGCAAGCTCGGGATATTTATTCTTGGGAATATCCTTAATGTCCCCGGTCTTATTTATCTGATCAAGAAGCATTGTTTTACACGCTCCATTTCTTATGTCATGCTACTTATATTACAAATATCTGTTCCTTACTAATCTTATTTTTCCCTGTAAATCAGATACTGGAACAACTCATGTAAAAAAGAATCCTTAAATCCAAGGTTGTCCAGGATGTCCACCGCTTCATCCGAAAGCTCTTTTACCTTGGCCTTGGCGTTATCCATTCCATAAAGGCTTACATAGGTGCTCTTGCCATTCTTCTCATCAGAACCGATTGGCTTACCCAAAACCTCTGCAGTGCTGGTGATATCAAGGATGTCATCCTGAATCTGGAAAGCAATTCCTACGTTACTTCCTACCTGCTCCATCATGCGAACCTGAGAGGCACTGGCGCCTCCAAGAACTGCTCCTACCATAAGGCTTGCTTCTATAAGAGCTCCTGTCTTGTTCTCATCGATGTAATGAAGTGTATCCTTCATCTCATCCTCAGGAATACCTGTGGCGTTCTCAGCACATATATCTGCACACTGTCCGCCAACCATACCATAAATGCCTGCCTTGGTAGTAAGGATCTCAAGGGCTGCAAGATATCTGTTCTTGTTGTCTCCATCATAGGAAGAAAGCTCTTTTCCCTTGATTGCTCCGGCTACCGCAGTCTCATATGCCAGGTTAAGAAGTCCATCCCCGGCAAGAGTAGCCATTCCTGCTCCGTATACTGCGTGGGTAGTTTTCCTGCCCCTTCTGTACTCATCATTGTCCATGGCTGGGAGATCATCATGCACCAGGGAATAGGTGTGGATCATCTCCATGGCTGTCATGAAAGGCTTAACAACCTGCTCATCAGCCTCTGTCCCTGCAAAAAGCCTGTAGGCTTCAAGCATCATCATTGGCCTAAGTCTCTTACCACCTGCAAGAAGGCTGTAGTTCATAGCCTCTATAACAGTCTTTGCATAACCATTTTCCGCCGGTAAAAAAGCCTTAAGTGTATCTTCTATATGGGCTACTCGCTCATTAAGCCCACTCTTAAAATCTGTACCCATTATTATTCAAAGTCCTCCAGACTTCCGTCCTGTGCTATTTTCTGAACCTTCTGTTCAACCTCTTCGATAGCATCGTGACAGTATTTAAGGAGCTTCATGCCCTCCTGATATTCTTTAAAAGAATCCTCAAGTGAAATATCATCACTATCCAGAGCCTGAATCTTATCTTCTATCTGAGAAAAAGCCTCTTCTACAGAGAGTTTCTGTTCCTGATTTGCTTCTTCAGTCTTCTTTCTTCCTGCCATATCTATCTCCTGTTAAAATGGGCCGTTATTTCCGTCACCATGGCTCATTTCCTGTGTTTCAAGTACTTCTGCCTTTATCACACCATCGCTAACATACAGGGACATTTCATCTCCCTTATTAACAGCCTTAATGCTGCGTAGATTCTTTCCGTCAGCATCCACTGCGTAGGAGTAGCCTCCCATAAGGCGATCCAGGGGTGATAAACCCTTCATTCTCTCAATATCAACATCCAGCCTGTGACGAGCACTTATTATTTTCCTATCCATAAGGCTCTGCAGCTGATCCTGATACTGGTCAAGACGCAGCATTCTGTCCCTGATCTTGCCCATTGGGCTTAGAAGACGAAGTGTCTCCCGATATCTGAGCTCTTTTTGTCTTAGCTCAGATATATTTCTATCCATGGACTTTTGCAGTGAATATGCATAATCCTGGATGTCCTGTTCAAATCTTGAATATTCAAATACCGCAAGCTCTGCCGCAGCTGAAGGCGTAGGAGCTCTTCTGTCTGCAACATAATCTGCAATTGTAGTATCTGTTTCATGTCCAACTGCGGAAATAATTGGGACCGGGCAGTCAAAAATAGCCTGAGCGACTATCTCCTCGTTAAATGCCCATAAATCTTCTATGGAACCTCCGCCTCGTCCCACAATGATCGTATCTACATTTTTCATAGCAAGGGTTTCAATACCCTTAACTATGCTCTCAGCAGCCTGATCTCCCTGAACTATGGCGGGATATAGAATAATCTGAATATGTGGATTTCTCCTGGTGGCAACATTGATAATATCGCGCACCGCTGCACCCGTCGGGGCTGTTACAACGCCGAGAGTATGTATGTATCTGGGTATAGGCTGCTTGTATTCCTGTGCAAACAAGCCAGTCTCTGCCAGTCTCTTTTTAAGCTCTTCATAGCGCTCATAAAGAACACCAGCTCCATCCAGCATGATCTGCTTGGCATAGAGCTGATATCTGCCGTCTCTCTCATATACATCGATGCTACCGGTAACCTTGACCTGCTGACCTTCCTGCATATTAAAGCGAAGGCCTCCGCGCTCTCTGTCACCGCGAAACATTACACAGGCTATTGCTCCTCCGGCATCCTTGATTGTGAAATAGATATGCCCGGATGAGTGATATTTGCAATTGCTCACTTCTCCCTTGACCGTAATAGCCTTAAGCAGGAAGTCCTGAGTGAACATGTTCTTGATGTATGCATTAACCTGTGTGACTGTATATTCACTGCGCAAATTTAGCTAACACTCCGTTTACAAATGCTGGTGAGCCATCCTGTCCAAACTTCTTGGCAAGCTCAACCGCCTCATTGATTGCTACGCCTGTAGGAACAGATTCATCAAACTGTATCTCATATACAGCAAGTCTGATTATTGTAAGGTCAACCTTGGCCATACGGCTTGTTTCCCAGCCTACTGCCTTCTCATTGATTGCCTTGTCAATATCTTCAAGCTTCTCTGCAATCTTCTCATATTTGTCTCTGATGTAATCTGCATCAGTCTTGGAAAACTCAAGGTCGCCCTCTGTTGTAAAGAGCTCCTCCTGTTCCATCATTTCTTCTTTGGTATTGAATTCAACACGAAAGAGCAGCTGAAAAATCTGCTCTCTTAGTTCTGTTCTATTCATATAATCTTATCCATTCTAAATTAAACTATTTCAGATGCATCTTATGCCTTAGGCATTGTGATTCCGGCAATTCTGATGTTTACATCAGTAACTGTAAGACCTGTCATATTCTCAATTGTTGTCTTAACACGAGTCTGAGCCTGCTGGCATGTAGCCGGAATGTTGAAGCCGTAAGCCATCATAAGTGCAAGATCAACCTTAACCTCAGATGAGCCAACCATAACCTTGGCGCCCTTTGTAAGATTCTTGCGGCTAACCTTCTCTAATGTATCGCTTGTGTAATTACCTGCCATAGCAGATACACCGTCAACCTCAAGGGCTGCAAGTACAGCAATTCTAGCCACTACATCATCTGCAATCTTAACTGATCCAATCTCTGCTAACTCTTTTCCCATTTTATCTACTCCTCAAAATAATTATTCGAAGTCCATACTAAGTTATTATACCATATTCTGCCAAATTAAGCATAAATATACAAAGGTTATGCAATCCAGAATATCAATGTGTTTGTGTCAACAAAGGATGTGTAGGACACTGTGGAATTATCTCCCTGCAAGTAGTCAAACACCTGCCTCTGTGTCACAAGCTGTTCAAAGAGCTGATCATAGACGCTCTTGTTGGCACACTTGATAACTACTGAAGAACTGCCGTCCTGATATCTTCTGTTAAAAAGATCTCCAATAAGCACAAGTTCCGCAGATGTGAAGTACTCATCTTCACGGACATAGTAGTTATCCTTCATGCTATTGCAACCGGGCATATAAATCTCATCAGAGATTGTGTGATTCCTCATAATTTCATCGGTTGTAACGTTGAGATAGTCATAATTAACTGCCGGAAGCCTTGTGGCATCAGCATTCTCGCCATTTCCAACCTGGTATGAGGAATCTCCCCAGGTAACATCCACATAATAATAAGCATCATTACACAGAACCAGGTTCCATGCATGTCTTACATTTCTAGCTCTCTTGGTATCCACAGTACCTGTTACCAGAGTACATTTGATCCCAAGCTTATTGAGAAGAAGCTGCGCTGCCTTGGAATAACCGTTACATACGCTCTTCTTGCCGATAAATACCGAGCAGATATTCTGATTATCCGGAGCATCAAGATCATATTCAACGTTCTGGATCAGATATTCATAAACGTACTTGATGGCATAATAATCATCGGTAGAGGTCGGAGCTCCCGCAAGACACTCATTAACAGCCTGATTGATCTGGGTCTGTTTGCGGGAAACTTCCTCAGGTGTATAGGTATAGCTTCCGGAGAAGCCAATCTTAGTAATAGTGTTGTCTATGGTGTAGTTGGTATATTTGTAACCATCCACGTAAAAGAGCTCCGGATGATCTGCACACACATAGTCAAAAACAAGGTCTATGGCATCATCACTGGTGGTTGAAACCATGACATTCTCAGCCTGGTGCTGGATAATAGCAAGAATCTCTACATAGAGGGTCTGACCTAAGCCTGTAAGTCTGTCAAAGGCATACAGTCCCTTCTGCTCCTTCTTCATAGCCTCGATGTTTTCAGGAGTAAGGCCGACAGAGAGTCTGGCGTTTTTCATCTCTTCATTAAGTTCAGACTCTGTAAGCTCCTTGTATGAAGATTTGAATACTCTGTCCGCATCAAAGCCAATCTCAGGCTCTGAATCTTCCTCAGCTGCCTCGTCAAAAAAGACTACTGTCTCGCTGCTGTCCAAAGTGCTATAGGTATAATCGTCCTCTTTGGAAGCCTGGAAAGCAGGAACCGGCTCCTCTGAACTGGTTATGCTATCCTCCGATACAACCAGAGTTTGCTCGTAGGTAGCTGCATCAGTTACTTCCTCATAGGGCGGGTCCTTGATACCCAAAGCCTCAAGATACTCGTCAAAACTAGAGTATCTGCATCCGGACAAAGTTCCGGCGCAAATTCCCACTGTCAGAAGTAACGCTATATTTCTTGTAACACGCTCTTCCCTCAAGCTTATTCCTCCGTAAAAATCCTGGCGGACAATATTAGTTCTTTTTAAACTCAGAAAGAACCAGTCCTTTGTTTCTGTCCATTGTCATGCCAACACTCCACTCGTTAATGAACAAAAGAAGTGGTCTGTCATGCATATCCTTGATTTTCTTCATATCAGAAGTTCCAACAAGAGTTGACATGTCAACGTCTTCATTGTCTACCCATCTGATGTACTCATATGGAAGATTCTCAAGGATGATATCTACATTGTACTCACTCTGGAGTCTGAATTTCAATACATCAAACTGAAGAACACCTACAACACCTACAATAATTTCTTCGAGACCTGTGTTGTACTCCTGGAAGATCTGAATTGCACCTTCCTGAGCGATCTGAGTGATACCCTTAACGAACTGCTTACGCTTCATGGTATCTACCTGACGAACTCTTGCGAAGTGCTCAGGTGCGAAAGTAGGAATTCCTTCGTAAGTGATTGTATCTTTTGGCATACATACTGTATCACCGATTGAAAAAATACCTGGATCAAATACACCCATGATATCTCCGGCATAAGCCTCTGAGAGGATCTTACGCTCATCAGCCATAAGCTGCTGAGGTTGTGAAAGTCTCATAACCTTACCACTCTGAACATGCTTAACTTCCTTGTCAGCATCATATCTTCCTGAACAGATTCTCATGAATGCGATTCTGTCTCTGTGAGCCTTGTTCATGTTAGCCTGAATCTTGAATACGAATGCTGAGAAATCTCTCTCAAGAGGATCAATCTTTTCACCATCAGAAGATGTACGGCC
This sequence comes from Butyrivibrio sp. VCB2006, assembly GCF_000420945.1. Lineage (GTDB taxonomy): Bacteria > Bacillota > Clostridia > Lachnospirales > Lachnospiraceae > Butyrivibrio. Next base: position 324,429 of record NZ_ATVX01000002.1, read on the forward strand.
TGTTGGAGGTGTTGCCATCTTGAGGAAGTGGTGAAGGAAAAGCTCTACACCAAAGTTCTGAAGAGCTGATCCAAAAAATACAGGTGTGAGCTCACCGGCGCGTACCTTCTCAAGATCATATTCAGCGCCTGCTCCGTCAAGAAGCTCGATCTCACTTGTAAGCTTGTCAAAAGCGTCCTGACCTACATTAGCATCAATTCCTGCCTTATCATCAAGGCTGATAAATGTCTCTTTTCCTTCCTTGGTACCCTTCTGAGTCTCAGAGAAAGTTACGATATGTCCTTCTCTTCTGTCATAGATACCCTTGAAGTTCTTACCTGAACCGATTGGCCAGTTCATAGGGCATGTAGCGATACCAAGGTTGTTCTCAATATCATCAAGAAGATCGAAGGTATCCATAGCATCTCTATCAAGCTTGTTGATAAAGGTAAAAATCGGAATATGACTCATAGCGCAGACTTTGAAAAGCTTTCTGGTCTGAGCCTCTACACCCTTACTTGCGTCGATAACCATGACAGCTGAATCGGCAGCCATAAGTGTACGATAGGTATCCTCTGAGAAATCCTGGTGTCCTGGAGTATCAAGGATATTGATACAGCAGTTTTCGTAATTAAACTGAAGAACTGAAGATGTTACAGAGATACCACGCTGCTTCTCGATTTCCATCCAGTCAGAAACCGCATGTCTTGCTGTAGCCTTACCTTTTACGCTTCCCGCCATATTGATGGCTCCTCCGTAGAGAAGGAACTTCTCGGTAAGTGTTGTCTTACCTGCATCCGGGTGGGAAATAATAGCAAAGGTACGTCTCTTATTAATCTCGTTTATTGTTTCTTTAGTGTTACCCATTTTCTTTTCCTTACTAAAAAATAAATCAATAGACTTTTACTTAATATGAGGCCGGTATGTAAATACATGCCGGCCCCACAATATCTCGATAATTCCATAGTTCAAGGAACTTACGCTCTCGTTTCACTCGCCGTAAGACGTTCGAACTAGACTCGTAAATACCTCGTCAAGTTCTCTCAGCTCTGAGCTACATCCTTCATAGAGAAGCTGATTCTGCCCATCTTGTCCTTACCAAGGCAAACAACTGTAACTGTGTCACCAAGTGTAAGTACATCCTCTACGTGCTCGATTCTCTCCTTGGAGATCTTGCTGATGTGAACCATACCCTCTTTACCAGGTGCGAACTCAACGAATGCGCCGAATTCCTTAATGCTTACAACCTTACCTGTGAAGATCTGGCCTTTCTCAAACTCAGAAACAATGATGTTAACCATGTTTACAGCCTCGTTGATCTTATCCTGATCTTCGCCGCAAACTGATACCTTACCATCATCTGTAATATCAATCTTAACACCTGTACGAGCGATGATCTCGTTGATTGTCTTACCTCTCTGACCAACAACATCACCGATCTTCTCAGGATCGATCTGAACTGAAACGATCTTAGGAGCGTACTTGGATACTTCCTTACGTGGCTCAGCAATAGCCTTGCTCATGCACTCATCCATGATGAAGAATCTAGCCTCACGGCACTGTGCAATAGCTGTCTCAACGATAGGCTTTGTAAGACCGTGGATCTTGATATCCATCTGGATAGCTGTGATACCGTCCTTAGTACCTGTAACCTTGAAGTCCATGTCTCCGAAGAAGTCCTCAAGGCCCTGGATATCTGTAAGTACTACGAAATCATCATCTGTATCGCCTGTTACAAGACCGCAGCTGATACCAGCAACCATCTTCTTAAGAGGAACACCAGCAGCCATAAGTGACATGCAAGATGCGCATGTTGAAGCCATTGATGTTGATCCGTTAGACTCAAATGTCTCTGATACGGCACGGATAGCATATGGGAACTCCTCAACGCTAGGAAGAACAGGAAGAAGTGCTCTCTCTGCAAGAGCTCCGTGTCCGATCTCTCTACGTCCAGGTCCTCTTGAAACCTTAGTCTCACCAACTGAGTAAGCTGGGAAGTTGTACTGGTGTACATATCTCTTGTCAGCAGCGAAAGCATCAAGCCCTTCAACCTTCTGAGCCTCTGAAAGAGGTGCAAGAGTTACAACGTCACAGATCTGTGTCTGTCCACGTGTGAACATAGCACTTCCGTGTACTCTGGGGATAAGGTCAACCTCAGCTGAAAGAGGTCTGATCTGCTTGATCTCACGACCATCTGGTCTCTTGTGATCCTTAAGGATCATCTTACGAACAGTCTTCTTCTCGTACTGGTAAATAGCCTCTCCGAGGATTGCAAGCCACTCTTCGTTGTCTGCAAACTTCTCTGTAAGTCTATCTGTAATATCGGCAATGTTTGCCTCTCTTGTCTGCTTGTCATCTGTGAATACAGCCTTCTCCATCTCTTCCGGAGGAACAACTTCCTTGATAGCTGCAAAGAGCTCTTCAGGAACCGCACAGCTTGTGTACTCGTGCTTTGGCTTACCAACCTCAGCTACGATACCCTTGAAGAACTCGATAAGCTGAAGGTTCACATCGTGAGCCTTGTAGATAGCTTCCTTCATCTTCTCCTCAGGAATCTCGTTGGCACCAGCCTCGATCATGATAACCTTCTGTCCTACAGATGCAACTGTAAGCTTGAGGTCACCTGTGTTCCACTGCTCCTGAGTAGGGTTAACAATAAGCTCTCCATCGATCATACCCATCTGTGTCATAGCGCAAGGGCCATCGAATGGGATATCTGAAATTGAAACTGAAACTGATGCGCCGAGCATAGCTACAAGCTCAGGACGGCACTGAGGATCTACTGACATAACCATAGTCTCGATTGTTACGTCGTTTCTGTAATCCTTAGGGAAAAGAGGTCTCATAGGACGATCGATAACGCGGCTTGTAAGAATAGCATTCTCTGAAGGCTTACCCTCTCTCTTGTTATATCCGCCTGGGAATTTACCTACTGCGTAGAACTTCTCGCCATACTCTACTGAAAGAGGGAAGAAGTCGATTCCATCTCTTGGCTTAGCTGAAGCTGTTGCTGTACAAAGAACAGTTGTATCTCCGTACTGCATGAAAGCGCAGCCATTTGCCTGTTTGCCTACTTTGCCAATCTCAACCTTAAGTGTACGACCAGCCAGTTCCATTGAATAAGTTTTTACCATTTTTTCTCCTTCTGCTCATCCGCGGCCCCTCATCCAAAAAGGGCTATCCCAGCAGCGTCAAGCCGCATAAACCCTCAGTGCTTCGGGCGCGTGTGCATTTAAACTTGTTTACATCTTCTATTTAGAAAAGCGCATTTTGCGCATATTCTCACATGAAAATTCCCAAAAATAGAAAAACGGAATAAGCTGACGTTGCATCAGCTTTATCCCGTTTTTTGAGTTCGAAAAATTACTTTCTAAGACCAAGATCAGCGATAAGCTTACGATAAGCCTCGATGTCCTTCTTCTTGAGGTAACCAAGAAGGCTACGTCTCTGACCTACCATCTTAAGAAGACCTCTTCTTGAGTGGTGATCCTTAGGGTTCTTGTCAAGGTGAGCGTTAAGCTCCTTGATTCTCTCTGTAAGGATAGCAACCTGAACCTCTGGTGATCCTGTGTCGCCAGCCTTTCTAGCGAACTTTTCGATTACTTCTGTTTTCTTCTCTTTTGCGATCATTTCATTCTCCTTGTCTGGCCAATTGAGTTTAATTATATTGGCCTCTTAAAAAACTTGAATCCGCCTCATACGCAGACATAGGTTGGAGTATCCAATATCCGGGTAAAAGGTAGTTTCTGTAACTGTCACTGAATTCTTGTCAGCAACTAATGTAGTTTAGCATAGAAAGTGTTCTATGTAAAGTAGTTTTTGTAATCGCAAAATCATTAAAATTTCTTAAATAATCGCTTCCTGATTACTATGCCGCCTGATACGAATACTACGGCAAGGATAACTATAAGTACTATAGTCACAGGACTTACCTGATTAGAAACCACTGTTCCATCAGACAGAGGAACTTCACCGTCGCTTATTTCTGTTTTTTCCTGATCTGCAGCTTCAGTTATATCTGTTTCCTTTTCTTCCAATGCCGAATCTTTAATTTCTGCATTGTCATCTGTATTTTCGACAGCATCCGCAGTCTCTTCCTTGGCCTGAGTCAATGACTCTTCATCCACATTTTCTACAACTTCCGTTTCAGGCACATTTTCCTGCTTAGACGATTTTTTGTTTGTGGTTGATTTCTTAACTGTCTGAGACTTTTCAGTTTTGTTGTCGATTGTTGTCTGTGTTTTGCTTGCACCAAGGACTGCAGAAGCACCTGTCTTAGGAAGTACATTACTACTATTATTGTTTACAGATCCTCTACTTGATGATTCACTGCTACCCGAATCTGCTGATGTACTTCCGCTACCTGATGATTCGTTGTTGCCTGAATTCCCACCATTCTGTCTATCTGTGGATGATGACTGATTTTCATTGCCACTCTGTCCGCCTGCAGATGGCTTATTCTCGTTACCAGGTTTGTTGTCAGTTCCCGGTTTGTTGTCAGAACCTGATTCAGCCGCATTTTCTTTTGCCACCAATACAGCCTTGCCGCCTTCAATCTTCCATCTCTTAAGGCCTGAAACTCCGCCCTGATAGTAGATGCTCATGATGCCACCAAGTTCTTCGTCTGCTGCTTCAAGCTCAGATACAACGTTGTCTACATTCTGATTAAGAAGATCTGCAAAAGACTGACTTCCAATCTCCGCTGCGGTCTTACCGAAGGTAGTATCCTTACTGCTTCCTGTTCCGTCAGCCCCTGTATATACGCTTTCAAGAACTACTCCGTTCTCTGTAAGTCTTGCATCAGAATTGAAATAGCAGTTTCTGTCATAAGCAATGTTGGCAATTCGACCATCAGCAATACCAATGTCTATAGTAGGTCTGCTTGATGTAACATTACCCATAGCGTAGCAGTTGTACTGGAAAGCTCCAGCCATTCCGGTAAATCCACCGATATGAACCTTATTATTGGTGTTGGCTGTTCCGTATACATCTCCAAGGGTATAACAGTTAATTGCATTGATTCGGTTTGTTACAGAGAACATTCCGCCTGCATATACGTCGCCTTCTACAGTGATAGCTCTGATAGTTACGTCAGTCCAGGAGTTTGTAGCAGCTCCTCTAAGCATACTTGCAGCAAGACCTGCGCCTCTGCTTGCGATATCATCTGCCTTAACGGAAATCTTACCTGTAACGCTGCAGTTATCAATAAACACACCGTTCTGACCGGTTCCAACAAGGCCCGCTGTATAGGTATCATAAGGAACTTCATTATTGATAAAGATATCTCTAAGGTTAATATTCTTAATCTCAACCTTGAATACATCATCCCCGTACAAAAGGTTTGACTCATAGTCACCGCCTGTAAAGCCAAACATAGCAGCCGTATACATGCTTGCAGGATTTACGCGGTCACCAATCTTCATTCCTGAAATAGTGTGGTTACCACCATCGAAGCATCCTCTGAATGGATAAGCGCTATACAGCACAGGATCACCCTTTATCTTGGCCTTAACGGCAAATCCAATTGGTGTCCAATCTTCACCTGAAAGAGTAATATCTGCAGTCTGCTTAAAATACTTACCATCCCAGGTCTCATCTTCGCAAATTGATTTTGCAATGTATCTAAGCTGTTCCTCATTGGCAATAAGATAAGGATTTTCCTTTGTTCCATTACCACCGGCAAATTTGGAGGCATCTCCTTTTCCATATCCGGTCCAGTCGCCGTATATAGCCTTACTCTTTGCTCTTTCAAGGGCTTTCTCGTAGTTCTCTGTGTCATCCTTACTTCCGGTAAGGACATCTTCAGCTACAATCGCTCCCTCTTTTACCTCGATCTTAACTGTAACGGTAGCTGCACTGTCTCTTCCGTACCAGATTCCATCCTGCATTACAAGCGGAGTAACAGGGACCTTTTCTGCCTCAGGCTGCACATATGTGGCTGTAGCATAGTCGCCTCCCAGCACAACCTTGCTACCGTTATAGGTCCACTTTCTAAGTGAATCATTTGAAAGGCCGTACTTAGTAATATCGATGGCAAAAGAGCTAAAGTTATCATTCAGTTTATCGGCCACCTTAGCATAGGTGTCGGCATTATAGGCATCAAGTAGGTCTGCAACACCACCTTCGTAGGCAACACCCTCTTCATTTACACCGCCAACCGTCTTGGTTCCGTAGGCCTGAACCTGAGCTTCTCTGCGACCTGCAATGAACATATTTGTGTTCTGATCATAATAGCACTGGTAAGCCTTACCAATTCCTGTTATCCATCCGGTTACAGCTCCTGTGTAAATACTGTAGTGCTCAGAAGTTGTATCACCACTAACATAACTGTTTACCACATCTCCGGCATCAACACCGATAAGACCGCCTACGGAGGACATTCCCTCTATCTCATTTTCTATGTCACGAACCATGCTTCCAAAGTATGAGCCTTCCGAATAACAGTTAGCCACAAGACCTCTGTTGGTCATACCTGTGATTCCACCAACAGCAGCAATGGACTCGCCGTATTCAACTGTGGATCTAAGGTCAACGTCGCTGTGGCAGTTGATAATTGCCCCCTTGTACTGACGGGCTGCAATTCCGCCTACATAGGCATTCTTTTCATGAGTTGTTGAATAAATTGTTCCCTGAACGTAGCAGTTATCGATGATAGCACCTTTCCTTGAGCCTTCATCGGTAAGTCCCTGCATGTAACCAACGATTCCACCAACAAAGCTGGCATCGTCGCGGTATACATACATCTCTACTCCGGTAAGGTTTACGTTTTTAACTACTGCATCAACTCCAAGAGTTCCGAAAAGTCCCAGGGCATTAGAGAAATCTTCCAAATTAGTGCTGAGCTTTCTTGGGCTTTCCTTGGTTCCCTCTTTAAGTCCTGAAATGGTATGACCTTTTCCGTCAAAAGAGCCATTGAAAGCAAACTCTGATTTTCCGATAGGCTCCCAGTTTGCAATGTCTGAAATATCTATATCAGCAGCAAGCTCCACATATTTGCCATCGTACAAAATCTCTGTATCAAGAGATGCTGCAAAGTTTACCAGCTGCTTTTTTGTAGCAATTCTGTATGGATTTTCCGCAGATCCGTCTCCCCCATCAAATATAGACGCGTCTATTACAGTCTCATGCCACAGTTCCTCGGACAGCTTAAAAGAGCTGTCACTCTCCACCCATTTATAAAAATCGTAGGCACTATAGGTCTGATGAAGGCCAGATATATTGCTATTAAGCTGCTTCTCAGTTATTTCTGTATTTGGTGTTTCTTCTGTGTTACCTACAGCCTTAATGTCTGTGATTGTTGTGTAATAGTCAGAAGCTGTAGCAAAAGAATCAAGAAGTCCAAATACACTTCCTACGTTTCCTGTGCTCTGTACATTAACAGAAGAAACCACATTGAAGGTTTTACCCATGGCATTTCCGATAATGCCTCCAGCCTGAACACTGTCACTTTCTGAAACAGATATTGTTCCCTTGGAAGAAGAGTTAAGCACCAGAGCATTCATCTTAGAAAGGCCGGCTATGCCACCGAAGTCAGCAACATTTTCTTCTGATAATTCAGCCTTTATAGCTACATCGGAAGAGCAGTTAAGAACTGCTGATTTCAGCATCATATTACCAACAATTCCGCCAGCTTCTACTGTTTGTGTATCTGTTTTTACTATGAGTGTTCCACTTGCCTCACAGTGGTCTATCATGGCAGCTTTCTTGATATTACCTGCAACAAGGCCCGCATAGAGGCTGTAATCTCCGGAAGCCTCAACCTTAGCATTAACGAGCTTAAGATTCTTTACTACCGCATTAGAGTTAAGAACTGTGAAAAATCCCGCATTGGCAGCATTTTCAGCCTTTATCTTCATATTGCTGATAGTATGTCCGTTTCCATCAAAGGTTCCGGCAAAAGAACTAAATCCATCCTCTGTACCAATTGTGTTAAAGTTCTCCACCTTGGACAGATCAATATCCTCTGCAAAAGAAACATATTCACCGGAGTAGTTTGTTCCCTCATCTACAGTCCGGGCAAACTTCATAAGCTCTTTTACATTGCTGATTCTGTATGGATCACTCCAAGTACCTGAACCTGAAAGGGTAACATCTGTAATGTCAAACTCTTCTTCGTTCTCTAAAGCCTTGGCAGCCTGATTATAGGCATCCATAACTGCATATTTGATTCCCTTGGAGCTAAGTGTTGCTCCTGTTACAGTATCAATAGCCTCCACATCTGTTGCCCCGGGCTGTCTATTCTTGATGGTTTCTAAAAGAGTTTTCGCCTTTTCCCAAAAGCTTGGTGTTTCATTTTGAGATACCTCTGAGATGTCAGTTACCTTTCCGCCACTAATTGTCACAGAAAGAGTTATTTCGCCTTTTTTACCCTGGCCTACGCCAATGTAGGTACCATCTTTGTATTTCTTTTCATCGTTTGATGGTTCTGAAGACTCCGGATCAGTAGGCTCTGGGTTCCCTGAGTTTTCAAAATACTGTGAAACAACCGGAACTGTATTATTATCTCCCGTTCCATGCCAGTATTTATCGCTGGTTTCACCATTATTCTTGCCATAGGAAGCTGTGATCTTGGTGTTGGTTGACACAAGAATATTGCCCTGAACAGGTTCTACCATTGTATCAAAGCTTGAGCCGCCTTCTGCGTAAACTCTTTGTACATCGAGCTTTCCATCGCCGCATATAGCAGCACCGCCTCCAAGAAGTGACCTGTCAGCTGTGAGGTTCATACCGAATCCTCCGACAGCAATAAGACTTCCATCGCCTTGAATAAGGCCGCCTGCCATAACCACAGCGTCGCCGCCTTTGGCTGTAAGGTTGGAGCTTCCGCCGCCGAAGGCTGCTACTGTAGAGCCTTCAGGAATGTTCAAGGTTCCATTTACCTGCAGGGCAGTCTGGCCGTATGAACCATTTGGAGCTTCATCAGCCAGAATATAAACATCGCCCTTAACGTTGACATTTCCTTCTACCACAACCACAGGGGCCTGATTTCTTCTGTTAACATCATCCCTTGCAGAATAGTTAGTGTGGGAGATTATTCTTGCATTTTCGATTGTAGATCCGTCTTTTAACCTAATCTGACCATTAACAGCTGAGCCATAGATAAAGCCGGCATTATCGCCGTAGTCCACATAGTCACAAGAAAAGCTTCCTCCATTTTCAACTTCCACTATTCCTTCTATAGTGGACTGTCTGATGGAGAACTTGGCTCCGCTTTGAACCACAATCTTAACTCCGCTATGGACTCTTACATTTACCATGGTAAGGTTGCAGCCCTCAGGAATAACCAGAGTCTGCACAGGCTCTTCGCCATTTGTAAGAGATATTGCCTTACCAAGCTCAGAATATGTGCCCATGGTGTGCGAGCCATACCATGCCTTAATCTCTTTTGGCACAACAACTGTGTACGAACCAAACTCCTCAATATACCAAGGCTCCTGGTCATATATGTACTGCCCGTCGCTTGTCTGAGTGCTATTTTCAAGAGTAAGTCGATCTACAAGTTTCTCATCAAGCCCATTGACAGTAAAAGTAACGCCATTGCTGGTGGCAGTTCTACCCTCTGTGTCGGTAAAATCAACATACACGTTGTAAGTTCCTGCGCTTTCAGGCTTACCCGACAGAATAACGTCTCCGGTAAAAATGTTGTAGCTTCCTTCCACACCGGGACATTCAGGCTCCATGACAATTCTGGTCTTGGTTGGATCATCATTAACCCTGATAGCGCCATCTTCCTGATTAAAGTAGCTAAGTTCATGCCAATCCTCTTCTGTCACATCAGATACAGAAGCCGCATAGTCAACCAGCGCTGCCTGAAGCTTAACTGAATTGGTGTTTTCAGGAAGATAGTAAGCTGTGGTTGCACTGGAAATGGCATCGATATCCTCTTCCCCTACCATTTTGGAGGCAAAAGAGCCAACGAGACGGATGAATAATTTCTTTTCAGGGACAGTTTCTTCCTGCTCCGGCTCCTGTGGCTCATCCTGCTGAATTTCAAAGGTTTCTATAGCATATTCATTTCCAAACCAGCTTTCGCTGACTGTAGTCTTTTTTACGCCAATTTTATGTGTGGCACTTTCTGTTGAAAGGGTAACTATATTGTCTCCCTCTTCAAAATCTGAAGGATAAAAATAAATAGCATTACCGCTTTTAACATAAGTGCCCTTAGCGTTATATCCATAGTAGCTATAGTTTGGTTCATAAGGGATTTCTTTTTCCCCAATCAGAACCTTAAGCCCCTTTTGGACAATTTCAAATAATTTTTCGCCGCTATAGCCAAAGGTAAATACCACAGCGCCTCCGGATAATTCTACGCTGCTAAGCTTGATTCCATCAGAATCTCCTTCATTAGCAGCATATACAGTTGTTCCAGGAAAAAACATAGATACAGTCACAAGAACTGCACAGAGAAAAGAAAGAATTCTCTTCCCCACGACTTTAACTTTTTTCATCTTACCCCCTAAATATATTGTTTATTTAATTAACTGTGTCATCCGTGATGGCAGCAGCATTGTTAGTATATGCTAACCATGTATAGTGCACAATATCTTCAGTTGATAATTTTTATCATTAGGGTTTTGATTACTTTTTTACATAAAAAATCAGGGCAGGTTTCAACTTGCGAAACCCGCCCTGAATATATCCTTTTGAGGGATATGTGTGTGATTTATAATAAAACTGATTATTTCTTGTCAGTCTTATTAGTAACTTTGATGTTCTTTCTTCTGATGTACTCCTCAGTTGTAAGACCTGCAGCTGCTGCAAGAACTACAACGATCCACCATGGGAAGCTCTTCTGAGACTCCTCAGTTGGCATTGCTGCCTTAGCTGTATCCTCTTCTACGATAGTTACAGCCTCCTGACCATTTGTCTCATCCTTTGTCTCTTCAACAACTTCTGAAGCCTTTGTCTCTTCTGCCATTACAGCTTCCTTATTATCATCAGCCTTAGCTACAACTACATCTGAAGATGTTGACTTAGCTTTTGAAGAAGACTTCTTTGTGCTTACAGCTACCATCTTCTTAGCACCAAGAACCGCTGCGCCAGCCTGTGATGAAGGAGTGTTAGCTGCATTTGATACTGCAGGAGTAACAACAATTGCTGTGTCTGATGAAGAATCTGAAGATGATCCGAAATTTGAGTCTGAGCCAGCGTTTCCGCTTTCTGAATCGTTAGAAGAATTCTCTTCTCTCTCTCTTGCTTCTCTTTCTGCTCTTTCTCTAGCTTCTCTTTCTTTTCTTTCCTTTTCAGCTATCTCGTTCTTCTTTTCGTTAAGCTTTTCTTCAGCCTTCTCAAGTTCCTGATCAGCCTTCTCTTTGTCCTTCTCAGCCTGTTCAAACTTCTTCTGAGCAGCTTCGTACTTCTGATTAAGCTCATTAAGCCTGTTTGTGGTATCATCTAAGCTCTGATTGCCAATAGAATCAGTAAGCACTGCTATCTTATTCTTAAGCTCACCAAGTTTGTTTTGTGCAGCCTGAAGTTTCTCTTCTGCTGCCTGTGCAGCTTTTTCAAGATTAGTGTAGTTTTCAAGAACAGCTTTGTACTCTTCTGCGTACTTCTTAGCCTGCTTTGCTGCTGCCTCAGCTTCTTCCTGTTTCTTAGAAAGATCATCAGCCTTCTTCTCGGCATCTTTGATGCCTTCATCGGCCTTTTTACCAGCTTCGATAGTCTCTCTATTTGAAGTTGCAAGATTAGTTGCCTTATCCTGAGCATCCTTTAAGTCCTTGGCTGCCTGCTCGCCATCTGCAATAATCTGCTTCTTGTCATCTTCAAGCTTTGTTGCTTTATCCTGAGCATCCTTCAAGTCCTTGGC
>NZ_ATVX01000003.1 GCF_000420945.1 Butyrivibrio sp. VCB2006
ATCTATCATCTAAATCCTATTGCACTCTGCTTCTTAGTCACTAGTTCCACTGAGACAATAGCTGTAATATAGAAATCTATCATCTAAATCCTATTACTCTCTGCTTCTTAGTCACTTTTCTGCATCACCTGATACTTTTTACCTCATCCACTAATCATCACTAATGTATTTTCTGTATCAACCTGCACAAAGTTACGCCAATTACCACATAACAGCACAAATAAAGTGACTAAACATAGCCCAAACACACAATTTAGATACAAAATGGAATTTACCGCGCCTCAGAACGAAGCGCACCTCTGCAAAACGCAGAACAATTAGATTTACAAGAAACCGGGTGCCGCAACAACCAATATGCCAAACAGGCCATGTCTATTGCCGGCACCCGAAAATAATTGAAATATATTATCCTACCTGAGAGCTTATATTCCTGTTATTACAAGGAACAACAACTCTGCACAGTCATCTCTTCATACAGGTACTGATGTACAGTCATTATAAGCAGTGCAAACCTGCATAAACACTGGATTTATCACTTCTTTACAGATTTTAAAGTCGGGAAGAGTAAAACGTCTCTTATGGTTTCACTATCTGTCAGCAGCATGCAGAGACGGTCAATACCGTAGCCGATACCACCTGTAGGAGCCATACCGATCTCAAGGGCATTGAGGAAGTCCTCATCTGTGTGCTCTGCCTCTTCGTCGCCGGCTGCCGCGTTAGCATCCTGAGCAGCGAAACGCTCACGCTGATCGATAGGATCGTTAAGCTCTGAATATGCGTTACACATCTCCCAAGTGTTGATGAAGAGCTCAAAACGCTCAACCTTCTCAGGATCTGTAGGCTTCTTCTTGGTAAGAGGTGAAATTGCAAGAGGATGATCCATGATGAATGTAGGCTGGATCAGGTTCTTCTCGCAGAACTCTTCAAAGAAGAGGTTGATGATATCGCCCTTAGTGTGACGATCCTCAAACTCAATGTGGTGCTCCTTGGCAAGAGCCTTAGCTTCCTCGTCAGTCTTAACTGTGTCGAAGTCGATGCCTGCATACTTCTTGATAGCATCGTTCATTGTAAGACGCTCGAAAGGCTTACCAAGATCGATCTCGTTGTCGCCGTACTTGATGAGTGTTGTACCACACACCTTCTCAGCGAGGTAACGGAACATGGACTCTGTAAGTTCCATCATTCCTTCGTAGTCTGTATATGCCTGGTAGAGCTCCATAAGTGTGAACTCTGGGTTGTGTCTTGTATCAACACCTTCGTTTCTGAATACACGTCCAATCTCGAATACTCTCTCAAGGCCACCAACGATAAGTCTCTTGAGGTAGAGCTCAAGTGAGATACGAAGCTTTCTCTCCTCATCAAGAGCATTGTAATGTGTGATGAATGGTCTGGCTGCTGCTCCACCTGCGTTCTCAACAAGCATAGGAGTTTCAACCTCAAGGAAGTCTCTGTCTGCAAGGAAGTTACGGATCTCACGAATGATCGCACTTCTCTTCTTGAAAGTCTCCTTAACATCCTCATTCATGATAAGGTCAACATATCTCTGTCTGTAACGAATCTCTGTATCTGTAAGTCCGTGGAACTTCTCTGGAAGTGGCATAAGAGACTTGGATAAAAGAACAAGCTCTTTAACATGAACTGAAATCTCACCGGTCTTGGTTCTGAAAGCAAAGCCCTTAACACCGATGATATCACCGATATCCATTTTCTTGAAATCAGCATAAGCCTCGTCTCCGAGATCATTTCTGGAAACGTAGAGCTGCATACGTCCGTCTCTGTCCTGAAGGTTAGCAAAAGAAGCCTTACCCATAACTCTCTTGGACATCATACGGCCTGCAAGTGAAACAACCTTCTCAGAAGGAACATCTGAAAGAGGCACTACAACTGCCTTACCCTCTTCATCTACAGGTGGTACAAACTCAAGAGTCTCGAAGTTATCTCTAATCTGCTGAGTATGATGTGTCTGATCATACTTAACGATCTGGAAAGGATCTCTTCCCTGAGCCTGAAGCTCTGAAAGCTTGTCTCTACGAACCTGGCGAAGACGTCCAACGTCCTCAACTGGTGCATTCTGCTGGTTGTTCTGCTGATTATTATCTGCCACTATTTCTTCCTCCTGTCACAGCCCTCGTCAAAAGACAAGTCTGCTATTCTTAATTTGTATAAGAGCCAGCGAAATCTTATAAATCGCTGGCCCCCTATAATTATCGTAATATTGCTAAATCAAAAATGTAAGTGTCATCTGATGACATCAGTCTATCATCAAACCTCTGATCTCTCGATGCTAAGTACCTTGTACTTAATTGTGCCGGCCTGAGTCTCAACTGAAACAGTCTGGCCCTTCTTGGCACCGATAAGAGCCTTACCTACTGGAGACTCATTTGAAATCTTACCCTTAAGTGAATTAGCTTCTGATGAACCTACGATCTTGTACTCAAGTTCCTCGTCAAACTCAAGGTCCTTGATCTTAACCTTACATCCGATGCTGATCTTGTTGAGGTCTACATCCTCTTCTACAACAACTTCTGCATTCTTGAGAATCTTCTCGAGGGCTTCGATTCTAGCCTCGATGTCTCTCTGCTCATCCTTGGCTGCATCGTACTCAGCGTTCTCGGAAAGGTCGCCCTGTTCTCTTGCTTCCTTGATCTTCTCAGCAACTTCCTTACGCTTAACAACTTTAAGCTCATGAAGCTCGTCCTCGTACTTCTTGAGTCCTTCATAAGTTAAAATGTTCTTCTTCTCTTCCATTTCATAGCCTACCCTTCATAATAGATTAAACCGCACAACTGTGGGCTTTTGGAGCATATTTTAAAATATTTCTTCTTATTAAAAAGCTAATTTAACTTTGCTATTATATAGTCTATAAAATTTTGTGTCAAGACCACAATTACCGCTCGGAATGACGTTTATGATAATTTAATAATTTAATCTTATTGTCCAAAAAGAAGCCCACAAGCCTCTTTTAGCGAGTCCATATCTTCCATCTGATTGATCTGGTTACGGAACTTGGCACTGCCAGGCATTCCTATGGTGTACCAGGACACGTGCTTACGCATCTCGCGTATTCCGATGTATTCACCCTTATATTTAAGCTGCAGATCTGCATGTCTAATAACAGTGTCGTAAACTTCCTTGGGTGTTGGCCTCTCGCAAGCCTCTCCCGTCTCGAAGTAGCTCTTTATCTCTCGGAAAAGAAATGGATTCCCCTGGGCAGCTCTGGCAACCATTACTCCATCGCACCCTGTCTCTTCAAACATGCGCTTGGCGCTTGGTCCATCAACTACGTCTCCGTTTCCGATTACAGGAATAGACAATGCCTCTTTTACCTGTCTGATAATTGACCAATCAGCCTGACCGGAGTAGTACTGCTCTCTTGTTCTTCCGTGAACTGCAACTGCTGCCGCTCCGCCTTCCTGGGCTGCAAGAGCACATTCAACCGCGTTGACACTAGCTTCAGTAAATCCTTTACGGATCTTGACTGTCACAGGTCTGTCTGAAACCGCCACAAGGGCTTTCACAATCTTCTCTATCAGTTGGGGATTTTTCATAAGGGCTGAACCCTCGCCATTTCCTACAACCTTAGGCACGGGACATCCCATGTTTACATCTAGAATGTCATAGGGTCTGTCCTTAATCATCTCCACTGCCTGCTGCATTATCTCAGGCTCAGAGCCAAAGAGCTGGAGAGATACCGGATGCTCATCCTCATGAATTTCCATCAACATCCCTGTATTCTTGTTCTTGTAGGTGATAGCCTTGGCGCTGACCATTTCCATGCACACAAGACCTGCTCCCATTTCTCTGCATAACAGACGAAACGGCAGGTCTGATACACCTGCCATTGGACCAAGTATTACATTATTGTCCAGGGTTACGTTCCCTATCTGTAACTTGCCGTATCCTGACATAAAACTCCTAACTAATAATTACTCTGCGTCGTCCTCACCAAGGATATCCGCCGGATTCTCGTGAAGAACATAAATCCTGTAGTACAGTCCCAGGGCCTCGAAAAGATCCTGTCTCTTACGTCTAACTTCGCTAACAAGAAGGCCCGCTGTGATCTCATCGTAGGTGATATCCTCTTCATCAGCGTTAGTCTCAATGCTGATTGCTCCGTCTTCTTCAAATACTATTGTGAAGATTCCGCCTGCTTCCTGGGTAAAAAGAACACTGATGATATTCAGTTCTTTTTTGATACTCTCAGGAATCTGCTTGAACACAGGGTTAAAGTAATATTTCTGCTCATAAGCATTAGCTCCGCACAGAACCACTCTGCCGCCTGCTGCCTGCTCGAAGACTCTCGCCTTGTTAGTCTTCTGCATCTCATCTATCTTAAGTTCTTCCTTCAGATCTTCCTCAGTTGTAAGATCCTTATCACGAAATTCCTTATTGTACTGTTCCTCAAAATCCTTGGCACTCATTAAAAAAACTCCTCACTCCGGCGCATTCTGATTATCGAATTCCTTGAGCTGTGGCTTACTGCGACGGTTCTTTTCATATAGAATCTGAAGACCGCGAAGAGTCAGTGTCGGATCGTACACATCAATCTCTTTGGTCTCATCTGCAATAAGTCTTCCCAGGCCGCCGGTTGCGATAACCTTGGCGTTCTTAAGTCCGGACTCAGTCTTCATCTTATCTACGATATATTCGGTCTGACCAACCTGGCCGTAGATAAGTCCTGCCTGCATGCTGGAGATTGTCTCCTTGGCAAGAATGCTGCCCGGATTCTTGATCTCGATCTCAGGAAGCTTGGCTGTATCCTGCCACAAAGCCTTGGCTGAGATTCTGATGCCTGGGCAAACCACGCCGGTAAAAAACTCACCTTTTTCATTTATCATAATATAGGTAGTTGCGGTTCCAAAGTCAACCACAAGTACAGGACCGCCGTAAATCTCGTATCCTGCAACTGCATCTACGATAAGGTCAGGACCAACTTCTCTTGGGTTATCCAGGGCAATCTTGATTCCGGTCTTGATTCCGGGGCCAACAATGTAAGGCTTCTTGCCCAGGTACTTGATGATTGCATTTACAAGGGCATGCATAACCTTGGGCACAACGCTTGCGATCATTACGCCCTCGATCTTATCTTTATCTACATTATTGATATTCATAAGCGCCAATAGCTCAATACCATACTCATCAGAAGTTCTGATGGCTCCGGTTGTCATCCTGAATGAACCAACCAGCTTGTCGCCCTTAAACACACCATATGTAATGTTAGTATTTCCAACATCAACTACAAGGATCATATTATTCTCCTGCATTATCAGCATCAGAAAAAGTTACTATTGCACGACAATCACTCATGCATCTATCACGTATACCCGTACAAACCTCTTACAGATACTTCCCCTGCGTTTATTTCAAATTCTTCGCCTTCTTCATTGGATACGAGGAGAGCCCCCACATTGGTAATGCCGTGAGCTATGGCTTCGTAGGCACCCTTGGGGTCAAGCACCTTAACCAGCTTATGTCTGTTTATGAGTCTTGTTTCATACTGATCCAGCAAAAGAGACATGTCATAGGTTTTGCAGTACTTGCCGTAGTTTTCTTCGAATCGTCTCATGCAGCAGGCAATTACACTTTCTCTTGTAAGCTCCACTCCTGTTGTCCCGAGAATTGATCCCGCAATATCTTTTATCTCATCGGGGAAATCCGTCATATTCACATTTATGCCAACGCCTATCACAACATCCCGAATAGTGTTGTCACTGTTCATGTGAAGCTCTGTCAGTATACCACAAATTTTTTTGCCGGCAATAACAATGTCGTTAGGCCACTTAATCTGTGGGAAAGTCTTGTACTCCGCTATTATTTCTCCGGGAATGTTGACCAGAGTGGATTTGCTAAGGGCATTATCCCTTGCAGCAATCAGCGCCTCCTCGATGCCTTCTGCCACGGACATTCCCATTATGAGGGTCAGCATGGAAATCCTGTCCGCAGGAGCTTCAGGTCTTATTAAAAGACTCATTGCTATATTATCCTCCTGTGGTGTCTCCCAACTTCTTCCTCTGGAACCTCTTCCTGTTATCTGTCTGTCCGCAACAACAAGAGTGCCGTGTGGAGCGCCCTGCTCCCCAAGCTCTCTCGCATCGTCGTTGGTGGATCCTGTTTCCTCCTTATAAATAAGATTCTGTCCCGCCCAACTTGTATGAAGGTTTTCTGATATGCTCTCCTTATTCACGATTTTTTACCCTTATGCCTTATATTTTCCGTCGATTGCCTCGTGCTACTTTATCCATCTTCCATATGGAAGATTATTTTTGTATATGTTCTATTGATTATTATTACATATTTATGCGGCTTTTTCACACAATTTGTTGAATAATTATGATATTATTTGTCCTCTTTTAATGTGGCAAGCATTACAGCCTTGATTGTATGCATACGGTTCTCTGCTTCCCGGAACACAATTGACTGCTCTGATTCAAAGACTTCGTCAGTTACTTCCATCTCATTAAGGCCGTATTTCTCCTTGATCTCTTTTCCGATTCCTGTATTAAGATCATGGAAAGAAGGCAGGCAATGCATAAATACGCATTTGTCACCGGCATTCTTCATAATATCCATTGTAACCCTGTATGGTTCCAGGTCCTTGATACGCTCTTCCCATACGCTGTCGGGCTCTCCCATTGAAACCCAGATGTCTGTATAGATGACGTCAGCGCCCTTTGTTCCCTCGATAGGATCCTCGCAGAAATCGATGATAGCCCCGGTCTTAGATGCAATTTCCATGCATGTTTCCACAAGTTCTTTTCCCGGGAAATATTTCTTATTGGAAACTGCAGTAAAGTGCATGCCCATCTTGGCACAAGCCACCATCAGAGAGTTTCCTGTGTTGTATCTTGCATCACCCATGTACACCAGATGGATTCCGTTGAGCTTACCGAAGTGCTCCTTAATTGTCAAAAGATCTGCCAACATCTGCGTAGGATGGAACTCGTTGGTAAGTCCGTTCCATACCGGAACTTTACTGTACTTGGCAAGGGTCTCCACTATTTCCTGTTCAAAGCCCCTGTACTCAATTCCGTCGTACATGCTGGCAAGAACCCTTGCTGTATCAGCGATACTCTCCTTTTTGCCGATCTGAGAATCAGTTGGATTAAGGTATGTTGAACCCATTCCAAGATCACTTGCTGCAACTTCAAAAGAACACCTTGTTCTTGTACTTGTCTTCTCAAAGATCAGAGCGATATTCTTGCCCTTAAGTTCGTCGTGAAGGATACCGTTTTTCTTTTTCTCCTTGAGCTGTGCTGCCAGATCAACAAGATATGTTATCTCTTCAGGTGTATAGTCCAAAAGTTTTAAAAAGTCACGTCCGTACAGGTTCATTCTACTCCTCCTTGTTCTCATGCGTTTAGATAGTGTGTAATTATATTGATATTATCACATAATTATACAAAAAAGCAACTAATATACATAATTTATGCATATTTATACAAATTGGAATTTCTGGCGCATTCCGGATATAAAAAACTCAAGGTTGCCGACAGTTAGAATTAACATGCAGGGACACAACCTTGAGTTTATGAATTTTAATTGTTCGACTTTTTTATCATCTTAGAATGGTAATTAGTAGAATACGTGAGCTCCGATTATGATTCCCTCTCGACCATTTACACGTCTGAAGTGGAGCGCTCCTCCGACAGTGGTCTCACCATTTAATGCAGCCTGGGCTGCCTGGTAGTTCGAATCAGCTATCTTGCCGCTGTTATATACTCTTGCAACTGTTCCGTTAAGTGCAGGTGTGAACTGACCTGATGCATAAATAACGCTGTAAATAGTGTTAGGATAAGCGCCGCTCCTAACTCTGTTAAGAACAACCGCACCAACACCAACCTTGCCTTCATAAGGCTGGTTACCTGCTTCGCACTGGATAAGTGCTGCCAGGAGTTTAACTTCATCAGCATCTGCGCTGACTGCTCCGCGATTCCTTGTAAGTGCAGCTTTTTTCTCTTCTTCCTCACGGATCTTGATAGCTGCGATGGTCTCGCCCTGGTCGATCTTGAACTCGCTTGTTACGTAGTCACTCTGAACATATCCTGTCTCATCATTGTAATCTACGCTGATCCAGCCGTTGCCCAGATCTTCGATCATATCTACGAATACTTTTTCTGTGAGAACTCCAAGAACTTCTGCGTTCTCATCAGCTTCTTTCCTAATATTAAGAGCACTGCTCTGACTCTTTACTACCTGCTTACCAACGTCAGATGCAAGGTTCATGGCATCTTCACCAAAGAGAAGGTAATCATCCTTGGCCCATCCAATCAGGTCTCCTGACTGCAATTTGGTCCAGCCATCTTTCCTCTCGAGAATCTTACCACCGCAATCCTTGTACAGAACGCCTACCTTGGCAGAGTCTTCGCTGGGCTCTTCCCTGACATTCATGGCTCTTGATACATTAGCCATTACTATTTTGCTCTCTGTTTCCTCGGCAGTGCTGGAAGCGCTGCTGGCATCTGATGATTTGGTCACGCTGGAAGCTACTATTACTTCATAAGCGTCAGCATCAATACCAAGTGGTGAAACAGGACTGATAATGTTTGAAATACCTGCAGCAACATCTGAAATAGTGTTGTTGCTTCTGGCATTTACGGTTAATCCCTGGGAATTTGTAAGAACAAAGACGAGACCACAAATAATGAAAAGTCTCATTACCCTGAGGGATAACGTCGCCACTTTATTCATATCTTTGCTATCCTCTGAATATTTCTATATTTAGTAATAAATCCTTGTGTGCAATTATTACGTAATTGTTGCAATTTATTACTATCACGAAAACATTAAGATATTAGCAAAAAAACTTATGTTTGTCAAATTTGAATACTTTTTCGTACAAAAAATTGAAAGGAAATTACAGGCTTTTAGACTTGTCAATGCAGGCAGTTACAGCATCTATCACTGCTGCGCGGAATCCCTTTTCCTCCAAAACTCTGACTGCCTCGATTGTAGTTCCTGCCGGTGAGCAAACCATGTCTTTAAGCTCTCCGGGGTGCTTGCCTGTCTCGAGAACCATCTTGGCACTGCCTAAAACGGACTGTGCTGCAAACTCATAGGCCTGCTTCCTTGGCATTCCGCCTGCAACAGCCGCATCTGCCATTGCTTCTATGAAAAGAAATACATAAGCCGGAGATGATCCGCTTACTCCAACAACTACATCCATCAGGCTTTCGGGTACTGTGTATGCCTTACCGAAGCTCTCAAGAAGCTCTATTACAAACTGGAAATCATTTTCACCTACAAGGTCATTTCTGCAGACTGCAGAGCATCCCTCAAGAACCAGGGCAGGAGTGTTGGGCATTACTCTTATGATCTTAACCGGTTTCTCAAACTCTTTTGACAACCAACCTATGGTCTTGCCTGCCGCAATACTAACGATGATCTTGCTATCATCTACGCTATCCATGATATCTGCGATAACGACCTTGAGATACTGAGGTTTAACCGCAAGGATAATGATGTCTGCTTCCTTGGCAACAGCTTCGTTAGAGCTTCGAACCTGAATGCCGTACTTATTAGCTACCTTTGTTCTTGTAACCTCAGTTGCTGCAGTTCCTATGATCTCGTTAGGTCCCATAAGTCCCTTGGCAAGAATGCCGCCAATCATGGCCTTCGCCATATTTCCAAGTCCGATAAAACCAATTGTCATGTCGCTTCTCCTCCTAAGTACTATTGTCTTTATCTATATGTAATCTTCAGTCGGTAGTAACCTTCAATCTTCTTTATCTATATGTCTTTATCTGTATTTTTGTATCAGCTGCGTCTCTGTCTTGATGCCTCGAATGTAAGAATTGCGGAAGAAGTTGCTGCGTTCATGGACTCAACCTCTCCCTTCATAGGTATAAGAATGTATGTATCAGCCGCATCTGCAGTCTCCTTGGTAAGACCGTTTCCTTCGTTACCAATGAGGAAAGCTGTTGGCTGTGTATAGTCGAACTCGTCGTAGTTCTTTTCCCCTTTGAGGTGCGCAGCATAGGTATGAATGCCGTTTGCCTTGAGGGTAGCCAGAACCAGCGGAACACTTTCTACATATATAAATGGCATTCTGAAAATGGATCCCATTGTTGATCTGATAACCTTGGGATTGTAAATATCTGCTGAGCCCTTACTGAGGATAATGCCTGTTACACCGGCGCCCTCTCCTGATCTTAGCATCGTTCCAAGGTTTCCCGGATCCTGAATATTCTCAAGCACAAGAATAAGAGGCTTGGCACCTTCATCATCTTTATTGTAACCCTCGAGAACTTCTTCCATCGTGTAATGGTACTGACTTATAACCGCAATGACGCCCTGTGGTGTCTGGGTAGCCGCCATCTTCCTCATAACTTCGTCAGATACTTCTTCTGCTCCGTATCTCCACAGAATCTCTTTATCTTCCTCGCTAGCTTTATCAAGGAAGCGTGTTGTCACATACACTTCTCTAACTTGCAGAACCGGCGCTTCCCTCAGCATCTTCATGCCTTCGATGACAAAAACATCATCTTCACGACGCGCCTTGCTCTTCTCTATATAGTTAACGACCTGCTTAACTCTATCGTTATTTACACTTGTAATCATTGTCTATCCTCATACTAAATAAAAATATAGCCTAACAATGACTTAGGCTTTTCATTATTCTATGCAAGCACTGCCATGATATCATGAATAAACTATTCAGAGTATCAGCAAACAAAAATGTAGATATAGTATAACACACATTAAAGCGATACATCATAGTCTTTATTACATGACCACTGCTACTTTTTGTCCCTATTATTGTTTTCCGCTCTTTAAATAATACCAAATTCTCATTAATTGAAAAATCTCAAGTTTGCTGACTTCTCTGACCAATGCCGAAAGGAAGCAAACTTGAGATTTTGAAATCTTATAAATTACACCGCAGACGAAAACAAGTATTACAACGAATCCAAGAAACAATTACAGAATACGAGCGATCTCGTACATGTACTCGTTGATGTTCTTCTTCATTGCAAGAGCCTCGTCAATATCGTAATCAACAAACTGGCCGTTGCGGTAACCAACTACTCTGTTAGTCTTGCCTGCAGCAAGGATATCAGCTGCATAGCATCCCATCATTGATGCATATACACGATCCTTACATGTTGGGCTACCACCACGCTGCATGTAACCAAGGATAGAAGCTCTTGTCTCAAGACCTGTAGCAGCCTCGATACGACGAGCCATTGATGTTGAATGTCCGATACCCTCAGCGTTTACGATGATGTGGTGTGTCTTACCCTTCTTACGGTTATCGATGATGTTGTCGATAATCTTCTGCTCATTGTAGTCATACTTCTCAGGAAGAAGGATGTCATCAGCGCCGTTAGCGATTGCGCACCAAAGAGCGATGTATCCTGCGTGACGTCCCATAACCTCTACGATACTAACTCTCTCGTGAGATGATGATGTATCACGAATCTTGTCGATAGCTTCCATTGCTGTGTTGATAGCTGTATCAAATCCGATTGTGTAGTCTGTACAAGAAATATCAAGATCAATAGTTCCTGGGATACCAACTGTGTTGATGCCCTGAGCTGAAAGCTTCTGAGCTCCGCGGTATGATCCGTCACCACCGATAACTACTACTCCGTCTATACCATGCTTACGGCAGATTTCTGCGCCCTTAGCCTGACCTTCTGCTGTTGTGAACTCCATACAACGAGCTGTACCAAGAATTGTACCACCCTTCTGGATGATATCTGATACGCTACGTCTGTCCATATCAATGATCTCTTCATTAAGAAGACCCATGTAGCCCTTCTTGATACCCTTAACCTTAAGTCCGTTAGCCAGTGACTTACGTACAACAGCTCTGATCGCTGCGTTCATTCCAGGTGCATCGCCACCACTTGTAAGTACTCCGATAGTTTTAATCTGCTGTTTTGCCATAATTATTTCCTCGATTCAAACTAAAAATTCTAATATTAATCTCTTCAAAAATCTTATTTAATATAATACAAAACCCACTTATTGACAATACTTTGACATACTAATTTTTTATATTATCTCAAAGTTTTTTTGTAACTGCAATGCATGCGAAAACGATTTCAGTCTTTTTTAACTTTTGTCCCTTTTTTGTGTTTATTTTAACACTTTTTCGAATTCTATTTAGCCTTCTATATATAAGCTTTTAATGCCCATATATGATATAATTTCTTCATTAGTTTATAGATGCGGCATGTAGGTTTTCGCATCTGGTTGTTGTTGGGGAAAAGATATGGCATTTACTCATTTACACGTCCACACCGAGTATTCTCTTCTGGACGGTTCCAATAAGATAAAAGAATATGTAAAAAGACTGAAAGACCTTGGTATGACTGCCGGAGCCATCACTGATCACGGCGTTATGTATGGTGTCATCGACTTCTACAAGCAGTGTCGCGATGCTCAGATTAACCCGATCATTGGCTGTGAGGTGTACGTAGCACCAGGTTCCCGCTTTGAAAAAGAGACCTCGGTTTCCGATGACAGATATTATCATCTGGTTCTTCTTGCCGAGAACAACGTGGGCTATGCCAATCTGTCTCACATTGTAAGCCGCGGATTTACTGAAGGTTACTATTACAAGCCCCGTGTTGATATGGAGCTTTTAGAGCAATATCACGAAGGCATTATTGCGCTTTCTGCCTGCCTCGCAGGAGAGATTCCAAGGAACATCGTTAAGGGAACCCCTGACAAAGCCAAAGAAGCTGCTATCCGCCTGGATAACATCTTCGGACATGGCAATTTCTTTTTGGAGCTTCAGGATCACGGAATCCCAGAGCAGCGCATGGTTAACGCTTCTCTCATGGCTCTTTCCCAGGAACTTGATATTCCGCTGGTTGCCACCAACGACTGCCACTACACCTACGCTGACGATGCGGAGGCCCATGACCTGCTTCTTTGCATCCAGACCGGTAAAAAAGTGTCCGACGAGGACCGTATGCGCTACGAAGGCGGCCAGTACTACGTTAAGAGTGAAGAGGAGATGCGTTCTCTTTTCCCATATGCTCAGGAAGCTATCGACAACACACAGAAGATTGCTGACAGATGCCATGTGGAGATTGAGTTTGGCGTAACCAAGCTCCCACATTTCGAGGTTCCGGAGGGGTACGATTCCTGGACTTATCTTAATAAGCTCTGTCTTGACGGTCTTCACGAGCGCTATCCTGATGATGATGGCACGTTAAAAGAAAAGCTGGACTACGAGCTGGGCGTTATCAAGCGCATGGGCTATGTTGATTACTTCCTTATTGTTTGGGACTACATCAACTACTGCCGCGAAAATGGCATTGCTGTTGGCCCGGGACGTGGCTCTGCTGCTGGAAGTATTGTTTCCTACTGCATGCACATCACCAATATTGATCCTATCAAGTATGATCTTCTCTTCGAGAGATTCCTTAATCCTGAGCGTGTATCCATGCCCGATATAGACGTAGACTTCGAGTACGAGAGACGTCAGGATGTTATAGATTACGTTACCGAGAAATATGGCGCCGACAAGGTTGTTCAGATCATCACTTTTGGTACACTTGCTGCCAAGGGCGTTATCCGCGACGTTGCCAGGGTTATGGATCTTCCTTACAGCTTTGGCGACACTATTTCCAAGATGGTGCCAACAGAGCTTAATATCACCTTAGACAGGGCTCTTGAGATGAATCCTGAGCTGCGAAGCCAGTATGAGACTGACGAAACTGTCCACAAGCTTATAGACATGTGCAAAAAGCTTGAGGGGCTTCCCCGTCATACCTCTATTCACGCAGCCGGTGTCGTTATCTGTTCTGCTCCCGCTGAGGACCTGGTTCCTTTGTCCCGTTCCGCAGAAGGTAACGTAACAACTCAGTTCACCATGACTACCATCGAGGAGCTTGGCCTTCTCAAGATGGATTTTTTGGGACTTCGTACCCTTACTGTAATTAAGGATGCTACAGAGTTTGCAAACCGCTCCCTCGGAAAAAAGCCCGGGGATGAGGGCTATATAAATATTGATGAGATTGATTACAATGACCCGGCAGTCCTTGCTTCCATTGGAAGCGGACACTGCGATGGTATATTCCAGCTTGAATCAGGCGGAATGCAGTCCTTCATGAAGGAGCTTCGCCCTCAATCTTTGGAAGACATTATCGCGGGCATATCTCTTTACCGTCCGGGCCCAATGGATTTCATTCCCAAGTATATTGCGGGCAAAAATGACTCCGGGGCTATTTCCTATCAGACTCCCGAACTTGAGCCTATCCTTAAGCCCACCTACGGCTGTATCGTATACCAGGAGCAGGTTATGCAGATAGTTCAGCAGCTTGGTGGATACACTCTCGGGCGTGCGGACCTGGTTCGTCGTGCCATGAGTAAAAAGAAACAGCATGTCATGGAGGTTGAAAGAGCTAACTTCGTAAATGGCAATGCCGAGCAGAATGTTCCGGGATGTGCATCCAAGGGAATCCCGGCGGAAGTTGCCAATGCCATCTACGATTCCATGATGGATTTCGCCAAGTACGCCTTCAACAAGTCTCACGCTGCCTGCTACGCCGTTGTTGCCCTTCAGACCGCATGGCTTAAATACTACTACCCGACTGAGTTTATGGCTGCGCTTATGACTTCTGTCATTGATAATCCGGGGAAGGTTTCCGGATATATCATGAGCTGCAGAAATATGAATATAGCTCTTTTACCACCTGATATTAATGAGGGATTCGATGGCTTCTCTGTTACTGAGATCGAGGCTTCCGAAAATGATAAGCCTATTCCCGGAGCAGTTAACACCTGCGCTCCCGGCCGCAAGAAGGCTATTCGCTACGCTCTTACTGCTATCAAGGGCGTTGGAAGACCTGTAATTGCCGCCATTGTCAAAGAGCGTCAGCTCCACGGCAAGTTCAAGAATATAAACGACTTCCTCACCAGAATGCAGGGCAGGGAAAACGACGTCAACAAGCGTGCCGTGGAAAACTTCATCAAGGCCGGTGCTTTTGACTGTTTCGAAGGAACCCGTAAGCAGCACATGACTGTTTACTCCCAGATCATGGATCAGCTCCACAATTCAGGCCGCAACTCCATGGCAGGTCAGATGACTTTATTTGATTTTGCAGGAGAAGAGGAAAAGAAAATGTACGAGATTCCACTTCCTAATGTTGGAGAGTTCCCTCGTGAGCTTATGCTGGAATTTGAGAAAGAGGTGCTTGGAATCTACGTTTCAGGACATCCTCTTGAGGAATACATTGGAATCTGGAAAAAGAAAATCACTAATACTACTACTGATTTCTATCTTGATGATGAGTCCGGCGCTCCTGTCGTTCACGACAACGCTACTGCCACTCTTGGTGGGATCATCAGCGAAAAGAAGATTAAATATACCAAGAACGATCAGATCATGGCATTCCTGACACTGGAGGATCTTGTTGGTTCTGTGGAAGTCATTGTATTTCCTAAGACCTACGAAGCCAACGCTCCCCGTCTTAACGAGGATGCCAAGGTCTTCATCGAAGGCCGCGTCTCTGTTGAGGATGACCGGGATGCGAAGCTAATCGCCAGCAAGATCATGCTCTTTGATGAAGTACAGAAGACTGTCTGGCTCCGATTTGCAAACAAGGAAGAATATGAAGACAAGACTGATGCTGTTGGCAAAATTCTTGCTGAAAGTGACGGTCGCGACGAAGTTGCTATCTTCCTCACTGACACCAAGCAGATAAAGAAGCTGGGCAAGGCTCAAACCATCAAGGCAGATCACGCCACCTTAGAAGCTCTGGAGGAGCTCCTGGGGAAAGAAAACGTTCAGGTGACATGAGAACATATATGAGCTGCACTATCAGTGTGCAAAGAATAAAGTCTAAGATGTGAGTCATTCGCACGAGTACGTAAATTCATGAGTGTAAAAAGAAAAGGACCAATTCCTGATTACGGTTTACTTATTTAAACCGTAGGAATTGGTCCTTTGATTTTTATACCATGAATTAGTTCGAGCCAGAAGCGAACAGATTAGACTTTATTCGTTCTATTACTGTACAGCTGCCTTAAGCTCATCTACCTTATTGGTCTGCTCCCAAGGAAGGTTAAGATCGTTACGTCCGAAGTGTCCGTAAGCAGCTGTCTGCTTGTAGATAGGACGACGAAGGTCAAGCATCTTGATGATACCAGCTGGACGAAGGTCAAATACCTTACGAACTGCCTCTGTAAGCTTCTCATCAGAAACCTTACCTGTTCCGAATGTATCAACGAGAACTGATGTAGGCTGTGCAACACCAATAGCGTAAGAGATCTGGATCTCTGCTCTGTCTGCAAGGCCAGCTGCTACGATATTCTTAGCAACGTATCTTGCTGCGTAAGCTGCTGAACGGTCAACCTTTGTGCAGTCCTTACCAGAGAAAGCACCGCCGCCGTGTCTAGCTGCTCCACCGTAAGTATCAACGATGATCTTACGTCCTGTAAGACCAGCATCACCCTGAGGTCCGCCGATAACGAAACGTCCTGTTGGGTTGATATAGATCTTTGTATTGTCATCAACAAGTGCAAGATCAACTACTGCATCGATAACGTACTTTCTGATATCAGCATGGATCTGCTCCTGTGTAACCTTCTCATCATGCTGAGTTGAGATAACGATAGCTTCAAGTCTCTTAACCTTACCGTTCTCATCGTACTCAACAGAAACCTGGCTCTTACCATCTGCTCTAAGGTAAGCAAGTGTGCCATCTTTTCTAACTTCTGTAAGCTTTTTTGTAAGCTTGTGTGCAAGGCTGATTGCGTATGGCATATACTCCTCAGTCTCGTTTGTAGCATAACCGAACATCATACCCTGGTCACCGGCACCGATAGCTTCAAGCTGCTCGTCTGTCATCTGGTTCTCTCTAGCCTCAAGAGCCTTATCAACGCCCATAGCGATATCAGCTGACTGCTGATCAAGTGCTACAAGAACTGCACATGTGTTGCCATCAAAGCCCTTAGCTGAATCATCATAGCCGATCTCTTTGATTGTCTCACGAGCGATCTTAGCGTAGTCAACGTTAGCCTTTGTTGTGATCTCACCTGTGATGAGAACGAAACCTGTACATGTAGCTGTTTCGCAAGCAACACGGCTCATTGGGTCCTGTGCCATGCAGGCATCAAGGATAGCATCAGAGATGTTATCGCAGATTTTGTCTGGGTGTCCTTCTGTAACTGATTCGGATGTGAAAATAAACTTATCCATTCTTCTTTCCTTTCTGTTTGGATTGCTACCATAAGGCCGGCTCAAACGCTCCTCCTTATTGTGCAAAAAAAGTCCGCTTGCTGCGTGCACAAACAAGCGGAACTGATTAACGTCTCAGATCCTCTTATTGCTCGTAGAAATAACATTGAAAAATGTCATCTCGTATTCCACAAGGGAATTGCACGCTCAGGTTGGCACCTTCCTTATTTAGTAAGGGGTTGCCGTGGCTTCACCGGTCCTATGTACCTCCACCACTCTGAATAAGAGAACATACTAAATATATAATTGTCTTCGGAAACTATTTTGATTAACTAATTTCCGATATCTGATATTAAACCATGTCGAACAATAAATCAATAGAAAAAATAATAACATTCTGTGAACGAAATGAAAAACTATTTCAATCACGGGTATTTAACGGCATTTAATCAATTCCCTGCTGACGCATATTGCTGCATCTGCTGATAATTAACGTACCAGGAATTATACTTGGAATCTCCTCTTCGGTCCGGAAGTTCATAATTTGCTTTTAACTCATTTCCAAGATATCTGGTGAATTTCTGCGCTCCCCAGTAGTTCAAATGGGAATCATCGTTAAAATCTGTGGCAAAATCCAGCCCCATTTCTGAGTAGTCATAATTAGTGCTGTTAAAGCCAATTTCGTTCATCCTAGCTATTTCTTTTACCCTGTTATAAACAAGTTCATCGCTGTCATTGGTCACGTATGGAGCCACGATCAGGAACAATTCTATATCATTGGCCTTGGTATAATCGATTATCTTCTGAAGGTATATCTCTGATTTCAAAGTAAGTCCGCCGCTTTCTTCCTGCTCGATCACAGGCTGAACCTGACTGTTCACATTGAAATACGGTGTAAAACCCTTAAAATTCGTAAGCTTCTCTCTTTTTGTAAAAGGATAAAGGAAGTCCTCTTTAGTAAGGTCCCCCAGCCTTCCATGATAGTACGCAAAGTCCGGGAAGTAATCAAAAAGCTTGTCCTTCTCAACACTAACCGATAGCATCTGAAGTTTGTTTAAAGAAAACCTTAGTCCGAAAATGTTTGGTCTTATCCAGTCATACTGGTAATCGTCTTTTCGAAGTGCAGGTGAATAGAGATCCAAAACCACTACCTTAGGGCTTTGGTATTTACACAGTTCTTTTAAATAATGATAAGTGATCCAAAGGGGCTGTTCGGCAGCGCTGTAATCGATGGAGGCAATTCCGTAATCATGCCACAAAAGCCCGGTATCAATATCACAATGAATGTGGCTTGAGCCAAGCATGGCCACATCCACGGAGTTCCTGGGCTGATAGTACATGGCCCTGGTCTGATTGGTCCCAACATCGTCCTTTATGCATAAAGCTTCGTCAAAATACCATAACGCAAATAATGTCAGTGCTACAAAAAATACTCTAAGTAGATTCTTTGTTAACCAGTTTCTCTTTTGTTTACTCATTCTCAGATCCCCCAATCCTTGAAAGAAACAACCGTTACAGAAAAGAGATTAGCAAATGCTTAGATCCCGTGTTTTTTAGAAGTTCATGTACATGAAGTCCTGAGCGTTGTAGCCGGGTCCGTAAATTCCCAGTAAAAAGATTCCCATTATCATCACAAACTCAACTGAATACCTGAAAACTGCCGGATATTTCATCAGTGCCTCACCAAATGGCAGCTTTTTTACCAGGCAAATGATATCCAGGAAAAGAATGATCAGCGGAAATACAATTATATTTCTGTCCATCATCCCGACTCCAAGCTCTATGGTCTGAGCTTCCATCGGCACTTCACCCACTCCAATGGTGAACATTCTAAAGATATAATTAAGTGCAAATTTAGTGCTTGGTGCCCCGAAAAAGATCCACGCCAGGGCCACACAGAAGAAGGTTACTACGATATCGACAAGGTACCTGCTTACAGATAAGAATTTGTTCTTGATTTGTCTTTTACCAGCGAAGTTTCTATATAAGGTGTGTATCGTAATGTATATTCCGTGGAGAAGTCCCCAAATCACGAAACTTAGTCCCACTCCATGCCACATGCCGCATACTAAAAAGACAATCAGCGTATTAATGATTTTTCTGAAAAGGCCCTTTCTGTTCCCCCCAAGAGGAATATAGACGTAGTCTCTTAGCCATGTTGACAGGGACATGTGCCATCTTCGCCAGAACACGCTTATATCCGGAGTAAGGTACGGTACAAAGAAGTTTTCTTTAAGCCTGATTCCGAAAAGCCTTCCCACACCTACTGCCAATGCGCTATATCCCGCAAAGTCGCAGTATATCTGGAGTGTATACATGATAAATCCGGCAAAGAGCCATTTTGAGCCGAAGATATGCGGATAGTTCAAAAGCTTTGGTGTATAAATAGCCAGCCTGTCTGCCATCACGACCTTCATGAAAAAGCCGTACAGCATTGTAGGAAATACGATTGATAGTCTTTGATCTGCAAAAAATCTGACTTTATCCAGCTCTTTTACCTGAGACAAAAAGTCCTGCGGCCTTTCGATAGGTCCACTGACAAACTTTGGAAAAAAGCACATGTACAGCAGGAAATATGCAGGATTCTTTTCAGCCTTGGTCTTCCCCTGATAAATGTCAACCTGATATGAAATGGCCTGGAAAATGTAGTAGGAAAAGCCAATGGGAATTATCAGCTGCTCCATTATTTTATCCGAAAGGCTCCATTTTGCCGAATACTTAAGAACAACCAGGGAAATAATGCTAATGCATACACCGATAGTTGCTATTACCTTGGCCTGCTTATGTTTATCCTCACTTATAGCACGGTCTTCCAATAACCCGAAGCCGTACACTATGGCAGATGTGGCAATTACCCATGCAAAAGAGCGAACATCTAATCTGTAGATAAAGACCAGGCTCGCCAGCAAAAGCACATATGGTCTGAATTTGCTGCGAATGATGTAAAACAAGAATACTGTCGCAAACAGCAGTATAAACGAATCTATTTTAAATGGCATTTCCGTCCCCCAACTTGGTGCCGTTTAACTAGGTTGCTGATTTTAAGGATAAAGTTTCATAGAAACTAATAGTTGTATAGTTGACTGTTTTTATACAATATATTGTACCATTTCTCCTATGGTAATAGCTAGGGTAAAAGTGAAAGTAAGTTTAAGATATTGAGATTATTAGATGCTATGGCTAGGTTAGTCTTGGCTTTGTGTGTTATCATGTATATACAAATACTTATTTGCGTTTTTATTCTATTGATTATTCGTATGTCAAATTACATTTTTTCTGAAGCATGTACTGTTTAGGAGAACCCATGGAATCTAAGAGCAGAGAAAACAAATTTTATCTGGTAATTCTTTTTGTATTCATAGTTGCCTTCATCGGCATTGCAATCCTGTATTTGGCTAAAAAGAATAATACTTCCATCATTCTTCAGGGCGAGCCTAAAGATGTTGTTATGGAAAACTTTAATGGAGAAATGGAATTTCAATCCTATTCTCTGTATTCCGGTGACGCTATTCTTACCAATGAAAGCGATATTTCTTTTGACCTTAATGGGAAGACCTATCACGCGGCCCCTTACGAACTGGTTATTGAGTTTACATCCGTACCTTCTGAAGAGGGAGAAAATCTCTCCCTTGGGGGTATAAGTAATCCCATAATTCAATTTCTTTCTTCAGCATCTGCTGTGGATGACGTACAGGCGGATTCAATAGGGCTCAAATATGAAAGTCGTGTAACGGAAAGTGACTACGACACCAGCCAAGAATACAACAAGGTCACAACAGCACCTTTGGAAGTAACAATTAATAATATCAGCTCTCTTCCCAGCATTTATGTAGGCTTTGGTGATCCGCTTTATGCCAACGATAATACTGTGATCAAGCTTGGAGATGTTGTCCTGAGCGACTGCGGCGGTAATATAAATCTTCATGGAATGGGAGAATTTTCTTTTTCCAGCGTCTCTGATGTGACTATTTCCCTGATGAACCCCAGTGATGCTCTGTATCTAAATGGCCATATTGGTACAATCTCAGGATTCTTTAGCAATGATGATGCCGCTTTGTACTGCACCACCGGAACATCCCAAAATAGTTTCTTCTGCGGCAATCAGAAGGTCTACGCACAGGGGAAAGCTCTGAGCCTTGAATATGAGTACAACTCCGAATCAGCAGATCTTATTGTTAACGGCAAGCCCAAAGTAGCTCGCCTTGAAGGCATCGATATCCTCGAAGGCTTTGTCCAGTACCTTGTCTCCAACTTTGATTCCTTCTTTATGGCATTGATTGGAGCTATATTGGGGTTGGCAATTGATAAGACATTGAAAAAAGAGTGACCTCGGGTCACTCTTTTTTACATAGAAGTTGCTCCGTGTTTGCGACATCAGTAAGTCTGTTCTTTCCATCCTGCGTAGCCATTATCAACTGGTGACAATTTGTCACCAACTAACTTCCTTCTTCTCCTAGCTTCTTTATTTCTTCACTGACACTAGAATTGATCAGTAATCGTCTTTCTAGTGTCCGTTTATACCTCATCTACATATAGCAGACACTAGAATTCATTGTATGCTTGTCGTTCTAGTGTCTTTGGCTCCAATTTTCCTTCTTTTTTATCCCACGAAGACACTAGAATAGCAACCTTATCAGTCTACAAGTGTCGCAGCACATTAAAATCGACACTTGTACACATACCTAGCGTCATTTCTAGTGTCGCGCTACTATGTTGGTAACATAGTCGGAATAAAAATCCCGTTTCTATTTCATATTTTTAACTAATATTGATAAAAGCAATCAAGATTTCAAACTGTCCTAAGTCCTTTTTTCCGTATATCGTCCAACTCCTCAGGTTTCAAACATCCGCATTGATATAAACGCAGATATTCTTTAGAAACATCTGAATCGAAGATTAAAACATCGTCAGAGCCTATGGTTACATCAACGCCATTTCTACATAGTTCTGCTATGGGATGAGTCTTCATATCTTTTACTCTTCCAAGCAAATAGTTACTGGTAGGCGTGATATTAAGCCTTATGTGATTATCTACAAGGAATCTGATTACAGAAGGATCTTCTGCTGCCGCAGTTCCATGCTGTACTTCATCCAGCTCGAGTTCCTCAACAGCGCGGCGTACATCCTCAGCTGTGCCCCACTCACCCACGTGAGCTTTAAGCCTAAGCCCTTCAGCTTTTGCACGGCGATAAATTGATTTGAAGTTTTCAATTGGCTGCGCCAGTTCATCTCCATACAGGTCAATTGAGTAAAACGCCTTGCATCCCCAGAAATGAGAAAGGCAATCCTCCAGATATGCTATATCACAATGTCTGGACATACCAATCTGAAGTCTAAGTTCAATCTCCGGAGCAATCTCTTTATGCGCTGATTCAAATGCATTAACAAGTTCCTCTATGTTCCCATTGAAAAACTCACCAAGCCCCCAGACATCTTCACCAATTTCCAATATAGTAACACCATCTTCCTTGGCCTGGGCAAATGTTGCCTCAATTAACAGCCTCCGTCCCTCGGATGAATTGAAATCTTCTCCAATATTCTGCGAATTCCATGCATGCATTTCATCCATGGAGTGAATCGGCTCAAAGATTGGTTTAATATCTTTTCCTGTATGCTCTTTTAAATACTGTCTACTTCCACCTAAAACAAAGTGATTATGTAGATCTGCTTTAGGGCATTTACGTATTTCTTCAAGATTACCTTGTTGTAGTGCATCTATGAAATCCATAATATTTCTACTATCCTCTTTTGGTCATTGATCTTCTTTTAGTATTTCTACAGTTCTTTTTCAAAAAGCTGATCCATTTCTATCATCTTCTCTGAAATTTGCTTCCCACGGGCGTTCTCATCAACAAACATGAATCCAATAAATGGGGTGAAACAATACTCATCAGGTAATTCATCCTTTTCACTCAGTGTACAATACCCAATGATCGAATCACCCGCTGTGGCAACAATTACACTCTCCCACTCGTTGAATGCATTATTTTGCATTCTGGAAGCAAGGTATGGTCCAGCCTTCCAGGAGCACTCTTGCGCATAGTTTATTGTCTTTTCCCATAGGGGATGTCCTTGCTTTATACAAACAATTTCCATAATATTCCCCATCTTGAATAATTCAAGATTATTTGAGGCTCCAATTTAGTGATAGTGCCCCCATATCAGCGATTATACTGATTATAACAGATATCTTTTTATCTTTTCTCTAATTTGCTTGATATCAAGCGGCTTTTGGATTGTTTCTATCGATATTATCAAGTCATTTCCAAGTTCAAATCCTGCTTGTTCGTACGAATTAAGCTTCGAAAGAGCGTTTTTTGCATATTCTCCATCAGACGCCAGGCCGAAATGTTCCCAATATATTGTTCTTCTTGTACGAACGTTCAACAGTGCAAAATCCGGATATAGGATTTTTCCATCATTTATTCTAAGTTGTGGCTCATAGCTATATGGTATTCCTGACTTTTCAAACATATCCGCTAGTATTTTTTCAGATTTAGATCTAACCTTCTCACCTCTGATGGTTAGAAATTGTCCTTCTTCAGGAAAAGAATTCAATCCTCCGGTATTTCTTTTCCTCCAAATCTCGATATATTGTTCATCAGTTGGAATGATTGGAGCAACTAATGCTTTCTTAGCATCGCTAAGGTTGTTATATACAGCATTAATTGAATCCATATCATATACCTTTAGAAATTTCTCAATTTTCCCTTGTGTAAAATGCAACCTATTAAGCACAGCCTGATAATAGTCCCTTTGAACTATCCTTTTAACCTTATCCATGTCTTTTTGCTTCACATACTCAAGCTTTCCTTCCGATGATTCCAAATAATATTGAAATCCATTTTTTCTTTTTGACGTCCTGATTGGTCTATCTTCAGTGATTCTAAATGCACTTAGTGATCTTTGTGTTTCAGCAATAACCTTATCTAGCCATTCAATCTGTCTTTTTAACTGGGCTGAATAATCTTCTATTTTTCTATCCTCCTACTCTTTTTATTATCATGAACACTAAAATTTGCAAAAAAATAATATTTCTAGTGTCCATTC
This sequence comes from Butyrivibrio sp. VCB2006, assembly GCF_000420945.1. GTDB lineage: Bacteria > Bacillota > Clostridia > Lachnospirales > Lachnospiraceae > Butyrivibrio. Next base: position 24,188 of record NZ_ATVX01000003.1, read on the forward strand.
ATACCTCATTTACAATCAACAGACACTAGTATTAGAGCTATATCCCAAATCTAGTGTCTAAAACGTTCTTTTCCCTCCCCCATTTACCCTGTTATGACACTAGAATATCTAGTTCTCGCTCCTACTAGTGTCGCCGCAACTCGAAATCGACACTTGTAAGCAATAATATTCCTTTTCCTAGTGTCAACATCACCTATTGCCGCTTTCCATAGCAAACTCAAAACACCAGAGCTGGCACAACACAAACAAAAAACAAGGAATTTTGCGTGGTAAGACATATATCACCACAAAACGATTGTTAAAGAAAAATATGAATACTGAATAAGAATATAACCTACACAATTAAAAAAAGCAATATAATCACTCCTATAATCGAAATCGCTTGAAATACAGCGATTTCGATTATAGTCTGTTGTCGCCGGATACTTCGCCAATTTATATGAAAATCCCTTCGGGATTTCACGCATAAAATAAAAGACAGGACATGAATGCAAGCATTCGTCCTGCCTTTTATCTTATGCTAAAAACACTACGTGTTTTTCATATAAATTGTCTCGTGCCCGGCTCGTTATCACTCAAGCTCCACAGTTCCCGGGGGCTTACTTGTAAGGTCGTACATTACGCGGTTAACGCCCTTGACCTCGTTGATGATGCGGCTCATGACGCGCTGGAGAACCTCGAAAGGAATCTCGGAAGCCTCGGCTGTCATGAAGTCGATAGTTTCAACGGCACGGAGAACTACAGCGTAGTCGTAGGTACGCTCATCGCCCATAACGCCAACAGATCGCATGTTGGAAAGAGCTGCGAAGTACTGGTCTGGAAGCTTCTCGAGGCCTGCGTTTGCAAGCTCTTCGCGGTAGATAAAGTCTGCGTCCTGAACAATACGGACCTTCTCGGCTGTAACTTCGCCTATGATGCGGATTCCAAGACCGGGGCCCGGGAATGGCTGACGAAATACCAGGTACTCAGGAAGACCAAGTTCAAGACCGGCCTTTCTAACCTCATCTTTAAACAATGAGCGAAGTGGCTCAATAATCTCTTTGAAATCAACATAGTCAGGAAGTCCGCCCACGTTGTGGTGGGATTTGATAACAACGGATTCTCCGCCAAGTCCTGATTCAACAACGTCAGGATAAATAGTTCCCTGTGCAAGGAAATCTACTCTGCCAATCTTCTTGGCCTCTTCCTCAAATACACGGATGAACTCTTCGCCGATAATCTTACGCTTGCGCTCTGGCTCTTCAACGCCCTTGAGCTTAGCGTAGTATCTCTCAGCCGCATTGACGCGGATAAAATTGATATCGAAGTTTCCCTTTGGTCCGAATACTCCCTCGACCTCATCACCTTCGTTCTTACGAAGCAGGCCGTGGTCTACAAATACGCAGGTAAGCTGCTTACCGATTGCCTTAGCAAGAAGTGCCGCAAGTACTGATGAATCAACACCTCCTGAAAGAGCCAGCAGAACCTTACCATCTCCAACCTTCTCGCGGATTTCCTTAACAGTATTCTCAACAAAGGAATCCATTCTCCAGGTGCCTGCAGTCTCGCAGATTCCACGTACAAAGTTGCGAAGAATCTCTTTGCCCTTAACTGTATGAAGAACCTCTGGATGGAACTGAATTGCATAGAGCTTTTTGTCCTCACAGGCAGCTGCTGCAACAGGGCAATCAGTGGTGTGGGCAATAATCTCGAATCCGGGAGCAACCTTGCTGATATAGTCAAAATGGCTCATCCAGACAATTGTCTTATCCTCAACGCTTGCAAAAAGAGCTTCCTTGGAGCCGTCGATGAAAGTCTCGGTTTTACCATACTCACGAACAGGAGCCTTCTCAACCTTGCCGCCAAGAACGTGCATCATAAGCTGAGCGCCGTAGCAAAGGCCCAGGACAGGAATACCAAGTTCAAAAAGTTCCTTGGTATAAGTAGGAGCGCCCTCTTCGTAACATGAATTAGGACCACCTGTCAGAATGATACCCTTAGGATTCATCGCCTTAATCTGATCAATAGGGGTACGATAGGAATAAATTTCACAGTAAACATTACATTCTCTGACTCTGCGGGCCACAAGCTGGTTGTACTGCCCACCGAAGTCAATGACAATCACTTTTTCTTCTGAAGCCATTTTACCTCCTGGTTAAATAAATCGTCTCACTGAAATAATTGATCTGTAAGTTGCCGGAGAGTACTTAATTCCGGTCTTCTGAGTGCTGGCGTGAACTATCTGTCCACCACCAATATATATTCCCACATGCCCGCCATAATAAATAACATCCCCCGGCTGGGCATCTGCATAAGACACTTCTCTACCATAAGACCCCTGCGCCCAGCTTGTTCTGGGAACTGATACTCCAAAGGCCTTATATACTGACTGAACAAATCCAGAACAATCTGCTCCGTTTGTAAGGCTTGTTCCTCCGGCTACATATGGATTACCCACAAACTGGCAGGCATAGCTTGCTATGTTGGAACCTGACAAACTACCCGGCGAAGAATAACTCTTGGATCCGCCGGAACTACTTGAACTTGAGCCTCCTCCATTGGAAGATGCTACAGATGTATCTCCTGAACCATTCTTTTCAGCTTCAGCTCTCTCAGCTTCTGCCTTGGCAGCTTCCTCTGCTTCCTTGGCTTCCTGGGCTGCCTTCTTGGCTGCATCTACTTCTTTTTGCTTGGCCTCTATCTGCTTCTGAAGGTTTGCAATTCCGGACTGCTGACTCTTAACCTGAGCAGTATAAACTGCCGCATCCTGCTTGGCCTTGGCAAGCTTAACCTCATAATCTGCGTAAGTAGCCTTATACTGAGCAAGAAGTTCCTCCATATAGGCCTGCTCTTCTTCCAGCTCGTACTGAGAAGTCTCAAGCTCTGCCTTCTCAGCCTCAAGCTGCTCACCATAAGCCTCTGCTGCCTCTTTGGCGGCTACATATTCCGCCAGCTTAATCCTATCGTATTCATACATTTCCTCTACGTAGGACACCTTGTTAAGGGCGTCTGCGTAGCTTGTTGCTGTTAAAAGAATCTGCACATACGAGGTATTGCCTTTTTCATACATGTACTTAACACGCTGTACCATAGCCGCATAGAGATTCTCCTCATGGGCTTTGGCATCATCGTACTCTTTCTGAGTCTTGTCGATAAGTACTTCCTTGTTTGCAATATCCTCTTTTATAAGCTCTATATCTGCCATCAGGCCCACAAGTTCGCTATTTGTCTCATCGATAGCTTCCTGTGTATCCTCCTTGGCCTCAGAATAATCACCAATCTGGCTATTGGCGTTATTAAGCTTGTTCTGGCTGTCCTTGCTCTGCTTCTCAAGATCCTTCTTTTGTTTCTCAAGAGCCTTTTCTTCCTGCTCCAGTTTTTTCTGATTCTGCTCCAGTTCCTCACTGGTTGTGGCATAAACTGTCGCCGGCTCCGCCATTACAAACAAAAAGACAAGTAAGACAGCACAAAGAATATGTAGTTTTCTTTTTTTCATACCGCCCCTCCCTGTCATTTTCTTTATTAATCATTAGTATATCAGAACTAAAACCGACCAATCAACATAAGCCCATAATATAGCATGTTTCTTGCAACATGCTCGCGCCGCGCGCGGATGCTTCAGCATCATTTACATATCGCGCGAGTGCGCATCCATAGCGGAGCGTTTTTATTTCATAGGTTTTTCCTATGAAATAAAAAGGCACTCCAATGAGATAATTCAAAGGAGTGCCATATATACTTAGAAATCACAGTTTCTAGGTGTTCTTGGATAAGGAATTACGTCACGGATGTTCTCAACTCCAGTTAAGTACATAATAAGACGCTCAAATCCCATACCGAAACCACTGTGGATGCAACCGCCGTATCTTCTTGTATCGAGATACCAGTCGATGCCCTCTTTATCTACGCCCATCTCATCCATTCTCTCGATGAGCTTGTCGAGGTTCTCTTCTCTCTGGCTACCTCCCATAAGCTCGCCGGCCTGTGGTACGAGAAGGTCTACAGCTGCAACTGTCTTGTTGTCTGGGTTGACTTTCATGTAGTAAGCCTTGATATCCTTAGGCCAGTCTGTGATAAATACAGGACCGCCAAAGTGCTCAACGATGTACTTCTCGTGTTCCTTGGCAATATCCTCGCCGTAATCAGGCTCGAATTCCCACTTAACGTCTGCTGCCTTAAGAATATCAACAACGTCATGGTGGCTGATACGAGTAAAGTGAGCATTTACGATATCGTTAAGCTTAGCCTTAAGGCCGTTAGATACAAACTTATCGCAGAAATCAATCTCCTCAGGACACTTGTCGCATACATACTTAACTACGAACTTAAGCATTTCCTCTTCGATGTCCATAAGGCCTTCAAGATCACAGAAAGCCATCTCAGGCTCGATCATCCAGAACTCATTAGCATGTGTCTGGGTGTTTGAGTTCTCAGTTCTGAAAGTAGGTCCAAAGGTGTAGATATCACCGAAAGCCATAGCGAAGGTCTCGCCCTGAAGCTGTCCTGAACCTGTGATAAAGGACTGCTTACCGAAAAGATCCTTGCTGAAATCTACCTTGCCTTCCTCTGTCATAGGAAGATCATTCATGTTAAGGGTTGTAATCTTGAACATTTGATCTGAACCCTCACAGTCTGCACCTGTGATAAGAGGAGTATGAACGTAAAGGTATCCTCTGTCCTGGAAATAAGTGTGAACTGCCATTGCAGCTACGCTTCTGATACGGAATACAGCGCTGAAGAGGTTAGTACGTGGACGAAGGTGTGCCACTGTTCTAAGATACTCTCTTGTGTGACGCTTTGGCTGAATAGGATAGCTCTCGGGGCAGTCACCGAGAAGTTCTACTGCTGTAGCCTTTACTTCGAAAGGCTGTTTGTTTTCTGGAGTAAGTACTACATTACCAGTTACCTTAACGCTGGCACCTACTCTTATCTTGGAGATGTCCTCAAAATTATTAAGTTCCTGATCGTAAACAACCTGTAAATTCTCAAAAAATGATCCGTCGTTAACGTTAAGGAATCCAAACTGTGCCTGTGCGCGGTTTGTACGTACCCAAGCGCAGATGGTCACTTCTTTGGAAGCATATTCAGAGGTGTTTCTGAACAGCTCTTTAATTTTTGTTCTCATCTTTTCTCTCCTTAGTTTTCTTTATTCTGCAACTGTTGAAGAAGCCTCGCCAGCTGCCTCTGCAGTCTCTCCAACTTCTGTTGTCTCTGCCTGAACAACGTGTGCATTATTTACAATGAATTCTACAACCTTATCAGCCATAAGTCCTTCTCTGTAGATCTCAAGATCAAGAGAAGCCTTGTACTCTTCGAAAGAGCTGAAAGATGTTGTAGAAGCATTGTCATATGCGTTCTTGAGGTAATCATTGATCTCATCCTCAGAAACTTCAATGCCCTGTTCATCAGCAATTGCCTGGAACAAAATGTACTGCTGAGCCATATCCTTGGAAATATCGTTAAGGTAGTCATCAGCTGTTCCAACAAAGCCTTCATTGTTCATGTACATGCTAAGCATATCAGCTGTTGTAAGCTGCTGACCATAGTAGTATGAGTACATTGTTGCCTGATAATCAAGCATCTGCTTCTGCTGAAGCATATATCTGTTAACAAGTTCCTGTGGAATATCGCCGAATACTGCTGCATCGTATACCATCTGAACTGCTGTGTTCTCTACTGTTGAATCATATTTAGCCTTTGCCTGCTCTGTAAGTGTATTAAATGCATACTCTTTAAGAGAAGCAAGATCTGTTACACCATCAAGTCCAAGGCCTGCTGCCCACTCATCTGACATTTCTGAATCAGGAGCTGTAATCTTGTTAACTGTTACAGTGAAAATAACATCCTTGCCTGCAAGGTTCTCTGCACCATAGTCCTCTGGGAATGTGAGGTTAAGATCTCTTGTCTCGCCAACTTCTGCACCAACAAGTCCGCTCTCAAATCCGTCGATGTATGTGTTAGAACCGATCTTAAGGCTTGCGCCCTCAGCTGTACCACCATCAAAAGCTTCCTTAGTGTCAGCATATTTACCTACATAATCGATATCAACGGTATCTCCGTCCTGAACTGTTCTGTCTGTAATCTCCAGCATAAGTGGATTAGATGACCAAAGGTTATTGACGTAGTCCTCAACTGCTGCGTCTGTAACCGCTTCCTGCTTGGCCTCAAGTGTGATCCCGTTGTACTCACCAAGTGTTACATAATCTGATGCCTTAACATCACCAAGAACCTTGGTCTCGAGATTATCAAAATCAATTGTCAGCCCTGAAGCTGCCTCTGCTGAATTCTCTGTAGCAGCTGCCTCAACACTGCTATCTGTTGCTGCACTTTCATTACCCTCAGCTGCCTCTTTACCGCATGCTGTAAACATAGTGCACACCATTACTCCCGCCAGTAGCACTGATAGTTTTTTCTTCATAATACTTCTCCTTGAAAACTAAAAAAATCTATACTGTTTCCATATTAAAAACAATATTCCTTATACTACCACACATTTTCAAGAGATTAAAGTATTTTATTTGCCATGTAGAGTAAAGAATGCTACAATATTTTCTACGCAGGCCAAGATATATTTTTATCAATTTGGCCGCAGAGTTTAGTTTGTTAGATATTGGAGGATTTAGTTTTGAGTACTGGAGCTATTGTCGCTATTGTCATTGCAGTTATTCTTGTGGCTGCAATTGTTGCACTTTATTTCTTTGGAAAAAAAGCACAGAAAAAGCAGGAAGAGCAGCAGGTACAGCTCGATGCTATGAAGCAGTCTGTTACAATGCTGATCATTGATAAAAAGAGAATGAAGCTTAATGAAGCAGGCCTTCCACAGGCAGTTATCGAGCAGACTCCCAAGCTTCTTCGCAGATCCAAGCTTCCTATCCTCAAGGTTAGAGTTGGAAGCCGTGTAATGAGCCTCATCTGTGATGAGAAGATTTTTGATAGTGTTCCTGTTAAAAAAGAAGTTAAGGCTTCTGTAAGTGGTATCTATGTAACAGAAGTTAGAGGTCTTCATGGTAAGACAGCTGCTCCTGAGCAGAAAAAGAAAGGCTTCTTTAAGGACTTGGTTGCTAAGGCACAGGAAAAAGCCGGCGCTAAGATGGTTAAATAATTATTTGCATATAGTAAAGCGGAGACAAGTCATCTTGTCTCCGCATTTTTTATCTCTATTATTATCATGGAATCCGACAATACCTGTCCTTCCATTTCCAGTGCATACTCCGCCATTACTTTCATGGCCTCTTCCTGATGACTGGTATTGAAATCAAAGCTGTTAGTCACAACCTTCATGGACATGGAGCCATATGGTGTGCTGTACTCAGTGTCATACTCCATCTTTTCTCCAAATTCCAGACGATTCTGAACCTCGCCTCCTCTGACGATTTCCATGCTTTTGCCATCAGAAGCGATATATACCTGATTGTGAACCTTAATAACTCCGTTTGCGGCATCCTGCTCCTCATCATATTCCACAAGGCGTCTGCCATCTTCCATATCCTGATATGTACCTACCGAGCTGGTCATTATCTTCTCCGTAGGCTCTCCGGGTCTCGAATGAATTCCTGTTACATGAACATCTACAGTTTTTGTCATAATATTTACTCCTCATTTACTACCACTATCTATTGTCTGTTCGTTCACCACCCATCACATTTTATTCATTCATATCTTATTTGGATTAATTGCCTTTGTAATAAATACCTGCGGCGCAAGAGCATTGTTGCATATAGCATCGTACCCTTTTTGTGCCTTGCCCTTATCATCAAATATTCCAAATACTGTAGGTCCGCTACCTGTCATGAAGGCCCCTACTGCACCGGCCTGCGTTAAAAGAGCTTCCAGCTTGCCGATGACTTCATATTTGGATGCCGTAACCGGCTCAAGGACATTTCCGATAAGATCGCACATTTTTTTCAGATCATTACTCTCAATGGCCTTTCTTATGCCGTCGATATCCGGATGATTCTCTATTTCCTTGCTATCGAGTTCCTTGTAAACCCAACCTGTGGAAACATCAATATCCGGCTTGGCAACTACAATATTGCATTCAGGCATATCGGAGATAATTGTAAGTTCCTCGCCTATGCCCTCAGCCAGAGCTGTTCCTCCTATGATACAGTACGGAATGTCTGCTCCCAGCTTAACCGCCAGCTCGCAAAGCCTGTTTTTATCAAGTCCAAGGCCCCAAAGTTCATTGAGTGCCAGATATGCCGCAGCTCCGTCTGTGCTGCCTCCTGCCATTCCCGCAGCTACAGGAATTCTTTTCTCCAAATGAATTTTGGCTCCCTTATTAACACCGTATTCAGCCTGAAGTTGTCTAGCAACCTTGCAGATAAGGTTTGACTCATCCGTGGGAATCTTCTCAGAATTGGCTGTAAGAATAATTTCTCCCGTATCATTATCTTCAAAAGAAAGGGTGTCATAGATATCCACATTCTGCATTATCATGCGGACAATATGGTATCCGTCGGCTCTTCTTCCTGTAACATCCAGTCCCAGATTGATTTTGGCATATGCCAATCTCTCTATCTTCATAAATAATCACGTCTCCAGTTATTATTAGTCTGTAAAAGCGCATAAACACGCTTATCATCAATTCTCTTACATCTTCTCACCAGTAAACATCAAACTCAAGAAAAAAAGTCAAAAAAAATTAAAAAAATTTTGTTTTAACTCTAAAGTTTTTTGAAAAAATGCCGATAAGGGGATTAGGTAAACTATTGTTTCGTTTCAGCGAAGTAACCGTCGCGGAAAAGGAGTTCTATATGGGCGTAAACGGAGTTACCGAGGTTACTAACAACATCGCTACTACCTATGCTTCAACCGTCAATCCTAATTCTGTTGAAGAAAAGAAGAAAGACGATGAGGTTAAGGTAAAGCAGGAGGCTGCCGCTGTCTATGAGAAATCAGACGAAAAGACATCTTCTGTTTCCTCCAAAGAAGCGGACAGGACCAAGATCATCCAGCAGCTCAAAGCAGATGATGCGATCCGTCAGCAACAGCTCCTTGACATTGTTAATAAGATGATGGGCAAGCAGGCTAAGAGCTATGGCATCGCAAACTCTGACAATCCGGATGACTCCATTTGGAGTTTCCTTGCGAAAGGTGATTTTACTGTCGACGCAGCCACAAAGGCTCAGGCCCAGGCCGATATCGCAGAGGATGGATATTGGGGTGTTAAGCAGACATCTGATCGAATCCTTGACTTTGCTAAGGCCCTTGCCGGAGACGACCCTGACCAGCTCGAGAAAATGAGATCCGCCTTCGAAAAAGGTTTTGCTCAGGCAGAAAAGACCTGGGGCGGCAAGCTCCCGGATATTTCTCAGCAGACCTATGAAGCTGTTATGAAGGGCTTCGACGAGCTGACAGGAAAAACAGTAACTGAATAACGTTGCTAGTAATCAAAAAGGAAGGACTCAATTGTCCTTCCTTTTTCTTTGTCTTTATTCCACAATGCCTCGAAGCTCGTTTATATCTTCCACATTGTATCTTGTCATATAGTTCTCAATTCCCTCTACCACCTTCTCGGTAGTGTATGGATCATGGAAATTCATGGCACCTACAGCCACTGCGGTAGCTCCTGCCATTATAAACTCTATGGCATCGTCTCCGTTTGCAATTCCTCCCATTCCGATAATAGGAATCTTTACAGCATGTGATGCTTCGTAAACCATACGTACAGCCACAGGCTTGATTGCAGGGCCTGACATTCCGCCGGTCTTATTTGCCAGGGCAAATTTTCTTTTATGAATGTCTATCTTCATTCCGGTAATAGTATTGATAAGTGAAATAGCATCAGCACCTGCTGCCTCTGCAGCTTTAGCCATCTCCGCAATACTTGTAACATTAGGACTAAGCTTCATGATAACCGGCTGCTTAGCCACCTTTTTGATCCTTGATGTAATGTCAAAAAGAGCATCCTTATTCTGCCCAAAGGCAATGGCTCCCTCTTTTACGTTAGGGCAGGATACGTTGATTTCCAGCATATCCACTCTGGATTCATCCCCAAGGCGCTCTACTACTTCCAGATAGTCCTCTACGCTCTTACCACATACATTTACAATGACTTTTGTGTCATATTTTTTCAAAAATTCCAGATCTCTTTCTATAAAGACATCTATTCCGGGATTCTGAAGTCCAATGGCATTTAGCATTCCGCCATATACTTCTGTCACCCTCGGAACCGGATTTCCGGGCCATGGCACATTGGCAACACCCTTTGTAACTACTGCTCCCAGTTTATTCAGATCAACAAAATCCGCATATTCCATTCCGGAGCCAAAGGTTCCTGATCCTGTCATAACGGGATTTTTGAATTTAACGCCTGCTATCTCAACTTGTGTATTCATAGTATTCTCCATCTATTCTCTCGTCGCTGCTCTGCTCATAATTGCACAGTCATCAAAAATCAATATCCTCTGCATCGAACACAGGACCATCTGTGCAAATTCGAGCATTATGCACGTGTGAGTGTTCATCAACCTCTTTGGTCTTGCAGATACATCCAAGACAAGCACCAACTCCGCAGGCCATTCTCTCTTCCAGGGAGATGTAGGCTGTAATTCCCTTTTCCTCCGCGTAGGCTTTGATGGCCTTAAGCATAGGCATTGGACCGCAGGCCATAATTACATCGCACTCTACATTCTGCTGCCCCATGGCATCTATGACATTTCCCTTGGTTCCAACGCTGCCATCCTCTGTAGCAATGACAAGCTCAGAATACTTTCTGAAGTCCTCAGCAAGGAATGTTTTCTGATTTCTATATCCCATAACAGCAGCAACTGACGCTGCTGTCACATTTGAGCTAAGATTAGCAGCCTTTCCCGACAGTTCTTTTGCTGTCTGAAGAAGTGGTGGCACTCCGATTCCACCGCCCATAACAACAACTCTTTTGCCTGCTGCCTTATCAAGTGGAAATCCATTTCCCAGAATCCCCAGAATCATCATGTAATCCCCTGGCTGATACAAAGTAAACTCAGCAGTTCCTGTTCCTACAACTCTGTAAACCAGCCTAATAGCGGACTTTTCCCTGTCTACCTCGCAGATACTGATTGGTCTTGGCAAAAGAGTCGACTTATTAGTCGGGTAAACTCCCACAAACTGCCCCGGATGTGCATCCATCGCAAGGTCAGTTTCAAGCCATAGATCAAAAATCCCCTCAGCAAGCATTTTCTGACTAAGTACCTTAGCCTCCGATTTCTCTTTTCTTCCCATTGCCTACTCCTCAAAATATTATCTTTGATTTATTTAAACATTATCCCGCATACACAATATTTCCCTTGCATATGGTAAAAGATATTTTTCCCGGAAGTCTCTGTCCCAAAAACGGCGTATTGGAAGACTTAGACGCGCTCTGCACAAAGCTCCACTCTTCCCCCGGATCAAACACCACCAGATCGGCAAGGCCGCCCTCTTTGATATATCCTGCGTCCAGACCATATACTCCTGCAGGTCCCGCACTCATCCTGTCGATAAGCTCTTCCATTGTCAAAAGACCTGTCTCTACAAGCTCCCTGATTCCCAAAGCCAGAGATATCTCAAGTCCTGTGATTCCGCTTGGAGCACTCTTTAGGTCCTTCTGCTTTTCTTCTCTTGAATGAGGTGCATGATCTGTGGCAATCATCTCAATTGTGCCATCCTTAAGTCCCTCTATTATGGCCATTCTGTCGCTTTCAAGTCGAAGCGGCGGATTCATCTTGGCAAGAGAGCCAAACTTCAAAACTGCATCCTGAGTAAGGGTAAAGTGGTGAGGTGTTGCCTCCGCATGAACCTTAACGCCTCTTTTTCTGGCATCTCTTATAAGCTCAACCGATTCTGCAGCGGAAATATGCTGAACTACAATCTCGGCTCCTGTTTTTTCCGCGATTTCTATATCTCTTTTAACCATTGAGATTTCCGCATCCCTTGGGGAACCCTTGAGTCCAAGTTTCTCTGCTACCTCTCCGGCATTTATTCCGTTATCTGTGATAAATGAAGGATCTTCCTCGTGAAGACTTATCACCTTGCCCCGCTTTGCTGCTTCTGTGCATGCCTTCTCCATTAGGGATGCATCCGTAATGGGCTTACCATCATCAGTAAAAAGAACTGCTCCGGCATTTATAAGAGCGTCCATATCCACCAGCTCTTTTCCCGCCATATCTCTTGTGACGTTTCCGCAGGTGTAGACTCTTATCCCGGTCTGTGCGCCCCTTTCCAGAACATCCTTAATGGTATCCACGTTATCCATGTGGGGCTGTGTGTTGCCCATCATGACAACCGTGGTAAAACCACCTCTTGCAGCAGCTCCAGCACCGGTCTCTATATCCTCTTTGTAGGTAAATCCGGGGTCTCTAAAATGAACGTGACAATCCACAAGGCCCGGCGCCACCATTTTGCCGGTAGCATCAATAACCTTGCAGTCCGCATCAGACATGAGCCCTTTAACCAAGTCGCTGTCAGGCTCACAAATATTAACAATCCTGTCACCATCGATGATAATATCTTTTACGCCGCTGTCGGCGCCCTTTGGGTCAATTAAGAATCCGCCCTTAACTATCAGCATATTTTCACCCCACATGCTCATATTCAAATAACTACATTCATTAATTCCAATTCCCACGTGCATCACTTTCTTCCATGCACTAGGTATATAATGCTATAACACACCACCATATTTCAAGCCGAAAATATTAATATTCACTTTTTTATACAACCATGAGAAAATATATTGGTAATTTTAAGTACTAATTTTAGAAAAGAGGCATTTTAACATGATACGTTCCATTCTCGCAGTTTTATTTGTTGCGATATTTCTGATACTTAGTCTCCCTATTCAGGGCGTTCTATGGATTGTGGGCAAGTTCAATCCCTGGGCCAAGAAGACCGTTTCCCTTGCCATTGTAAGTTGGGCATTTAACGTAGTATCTTTTATCAGCGGTGTTAAAAGAACTGTCATCGGCGAAGAAAACGTTCCTAAGGACACAGCAGTCCTCTACATCGGTAACCACCGCAGTATCTTCGATATTGTTCTGGCTTACCCAAGAGTTCCAAGACCAACAGGCTTTATTTCCAAAAAGGAAGTTCTCAAAGTACCGCTTCTCAATATCTGGATGATCTATATGGACTGTCTTTTCCTTGATAGAAAGGATATCCGTAAGGGCATGGAGATGATCCTGACAGCCATAGATAAGGTTAAAAACGGAATCTCAATCTTCATCTATCCTGAAGGAACCCGTAACAAGACTGATCTTCCACTGGGCGAGTTCAAAAAAGGAAGCTTTAAGATTGCTCAGAAAACAAACTGTCCAATCGTTCCTGTTGTAATCAATCACTCAGATGAAATATTGGAAAAGCACGCACCATTTATCAAATCAACTCACGTTACTATCGAGTACTGCAAGCCAATCATCATGTCTGAGCTTTCAAAAGAAGATCAGAAAAATATCGATCAGTACGTCAAGAAAATCGTCGAAGATACTTATATCAAGAACGCACAGTAATTCGAAATCACATAGACACAACAAAAGCGGTATGCATATCACCTATGCATACCGCTTATTTTTATCAACCCTTTGCGCCTTTACTTCCACCGCCAAGATGAACACCTTCAAGAACGTTAGTCTCAAAGGAATAAACTACCTTGTGGCTCTCTCTGTCTGCCTTAAGAGCCAGCTCTATCATTTCATCCAAAAGATCTGCATACTTAACTCCAAGTGGCTCCCACAAATAGAAGGAAAGTGATCCCGGAATAGTATTGATCTCGTTAAGATATACCTTATCAGTCTTCTTGTCGATCATGAAATCGATTCTGGAAACGCCTGAGCATCCAAGGCACTTGAATGCATCAACAGCCATCTTTCTGATTTCTTCTCTTCTTGCATCGCTGATCTCAGCAGGGATCTTTCTCTTAAGAGAAGCCATTCCCTTGCTGCCACCGGTCTTAGCACCCTTGGCACCGCCCTTAGCACCGCCGATATACTTATCCTCGAAGCTGAGAATATCATCAGAGTTAACAGGCTCTTCACACTCAGAAGCCTTAGCTTCCTCGTAGTCACCTATAACTGAGCAGTTAATTTCTTTAAGGTCTGAGATAGCAGGCTCAACCAGGATCTTCTTGGAGAACTCAAATCCAAGGTCAAGAGCCTCTAAAAGGTCATCTCTGTCATTTGCTTTCTTGATACCGATACTTGAACCAAGGTTAAGAGGCTTGATGATAACAGGATATTCAAAGGCCTTCTCAATCTTTTCAACAAGAGCGTTTACATCCTCATAGTCCTTCCAGGTGTAGCACTTGCAGTCAAGAACAGGAATTCCGTTGTCCTTGAGGACAGTCTTCATAACGTACTTGTTCATACCAACTGCAGAAGAAAGAACATCACATCCAACTACAGGAAGTCCAAGAGTTGCAAGATATCCTTGAAGTGTACCATCCTCAACGTTTGTTCCGTGAACAATAGGGAATGCGATATCAACCTGAGAAATAACGTTGTTTCCGAACTTCTTCATAGGCCATCTGCAAAGAGAAACCTTGTCGCCCTCTTTAACCCAGATAACCTGTGTGCTCTTCTTGATAAGCTCAGGAATATGAGTGTACTCCTCGATCTTGTCCACATACTCACCTACGTAGAAATCATTGTTCTTGGTGATGTATACAGGAACGATGTCGTACTTGTCTCTGTTAATATGTCCGATTGCCTGAATCGCTGAGATGATTGAAATCTCATGCTCTGTACTCTTACCACCAAATAAAACTGCCAGTTTAAGCTTCATAATTACTCTGCCTTCTTTCTAATTCTAAAACCAATTTCTAATTACTTATAATTATCAGGAAGATCGTTTTCCAAAAGAATTACCTTTTCTCTTCCTGCATCCAGCTCATACATAAGCGCTGTTGCCTCATTGAGAGTGCTCTTTATAAAGATTCTCTCAGGATCAAAGCCGCCTTCAATGGCTCCGGCCTTGATGGAAGCGCTGTTCTTTTCTCCAACAAGGATAATATAGTTACAAACTTCTGCTGCTTGTCTTCCGAACTCCTTGTTGTACTCATCCTCTTTTTCTCCCAGCTCTACCATTCCCGGAGTAACAAGGATCTTAACCTTATCCTCGAAAAGACCTAGAGTCTCAAGAGCAACTTTGGCTCCGTTTGGATTGGAGTTATAAGCATCATCGAGAATTGAAACAGTGCCGTGCTTAACAAGCTCAAGTCTGTGTGGAACAGGCGCAAGTCTTCTGACTGCAATACGCAGCTTGGTCATCGGAACTCCAAGACTGTTTGCTGCAGCTATGGCACCAACAATGTTCTCAACGTTATGTCTTCCAACGAGTTTTGTGCTAAACTCACAGCTCTCTCCATTAGGTGCTGTCACGGTAAAAGATGTACCGCTGCCGGAAACCTTTATATCTGTAGCTCTGTAATCACAACCCTCGGACATACCGTATTTAATGGCATCCTTGTATTTCATATTGGCTCTGATTATCTGGTTATCACCGTTTACAAACTTAAGGTGCTTGTCTGCCTTGCCATCTTCCTTGGCCTTCTCATCAACCGCATCAAGAAGTTCATACTTGGTGCTGATAATGTTCTCAAGACTGTGGAAGGTCTCAAGATGCTGATGACCAATAGAAGTAAGTATTCCGTCATCAGGATGGACAATATCTGTGATCTCCTTGATATCGTGGAGGTGTCTGGCACCCATTTCACATACAAAGATTTCGTGAGTAGGCATAAGGTGCTCTCTTATAGTTCTCACAATACCCATTGGAGTATTGTAGCTCTCTGGAGTCATAAGAACTCTGTAGCCTTCGGACAAAAGAGTGGTCAGATAGTATTTAACACTGGTCTTACCAAAGCTTCCTGTGATACCAATAATACGAAGTCCTGGATGCTCTCTCAAAATTCTCTTGGCATCATCGATATAATACTGATTGATTCTGTTCTCAATGGGTTTGTTTATCAGGTTGGCAAGAGCTGTTAAAAGCGGGAACAGTCCGATATAAACTGCCCATACAATAAGCGCGGCCACAATTCCCTTAGAACTTGAATTGTACAGGATAAAAGAAATCACAAGTAAAATGCAGATCAAAACCGCATCTGTAATAAAAAGCCTCTTAACTCTGGGAGTTACCACGAATTTCTTCTTGGCAGGCTTGGGTAAATACAGGAAAACTGTCATCACAATGAATACGATGGCCAGTATATCAAACAGAAGATATAGCCCAAACTGCTCCCACGCCAAAAATAGCGGCGCAAGAACCAGCGAGAATGCGGCTCCCACATGAAGTCCGAACTTGCTCTGAATCGAACCAAGGAATCTGAAGTATCCCTGGAACTGGTAGCTGGAAAGCTGCAGCATGTGAGTATAATAACGCAGTCCCAAAACAGTTATGGCTACAATACCTATAACCTTGATCAAGATAGTAAAAATGTCCATTTCAAATCTCCAATTTAAATTCCAAGAAAGCTACCAAGAATCTTATTGTACAAATAAGGATTATCAAGGAAAGTATAATGTCCCGCTCCCTGAATAACGGCAAGTCCCGCCTCAGGCATAAGCTTCTCCATCTTCTGTCCGTCTGACAGAGGTGTAGCCGTGTCCTGATCTCCCCAGATAAGAAGTGTCGGCTGAGTAACCGAAGGCATATATGGCTCGCAGTCCTCATTGACATTCATTACCAGAGACTTACGCATGATCGGTGAAGCCGCAGCATAGTCCGCGCTTCCGAATTTCTTTTGCAACATATCAAGAGTCTGTGGAAAAAGCTTTATTATCCCGGTCTTGGTCAAAAGATTCTTGTAAAACTTGTATCTCTTGGTGCGGCTGTTCTGAGCCCCGGTCCTTACCGGAATTATTCCTGCGGAATCAGTCAGGATTATCTTGGGAATAGTAAAGTCTGTACTTATCCTTCCATCATGGATTCCTGCGGCAAGCTTGATAATAATTCTGCCGCCCATGGAATGTCCGAGGAATATGATCTCTTTTTCCTGAGGATAAAGCTGCCTAATAAATGCCAGTACAAAGTCCACGTAGGCATCTACATTCATTGGCTCAAGAGGCTCGTCACTCTTACCAAAGCCCGGCATATCCATAGCCACCACATGGTATTTGGTCTTGGCAAAAGAAATAACTCCTGCAAAAAGATCGATGTTGGAGCCCCATCCGTGAAGCATCACAAGAAGTGGTCCGCTGCCTTCATCTATGTAATTTATATTTAGTCCATTAATATTTGTGTTCATGACCCATCCATATTAACACCAGCTAAAGTTACTTGCAAATTCCATATTATGACTAAGATTTTGGAAAAAATGCTGTTAGTTCTCCAGTACACTTAGCATAAAAATCAAAAGTGCATCCTTCTGCGGATCATTCATAACTCCGCTGTAGCCTTCAGTATCCTTGTAATCCCTCTCGGTACTTGAAGTGACAAAATTAAGGCAGGACGGATTCATTCCCATCATGTAGTGGGCATGGTTCTCAATAATTGTGGTGTACTCATGATTATAAATAATGTGATTTGTAATAGTAAGGCATCTTGCCTCATCAAGAAGAGTAGAAAAATCCTCTCCTTCTGCGGCATTTGCCACAAGGTACCTGCTCTCTGTAGCTCTTTGGGCAATGGCCTCGGATTTTTTCATAAGTGCCTTGATAAGCTTCTCGCACTGCTCCTTGTCCACATTCTGATTGGTTGAAAGATATGTCACAGCCCCGATAAAGATATTCTCGTCATCATTAAAGAGCTGCACCAGATCATCCCTTACAAAAAAACTGTCCAGAACATGATGATATTTGTCGCTTCCCGTTGCTCTGTAAAGCTCTGCTGCCGCTTTAAATGCCTGTGTGCTGTCATAAACACTCTGGTTTATGGAAAAGCTCTCCCAGGCTCTGTCCGCCGCACGAAGTGCCGCTGTTGCATAGTCCTGATCGTACTGCTGATAAATGAAGCTAAGCCTTGCCATAGCCGCTGCAAAGCTTATTGTTGCCTCCATTGACACCGGGGTTACTTCCACAGGAGCAGAAAAAATATCTGACCCGCCACCACCTGTGATAGCTGCGCCATAGACGCCACCGGTCTTGGAATCCTGCATCTTAAGGAGCCAGTCCGCCTCATATTTGATCTCGTCAATTATATCCGGAATCCCATTGCCGCTTTCCGGAATTCCTGTTTCATCCGTAAATGCATTTGGATTCATCTCAAAAGAAAGAAGGAGATTTTCCAAAATCCTGCAGCCAATGAGCACGTCTCTGTCAGCGTTCTCATCCATATGCCAGCCACCGGTTACATCAATAGTCTGGTCTGAGTTCTCCTGAAATCTGGCCTCTGTGGTGTGACAGGCACTATGTCCGTTATCTCCATTATCTACCTGGGATATGGCTATTCCGCATCTATTGGAATAATACTTACGGCATGCCTCGTCAAAGACATCTCTGTAAACATCCTCTCCGATAGTAAATGCATAGGACTCACCAATATAATCTGCTGAAATATAGTAGTTTCCGGGCTCTCTGAAATCATTAAATCTGCCTATACCGTAGTACTTTTCGGTTTCTTCGTCCCTGTTGGCTTTTACTACTTCCCCTGTATAGACCACTTCCCCGGATTCAAGGTCTATGATCTGAAAAGACTCCGGAAGCTGCCTTCCTCTGAAGATGACCACCTTTTCAGAATCTATATTAAATCCGGACTGATCTACCATGATGTTTGGTATCTGCTCAGGAACTTCTACACTTTCTGCTGTGTAAGAGACCTCCGATACTGCTATTTCTTCAACAATCTCCTCACTACTTTCAGCAGAAGAAGCGCCGCAACCTGCGACGCTTCCCATCATCAGCACCATTAGTGCTGCTATTATTCTCTTATTCCCTCTCTTATAAGAAAACATGGCGTTATCCATTTCACTTTTTTGCGTTTCTAAAATTATTTTACGCGGTTAAAGTTAATTAGACAACCATCAAGGATTATTTGTCTCTCATCATCTGTGAGGCTTCCAAGCTTTAAGTTAAACTCAGATAGCTTTCCATCGGCTACGGCAAATGCCTTGATGTTCTCAGCCTTTTCTTTTACTGCTTTTCTGATATCCGGAATAAAGATATAGTCCTTATTCTTGAACGGAAGATCCTCGCCATCAATGATGAATGGCAGCATTCCCCAGTTTATAAGATTTGAACGATATCTCTTTGTAGCATACTCGTTGGCGATATTAGCCCATCCGCCAAGAACCTTCTGGCAGGAAGCAGCCTGTTCTCTTGCTGAACCATCACCGGGCTTAACAGCAAATATAGTTGAACCGATTCCTGTATTAGCATTGCTTACATCAGTAAACTGAGTCAGTACAGTCTTAATTGCTGCTGCAGTTTCTTCACTCATCTCATCGATAGGAGCATTCTCACGTCTCTTGAGCTCCTGCGCATATACTTCCTTGGCAAGTCCTACATATGCAGGATCCTTTCTGGAAAGAGTAAACTCAGCAAGGCCCAAAGGATTTGATCTGTAAGATGAAGTCTCACCTGAAGGGATAAGCTCATCTGTTGTTGTAACAGGATCATGAATCTCTGAAACAACCTTGAGAAGAAGATTGTCAGTAAGTGCCACCATCTTAGGCCAGTCCTTGATGTTTGGTCCAAGCTGAAGCTCTACAGATGGATCTGCCTTACCATGGGAATCAAATACACGATTCTCATAAATCTTGCTATCGAAATGATATTTATACTTACCAAAATCACCGTCAAACTCTGTTGCAGGTGTAAGTATTCCCTTATTGGCAGCTGTTGCTGCAATTGATCTTGCATCCATAAGTGCAACTGAGGCAACCTGTCCGCTCTGAACTTTAGAACCTTCACGGTTAGGGAAGTTTCTTGTGGAGTGTCTGATACTGAATGCGTTGTTGGCAGGAGTATCACCGGCACCAAAGCAAGGTCCGCAGAATGCAGTCTTAAGTATTGCACCGGACTCAAGGATTGTAGCAGCTGTGCCATTCTTAACAACTTCCATAAAGATAGGAGTGGAAGCAGGATATACACTAAGTGTAAATCTGTCATTACCGATAAAGTGGCCCTTAAGGATATCTGCTGCGGCGCAGATATTCTCAAATCCGCCGCCTGCGCAGCCTGCTATAATTCCCTGATCAACGTAAAGCTTTCCGTCTTTGAGCTTATTCTGAAGAGAGAACTCAACCTTATCTCCAAAGCTTACCTTTGCACGCTTTTCTACATCAGCAAGAATATCTGCTGCGTTTCTGTTTACCTCGGCAATCTCGTAAACATTACTTGGGTGGAATGGCATAGCTATCATAGGATTGAGGCTATCGAGATCAACCTTAACAAGTCCATCATAGTATGCTACTGCTCCGGGCTTAAGCTCTTTATAGTCACCACTTCTGCCGTGAATATCGTAGAACTGCTTGATCTCGTCATCGGTCTGCCAGATAGATGAAAGACATGTTGTCTCTGTTGTCATTACATCAACACCGATTCTGAAATCAGCACTGAGATTCTTGACACCTGGGCCTACAAACTCCATTACCTTATTCTTGACATAGCCATCACCAAATACCTTACCGATAATTGCAAGAGCAACGTCCTGAGGTCCTACGCCCTTCTTGGGAGTACCCTCAAGGTAAATAGCCACAACGCCCGGCATATCAACATCGTAGGTCTGTCCAAGGAGCTGCTTAACAAGCTCAGGGCCACCCTCTCCTACTGCCATTGTACCGAGAGCTCCATATCTGGTATGAGAATCGGAACCAAGGATCATGCCGCCGGAAGTAGCCAGCATTTCTCTTGCGAACTGATGGATAACTGCCTGATGAGGTGGAACATATACTCCGCCGTATTTCTGAGCAGCAGTAAGTCCAAACATGTGGTCATCTTCATTGATTGTTCCGCCAACTGCGCAAAGTGAATTGTGACAGTTTGTAAGAACATAAGGAATAGGAAACTTCTCCAGACCTGAAGCTCTTGCTGTCTGAATAATTCCTACATAAGTAATGTCATGGGAAGTAAGTTTATCAAACTTAACACACAGCTTATCCATATTTCCGGAAGTGTTGTGGGCCTTAAGAATTCCATAAGCAATAGTATTCTGTCTGGCTTCTTCCTTGGAAGTTGTAACTCCCTGACTGGAAAGCGCTGCAGAAGCTTCGCCGTCATCCGGAATAATAGTTGTGCCGTTTAAAAGAAAACATCCCTTATCAAGCGTTGTTACCATTCTGATTCCTCCTACCAATTAATCCCGTCTTATACATGTATACAATTATAATGTCGCTATCATACCATAATTCCGTACTATTTTGTAGTGACAATTTTAATATGAATCCTTCATTTTTTGTAATTGTCTGGTTATATCCTCTATGCCTGCTTCCTTAAGTTCTCCCCTGAACTGATTCACTTCAGCTTCAGGCGTGATATCGTAGCTGCCATAGCAGATTTCCGGCATATATTTGTCAAAGACAGATATAACTGCCCTCAGCTTTATTTCATTTACGCCATAAGAAAAATCATATCCATCCCACGGGTAATCTATAGACACATGCTCATAAGTATTTAAAAGATCATAGTACTCATCCCAGGAAACATCTGCATCAAGGAGCTCATAATCATCTCTTCTTCCCCACCAGAAATTTGTAACTATACTATTTATGTCTGCATTATATCCGCTGGGTTTCTCTATCATCCTCTCTTTGTTATATATATACTGATATCCCTCTCTTCCGTATCTGAGAAGGCAGTAACAGTCTCGATCGTTTCTAAGAACGTCATAAACCATAAGTGCTTTTTCCGGATTCTTACTTTGGGAAGAAACAGCCATGGCTCCATGGAGAATGCTGGTTTTCATGAGATTTGAACTTTCCTGTCCAAACCAGAAAAATCCTGTCTCGGCACTTGGATTTCTGGCATCCATTTCAGGTTTTATAGAAGTGTAGTAGTTTTGTGTATGATGCTGGACAAGAGCAGAATACCCCTGAATAAACTCTTCGGTATTATCGCCTGCGCTTGACAGATCTCCCCGCCAAACGCCTATACGTTTCCACTCCTTCATAAGCTTGGCAAATTCAAGGAAATCATCTCCTTCATAATAAGGAGAAACTATCTTACCATTTCCGTCTGAATATGCGCCCCATATTCCATAAGTACTGATTTCGTAAATAGGGTTATACTTGCCGGCAGACATAATATAACCAAGGGCTATAATTGTATTGGTTCCATCAGCATCCCAAGGTATCATTTCCACCCTGTGATTTGCAATATACTTAAGATACTTAGTGAGGTCTTTCCAGCTGGTAATCTGTTCTAGTCCTGCTTCTTTGGCCAGATCTGACCTATAAATAAAACCATGATTAGTCCACTGTGTGTATTCATTTTCCGGGATAAAATAGACATCTCCGTCATAGGAGCACTTTCTCCACTCTTCATCCGTAACGTTCATATAGGTCATCGGACAAAAAGCCTGGATCATTTCTTTTGACATAGGAAGAAAATTGCCCTTTTGAGCATTTGCCCATGCATCAAGCCAGTCAGTGCTGGTGCCCACAAGGTCAATATCAGAATTCTCCAAAGAAAGAATAGAATTGTATTTGCTTAGATAATCATCCCAACTTACATAACAGATATCCAATTTGGCATTTACTTTTTTGAGCAGAATCTTATTGATCTCTTCAACCGCATATTCAGTCATGCCATTGGTTGGCTTATCTCCTATAGTCAGGTAAGTGATGGTTGTAGGCTCTTCGCTGAAGTCAATGTCCCATTCTTTGTATGCATTTTCTTCAGTAATGGATGGGCCTTTCCCCGGCCTGATTTCACAGGCAACCATTGTAAGTACCATAACTACTATAAGTAAGCTGGATATTACCCTTTTTTTCATTAAAGGTTTCCTTTCTGCTCCTTCTCAGCCCTATTCCTAGCTCTCAGTTCCACAAAAAAATCCTTTAACATCCTTGAGCATTCATCCTTAAGAACGCCCTTTTTAACATCAACCTGGTGATTAAAATCCGGGTTATTTAATATATCCATTACAGAACCGGCACATCCGGCCTTGGGATTCTCGGCTGCCATGATTACCTGAGGTATTCTGGCCTGTACTATTGCTCCCGCGCACATCTGGCAAGGCTCTAATGTAACATATAGCTTACAGTCCTCAAGTCTCCAGTCCCCAATGACCTTACCGGCTCTTTTTATAGCCGTAATTTCAGCATGGGCAAGTGGGGTTTTATCCGTGTTTCGTCTGTTGTAGCCTCTTCCAATAATCTTGTCATTGTAGACAATTACACATCCAATTGGGACCTCGCCCAAAACATAAGCTTTTCTTGCCTGGGCAATAGCCGCCTTCATATATTTAATATCTTGTATTTCCTCCGGGCTCAGGCCTTTTGTACTGATCCTGCCCAGTGATTTAGGTTTCATCTGCATATCTTTATATTCTTGAATTCATACCATTTTGGTAGTAATTAAATTGATTTTTTGCTATTATATATCATTATTATAGTCATATTTGGATATTATCGAAAGGACAATTATGAGGATTTCAACCAAAGGCAGATATGGCCTCAGAGTCATGACTGATTTAGCAGTCCATTATAATGGTGAATATATAGCTCTCAAGGATATCGCTATAAGACTTGATATTACCGTAAAATATCTTGAGCAGATTGTTACAGCACTTAATAAAGCCGGATATCTCGAGAGTATGCGTGGCACCAACGGCGGACACCGTCTTGCAAAGGATCCTTCTGAATATGTTGTCGGGGATATTCTTCGTGTCATGGAAGGCAATTTCTCGCCTGTAGAATGCTCTGCAGAGGGAATGGAAGAATGCCCACTCTCCGATACCTGCGCCAGCCTTAACTTTTGGAAAGGCCTTGATGATGTGGTTAATAAGTACATCGACAGCTATACTCTTGATCAACTTGTCATGTCTAAGCCATCGCAAAAATAATAGTCGGAATTACTTGCAATAATTATCAAAACCAAGTATATTTATAGAGCGGCTCTGTAAAGGGTGTATGTAGCAGTTCTTTTGTGTGGACTCGGGTCTTATGCAATGGAAATCTGCGAACCGTGTCAGGTCGGGAACGAAGCAGCACTAAGTGGAACCTTCCATGTGTTGTAAGGTTGCCTGTTTCTACCGGAAGGACGTGCATGCATCCTTTACAGGGCCGTTTGTGTAGAGCACTTAGCGAGGTCCTTCCAAGCTTAGTGCGAACCACTTCTGTGCACTTGATGAGGTTCTTTCGAATCTAGTGCAGCAGAAGTTTCCTTTTAACGATTCTCCAGATACTTCATATAGTTGATTACCATCAGTGCAATCTTGAAGGTAAGTGCATCATCAAAATTTCTAACATCAAGTCCTGAACTCTTTTCCAGCTTCTCTATTCTATATACCAAAGTATTTCTGTGTACAAAGAGCTGTCTTGATGTCTCAGATACATTAAGGTTATTCTCGAAGAACTTACTTATTGTATTAAGAGTCTCTTCATCAAGATCATCCGGTACTTCTTTTCCGCCAAAGATCTCATCAATAAATATCTTGCAAAGGCTCTCGGGAAGCTGATAAATAAGCCTGCCGATGCCTAGTGTGTTGTAGGCATTTACTCTCTTTTCGGCGTAGAATATTCTTCCAACCTCAAGTGCCATCTTTGCTTCCTTAAAGGACTTACTAAGATCCTTGATCTCATCTACGATTGTTCCGTAAGAAACGCGAACATTGAGCATGGCCTCGGTATTCATCATATCTACTATAGTAGTAGCGATCTTCTGTACATCCTCGTAGGTCTGGCCTCTGCTCAGATTCTTGATAAGGATTACGCTGTTCTCATCAACCGCTGTCACATAGTCACCGGAGTGCTGACCATACATGCTGCTAAGCAGTTCCTGAGCAGTGTTATCAAGGGAATTCTTGGTTTCAACAAGAATGATTACTCTTGGAACACTTACCTCTATCTTGAGTTTTCGTGCTCTGTTATACACATCTATTAAAAGCATGTTATCAAGAAGCAGATTCTGGAAGAAATTGTTTCTATCAAATCTCTCTTTGTAAGCAACTACAAGATTCTGCAACTGACTAACACCAATCTTACCAACCATATATGCATGCTCACTGTCGCCCTTGGCAAGAAGCACATATGCAGGATCTCCCTCGTCCAATATCTTGAAAAGGTGCACATCCCCAATAACCTGAGAATCAACAGGTGAATTAGCAAAGTTTATAACAATTGATACATCCAAAAAATCTCTCTCGCTCGTGGATGCAACAACCTCGCCGCTTAAATCCATAACGCATAGCTCAACCTTAGTTATAGCCCCTAATTCCTCGATACTTGTTCTAATAGTCTGTGCAGATATCATTTGTTTCACCTTTCGCATATGAAAAATACGCATATTTACTATAAATTATTATATCTTAATTAAAAAAATATTGAAATATGAAAAAGGCCACGCTATAGAGCGTGGCCTTAAATAATTCATATTAGTTTGTGATTGTCTTCTCTGTCTCTTTGTCGAAGATGTGGATCTTCTCAACGTCGAATGCAAACTTAACCTTATCGCCAGGTCTAGCTGTTGTACGAGAATCAACTCTAGCTGTGATAGGGAACTCAGCAAGATCAAAGTACAGATAAACTTCTGCACCAAGAAGCTCGTATACGTTGATTGTTGACTCGAATACAGCCTTAGATGTGCTAACAACCATCTCTGAATCGTCAACATCCTCAGGTCTGATACCGAATGTAACCTTCTTACCAGCGTAGCCACCCTCGATAACCTTCTTAGCCTTTGCAGGTGGAAGCTCGATTGACTGTCCAGCGATCTTGAGGCAAGCCTTGTCGCCATTAACCTCAACGTCAGCGTCAAGGAAGTTCATCTGAGGTGATCCCATGAATCCAGCAACGAAGAGGTTGCCTGGCTTGTCATAGAGGTTCTGAGGTGTGTCAACCTGCTGAACAACACCGTCCTTCATAACTACGATTCTTGTACCAAGAGTCATAGCCTCTGTCTGGTCATGTGTAACGTAGATGATTGTTGTACCAAGTCTCTGGTGAAGCTTAGCGATCTCTGTTCTCATCTGAACACGGAGCTTAGCATCAAGGTTTGAAAGAGGCTCGTCCATAAGGAATACCTTAGGGTTACGAACGATAGCACGTCCCATAGCAACACGCTGTCTCTGTCCACCTGAAAGAGCCTTAGGCTTACGATCAAGGAGCTTCTCAAGATCAAGGATCTTAGCTGCTTCTCTAACCATCTTGTCGATTTCCTGCTTTGGAACCTTTCTAAGCTTAAGTCCGAAAGCCATGTTATCATATACGGTCATATGAGGATACAGAGCGTAGTTCTGGAATACCATCGCGATATCTCTATCCTTAGGCTCTACGTCGTTAACTACTCTGTCACCAATCTTAAGTGTTCCTGAAGAAATATCCTCAAGACCTGCGATCATACGAAGTGTTGTAGACTTACCACATCCTGATGGGCCTACGAAAATGATAAATTCCTTATCCTCGATATCAAGGTTGAAATCTTTAACAGCCTCGAAACCATTAGGATAAACCTTAGTAACATGCTGAAGTGATAAACTTGCCATACCTTATTTTTCCTCCTAATTTGCAAATACGTTTATGCTATAAATGAGTATAACTTTTAGAAATTTTATTATCTATTCACTAATTTCACAAATATTTTAGTATTCATTAGCTAATGTGACTAAGATACTAATCAGTTTTCCACAATTCAAAAATGTTGACGAAGAATCAAAAAATTCACTGTGCAATTTGTCCATTGCAATTATTCACAAAAAGAAATACTTCCCCTTCCTTCAGCTTTAGATTTTTCAAGTGCTCCCCTTGCTGCGCTCAGTATTTCTTCAGAAGATGCCCCATCTTTCGGATATATAGCACGTCCGGCAGCTATACTCACATCTTTCCCCTGTTCATGAAGTTCCGATTTCAGATCATACAAAAACAATTGCAGCTCATCTGTCTGCTTTCTTATGTCTTTTTCCTCTGCTACGCCCTTCAAAAAGATAAGAAACTCGCCGGCTTCTGTCCTTCCGAGAATATCTGAAAGCCTGTAGGTCTGCTGCAGTTCATCAGCTACATTTTTGGCTATTTCCGCACGCTCCGATGAATTATCACAGTCTACAGTAACCGCAAAAAGCATTCCATTTCTGTCACCGGCATATCTGGCATATCCGTTTAACTCTCCATTAAAGCCCACTTCATTGTATAGTCCCGTTATGAGATCTGTCTTTATCTTCTCGCTCTCTTTGGTTGCTCTCATTCTTCTTATAAATCTTCCCAAAAGGAATATACCCAAATTTGCAAGGATATATATTGTAAGGATTATAAAAAGCGTACAAACAAGATATTTATAAGCTTTCATCCTGCCGCTGATAAGCTGTTTCATTGTTTCATCACTTATCAGAAGGACTATTCCTCCCGATGTCAGTTCAGACGGAATAACAACCAAATTCCCATAGTCTTCGACTCTTGACTCATAGTATTTCTTTTGCGAAATATTAAGTTTAATGGTATCAAGTGGCATCTGCTTTATATTATTATCCCAGAAATTATCTCCATCGAAATTTCCCGCGTAAACCCGGCCACCAAGCTCCACCAATACAGCAGTATCCAAATTCGGAAGCTTTGAGAAAATCCTGCTGTTTAAATCTGCGACTTTAGAATCAGTAATTAGATATCCCTTGGTTGTACCATTGAAATTCAGGTAATTAACTACAACTACACTACCGGCCTCAAAGCAACCGTCTGTAGGAACGAAGACCATTCCTCTGCCTCCGCTTTTATAGTCCCTTGAAATCTCCTCAAAAAATCTTTCGTCCTTAAGATCAATGTTGACACCTTTTTCGTTATAGCCCTGTCCATCTAAAGTACACACCACGCTACCGTATACGGATTCATTTTGCGAAAGAGCTTTAAGGACATTTACAATCTTTGTTCTGTCCTTATAAAAGTCCATATTAGCAAAAGAAACAGCCGTAGAATCATTGTAATCTACGACTGTTTTAATAATCATATCCACAGAGCGCAAGCTCTCCTCTGCAATATGTGAAATATTATGAACTTCGTTCTGAGAAACTTCTCTTTGAATACTGCCACGGAAAAAAAGGCAGGTAATACCTACCACAAGGTACAATGCAATAATCGGAACAAACCACCTAAGATACGCCTTTTTCATGGGGATACCTCTCGAAATAGCGAGAAACAATTCCTACTAATTACTGTTACTGGCCCTGTTCTTCCTTATTCTCAACTTCGCCATCGTCAATCTTTCTGATGGCTGCCTCCATTTCTTCTTCCTCTGACATCTCTTCTACCTTAGGCTCGAAACGCTTAAAGGTTCCGTTATACAAAAGAGCATGCACAAATCCCGGTCCGGAAATTCCAAGAAGAATAAGAACAGGAAGTGCTTTTACATAAAAGAAATAGAAAATTACAACAGGTACAGCGCTTACAAGCACCATAAGCACAGTCTTGGGAAGTGCCATGATTGACATAAGTGCTGCATTCCTCAAAGTGCCAAGTACTGTGTTAACGAACTTAGACAAAAGAGGGAAAATATAAAGCGAAACCATATACAGGATCAACGCAATAGCTATAACAATGTATCTGTAAATTCCTGTATTATCTTTCATGATAAGGAAATCCAAAAGAAGGATTCCGCCTGCAGCGAACTGGATAACCTGCAAAATAGCTCCCTGCTTGAAGTTTTCCTTAAAAGATTTGAAGAATGACTTAGTTACATAGCTGTCTTCATCTCTTACGATCTTAAGGAGCACATAATGCATAGCTGTAAGTGCAGGTCCAAGTGGGATAGAGCATACAATTCCTCCGAGCCACGCAACAACTACATAAAAAACAATTCCATCCAGATTGGTTATTTCTCCGGCAGCAATCTGAACCAGATAACCTCCGATTGTGACAGCCTGCTCAATAATAAGAGGTGTTGCAAAGAGCAGTGTCAAAATGTTCAGCCACATCACGTCTGCAAGCTTTGAAAGCGCATGCATAAGTGGACTATCAATGTCAAAAATCTTTCCCATAAAACAAAACCCGTTCCTTCTAGCGTAACCAAAGCTCCATCGGCGTGAATCTTATTCCATCCGCCACAGTCTCCGGTCCCAAATCTTTAAATCCCCGTTTATGATAAAAGCCTACAGCATAAGGTGAAGAATTAACCGTAAGCCGCTCCATCCCCTCTTCATCTTTTACATATCTGGAAACATACTTAATTAAGGCACTGCCAACTCCGTTGCCATGATAATCAGAATCGACAAACAACAGGGAAATATGGCTTTTCTCTCGAAGAGAAATCATGCCAACACACCTATCCCCGTCCTTAGCAACAAACAGCTGATAATGCCCTGCCACAAACATCTTCCTGAGCATATCGTCATTGACGAACTTGTGGAAATTTACTATCCCTTCCTGGGAGTAATCCGGGGCATCGAACCTCGTAAAGGTTTCCCATGCAAGTTTCATTGCCCCGTCCCAATCAGAATGGTAAGCACTCCTTACCATTATTTTTGAAGTATCAACCTTTATTGACACTGTCTAACACTTTCTTGATCCACTGATACTGATCTTCAAATACCTGCTCTCTTCCAATCTCCTGCTGAAGCTCATGTCTCATTCCATCATAGAGTTTGAGCTCAACATTGTTGATCTTAAGCTGGTTTGTATAAATACTGTATAACTTCTGAGGAGCTTCTCCGTAATCGCCCACCGGATCCTCTTTACCTGCAGTAATAAGGATAGGGAGATTCTTGGGGATATCATCCATCTTGTCCACATTCTGAACTCTTCTGAGAAGCTCAGCCATTGTAGCAAATCCATTAAGTGTAAACACAAAATTATCAGCAGGATTTGCAATGTATTTGTCTATGCTCTCCTCATTATGTGAGAGCCAGTCAAACTTGGTTCTTGGGTTAGGGATCTTCTTGAGATATCCCTTGAATGCCATATTATTGATCATGGTTGAACGATACTTGGTTCCCATGATAACCTGCAAAAAGTTAACAAATGAGGACATTGAATTAACTGTTCCTGTTGGAACAAAGCCGGTTCCCTGAATAATAGCACCCTGAATACCTGTACCATAACGAGTAATATATTCTCTGGCAACAAATGATCCAAAGCTATGTCCTAAAATAAATACGGGAACACCCGGATATTCCTCCTGTACCATCTTCTTGAGCCTGTGGGCATCACGAACAAGTACAGTAGCAGGATCTTCCTTGCAGAAAAAGCCGTAAGTACCGCCCTCTGCAACAGAGCCTCCATGTCCAAGATGATCATTACCCATTACAAGAATGCCCTTTTCAGCCAGAAAACGAGCAAACTCATCATAACGATCAATAAACTCCTGCATTCCATGGATAATCTGCAAAATAGCTACAGGCTGTCCCTCAGGAATCCACTTAATCGCATGAATTGTGGATTGTCTGTCTCTTGATTTGTAAGTCAATTCCTCTTTGCGCACCATTTTGGAGTTCCTCCCCATATAAAATTGTTTTTCGTTATATATATAATAACATGGATTTCTCCGCTACGCTTTCGAAATCCATACACACATTCGGAATCCGCACTATCGTGCTACTTCCTCATGTGTGTTTATGTCTCAAGGTCCAAGAATCTCTCATGCAATCATGAGATTCTTGGACTTTGATCCATTTATTATCAACAAATCTCCGCTCCGCTAGGCATTGGCTTCTCAGGAGTCATAAGTGCAAGGTTGCCCTCTGCATCTTCAGCACACAGAAGCATTCCCTCGGAAAGAACTCCTGCAAGCTTAGCAGGCTTAAGGTTAACAAGAACCATTACCTTCTTACCAACCATCTCTTCAGGTGTGTAGTACTTTCTGATTCCAGATACGATCTGTTTAACCTGGCTACCAATCTTAACCTGAGAGCAAAGAAGCTTTTTAGACTTCTCAACTGCTTCACAAGCTATGATCTCACCAACCTGGAACTGCATTGCTCCGAACTGGTCATACTCGATCTCTTCCTTGGCAGGAATATCGATAGGAGCCTGCTCTGACTCCTTGGTCTCAGCCTTAGGAGCTGGTGCAGGTGCAAGTCCTGCCTTTGCAAGGTTCTCAGCAGCCTTTCTCTGAGACTCTTCGAACTCAGCCTTCTGCTTCTTGGTGATCTCAGCTGCCTTCTCAAGAACATCCTTAAGATCCTTACGTGCAAAGAGCATCTCAGGTGTCTCTACTACCTTAGTGTCATTTGCAAGAACACCGAACTGTCCGAGAGAATCAAACTCTCTTTCTGGAGAGTGAAGCTGCTCTCTGATCTTCTGAGCTGTCTCAGGCATAAATGGATCAAGAAGTGCTGCTCCAATTGAGATAGACTCTACAAGGTTATAAAGAACTGTAGAAAGTCTGTCCTTCTTGCTCTCATCCTTGCCAAGTACCCATGGCTCAGTCTCATCGATATATTTGTTACATCTCTTAAAGAGAGTGAAGATTTCTGTAAGAGCATCAGCTACTCTGAGCTCATCCATCTTTTTCTCTACCTTGTCATAGCAGCCTGTAACTACAGCCTTAAGGTCAGCATCAACATCCTCTGTTACGCCCTTATCAGCTACAACACCGCCAAGATACTTGTTGCTCATAGCGATTGTTCTGTTTACAAGGTTACCAAGTGTGTTTGCAAGGTCTGAGTTATAACGCTCAACCAGAAGCTCCCATGTAATAACACCATCGTTTTCAAATGGCATCTCATGAAGAACGAAATATCTAACAGGATCAACGCCAAAGAGACTTACAAGGTCATCCGCATAGATAACGTTGCCCTTTGACTTACTCATCTTCTCGCCGCCCTGAAGGAGCCATGGATGTCCAAAGATCTGCTTAGGAAGTGGCTCTCCAAGTGCCATCAGGAAGATTGGCCAGTAAATAGTATGGAATCTGATGATATCCTTACCGATAAGATGAAGGTCTGCAGGCCAGTACTTCTTGTACTCATCAGTGCTGTTGCCGTCTGCATCATAACCAATACCTGTAATATAGTTTGTAAGAGCATCAAGCCATACGTATACAACGTGCTTGTCATCAAAGTCTACAGGAATTCCCCACTTAAAAGAGGTTCTTGAAACGCACAAATCCTGAAGTCCCGGAAGAAGGAAGTTGTTCATCATCTCATTCTTTCTGGAAACAGGCTGAATAAACTCAGGATGTGTGTTGATGTGCTCGATAAGTCTGTCAGCATACTTGCTCATCTTGAAGAAATATGCTTCTTCCTCAGCAGGATGAACCGGGCCACCGCACTCAGGACACTTGCCGTCCTTGAGCTGAGACTCTGTATAGAATGCCTCACACTCTGTACAGTACATTCCCTTATATGATCCCTTGTAGATATCACCCTGATCATAGAACTTTTTGAAAATCTTCTGAACCTGCTTAACATGGTCATCGTCTGTTGTACGGATGAATCTGTCATAGGATGTATCCATAAGGTTCCAAAGACCCTTGATAGTATCTGAAACCTGATCTACAAACTCCTTAGGAGATGCACATCCGGCCTCAATAGCTCTTGTCTCGATCTTCTGACCATGCTCATCTGAGCCTGTCTGAAAATGTACGTCAAATCCGTCTCTTCTCTTATATCTTGCGATTGCATCTGCAAGCACGATCTCATAGCTGTTACCAATATGTGGCTTACCTGATGTATAGGCAATCGCAGTTGTAATGTAATATTTACCCTTATTCTGCATTTCTATATATCCTTTCAAACATCTTAGTATCTAAATCAATTACCAGCACAAAAGCTCGCACCCGGTTTCTGTTACAACAAGTTCAACTTCCCACTGGGCTGAAGGCTTCATATCTGCTGTGTAAACTGTCCAATCATTCTCATCGTCGATAAAGATCTCGTCCTTACCCATGTTTACCATAGGTTCAATGGTAAATACCATACCGGGAACCATGAGCATTCCTGTACCGGGCCTACTAACATGGCTTACATAAGGCTCCTCATGGAATGCGTTACCACATCCGTGTCCACCAATCTCTTTTACTACTGTATATCCATTATCAAGAGCATGCTGATGAACCGCATGTCCCATATCTCCGATAGGTGTCCAGGGGATAACTGCCTTTATTCCGGCTTCCATACACTCTTTTGTAACCTGGACAAGTCTCTTTTTCTCAGGGGAAACATCTCCTATCATAAACATTCGTGATGAATCAGAGAAATATCCATTAAGAATAGTAGAACAATCTACATTTATGATGTCACCATCTTTTAAAATTACATCCTTGGAAGGAATTCCGTGACATACCTGCTCATTGATTGAAGTGCAGACACTCTTTGGGAATCCTTCATAACCTAAGTCCGCTGGGATTCCTCCCATCTTCTTGGTAACATCGTTTACGATGTCGTCTATTTCCTGTGTTGACATGCCTGCGCGGATCTTGTCGCCAACCTCGTCAAGTACAGCCATGTTAATAACCGCACTCTTCTTAATACCTTCGATATCCTTCTCAGTCTTAAAAAGACTTCTGTCAGGAATGATAAAGCCTTCATGTTCGAAATGAATGAGCTTATCATCAAAGGCTGCATGGCAACTTTTGTACTTTTTACCGCTTCCACACCAACACTGGTCGTTTCTTTCTAATCTTTTATACATTTCAATCCTTCTTTTATCGATAAATACTCTATATTAGTATGCCTTCTGCGTTTGTAAATGTCAACGTAATCGGACGACCATATTCGCATATATACTCTTATTGGTCTGTTTGTTTATTTGCATTATCAATATTTACACTTGAATGCTGCGTTTTTAATTTCCGGTACCGGAGAATTCTTACGAATGAAGTTCATGAGAAGATCCGGCATCTCGTCAGAGTAGCTTCCGATGGCCTTGCAATCACCAATGCACTGGTATCCGCCAGTTCCGGTAGCTCTATAATTACTTGTTACGAGAGAATATTTCTCATTGTCGGAAAGCTCTGTTCCATCAAGTTTTCTTAGCTTAACAACTCTGTCACCGACAGGTCTTGTAAGATCAAACTCGTAGTCCAGGCCTGCGTAATAATCATAGTTGTAGTGCTCTATCTTGGGCTGAAGAAATACCTTGGAAACGCTAACCTCTCCGGTCTCCTTGTTATAGTCAAAATATTCTGCGCTTCTTTCAAGGGCCTGTTTAAGAACCGCCTTTGTAACCTCTTTTACCTCAACTGTATTGGCAAACTGGTAAATGCCAAGGACATCCCTTACTGTGATTTCCTTTTTAAGCCCCAGAGGATCGTTTGCAAGGCTGGTGCAGGAGAAATCCGCTCCGGTGTAATCAAGCTGAACCTGGTTAAAGATTGCAGCCACCTTGCTTCCATGAAGGGCTGCATCCAATTTCTGTTCAGGCTCGATCTCTTTTTCCAGGCATCCGATGGGCTCATCAAGCCATACCTGAATCTTGCCTGTAAGCTCATTCATAAAGCTGTGATCATCTATTATCTTCTGACACTTTTCGTCAGGTTCTGTTGGCGTTACAAGTTCTGATTCAACGTTAAAAGAGCTGCCGTCTTTCTCCACATTAAGAAGACAGTACTTCATGGCATTTGACGGAGGCTGCACTCCATGTGTACCCTCGATTTCAACTGAAGCCACAGCAATATGCTGATGTCCGGTCAAAAGAATGTCGTATCCAAGCTCTCTTGCGATTTTACAAGCCTGATTTTCTGCGGTCTGGGACAAAAGAGCTCCTGTCTTAAGATCCTCCTCAAAGCCGCCGTGATAAATGGCAACTGTGAGATCACACTTATCTTTTAACTCCTCATACTGCTCAGAAAGAGCCTTAACAGGATCAGTAACCTTCAGAAGTTCAAGGTGCTCCGGCTGCTCCCATACGTTAACATAGCCTGTAACTGCAGCAGTAATTCCCACCTTTGTGCCATCAGGCATAGTGTGGATCACGTTTTTGACGATCCCAAGTTTTCCACCAAGGTCCTCAACATTGGCAGAAATAAGTGTTGCCTTCATAGCGCTTGTATAGTCGGCAATTGCATCGTAGCCAAAGTTAAAGTCATGGTTTCCAAGTGTATAGTAATCAAGCCCCATGACGTTAAAGCCCTCTGCCATAGGATTGAAATCATACTCATCCTTATGCTCCAGATAATATGACAAAAGCGGAGTTCCCTGAAGTGAATCTCCACCATCGATTACAAGGGTATTCTCATCCTTTTTTATCTGTGACGCCAAAAGAAAAAGCCCGGAATTCTCTGGTTTGTTTTTGGCATAATTAACCGGGAACAAATGTCCGTGGGTATCTGATGTAAAAATGATACGCATTAATAAATCTCCTTATCTTACTAGCTAAAAAAGGGAAGATACCTCTGATATCTTCCCCCTAATATATTATAAAGTACTTAGTCAAGTTTCATCATCAACTTCTGGGCTTCTCTTTCGGAATCATAATCATCACTGGTGGATTCTACGTAGCCCTTATGATTGTAGATTGCAACTGCCTCTTTTCCGGCGTCTGTATTTCCTATATTGATAAAGGAAAGTTTTATTGCTTCCTTTAGTTCTTTTGTCATTATAGGTGAATACTTACTTGTACAAACCGTGTCATTGTAGATGCCATCGGTAACTCCGATTACATCAGTTTCATCCCAAATGCTTGCAGTCCTTCCATACGAAGAATTCCATTTTTCTTCCTGATCAAGCCTTGCGTCAGCATAGGTAACAAGAACGTCAATCTTGCCCTCTGCAAGTTTGGAAAAAGCTGTTCCATAGTTATCGGAAACCTCAGCATTGATAAGATCTGTAATGTGTTTACCATAAGTGGACTGAAACCACAGTGAAGGATATACAAATCCGGCAGGAGAAGAAGAGTCCATGATGCTCCATTTGAGAGCATCCAATTCTTCAAAGGTAATTTCTTCACCGGCATTTACTTTCTCAGCTATGGCTCTTCCGGCATCAGAAGGGCCTGCTATAATCAGGGCTCTATAATAAGTCGCTGGATCAGTGGTTCTCTTTGTTGGCTTTTGTTCATTCCAAACCTTCGGATCGTCGCTATCTATGGAAAGTCCATCTCTTGTTGCTGTGAGAATGACATCGCAGCCATCATCAAATAGCACGTAGGTTCCGGCAGGTAAAAATCCAACATCAATAGTTCCCGCGGATAAGCCCTCTCCAACTGACTCATAGGAGGTTCCAACCACGATTTCAACCTCTTTAACATCGTAGCCAAAACCGGCAAGTTCCTCTATAAGCAAGTCTTTTAGAGGTTCTGTGGATTTAACTATTTCTTCCGGCTCCTGGGAAGGAACAAACCCTACAGTAAGCTTACTGATTGCAGTTGGTTCAGAAGGTCCAATCTGCGTTTCTTCTATGGCGTTTTCCTGAGGCGTCTTCTGAATCAGTTCCTCCGGGCCATTATCCACCGTTATTTCCGTTGTTTTCTTTCCACATCCGATGGCCAGGATCGCTATGGAAATACAAATTATTATACTTATTCCAATTCTTCCAATTCCATGTCTTCTCATTCTCGTTCCACCCTATAACTATTAAGAGCTCATGTGTATCCACATGAGCTCCCCAATCTCTTTGAAACAAGTATAAGATAACAGAAAAAGAAATTCAACGATTCTGCAATATGTTTATAAACTTTTTAACGTTTGCTGAAGCATCACCATTAAAGACACCTGAGCCAGATACAATAACGTTTGCGCCAGCATTTAAGACATTTTCAACATTCTCTGCATAGATACCGCCGTCTACTTCTATATCTGTAGATAGGCCTCTATCGTCAAGCATCTTCCTCACGCTCTTTACCCTGTCTATACTCTCAGGAATAAAGGACTGGCCGCCAAATCCAGGCTCTACTGTCATCACAAGAATCATGTCTACCTTATCAAGGTATGGAACAAGCTCCTCAACAGCAGTACCAGGCTTTATGGAGATACCTGCCTTGATACCACAGGTATGAATCTTGTCGATAACTGCCTGGGGATCCTCAGCTGCTTCCAAATGGAAGGTTATGATATCTGCTCCAACAGCTACAAAATCTTCTATGTATCTGATTGGATCAGTGATCATGATATGAACATCAAAGACTTTCTGCGTTGTCTTCCTGATGCTCTTGATAACTGGCATACCATAGGAAATGGATGGCACAAAAATGCCATCCATTACATCAATATGAATATACTCAGCTCCTGCTTCATCTACTTCTCTTATCTGCTGACCAAGAATATTAAAATCTGCAGACAATATTGAGGGACTCAAGATATTCTTCATTATTTCAAAAATTCCTTTACTGATGCATAAACTCCGTCACCATCAAGGCCATACTTCTTAACCAGAGCAGCTGCCGATCCTGACTCACCGAATCTGTCCTGCATACCGATCTTCTTAACAACTGTAGGACATTCCTCTGAAAGAACGTCACATACAGCGCTTCCAAGACCGCCGATTACTGAATGCTCTTCAACTGTAACAACCTTACCGGTCTTCTTGGCTGTTGCTACTACGAGCTCTCTGTCGATAGGCTTGATTGTGCAGATATTAACAACTTCTGCGCTGATACCGTCAGCTGCAAGCTTCTCAGCTGCCTCAAGTGCAGCACCAACTCCGATACCAGTTGCTATAATACTAACATCAGTACCCTCTCTAAGTACAGTACCTTTTCCAAGTTCGAACTTGTAATCAGGTCTGTCGTTAACTACAGGGCAAGCTGCACGTCCGAAACGGATGTATACAGGGCCTTCGTGCTCAGCTGCTGCTCTAACGCAAGCTCTAGCCTCGATATCATCTGCAGGACACATAACAACCATTCCAGGGATTGTACGCATAAGTGCAAGATCTTCGTTACACTGATGGCTGGCTCCGTCCTCACCTACAGTG
Organism: Butyrivibrio sp. VCB2006; assembly: GCF_000420945.1. Lineage (GTDB taxonomy): Bacteria > Bacillota > Clostridia > Lachnospirales > Lachnospiraceae > Butyrivibrio. Next base: position 61,991 of record NZ_ATVX01000003.1, read on the forward strand.
ATACCGGCATGTGTTCCACCGATCTTAACGTTGAGGTGTGGGTAACCGATTGAGTTACGAACCTGCTCAAATGCACGTCCTGTAGCGAACATAGCAAATGTGCTTACGAAAGGAATCATACCTGTTGTAGCAAGACCGGCTGCAATGCCCATCATGTTACACTCAGCGATACCACAGTCGATATGACGATCTGGGAATTCCTTCTTGAACCAACCTGTTCTTGTTGCTGCTGCAAGGTCTGCATCAAGTACTACTACCTTGTCGTTAACCTTTGCAAGCTCTATAAGTTCTTTACCATAACTATCTCTGGTAGCAATCTTCTTAACTTCGCTCATCTTAACCTCCTCAAGCTTCCAGGGCTTCGCCGATCTTGTTAAGATCGTCCATAGCCTTTGCATACTCTTCATCATTAGGTGCTACGCCATGCCATGAAACCTGGCCCTCCATGAAGGATACGCCCTTACCCTTAAGGCTGTGTGCGATAATAGCTGTTGGCTGGCCCTTGGTCTCTCTAGCTTCCTTGAAGGCAGCTCTAAGAGCATCAAAGTCATGAGCATCTACGTTGATTACATGGAAGTTAAATGCCTCAAACTTCTTGTCGATAGGATATGGTGAACATACCTGATCAATAGGTCCGTCAATCTGAAGACCGTTGTTATCAACGATAACAACAAGGTTATCAAGCTTGCGGAATCCGGCAAACATTGCTGCTTCCCAAACCTGTCCTTCCTCAATCTCACCATCACCAAGAAGTGTGTATGTTCTGTAATCTTTATTGTTAAGCTTTGCAGAAAGAGCCATACCACAAGCAACTGAGATTCCCTGTCCAAGAGAACCACTGCTCATGTCAAGGCCTGGGAGATACTGCATACTAGGATGTCCCTGAAGTCTTGAACCAAGCTTACGAAGTGTTGTAAGCTCCTCAACAGGGAAGTAGCCCTTCTGTGCCATTACTGAGTAAAGACCAGGTGCTGTATGTCCCTTGGAAAGAACAAAACGATCACGATCAGGATTCTTAGGATCCTTAGGATCTACGTTCATCTCCTCAAAATACAGATATGTAAAGATATCTGCTGCTGACAGTGATCCACCCGGGTGACCGGCACCTGCTGCGTGAACCGCTGTAACAATGCCCTTACGGACTTCGTTTGCAATCTTCTGCAATTCTTTGTTAGTCATAATTCCTCCACTTTTTTCCTTGCATCATGTTCTCACAAAACGCACAGTACATATGCATTTCTGTTTCAAATTCTTAACGCAAATACAATGTATCATAATGAAAATCAATTATCTATGTTAATTTTTGCCGAGATTTTACTATATAGTGCTAAAAAAATAGGACGTTCTGCTCTCGCTTCGCTCGCCAGAACAAGGTAGTACACTAAGCTCGATAATACCTCGCTAAGTGATTACCTTTGTCCGTAATAAGCGTTAGCACCGTGCTTTCTGTAATAGTGCTTGTCCTGGAGCTCCTGTGGAGCAGGCATAACGCGAGGATTGATTACTTCGCATCTGTAAGCCATCTTAGCAACTTCCTCAGTTACAACTGCGTTGTGAACTGCCTCGTGAGCATCTTTTCCCCAGCTGAAAACGCCGTGGTTCTTGCAAAGAACAGCAGGAACAGCCACTGGGTCTTTTCCCATGCGCTCGAATTCATTGACGATGAGGTGTCCTGTATTCTCCTCGTATGCATCCTCAATCTCATCCTTGGTAAGACATCTTACACATGGGATCTCGCCATAGAAATAATCTGCATGAGTTGTGCCGTAGCAAGGAATGCTTCTTCCTGCCTGAGCCCAGCTTGTAGCATAGGATGAATGTGTGTGCACAACGCCGCCAACTTCCTTGAAGGCCTTGTAGATCTCAACGTGTGTTGGTGTGTCAGATGAAGGATTAAGCTTACCCTCAACCTTATTGCCGTTAAGGTCCATAACTACCATGTCGTCCGGAGTCATGGTCTCGTAGTCAACACCACTTGGCTTGATTACGAAAAGTCCGCTCTCTCTGTCAATTGCACTTACATTTCCCCAAGTGAAGGTTACAAGACCATACTTAGGTAAAAGAATATTTGCTTCATATACTTTTTTCTTGAGTTCTTCTAACATTTTGTTCTCCTCTTAATGATGTTCTGCTCTCGCTGCGCTCGCCAGAACTAAGTAGTACACTAGACTCGTAAATACCTCGTCAAGTGATTACTTAAGTGAATCAACTGCAGCTCTTTCTACTGCAAGACCAGCGTTGTAGTCCTTCATAAACTTATCAAAGCCTTCTGCATCCTCTTTTACAGGCTCAAATGTCTCAACTTTGCCTGACTTAAATACCTTCTCATTGAGGAACTTCTCAAGAGTCTCGCCATCTTCTTTCTGAAGCATGAAGCCTGCAAGGATTGCCTGTCCCCAAGGGCCGCCTTCTCCTGCTGTCTCCATAAGCTTGATAGGTGTATCAAGGGCTGCTGCCATTACTCTGTCACCAACGCCTCTAACCTTGAAGAATCCACCCTGGCCAAAGAAGAAGTCAGCCTTAACGTTCTCTTCCTTCATAAGGATATCGTTACCTGCCTTAAGGGCACCAAGTGCTGTGTAAAGATGTGTTCTCATGAAGTTAGAAAGGTTGAACTTATCATCAGGTCTTCTTACAAAGAGAGGTCTTCCCTCGTTGAAGCCTGTGATGCTCTCGCCTGAGAAATAGTTATATGCAAGAAGTCCGCCGCAGTCTGCGTCGCCTTCCATAGCCTTGCGATAAAGTGTTCCGTAGAGTGTGTCGTCATCGATATCCTGGCCGATTGCACCTGCAAACTCTCTAAAGAGCCCTACCCATGCATTGAGGTCTGAAGTACAGTTGTTGCAATGTACCATAGCTACTTCCTCGCCGCTTGGTGTTGTAACAAGGTCAAGCTCAGGATATGCCTTGGAAAGGCTGTGCTCCAGAACTACCATTGAGAATACTGAAGTACCTGCTGAGATATTACCTGTTCTAACGCCAACAGAGTTTGTAGCAACCATACCTGTTCCTGCATCTCCCTCAGGAGGACATACAGCGATTCCTGCCTGAAGTGTTCCTGTAGGATCAAGCTTTTTAGCACCTTCTGCTGTAAGTGTTCCTGCTGCTGCGCCTGCAGGAAGTGACTTAGGAAGTACATCTCTAATCTTCCAGCCAAGGTTCTTGCCTGCGATGAGCTCATCGAACTGGTCAAGCATCTTCTGCTGATAATCACATGTCTTGGAATCGATAGGGAACATACCTGATGCATCGCCTACGCCCAGAACCTTCTCACCTGTGAGCTGCCAGTGAATGTAGCCAGCAAGTGTTGTGAAGAAGTCGATCTTGGAGATGTGCTCCTCACCATTAAGAATTGCCTGATAGAGGTGAGCAATACTCCATCTCTGTGGAATGTGATATCCAAAGAGCTCTGTAAGCTCATCAGAAGCCTTCTCTGTAATTGTGTTTCTCCAGGTTCTGAATGGAACAAGAAGCTCTCCATCCTTATCAAAAGCCATATAACCGTGCATCATTGCGGAAAATCCCATTGCACCGATCTTAACAAGCTTCTCTCCGTATTTCTTTTCAACATCCTCAGCCAGCTTCTGATAGCAGTCCTGAAGTCCTGTCCAAATGTCATCAATAGTGTAGGTCCAGATTCCGTTATCCAGTCTGTTCTCCCATCCGTGTGAGCCGGATGCGATTGGATTATACTCATAGTCTGTAAGTACTGCCTTGATTCTTGTGGAACCAAACTCAATACCAAGCAGTGTCTTTCCCTCAGCAATTAAACTTTTTACATCACCCATAGTCATTCTCTCCTTTTTCCTATATGTTAGTTGTTAATGATTATTATTTCTAATGTTATGGTTAGTCATGCTTTTTATCAGATGGTCCTGACAGAATCCCTCAAAATCACATCTTCTGCAAACTCATAGGTAGCACTTCCGGCCTTATTAGTGCTGTGTATCAGGCGGATCATGTTCTGCGCCGCCTTCTCGCCAAGTCTTGCCTTAGGATGTGGAATAGAAGAAATCGTTACCCCCGCAACTCCTATCTTGGCCATGTCTGAATCATCCATTCCAATTACGGACATATCTCTTGGAAGCTTCATTCCATCATCCATAAGAACCTGCATCAGCATTCCGGCCACCTGGTCGTTGTAGCAAAATACAGCTGTGCATCCCTTAAGTCTCTCTTTTACTCTAGAGAGAGCTCTTTTACCATCCTTAATATCTATGGTATCAATCCAGTTCACATGGTCATAGGTAAAAGATAGTCCGCATTCAGTCATTGCACGAAGATATCCGCGATACCTCTCTCTTCCCTGTCCGTCATCGAGCTTGAGAACGCATCCTATGCTCTTGTGCCCCGCATCTGCCAGAGCCTTAACCGCTCTGTAGGCGCACTCTTCATCATTGATAGATACATGGGGCATATCAAGCTCAGGATAGTAGCTGTTTATGAAAAGAAACTTCATTCCCTTGTCGATAAGCTTCTTGTAAAGACCTATGTTAGGGTTTGGAAGAGCACTCTTAACCGGCTCCATGATCACTCCAGCTACATCGTTTCTATCCATCAGATCTTCCAGTATCTGTCTCTCCTTACCAGTTGTATTGTTGGTAAAAGAAAGCTGCATGGAATAACCCTTGGCACTAAGCGTACTCTCAATCCCTCTGATGGTGCTAGGGAAAATGTAGTCATCAACGTAGGTTGTAACAACCGCCACAACGGACTTATTGCCATCCTCAGCATGCTGATCAGCCACATACGTACCACTTCCACGTCTGCTCTCAAGAAGGCCATCCTCAGAAAGCTTCTGAATAGCATGCCTTACTGTCTGCCTGCTAAGGCCAAACATCTCGCAGAGCTCATTTTCAGAAGGAATCTTGTCCCCTGAGCCCAGCTTACCGCAATCTATATTTTCATTTATCCAATCTATAATCTTCTGATACTTAGCCAATTAGATCACCACTCGATTATTTTTTGTCGTATTGATGGGATGAATGCTAGTAAAACTACAGGATACATTTATCAACTTGTATTGTTTTGCACAAGTTGTATGTGTTTTATGATAATGTTTATTCCCCTCAATACGTCTACCATTGTAGTGTGCCTGCAAATACTCCGTCAATGACTAATATATACAATTTTGCCAAGTTGTATATGTACAAATATATCAAAGAACGTCTCAGTCTCAGATTATTCTTTTTATTTCGTGTACAATTCAACATTTTCATTTGCTTGATTGTTAGATATTATAGAAAGGCATGCCGAGCTTGAGGCTAATAGCAATATGGAATACTCCGAGTCCTACTATGAAAATCATACAGATGAACCACTGACAGCAGAGGAACTTGAGAATAAAATTAAGGAACTAAGCAGCTACGAGCGCAAACAGCTTCAGGGCGATGTTGACTACGAAGGACTTATTACAGTACTCAAGAATAGTTGATATTGAACGCCATCGAGGAAAGAACATGAAAAAGATCACATTCGCATCCGTCATATGTATGGCAGTAATTACAACATTGTTATTTACAGGCTGCTCACCGTTGGGTAGTAAAGAGCGTCACTACAAATATGAGGAAGGTAGTCTCGAACGTCATATTGAGTGGCTCGATTTGGATCCTGAGCAATGTTCAATTAAGAAAATTAGTGGTGAGGGTGAGTCAGATGTCTATGAAGTCTCAACAGATAAATATAATCTGGATAAAGAACTGACCTTTTATGTTTTCAGGAATGCAAGTAGTAACATGATCGGGGCGGTTACTTGGTATTGGGATGACAACTTTAAGGATGAGCTTTTTTATGCCATTTATCCACAGGAGCAATGGCCTTCAGTCTTGCAGGCTCATCAGGAATATGCCCCGGATTTTGAGATTGGACCGCTGACCTTTTATGAAGATATGCAATCTGCCATGGAAACTACAGATAAGATTGTGGAACTATATAAAAGCCATGGTTTTTCAAAAGATATGATTCCTTGGAGTCATGTTCAGGGAAGATACACTGACACCATAAGGGTAGATGGAGTGACAGATAGTCAGTATTATCTGGAAGATGTTCCAAAAGAGCTGATCTATCAGGCTTTGTTTGAATCTGAACATCTTGCAAATATAAATGATGACAATGTTGATTCGTTCAACTCAGATTACTACAAAACTGAAATGGAAAAGTACTATTTGGACTGGGCTGTAGAAAAGGGCCTTGTGGATATCTATTCTAAATTTTCATACGAAGATAGGCTAGAAATTCATGGATATGGCTGGGATGGATATTACTATGCAGTGGTTGATGGCGAAGCAACAGATGAGGCGGAAGAAATTTTTACAGACTACGATGGAACTCTCCCATACTCATCTTTTTACAAACTTCTCAAGAGGCAAGGTATCCCAGTTGAAGGAGATTGGTATCACTATAAGTTTACAGGAATAGATGGAAAAGAGTATGAATTTGGCTATGATCAATGCATTCTCGAGGCAGATCCTGTAAGTTCAAGAGATGCAAGTGACACTGATTTTTCCAGAACATTCAATAATTTTTATTATATCTGCGATGGTGAAAAATACATTTTCGGTAATCTCAAACTTGAAGACCGAAAGTATAACAGAGCAAATATACATTGGGACCCGTTTGTATATACCGGACAGGTTGAGAAAATGACAGGACTTATTGTTACTTCAACACATGCCGAAAATAATACCGAAGTTTTTTGATTTAGTTGATAAAGGCAGCGCACGAGGCGCTGCCTTCATTATTTTACTTACTTATCTGATACTACCGAGCTCTTTACATTCCAGCGCTAGCACTATCTGGGTTTGGCTCTTCTGATCCCGAGCCCTCAGATACAGAACTTCCTGTGCCTGCATTATCTGAGCTAGTTGAACCAGAAGCCGCAGCGCCTGAGCTTACAGCACTTGATGCTTCTGCGCTGGAATCAGCAGTGGTTGTACCATCTGCGCTTGAACTCTCTGCTGACTTTTCATCATCCTCTGACTTAGATACAGCTGCGCTGTCAACATTTGCTTCAACTGATGATCCTGAAGTACTTGCTGCAGCTACATCTTCGCTTGAGCTTGCTGAGGCCGCTGCTTCATTCTCATCTACACTTGAACTAGCAGAAGCTGCTGCCTCATTCTCGTCTATGCTTGAACTTGCCGAAGCTGCTGCCTCTTCCTTAACATCTCCATCCTTCTTAGCATTGAGGTTAAGCAATTCATCAAGGAAGCTTGTACCTACACGCATCAGGCGAAGGGAGGAGTTAATGCCATTACCTGCGTATTCAAAATCCGGATAAGAGCCCATAGTATTGTGTGGAATAATCTGACCATCTACTATAGCAAATACATTCCAATAATCTCCGTTGCTAAGTCCTGTAGGAACATTAAACTTCTGTATTAGCTCATCTTTCTGATAAACCTTAACTACTGCCTCCGAAGTTGATATCGTTCCAGTTCCAGCGTACCTGTGAATATAATAGTAATATGGGCTTGACAGTTTAGCTTTCAAAGTAATAGTTTCAGGTCCATAACTCGTTGTATCATCCACATCAAGATTACATATTTCCTCTCCATCATCATAGCAAGACTTATCTCTGTAATATACATGAAAATACCATCCATTAGATAATGGCCCATAAACATGCGAGTCTAGGTCTCTTGGGTTCTCCCCCCATGTAAGAACAATTCTGAAGTCATCACCTGATCCAATAGGTGTGAGTTCACCATCTTGATTTTCGGTAACTGTCCTTTGTACTATTATGTTTGTCAAGCTAGTAATAAAACCATTCTTACTTACGGATAAAGTATAATTACCTAAAGGAAGCCCCAAAGTATAATTTCCATTAGAATCTGTCTTACTTGTCGCAAGTACATCTCCTTCTGATGCGTTATTCCATCCTTTTCGCACTTCTATATCTGCTTCAGGAACACCAAGCGCAGTAATTGAATTTTTAATCTTTCCCTTTGCAACACCTTCTTCACCTTCTCTACCAGCAACAAGAAGGAATGTCTCCATGAACGTATTCTTATTTTCCGTGACTGTAGCATACGCCGTAAAAGGAATAAAGCCTAGCGCATTTATCTGTATTAAATAATTATCCTCTTCGAGTTTGAAACTATATTCACCATCGTTATCAGTCAATCCTAAGTCACTATCCCAACTTCTGGTATTACTCTTTGCTCTGACCAATGCAAATGGAACTGCTACATCTCTTTTCGATGCCAAACAAACCTTTCCTGATAAGGACCCTTCTCGCTTGCTATTCTCAAGTTGAGCAATTTTAGCATTGACACATCTTGCATAAGCTTTAGCCCCTTCAGCATTTGGATGCATGGAATATGCACTGATTGGATTTACATCATTTATATCTTCAGATTGATGCGTCCATACTCCATTAAGCCATGGATCATCAGAAAAAGCCTGATGTCCCCCGTCAGCGTCAAACGCTTCTTCAACACTGACAAAATATATGTTCATTCCTTCATCTCTACACTGCTTTACGGTCTCTTCTATCTTTCGATTAAAATCATGAACTTTATTATTGACCATTGTTGATTCTTCCAGGCTAAACGTGAATCCTTTTCCTGTTTTATCCAAAAGTTTAGGATATCCCGCAACGATAATAGCTGCCTGCGATCCAGCCGCAGACTTCACTGCCTTGTATGTGGTTTTGAGATCCCGCATTGTATTGTCAATATTAGCCCAAAGATCATCTAACTTATTCTTTAATTTTTTACTGCCAAGATAGGTACTTTTCTTCACACATAGTGAAATAATATCTTCGAACCCTACATCATTACCACCGACTGTCATGGTAACATAATCAACTTTGCCATATCGATCTATCGTATTGAAGATATCATTCTGAACCGGTAAATCATCAGAATAATAAAAAGGCATCAGGGTTGGAGTCATTCCAATCCATACCGATTCTTCTTGAAACGCACTTTTATGCTGTTTTGTAAAATACAAATCCGTAGACACTGCTCCTGATGAAGCAACAAAATACCACTGAAAGTTGTCGTTACTTTTTTCTTTTTTACGATGATTGCCTGTTATTCCATAATTAGGAACTTCAAGCAAACTTGGCCATGCTTTTGTAGATCTATGTGCCAACCAATCACGATCTCTTATTTTCTCATAAACATTCTTTTCCTGACCGTAAAATGGTGTTATGCCTTCTCCAGATGAATAAGAATCACCCAATGACACCACAATCATTGGATCAGAGTAATCTTCAGCCGCCCTAGCTGTCATACTTGTATTGGAAAAAAGCATTAAAAAAACTATTACAAATGCTAACAAAACACTATTTATTTTTTTTATCATAATCCATCGATCTCCTCACTTGTTATGCCATTCAATGTATCTGCATCTATTCTATCAATAACCTTGACTATTACTGTTGAGTCATATGGAACGGTAACAAAATACTTATTTGTCTCATCATCATAACTAGTGAGTTCATTTGCTTCTGAAACAAGAAGCTGTACAGGGTGCGTTGAATGTAAATTATAAGAAACCGGATTAGTAATAACCTTGCCATTTATTACAAAAATATGCCATAGCTCTCCATTACTGCTTATATAATCCGTTTCATACATAGGACGGCATATACTAGCATTACCTGTAACTTCTGCATCATCTGTATATTCTCCGCCCATCGCATATTCGTAAGTAATTGGATATTTAGTAAATCCTCTTTCAGCTAAAAGATCTGCCACTTCAGTTTCTGTAAGATTATCTGGAGATGTCGCTGCATCCACTATACTAACTATTTTCCCACTTTCAGAATAATATCTCTCAGCTTCTGACATTTCGATAGAAGGCGCACCTGAAGATCCTGGTGCTGGTGCAGATGTACTTGCTGAAGAACCAGAACCCTGTGATTTGTTGCCTTCGCTCTGCGAATCATTTCCCGCATTGCCACTATTGGTATTAGACTCTGTACTTCCTGTTTCCCCAGAGGCATTACCTGAATTAGTAGCATTTGCTGTCTTTACAACATTTGTTGTTTCTACTGGCTTAACAACACTTGTTGAATTTTCATTAGTTGTTGCCTTTGCAACAGTTGAGTTATTGTTGCCAGTTGTGGTAGTTCTCTTTTCCCCTTTTACAGCAGCACCTTCTGTGCTCTCTGTAGTTGCATTATCGGAAGCTACAGCAGGTTCTGTTTCTGCAGGCTCTTCCTTGGATGCTTCCTCTACTGGAGTATCTGCCAATGGCACTTCCTCTGTCTGAATGGTAACAACATCATTGTCCGCTACTTGATTCTCTTCTGATGGCTTATTACCTCCTGATACAGCAACAGCCACCAGGACGATTATTGCTACAGCTAATAAAGCAAGCGCAATTCGTCCATACACACTTGTAACAACTTTTTTCATACAACTTCTCCTTTATAAATAAACTTATATTTCACCCCTGCAATCATTTCGCTCCCCACGCAAAACTACATAGCTGCAGGATATCGTATCCTTATTCATCTGCACCCAAGTCTTTTTCTCTCAGTATCCTTCTTATAATCAGAACAATCAGTGACTGAATATATGGCACGATCAACATGATAAAAAACAGACAGCATATTGTAACAATCACAATTGCGATACTAAGAGCAGCTGCAAATTCCATATTACTTGTATCTATATAATCAGAAATCGATGTGAATACAGTAAAAAAGGTAGCCGACAAAACTAAGATCGCCACAAGTAAACCCACGTAATAACATATACGCAGAGCGATGTTTGATACTTTATCACCTATAAAAATCATTTTTTTACTAACTTTTGTACCTAGGAAACTTAAAAGAAAAGCAACAATGGTAAAAAGAAAAATACCATAGATCTTTACAGAAATATGCTCATTAATCAGTGCTATGTATGATATTAAAGCCGTCAGAATGGCAATGACTCCCCTTGAAATCCTATATTCTCTCTCCATAAATTGTTCCCCAACAATCTATAATGTCCCCCAAGCGCTATTTCTAACGCTTCATCACAGGAAAGTGTCAAATTTTAATAGGAATATAGCATATCTGAGCCTGATGCACAATAGAAAAGCGCAGAAAACTACACATTTTTACGTAGTTTCCGCGCCATTTGTTCTTGAATAAAAGAATAAATATTGTTGCATAACCCCATTATAAGGTTTGTACTTGTCAAATAAAAAGCCTTGTGGATACTGGCTATCAAGCACTTTGTTAATCCAGACATCCTTAGGAAAAGCATCTAATCTGTGGTAACCAAAGAGTATCTCGCAGTTGGCAACCTTAACCCCAACGCCATACAATGCCAGAAGTTTCTGCATGAGAGCATCATCATCGATTTCTTTCCAGCTCTCAAGATTTACTGCTCCGCTTACCACATCCTGTGCAGCCTGATATACATACTTATCTCTATAGCCGAGGCTGCATCCTGATAGTTGTGCAACAGTCAGCTTAGACAGTTCCTTTGGAGTAGGAAAAGAAAATACATCATTTCCTTCTGCGTCCACAGCTATCTTATGTCCTGCAAGCGCGCATATTTTCTCGATTGAAGCCTTAATTGCAGGAATGTTTTTTCTCTGGGATATGATAAAAGAAATCAGCATCTCCCAGGGATCCTGCTGAAGGATTCTGATGCCCTGCCCAAATTCAGAAGCATTATAAAGGTATTCATCTTCTGCCTTGTCGATCAGGCTCCTTATATCGCTATAACTGCTATTCAGATCAAAGTAGTTTTTCCAGAACGCCTCGAACTCTTTTTTATTACAGCTTAGCTCATACCGACCACCCAGAATATTTTTATCGTCCTTATCGCCTGATGCCCCAATAATAATGTCAGTCTCTACACCGGAATCGCCCGACACATCTTTAATAAAAAGATATTGATTTCCTGCGACCACACTATAACCATCACCACATTTATTGAATCTGAAGCACTGGCCGCTATCAGCTATTTTCTGAAGATCAAAATCATCTTGTATTTCAATTATCATTATTACTCGTCCTATTTATATTCTCAACTTGTATTTTCTATTTATATCAATATCCCCAATTTATATTTCCTACTTGCGCTTAATCATCCGAGCCTACTACGCGTATTTTCCAGTTTTTCCGGATTTACTTGTAGTTTCCTACAGTACCTCTACGCGTAATTTCTCATTTTGCTCATTTTACTCGTAGTAGATTTTTAACCGGAAGTCATTCCTACACTGGGATTTCTATTTTTTCTGATTTACTCGTAGTATCCAGTTATATCGCTACGTGTAATTTCTCATTTTGCCCGTTTTACTCGTAGTAGATTTTTAAACCGGAAGTCATTCCTACACTGGGATTTCTATTTTTTCTGATTTACTCGTAGTACACAGCTATCGCACTACGTGTATTTTCCCGTTTTCTCAGATTTACTGGTAGTATCTAGTAGTACACAGCTATGCCACTACGTGTATTTTATCATTTTCTCGAATTTACTAGTAATTTCTCATCTTCACCAGCAATTCACCAGCAATCTTCATCACTAATCTCCACCAGTCTTCTCCACCAGTAAATTATTGCAGAAATCAGCGTCTCTTATCTTTGTCCTCGTCCGCCATGGCATCCACGTAGCCCCTATCCCATAGCATGATGTTCAGCTTCTGTGCAAGCTCAACAGCAGGCTGTGTGAAATACTGATTGGTCATGACAACTCCGACCATTCTATCATAGTAGTCTCGGCCGGCATATATCTCCTGAACAGCCTTTACTCCGATTGGCTTGTCGTAGCACTTACATTGAACTGCGTAGGTCACGCCATCCTTCTCAGCCAGGATGTCCGCGCCAAAATCTCCACTACCCTTTGTAACTTCAACTTCAAGGAAGCCATGGGCTTTCAGAATATCAGCGCAATAATACTCGAAGTCATGGCCCTCCATCTCGTCCATCGGAAGGGGCTTCATCCTGATCTTTTTAACAATATGAACTATCAAAAATGCTATCAGCACAATTGCTGCGCCGATTATACAAGCTATTATATGTTCATGGTTCATTCTCAACATTCCACTGACCACACTCTACTTAATCATATTTATCGTTTTTCTCATATCATAGGTCGTATTACCAACCTGCCTCCGCAACCTCTTCCTGAATTGCGATTACATTTCTGTCCCAGGACTCGAACCTCTCATCACCTCTATGATCAGGAATGTCAAACCTGAATTTGAGTCCAGCTCCAAGATAATCTGTATATTTGCAGCTTCCCCGGTAATTCAAATGAGAAAAATCAAAGAAGTCCTGCGAAAAATCCAAGTCCAAAGTTTCATACATCTCGGTGCCATCCTCGAACCAGATTCCTCTTTCAGCACAAAGTCTTTCCACATATTCAAACCTTTGGTCAGCCTCGTATTCCTTGATATAAGGAGTTACGATAAAAAACATCTCTATTTCATTTTCATTACAAAAATCTATTATCTTATCAAGATACTCCAAGGACTTGTCCGTCAGTGGCAGAGGATCCTCTGCATCAAATTCTGGTTTTTCCCACTCTCCAGTCTTAAAATACGGAGTATATCCCTTAAAGGCACTCTTGTCCTCTTGGGTCTCAGATAAATAATCCCAGTCCGCCTGTTCAAGCTCCTGATACCTCATGTGATAGCTAACCAGCGCCGGGAAAAATTCCAAGACTCTTGATGGTTCAACACTAACCTTAAGCATGCCAAGCTTATTGACAGATGGCTTTAAGCCATAGAAATTGTCCCCGATATACTTGTATTGGTAGTCGTCCAGGAAATTTGCAGGAGCAAAGAAATCAAGAACCATCACCTTTGGCTTTTGATATTTGCAGAATTCCTTGAGATAGTAATATGTCATCCAAAGAGGCTGCTCTGCGCCGCTATAGTCATAGGCCGCAATACCGTATTTTTCCCACAAAAGAGCTGTATTGATGTTTACGTGCATATGGCTTGATCCAAGAAACACCACATCAACTGTATCTTTTGGCTGAGCATACAAATCCCTTGCCTGCTTTATTCCATGAGCAGTCTTAAAGCTAAATAGCCTGTCCACAAAAGTAAGCGAAACAACAAGCGCAAGCACCAACAATATGAACTTACATAAACTTACAATTTTTTTCATTTGGGTTAAAACTCCATATAAATGAGTCTTGTGCTAATATCAGGTCCATAGATTCCAAAAATCACCAGTAACATCAACAAGAAATAAAATGCAATATATCTTCTGCCCTGAGGAGCTGAGGCTATCATTTCCGGAATGTTAGACTTACTGTAATATGCTACTCTGTCAAGGATTCCTATCAGTATAATCGAAACAATGATTACTCCGAGCTCAATCATGACAAGATTCATGTTTTCCATGTTTTCGGCAAAAGAAATATATCCTGCGAAATGTGTAAACATGCACTTTACATAATTAACTCCTGACGAAAGTGATGAAGCCCTAAAGAATATCCAGGCAAAAGAAGCCTCTAAAAATGTGATGACGTTTCCAAGAACGCCAGTCCTAAGCGTCTTAAATCCCTTATCTCTGCAAATACTATCAATTGCTGAAAAGACTCCGTGTAAAAGTCCCCAGACTATAAAGTTCTTACCTGCGCCATGCCACATTCCACAGATTAAAAAGACTATCATTGTATTTATTATCTTTCTGGCCGGGCCCTTTCTGTTACCTCCAAGAGGAATATAAACATAGTCCCTGAGCCATGAAGACAGAGACATATGCCAACGTCTCCAGAACTCTGTAATGTTCTGACTGCAATATGGCATATCAAAGTTTGTTACAAGATCAATTCCAAATGCCTTGGATATACCAATAGCAAAGTATGAATAACCTGCAAAATCGCAGTAAATCTGAATCGTGTAAAAGAGTGCTCCAACAAACAGCCAGCTACTGCCCAGAAGCTGTGCTCCATCAAAGAGCTTATCAACATAAATTCCAAGGCGGTCAGCTATCGCAACCTTCATAAACGCGCCATATAGAGTATAGTACAATACTCTCTTCCATCTCTCTTTGTCCAGGAGCTTAACCTTTCCAAGTTCCTTAATCTTAGAAGAAAAACCTTCCCATCTTTCAATAGGTCCGCTTACAAATTTTGGGAACCAGGCAAGATAAAGCACAACATCTGCCATGTTGTTTGATGCTACTATAGTTTTTCTTTTCACATCTACTATGTAACTTATTGCTTGAAAAACGTAGAAGGAATAGCCGATTGGCATAAGTATTTGTGTAAGGAATGTATCCTCACCGGCCGCATCTGAAAAATAGGCCGGAACATACTTAAAAATCAATAAACTGAGAATAAACATAGAAACTGCAACGGACATAATGCCCGCTGCAGCTTTTTCACTTTTCTTTTGCCAGATAGACACAAGCTGTCCTGCTGCCCATGTCAGCACAGAAACAACAAGGACTGCTATTCCGGCAAGCCTATTAAGGGAGTAAATGTAGAGAATACTTGCTATCATTAACAAATATTTTCTGCTAATCCCCTTCAGAATATAAAACAGTATGCAGATAATCGCTGCATATATTAGCGACGTAACGCCAATTGTCATAGTTTAAGGTCTCCGTCTTTAACCCAACCAAGCTTCTTAACACCCGCATGTATAATCAATGAGAATACTGCAGGAAGAACAAAAGAAATCATCACAAGTCCGAACCAGTCGAAAGCTGTGATTGCTGCTTTGCTACCCTCAGCAACGTCCTTGACCCATCCGGTATAAACACCGATCTGACCAACAAGTCCGCAGGTTCCCATACCAGATGAAACAGGTGCGCCATTCATGCGAAGGCCAAATACGCAGGTTGCGATTGGTCCTGTAATAGCTGACGCCACGATAGGTGCAATCCATACTCTTGGATTTTTGATAATGTTACCCATCTGAAGCATTGATGTTCCGATTCCCTGTGAAACAAGTCCGCCCCATTTATTCTCTTTGAAAGAGATAACTGCAAAACCTACCATCTGAGCACAGCATCCGGCAACAGCTGCGCCTCCTGCAAGGCCTGTAAGCTGAAGTGCTGCACAGATTGCTGCTGATGATATAGGAAGTGTAAGAGCAACTCCTACAAGAACTGAAACAAGAATTCCCATTAGGAATGGCTGAAGCTCTGTTGCCCACATAATAAGGTTACCTACCCACATAGCTGCTCTTCCAAGTGGTGGTGCAATGAGCCATGAAAAGAAAATTCCGACTCCGATAGTAACAAGTGGCGTAACAAGGATATCTACCTTGGTCTCTTTGGATACTGCCTTACCGAATTCAGCAGCAAGAATAGCTACAAAAAGAACTGCCAGAGGACCGCCGGCTCCGCCAAGAGCGTTAGCTGCAAATCCTACTGTGATCATAGAAAACAATACAAGTGGTGGACACTTAAGTGCATAGCCGATAGCTACTGCCATAGCCGGTCCACTCATAGCTGTTGCAAGTCCGCCGACAGTATAGTCAACACCTGCTATTGTTGCTACTGTCTGCATAAGAAATGGAATGTGGAACTGTGTACCAATTGTATTGATAATTGTTCCAATAAGTAATGAGCAAAATAATCCCTGCGCCATTGCTCCCAGCGCGTCGATACCGTATCTCTTAAGGGAGATCTCGATATCCTTCCTCTTCAAAAACTCTTTCATACTCTTTTCATCCTCCGTCGATGCCTGGATTATTCCGGGTCACCGCTTCATTATTGTATTTCTGCAAAATTTTACCACAAATAATCACAGTTCTACAATCTTTAAGGATAAAAAAGCTACTGTCTCAACATGACTTGACCAGGAGAACATATCGCAAGGGCGAACCTTCTTAAGTTCATAGCCACCATCTACAAGAATTCTGAGGTCTCTTGCGAGAGTTGCACTGTCGCAGCTAACGTATACGATACGATCCGGAGACATCTTAAGCATGGTCTCCAGGCACTTCTCATCACAACCCTTACGGGGAGGGTCAACCACGATTACATCAGGATGAAGTGCAGTATTATCTGCAGAATCTCCTGCCTTCTCAGATTCTCTCTTATAAAATTCAGGCAAAACTTCCTCTGCCTTGCCGCAGAAGAAATCCGCATTTGTAAGGCCGTTTCTCTTAGCATTTGCCTTGGCATCCTCTATGGCCTCTGGAATTATTTCCACGCCATAGACATGTCCGGCATTTTTAGCCATGGAAAGAGTGATTGTTCCGATTCCGCAGTACAGATCCCAAACTGATTCCTTGCCTGTTAAGCCTGCATAAGTAATGGCCTGACCATAGAGCTTTTCACACTGAGCAGGATTGACCTGGTAGAAAGATAATGGTGAAATCTCGAAATCAAGACCGCACAAGGTATCGGAAATAACGTCCTTGCCCCAAATAGTGTGAACTTCCAGCCCCATGATAACATTGGTCTTGTCTGTATTGATGCTGACAGATATGCTGGTCATTCCGGAAACAGAAGAAAGTGCTTTAACCAAATCGTTCTGACCTTTTATGTATTCTGCTACTGTTCTATTCTCGTTCTGATTAGTATTATTTCCCTTAACTTTTCCAGCCGTTTTATAATTCAGCACCAGGCACACCATAATCTGTCCTGAGGTAAAACCTTTTCTGATAAGCACATGCCTTACAAGGCCTTTGCCGCTAGCTTCATCATAGGCCTTAATCCTATTCTTTTTCATGTGACTTAAGATGATGTCCAGAATCTCTTTATTCTCAGGGATGCCAATAAGACAGTCATCCACAGGAATAATGCTGTGTGTTCTTCCTGCATAAAAACCTGCTATAGGATTGCCATTCTTATCAGTACCAATAGGGTATTGAGCTTTGTTCCTGTATCTCCAGGGCTCATCCATTCCAATGATTGGCTCCATGATGCCATCGATAAAATCGCCATCAAAGCCGCCCAAACGAACGATGTTATTTCTAACCTTGTTCTGTTTGAAAGCAAGCTGTCTCTCATAGGTCATATTCTGAAGCTGGCATCCACCACACTGGCGAGCCACAGGGCATTTCGCTTCCTGTCTGTATGGTGAGTATTCCGCAACCTTCTCAAGATGAGCGTAGGCATAATTCTTTTTGGCCTTCATGATCTTGGCGCTTACCTTGTCACCAATTACCGCATCTTTAATAAAGAGGGTATAGCCGTCTATCTTGCCTATGCCCTCTCCATCGTTGCCTATATCAGTGATCTCCACGGTAAGCAGATCATCCTTTTTGTATTTCATATCTTCTTTTATTTTCTTACTACTCATATCGCAATCCTATTACTTAACATAACTATCTAAGCAACTATAAGCACTATCACTGCTCATCTTTCCAATGCAATCTATGAAGTTCTCCCTGCTGTTCCAGTCCTGCAAACTGATTCTGTCTGAGAGCTTCGTACAACACTATTGCCACAGAATTAGAAAGGTTCAAAGACCTAATGTCACTTCCCATGGGAATTCTGATGCAGGTCTCCTCATTATCTACAAGGATTTCTTCAGGAATTCCGGCGCTCTCCTTGCCGAACATGATGAAATCGTCCATTCCAAACTGTACATCTGTATAGCATTTCTTGGCCTTAGTTGTGGCATACCAGATCTTCGCTCCGGGATGCTGGGCCTTAAAATCCTGATAATCAATATATCTGGTCACATCAAGACGTTCCCAGTAGTCCATTCCTGCACGACGCAGTTCTTTTTCTCCAAGTCTGAATCCCAATGGTTCAATCAAGTGAAGACTTGTATTCGTAGCCACACAGGTTCTTCCTATATTTCCGGTATTCTGTGGAATCTCCGGCTGATGTAAAACTATATGCATATATTTATCTCGTTTCTTCTTTCTCTAACATAACTATTTCGGACTCAGATCATAACAACATCTTTATTTTTTGTTGCTTTGATATTATCTATAGCCCTTACTCGTCCACTTCATCCATTGCCTTAGCCTTGGCCAGAGAGAAAATAAACTCTGTTCCTACGCCGGCTGTACTGATGACATTGATGTTTTCTTCGTGGGCTTTAACTATTTCTTTTACAATGGCAAGGCCAAGGCCTGTGCCCTTCTTGTCCTTACCTCTGGATGCGTCTGATTTATAGAATCTGTCAAAGATAAGCTTCTGGTCTTCCTTGGGAATACCGATTCCGCTGTCCTTAACAGAAACAAATACTTTGCTGTGCTTCTCAGTGGTCTCAATCTTTACGCTGGATTCCTTGTGACTGAACTTGATAGCGTTATCCACAAGATTGTATAGAACCTGCTGAATCTTACTCATGTCGGCATTAACCAGCATCTTCTCATCTGTCAGCACAAGCTCTATAGCTATCTTCTTGTCGATGCAGGTTCCTCCAAAGGATTCCGCCACATTTCTGATAACCTGATTAATATCAAAGTCGGTTCTGTCGAGAAGCATTCCTCTGGTATTAAGGTTATTAAGAGTAAGCAGCTCGTTGGTGAGCTTGGTAAGTCTATCCGTCTCGTTTATTACTATTCCCAGATATTTGCTGTGCATCTCCTCAGGGATTGTTCCGTCCTGCATAGCCACAAGGTATCCTCTGATAGAAGTAAGCGGAGACCTGAAATCATGGGACACATTGGCAATAAACTTCTTTTGGTCATCCTCCTGGCGGGCAATTTCGCCGGCCATATAGGAGAGTGATGCGGCCAGATATCCCATTTCATCCTCCGATTCCACGGAAAACTCATAGCCCATATTTCCGGCTGCATACTGCTCTGTAGCTGTTGTAATCTTTCTAAGCGGAACATAAACCAGCTCAGTAAAGAAGATAAGGATAATCATAGACAACAGGAAAAGAACTATAAGCATCAGATATGAAATGTTCAAAAATTCATTTGCTGAATTCTGTATGGCTCCTATCGGAGTATGTATTACCACGTATGCCTGAACCTTGAAGTTTGCTGTTATAGGTGCAAACACGCTAAGTACATCCTCTTTAAAGCTATTCCAGAAATTGCCTGTGGTGTAGTAGGAGCTTCCGGTGACCGTGGGATCAAAACCGTCAATCACTATTTCTTTTCCCGGCTCCAAAACCCTTGATGAATCAAGAACAAGTCGACCTGACGGGTTGATGATCCAGATTGAAGCATTATCCATGTACTTGGAAAGCGCCACCATCTGAGTGTGTACCGCATCCAGCGAAGTCTCACTGTTATACAGATCTGCCGCATAGGTATTGGCAATCTGAGTCGCAACTTCGTACATGGTATCAGCTTTGTCACGTCTGATTCTCTCGTAGGTCATGTTATAAACGAAGGTCGCCACAACCACAAATCCGAAAATACCAAAGAGAAGATACGCAAGCAAAAATTTTAAATAAAGAGTTCTCTTCATTTACTGTTGTACCTCAAATTTGTATCCTATTCCCCAAATTGTGGCAAGACGCCATTTCTCGTGATCTGAGAGCTTCTCACGAAGTCTCTTGATGTGAACATCTACAGTTCTGGTATCACCGATATACTCATAGCCCCAGATCTGATCAAGGAGCTGCTCTCTTGTAAATACATGGTTTGGTGAAGCAGCCAGGAAATAAAGAAGCTCAAGCTCCTTGGGCGGCATATCAACGCGCTCTCCCATGTAGGTTACAGAGTAGTTGGTCATATTGATCTCAAGGTCAGGATATCTTACAACCTTGTCATCAGACTCCTGAACTTCCTGAGTCTGAGGCTTATAACGGCGAAGGACTGCCTTTACTCTTGCCACCAGCTCTTTTGAATCAAAGGGCTTCTCCATGTAGTCATCAGCCCCCATCTCAAGGCCAAGTACCTTATCAAACACTTCGCCCTTAGCAGAAAGCATGATGATCGGCACCTGTGATTTGGTTCTGATCTCTCTGCAAACCTGGTAGCCATCGATACCAGGAAGCATTAAATCCAGCAGAACCAGATTAGGTTCGAAGGTATCAAAGGTGTTGATGGCTGATTCGCCATCGTTACAGATTCTGGTCTCAAAGCACTCTTTTACCAGGTACAAAGAGATCAGCTCTGCAATGTTGTTGTCATCATCCACAATTAAAATTTTCTGTTTTGTAGCCATTTTCCCCTCACTAAACTCACTTAATAAATGTAACTATTGTTACTCCGGCATCTCCCTCGCCGAATTCCCCAAGTTTAAATGATTTAACATAAGGCACTGACTTAAGGTAGTTGTGAACTGCCTGTCTGAGGATTCCAGCGCCTTTTCCATGCACAACTCGCACGTTGTTAAGGTGTGACATGTATGCATCGTCCAGATATTTATCCAGTGCTGATATAGCATCATCACTGTTCTTACCAATGAGATTTATCTCAGTCTTTATGCTTGCTGCCCTTGAAAGATCCATCTTGCCGGAGCTGGTGTTTCTTCCATAAAACTTCTTCATGGCTGCCTTGCCGTCCTCATCCTGAACAAGCACAAGGTCTCTTATGTTGGCCTTAGTTCTCATGATTCCGCACTGAACATAAAGATTTCCGTCCTTGTCAGGCTTGGAAGAGATTGTTCCCTTAAGTCCCATGGATACGATCTTAACTGATTCGCCAAGCTTAAGCTGTGACTCCTTGAGCACAGGGTGATTAGCGTTTGCAACTTCCTTCTTGGCTGCGATGGCCTTATTCTTGGAAGATATCTTCTGACCTACGTTGGTTCTGGCTCTCTCAAGATCCTGGATTGTGGCGTTAGGTCCGGCTTTTCTGAAGGTTCTGATGGTCTCATCAGCAAGGTCCTTGGCCTCCTGGAGAATATTTCTGGCCTCTTCGTTGGCCTGCCTTAAGATTTCTTCCTTCTGTCTGTCGAGCTTATCGGTCTTGGAAGCAAGCTCTGCCTTGAGTTCTTCTACTTCTTTCTTGTACTCGGCAATCTCAAGTCTCTCATTTTCTATGGTCTTACGGCTCTTCTCAAGATCTGCAAGAAGATCCTCAAACTTTTTATCTTCAGTTCCAATCTGCTCTTTGGCCGCATTTATGATATCTTCCGAAAGTCCCAGCTTGGAAGATATAGCAAAAGCGTTACTCTTACCGGGAATTCCGATAAGAAGTCTGTATGTCGGACGAAGTGATTCAACATCAAACTCGCAACTTGCGTTCTGGATTCCTGGAGTATTCAGCGCATAAACCTTAAGCTCACTGTAGTGAGTTGTAGCCAGAGTTCTGATTCTCCTGTTGTGCAGGTTATTAAGAATTGAAATGGCAAGAGCCGCACCCTCTGTAGGATCAGTTCCCGCGCCCAATTCATCAAAAAGACAAAGCGAGTTCTCATCAGCATTTGCCAGAATAGAAACAGTGTTGGTCATATGAGATGAGAAAGTTGAAAGAGACTGCTCAATACTCTGCTCATCCCCGATGTCTGCATAAACTTCCTCGAATACGGAAAGCTCAGACCTGTCACCGGCAGGAATTGCAAGGCCGGCCTGTCCCATAAGAGTCAAAAGACCTACTGTCTTAAGGGTTACTGTCTTACCACCTGTGTTAGGTCCTGTGATGATCAGCATGTCGAAATCTCTGCCCGCATACACATCAATAGGAACAACCTTATTCTTGTCGATAAGAGGGTGTCTTCCCTTCTTGATATCAAAGCAGTGCTGGTCATTGAATATCGGAGTGATTGCGTTAATCTCCAGAGCATAGGAAGCCTTGGCAAATACGAAATCAAGATCTGTCATGATATCGGCGTTGTATTTTATAGCTTCAACATGCTCACCCACCTGGAGACTGAGTTCAAGAAGAATCTTCTCAATCTCAGCATTTTCCTGAAGAATCAGCTCTTTTATCTTGTTATTAAGTTCAACTACAGCCGCAGGCTCGATGAAAAGAGTTGAACCTGATGATGACTGGTCGTGAACAATACCATTAATCTGTGATTTATACTCAGCCCTTACAGGAACGCAGTATCTGTCGTCACGCATGGTAACAACCGCATCCTGAAGGTATGTGCGCATTGATCCGTTGATGAGCTTATTAAGCTGCTCGTGGATTCTGTCGTTGGTCAGCATGATTCCACGTCTGATGTGCTTAAGTGCAGGGCTTGCGTCCGAACTCACTTCTTCCTCTGACACTATGCATCTTCTGATTTCTGTAGAAACAGG
Organism: Butyrivibrio sp. VCB2006; assembly: GCF_000420945.1. Classification (GTDB taxonomy): domain Bacteria; phylum Bacillota; class Clostridia; order Lachnospirales; family Lachnospiraceae; genus Butyrivibrio. Next base: position 84,970 of record NZ_ATVX01000003.1, read on the forward strand.
AGTAAGTGGCTCAAGCATGCTAAAAGATTCTGTGAGAGAATCAGGGGCCTCGTCATCTCTTGCTGTCCTTCCGTAGTTCTTGACCCTTGCTACGTTTTCCAAAAATGCTGCAAGACGAAGGAGCGCTGCCATATCAAGGGCACTGCCTATCTTAAGAGCTTTCAGGGATCCTGTGAAATCTCTGTTATCGCCAAAAGAAACTGAGCCTTTCTTGAAAATTCTAGCTATCGCATCAGATGTCTTGGTCTGGTTAAGTCTGATTTCCTTGATGTCTGCGGACGGAACAAGTTCGCGGCACATCTTCCTTCCGGGATCTGATGTGGCGTGCTCTGTAAGTCTGTCTATAATCTTATCGTACTCAAGTACGTGTAATGCTTTTGAATTCATTGCCTTAAAAACCTCTTATTTATATATGTACCCAAAGTACAGTATAACAACTATATCTGTGCATGACTAGTGGAATTCTATGGTGAAAGCGGCTATAATTATAAAGATATTATGTTATGCCATTTGGGGGAGTGCATATGCCACTTAATCAGGACGACAACAAAAAGGATAATCTGGCTAATACCACCTTTATCAGTGAGAAAATAAAGCAACGTCCCATCAATCGTAAGAAGCTGCTTCGAAGAACTGTCATCACAATCTCTCTGGCCGTTATTTTCGGTGGAGTTGCATGCTTCACCTTCCTTTTACTTCAGCCGGTTTTCAGCGACAGACTCTATCCGGAAAAAGAGCCTGCAACTGTATCTTTTCCCGCTGAATCAGCAAGTGATGAGCTGACTCCGGAGGAAATGTTCGCAGATGACAACGAGATTGCCGCCAGTGAAGCCATGAGCCTTGAAGCAACACAGAAGACTCAGATTGACCAGGCCATTGCATCCTATACCTTCGGCTCCGGGGACTACAACAACATGTTGTCATCCCTTAAGGCCGTTGCTACAGAAGGAAGCCGCTCTATCGTTAAGATCACAGCTATTTCCAGTGACACAAACTGGTTCAGCCCATCCTTTGAGAGTAGTTCAGCCGTATCCGGACTGATTGTTGCCGACACCGGAAGTAATCTGCTGATTCTTACTTTCTATGACAAGTTAAAAGAGGCAGAGTCCATCGGAGTCACTTTTTGCGACAATACCAGATCAGAAGCCCAGGTTAACCTTGTAGATACTATTACCGACCTGTGCATACTCACAATCAAGAAGAACACGCTTTCCGCAGAAACCAGAGAAAAGATTCATGTAGCATCACTTGGTAGCTCCAACTCCAACAGCATAGCCGGTCTTCCTGTTATCGCCATTGGAAGTCCCGTAGGTGTTCAGGGATCAATTGCCTATGGAATCGTCACCAGTGAAAAGACAACCCTGGATCTTCCGGACAGTACCTACAAGCTTCTTACTACAGATATTTACGGCAGCAAGTCAGGAAGCGGTGTTCTTATTAACTTAAGCGGACAGGTAGTAGGCATCATAGACATGGACAAAGAGCCTGAGGATCTTTCAAACAATATCTGTGCCATAGGTATCACTGAGCTTAAAGTCCTTATGGAAGATTTGTCCAACTCGGAGAAAAGAGCTTATCTGGGAGTACACGGAACCACCGTTCCTCAGGAAATCCAGGCTCTTCAAAATGTTCCTTCAGGCGCATACATCACCATGACAGAACTTAGTTCTCCTGCCATGAAAGCAGGCATTCAGAGTGGTGATATAATAACTGCAATTGATGATGTTGATATTACAAGTTATGAGCAGTTAATAAATAAACTTGCCCAGCTTAGCCCTGATGATGTAATATCAATTACTGTAATGCGTCAGGCTGTTTCGGATTATATAGAAATGAATCTGGAAGCAACACTGACCGAGTCAACACATGATTGACATAGGATTTTGTTAATTTAGAAATGAGGTTTTTTAATGAAGTTTATTAAGGATTTGAAACCAGGCGACAGAGTGGCTGACATCTATATGTGCAAGCACAAATTAAGCGCCACCACCAAGAACGGCAAAGAGTACTATTCTGTTACCCTTCAGGATAAGACAGGCACCGTGGACGCCAAGGTTTGGGAGCCCAACAGTGATGGTATCGATGAGTTCGATGATACCGACTGCATCGATGTATTTGGTGAAGTAACAAGCTTTAACGGAGCTCTTCAGGTTAATATCAAAAGAGCCAGAAGATGCCATGAGGGCGAGTATGATCCTGCTCTTTACCTTCCGGTAACAAGCAAAAATGTGGATGAAATGTACAAGGAGCTTCTTGGAATTATCGCAAGCATCGGTAATCCTTATCTTAAAAAACTCCTTGAAGAGTTCTTTATAAATGATGAGAAGTTTATTGATCTTTTCCGTAAATCCAGCGCAGCCAAGACTGTACACCACGGATTTATCGGCGGACTCTTAGAGCATACCCTTAGTGTTACCAAGCTGTGCGATTATTTCTGCACTGCTTACCCAAGACTTAACCGTGACCTGCTTCTTACTGCAGCTATCTGTCACGATATAGGTAAGACCAAAGAGCTTAGTCTTTTCCCTATAAATGATTACACAAATGAAGGTCAGTTCCTTGGCCACATTGTAATGGGCTCAGAAATGATAAGCGACAAGGCTAGGAATATTCCGGGCTTTCCTGAACTTCTCAAGCAGGAACTTCAGCACTGTATCCTTGCTCACCACGGAGAATTCGAGTACGGATCTCCCAAGAAGCCTGCGATTATGGAGGCTGTTGCCCTTAATCTTGCCGATAACACAGACGCTAAGATGGAGACCTTTACAGAGCTTCTTGCTAATGTCACAGAGCCAGGCTGGCAGGGTTATAACAAATTCTTCGAATCAAATGTTTTCGAGACTAAAGTGGATTAAAAAAAGAGCCGTAAGGCTCTTTTTTATTGTTTTTATAGTTTAGAGATGAAGCGCTCGAAGCGTTCCATAGCGGCTTTGAGGTTATCCAAGGAATATGCGTAGGAGATACGTATGTATCCTTCACCGCAGTCTCCGAAGGCATTGCCAGGTACAACAGCCAGCTTTTCTTCTGTGAGGAGTCTTGTGCAGAACTCATCACTTGTCATTCCGAATTTCTTGATACATGGGAATACATAAAATGCTCCAAAGGGCTCAAAGCACGGAAGGCCAAGTCTCTTAAACTCGTTAAGAAGGTATCTTCTTCTGTGGTTGTATTCCTCTTTCATCATGCGCACATCATCATCGCCGTTTTTAAGAGCTTCCACTGCTGCGTACTGGCTGGTGGTCGGAGCACACATAATGGCGAACTGGTGAATCTTGACCATCTGCTTCATGATAAGCTCAGGTCCGCAGGCATATCCAAGTCTCCATCCTGTCATAGCGTAAGCCTTTGAGAAACCATTTATGAGAATTGTTCTCTCCTTCATGCCGGGAATAGAAACAATTGAAACATGCTGTCCCTTATAAGTTAACTCTCCATAAATCTCATCAGAGATCACATAGAGATCTTTTTCTATGCAAACCTTGGCAATCGCCTCCAGGTCTTCCTTCTCCATAACGGCACCCGTTGGGTTATTAGGAAATGGAAGTACCAAAATCTTGGTCTTGTCTGTAACTTTATCAAGGACTTCCTGTGCTGTAAGTCTAAACTCGTTCTCTTCCTTGAGCTCAATAATAACCGGTACAGCATCTGCCAGAATAGCACAGGGTTCGTAAGAAACATAACTTGGCTGTGGAATGAGAACCTCATCACCCTCATCTACCATAGCTCGCATCGCAAGATCTATAGCTTCAGAACCACCTACTGTAACGAAGATCTCGTTTAAAGGATCATAGTCCACACCCTGTGTTCTCTTTATATAATTTGCTATCTCTACTCTAAGTTCCTTAAGTCCGGAGTTAGATGTATAGAAGGTTCTGCCCTTCTCAAGTGAATAAATGCCCTCATCTCTTATGTGCCAGGGAGTGTCAAAGTCAGGCTCGCCCACACCTAGAGAGATAGCTCCTTCTGTTTCCTGTACGATATCAAAGAACTTCCTTATTCCGGAGGGCTTGATATCTACAACTTTTTTTCCAAGCGGATTTCTCATGGTGTAATTATCTCCCTTGTATCTTCATATTTCTTGGTAAGAATTGTTCCATGATCCTTATATTTCTTAAGAATAAAGTGGGTCGCTGTACTAAGAACGTTATCGAGAGTAGCCAGCTTGTTATTAACGAAACCTGCAACCTCAAGAAGGGACTTACCCTCAAGGATAACCATAAGGTCAAAGCCGCCGCTCATAAGGTATACGCTTGTTACCTCAGGATACTTGTAAATTCTCTCGGCGATATTATCAAAGCCCTGGCCTCTTGTTGGAGTAACCTTAACTTCTATAAGCGCATTAACCTTCTCAAGACTTGTCTTGGACCAGTCAACCATTGTGTGATATCCACAAATAATGCCCTCATCCTCAAGTGCCTTAAGCTCATTAGCTACAAGAATCTCCTCAGCGCCAATAAGAACGCTAAGCTCATGAATGTCGATTCTACTATTCTTCTCAATAATATTTAGTATCTCTTCTCTGGTTCCCATATTATTCTTATCTCCTCAACAATATTTCAATTTCGACAATTATAATTGTGCCTTAGATTTGTACCAAAGTAAACCTGTCGGTTTTATCCACTTTGATTAACCGCTATCACCCAAGTGCTGACAGTATTTCATCTGCCTGAGGTGACTCAAGGAATCTGGTCTCATCCGAATTAACAACAATCTTGTCATTTCCTTCGATCAACTGCCCAATAACCACCGCAGGAATTCCCTTCTCCTGAAGGTCGCTCACAAGCTTTTCTCCGTTTTCCGTAGCCAGCAAAAGAGCTCCACCTGACAGAAGCTGATATGGATTAATTGTAAAGAACTCGCATATTTCTACTGTTTCCTGCCTAAGAGGGATAGTTCTCATATCCACCTTAAGGCCGCATCCCGCTCGGCCGGCCATCTCCCAAAGTCCGGCAAAGACGCCTCCTCCGGAAAGGTCATGAGCTGCGGTAATTCCGGACTCTAAGGCAATCTCCATCTCTTTTCCCACAAAAAGACTATCCTTAAGCCCCTTTGCTTCATCTATAAAAGGCGCAGGATACCTTTCTGTCAGCTCCTGATACTTCTCAGAAGCCAGCATTGCTGTTCCTTCCATGGCAACCCACTTGGTAATTACCAAGGACTGTCCTGCCGCAGGCTTTGATGAAAACAAAACCTCTTTCTCTTCATTTTCCCTGGAATCATTGTAATAGCCAACTCCGGACACCGTCACTATAGGCCTGTTGACCGCAGCTGTGACTTCAGTGTGGCCTCCTGCATAGACAACGCCGCAGGCCTTGGCTCCATCAATGGCATCCTTAACAATTTTCTTGAGGACGGGCTCCTCCGCATCAGATGGAAGAAGCACGGAAACCTCAACATGATCAGTAGTAAGTCCCTGGGATACAAGGCCATTAACAGCCTTGACCACACCATAATATCCCGCATCCTGTACATCCACAGTTACAGGAGCTATGGTTGAAAAAGTTCTCTTACTTTCAGAAAAAGCGCAGTCTGTCCCCACAGCTGCGCTCATTTTATTCTTAAATTCTGTTCTCAGCTGCTTTAAAACGGATCTTTTTAAAGCATTCTCAGTAATTTTGCCAAATCTCATCCTGGCTCCTATATTATCAGTTTGTAGTTACAGTTTCCAAATTGTCTGCTGCCTGCTGAATCTGTGCATTAGCTGCATTTACCGCCTCTGCCGCCGCAGCTGCTGCCGCTTCCGCATTCTCTGTTCCGGCTGCGTCCCTGGCTGCCTTAAGCGCACCGGCCACTGCCTTGACTGTACCAACATCTTTTGTGGCAATTGCAGTCTGAAGCTGAGAAAGAGCTGTAGCATCAGCACCTGCAGTACCTACAGTAATAATCCTTGGTACCATCTTATATATACTGCTGTTGATAACATCATTACTAACTTCTGTGCCATTCTCTGTTACAATCTTGCGTAACTGAGCCTTGTATCCGATATGGGCTGACTGAGTTCCAACATATCCGATACCCTGAGTAGAATCTGTAACATACTGATCTTCAGAAGCCGGTGTAGTCTCAAGTACTTCACTCTTGAAAGATACCTTTCTGCCGGGATCTCTGGTCTCAACACCATAAATAGTAAATGTAATGTGCTTGTCAGAAGAAGTATAACCTTCTATATAAATTGGATACTCAGTGTTATTAACAAATCTGAAGTTCTTGCCGCCAGATTCTGCAATAGCTGCGTCCGCTGAAGGTGAAACGTAATTGACGATCATTGAATGATTATGTCTCTCAGTAACCTCAAGTTCAGCAAGAAGAACTGCGTTGTAAAGAGTAGTAGATACCTGACAGATACCGCCACCAATACTCTCAACTACAATTCCGTTAAGGTAAGAGCCCGCTGGGAAATAACCATTGGCCTCTGTAAATGGTGTAATTGTATCAAGAACATTAAACTCCTCACCCGGGTAAAGAGTAGTTCCGTTTATAAGTGAGCATCCATTTGCCACGTTGGCGCTTCTGGATGATCCTGATGTTTTATAACTTGTTGTGTAGGTACCAAGAACGTCCTTGACCTTGGCAAGATCCTCTGCGCTTCCAAGTGGCGCATCTTCCTTGATAGAAAGAGAAACAACTGCATTTTCTCCATTCCATCCAGATTTAACGAAATTCTTGATAGCCTCAATTGAAGCATCTACATCAACCACATATCCAATCTGGCCCTGGCTTACTGTAAATCCATCTGAAGTTTTCTTAAGAGCGAAATTAACCTTATCCTGGTTAAAAGAACTGCATCTGTCAGCAACGATCTCCTGAAGATGCTCATCATTAAAGCCATACTCAATATCAAATCTACGGCCTTCTTTTTCTAGATCCTTAAGAGCTTTATATCTCTGAATAATGTTGCCTTTGTGACCAAGGCTATATGCATCCTCGATGATCTGAGGATTCTTCCAGGCTATTCCCAGCTCATCGCCATATACAGAAAGGCTACGGCCTTCGCCTGCATCGAGAGTAATCTCTGCACCTGCCATCTTATCAAAATAGGCATTAACCGCGCTTGTCGCGTCGGATACTGTCATTCCGGAAACATCTATATCTCCAATATAAATGCCATTTGCGATTGTTCGTCCATCTGCTGCTTTTGTCCGAATACCCGGCAGAAGTAACAGCACACCTAAAAAGAGGAAAACTCCTCCGAGAAACTTTTTCATAATGCCCCCTCTGAGCGATTGTGCTATTATTAACTATATGTAGTAAATTTTTAAATTACTCCTTTAACTGAAAGGATATTATAGATGAAATTACCTTTTTTAGCAAGTTTCATAGTATTCATAATTATCTTCAATATCACCTCCAGACGAGTATCCAGAAAGTTTGAGCAAAAGGAAGCCGACTTTTGGGAGAAAGAGCGTGAAGCCAATGGTGTCAGAAAAAAGAGCCTTGAAAATCTCGAATACATCCACATTCCACTCCAGCTTCTTCCCTTTGATACCTATGGAGAAAATGAAGTCCTGAAAAAGGCCGAGGAAGAGGTTCTTGCACTCAAGGACGAAAAGATTGTTAACTTCACCGGAATCACCAACACCGACCTTAAACTGGAATATGGCGCTGCAAATATAACCGCACTGACACAATATGATCAGAACTACACTTCACTGGTAGTTGCCCTTCAAAAATGGGGACAGGAATTGTACAACCAGGCTCGTTTTACTGATGCCACCACAGTTCTTGAGTTTGCAGTAAAAACAAGATCCGATATCTCCGGTACCTACAGACTTCTCATCGATATGTATAAAACAAAGCTTGGTCTTGTAAGTAGTGAGATCAGTCGTAAGCTGGAAGCTTTGATTCCAATTGCTCAGGAACTTAATTCTCTTAGTAAGAACCAAATACTAGGTATGATAAATGATGCCATGCCGGAAGGAACCAAGACGGAAGCTGTCTGAAACTATAATAAATCAAGGGTTTGCACATAATACTTTGTGCAAACCCTTTTCTTATTTGTCTTATAGTGTTTGTGTGAATCTGTCGAAAGCAGCCTGTCCCTCAGGTGTTCTCTTATATACACCTGCATCCTCAAGAACGTGCATAAATACTTCACCAATTTCATTCTGAATTATCTCATCGATATTATCAGCATTTATAGCATCATACTTCCCTCGGAACTCATCTACCCAGTCAGCGTGCTTTTTAAGAACTTCGTCTGCTCTGAGGTCAACTCCTGAAAGCATAGCATCTTTTAACTGTGCCATCTCTGACTTAAGTCTTGCAGGAAGAACCGCAAGGCCCATTACCTCAATAAGACCAATGTTCTCTTTCTTGATGTGATGGAGCTGTGCGTGAGGATGATATACACCCAGTGGATGCTCCTCTGTTGTTATGTTGTTACGAAGAACCAGATCCAGTTCGTAGTTGTCTCCACGCTTTCTGGCAATCGGAGTTATTGTATTGTGAGGAGTTCCGTCTGTTTCTGCAAATACAAAGGCAGCCTCATCAGTATAGCCTCTCCACTTATTGAGAATGACATCAGCAAGCTCAATAATTCTGTCTGTATCAGGACCTGAAAGTCTGATTACTGACATAGGCCATTTAACAATTCCGCTGTTTACATCCTCGAAGCCCTTTACTGTGAAAGTTCTCTCAACAGGAGCCTTGGCCATGGCAAAGGTATAATGACCACCCTGGAAATGGTCATGGCTAAGAATTGAACCACCTACTATAGGAAGGTCAGCGTTAGAGCCAACGAAGTAGTGTGGGAACTGCTTAACAAAATCAAACAACTTGCAGAAAGTATTATGCTCAATCTTCATAGGAATATGCTGAGAATTGAACACGATACAATGCTCATTGTAGTAAACGTAAGGAGAATACTGGAATCCCCACTTGGAATTCTGTATTGTCACAGGAATGATTCTGTGGTTCTCTCTTGCAGGATGATCAACTCTTCCTGAATAACCTTCATTTTCCCAACACAGCTGGCATTTAGGATATCCGCTCTGCTTGGCATTTCTTGCTGCTGCAATTGCCTTAGGGTCCTTCTCAGGCTTAGAAAGATTTATTGTTATATCAAGATCACCATACTCTGTAGGAGCAATCCACTTCATATCCTTGGAAATACGGTATCTGCGAATATAATCACTGTTCTTGGAAAGGTTGTAGTAGTAAGCAGTTGCCTCTTCAGGACTTTCAGCGTATTTCTCATTGAACTTTTTAATAATGGTACTTGGTCTTTCTACCATAAGTCCCATAAGCTTAGTATCAAATAGATCTCTGTATACTACGCTGTCATTCTCGATAAGTCCGTTTGCTGCTGCATAGTCATCAATTTCTCCAAGGACTTTCTCAAGAAATGCGCCAAGCTCTGACTCGTCTGCAGGAACCTGCTCAGATAACTTCTCAATCTCTGAAATCTCGTATTCAGCACTATCAAGACCAAGCTCTATCAAAAGAGAATTGAAAGTATAAACAATGTCTTCTTTTTCTATAAGTCCTGTTGCAAGGGCATAAGCCACAAGCTTTTTAACAGCTTCATTAATCATCGCAATTTCTCCATTTCTTGTTTTATAGGAAATTCGTAGCTCGGGTTATCAAACTTCCTGAGGGCCACCGCCGATTTCTACTGTATAGAAAGTAGCTTCATATCCAATCTTCTTGAGGTAGTTCTCACCTACTGTCTTCTTGAAGTTCTCAACTGCCTCATCCTTAACGATAGATACTGTGCAGCCTCCGAATCCGCCACCGGTCATACGTGAACCGATAACACCGGGGATTTTCCATGCCTCTTCAGCGAGGGTATCAAGCTCAACACCTGTTACATCATAGTCATCGCGAAGTGATTCGTGGGACTGTCTCATAAGCTCACCAAAGTGATTGATATCGCCGGCCTTAAGAGCCTTAACAGCCTCAATAGTACGCTGGTTCTCGTATACAGCGTGCTTAGCTTTTCTCTGCATATCAGGATCTGTAAGAACATCCTTGTGTGCTTCGAATTCTTCTATAGAAAGATCACCAAGGCCCTTGATATCTACAGTCTTCTGAAGGATTGCAAGAGCTTCCTCGCACATGCTGCGTCTAGCATTGTACTGAGAATCTGTAAGTTTGTGCTTCTTGTTAGTATTAGCGATTACGATCTTGGCACCCTCAAGCTTGATTGGAGCATACTCATAAGAAAGATCTGCTGTATCAAGGAAGATCGCGTTGTTCTCTTTACCCATAGCAGATGCGAACTGATCCATAATTCCGCAGTTACATCCGTTGTAGTTGTTCTCTGAGTACTGACCGATAAGAGCAATGTCCTGGTTAGTTACATCAAAGCCGTAAAGGTCTCTTAAAATAAATCCTGTAAGAACCTCAAGAGATGCTGATGAAGAAAGGCCTGAACCGTTAGGGATATTTCCATCGATTACCATGTCAAAACCTGTATCAAGCTTCATTCCGCGCTTAGCAAATGCCCAGATTACACCGATTGGATAATTGGTCCAACCAGCCTTGTCACTTATTGTATCGATTTCATCAAGTGATACGCTGTATACTCCGAATCTATCCTGGTTAACAGAATAGAACTGCAGTGTTCTGTCATCTCTTTTACGTACTGCTGCGTATGTTCCGATTGTAAGAGCACATGGGAAAACATGTCCTCCGTTGTAGTCTGTATGTTCTCCGATAAGGTTAACACGGCCAGGTGCAAAGTATGTCTTAACGCCGTCCTTGTTACCAAATACCTTTTCAAAATTATCAAGTACTGCCTGCTTCATGTTCTGATCAATCATATAATCCTCCTTGTGCACACGGGCACGAAACACGATTTATCTTGCTTATACTATATAGTTTCAGGGTATTTTTTGAAATACCTCTTTGTTCAATATACCTGTCAAAATGTTAAAAGAGCCCCGGCATCAATCCGCCGGAGCTCCCCACTGTTTGATATTTAATTTGATATTATTACTGCTTAGCTGCCTGAAGAAGCTTATCCTTGAGCTGTGTCTCAATCTGAGCAAGCTCAGCTTCTGCTTCATGACGCTTTGCCTTACCTTCTGTTTGGATCTTAAGCACCTCATCAAGAGTTGAGATAAGTGACTCATTAGTATGCTTAAGAGTCTCGATATCAACGATACCTCTCTCAGCCTCCTTAGCGCTCTCGATAGTAGCAACCTTAAGAGCATCTGCATTAGCCTTAAGAAGCTTGTTTGTCATATCATTAACCTCTCTCTCTGCCTGAGCAGCCTGTGTTGAATGCTCAATACCAATGGCGATAACCATCTGGTTCTTCCAAAGAGGAATTGTGTTAACGATTGTGGACTGAATCTTCTCAGCCATAACTGTATCTGAACTCTGTACCATACGGATCTGTGGACCGGTCTGCATAGCGATTGTTCTTGTGAGCTCAAGATCATAGATCTTTTTCTCGAATCTGTCGCACTTGTTAGCAAAGTCTTTAGCTCTTTCTGCATCCTCAGGAAGTCCTGAAGCCTCTGCCTTCTTCTGAAGTTCTACAAGTGTTGTGCTGCGCTCTTCCTCAAGCTTCTTCTTACCTGCAAGGATGTACATTGTAAGTTCCTTGTAGTAGTTGAGGTTCAGGTCATACATTCTGTCAAGGAGCTCAACGTCCTTCATCAGTGTAACCTGATGTCTCTCGAGCTCGTTGGAAATAGTTTCAACGTTTGTCTCAACCTTGCTGTACTTCGCCTTCATACCCTCGATTCTGTTGGCACTCTTTTTGAAAAGAGCTTTAAGTCCCTTCTCGTCCTCACCAATCTCGAAGTTCTTGAGCTGTGTAACAAGGTCTGTGATCATGTCACCAACCTGGCCCATGTCCTTGGTACGTACGTTGTCGATTGCCTTCTCAGAGAAATCAGCAAGCTTCTTCTGTGTGCCTACGCCATAGTTCATGATACCTGTTGTGTTGCTGATATCAATCTGCTTACTGAAATCTTCAACCTGCTTGAGCTCCTCTGCTGAAAGCTGAGCTTCCATAGCAAGGTTTCCGTTATCCTTAACCTTCTCAGGCTCTTTAACTGCCTCAGGCATAGGTGCCTCGGCTGTAGCTGCTGCCTCTGCCCCAAAAGAAAGTGAAGGTGCAGCAGGTGCTGCATCAAAATTAAGTTCGTCTCCCATTACAAAAATCCTCCTAAGTACTTTAATTCATTTATAACTCTCAGCAATACTACTTGCTAAAATTCACTTCTGATCAAACTCAAGAGCTATACCGCCCTCCTGAGCCTGTGCCATAGCCATACCACCTCCGGTTGTAGCAACCTGCAATCCGTCATCTGTAAGGCCATCCTGTGCCATCATTGTCTTCATAACTGAAATATCTGATGAAATATCCCAAGCCATATCCTGGAAGAGACTATCAAGGAGCTTCTCAAAAGCATCATTGATGGTATCCATTACAGTTTCAATTTCTCTCTTGGTCTGCTGAACATTCTCACCGTTTCCTGCCTGCTTATCAAGCTCAACGTAAGCTGCAAGAAGCTTTTTTATTGTAGGAAGGTAATAGTTCATCAGCTTGTGAAGATCATCGGCTGTATCAGGCTCTTTTTTAACCTGTTCAAAAATCTTGTTCATGATGCTCTCAAGCTTATAAAGCTTGCTAGACATTTCCTCAGTATCAGGAATAACATCATTGATCTGTCTGACAAACGTGATATATTCTCTGCCTTCATCAAGGAGGCTCTGAACCTTGTCAGGAGCCTTGGCCGGAGCTTGTCTTGTAACCTCAGCAGCCTTGGCATTTCTCTCTTCTCTTGCGAGTCTGTCCTGTTCTGCTCCAAGATACATCTGATAAGCCGCATCAGTTATCATGAAGGTTGAGTTACTTGCATCAAACTTACCTCTTGGCAGATAGCCCAGGGAAACCATTGACTTGAGATTCTTGTAAACCTGCTCGTCAGACTCAAGTGCCGCGCTTGCAAGATCGCTTACCTTGAAATACTCAGCATTCTTGAGGATATTTCCATACTTGTGCATTTCCTTGGCCAGCTTGAATTTCTTGAATCCGGAAAAGCCAAGGACACCGCCGATAATACTAATAGCCAGCATCGTAATGATTAATGGCAATATTTGTGAAAACAGGCATCCGAAAAATGCCCAGAAAAAGCAAAATCCTATTGATGTTCCTAAAATTCCCTCTACAAGACCGTTATACTTACTGATTCTCTTGGCAAGAAACGGAAATGTATGAACAACATTGGCTCCGTTGTTCCTTACTATATGAACTGTTCTGTCCTGATTAGTTCCACTTGCATATGTGGTCTTGCGTTCTACACTGACAGATTTAACAGTTCTTGTAATCTCCGAGGCCAGCTTACTGTAATCGTTAGTATCTATGGCCTTGGTGACACTTTTTAATATATCGTTGCCCGCATTTAGAAGTTCCTGCGTATTCTTATCCACAACCTGCCTCCCAAAATAACAAAACATGCAAGTCCATTTTACAGTAAGTCTACCCAAAATACAATTTTATTGAGGCATTTGTTTCATTTTTTCTCGCGAGTTTCCTTGCTTATGTTGCACAATAATTGATAATATGAAACTGTAGTCTCTATCCGAAACGATTACACATAAGAAACGGAAAATTAGTAATGGAAAAAGCGTACAAACTTCTTTTTAATACAGAAGAATCTGATGATTTATATGTTTACTGCTGTGGTCTGTCTCAAACAGAGCCCGGACACAGCTTTGGGCCGGCCCTTAAGCCCCACTTTATGATTCACTATGTTCTAAGTGGCAAAGGTTCTTTTACCCTTGGAGGAAAAAAATATCCTCTCACCGAAAAGTATGGATTCCTCATCGTTCCTGATGAGCTGGCCTACTACGTAGCTGATGAAAAAGATCCCTGGACCTATGTATGGATTGGCTTTGGCGGAAAGCGCGCCGAAGAAATCGTATCTCAATTGGGATTATCTCTTCAACAGCCTGTATTTAAAAGCGACAAATCCAAGGACATTTATAACCTGGTCAAGGACATGATGGACCATAACACCTTTAGCGTAGAGGATTCCCTTCGAAGAAACGGCAATCTTTCACTGTTTTTGTCAGTGATCGCCTCCGGATTATCCGTAACACCAAAGAGTGACTCCAGCAGCGACAACAACTATGTACACAAGGCTCAGGCCTTTGTTCGCAGCAACTACTATAACCCCATCAAGGTTACCGACATTGCTGATTTTGTCTGCATTAACAGAAGTTATCTCTATACCTTGTTTGAAAAAGAGCTGGGAATTTCGCCTCAGCAGTATCTTTCCAGCTATAGAATTGCCAAGGCTTCTGAACTTTTGCAGTTGACCGAGCTGCCAATTGAGTCCATATCCATATCCTGCGGATACTCTGACCCATTGGTTTTCTCCAAAGCTTTCAGACAGGAAAAGGGCATGTCCCCCTCCAAATTCCGCAAGAGCCTTCCAAAAAGCGGCAATGCTCCCGGGCATGAACACTTAAAGCAGGTTGAGCGCCTAATTGAAGAGCGTCACTTAGAATCAAATGACCCAAACTAAAAAATAATCCCCGTCGTCACCGGCGGGGATTTTCTTGTATCTTATTTAACTTCAATGTTTAATTTATCGAGATGCCATACCTCATCGACATATTCCTGGATAGTTCTGTCAGAAGAGAACTTACCGCAGCTTGCGGTATTAAGAAGGGCCATTTTTGCCCAACGCTTCTTGTCTGCGTATGCATCTGAAATCTTCTTTTGAGCCTCAAGGTATGACTCGAAGTCCTTAAGGATGAAGTATTGGTCTGCTCTGTTTCCGCCAACCTTGTTAAGTAGGCAATTATAAAGCGGTCTAAAGAGCTCTCTGTCATGAGAGAAGGTTCCGTCTACAAGCATATCCAACGCTGTCTTTACATTAGGATCGCTATTGTAGATATCCATTGGATTGTAATTGCCGTTCTTTTCATAATCCATAACTTCCTGTGAAGAAAGTCCAAAGATGAAGGCATTCTCCTCTCCAACCTCATTAACGATCTCAACATTAGCACCGTCCATGGTTCCGATGGTTACAGCTCCGTTTAACATCATCTTCATGTTACCGGTACCGGAAGCCTCTTTACTTGCTGTAGATATCTGCTCTGATACATCAGCTGCAGCAAAGATAAGCTCTGCGTTAGATACTCTGTAATCCTCGATAAATACAACCTTGATCTTATCCATGATAGCAGGATCGTTGTTGATGACATCCGCTACAGAGTTGATAAGCTTGATTGTGAGCTTAGCTGTAAGATATCCGGCTGCTGCCTTGGCACCAAAGATGTAGGTCTTTGGATAAAAGTTCTTGTTAGGATGAGCCTTCAGATCATGATACTCATACATTACTGTCAGTATGTTAAGGAGCTGTCTCTTGTACTCGTGAAGACGCTTAACCTGTACATCAAAGATAGACTTAGGATCAACCTTAACTCCGTTATGCTCTAAGATGTACGCCGCAAGTCTTTGCTTGTTCTTGAACTTGATCTCCATGAACTCGGCCTGAGCCTTCTTGTCGTCTGCAAGAGGTTTAAGCTTATCCATCTGAGAAAGGTCTACAATCCAGTCATCACCAATCTTTTCTGTTACCCAGTCAGCAAGAAGCGGGTTCGCATGCATAAGGAATCTTCTCTGAGTAATACCGTTAGTCTTGTTGTTGAACTTCTCAGGCATCATCTCGTAGAAATCGCGAAGCTCTCTCTGTTTGAGGATTTCTGTGTGAAGCTTGGCAACACCGTTAACGGAATGGCCGCCAACAATTGCAAGGTGAGCCATCTTAACCTGGTTGTCATACAGAATAGCCATGCTGCGGATTTTGGCCTGAACATCAATTCCTGCAGATCCTGAGTAAGTACGCATAATTTGATCAACAAATCTTCTGTTAATCTCATCAACAATCTGATAAATTCTTGGAAGAAGTCTCTGGAAAAGATCTACAGGCCACTTCTCAAGAGCCTCTGACATGATAGTGTGGTTGGTGTAGCAGCAGGTCTTGGTTGTTACTTCCCAAGCATCATCCCATGAGAGATAATAGTCATCCATAAGAATACGCATAAGCTCTGCAACTGCAACGGTTGGATGCGTATCATTAAGCTGGAATACAGCCTTTTCGTAGAACTTTCTGATATCATCATGGTTCCTAAGGTACCTCTGAACTGCGGTTTGAACAGAAGCAGAGATAAAGAAATACTGCTGTTTGAGACGGAGCTCCTTTCCTGCAATATGGTTATCATTAGGATAAAGAACTTCACAAAGCTGGCTGGCAAGATTCTCCTGCTCAACAGCCTTCTGATAATCACCCTTGTCAAAAGAATCCAGCTGGAAACACTGAATAGGCTCAGCATCCCAGATTCTAAGGGTATTAACTACGCCGTTACCGTATCCAAGGACAGGAAGATCGTAAGGAACAGCTCTTACTACCTGATAGCCTTCCTGTTTGAATATGGTTCTGCCATAGTCGTCTGTATACATATTTACATAGCCGCCAAACTTAACCTCTTTTGCCAGCTCGTTTCTTCTAAGCTCAAAGGGGTTACCGTTTTCAAGCCAGGTATCAGGAACTTCAACCTGATAACCGTCCTGAATTTTCTGACGGAACATTCCGTACTTATATCTGATACCGCAGCCGTAAGCCACGTATCCAAGCGTAGAAAGTGAATCCAAAAAGCACGCTGCAAGTCGTCCAAGACCACCGTTTCCAAGAGCCGGATCCGGTTCCTGATCTTCCACAAGGTTAACATCGATGCCCAGCTCGTCCAAAGCCTCCTTTACCGGCTTATAAGCCTGAAGATTGATTAGGTTATTACCGAAAGCTCTACCCATAAGAAATTCCATGGACATGTAATATACAATTCTTGGATCCTGCTCAGATACTGCCTTCTGGGTTGTCATCCAGTGATCAACAATGGCATCCTTGATAGCATAGGCTGCTGCCTGATACAGTTCCTGTGGAGTAGCCTCCTCCATGGTTTTCCTGTATAGAGTTTTAACGTTGTACTGAACACTTCTCTTAAAAAGATCTTTGTCAAACGATAACTGCTTTTTCTTCATAATGCCTCCTCAAATGCGTGCCTTTTCATAATATTATGGCAAGACTGTACGAATATATTTTACCGCAAATTCGTACAGTCTTTTATTAAATATCCATAAACACAGTTCTAAATCAATTACTTGATAATAGTGATATCCCCACGTGGCTGAGCATAATTTGTACCAATAGTGCCTCTAAGCTCGGTCTTTACATAGTCCATAACAGCTTCATCAAGAGGAATACCTGTATCAAACTGTCCGCTTGCATTAGTAAATGCGTAGTATGTATCTCCGCCTGCTGAGCAGAAGTTATTTGTTACTACAGCATATACGTCTGACTTGGAGAATGGCTGACCGTTTATGCTCTCGATAGATACTCTGTTGATTGAAGCCGGCTTACAATATGTAGAATTCGGATATGTAGCTCCCTTAGCATAAGACTTTCTGGTATCAATTGTAAACTTGATTCCCTTGGTCTGTGGGAAGCCTCCAACAGGCTCAGGTGTGCAGAAAGTAGATGCTTCAAGAACCTCAAGAAGCTCTTCGCCTGTGACATAAACAACAGTTATTGTATTTCCGAAAGGAAGTACTGTGTTGATATCCTTCTTGGTAACAGCTCCTGCTGCGATAGGTGCACGAACGCCACCACCGTTTGTGATTACTACAGTATGAGCATCATCTACTGATACAGCGCCCTTTGTCTTGTTGATTGTCCAAAGCATAGCGTCTGTAATAAAGTTACCATTGTTTGTTTCTTCTGTTCTGTTTCCTGGAGCCTTCTCACCGTTTAATGTAACCTGGCTGGTTCCGATTCCTGCGCTGTACTCAGCATCAACTCTCTTGATGATCTGTGTTGTTACAGCATCTGTTCTAACCTCTTTCTGAAGGTTATCAAGCCAGATAAGGTAACGGTCTTCAATTGACTTAGTTGCATTATCAAGTACTACTACACCGATAGTCTGGAATTTAGTACCTGTCTGGTCTACAGGCATATTATCACTGGTTGTCATGATTGTATGAGAATGACCATCAAGCATAAGGTCTATTCCCTTTGTATTCTTGTAAAGATCTGTACTGCTGTTTCCTGCTGAAGAAGCTTCTGCAGATACTCCAAGGTGTGAAAGACAGATAACAAGGTCTGCTCCCTGAGCTTTAAGGGTGTCAACCTGTCCCTGGGCACAAGCATACATCTCTTTTCCTGAGAGGAAGGTAAGTCCCTTGATAAGAACAGGGTTTGCCTTGGTCTGAGACTCAGGAGTTACCATTCCGAAGAAACCAATCTTCATGCCTGAAGCAGTTGTATACATAGTATTCTGAGCTGCAATGGCATTTCCGTTTGCATCAAAAGCATTGGCACAAACTACCTTGAACTTGGCAATAGCCAGATCCTTCTTGAGTGCATCGTAGCCATAATCAAACTCGTGGTTACCGATAGTTACAATCTGATAACCTGCAGAATTCATAGAAACGATGGCATCTCTTCCCTTGGTGCTGCTAACATAAGGAGTTCCCTGAAGGTAGTCGCCGCAATCAACGAGGATTACCTCTGCTCCTCTTTTCTGGAAATTCTCTTTAACTGATGCTATATAAGCATAACGTCCGATAGCACCATGTACATCGTTTGAATGAAGGATTACTGTTTTACCGCTTAAATCTTGAGGAACATCAAGGATTGTTCTGATGTCCGAATCCCCCACATCCGCCTGTGCCTTAAGCGGACTCTGAATGCATGTCAGCAAAAGTGCTGCCGCCAGCATTACTGCAATTTTACCCAACAAACTCTTTTTCTGTCTCATACTTCCTCCTGTCTAAAAACAAAGAATTAATTGTTACATAAATAATTATAAAAAGAAAAGGCTACCTTTATCAAGCCGATAAAAGTAGCCCCTTCGCTATTTTTTCATTATATGTTGTTACTGAAGAAGTGACAATACTCCCTGGTTGGTTTGGTTGGCCTGCGCAAGCATTGCCTGACCTGCCTGAGCCAGAATGTTATTGTTGGAGAATCTTACCATTTCGTCTGCCATGTCGGTATCACGTATCAGGGATTCCGATGCCTGGGTGTTTTCAACTACATTGTCAAGATTCTTAATTGTATGCTCCAGACGGTTCTGCATAGCACCATAGTATGAACGCATGGTACTAACATTGATAAGTGCCGATTTAAATTTTTCAATTGCTTCTAAGGAATCAGCCCTTGAAATGGTATTGCACATTGAAAGACCAATCGCGTCAGCAGAAAGAGCGAATCTCTTAAGTGCTATTTCATTCTCTGAAGTTGTTTCAGATCCTACCTGTAGATACAAAACTGTCTCTTCGCTGGTGTCTGTTGCCACAGCTTCCAGATTCTTAACATAAAGTGAACCCTGATCTGTAACAGTACTTCCAAATACATTGCTGGAGTTAAGGCTTGGTGCAATTAATGAGCCTGCTCCATTTAGCCCACTAGAATCTCCCGGCTGGGTGGCTTTAGCAAGGGCAAGAGCGAATTTAGCCGCGTCTTCTGCACCACTATTCATTTCTGCAATGGTTCCTGCAACAGTTTTTCCTGTTGGTAAAAGAGAATCTATTATCTCCGTGTATGACTTGACCGCCGAGGTATTACCATTTTTATAGTTTTCTTCGTTTGCCATAAGAGCATTGAAAATCCTATTTGCTCCATCTATCAGGCTTTGCTGTGTAATGTTTTCAATATCTGAGCCACTTGCCAGCTGGCAGAGATAGGCACATTCCAAATATCCATGGCCATATACACGATCTTCAACTGTATATTTATTGAGAAAGTTCTTGGTTTTTTCCAGCTTGACCGCGTCTGAATCTGAACTTGCTCCTATTCTGGCAAGTTCATCATTCCAACCTGTTGTAAAGCCACCACCAATCAGCTGTGCCGTGCCTTCTACAAACCATTTATCAAAATTACCCTTAGTATTATCACTGGTATCTCCTCTATACATGCCTTCTGGCATTAGTACATCCATAACTCCGTGCATAAGCTCATGAGCTATGGTCGATTGCAGCATTTGCATATCTGAATCTGACAGATTTTCGCTTTCATAATCTGAGGAATCCACTTTCATCAAAAGTGTTCCTTCAGCAAAACTATCATGTCCCGGATCTCTCGGGTAAAATGCAGACGACATATAAGCAAGCGTTCCGCCTTGCCCATCTATATATGAAATACTTAAGTCCATTCCATATTCGTCATTGTCACTCTGTAGTGCACTAAGTGCGCCTCCAACCGATGCCGCCAGTTTATTCTCTATCTGGCTCATTGCTGTTGGAATCATCTCTTTAGCTATTTTTTCTGCAAGAGCCCTCTGCTCCGGACTGGCTTCCGTAATTGCAGATCCATTTTTAGGGAAAATTGGGATTTCATTAAAGGTAGTTTTCCCGCCAATAGCCTCTATTTCCTCAATGATTCTCTGTACTTCGGAATCAATATAGCTCCTGTCCTCAGGATTTAATGTATCGTTAGCAGCCTTTACAGCAAGCTCATTGCCTCTTTGTATCATGTCGTGAACTTCTGTAAGAGCACCATCCGCTATCTGGACAAAAGAAATACCATCTTGTGCATTACTGGATGCTTGCGTTAGTCCTCGTATCTGGCGACGCATCTTCTCACTTATCGCAAGTCCCGCAGCATCATCTGCAGCACGATTAATTCTGTATCCAGAGGAAAGCTTTTCAGAAGACTTTGCCTGAGTTCCGGTGGTTATATTAAGTTGTCTGTTAGCATTCATGCCTGCTATGTTATGTTGTACTACCATATTTACTTATTCTCCGGTAATCAGTCCCAGTTCCCTCTTACTTCCACTCTCAGATCTTCTCTGTCTGATATATCGGTTAACAAATGAAATATCATTAGAAAAAGCTTGCCGATTATTTGAAATAAAAATTCATATTCGGCTTAATTTTATGTTTTTTATGCCGATATCTTTATTAGTAAAGCAAAGATATCGAGGGTGAACTATGGTTATTCAGCATAATATAGCTGGCATGAACGCCAACAGACAACTGAATATAACCACCGGAAATCAAGCTAAATCTTCAGAAAAGCTCTCCTCCGGATATAGGATCAACCGGGCAGCGGATGATGCTGCCGGGCTTGCTATCAGTGAGAAAATGCGCAGGCAGATTCGCGGCCTTGCCCAGGCCTCTGAAAATGCGCAAGATGGTATTTCTATGGTACAGGTAGCTGACGGAGCCATGAATGAAGTTCACGATATGCTTCAGCGTGGAAACGAACTGGCTGTAAAAGCTGCCAATGATACTCTCACACGTGATGACAGGTCATACATTCAAGCTGAAATAAACAAGATAATAGAAGAAATAGATGCTATAAATGGAAAAACCACCTTTAACGAAATATATGTATTAAAGGGTACTTCCACAGGAGATGTGGATCTGGGTGTTACTGTTGACAGAGGAACTAAAATGCCGGATTGGGTTGGTATCACAGGAGATGACGGAGGTCATATGTCCAGTACTTATAATACCGATCATGTGGCAACATACGTGGATTTTAGCAATTATTCCCCTGACAAGGCTGATGAGCTTGCAGGAACAGGTTTTCATTTTACCTGCTGTACCTGTGATAAACACTACAGCATCAAGTTTAATAATGGCGGCGGAAATTCTGTTGAAACCAGCGGTCAGCACTATATTTACAACGTTGATATCAGTGGTGCTCAGGACGCAAATGATATCATGGACAAAATCATTGCTGCAACTGATAACGGCCGTCCACAGAGCCATTTTACAGAACTTGCAAAAGCTAACGGGAAACTGGTTGTCTATGACAATAGATCAGGTCAAACCGCAAGCGGTGACGGAGGTCGTTTCGGCGACGGTGTTGCTGTAAAACAGGATCAGTTTGAAGATGGCGTAGGAAACATTATTCTTCAGGTTGGTTCTGAAACAGATAGTCAAAACCAGATTTCCTTGGAAATGCCGTACATATGCGCTCAAACCTGTCATGTAGATCAGGTCAGCGTCATGTCACATAAGAATGCATTAGATGCTATAGAAAGCTTCAAAGATGGTCTTACCTTCGTGAGCTCCGAAAGAAGCCGCATGGGTGCTTACCAGAACAGACTGGAACACACAATCAAGAATCTTGATAACGTAGTTGAGAATACTCAGGACGCTGAGTCACTTATAAGAGATACCGACATGGCATCAGAAATGGTGAAGTATTCCAATAACAATATCCTGGCTCAGGCAGGCCAGTCAATGCTGGCTCAGGCCAATCAGACTAATCAGGGTGTTCTGTCCTTATTACAGTAACCTTTGATACCCGGTAAAAATCATTTGTTCTTAAAACTAATAAAACAAAAGGGATTACCTTCATCATTACGATAAAGGTAATCCCTTTTTATCCCCTCTAAAACCGCATACACAGGTCTTTATTAAACTCTTTCAACACCGATTGTTACTTTCTCGCCGTTGATATCCCACTCTTTAGCATTTGCTACGTCAGATCCATAAACGATCTCGTTAGCAAGAACCTTTGTAGAGATGCTGCTCTCACTTGCCTTAACAATTTCAGCAAGCTTGTCGTTACCATTAAGTGAAACCTTGATGTGATCCATTACTTCGAAGCCTGAATCCTTACGCATGGTCTGAACCTTACTGATAACCTCAAGAACAAAGCCTTCTCTTACAAGCTCTTCTGAGAGGTTAGTATCAAGAACAACTGTGATTCCCCAGTTCTCCTGTGAAACAAAGCCTTCCTTCTGAGCCATCTCGATAAGGAGATCTTCCTTAACAAGCTCTACATCAACATCGTTAACATTGAACTTGATTGAGCCGTTTGTGTTAAGCTCATCCATTGTAGCGTTTCCATCAAGAGTCTCAAGGTATCCCTTGATTGCTCCGATGTTCTTACCATACTTAGGTCCCAGAGTCTTGAGCTGTGGCTTGAAGGTATAGCTTGTGAAGTCACGAACGTCATCTGTAAATGCTACATTCTTGACATTGAGCTCTTCTCTGATGATATCTGTATAGAACTCACCAACAGTCTGCTCTGCCTTAACATACATCTGTCCGATTGGCTGACGATTCTTGATGTTTGCAGCGTTTCTGGCAGCACGGCCAAGAACAACGATATCAAGAACTTCTTCCATATCTTTCTCAAGCTTAGTATCGATGAGGCTCTCATCTACTGCAGGGAAGTCGCAGAGGTGGATTGACTCCGGAGCATCCTTAAAGCTGTTACGAACAAGGTTCTGATAAATCTCCTCTGTCATGAATGGAACCATAGGAGCTGCTGCCTTAGATACTGTAACAAGAGCTGTATAAAGAGTCATGTAAGCAGAAATCTTGTCCTGCTCCATTCCCTTAGCCCAAAATCTCTCACGAGATCTACGTACATACCAGTTAGACATCTCATCAACGAAGTTATCAAGTGCCTTACCAGCCTCAGGAATTCTGTAGTTTGCAAGGTTCTCATCAACAGCCTTAACGCAGCTGTTAAGCTTGGACAGAAGCCACTTATCCATTACTGTGAGCTTATCCAGCTCAAGCTTGTAGTTAGCAGCATCAAATCCATCGATATTAGCATAAAGTGTAAAGAACGCATATGTGTTCCAAAGTGTACCAAGGAACTTACGCTGTCCTTCCATAACTGCATCACCGGAGAATCTGCTAGGAAGCCATGGTGCTGAGTTAGTATAGAAGTACCATCTGATTGCGTCTGCGCCGTATTTCTCAAGAGCGTCGAAAGGATCAACCGCGTTGCCCTTAGACTTACTCATCTTCTGTCCGTTCTCATCCTGTACAAGACCAAGAACGATAACGTTCTTGAATGCAGGCTTGTTGAAAAGAAGTGTTGCCTCTGCGTGAAGTGAGTAGAACCATCCACGTGTCTGGTCTACAGCCTCTGAGATAAACTCAGCAGGGAACTGCTTCTCAAAGAGTTCCTTATTCTCAAATGGGTAGTGGAGCTGAGCAAATGGCATAGCACCTGAATCGAACCAGCAGTCGATAACCTCTTTTACCCTGTGCATCTTCTTGCCGCACTTAGGACAAGTGATCTCGAACTGATCGATATAAGGTCTGTGAAGCTCACATGTCTCTGCGCTAGGATCTCCTGAAAGCTCAGCAAGCTCTTTTCTTGATCCTACAGAGAGCTGGTGACCACAGTCATCGCACTCCCAGATATTAAGAGGAGTTCCCCAATATCTGTCACGTGAGATACCCCAGTCCTGAATGTTCTCAAGCCAGTCACCGAAACGTCCCTTACCGATTGACTCTGGAACCCAGTTGATCTCTTTATTGTTGCGGATAAGGTCTTCCTTAACTTCTGTAACCTTGATAAACCATGAAGAACGAGCGTAGTAGATAAGAGGAGTTGAACATCTCCAGCAGTGTGGATAGTCATGCTCCATCTTAGGTGCGCCAAAGAGAAGTCCTCTCTTATCAAGATCCTTGAGTACCTCTGGATCTGCACTGATTGCACCCTCATCCATTTCCTTCTGAGTTGGCTTGCATCTCATGCCAGCAAAAGGAGTCTCAGGCTTAAGCTTACCTTCAGAATCTACCATCTGTACAAGTGGAGCGTCGTACTTACGACCAACTCTAGCATCATCTTCACCGAATGCAGGAGCGATATGTACGATACCTGTACCATCTGTCATAGTTACATATGTATCGCAGTAGATAAAGAAGCACTTCTTGTGCTGCTTCTCAGCCTCGTCAGCTGCGCACTGGTAAAGTGGCTCATACTCTTTATACTCAAGGTCAGTACCAACGTAAGTTTCAAGAACTTCGTAGGCAGCCTGTCCTTCCTCTTTTGCTAATGAACCAAGAACGTTGTCAGCAAGCGCTGCAGCAAGATAGTATACGTTGCCATCAGCAGCCTTAACCTTAACGTACTTCTCATCAGGGTTTACGCAAAGACCGATGTTAGATGGAAGTGTCCAAGGTGTTGTTGTCCATGCAAGGAAGTATGCGTCCTCATCCTTAACCTTGAAACGAACGAGAGCTGAACGCTCTTTAAGAGTCTTATAGCCCTGTGCAACCTCGTGTGATGAAAGAGGGGTTCCACAACGTGGGCAATAAGGAACTACCTTGAAGCCCTTGTAAAGAAGGCCCTTCTTCCAGATTTCGTTAAGAGCCCACCACTCTGACTCGATGAAATTGTCATCATAAGTGATGTATGGGTGCTCCATATCAGCCCAGAAACCAACTGTGCCGGAGAAGTCCTCCCACATTCCCTTATATTTCCATACAGATTCCTTACACTTCTTGATGAAAGGCTCCATACCATACTCTTCGATCTGCTCCTTACCATCAAGGCCAAGAAGCTTCTCTACTTCGAGCTCAACAGGAAGACCATGTGTATCCCAACCAGCCTTACGAGGAACTGTATATCCCTTCATTGTGCGGTATCTAGGAATCATATCCTTGATGGCACGTGTGAGTACGTGTCCGATGTGTGGCTTACCATTAGCTGTTGGAGGGCCATCATAGAACATATACATCTCACCCTTGCTGCGGGTATCAACACTCTTCTGGAATATGTCTTCTTTTTTCCAGAATTCTTCAATCTTTTTCTCTCTGCCGACAAAGTTCATGTCAGTTTCGACTTTGTTATACATATTGAGCTCCTTTCTTGATACAAAAAACCCTCGTCCTTGTAAAAAGGACGAGGGCTAAAATTCTAGTCTCGTTGTACCACCTGTTTACACATACGCGCCAAAGCATCATCGAATACTCCGGTTGAATACGCTTCCCGTTAACGCCGGGATGTACGGCAAAAATCTACTGAATTACGAATAATATCTGTTCGATTCTGCAGCTCAGAAGTGATATTCGAATAGTGGCTACTCGCACCGGCTCACACCAACCGCCGGCTCTCTGAAGGCTTCGCTTACTACCTACTGTCTTCGTCACAGCTTTTATTATTATATTAACGTTCACATAATACTATTAATGTATTTATTATGCAAGAAAAAAATCCCAGGCCACATATAGTGGTCTGGGACTGTTAACAACTACAATATCTATTACCTGCAATCAGTTGTCAAGTGCCTTGTAAACAACTGCTGCAAGAGCTGCACCTACAAGTGGTCCAACAATGAATACCCAGAGAGCAGCGATAGGAGCTGTATTTCCTGTGAATGCTGCTACAAGAGCAGGTCCAAAGCTTCTAGCAGGGTTAACTGATGTTCCTGTAAGTCCAATGCCAAGGATGTGAACAACTACCAGTGTAAGTCCGATTACAAGTCCGCCAAAAGAGCCGTGGCTTGCCTTTTTGGATGTAACTCCAAGAATAGCTATAACAAAGATAAATGTAAGAACTATCTCAACAAGAAGTCCTGCAACAGGGCTTCCGTTTACTCCGTCAAGACCGTTAGAACCAAATCCGCCTGTCTGATCTGTTACTCCGCCAAGACCGAATACAAGAGCAAGGATTCCTGCGCCTGCAAATGCGCCGATGCACTGAGAAATAACATAACCAACGAACTCACTAACTTCCATTCCACCAGATAAAAGAACTCCCAGTGAAACTGCAGGGTTAATGTGGCAACCTGAGATGTTGCCGATTGAATAAGCCATTGCTACGATGGTAAGGCCAAAGGCAAGAGCTGTTAAAAGATAGCCTGATCCGCTTGCTGCATCGCACCCAACCAGCATAGCTGTTCCACATCCGAGAACTACAAGTGTTGCTGTTCCAATACATTCTGCTACATATTTCTTCATACCACGCCTCCTGATATTATATTATTTGAGATGTCTTTACATCCCTATTTATCTGTTGTCACCCCATTTTCGACAACAAATTTGCGATACACTACTATTATAGTCATTCCAACGAAAAAGTGTTAGATTATTTGCACAATTATTGAATATGTCAGTTATTTTTCTAAAACTGAGTTGAATATGCCATATTTATCGACATTTTTTATTTGATGATATCCCATTCAAAATGTAAGATTAATCTAATGAAAACATTTAAATTTTTAGGAGGAGTTTTGCCATGATGGATTTTGACTTTCTTTTGGATTACAGAGCGCTTGATACAGAAGCAGAGGTTTTCTGGGATATGCCCCTTGATGCCACTCCTTCCTGCCGCTATCAGGTATTTGTAGATGGTAAAAAAGCTGATGAAGTAAGCAAAACTCATTATTCTCTCAAGGACCTGACACCGGATACAACTTACGAGGTTGAAATTGTCATATGTTATCCGTCAATAGATCAAAAGTCTCTTGGCCAAATCAAGGTTCACACTAATTCAGTAAAAAGAAATATCGACGTCACGAAAGCTCCGTATAACGCCGTAGGCGACGGTACCCACATGAATACAAGGGCTTTACAGGATGCCCTTGATGCCTGCGATGAAAGCTCCAGGGTCTATATTCCTACTGGAACCTTCCTTACCGGTGCGCTGAACGTGCACTCAGGTACAGAAATATATCTGGAGGAGGGAGCTCTTTTACAGGGAACTGAGGATCCTCTTGATTATCTTCCTAAAATTCACAGCCGCTTTGAAGGCTATGAGATGGAATGCTACAGAAGTCTTCTGAACCTTGGAGAGCTTGATCATGATGCCGGTTTCAACTGCGAAAATGTAACTATTCATGGAAAAGGTTCTATCATCGGCGGCGGATGGCCGCTGGCTAAGGCCATTGCCAAGATAGAGGGGGATCGTCTCAAGGAATACATTGCTTCTCTTGGAGATAAGATCAAGGACTACGAAAGACCAGAAACCATCGCCAACAGATTCAGAGGTAGACTTATCAATATGAGTAACTGCCGCAACATCTGGATTCATGGCCTTACCCTTGGATATGCTCCTTCCTGGAACATACATTTTATTTATTCAGATCAGATTGTAACAGACCACTGCACCATTAAATCTGAAGGTATCTGGAATGGAGATGGATGGGATCCTGATTCCTCCACAAACTGCACCTTGTATGCCTGTGATTTTTACACAGAGGATGACTCTGTTGCCATCAAATCAGGCAAGAATCCTGAGGGCAATGTAATAAACAGACCAACCAAGCACATAAGAGTTTTTGACTGCGTAACTAACTTCGGCCATGGCCTGTGTATAGGAAGTGAGATGTCAGGCGGAGTCGAAGATGTACGTCTCTGGGACTGCGAAATGGGTCCAACCTGGTCCGGCATAGAGATAAAAGCCACCAAGAAGCGTGGTGGCTATGTACGAAACATCCTGGTTCGCGATATCACTGCTTCTCACATTCAGATGCACTCTGTAGGCTACAATGACGATGGTGAGGGCTCCAAGGTTCCACCTCAGTTATCGGATTGCCGTTTTGAACGCATGTATCTTCTCGGAAGATATCTTGATAACAATGCCGGCCGCAACGAATGGCACGACTGTCCTTCTATCCTATTGTGCGGTTTTGACGAGCCCGGATACGAAGTAAGTAATATCGAATTCAAGGACATCACAATGGAGGATCTCGCAGGAAGAAGCGATTTTTATAAGAGCGTAGCTGAAGATCATGCCAATTCCTCAGGTTCAGGAAGCGAAGCCAATAAGAATATTCACATGGAATACTGCAAAAATATATCTTTTGAAAACATGACGCTGGTCCCAAGAACCAAGTAAAAAAATAAGCATCTACCCGATAGTCTCATGCATCAGATTTTCAGGTAGATGCTTTTTCTTTTGATATTAAAGGTACTTCATAAGTTCATCGATGTCATCGCTTGTGGTTGCCCAGTCTGTGGCAAGCCTGATAACAGTGTGATTATCGTCGAATTTCTCCCAGAATCCGTAGCCCACGCGCTGTGCAAATTCTTTTAACCTGTCATTTTCCATGACAATAAACTGCTGATTTGTAGGAGAATCTATAAACAGCTGATAGCCCTTGTCTGTAAGCTTATCTCTAAGAGCTTGTGCCATATCAATGGCATTCTTACTGATATCCATATAAAGATTGTCAGTAAAAAGAGTGTCAAACTGAAGGCCAAGAAGCCACCCCTTAGCAAGAAGAGCTCCGTGCTGCTTGATAACAGGAATTGGATGGGCGGTTGGCACTCCCTTAGGGAATACTACAGCCTCTCCGAAAAGAGCTCCCACCTTGGTTCCTCCAATGTAGAACACATCCACGAGGCTGGCTATATCCTGAAGGGTGACATCTGTTCTTTTACTCATAAGTCCATAGCCAAGCCTTGCTCCATCAAGAAATAGTGGAATCTTATACTCCTTACAGATTCCGGAAAGTTCCTCCAGCTCTGCCTTGGAATAAAGAGTTCCATACTCAGTTGGATGGGAAATATAAACCGCTCCCGGGAACACCATATGCTCATGGTTATCGTCATCATAGAAATTAACAAGAAGCTTTTTAAGATCTTCTGCTTTTACCTTACCAATCTGATCGTTGTAAATTGGAGCCTTCTTGCCATCATCTGATGAACATGTCTTTCCCTGCGGGATACTTGGAAGTGTCAGAACCTTGTGGCCGGAAAACTCAATTGCTCCGGCTTCATGGGCTGCCACATGTCCGGTCTGAGCTGCCACTACACCTTCATATGGCTCAAGAAGCATGTCCATTATTGTCTGATTGGTCTGAGTTCCTCCAACCAGGAAGAATACATCCGCATCTGGAGCGTCGCAGGCTTTTTTTATCTTATCTGCTGCGCTTTTGCAATAATCATCCGTTCCATAACCAACTATCTGCTCAAAGTTTGTCTCCGTCATTCTCTGAAGAATTTTGGGATGAGCGCCCTTTGTATAATCACTTGAAAAAGAAATCTTTTTTCCCATGTCATTTTCTCTTTCTATATAGTATTCAGTATGCAATCAGTTCTCAGAAAACTGATCTTCTCTAAGTCCGTTAAATCTGCAGAAGTCTGTTTTTTCCTCAATGGTCTTAACGAATTTCTCAAGTCCGACCTGGTCTTCAAATTTAAACCTGTCTAAACTTGGACTGTCTATATCAAGAACACCAATCACCTTGCCATTGCAGTGCATAGGAATAACTATCTCAGAATTAGATGCTGCATCACATGCAATATGTCCTGCAAATTTATGTACATCCTCTACCAAAAGAGTTCTATCCTCCTTGGCTGCAGTTCCGCAAACACCTTTACCAAGAGGAATTCTGATACAGGCAACCTTCCCTTGGAATGGCCCAAGCATAAGTGATCCCTTATCCATCAGATAGAATCCTGCCCAGTTAATGTCCTCAAGATTCTCATACAAAAGCGCAGACGCATTGGATAGCACCGGCATAAAAAAGTTCTCATCTTCAGCTAAAGATTTAAGCTGCTCTGTAAGCATATTGTAATCTGTCATTTCTAACTCCTCCTGTCAAAATTATCTTTTTTCCCAATACATTGAAAATGGGTATGGGGTCTTCCCTGACCTCATACCCACGATTCTAACACTCTTTTTGCTTGTACACAATCTATTTGTTATAAACTTTCTATTAGTACACTACTCTGTTTCTTCCGCTTTCCTTAGCGTTATACAGCTTATCATCCGCTGTATTAACAAATCTGTCAACTGTCATATCCGAATTGTATGTTGCTGCGCCGATGGAAATAGTGAGACCGATTCTCTGGCCCTCACTTTCAAACTTATGATTTTGTACTTGCAGTCTAAGGTTCTCCAGGAATTCACCAAATTCCTTAAAAGAAATGCTTTCAGGCGCGATGAGCATGAATTCTTCTCCGCCCCATCTGCCGTACAAAAGTCCGGAACCACTATTGGCTTTAAATATTGTCACAAGCTCTCTTAACGCTTCATCTCCAACATTATGGCCATATGTATCGTTAATATTCTTGAAATAATCTATATCTACTATAGCTATCGAAAGATTGCTGTCAGGATAGGATTTGGCTCTTTCTACCTCTGCATCCAAGATGATCTGCATGCGCTTTCTGTTGTAAATTCCTGTCAGATAATCATGATCTGCAGCACTTTGAAGCTCAAAGTTTTTCTTGGACATTCTGAAATTATATATTCCTGTGTCCAGAATAATAGCAAGAAACGAGATGACAGCATTAACGTAAAACACTATTTCCGCAAGGCCATCACTTATGTTGTATCGAGTTGACAATAGTCCGTGATTTCCAAGGTAAGTAAGCATAATAAACGTAATGATAATAACCGCACTGAAAGTAAATATCTGTCTCTTTTGCTTCTGTGAAAGCTTCGGAGAAAAGATAGGCAAAAAGATGCTGGCCAAAGTACCAAATAGCCATAACTGGACACCGGCTTTTACCCCAAGGAAAATTGTGGCCAAAGCTACATGGAAATATACCTCCAAGATCATAATCCACACGGAAGTAAGTGTACGACCTTTTAGCACGATAAACGCACTGACTACATAGGTCAGAATACTGGCAACATTGATTATTATCATTGGAGTACATCCAAATGCGATGTACAAAATCTCCAAAAGGCAATGAACAACACAAAGTCCGATGGAAAAACCCAGGTACTGTTGCTGATCCAGGTAATCGACATCGTCCAGTTCTCGGTATGTTCTATCCCTCACGGACATTTTACTATCATTAGTTTTCATACTATGATTGTAATTCCGCTCACAAAAGTATGCAAATAAACAAATAATAAAGTGATGTATTTATAATTCGTCACTAACCTGGAAGATTACAAATTTAAGGTAGTAAGATGCTGCACCGCCCCAAAGTATCGGATGATCAGCTGCCTGCTGCCTAAATTCTACCTGACGAAGACGCTTATGAGCATCTCTTGCTGCATCGGCAATAGTCTTAAGGAATAATTCTTCATCCATGAAATGAGAACAGGAACAGGTAGCAAGATATCCGCCATCCTTTACAAGTTTCATTCCACGCATGTTGATCTCTTTGTATCCGGTTGCAGCCTTCTTGATTGAAGCTCTGGACTTGGTAAATGCAGGAGGATCAAGGATTACCACATCAAATTTCTCGCCCTTCTTTTCAAGATCAGGAAGAAGTTCAAATACATCTGCGCATTGGAAGGTAGCCACCTTCTCAAGGCTGTTTAATGCTGCATTTTCCTCTGCCTGTTTGCAGCCAAGGTCTGACGCATCGACTCCGATAACAGATGTCGCTCCTCCTGCTGCCGCATTAAGTGCAAAAGAGCCTGTGTGTGTGAAGCAGTCTAACACTTTTTTCCCCTTACAAAGTCCTCTTATTGACTGTCTGTTAAACTTCTGATCAAGGAAGAATCCTGTCTTCTGTCCATTTTCTACGTCAACATAGTATTTAACACCGTTTTCTTCTATGAGAACCTTGGTATCAAACTCAGCTCCAATGAAGCCTTTTTCTCTCTCAAGGCCCTCAAGTTCGCGAACCTTGGCGTCACTTCTTTCGTAGATTCCGCGAATCTGTACGCCATTTTCTGCCATAACTTTTTTGCACTTATCAAGGATAATGTCCTTCATACGGTCTGTTCCTAGTGCCAGTGACTCGATAACCAGTACATCCGCAAACTTGTCAATTGTAATTCCCGGAAGGAAATCAGCTTCGCCAAAGATCAGTCTGCAGGAAAGCTTTGTGTACTGTTCTTTAGTATCAGAGCACTTTAGGTACTCATCGATATAACTTGCCATTATGGCCTTTCTGTACTCCCAGGCAGTTCTTACTCTGCTCTCTATAAGCTCCTCTGTTACAGGATGATCCTTCTTCCTGGACATCATGCGGACTCTTATTTTGGATTTTTCATTAATAAAACCGTATCCAAGAAAATATCCATCAAAATCAAGAACTTCGATTACATCTCCGTTCTCGAACTTGCCTTCCACTTTATCAATCTCATTATCATAAATCCAAAGACCACCGGCTTTAAACTCTCTGCCCTGGCCTTTTCTCAGTATTACTCTTGCGTCTGCTGTTACAATTTTATTGTTACTCATATTGCTCCATTTCCATTAAATCTAAACTCAACAACTTCGTACCAAAATTTTAGACCAAATATGTTGACAACACAACATATTTAGTCTAAAATCAATTTTGTTGTCGC
This sequence comes from Butyrivibrio sp. VCB2006, assembly GCF_000420945.1. GTDB lineage: Bacteria > Bacillota > Clostridia > Lachnospirales > Lachnospiraceae > Butyrivibrio. Next base: position 117,912 of record NZ_ATVX01000003.1, read on the forward strand.
ACCGAAAACAATAGCGATGATAAATGCGATAGTAGCTTAGTTGGTAAAGCGCCACCTTGCCAAGGTGGAGACCGCGGGTTCGAGCCCCGTCTATCGCTTTTTGAAACCCCAGATGTTTTCTGGGGTTTCAGTTGTTTTAGGCAAAAAATAAGTGGTCTTTTAGTGGTCTTTTTGGTCTTTCAAGCGAAGCATTCCCTGATTTTCTCAGCCTGTGTGTCACTCTGAACCGCTCTGATATAGTGCAGAGTAGTGTTCTTATCAACATGTCCTGCTGCATACATCACCGTCTGAATATCTCCTCCAGTTGCCCTTGCAAGGGCTGTAACACTCCAGAACCTGATCTTGTGACTTGAAAGATAGGGAATACCTACTGCTTCCGTTACCTTTTTCAGGTGCTTATTAAATTTGTTTCCGTCAAGTGGACTTCCGGCTGCGTTGCAACAGATGTGATCTGATACAACCTGCTGTTCCCTTAACGTTTTCAGTGCTTTTTCAGCCCTTTCAGATAAAGGAAGTACTCTCGCTCCATGTTCGCCGCCTTTGGTGTGATTAACTTCAATGAAATGGTTCTTTCCATCATCACCCTTTCGGAGAACTATCTCTCTTGAGATTGAAATCGTATGTTTTCTGAAATCTACATCCGACCATCTGAGAGCTCTCAGCTCACCGATTCTCACACAGAGGCAGAACATAAGCTCAATACCATATTCATAACCCGTCTTTTTTGCAAGTCCATCAAGATAGGCAAGTATCTTGTCTCTGTCTTCATCCGTATATCTGATGTTTTCATTGTCCACAGCCTTGAATTTTAAGTCCTTGCAGCTGATATTTCTGCTTAGATTGCTTGTAACAATGTCATTATCAACAGCTATATCGAAGACAACATTGAAGATACTCTTGATATTGACGAAGTTCTTTCTGCTCATGACGCGACCAGCGGTTAGATCCTTGAAGAACTGTTTAAGGTCTGATGCCTTGATCTCTGATATCGACATATCTGCAAGCGGAGCATCTTCATAATACTTGTTCCAGATCTGGCGGTATCTCGATACTGTAAGAGAAGATGTGTCAGCATCATGTTCCTTGTTGTTCATTACCTCTTCGAACAGTGACCTTACTGTATATCTGTCATCTCCAAACAGATATATATACATCCTCTCATAGGCTTCCTGCTCACTCTTGGCAGTAATCTTACTTCTGTCATCGCTCCTGAGCGCCTTTGGAATCCTTATCTTGTAACTTTTGTTGGTCTTGTCATAGACGACGATCTTACTTCCTTCCCTTGTATAAGGTAGAAAAGCCTCCTTTACTCTTAAAACACGTTTCCGTGCCAAATACTGCATCTTCATATTTGCAATCTCGGCACTCTCCTCTAGGAAAAGTGTAGCACCGCCGTAATCTGACTGTAAAGCAAATAAAGATCTGTTCCTGTTGTCTTTCCCCATATTCTCCTCATAAAGTAAGCTTCACCAAACTCGAAAGAACCTCGTTAGGTGAACTTGCATGGTTCGCACTAAGCTCGGAAATACCTCGCTAAGTGCTCTACTCAAAAGAGCCGGCAGCGAAGTGTAAACGCACCTCGTAAACCGACTCTAAAAACTTTATTCTTATATCCTTTCTATAATTATTTTTTTATTTCTTCCGTTTACCGTTTATCCGTTTATAGATAAAGATCAGGTAAAAGGTATCTCCATCTGTTCGGGGACAGGGACAAATCCGTCCGGATCCTCGACCACTGGTGGAGTGCCTTCCCTTCTCCATGCCCTCTGCTTGCCATACTCAAAGAAGTTGTGAGATGAAACATATTTCCATCCAGGCATGTTGTTCATGATTTCGGCGATAATCTTTGATTCACCCATCTTAGGTCTGTCAAAGAGCTTGCTGTGCCCAAGCGCCTCGTAATAGAGCATGTTGCCACAGACATAGTTTTCTTTGGTAGCATCTAAGAAGTCCCTTATTGATGTTTCCATGGGATCCTCGGGCACGAAGTCTTTCTGAAGCTCCTCCAGCTCATTCTCCATTTCTTCTGAAAGCGTCAGAGAGAAATCACCGCTTCTATAGACGACCATCATTTCAGCCCACATCTGCTCGATATATTTCCTTGACGACTCCTCATCTTTGAGGATGTGAACTTCCGCCAGATAAGCATTGCATTCAACAGGGATAAATCGTCTGTTCCCTGATTTATCCGGTGGAAGGAACTGTTTTTTATTGGAAGTTCCTGCAAACACGCACTTTCTAGGATGTTCGGAAGAAAATTTGTCATAGCGGATTCTGTAAACATCAACCTGCCTTGTAATGAAGGCCTTAATCTCTTCCTCATTGGCTGCTCTTATAGCAGCTAGCATTTCAGCCATCTCTACAATCAGATGTCCCTGAAGCTTTTCAAAAACATCCTCACCATCCAGCTTTTTCACATCATCGGTGAAATATCTGTCATTAACTGCCAGAAATCTTAGGAAAGTTGACTTTCCGGCACCCTGACCGCCCACAAGGCAGAGCATATAGTCAAACTTGTGACCTGGATCATAGACTCTTGATATTATTCCAAGCATGAACAGCTTCAATGCCTGATAGTTTAGCTCTGTTAAAGGCGCTCCAAGGAAATGGTGCAGTGCATATCTGACCCTTTCTTTGCCATCCCAGGCCAGTGACTCCCAGTATTCCTTGACAGGATGGTAGGGATTATCAAATGACACAGTCTTTATCGCCCTTTCTATCATCTTGTCAACCTTAAGCCCGTAATAGGTCTCAAGGTAAGTGATAAGATTAGCCTCATCCACATCAGACAGAGGCTCAGATGTTCTTCTCCATGGCATGGGCTTTATGATATCTATTCTTTCATTTAGCTCGTTATACCTGATGGCATCCTTAAGAACGGGATCCTCCCGAAGCGCTATCTTACAGTTAATATTGGACTGCTTAAGATTTCCTTTCATATCTGTTTCAAGCATTCCTCTTACAAGCTCACGCTGTCTTGTGATTTCATCCGTGGCTTCAGTGGACTCATTTTCTTTGTTTGCTGCGTACTGCTTGGCAAGTTCGGTCATGAATCCTGATTCTATAAGGACCTGCGCCATCTTTGACAGTTCATCATTATTCAAAGTTTTTAATTCGTTCCCCAATACTCTTTATCTCCTCTCCATAAATCTCCAGCACCTCGATCTGCTTGCTTCTTTCTCCAAAGCAAAGGTCATCAAGAAGCTCATTTATAAGATCAAGTTTGTTTAATGCCTCCACGAAAAAGGGATGCCAGTCGGCATCCCTCATATCTTTTGGTTCATATTTCTTTTTCCAATCCCATAAAAGCCTGTGATACTTTGACAAGGTATTGATTGCATCACGTCTAAGAATATCGAAAGCCCTGACTACCTCTCGACTGAATTCCAGATTCTTTTCCTGGCGGATCTGCTCCGGTGTTTTTGCTAAAGATTTGCTATCATATCCAAACTGTATTCCTAAGAAGAAATCTTCATTCACCTTCTTTGCTGACTCTATAGCGGACAGTCCGTAATAGTTCGATACAAAATCAATAGCATCACCATCAGCCCCGCATCCGAAACAGTGATATCTGGTATCGACCTTCATGCTGGGATTTTTGTCATTATGGAAAGGACAGCAGCACATCCCTTTGCTGCCTACCTTTATACCATAGTGGGTAATTACGTCCAAAGCAGTTACTTTTTCCTTTATCTCATCGAATACACTCATCCTGATACCTCCCTCACAGACACTGCTCGTGCCTTTTGTTTCTTGCAGGAATTTCCAGAACCTTTTCCTTTTTATCCCTCTGTATAGCATCATTCTTAAGATGAAGAGCTTCCAAAAGGCTGGGCTTGGCTTCTTCTTTAATCTTTTCAACGAGCCTGTCTCTCTTGGCTGTAGATGAGAAGGTCTTCTTTAGTGTGTCCACAACATTTCTCTTTATACCATGAAGTCTCTGCTGAAGTTTTGTAAGCTGATCCACCGCAAACTTACCAAGAGTCTTGGTTATCAGATTGTCCGATTCTGCGATCTCACTTTTGAGCTTGCTTATCTCTTTTGATTCTTCTTTTCGCATGGTCTCGGCGACTTCATCTATGACTGTCACACAGGCTTTGTCGTAAATAATTTCGGTTACATCACTTATAAAATCATCTACAGAAGCAAGTTTTATCTCTTTCTTAAGCCTTTCATCATCCAGCTTTTCGATATCGCAGGTAAGTTCCTGTTTCTGTTCTATAAGAGCACTGTTATTAAAAAGTAACTGAGTGTTTTCCGTCCGAAGCACCTGGTTCTTTTCATTGATCTGACTATTGATATACTCCTGCTTCTCAAGATATTTTCTTCCGCCATATATGGGTTCCATCTCAATCTGCAATCCGTGCTCTTTGCAGATTTCAATGAAGATTTTTCTGCATTCTGCATCGAAGCTCATCTTTCGATTGTTATATTTTCCCTCTTTTTTGTTCGGATCCGGCAGCTCAAATCCGAGCTCCCTAAGTGCCTGTTCCTGCTTGGGCTGCCTTTCACCATACTGATTGATTACATCGAAAACATGTCTTTCATGAATGTGGGGAGTCGCCTCATCAAGATGAAGCGCCCAGTTTAAGGTATGGTAATGATCACCATACCTTTCATGGATTGTTTCAAAAAACTCTGTTGCACACTCCAGCAGCACATCCGAATCAACAGTTCCATTGATGTTTCCGATCTGATATAGGCTTTCTTCAGGACAGGTCTTTTTGCTTTCACGAAGCTGATCCATAGTCCTGCATCTTTCCTTATGCCTTGCTTCAATGTTCCGCTGATTCTGACCGTCAAGATAATCCTTGTAGGCATCCTCATAGAAAATCTTCTCCACCTCAGTAAAGGAGATGCTGTCATCATCCCTTTCCCCATGACGGACTATTTCCTGGTCAATGCAGTTCCAGTAAACATTCTCATCTGTCATTTCTTTGTTTAGTTCTTCATTTTTATCAAGATCAAACTCTCTGTCATTATGCTTGGGATTATAACTTCCACATTTGCCAGAGCGTCCGTTGTGTCTTGAACATCTCATCATTTTAAAAACCTCCATTTGTGAAAATCACTTTTAGTTTCGCTTCTTTTGATAAAGAAGTTTCAGCCGGGGAGCACCGCCTTCAAAGGCATTTAAGTGCCATAAGCGACTAAAAATACCCAGTACGATGTGTCGCACACGACCACATCTACTGGGCGGGGTTTCACCCTCGACCTGACAAAGGAGCTTCGCCCCCTTGACCCCCTTTCTGCGAAAATGCGTGCACTCATTTTCGCTGGCATCTGCTTTTGGCAGCTGCATGCCTTTCCAAGCTTTGCTGTTTGCCCTCATCAAAGTTTGGAAAAGCAAATGACTTTGTTCCTGCGCATGGAACAAAGTCCATAATGGACAAATCAAAAGTCACCAGCCTGATATAGATAAACTGGTGACCATTCATTTGCTCATTATCAAAAGATAATCAGAGCTTGCTTCTTTTTATTTCTTTCTCACTTAAGCTTTTGCTTAAGGTGTCGTCTCACCGCCTGAGTTCCTGACAAGTCCTCTCTAGATCCATGTTAGCCATTTAGACTTTTTTGAGCTTTGTCGTTTTCTACCCTTGGCCCGCTCCACCTGTTGGTATCATCGCTTGGCTTCCCCGAAATAGTATTCATTTGGAACGCTCATTCACTTTTTCTATACTGATTGTCGCAAAATGAGCCTTCCCATCCCGTATATCCAAAAGGTTGGAAATTTTACCGAAACGATACTTTTTCCACTTTCTTGGAAAGAAGGATTTACACTTGTCAGATAATTGGATGCTTACTTTATTTCAGAAAGTCGTTATACTTATAATTGATTTTTAAATGATTGGGAGATCTAAGATATGAGGTGCAATCTTACTACACAGGAGAAGTTAAGAGACTTGCGTGCAAAGCTCGGATGTAAGCTCCAGCAGGTAGAAATGGAGTCCGGTGTTTCCAGCTCCACCATAAGCAACTATGAAAATGATGATACAAAGGACTTTCAGGTAGGAACCCTGAAAGCTCTGGCGAAATACTATAATGTATCTCTTGGTTATCTGCTTGGCCTTACGGATAATCTGACAGAGAACGGAACTCCTATTGACGAACTCCATCTTGATGATGAGACCATAAAGATCCTTAAGAGCCAGAAACTTAACAACAGACTTTTATGCGAAATGATCAAGCATCCTGAGTTTGAAAATCTGCTATGTGATATGGAAATATATGTTGATAACCATGCAGGTGCCATGATCCATCAGGTGAACAGCTATGTGACAGGACTTAGACGCCTCATCATGGAAAAAGCAAATGTTCCGGCAGATGATATTTATATGAAGACATTTGAAAAAGCAGTGATCGATGACTCCGCATACTTTGGTGATCTGATGGAACGAAGCCTTAAGACTATAGCCAGGGATATAAGAGAAGCTCACAAAGATGATTGGGATACGGGAGATGAAGAGAGTATTGCAGATAAATACATTGAATCAATAAAGGAACTTGCTGAAAGCATGAAGGCAAGTGATTCAACACCTCCTGCAATCGTAGAATGTGAAGAGGATGAAATGTCCATTGTAGATAAAGCTACAGTTATTCAGTGGGGAAAGAAACTAGATATCAATTTTGCCAAGCTATCTCCTGAGGAGACAAGAACCTTAATGAATATCGTTACAAAAGCTTCTCGTAATCCTCTTATCCGGCAGCCTTCTAAAGGCAGGGGAAAGAAAAAATAATGCTATCAAAATGTATTGAAACTACATGGTATCAGTGTTAGTATGAAAAAGGTCTTAAAATATAAAGAAAGAACGCTTTGCGTTTAGGTGAACTGTCATTTTTCTGATAATTTAACTTGAGTGAACACAATGATTTTGGGGATAGCTGCTTATGCAGCTGTTTTGTGTACGCTTAAATTAGATTATCATGCACTTGTAGCCTGAATGTATTGTATGTCTATTTGTGTGAGTCTATTTTGCGTACGCAGGATAGGCTTTTTTGTTTGCCATTATATAGGCAACAGAATACGGGGGTAAAAAAGTGCAAAAAATGATGAACAATGCTCTAAACAAAATACTTAATACGCCTATAAGATTGAATCTTGGTGGAATTATACTAATCTCTTTGGTGCAAGTATTCATTGAAGTTATTAGTATTTCAAACATAGAAATCTGTAGGAGAATGCTCAATTACTTACTGTCACATGAAACAAAACGGTTGATGATGAACAGCATGATCTTTTGTACCATAATGACTATCACTATCATTATGGGTCATGTAAATGCTTATCTGATAGCCCATGTGCGAGGAAGACTTCTACTTGCACTTAGCAACAAACTGCTGATAAAGAATTCAAATCTCTATTGCTGGAGTAGAGCGGATCTAAGTTCCAATGACAGAGTATCTGTTGTAACCGGAGACCTGGAAAGATATGTCGACAGTCTCATAAATAAAGCATTTCTGTTTTCTTCTTTTATGGTTATACCATGCTATGTAATATATGGAATAACCATAAATGCCTGGATCACCTTGATGATTATTGTTTCCAGCATAGTACTTAGTATCTTGAATAAAAACAATAAGTTAAAACTATATGAATTCAATAAAGAAATAAATGATAAATATGGTCTTTGGACCAATTATCTGTGGAAAGCCCTGGATAATCTGGAAGTTATCAGAGCATTCCTTTCCAAGAAAAAAATCATTTCCGAACACAGGAAGCGAGCTGATGACTACTCAAATACTGCGCGTAAATCATGGGAAGCTCAACTAAAAGTGTATCTTGTAGAAGAGACAGCTGATATGATGTTCACTTTAGTAATATTGAGCCTGAGCTTTGTAGCCATGATTATAGGGGCTATGCCGCCAGCTAATATGCTTGCAATGATTCAGTCACTTATTAGTGTTCAAAAGAAAATATTCGAGCTTCCGGAACAGATGATACAGCTGAAGGAACTGGAAAGCATTGCATCAAGGATTATAAAGTTTGAACAGATACCTGATGATAAAGGTGAGCTCGAACTTAATGAAGAATTCAGATTTCTTCAGGTTAAAGATCTGAAAATCAGTTATGACAATCAGGAAATAATAAAAGACATAAATTTCAAATTTGAAAAAGGGAAATTCTACGTTATTGCAGGCTCCTCCGGTTGTGGAAAAAGCACCTTACTTAAAGCAATCGCTAGGCTAATTCCTCTGGACGGAGGAAGTATATGTTGGAATAATACGAATCTTTCTGAGGTGACCAGAAAGTCATATTACCAAAAAGCCGGTTATGTTGAACAGAATCATGTTTTTATACAAGGCAAAATCAGAGAAAACATTGTGTATGGCAGCTTAAATGAGGTTGCATATAACAAGGCTTTGAAAGAGTCCAAACTGCTTGATGTATTTAAGAAAAACAATTTTACAGATGAACTTACAATAAGTCAGTCCGGATATCCATTGTCATCAGGCGAAAGGCAGATGCTGGCATTTGCAAGTGTGCTTTATAACACAAAAGAACTTGTCTTACTTGATGAGTCTTTTTCTGCGATAGATCCGGGAAAAGAAAGAATATTTTACGAGAAATTAAAGGAATGTTCTCGTAATGGGACAACTGTAATTATGGTCTCTCACAGACAGACAAATTTTGATATAGCTGATGAAATCGTCTATATGAATCATGGTAAGATTCTGGAAAACGGTAGTTTTGAAGAGCTATGCAGCAACGAGAATGATTTTTACAGGTGGATAAATAGTGATTTTAAAGAGGAAGAAGCATGATAAATAAACTTAAGAGAGCTTGTGTTCCATTGATGCTTAATAAAAATGCAAGAGGATTCTTTTTAGCCGATTTCTGTATGGAAATATACTATTTGATACAGCTGGCTTTATTGCCTGCATTTATCAATCTGATGATGGAACAATATGAAAACTACAATTATCGCGGAATGGCCATTTATACAGCCATATGGTTTTTGATTACAGCTATTTATATCGTAGTAAAATATCGTTTTGATATATTCATCAACGGAGAGTTCTTTTTCCGTGAAATTGAAAATGTGCGCGAGGAGTGTATTAATACGCTCTACAACTCAAACATGGCTCAGATAGATAAAAACTATGATGGGAACGAAGCATATTCGTTTTTGGCGGACAAAGCTCATATACTTGTTAATACTTTATTTTATTTGAACGAGATTCTGACAGATATGGTTGTTTTTATAGCTGTTGGAATTTGGAGCTTTTACATTGGTAGTTGGATGTCATTGGTGGTAATTATCGGAAGTGTGCTGCAATTAGCCATAGGAAAGCTTGGAAGTGAATCCATAAATAAGCAGAATAAGCAACTCTTTGAAGAAAAATCAAAGATTACCGGGGCATTTAAGCGCTTGATCAGTGGAACGGAGAGTTATATTGTAAGCGGAAAGTATGACTCTAACGTAGAAGAGGTCAATAAGCTATTTGTCGGATACACGAATAAATGTGAAAAGGCAGCATTTAACCAGGCGCAAAGATCGAATCTGATCAGACTATTAGATGCCGCTGTTTATATGCTTCTTTTGGTCACAGCATATTTTTTTATAAAAGACAGCAGCGTCCGAATAATTGTTACAATGTTTTCTGTATACAATACAATGAAGAAGTATATGGGACGTATCACATCTGCTTATATGGGAATAAAGGATAATTCTTATGTCCTTGATAAGTATTTAAAATATGTTGATTGCGAAGAAGGTAGCGTTGAAAAATGCGACGACAATCATGTTATCGAAGCAAAGAATATTAGTTACAGCGTAGATGGTCAGACAATACTTGATAGTATTGATTTTAGCATTACTAAAAACTCAAAGGTGGCGCTTATTGGTAAGAATGGATCTGGAAAGACGACATTTATAAGAATCCTGCTAAGCCTCCTTTCACCAACAAGTGGATGCGTAAAGAAACAGTCAGATGGAGTATACTCTTATATTCCAGTTGCACCTCAGTTATTTCCAGTTTCGATTCATGAGAACATATCATATGGAAATGACAAAAATATAGAATCGCGTATTCAAGAGATTGAGAATCTTGCCGAGCTCAAGAGTCTTGGAGATGAAAGACTTTCAGAAATATTACCTGACGGCGATGAAAATTTGTCAGGTGGCGAAGCGCAGAGAGTAGCCATAGGAAGAGCTATGGTCGCTGGCTCAGATATACTGATTGCCGATGAACCTACCGCAAATCTTGATCCTATAACATCTGGAAAAGTATTTGGAAATTTGATTAAGAGCGCTTCTTCCATTCTTTTTACGACCCATAATCCGGAATTATTGGAATATGCCGATGTTATTCACATCATGGATAGAGGAAAAATTGTTGCTTCCGGTACATATGATAAAATTTGTTCTATGAAAATATACAGGGAATGGGAAAATGAAGTGGTTCAGAATAATTAAATTGTATTTCTATATTTATAACCAATCTTACATAAATGTCATGATTATACTGCTTTGCATATGTCATGAGCTCTTTATATTTCGTAGTATACAAAAAGTGGGTATCGCCATAATAATGGTGCCCACTTTTTTAGATATTAACAATAAGAATCCTCAATATTTTCATATAATTAGCTATATACATATTATAACTAGAAATTGAAACCAACACCTCTAGCAGTAAGTGTTTCGTTATCTTCAAGCTTCATAAAGAAAACTGTCAGTTTAACAACGAAGAAATAGTATCCCAATTGATTTAAAGATCCAATTCTCTGAATTTTATTAGAGTTCAAACCTTCAAATATTAAAGCTTTACTATATGAGTTTATTAACTCAAAGCTCACAAACTTATCAGACATTACCCCATCCGGAATATACATATAGTCAAAAATACAATTAGACTTTAGTTCTGAAATAGGACCAGTAAACTTATCAATTGGAAGAACCGGAGCTAATGTCAATTTGTCTTTATTATCTATATGACAAGATGTACTAATAACCATTGCATCAGAAACAAAAATTTTCTGTGTCCCATCATCATCAAAAAAGCTAAATGGAACGCTTGAAAGAATATCTCCCTGAGACAATTCTCCTAATGGAGTTAGCATCATATATTTCAGTTGTTCGCCATCTTTTTCAAACTGTCTAATTGCGTTCTTTGCACCATCTCGAAAGTCAGGATCTACTGACGGCAAAACACTATCAACGAAATCAATGAATTCTATTAACATAAATCAAAAAAATTAACTCCTGTATCTTTTGATATACTCTTGATATAGCTTTTAACACCTGCAACTTCAGCAGCTGAAGCTGCTCGCATTACGCCAAATAATTCTCTGGCTTCTCTTTCGAGGGATGTATCTTTTTGTGCGTATAAATTGCCCATTTCAAGAGATGCTGCATAAGCAGTACTTGGATTTACGAATTCTGTATAGTATGCTGGTTTTTTCAATATACCATCACTAGGAAGAGTATTTACAACTAATGTACTATTACCATTCATGGCAGAAAGCGTGATACCAAAAACAATAGCTGTTTGCGTGGCATTTCTAATAAATGAATTTCGCTCCATTTTCAATACTCTCCTTTCTCTATTAGTGTAGCAAGTTTATTTTCAACAATACATCTCATGCTGCTTAAAAGATCATCAATAACCGCATCATTAGAGCAATAACCTTCAACATTATTAAATCCATATCGATCATTTATATCTATGATTGCACCAATAGTTTCAGCAATCTGATTCTTAATTGACAAAGATCCCGCTTTATTAATTTCTAAACCAGACTTAAGTAATCTTGCATTTTGTAAAAGAATATTAACAAAATATTTATCACTTTCTACAAAAGTATATTTTATATTTAAGTCATAAATATTTTTGATGTTTGCTGCATTTAAAAGTTTGTCTGCCAACTTCCCAGTTCCATTTGAAGAAACCTCATCATATAAAACACTCGATACAACGCCAACATAAGAATATTGATTATTTGTAAAAAGATTTAGAAACTCAAAAACTTTATTCATTCGTTCTCGAATATATTTCTCACAGCTTTCCCAGTCCTTCTCATATCCCTCATTGTAATGAACCTCAAAAGTTGCTGCCACTGGCGAAATATTTAGCTGTGCATGTTCATGAAGCGTTTTTACTATTATCCTTGGAATTTCATCAGGTGCATCTTCAGGAACAGGTAAAACTGTTGCCTCATTAAAGTACTCCTTGAGAATATCGACATTCGTATAATAAACTTTTTTTATTTGTTCAATCCTATTATAAGCAACAGATACAGATGTGCCTTGAAATAGCATTTTTATTCCTCCAAAGATGATATTTCTACAAATATATTGTACCACAATACATTATTTCTGTGTAAACCACATAAATACAGAACAATACAGTATTATATTTTATTCAGCTTTTATAATCAATTACTACTATCTTTTGCTATAGAGTATGTGGTCTTTGAAGTGGTCTTTTTCTTTCAAGTCGAAAATAGAAGTGGTCTTGAAGTGGTCTTTTTTGAAGAAGAGAGCGCCGAAAACCTCCTTTCCATGCAGTTTTCAAATGGGGCGTTTACTTCGAGCCCCGTCTATCGCTCTTTTTATTGCTTAAAAACCCCAGATCGTGATGATCTGGGGTTTTTGTTATATCTATAATGATTTAATTTCAGCCCTTTAAATCTGTATCTGAAATGACAGAGTCGAGTATTTCATCATCAGAAGCTGCAACAAGGATTTCTTTTTCCGCTTCAGCTGCGACAGCCTGTGCTACGTTTGAATCTGCCATATGAGCAAGATCCATTTTTCTAACGCCATATCCGGCTGCTGCTGAAATGATCATTGTAGCCAAAAGTAAATTAACAAATGATGAAAATCTTTTTCTGTCTCTCATGGTTCCTCCTAATGCCAAGACCCTCATGGCAATTGAATAAATTTCGTAATCTATTAATATATACGAATCAAATTATTCCATGGCAAAAGAAAAACCAATTCTAATTTATCCTAATTTATCAAGACTTTTGAGTTTGTTTCAATACGTACAGAGTAACTATCATAAGCATTATACCTGCGCCCAAGCAGATTACCCAGTTTCTCACAAAACCGGAGATAATGTATGCAACGAAGGATACAGCGGCAGCGGTCATTGCGTAAGGAAGCTGAGTGGATACATGTTTGATGTGATCGCACTGGGCACCGGCACTTGCCATGATTGTCGTGTCTGAAATTGGTGAACAGTGATCTCCGCAAACAGCTCCTGCCATACATGCAGAAATGGCGATGATCATCAGCTCGTTTTCCATATTTGAACCAAATACGTTAACAACTATAGGAATAAGAATACCGAATGTTCCCCAGGATGTACCTGTCGCAAATGCAAGGAAGGTTGCGATGATAAATACTACAGCAGGAATGAAACTCATAACAGCGCCGTTGTCAGCAAAGTTCTCGAAAATTCCTGCAACATAGTTGGCTGCACCAAGAGAATCTGTCATTGCCTTTAAGGTCCAGGCAAAAGTAAGAACCAGAATCGCAGGAACCATACTCTTGAATCCTTCAGGAATTGAATTCATACAATCCTTAAAGCTAAGGACCTTTGTTGCCATGAAGAAGATAACTGTAAGAATGAGAGCTCCTACAGATCCGTAAACAAGTCCTACAGAAGCATCTGATCCTGAAAATGCATCGACAAATCCTGTTCCTTCAAAGAATCCGCCTGTATAGATCATTCCAATAATACAGCAAATTATCAAAGTAACTATAGGGAAGATAAGGTGAATAACCTTACCCTTCTGAGATGTAGGAGGATGCGGCTGATCGCTGGCACCAAGGAGTCCTTCACCATCACCGAAGGGATTCATTATCTCTTTTACCTTCATATGCTCTTCTGCTTTCTTCATTGAGCCATAATCGAAATTCAAAGCAGTGAGGCCGAACATCATTATAATTGTAAGAAGTGCATAGAAATTGTAAGGGATAGCTCTTACGAAAAGAGTCAATCCGTTTACACCATCCACAAAGCCTGTAACAGCAGCCGCCCATGAAGAAATAGGAGCAATTATACAGATAGGAGCGGCAGTGGCATCAATAAGATATGCCAGCTTTTCTCTGGATATTTTCTGTTTATCGGTTACTGGTCTCATAACGGAGCCAACAGTAAGACAGTTAAAATAGTCATCTATGAAAATAAGCATACCGAGGATTATAGTAGCAATCTGGGCTCCGGCTTTTGTTTTTACATGAGACACTGCCCACTTACCAAAGGCTGCGGATCCGCCAGCCCTGTTCATGAGCATTACCATTGTTCCAAGGACAACAAGGAAAATCAGGATGCCGACATTCCAAGCATCAGAAAGTTGCGCGATCATTCCCTCAACAAAAACATGCTCGATTGTTCCTGTAAAACTAAATCCCGAATACAGCATGCCGCCTACAACAATGCCGACAAATAGTGACGAATAAACTTCTTTGGTGATTAGTGCCAGAGCTATGGCGATGATTGCCGGAAGCAGAGACCAGAAAGAGTCGATAAACATAGCGTTCTCCTTTGCATTAACGTGATAAAGTTATCTCTATTATTTTATGAAATAATGTTTATTGTCAATGGGATATTAGTATATAATATTCAATAGACGGTATATCGTTTGTTTTTCTTTTGATGGAGAATAAAAATGGAGAAAGGGAATGTATTAGTTGTCGGTTACGAAGGCGTAGGAAAATCAACGTTGATCAAAGCGGTCCTTGGGGATGAAGTAATGAAAAAATCTGCTTCCGCAAGTAAAGAAACTGCTTCTGACTTTCAGGTGTATGAAAACAAAGCGGTTCCGTTTAGATTGATTGACACAACCGGAATTGAGCCGGGAGTATTTAAAGAGCTCAAGGCCGTAAATGCTGTGCGAAAATGGTCCGGAAAAACAATAAAATCCGGCAAAAAAGACAATCAAATCAGCGTGATCTGGTTTTGCCTGGACAGATACACTGCCAAACTGTTCCCCAAAACAATTGAATCCTTTATGGATGCCATCAGCGTATGGAAAAATGTGCCTGTTATCACGGTAATTACACAGTCCTACGAAGAAAGCGATGCCAATGCCGCTAAGGAAATTGTTGAGAAAGCTTTTTTATCCAAGAAAAAATACATGACCAGGCTTTCGGAAATCATCTCTGTTGTTGCAAAGCCTAAAAAAACCGAGGATGGAAGCCTGCTTCCACCTATGGGTATTACGGAGCTTATCGAAGCTACAAATAATCTTTTACCTGAGGGCCTTCAGGCCGCGGAAAAAGATATTGCGCGATACAACCTTTCCAGGAAAAGAGCCATGTCACACGCAGTAGTAAGCGTAGCTACGCTGACCGGAATCACTGTTGGCAGTGTTGGACTGCCGGTTATGGATGTCATGCTGCTTAAGCCAACAGAATCCCTGGAAATAGAATCAATCTTCAAAATTTGGGGTATTAAAAAGACCAAGAAGGCAAAAGAGCTACTTAAATTCATTCTTGATATAGGAACCGTCAGTATCACCGGAAAGATGCTTGCTTCCAGTATGAAGCTTATCCCGGGAGTCAACCTGGGTGCCGCCGTAATCAATGGCGTTATCTCCGGAACCATTGTTTTTGCCCTGGGCGAAGCTTCTGCTTTTGTCTTTGAAAAGATATATACCGGTGAAAAAACTATAGACGACATGGAATGGGTTAAGAAAGTTGTAAGCGAGAGTCTGACCAGTAACGCTTTGGACAAGGTTACTTCCTCTGTGAAGGGCATAACCAAGAGCTCTGACAAAACTGAAATCCTTAATGCAGTCACTACTGCATTTACTAAAAAGGGCTTTGCGTAGCTTGAATATGGTTGTTAAATCTAATATAATACTCTTTGTTATTTTGTTTTAGCGATATCAAGAAAAATGCGATAAACAGAGAAGGCATTATATATGAACGAAAAGATGAGATCAGTCCAGAACGAGTTGGTAATGAGTAAGATCCAGGTGCTGAAGGCACTAGGTTTTGAACTCAGGAAGGACATGAAAATCCTTGATTTTGGCTGTGGCGATGGGGAAATTGTTCAAGGATTGTTAGAGCTTGGATATGACGCGCAAGGCGTAGATATTATGGAGTCTTCTGCACTGGATAGTAGTTATTACAAGCAGATTGAAATGAATCCATATCGTATTCCATATGACGATAACACCTTTGATTACGTTTTCAGCACATCAGTTTTCGAGCACGTACAGAATACAGAAGAAGCATTAAAGGAAATATATAGAGTTTTAAAGCCAGGCGGAATATCAACACACTGCATGCCTAGCAGATTTAGGGCAAAAGAACCTCATATCGGCGTTCCATTTGGTGGCCTCTGCCATTCAGATGCATGGCTTCGTATGTGGGCAGCTCTAGGAGTAAGAAATGAGTTTCAGACAGGTCTTCCGGCCAAAGAAGTATACGAGAGAAATAAAGGCTACTTCAGAGATTGCCTGAACTATATGAGTTATAGTAAGTTCAAGAAAAAGGTAGTATCCGTTTTTGGAAATATTAACATATACAAATGGAAACATATTAAGTACATGCCAGGCGGAGCAGTTAAGCTTGGAAAGAAGTTCCCTATTCCAGGCTACGGATATCTTCTTTTCGCCTTCAGAGAATGGAATATCTACATGAAGAAATAAATCAAAAACCCTCAGACATTTGTCTGAGGGTTTTATATTAGCTATTTTTAAGCAATAAAAAGAGCGATAGACGGGGCTCGAACCCGCGGTCTCCACCTTGGCAAGGTGGCGCTTTACCAACTAAGCTACTATCGCATATATGTAAAGTCGCTTTCGCGACAGCAAAATAAATGATACACTAGTGTTTTATATTTGTCAACAACATTTTTAAGATTTTTTAATAAATATTTTTCAACCTCAAAAACGTTGTTGACATCAGTATTTATGCGCCTTTACAGTTCTGCAAGAATTGCCATGGCAGAAAAATCTTTATCTGCCTGACCATATTTTTCAATTATCTTGAAACGTTCCATATCAATTCCAAGGTTCTTTCCATATTCTGAAAGGCTGACAGAATCAGCAAATCTGTGATAAACAACAAGTGCCTTATCTCCCAGCTCTCTGATAACAAGCTGAGATCCTGTAGGTTCATTGTAGCTATCTGTATCAGCTTCAAGAACTGTGGTCTTACCATCTTTTATAATATCTGAGACCTTGTTATAGAAGGCCATTCCCTGATCAAGGAGCTGCCACTGGTGGTCGCTCAGATCATAAACATCTCCGGAAAGTCCCATTCTGCCCAGGAATGTGGCGCAGATAGAATACCATATTCTCTCGTCACTGTCCCTTGCTCTCATTACTGCCCAGATCTGGCTCTGAGAGGGCTTAATTACTCTCTGAACATTGGCAGCGATAATAGGAAGTGATAAGCATTCGTGGGCATCGGAAAAGCTTGCCATGGAAGATAGTTCCATGAAGGAAGGCTCAAGGCGGTGTCCGCCACTGGAGCAGTTCTCGATTACAAGCTCCGGAATCTCGCGTTTCATTCTCTTAAAGAACTCCTGAGTAGCCAGAACTTTCTTTCTAAGATTCTCTCCCATTCCCTCAGGCCCGTCACAGCCCATACCCATGGTGTCATTGTAGTCAATCTTGATATACCCAAAGCCATTATCCTTAAGATTATCAATTACATATTTATCCAGATGTTCAATAACCCACGGATCTTCCATATCCAGGAAATGCACATTCCCAACAGTAAGCGGCACGCCGTCCTTTTTAACAAGGTGCTCTGTTTCATAAAAAGAAGGTGCCTCCTGAGAGGTATTCTCAAGTTCGTACCATATGCCGGGAATCATGCCCTTTGACTTAATATAATCTGTCAGTTCCTTAAGGCCATTTGGAAATCTCTTTGTATTGATTCTCCAGTCACCACGCCAATCCCACCAGTTGCCGCAATCTCCGTACCAACCGGAATCCATGACAAGGTATTTAATGCCTTTTCCTTCAATCTTATCTGCCAGCTTCTTGAGATTGTCTATAGTTGGATTTCCCCAGGTTGCGCAGTATTCGTTAAATACAATTCCCATATCCTCATCCACCGGGCTGATATCCGGATTCTGGGCCTTTACCAGCTTGTCGCAGACATCCAAAAGAGAATTACCGCAGGCAACAAGTGCCTTGGGCGCTTCATAGCTCTCCCCAGGCATAAGCTTCTTGGTCCAGTGTCCAAAATCCCTGTCCGCAAGACCTCCTGCAATCTTAACTACATCTCCGGACTTAACGCACACTTCTATCTGCCATGAACTTGGGGCATACAGCTGTACTGCTGTAAAGGTAGAAGTCTCAGAATCCTCCACGGCAACAAATGGGAAAAACTGTCTGACAGGCATTGATCCCAGGTTTCCAAACTTAAGAACCCTGTAGCCATGATCACTCCAGGAGTGCTCCATATCAAGTTCTTTTATTGTATCCACCTTGTGCCTGCCCTCTGCGCTCCAGAAGGACGAAAACCTGTGAATCTTGTCAGCCTTTATTCCCTTTAAGAGGACAGAAGTCAGCATCTCCATAGTCAGTGGCTCTTTTCCCTCGTTGCTCACCACTGTAATAACCTCTGTAGCCTCTGAAAGAGAGCTTTTCCTATTAGTAACCTCAAGTACAAGACCATCCTCTCGTCTGTACTTTGCTACTTCATCTGTTTCTTTTTCCAGCTTGAAGCCATCCATAGAGCCGCTTCCAAGCATTGTAAGACCACATGTATAGTTATCAGAATATCTTTCTCCGATTATCTTAACTTCTGCAGTTGATTTCATAATCTTTTTCACCTCTAAACTTATGCTCAAACTTCATATACTGATTATATTGATTAGCAATCTGCCATGCAATTCAAGCCGGCGCTGATCACATAAATTAATAGAACTTTTACCAATCGGCAATTTATATGCGTTTTCTCGTATGCTAGAATAGTATATGGGGTTTATTGCGATTTTTGATTCATGAATTCATGAGGGTAAACAATGACCTTGTTCTTTAACTTTCCGGAAAAAAATAAATCTGCTTCGGAAACCTACGAAGATTTCCTTTTGGAAAACAGAGCTAAGATCAATCAGTATCTTAACAAAGCTCTGTGGTTCTGCGTCTTGACAGGCCCTGCCATCGCGCTTGGCGTTGCCACGGGTGTTTTTAAAGATGTCTCATATTTAGCCTGCCTAAATATAACAGTTTTCGTTGTAATACTTACCCTAAGTCATATTTTGGCTATAAAAAATAATCCTCAGTCCGATTTTACCAGTGTATACGCTCTGTTTATACTGGATATTCTTTTATTTTACCTGGCCTATTCTCACGTTTATCTTCGTCTGACCTGGTTTTTGGTTCCACTGTTGTCGCTTCTTTTTTGTAGCTACAGAGTCTACTTCATTTCCCTTATCATAAACTATGGCACAATGCTGATGACTACATGGGTTACTGCACCCTTTTATGCAAGCCATCGTGCCGATTACAATTCGGTCATGAAGTATTTCTTCAATGTTATCAGCGGAAATACTATCGAGATGTTCATCATGCTGATTGCAGGCTTTGCTATTCTAAAGACAACTCACCGCTATCTACGTGAGCAATTTGATATGTACAACACCATGAAAGAACGTGAACAGCAGGCTGCCGATTCCGTTAACACCCTTTCTTCCATGGCAGGTATTTACGACAGGGTTAACCTCCTAAACTTCCGCAATATGACGGAACATTCTCTTTCTGACATTGACACTGAGCAGGCCACACTTAACATCAACGGCTTCGACCACACCAGCATGGTTATGGGCATGAGAAAGCAGGTTGCTCCGGAGCAGCTGGATTCCTTCTGGGAATTCACCAATCTAACCACCTTAAGAGAACGTTTATTGGAAAAGAAATCCATCTCCGCGGAGTTTATCAATATTGTTTCCGGCTGGTTCAGAGCCCAGTATATCACTGTTGAAAAGAACGAAGATGGTATTCCTATTACCATTATTTTTACTGTACAGAACATAGAAAAAGACAAGCAAAAAGAAGAAAAACTCATCAGAATCGCCATGACAGACGAGCTTACCAGGCTTTATAACCGAAGAAGCTATGACGATGATATAGCAATTTACAGAGAAAATGGCCTTGATGAAGACTTTATACTATTGTCGGCAGACGTAAATGGGCTTAAAATAACCAATGACACCAAGGGGCACGCAGCAGGCGATGAACTTATAAAGGGCGCCGCTGATTGTCTGCAGAAAACCATTGGAAGTAGCGGCAAAGTATACCGTACCGGAGGCGACGAATTCATTGCTATCATCCATATGGATGACTACAAGAATCTCATGGAAAACATTGTAATCAACACCAGAACCTGGCATGGTGCATATTCAGATTCTCTTTCCATCTCCATAGGATTCGCCAGCCACAAGGAATTTCCTGCAGCCTCAGTGGATGAACTTGAGCGTATTTCAGACAGCCGCATGTACGAAAACAAGCAGGCATACTACAGGCAGACTGGGCATGACCGAAGGAAGAAATAGGACTTTTTACTATGAGTTTTAATGGGGAAAAGATAAAGAACACTATTGGGGCAGTACTGGGCTTTATCGCGTTTATAGTATTCATTTATATAATCAGATTCGCTATGGGAAATGATGTATGGTACGACGAAGTCTTTTCCCTTTCCTTTGCGGAGCATAATTTTTCCGATATCACAGCCCTTACATCAAGGGATGTTCACCCACCTCTATACTATTGTTATCTAAAAGTAGCCGAATCTCTGATCTCTAAGCTTTCAGGCTATGCGAACATTATCAGAGTAGCCAAGATAGCATCTCTTATTCCATGGGCATTTCTCTTTATCCTTGGCATAACCTATATCAGAAAGCACTTTGGAACTCTGACTTTTGGACTTTTCATGCTGCTTATTACTGTAATGCCTCAGATTCCAAGCTACTATTTAGAGATAAGGATGTATTCCCTGGCACTTCTTTTCATTACCGCAGAGATTCTTATTTCTTACCAAATCCTTACCAATTTGGATAAAAAGAATAATCTGGCCTGGACTCTGTTTTTCTTAATCGGAATACTTACCGCCTACACACAGTACTACGCCTGCATTGCCATCATTGGCTCCTATATTGGTGCTTTTCTTTTGCTTGTTGTTCTTAAGGGGCAAAAGAAAGCCGACAACCTGGTTCGCCTTGTTGTATGCAGCGTTTTATCTGTTATCTGTTACCTTCCATGGCTTCCGGTGTTGAGTAGCCAGATAGCTAACATCTCAGGTAAATACTGGATCCAGCCCCTTACTCTTAGAAGTATCCTTGGCTGCATCAAGTTCATTATCCTTCCTATTGTTTACTTTGGAAAAATGCCGGAAATATCTGCAGGGCTTCTCATTTTTGCTCTCGCTGTGCTGACAATTTTCTTTTTCATGAAGGCCAAGAAAGGCGACTACATTCTTATTGTCTGCTGCCTCATGCCGATTATAATTGTGGTAGTCAGCGGATTTATCCTCTCCGCCTTGGGAACTCCCATCTTTGTATACAGATATCTCGTTCCTACTCTGGGCGGCTTGTGGCTTTTTGTCAGCTTTATGGTTAATAAAGTATCCGACAAAAAATTGTTCCTGCTGCCTCTTATTATTCCTATGCTGCTTGTTGGCACTCTCAACATGATGGGACTAAGAACAGAAGAAGGCGGAAAGCTGACAAATATGCGAGCTTCCGACGAGGCGCTTTCACAGATACCTGAGGGTAGTGTAATAATCACAAACTTTGATCACGTATGTGCGGTCATGGCTTACTACAGACCTGACTGCAAGGTTCTTTTGTATGAGAACGAAATCGACAAGCTCCTTCCGGATATGCTTGGAAATATTCAGGATAATGTCACTGATGCAAATATTGTCACCCTGATTGAGAGCGGCAATGAAAATGTGTATTTCTGGGGAAGCTTTAACTCAAGGGAAGAAATTGTAGCTTCCTGGGAAAGCCTTGGAATAAATAATAAATTACTTCATAACATTCTCATAGAGAGATATTGGATAAACGTATATAAACTAAGTGGAGTTTAATGATGACCAAGAAATTTTCACCGGATTTTATAAAAGAACACATTGTAGCCGCAGTGCTCATCCTATTCATGGCTGTAGTCTATATTTACAACATGTTTACCAATAAGCCTTGGTATGACGAGCTTTATACCTACTACTACTTCATTAGCAGGGGGCCGATTTATGCAGCGATTCACTGGCCTGTTCCCAATAACCACGTAGGATATTCTGTTGTATCAGCATTCCTTGATTATTTGGGTAATCCATACATTGGCCTTCGCGGTATTTCCTGTATTGCCGCAATTGCCAATCTGATACTGATCTACAAGCTTTCTTATAAGTTCATGAATAAATGGTACTCGGTAGCTGCTACAGCTCTCTATGCCGGAACATATCTGGTTTTCAGACTCGCGTTTCAGGGAAGAGGCTATACCCTTTCCACCACCTGCCTTTTGGTAGCGATTCTCGCCGCATACAGAGTTGCCCTCGGAGACTGCAGAATCAAGAATTACTTTTTCTTTGCTGCTGCCCTCACCTTTGGACTTTACATTGTTCCAAGCTCAATTTACTGGGTAATACCGGTTTGCATAACAGGAGGTCTGTATCTCCTTATTCAAAAGAGATACCGAGACCTCTGGCATCTTGTTTTATCAGGCATCATCGCAGCCTTGGCCACACTCTTTTTATACATGCTGATATGGCTGGCCATCGGAGCAAATCTTGTTAGCAAAGACGCATCCAGTTCCTTTTATGGGATTTCACAGGTTAAAATAATCCTCAAAGCGCCTTTCCTTGCTGCCAAAACCGGTATCGACTACATGCTGGCAACACCATACATTCAAAGCATAGACAGGTTTGAATGTATCAGAACAATGCCCGAGTACTTCATATCTCTTTTGGGTAACTTCTATGACAGGGCCGGCTTAGCTGTATTTATCCTCTATATCGCTGTAGCGATACTTTCAGTAATATCACTGATAATGCTTATAAGACATAGGGAGAACTTTTTCCTTAGCCTGTTTATCAGCTGCGGACTTATCCTTGTTCCAATAATGCTTATTGTTCAGAGTGTCCACCCTTATCTCAGAGTCCTGAGTTTTTTGGCGGTATTTCTTTTTATAGGACTGGTATACATGCTGAATCAGGCTCTTGAGCTTATTAAGAGAGATTCGCTCCTTATCAGATGCGGCTATGTGCTCGCTGGTTGTACGATATTGATCACAGTAATAAACTGCGTTAGTCCATTTTACAGAAGCCCTCTTGCAACGAGAGAAAATGATATTCAGGCTGCTCTGGCTAAGATGGATAATCCTACCGATATCGACAATATCTTTTACGCCGATGATTTCCAGAAATATGTCCTGAAATTTTACTACGATGTGACCCCTAATGAGGTTTACGCCTTAGAAGCCGCTGATTTCGTTATGACCGGTCCTGAGTTTAGCGATCCTTCAAATGAGGTTCCGACCTGGCCTGTACTATACGGCTACAGCAAGGACATGGAAGACTATGTCAAAGGCAACATGACAGAGCTTGTACATACAGACAGCTACAGCATTTATAAGAAATAAAGAAAATCCTGATACCAATCATCAAATCGGTATCAGGATTATTTTTATGGTCCAAAGTATTTCATGCCCAGCATGGTGATATCATCAAACTGTTTGGCATCTCCCACGAATGCTTCAATTGATTTTGTCATGTTGCCAAGTACTGTCTCCGGTTTTGCATCAGGGTCTTTATTAAGAGATTCCATCATTCTCTCAGTTCCAAAGAGAACATTCTCGTTATTTGTTGCCTCAGGAACACCGTCAGTGTAAACAAAAAGGCTGTCCCCTGGATTAAGCTGGAATTCATGCTCTCTAAAAGGTATTCCCTCTATAGTTGCCACAGCCGGTGAATGCTTATAGGTTACAAGCTCGTAATTCCCATCTGCTCTTCTTATTACAGGATGCTCATGGCCTGCATTTACCGCCACACCCTTGCCTGTTGAAAGAGATATAACCGCCAGCCATACTGTAACGAAAAGCTCGGCCTTATTTCCTTCACAAAGCTGATTGTTCACGCTTTCCAGCGCCTTTGCGGGACTGTCTCCAATCAGTACTCTGTTTCTTATGAGTGTCCTGGCAACCATCATAAATAAAGCCGCCGGTATTCCCTTTCCGGAAACATCCGCCATAACAAGGGCTATATGATCATCATCCACCATGAAAAAGTCGTAGAAGTCGCCGCCAACCTCTTTTGCAGGATTCATTGTGGCGTAAAGATCAAACTCTTTTCTCTCCGGAAGATAAGGGAAGGTCTTGGGAAGGATATTCTCCTGAATGTCTGCGGCCAGTGTCAGATCTCTGTCGGCAACAGCTTTTTCTTTTCCCTGAGCAACGTTCAAAACGCAGTACATGAGGAGTACGTCAAGCATTACCACACCCGCACTAAGGCTCAGCCCATAAACAGCCAGTGTCATGATTCCCACAATCATAGGTGCAAAAGCATAGATCACAAAAACCACCATCTGATATGTCTGCAATTGTTTTCGTTTGATTCCAACGGCAATCAGTGCGCCAATCAAGGTAATAAGCGGATACAACATGGATACCGGATAGAGCGGCTGTCTATGGTAAATATCTTGAGCATCTACTATAAAGTACCATCCTGTCACAAGATTCAGGATTCTCATTCCAATAGATATTAGGAACCCTATCTGAATTATCTTTCCAAACTTTTGGATCACGCCTTTGTTTATCTTGAGATAGTTCATGGTATACAGCCAGAAAAAGCAGGCTTCAGCCGGAGCACACATATAATAAAGGGTATTGTCGATAATATTGACTACCCTGAGCCCCTCTACTCCGTCCACAAGCCACGCAACAGCATCTGTAAACAGGCCCATATAAGCCGCATTTAGAAGATACAGGAAATATCTATGGTCTGTGCCATTTTTCTGTACATCAATTATGCAACAGACAAAAACCAGATACCCCATTACCATTCCGAATATATCGCCGGAGATATTAAAAATATAAATAGGAATTAGATTAGAGATTCCTCTTATAAAGAGAAACTGACAACATAAGAAAATCATTGAAATGTAGATAAGACTTACTATTGTGACCTGTCTTCTCTGCTTTTTGCTAAGAAAATTCATTGCTCCCCCCATACAACGCCTAAATGCCTATATGTATTATACCCCAAGGAATGCACAAGAATTTATTAAGAAAAAATGAAAAACTCAGTTATTCGATATTTTCGAACAACTGAGTTTCCTTCATCATCTATAGTCGAGGCGACAAGATTCGAACTTGCGACCTCTGCGTCCCGAACGCAGCGCTCTACCAAACTGAGCCACGCCTCGATAAACTGATAATGCTTGCAGTGCTGTCCGCAAGCATTATCGATTATAACAATATTTCTATTCTTTTACAAGCTTATACTTCTTCAGGCTCTGCTTTTTCTTCTTCGCCTTTTTCTTCAGACTCTTTTGCCTCTGCTTCTGTATCAGATGGCTTATCAGTCTCTCCCTGATCCTTGGTACCTGCTAGAACTGACAGATCCTCAAGGTCCTCACGAAGGATAGTCATCATATCATCTCCAGAAGGATTCTCAAGAGTTGAGATTCTTCTTGCCTGGTTGGTAATGATCTCCTCA
This sequence comes from Butyrivibrio sp. VCB2006, assembly GCF_000420945.1. Lineage (GTDB taxonomy): Bacteria > Bacillota > Clostridia > Lachnospirales > Lachnospiraceae > Butyrivibrio. The sequence goes on from NZ_ATVX01000003.1 coordinate 143,546, forward strand.
AAGAGGTTTCTGATTTCTCTTGCGTTAGCAAAATTATCGATGTTCTCAAGCTTCTTGGCTGTAATAAGTGCTCTGATCTGATGCTTAACTTCCTCATCAACCTTGTAGTCGTACTTATTGCAGTTCATGTAGAAGATTTCTTCAAGCTCATCAATGCTGTAGTCAGGGAACTCGATGTACTTGTTGAATCTGGACTTCAGTCCCGGGTTAGATTCTATGAACTTCTTCATAGACTCTGTGTATCCGGCAACAATTACAACAAAGTCATCTCTGTTATCTTCCATAGCCTTGAGGATTGTATCAATAGCCTCCTGACCAAAGGCATCATCTTTCTGGGAAAGAGCATATGCCTCATCAATGAAAAGAACTCCGCCCTTAGCCTTCTTGATCTGCTCCTGTGTCTTGATAGCTGTCTGTCCAACATATCCGGCAACAAGTCCTGATCTGTCAACTTCAACCAGCTGACCCTTGGACAACACTCCTATCTGCTTGTAAATTCTTGCAATAATTCTTGCTACTGTAGTCTTACCTGTTCCCGGGTTACCTGTAAATACAAGGTGAAGTGATACAGGAACAGACTTAAGTCCCTGATCTTTTCTGGCCTTCTGAACCTTAACAAAAGCGGCAAGTTCTTTAACGTCATCCTTGATTGAAGTTAATCCGATAAGCTTATCAAGAGATTCCATCGGATCCTCTTCAGGCTCCTGTGGCTCTTCCTTGGCCTCTGCAGACTTGATATTAGGGTCTGCAGCAATCAGGTTCTTGGCCTCGCCAAGAGCTGCATTTGCATTCTCTATAGCATCTCCGAGAGAATCTGCTTTCTCTTCTATTTTCTTTTCCTGTTCAAGCTTCTCAGGATCCTTGGCAAAAGACTTATCATTTGCCATTGTATTGTTTGAGGAAGCAGAAAAGAAATCTCCGTAAATACTGCCCAGCAAATCCTTTTGCATATTTGTAATCTTATTAAGTGTTTCTAACTCTTTATCTAAATTAGTCATTTAAAAACCAGCCGTTTCTAGAAAGGAATGTACGGTTAGCAACCAGTGAATTGATGTCGTAACCGATAATGGCTGAGGCCTTAGCAACATAAGTCTGCTGCTGATTGGTTCCCATAGCCTTGTAGTAGTCGTATGCCATCTTGTGGGTTCCGTCCAGGTTCTTAAGACCCTGTGCGATATGGCTTTCCATCTCGTGAGCATCATCTGTCTCTCTAAAGAGGATAAAGCTCTTAATATATGGGTTCGTTGAAGCCATTGTGTATGCATAAGCAACTGAAGCTGCCTGCCACTCTTCGCCAAAATCTGATGTGAATCCGATTTCTGAAAGAGAAATATCACGAACCTTGCCTGTTGGGCTAAGGAATGAAGACTGGCACATATAATCTGTAAGAACGTACAGGTTCTCCATTGTGATATATTTACTTGTTACGTTATTACTAACGTACTGTGACTGCTGTTTCCATGTGTATGGATCATACAAAGGAGCGTTGTAAGGATGAATTGAAAGTCCCCAGTCAACGTTACCTTCTCTTGTCATGTAGTAGTTGAACCTATCAAGGAAGTCCTTGGAAAGAGAACATCCCGGATTAGATTTTCTCTGCCATTCCTGGTCGATTGAATTGTAAACCTTGGCATTGGCATTAACTGCCTTGATCTCGTTGTAGAAAATACGGAAAGCCTTAACATACTCACTTACATTAAGCTCAAGGTTTGTTGAGCTCATGTAGTACCACTCTGTTCTGGCATTAACCTCATTACCGATTACCCAGTTATCAATGGTTCCGTAAGCGCCGCCTGAATATCTCATAGCAAGGAATGCTGCGATAGCCTTAAGGTGCTGTGTACCGCCATCTTCCTTAGTGTTCATGGCATAACCAGGGCAAACATGAGAATCTCTAGCAAGTGGATGGATAAGATCTGCACCTGCAGCAGTCTTGTTGTTAAGGATTGTCATTGTAAGCTGGAAACCGCTTAAATGGCACCAACGAACAAATGCATCATACTGACCAAGTGTTGTTGGGTTGAAATAGTAATCTGTTCCGTTGTAATTAAAAAGGATTGCTCCCGGAACTGTCGCATCACAAACGATATCGCCCATGTACAGGTTATAAACCATCTGAGCAACACCAAGATCCTTGAATGTAGCTGCGTCAGCGTTTGTAGGAAGAATTCCCTTGATACCATGATCATTTCTGGCAACTGTCTTGTAAGCATTTCCTTCAGGGTTAGTGATGTAATGCTCATCACTTACCTGGATCATAGATCCACCGCTCTTTACAGCAACCAAAAACTTTCTGGAAAGATTAGATTCAGCTGAATTATATCCAAGAGGGAAAGAGAATGTAGCGCTTGTGCCTCTCTGGGCAGTAGCAACTACCTTTCCTGTTGTTCCATCCTGATATACTTCATCTGCATACAGATAAAACAAACCATCATCAGAAGCCGGTACTGAGCTGCAGGAAACATTAGCAACAATGTTTCCGCCCTGGATCACACAGGAATTGAACTTAACCGGTCTTCCGGCAGCTTCTGAAATAACCCCCGCATTATCAGTTACAACATGGGCTGTCTTAACGCCGCATGCTATCGTAGCCGCCATAGTAACTATAGCGACAATCTTCTTAATCACACTTGTACTCTTTTTCACACTCAACCTCCAAAAATAATCTTATTACGCCTTTACAATGGCATCCGTAAATGCCTCAAGGCTCTCAGTATCTTTTTTATGAAGTGCACTTTTTATTGTAAGACTCTCTTCGAGAATTGTCACGTTTTTAAATGACTGAAGTTTTTCTGTCATAAGTTTAACCGTGGCAGGAGCCCATGTTCCGTTCTGTGCCATCGCAAAAATTCTGTTCTGAACCCCAAGAGCAGCCATGTCGCTTATAAAACTCTCCATTGGAGGATAAATTCCATTATTATAAGTCGGGCACATAAGTACAAGCTTCTTGCAGCGCCAAACCTCTCCAATAAGATAGGACACATCCGTACCTGATACATCATACACCTTAACACGGTCTTTTGTCTTGCCCATTAAGCTGGAAGCAACAGCCATAGCAGCACTTGCAGTATGTCCGTACAAGCTTCCGTAAATAACGGCAATATCATCTGTCTCCGGCTCATAGGTGCTCCACTTCTGGTACTTATCAATGAACCAGGCAATATCCTTTCTCCAAACCGGGCCATGCAAAGGAAGCAGCATCTGTATATCCAGACCCTGAGCCTTTTTAAGAACAGCCTGAACCTGCATTCCGTATTTTCCCACAATATTTGCATAATAACGTCTTGCAGAATCAAGGAATTCCTTCTCGAAATCATAATCATCCGCAAACAGTCCGCCATCAAGTGCTCCAAAGGTTCCAAAGGCATCAGCACACAAAAGAGCCTTGCTGCTTTCATCATAAGCAAACAAAACCTCCGGCCAGTGTACCATAGGGGCTGTCACAAAGTGGAAAGTATGACTACCGGTTGAAAGAGTATCTCCTTCCTTAACTTCAAGCTTATTAAAGCCAGCTGCCTCCGGGAAGAACTGCTCCATGATCTGAAATGTCTTGGCATTTCCAACCAGTGTAACTTCAGGGAAAAGACCTACTACAGTACTGATAAGTGCGCAGTGATCCGGTTCCATATGAAGGACAACCAGATAATCAAGCTTTTTGCCATCAAGACAATCTTTCAGATTTTCCAGATATTGATCTGATACTGTAATATCCGCAGTATCAAAAACAGCTGTCTTTTCATCATCTATAAAATAGCTGTTATACGAAACCCCTTCAGGAATAGGAAAGATATTCTCAAAACGAGCCAGTCTCTTGTCGCTTCCGCCTATCCAATATATTCCGTCAGTTACTTTTTTTACACCCTTCACGTTTTTACCTCCATTAATAACCTATTTTCTCATATTCTGCGTACAAAATAAACCTTATTTATTCTTGAATTCCATGATGGTCTTCTGAACAACCTTGAGATCAAGCGGCTTGGTGACATGGGCATTCATGCCGGCATCGAAGGCAAGCTGAACATCATCGGCATAGGCATTTGCAGTCATGGCAATGATCGGTATTCTCTGGGCCCAATCCGTTTCAATACTTCTAATTGCAGCTGCTGCCTCATATCCATTCATAACAGGCATCTGGATATCCATAAGGATCATGTCATAGTCACCTTCCTTGGCCTGTTTGAACAGATCAACAACTTCCTGCCCGTTGCAGCCTCTGGTTACCGTTGCTCCAAACATATCCATAAGCTCGATCAGGATATCTGCATTGATATCGTTGTCTTCCGCAGCAAGGAATTTCATGCCCTCAAGAGGATTTGTTGGAGCTTCGCTTTCTTGCTGCTTGGTCTTGGTAATGTCCTCTATAGCCTGCTTAAGTGTAGTTATAAATACAGGCTTCTGTAATATTTCATTACATCCCGCTGACTTTATCGCATCTTCATTCTTTTCATAGTTTTCAGTAACTGCAAAAATAAGGCTGTTATTCTTACTGTCCCTTGCGCGGATACTCTTTATCAAATCCACAACAGACATATCGTCTATAGTTTCATCTATCAAGATGAAGTCGAAATGTTTGTTAACGGAAACCATCTCATCAACAAGTTTAAGAGCCTCTGCGCCGCTAAAGGCTCCGGATACCTCAATATCTTCATTAGCAAACGCCTTTTTATGCTTTTCATCCTCCTGCTTGTCCCCATTAACAACAAGCATTGTGGAGATTCCATGAGCCTTCCAGAAGCCCACTTCTGATTCAACCGCTTTAAGTCTCAGATTAACAATAAAGGTACTTCCTTTTCCTTCTGCGGTCTCAACTCTGATAGTTCCGCCCATGAGCTCTACAAGGCTCTTTGTAATGGCCATACCAAGACCTGTTCCCTGAATAGTCTTTGTTGCGCCCTTTTCCTCTCTGGAGAAGGCATCAAATATCTTGTCCTTGTACTCAGGCTTCATTCCGATACCGTTATCCTTAACGGTGAAGGTTACATTCTGGAAGCCCTCGGAAGAAGAAGGAGACTCGTTGATGGTAAACTCAATTCTTCCTCCTTCAGGTGTATACTTAACCGCATTGCCAAGGATATTCATGAGAATCTCATTGATTCTCTGCTTATCACCCATGAAGATGTCATGCTGCATATCTCCAATCTTAACAATATATTCCTGATCCTTATTCTTGGCCTGGAAGCTGATTACAGAATTAATTTCCTCCAGCAAAAGACCTATTGGCACTTCCTTGATATCAAGAGTTGTCTTTCCACTCTCAATCTTACTCATATCAAGAACATCATTAAGCATAGACAACAGATTCTGAGAAGCAAGACTGATCTTGTGCGTATATTCTTTTACCTTGTCAGGCTCATCTGCGTGCTTGTCTATAAGCAGGTTAAAGCCTGTGATTGCATTCATAGGTGTCCTGAAATCATGGGACATATTTGCAAGGAAGCTTGTCTTGGCCTTATTAGCTGTCTCTGCGGCGTTAAGGGCTTCCTGGAGCTGATGGTTTCTCTTAATCTCTTGCGTCCTGTCATAAAGGGCCATAGCAGTTCTCTGGCCACCATCATCAATAGTTGTAACCATAATTCCACGGTAGTACAAATGCTCACCGGTCTTAACATTCTCAAGCTTGATCTCATCCTGAACAAACTCTTCTCCGGTATCTCTGCACTTCTTAAATACATCCTCCAGAACTATTCCATCTGTAGTTTGTGAATCATGAGCTCTGTCGATACTTCTGATATCAGCTTTCACATCCGAAATAGGGATTCCCAAAACATCTTCAACATTAGAAGTTACAAAACTTGGTGCATAGCTGTCTCCATCCAGAACCGCCAGAATATCATTGTTCTTTTCAACCACAAAATCAAAGAGCCATTCTCTGTAATGAATATCATTATCTTTGGATTGAAGGTCTTTTTCATTTCGCTCATTGATTTCCTGAACCATGGCATTTAGCTGCCCAGCCATTCCTACCATGGCGGTAGACAGCTGTCCGATTTCATCTTTATAATTGTCATTATCCGTAACGTTAAAGTTACCTTTTCTGATCTCACCGGCCATGTCATTGAGGTTGTTGATCCTGCGACTGAATCTACTTGCATAAAGTGATGCAACTATAAATGCCAGGGCAAAAAGAACTATCGCTATAACCGTATCTGATGCCAAAATCGACAATACATCCGCTGTAATTTCCGCTCTGTCAACATAGTAAAAAAGCTTCCAGGAGTTTTCAAAGTTCTTGGAGGATGCCAGGAAATAGTTCTTTCCTTCAGCAATTTCATTATTCATGAAATCAAGGCCATATCCCCTTGCGACCTTACATATTTCAGTATCAAGCGTTTTGTCGGCTATTCCCTTGTGAATTACTATATTTCCATCGCTATCAACAATAAGGATTCCATTGTCCAGATAACTGGAGTTATTCAGTGATGAGAAAAAGGTATTGTTGTTTACTTTTATTACAACTACTCCAACCAGCTTGGAAGATGTTCCCAGATCCAGAAGCGCCTTCATAACATACACGCCACCATGGTTATCTGTAACCCACATGGTGCTATACTCATCTCTGCAAAGTTCATACCAGGACTTTTCATCCTCTGTTTCCGGTTGATGCATAAAGTCCCCAATATGATCCTGGGTTATCAACTCCGAATAGATATTAATTGATTCAATGCTGGTGTCACTACTAAGGTAATACCAAATCAACGGCTCTATATTGCTGCTCATTTCATCTGAAAGGGCATAGGGATTACTATTTGCATGTTCAAGAGTTTTTCTCAGGTTCTCTTCATAGGTAAAAAACTTTATGATGTCATTTTTTCTCTTGCAGCTACTTTCAAGTTCGTTGGCAATAACATCCGTATTGCCTTGCATAGCAATCTCTGTCTGCTGTATCAGATTTTTTCTGGCAACATAGTACATGTAAACACCAAGTATAATGATCGGCGAAACAATTAACACAGCCAGAATAATTCTAAGCTGAGTCTTTATGCTGTATTTCCAGTTTCCTCTTGCTTTAGCAACCATAACAGGCCCTCTTAATCTTCTCTCAAAATCTGCTTAACCTCATCATCAATAACCTGGAAAGCCACTTCTATAGACCTCTCACCAAGTACAACTTTCTGTAATTCCCGGCCAAACACTTCATATATCTGACTACTGTTTGTTCCCCACTGATTCCATGGCATTACTACTCTGTCCGAACTTGTAAACGCCCTGATTTCATCAAATTCATCAGGATTGTCGAATACAACGTTTTTTAAATATGTCTGCCCTCCCTGTCTGTCAGACCAAAGGGCTCTCTGCCCATCTTCCGTGGATATTGCTTTTACCACTTCCATAGCAGCGGTTTTATTCTTTGAAAAAATATTTACTGCAAATCCACAGTCACATCCACCTATAAGCATCGATTTGCTTATAGTATCACCGGGTATTGCCATGGTCCCCATGCACATTTCCGGATTAGCTTCTTTTATCCTGTTATAATCTGTAAGTCCTCCCAGGTACAAGAAGCTTTTTCCGGAGACAAATTCATCAATGGCAGATGCTTCATCCATAATACACATATCTCTGGTATACAGCCGATGTATACACATTTCCTGCCACTTGTTCATGTACGGTCTTATTTCTTCCCTAAATGTTGTCTGTCCGTAAGTCAAACGACTTCCAAATTTTTTGCCCTGAGCAGTACTAAGATATCCGGCAGCCAATATAGCCAGGGCGGTATCTGCTACCTTATCTGAGTCCTTAAGTCCTGCGGAAAGAGGTTTGACATCCATATTAGTACGCATATAATCACATAGCTCTAGAAAGCTGTTATATGATATCGGTAATTTTTGCCCACTTTGCTCAAGCAAATCCTTGTTGTAGAAAAGGCACTGATAATCACTGGTACTTGGTACAGCATATATTCTGTTTCCATACATAAAAGCTTCTCTGCCCTTATCTGTGAAATTATCGCAGTATAAAGTCAGGTCCTCTATGTACCTGTTTTTTGCATGCTTTTTAGCCATAGTAGGTGTCATCATAACAATCTCTGTGGCCATCTTGGAGGAAAGCTCGGCATCAATAATAGATTCATAGCTTTCCTTTGATATATATCTGTATTTAAATTTGTACTGTGGGTACTGATTGGCAAGAAATGCCATAAGATTTTTTACGCAGGATTCATCAAGCCATCCTGAAATCTGAATAGTGTTAACCGGGTCATAAAAATCCAACTCATCAGTTACACTACTATCGTATTCTTCCAATAATTGCGCAAAATCATCAGAGCGTGGATCCGACTCAGCGCAGCCGGATAACACGCCTATTGATAAAAGAATCAAACTAAGTAAGATAGAAAAGATATTCTTAAACTCTTTAGTTCTCATATGCCCCTCATAAGCACATTTGCACTATTGTTATCTAATTAATACCTTCTTTATCTCCCCCACGTATATTATGTAATCCTCGAAATCCTTCGGTAAAGCATCCGGAGTGTATGTGTCTACAAATCCATCCTTACCGATTTCTTTCTTATAGATGACGTTACATACAATAGCATTGCTGGCTTCTTCTATAAGCGGAACCCCCTCATAGTATCCGATATTAAGCCTTGCCCCTTTGATTTTATCCTCGTCTTTACCGGATACGGCTTCCAGGTATTTTATCGCGCCGCGATATTCATCATTATCGATGAAATTAAGCGAATATTCCCCTGCAGCGTCAATGATTTCTCTTGTATATCTGTTCTTCCTAACACAGATAAAGGTAACTCGCTTTCCCCACATCTGACCAACACCGCCGTTACGCGTAACCGCAGTATTAACCCTGCTACCATCTCCCGCTGTTACAAGGAATTTTTTTCCTCCGAAAGTAAAAGAACCAGTCTCAACTTCTTCTGGATTAAAGTCCTGGAATACTCGCATAAGCACCTCCGCTAAGCTGTAAAAGCATTAGAAATCTCTTATTTTGTCTTCCTCTGTCAGCCCTGTGTTCTCAATTTTCATTATCGTTATTTCATAACTAAAATTATCGCTTACTTTAATATTAACACGGTCACCTACCTTATGTCCAAGTAATTGTTTACCAAGGGGAGATTCAATGCTGATAAGGCCTTTCAGGGAATTCTGCCTCATGGTTGTGACAATTTTATAGGTTTCCTCGCTGCCATCTTCCTCGATGCGGACAGTTACTGACTTGTTCATTCCTACTTGATCTTCTGTAGTATTATCATCAATAACTTTAGCAGTCTTGATCATTCTCTCCAGAAATCTGATTCTGCTCTCATTCTGGTTTTTGGCCTTCTTGGCAGCATAATACTCGAAATTCTCAGAAAGATCTCCCTGAGCACGAGCCTCTTTTACATGCTCAAGCAGCTCTTTTCTCACCACAACCTTGCGGTGTTCGATCTCTGCCTCCATATCCTCGATGTCTTTTCTTGTTAGTTCGTTGTTCATTGGTATTCCCCCATAACAAATATAGATATATAAACAGCAAAGGGCGAAGCCTTACGGCCTCGCCCCAATTTACTCCTAAAACAAATCGCATCAAGCCTTGCCAACTGATCCGAAGAGTTCCATCTTCTCCTTAACTGTAGCCTTGATAGCTTCAGCACCTGGAGCAAGAAGCTTACGAGGGTCAAAGCCCTTTCCTTCAAGATCCTTACCAGCCTCAACATATTTACGAGTTGCATCAGCAAATGAAAGCTGACACTCTGTATTAACGTTAATCTTGGATACGCCAAGTGTGATAGCCTTCTTGATCATGTCTGCAGGAATACCTGTGCCGCCGTGAAGTACGAGAGGCATAGCTCCTGTCTTCTGCTGGATAGCATCAAGAACGTCGAATCTAAGTCCTGGCCATCCCTCTGGATACTTACCATGGATGTTACCGATACCAGCTGCAAGCATATCTACGCCAAGATCAGCGATTCTCTTGCACTCGTCTGGATCAGCGCACTCGCCCATACCAACAACGCCGTCTTCCTCGCCGCCGATTGAACCAACCTCAGCCTCGATAGAAAGACCAAGCTGATGAGATACGTTAACAAGCTCAGATGTCTTAGCAACGTTCTCCTCGATGTTGTAGTGTGATCCATCAAACATGATAGATGTGAAACCAGCCTTGATACACTTGTAGCATCCTTCGTATGTACCGTGGTCAAGGTGAAGTGCAACAGGAACAGTGATTCCAAGGCTCTCGTCCATAGCCTTAACCATAGCTGCTACTGTTGTGAAACCTGTCATATATTTACCAGCGCCCTCAGAAACACCGAGGATAACTGGGGACTGAAGTTCCTGTGCTGTAAGAAGTACTGACTTAGTCCACTCCAGGTTGTTAATGTTGAACTGGCCTACTGCATAGTGGCCTTCTTTTGCTTTTACAAGCATGTCTCTTGCGGATACTAACATTGTTTTTCTCCCTTGTTTATGTAGTATTGATGGTTAAATCCATTATATACTCCTTGGGTAAAAAAATAAAGTTAATCATTTCACAAGCATCAGCCAAAATCAAAGTAGTTATCAGCCCAGAATTCATCATCTGATACCGGTGCAAAGCTGTTATATCTGAGCACGGTTCCGGATCTTCTGGAAAGTGTAAGTGTAAGCACACCATCCTTGACCCTTACTGATGAGCCGTCAGAAGTATAGCCGGTGTAATCAGAAGTAATCAAGTTGCTAAGTTTGGTATCACGAGGAATTCCTGTAGGCCAAACCTCTATTTCCTTGGTTACTTCAAAGTCGTTATTGTTAATTGCGACTATAACAGCCGCAGTTCTGTTAAATCTGCCGTAGGCAATGAAATTATTATCTGCAAGCAGTTCTCTGATTGATCCGCTGATAAGCTCAGGACAGGATTTGTGGATTGCTATCATAGCCTTGTGGAAAGCAATCATTTCCTTGTCTTCATGTCCCCATGGATAGGTTCTTCTGTTATCAGGATCTGTAAAGCCGCATACTCCGGCCTCATCTCCATAGTAAATGGTAGGTGCTCCGGGCCATGTCATCTGAACAATTACAGCTTCTCTCATCACGCCCTTATTAATACCGGTCTCAGCTGACTGAGGCATAAGATTGCTGCTTCTGCCAACCTTCTGAGAGGTTCTGGTAATAAATCTTGAGTGATCATGGTTAGAGAGCTCGTTCATTGCTGTATAAAGCGAAGACATGCTGAAGTTCTCGCCGCCGCAATATGCCATGGTATCAAAAAACTCTCTGGCATTTCCTATTCTCTGGGGCTGGAATTCATCAGAATGCTTCTCCATACCTGTAAGGAACCAGGTAAGGGGCTCCATGAACGCGTCATAGTTCATGACTGTATCCCACTCACCGCCCTGAAGCCATTCTCCTGCAGGACCGTAATGCTCTGCCAGGATGATTGCTTCCGGATTAGCTTTTTTAACTTCTGTTCTGAATCTTTTCCAGAAGTAATGGTTGTATTCTCTTGAATGGCCAAGGTCTGCTGCCACATCAAGTCTCCAACCGTCTGCATTATAAGGCGCAGATACCCATTTACGTCCGATTCTGAGGATATACTCCTCCAGCTCCTTGGATCCTTCGTAGTTCAACTTGGGAAGAGTATCATATCCCCACCAACCGTCATAATTTAAATTATATGGCCAATTTCCTCCGTTAAATGAGAAAAATTCTCTATAGGGACTCTCACCGGAAACATAAGCTCCCTTTTCGTAACCCTTGGAATTCTCATAAATACGCTCTTTATCAAGCCACTTATTAAATGAACCACAGTGATTAAATACTCCGTCGAGGATAACCTTAATGCCTCTCTTGTGAGCTTCCTCTACAAGTTTGGCAAACAGCGCATCACTGGCTTCAAGATTCTTCTTACTGGTAACGCGGCTAATATACTTGGTGGACTTTGAGTTGTCCTGGTTATCCTGGTTAAGCTCTCCCTCGTCCTCGATTATTACACCAAAATGAGGATCGATATGATCATAATCCTGAGTATCATACTTATGAGATGAAGGTGATACAAATATAGGGTTAAAATAGATTACATCTATTCCTAAGTCCTGAAGATAATCAAGCTTATCCAGTACTCCCTGAAGATCTCCGCCGTAGAACTCTCCAAAATCCCAATAAGCATCCGGATACTGATCCCAGTTTTCTACCTGAACACTCTTGTGTCCGTTATAGTAATACTCACCGGTCTGAACATCGTTGGATTTATCACCGTTACAGAATCTATCAACAAAAATCTGATACATTACTGCGCCTTTAGCCCAGTTTGGAGTGAAAAATCCAGGGAATATCTTAAACTTCATGCTATCAAGGATAGTTCTGCAACAGCCTCTTTTGTCATAGAATGTCCAGTTACCATCCTGAGCTTTTATCTCGAAGAAATAAGGAACTGCTTCACTTCCTGTCTTAACACTTGCGTCAAAGTACACAAATTCGCCATCCTTTTCACTGCGGCGCATTGTCACACGATCGTTTCCCCAAACGAGTGTGACATCAACGTCATCTTCCTTTGAACATCTGAATCTGACCTGTGTTTTTCTATTTTTATCAGGTTCCGCTGGTCTTAAATAGTCCAGGGTCATATCATGAAATAAAGCTTTTGTATTCATTCTCTTTCCTATACATGCAAAAAAGACAGCTACGATGCTGTCTTTTTAGAGAAGGTATTTCTTTCTTATGGGGTATAGCAAAAAACTATATAATGTATTGGGGGGTTACGCATATTATACTAGCACCGCCCACAACCCTCGTAAAGACTAATACTTCACAAATTTGTCAAAAACAGCTGTATGTTTTTGTGCACTTTTAACAATTATAATTCTACTTCCACATCTGTGGTAATGTCTCTCCCCTCAAAGAGAGCTTCAAATTCTTCTCTGCCGATCTTTTCCTTTTCAATCAACAGATTTGCACTGCTATGAAGTATATCCTCGTAACCCAGAATAATTTCCTTAGCTTTTGCATAGCACTTATCGATAATCATCTTAACTTCCTTATCGATTTCCCCTGCCATAAATTCGCTGTGCTTCTTGGAATGAGAAATATCATACCCGATGAATACATCTTCCTCATTCTCATCATAATTTATCACACCAAGATTTTCTGACATACCATACTTGGTAACCATATTTCTGGCCTCAGAAGTTGCCTTCTTGATATCACTTGATGCACCTGTTGTGATATCTCCAAAGATAATCTCCTCGGCAATTCTGCCACCTAAAGATACCATGATATCTTCAAGCATTCTCTTCTTGGTAATAAACATTTCATCCTTTTCAGGAAGTGGCATAGTGTAGCCTGCTGCCCCAAGTCCTGTAGGAATAATTGATATTGTATGTACCGGTCCGACTTCTGGAAGAACATGGAAAAGGATCGCATGTCCTGCCTCATGATAAGCAGTAATCTTCTTTTCTTTATCTGAAATAATACGGCTTCTCTTCTCGGTTCCTATTCCGACCTGGATAAAGGCCTTCTCCACATCAGCCTGTTTGATAAATGCTCTGCTATCCATAGCTGCGTTGATTGCTGATTCATTAAGAAGGTTTTCAAGGTCTGCACCGGTAAATCCGGCTGTAGTCTGTGCAACCTTTTTAAGATCAACATCATCAGAAAGTGGCTTATTGCGAGCGTGTACCTTGAGAATCTCTTCTCTTCCGCCAACATCAGGCCTTGCAACTGTAATCTTACGGTCAAATCTTCCGGGTCTCATAATGGCAGGATCAAGAATATCTACTCTGTTAGTAGCAGCCATTACGATGATTCCTTCGTTTGTTCCAAAGCCGTCCATCTCAACAAGCATCTGGTTCAAGGTCTGCTCTCTCTCGTCATGGCCACCGCCCATACCTGTTCCACGTCTTCTTGCAACAGCGTCTATCTCATCGATGAAGATAATACATGGTGCATTCTTCTTGGCATCGGCAAACAGATCTCTAACTCTGGAAGCACCGACACCTACAAACATTTCCACAAAGTCTGAACCGGAAATAATAAAGAACGGAACTCCTGCCTCACCGGCTACAGCCTTGGCAAGAAGTGTCTTACCAGTACCGGGAGCACCCTCAAGAAGTACACCCTTGGGAATTCTTGCTCCAACCTTGGTGAATTTGCCGGGATCCTTGAGGAATTCTATTATTTCAGCAAGCTGCTCCTTCTCCTCTTTAAGACCGGCTACATCATTAAGCTTTATCTTGTTTTCTTCGCTGGTTGACATCTTGGCTCTGCTCTTGCCAAAGTTAAGCATTTTAGAGCTTCCGCCGCCACCGGCCTGCATTCCCATCATCATGGTATACATAAACACCATGACCACAACGCCTACTATTATGGGAATGATGCCATTGATCAGCACATTCTCGGAAGGAATGTCCTTGACCTCCAGCCTTACTTTTTTGTCGTTAACCTTTGACTCCACCACGGTAACATCTGTGGAATAAAAAACCACATCACTTGCTCCATCATTAAACGAAACTCTTACCGCACCGGTTGGTGTCTCAGCATTCGGCATTATTATTACGCTTTTAACTCTATCCTGGTCCATATCGCTTTCAAGAGCAGATACATTGTAAACATCAGCACCTGAAGAAAACAGGTTTCTGCTGTACTGTATCACCACGACAAACGTCAGCAAAATCATGGCAACCATTATTATAGAGCTAAAATTTTTAGACTTATTCAAATTCCCCATTGCCCCCTTTAAAGGTGATCAATTAAACTCAACAACACCAATATAAGGAAGATTACGATATCTCTGATCATAATCAAGTCCGTAACCTACTACGAACTCATCAGGAATCTCAAATCCTGTGTAATCAACCTTAACATCTGTCACTCTTCTCTCAGGCTTATCAAGAAGTGTGCAAAGTTTGATACTGGAAGGGCCTCTATCTCCAAGCATCTTTATAAGATATGAAAGTGTTCTGCCTGAATCAACGATATCTTCTACGATAAGTACATCTCTATCCTTAAGAGGTTCATCCAGATCTTTGACAATCTTAACAACTCCACTGGATTTTGTTGAGCTTCCATAGCTTGATGCTGACATGAAATCCATGGTAACAGGAACTGTAATACGCTTTGCAAGCTCACACATGAAGAATACGCCACCCTTCAAAACACATACAAGGTGAACTGACTTTCCTTCATAGTCTCTGGAAATCTGCTCTCCAAGCTCCTGAATTCTCTTATCAACTTCCTCTTCCTTGAGTAGTACACGAACTGATTCAGCCATTATAAAAACCTCCATTATCAATATTGATTTCTAATATTCTGCCCGTTGTATCGTTTATCTTGTAAGCTCCACTCATCCTTATGCCCGGAACCCACAAGACATTACTACCATCCGTCAAAAGATAAATCTCATCCCGAACAGCCTTGGGAACCTTTTCATCTGTCATAAGCTTGCCAATTTTTTTCTTATGAAGGCTTTCTCCCTGCTCCAAAAGGATGTAGTCATCCGGCTTTCTTGGCCTGATTATGGCTCTTTGTATTCTATCATAATCAAACCATTTAGTATACTTTGCGGACGGAAATAGTTTCCCACCATTATATTGCAATACCTTGATATGTGCTATACCTAAATTTGGAATATCTATCTTAAGTTCATCGCCCACTTCCAGATTTGACGGTATTTCAAACTCTTTTTCTGCATTCAATGAACTTTTTGTGTCCTTGGTTCCGATAGTCAGGCTATCGTAGCTTCTTACAGCCTCCAGATTATATGGAAGGTCTATCGAAGCTGTTCCGGCCGTCTCTGCTGCTATCGCAAGAATCGAATCCACATGGGCCGAAGTTATATCCTTCCTGCTTGGAGTAAGACTCTCAAGACATCTTAGTATAATTGCTGATTTGATGGCATCATCCTTGTCCCTGAAGTCCTTAAGTTCTATTTTTACCAGACCCTTTTTCTCATGAACAACGGCCTTATATACCTCATCCGCCTCGCTTTGTATATAGCCATCCGCCTTGGCAAATTCAATAGCTGCCCTGCAAAGATGCGCCACAGCATTCTTATTTACATCTTTTTCCATCCTTGGGATGAGAATATTTCTCACAATGTTCCTGGTATGGATATTCTCATCATTGGTCTTATCATGGCAAAAGAGCTGTCTCTTATGTCTTAAATACTTCTCGATTTCGTCTCTGTTAACGCACAAAAACGGCCTGATAATATTGCCTCTTACCGGCCTGATGGCACCTGCCCCATGAAGGCCGCTTCCTCTTAAGAGATTCATAAGAAGAGTTTCTGCCACATCATTTTGATGGTGTGCTACAGCTATTACAGAGGCACCATTTTTCTTGGCCGTTTCAAAAAAGGCTTCATACCTTGCCCTTCTTCCTGCCTCTTCTTCTGTCATCTTCCATTTTTTGGAGAGCTTAGGAATATCTTTTTGATAAAAGAAACACTCTATATCATGTTCTTTGCAAAAAGACCTGACAAAAGCCTCATCCTCTTCAGCTTCCTTGCGAATTCCATGGTTTACATGAACGGCAATCAGCTTAATATCCAGAACATTCTTAAGGCTGCAAAGCGTGAGCATCATTGCGGTTGAATCCGCACCACCAGAAAATCCCGCCAGTACAACACTGCCGGGTTCAATCATATTGTTTGCTCTTATGAAATCTAATACTCTACTCTCGAAGCTATTCATATCACCTTGTAAAATCAAAGCGCAGACTTCATACGTTCCTCCGTAGTGATGCCTGCGCCTATGTTCACAATTAGTTGTTTTCGTTCTTGAAGATAATCTCTCCCGGATATACCAGTCCGAGCTTATCTCTTGCTGTATCCTCTATGTATTTACGCGTGTGCGTGTACTTCTCAAATTCGGCAATTTCTGCACTTCTCTGCTCTTCCTGTTCAATCTGTGAAACCAGTGCCTCTTCTCTAACCTGATACTCATTGGCCTTTTTCATGAGTCCGACACTTTTTATTGATACCACTGAAACCAGGATAAGCACTACAATGCTAGCCCAGATAATACCTGCCGTGTTTTGGAAGCGACGACGCTTATAGCGTGCTCTGCTTGCCATGTTACACCCCTCAAATTAAGAAAGAATTAAATTTTTTCCTAAAATTATAATAATACAGTACTTTAATCCATGTCAAATATAACGATACAGCGAAGTTACATCTTCTTTGTGGATTGTTTCCTGGATGTCTAATACCTCTACGCTTACATCCTTATTTCCAAAACCGATGGTGATCTTATCACCAACCTTCACCTCTGCAGAAGCCTTGGCAGGACGGCCGTTTATCGTTACTCTTCCTGCATCGCATGCTTCATTGGCTACGGTTCTTCTCTTTATAAGTCTTGTTACCTTTAAGTACTTGTCTAAACGCATTTCTAATCTCCTGATGATGCTGATGCTGTACTTGCAGCATCGCTTATTTCTGCACTGCTCTCTGAGCTTGTGCCCTTCTTGGAAGACTCACTTCCTGACGAGTCCTCAGATTTTCCTTCACTGCTTTCTTCTTTTGATGAAGATTCTTCAGCAGGTTCCGAAGATGCCTCTGATGCTGCATCCGATGAAGCTTCTGAAGGAGCCTCAGTGGAGGCTTCTTTTGACGAATCCTTAGTTGAATCCTTGGAAGCATCTGAAGAAGTGTTGTCTTTACTGCTATCAGATTCCGTTTCATCTTTCTTTATCTTGACCATATCAGGAAGTCTGTAGGAAAGGTTTGTTTCCTCTTTGTCGATGTTGATCCTGTAACTTCTGGTTTCATAACCTTCTTTTTTGACTATGAATTCGTGATTGCCTGAAATCTTGGTAACACTACACGGAATCAGTCCGATATAATTTCCATCAAAGTACAATTCTGCTCCGTTAGGCTCATCGATATATATTTTGTACCCTTCAATTACCTGATTTGTTGCACTTGAACTGCTACTGCTCTTGCCTGAAGAATTGGAGCTTACTGATTTACCTGACGAATAAGCTGACGCAAATCTGGAACTGTCATCCTTTTTATCCTTGGTTGTAGCTACTGTGCTGGCATCAGATGACTCCTTGTGAGGAAGCGTTGAGCTCTCTGAAGCGGCAGAACTTGCCTCCTGGGCAGATTCATCTTTCTCAAGAGTGATGCTGATTACTGACTTTGGTGTACCAACCTTAAGGTACTTGGTCTGTGTAATGTATCCGTCAGCTATTATCTTGAGGTTATGATAGCCGTACTGTATTGACTGTGGCACTCCTGTCAGCATTCTTGTACCGTCAACAAATACATCTGCTGTTTCAGGATCAATTTCAAACGTAACCAGACCCTCTTTTGGTCTTGAAATAGTTACATTACTTGTATCAATGACTGTTTCCTGGTTTCTGCTGATAGTAACCTCATCCTGATAATTGGCGCCGTTTCCCAAAATCTGGAGAGTGTAGTCCCCCTCAGGCGCACTAAGCAGCATGTTTGGCGAAATCTTGTGAATAACTTCATTGTCAAGCTCAAGCCATGCTCCCACAAGGCTCTGGTTCTCTACTGTTTCCGAGGAAAGGCTCACATATCCGTGGCCACTCTGAACCACAACACTATAAATATCTTTTCCTATTCCGCTTACTGTCACGGAATCCGTTGAAAGAATATCCTCTGCCAGCGCCAGCTGATTCTCCGCCATGATAAGGGTTCTTGGGTCAATCTTGTATACGCCGCCGTTAACTACAGCTGTTCCGTCATTTCTGACAAGATCGTGATCTCTGGTATTTCCGATAACCCAGGCATCTTTGGACACATTAAGAGTCGTAATATGTTTGGAGCTCTTTAAAAATGTAACTTCTACGATCTGCCCCTCAGACAAAAGCCTTGGAGAAAGCACGCTTCCGTAGATGTCATACATCATACTTGTGTTGTCATAGCTAAGTGTGTAGGTCTTACCTGTAGAATGATTTCTGAATCTGATTTCCTTTTTATCGGTATCTACTGATCTTATGGCAGCCACATCTGCAGAGTCGTATCTACCAAGAAGTGAAATATTGATTTTTCCTGAGTTGTCCTCACTGGCTATACATGAAGCCGGTGATAAAGCTACCAGTATTACTGAAAGCAAAAGAGCTACAAATGCCTTCATTATCAGATTTGTCTTTTTCACGATCTTACCCCTCATTGATCCTTCAAAAAAGTACTTAGGCGCTCCGGCTCTAGCAAATACTCTTTGGAATTGTGCTCCGGATTATCAATAACATCCGAAAGCATTCTTCCAAGTACATCTCCGATTTTCTTCCCGGGTGTAACTCCCTTGCCTATCAGGTCGCTTCCGTTCACGGCCAGGTCTTTTAGGGTCACACACTCTTTTCTTGATTTGATTTCTTCATAAATTGCACTGATTTCTTCTATCTGCGCAATCTTTTCTTCTCTTTGATAATCACTTTGGGCCATGGTGTCGGCATATCTTACTTCTATGAAATCCGGAAAAGCATCGACGCCAACCTTATTCATTGCTCGTCTTACATTCTTGGCATCAGCAGGAAATCTCCAATCATGGTACTTGATGAGATTACATACCTTGTCCATTGTGTCTCTGTCAAACTTGAGCCTTCTGAAAATATCTTTGGCCATCTCTGCTCCCTTAAGATCATGGCCGTAGAAATGGCTCACACCCTCTTCATCTACTGTCATTGTAACAGGTTTTCCCATATCATGCATCAGCATTGTAAGCCTCAGAACCCTGTCAGGTCTTATGTTTAGCAGTGTCTGTATGATATGTTCTCCAACTGAAAAGGCATGATGGATATTGTTTTGCTCTGTTTCCATGCAGGCATCAAACTCCGGAAGAATCACTTTTGTAATTCCCATTTCATAGGCCTGCCTTAGTTTATCAGGATGCTCCGACAAAAGAAGCTTAACAAGCTCTACCTGAATTCTCTCAGCACTGATTTTCTCAAGGGTCGGAGATAGCTCTTTTATGGCTTCTATGGTCTGCTCCTCAATTTCATAGCCAAGCTGCGCCGAGAATCTGATGGCTCTCATTATCCTGAGAGCATCCTCGGAAAATCTTTCGTAGGGATTTCCGACACACCTTATAAGCCCCAGCTCAATGTCCTCCAGGCCTCCAAATCTGTCAATCAGACCCTCTTCTTCATTGTAGGCCATGGCGTTTATGGTGAAGTCCCTACGCTTCATGTCCTCTGTCAGGTTCTTGGTAAATGTCACTTCACTTGGGTGTCTGTTATCTTCGTATTTGCCGTCTATTCTGTAGGTTGTTACTTCGTAGCCCTCTTTTCCCATCATTACAGTAACTGTTCCATGCTCAATTCCTGTATCAATGGTTCTTTTAAAGAGCTTTTTTATATCTTCCGGAACTGCATTTGTTGTGATGTCCCAGTCCCCAGGCACTCTTCCAAGAACTGCATCCCTTACACAGCCTCCTACTACGTAGGCCTCAAATCCAGCTTCGTGTATCGTATCTAATATTGTTTTTGCATTTTCCGGTAAATTGATCTTCATAATTAAATAATATCGTATTGCTCCTGTCTTGTGAATAATATACTAGGCATTTTCTACTATAAGAAGTATACTAAATATATGTAATAATGAGGATTATTGTATGAAATATCAAAAAGCCATCAAAGCATCTGTATTTGCTTTCGTCCTGTTATTATTAATTTTGGCTATAGTTGTTTCGGTGAATGTGTCTAATCAGGTGATCTTATCTCCTGATTCATTGACAGTGATCAATGACAACTGGACCATCAATAGCAAAGGACAGATAATTCAAAACGATGATGTATCTCAAGCTGACATTGGAGTCATTAACGAGCTGGAAACTGTTTCTATTTCCAGAATCATTGATGATGTGGGCTTTGATAATCCGTGTCTTACATTCTTTTCTATCCACTCAATTGTAAATGTTTATCTTGATAATGACCTTATCTATACCTATGGTCAGAATTTCTATGACAATAAAAATATCGTCCCGAAGCGCGCTCATTACATCCCTTTAGGGTCCTCCTATGCAGGAAAAATACTGAAAATAGAGTTTATAGGCTCAAGGAATGCCTCTTTTTCCGGTATTACATCTATTATTGTTGGCGAAAGAGATGATATTTTAACCAATGATTTCAATAATGGTGCCATAGCTATAATTGTCGGTGGTTTCCTGTTTGTCCTTGGCATTTTGCTAATAATACTTTCCCCTTATCTTTTCTTTTATCACAATAAGGATCTTCGAATATTCTTTAGCGGCCTTATTTCACTTATGCTTGGCATATATATCATGGGATACTACCGCATATTTGACCTTTTGATAGACAACAGCATGCTAAACACTTTTTTGGAATACATGTCTCTTTATAATATTCCGACAGTTATCATCGGCTATCTGATGTGCGTTTACTCCGGTAAGATCAGGAAGCTTTTTGTAACAATATTTATCATTGATGTAGGCCTTTTCCTTACATCTGTAATTTTGCACCTGATTCAATACGCAAGGTTTACCGATTTTACAGTCGTCTTGCACATTGCATCGGGTATTGAATTCGTCATTACCGTAATCATGATTTCCAGGGATTATATAAATAACAAAAACAGCAATATCAGAAATGCCTACTCTGCAGATAATATCTTCGTCCTGGGTCTTATTATATTTATGGCTTTATCACTTGTTGATATTCTGCGATACAACTTCTACAAATATGGAAAAAGCTCAGGAGAAACCAATGCACAACTTATCGGTTTTACCATTGGTGCGCTGATCTTTGTAATATGCCTGATGATCAGCTATCTATACTACAATATTTTCAGTTCAAATATTGCATCTATGCAAAGTAAGATCATCGACCTGGCCTACACGGATTCTTTAACCGGATTGTCCAACAGAGCCCGCTGCGAACAGATGATGCAGACAATTTCTGAAGAGAACGGAGTATATGCCATTATAAGCCTTGATCTTAACAAGCTTAAATTTGTAAACGATACTCTTGGTCATCATGAAGGTGACAGACTTCTTACAGGTTTTGCCACTATTCTCTCAGACTGCTTCTGGGATGCAAATCTTATCGGCAGAATGGGTGGCGACGAATTTATTGTTATTCTTTTGGAAGACAGAACCATCAATCTTACCAGGCGCATTCACGAACTGTACTCAATTATAAATGATTGGAATCATAAAGAGCAGGTATTTAAGTACAGTGCTTCTTATGGTTATGCCTACAGCTATGAAGTTCCCAATGGCTCAGCAAATGAGGTCTATATGCTGGCTGATAACAGAATGTATGAAATGAAGCGTGAGCATCATGAATCGGGACAGGAGGTGATACAAAATGCGTAAAACTTCCTCCTTCCTGGCTGTTGCCATTACTCTTTTTGTCCTTATTATCGGTGGACTTACCCATCTTTTCAGTTATTCGCCCCAGTATCCAGTGGCCAGGTTAACGGACGACTGGACTGTTGTATACAGAAACGACCAATATATCAACACCAATCTGGAAACCCTTAGCAAGCAGGTGGGTTCAACATTTACCAAGGGAGACTCTATTACCCTTAATTTGGCAAGCCCTCTTGCCTTCGATGATATACCATTTCCTTCCGTAGTGTTCAAATCCCAGTACTGTGCCTATGAGATATACCTAAACGATGTTCTGCTTGAAGACAAAAACATGGATTATCTCTCGGGAATTAAATTTCTTGGGATTAGCTATAACTTTATAAATCTTCCACCTGACTCTGTAGGAAAAAAACTAACTATTAAGCTTTACGTGACAGAAAATAATACCAGAGCAAATTTGCTGACTCCTCTCCTTGGCAACTTCGATGATGTTTACCGAACCGTTCTGCACGATGCTCTTTTCCCGGCATTTACAGCGATATTCCTGATAGTATTCGGTTTTGTATTCCTTATTATTTCGCTGGTATTTTATCTGAAAACTTCCGGCGTATCTTCTCAGGTAATATGTTCAATCCTAAGCACTGTCCTGGGCGTATGGATGATTAATGCCTACGATGCCATAGATTTTTATATTGCACCAAACGTAGCGACCTTTACAGAATTCTGCGCACTGTATTTGATGCTGCCGCTTCTGTACATGCTTATTTATAACCTCCATATCAGGCGGCGCAATAGTGTCGTGGTTTTCCTTGGCTATAGCAGTCTTGCCTTTGCCATTTTATTTATTGTCCTTCATTTAACCAACATTGTGCACATAAACCATTTCCAGTACCCATATTACTTAATGTCCGGTGTTGGTATGGTGATCCTTTTTGTTTATGCATGTTTTGATCTTCGCTATAGAGCTAAGAATTCCTCAAGACTCATACTGATGCTTGGATTGGTAGTTTTGGGTTTGACTATGTTAGTTTATGTTATTTCTGCAATTGCCAAACTTTTTGTAGATTACAGACAAAGCAGACTCCTAAATATGCTTGTTCCTTTTGGATGTCTGTTCTTTGTTGTGACGCAGCTTCTTAACCACTTTATTTTCATGACTCACATGTTTGCTCAGAGAAAAGAGTATGCTTCTCTAACTCAGATTGCTTATGAAGATAATCTGACGGGTATTCCGAACAGAGTAAGCTGCGACAAACGATTGGTGGAAGTAGCTAAAACGGATAGTGATTTTTGTATCCTGAGTCTTGACCTTAATGGATTAAAGGAAGTAAATGACAACTCCGGTCATCCTGCAGGCGACAGACTTCTTAAATCCTTTGCCGGCGCTCTAAAAGATGTCTTTGATGGATCCGGAGAATATTTCAGGGTAGGCGGCGATGAATTTATAGTTCTTTTCACAAATATTGAAAAGAGTCTTTTAGATGAGATGCTGAGAACTCTTGAATCCAAGCTGTTAAAGCTTGATGAAGAAGATCCCGAAGCCAATCACAGCGTATCTTACGGATATGCCTACAGATCGGAAACCAAAGAAAGAGATACTCATGCAGTATATATGCTGGCTGATCAGCGAATGTATGAGTTTAAGAGAGCCTATTACAGCCACATGCAGACCAGATAAAGTCTTCAGAAAAATTAAAGCCCGGAGTAGCTATATGATATGATATTATCTATAACTACTACGGGCCTTTTTAGTTGTATTTACGGTGTATTAATATGCGCGTCCCCAGTAAACCATCTTCTTGGCTGGCTTTCCGCAAATTACGCACTTATCGGAAAGAGTATCCTGCTCAAATGGAATACAACGGCTGGTTACGTTGAACTCTTCTTTGATCTTGTCTTCGCACTCGCGGCATCCGCACCACATAGCCTTTACAAAGCCCTTAGTCTCCTTGAAGGCCTCAGCAAACTCTTCCTTATTGTGAGCCTCAAAGGTATGAGCCTGAAGGTGCTTCTTAGCTCTGTCGAACATATCGTTCTGAATCTGATCAAGAAGCTCTGCCATCTTGGTTGGAACGTCTGCAATAGCACACTCAATCTTTTCTCTTGTATCACGGCGGCAAAGTACGCACTTACCTGCCTCAAGATCCTTAGGTCCGATCTCAACACGAACAGGGATACCTCTCATCTCCTGCTCAGCAAACTTAAAGCCTGGTGTTCTGTCTGTCTCGTCAACCTTTACTCTGAAAGCTGAAAGGCTCTCTGCAATCTTGTTTGCTGCCTCAAGAACGCCTTCCTTCTTCTGCTGGATAGGAATAACAACAACCTGGATTGGAGCGATCTTAGGAGGTACTACAAGTCCTGAGTTGTCACCGTGTACCATGATCATAGCTCCGATAGTACGTGTTGTAAGTCCCCATGAAGTCTGGTTTACATAGTGAAGCTGGTTGTCCTTACCTGCATACTGGATACCGAAGGCCTTGGCAAAGCCATCACCAAAGTTATGGCTTGTTGCGCTCTGAAGAGCACGTCCATCATGCATAAGAGCTTCTACTGTGTAAGTAGCTTCTGCTCCTGCAAATTTCTCTTTATCTGTCTTCTGTCCCTTGATAACAGGGATAGCCATGTCATTTTCAAGGAAATCAGCATATACATTAAGCATCTGCTGTGTACGCTCTTCTGCCTCTTCAAAAGTAGCGTGAGCTGTGTGTCCTTCCTGCCAGAGGAACTCACGGCTTCTAAGGAAAGGTCTTGTCTCCTTCTCCCAACGAACTACTGAGCACCACTGGTTAAGAACCTGTGGAAGATCCTTGTATGAGTGAATCTCTCCCTTATAGTAATCGCAGAAAAGAGTCTCTGATGTAGGACGTACACAGTATCTCTCTGTAAGTGGCTCAAGTCCACCATGTGTTACCCATGCTACTTCAGGTGCAAAGCCTTCTACGTGATCCTTCTCCTTCTGAAGAAGTGACTCAGGAATGAACATAGGAAGATAAGCGTTCTGAACTCCTGTTGCCTTGAATCTTGCATCAAGATGCTTCTGGATAAGTTCCCAGATTGCATAGCCTGCAGGCTTGATTACCATACAGCCCTTGATGTTAGAGTAGCTTACAAGGTCTGCTTTGATGCACACATCAGTGTACCACTGTGTGAAGTCCTCATCCATGGAGGTGATTTCTGCTACGAGTTTTTTGTCTGCCATTTTTCTTTTCTCCTTTTCATTGTTTATTGGGAAAGAAAGCAATAAAAAAAGCTTATCAATCCCCTACAACAGGGACCGAAAGCCTCGGCGGTACCACCCTATTTAAATTCAGGTATTGGCAAATCCCTGAATTTCTCTTCATTACCCCTTAACGCGGGAAACGCTGTGCTTATGCTTGTTAATGGATTATCACAAATGCGTTCACACAGGACTCCAAGGCAGGTTCGCTGTTTGGTCGTAAAAGCCTTCCACCACTGGCTTTCTCTCTGAAACGCTTACGCAGTTACTATTCCTCTTCAACGTCTATTTATATTTAAAGATGATTTTATTCATATTTTGAAACAATGTCAAGATTATTAGTGTATAATCGATAGATACGATTTTTAGAAGGAATAAAATCATCATGGCAAAAAAGATATTTAAAACCAGTCTGATACTTCTGCTTAGCATCAGTATTTTGTGCGGCTGTGAACCTTATCAGGATCCTGATGGGGAGGAAATACAAAGCCTTCTTTCTGCAACCGAAGAGAATCTCTTATATGCTAGTTATCTTCGCATCGATGGAACCTGCAATTATACAGAAAGTTACCAATATAAGACAGCCAATAGTCCGGGAAAACCTCTTACTATGCATACTGTTAACGAGGACACCACCATTAAATATAAGCGTACATATCAGGATGCGCAAAACTACATGAGTTGCTTGTCCGCTTCAGGTGAATATGCATACACCGACATAAGCGCAAATAAATATAAACCTGCCAAAAGACAATATGGTTACACTGGATATTATGGCGTAGTAGACGATAATGAAAAGGAGCACCTGGAATGTAATGATTTCCCTATAAAAAAGGCCCCTGTTATTGAGGATTTAATATGTCCTGACTTAACAGATTGCGGCCGCTCTTTAGACTATTCCGACCCTGATTATTATATTCTGACAATCACCTATGGTTTCGCGAAATTTGATCACTATGTGACTTTAATCAGCAAAGAATACCGGGCAGACAACTATATTACCGGCATGAAGTATTACTATGATAAGGACACAAAAGTATTAAAGCGCATAGAAATCCAGGGTTCAAAAGATAAAACCCAAACAAAAGAAATCGCTACAGTTAAAGTCACTGAAGGATTTCTTTACAGTTTTAATATGGAATTAAACATTTCAGAATATAGCTTTAAAGAGCATAAAATGATTGTCTGCCCTGAAGAATAATCTTATATACAAACGCTAAATCCGCCATCTGATAAAGTTGGCGCAGCACCTGAGCCGCCCATAGCTGCTCCCGGCATTGATATTACCGGAGTAATATGGGTGGCTTTATTATTACCAAATATTGCAGTTGCAGAGCCCGCTGATGTCGCACCTGTGGACATACTTCCGGCGTTTTCTGCCTTTTGTTTCTCATGTTCCATTATGCCCTTCAGATACTCTTTATCTGCCTCGGCAATTTCCTTCATCTCTTTGGCGCGATGCTTGATCTTCAGCATCTTAAGGTCATCCTCAGACATATTGGGATCTGGAGCATAAAGAGTCTGTGACAGTTCTGTCAGGTCTAAATCTTCCATCATATCTTCCATAGCCTGCGACATCTCATCCATCATTTCAGACATGGAATCGCTCGATGTTTCCGCCATCAGCTCCTCATATTCCTGCTGATTTTCCTGCAAAAGCTGCTCCATTGCATACTGTTGCTGCTCTATGGCTTGCTCAAGCTCATACTGATAATCTGCCTCAGGAACATACTCATCGTCTACATCCAGCCCTTGTGCAGCTTCCTCCAGTTTCTCATCATCTAACTCTTCAGGATTCTCACTCTCATCTTCTTTCTTTTTATCCTGAATTTCTTCAAGCGCAGCTCCAAAGCCCTTATGAGCTCTTTCCACCATTTCTTCCTGCTCAAGGTGTACCACTTTTTTCTTGGCCACGTGCTCCATGCTCTTTGCATGATCTATAGCAAGCTGGAGCTCTTCATCATCGTATTCTCCGCTGCCCTTAAGGCGTTTAAGACGTGAAATTTCTCTTTTTGCAGCCTGTACTGCCTTTCTTGCACTGATAGAATTTTTACTGCGGATTATCTGAGAGGATATCTTTTTAAAGTTATATTGGAGTTTCTTTTTCTCGTTAGATACTTCTTTAGATTTTTTTCTTGCCGCCTTCATCTGCTCCGCGTAGCTGACGCTTTGTTCCACAACGCTCTTGCTCTTTTCCTGCTTCCAACAGTCATATTCAAGCTTTCTGAGCATATCAGATCCTGTGCCTTCGCTCATTCCTTTATCATAATCGGCTGCTGATTTGGACGCAGAATCGCCCCATGAAGAATTTGATCGGTACATATTCGAATAATTATTCGCATTTATACCTATAGACATTTTGCATCCTCCATGACGCGCATACCATCCCTATCAGTTTTTATATCGGAGAAAAGAGTTGTTTTTTTAATATTATTATAGAAAATACTGAACTTTTTCGGATATATGTTCATGATATTCCACATTTGGTGCGATGTAAGCACTTACAAAAGAATATCTTTTAATCTATCATATGGATTGTAAGCAATTGAAGTTTATCAGTATTGATGGAATATTGATGAAATATACGTTAGCTAGGAGGCCGCTATGGGAGATGGAAGATTTGATCTGTTAACCTTTGGTGAGATAATGCTTCGTCTGTCACCACCCAATTACGAACGCATGACAAGAGGTGATGTGTTTGATAAGAGGGCTGGAGGCTCCGAGCTTAATGTAGCGTCAGGTGTAGCACTACTTGGCCTTAGAACAGGCGTTATTTCGAGACTTCCTCAGAATCCACTTGGAACCTTTATCAAGAACAGGATTCGATTTGAGGGTGTATCAGATGATTACCTCATATACGATGAGTCTCCTGAGGCCCGCCTTGGTATTTACTACTATGAAAACGGTGCTGCTCCCCGTAAGCCATCTATCGTATATGACAGAATGAATTCATCGATCACAAGAATCTCTTTGGATGAGATTCCTGAAAGTGTCTATACTTCCACCAGAATGTTCCACACAAGTGGCATAACACTTGCCCTTAACAAGAACACCTGTGAAGTAACCACTGAGATGATCAAACGCTTCAAAAAAGGCGGTGCAATGGTTTCCTTTGACTGTAACTACCGCGCTAATCTCTGGAGCGAAGAGGATGCAAGAGCTGCCATCAAGAATATTTTGCCTTATGTAGATATTCTTTTTGTTTCTGAGGAAACCTCAAGACGAATGATGCAAAAAGATGGGGACCTCCAGGATATTATGAAGAGCTATACTACTGAGTATCCGGTCCAGATTGTTTGTACCACTCAGAGAGAGGTAATAAGTCCTCGCAAGCACAACTTCACATCCACAATTTATGATGCGAAGCGTGATGAATTCTTTACAGAAAAGCCTTATACAAATATTGATGTAATAGATAGAATTGGTTCCGGTGATGCTTATGTATCAGGTGTTCTCTACGGAATGCTCAAATACAATGATGTGCAGAAGGCTCTTGCCTATGGTAACGCCACATCAAGTGTCAAGAATACTATTCCCGGTGATCTTCCCGCAAGTGATCTTAGGGAAATAGACAGCATCATCAGAAATCATCAGTCAGACGGTCCTACAAGTGAGCTTAACCGCTGACACATTACTTTCGCCGAATTACGTTCGCCATAACGTATTTCCTTTATAAAAACCTCTAATAATTGTGGGAGAAATCCTGCAAACAAAAAAGACTGGATCCCCCAGTCTTTTTTGTTTGTCATTTGTCATATGAGTTAAACGAATCTTGATTCGTCTCTGTCATTGTACTTGGAAAGAACTATCTCTCCGTTCTGTAGAGATCTTTGAACATCTATAATTCTCTGATTCTCGGAGCCCCTGAATCTAAGCATAAGGTTCTTTTTATCCAGAACGAACTCACCATCTACCAGAATATCTGTCATAGAAAGAATTGCGTCTGTATCTTCTCCATGGCATCTTTTGTTATCAGCATCTATAAGTTCTTCCCATAGATAACCGGAATAAATCCAAATGGTAGCCTTTGGAACTTCTCTTTTAATTCGCTCCAATAAAGGTCTGATTTCTTTTTGATTCACAATTTCCATGGGTTCGCCCCCAAGGATTGTAAGACCTGCAATGTATTCTGGCTTAAGAGATTCAATTATCTCGTCCTCAACATCTTTGGTGTAAGGCTCGCCATAATTAAAATCCCAGGTCATCTCATTAAAACAGCCCTTGCAGTGGTGAGTACAACCACTTACGAAGAGGGCTGTCCTACAGCCCACTCCGTTGGCCACATCATTGTAATATACTTGTCCGTAGTTCATATCAAAGCTTAGGATTGCTCATGTGGAGCACTCTCTCTTTAATCTCCTGAGTACGTCCCTGATTCCAGAACTGTGTTCCGATATATCCGCAGGTACGTCTTGCAACATTCATCTTGTCCTGATTGCGGTTTCCGCAGTTAGGACACTCCCAAACCAGCTTACCATCTGTATCTGTTACGATCTTGATCTCTCCGTCGTAGCCGCAGCACTGGCAGTAGTCTGACTTGGTGTTAAGCTCAGCGTACATGATGTTTTCATAAATGTACTTCATTACAGATATAACTGCGTCGATATTGCTGTTCATATCAGGAACCTCAACGTAGCTGATAGCTCCTCCCGGTGAAAGAGCCTGGAACTCTGATTCGAACTTAAGCTTAGTAAATGCATCAATCTGCTCAGTTACATGTACGTGATAGCTGTTTGTAATATAGTTCTTGTCTGTAACCTCCGGAATAATACCAAATCTCTTCTGAAGGCACTTAGCAAATTTATAGGTTGTTGA
The DNA here is from genome assembly GCF_000420945.1 of Butyrivibrio sp. VCB2006. GTDB lineage: Bacteria > Bacillota > Clostridia > Lachnospirales > Lachnospiraceae > Butyrivibrio. Next base: position 173,785 of record NZ_ATVX01000003.1, read on the forward strand.
CTCAAGTGGTGTTCCATAAAGGCTGAATGCCACATTTGTCTCAGCTCTCCACTTAGCACACTTGTCATTGAGGAACTGCATTACCTTAAGAGCAAAGTCTTTTCCTCTTGGATCTGTATGAGATACGCCCTTCATATACTTGGTACATTCGCAAAGTCCAGCATAACCAAGTGAAATGGTTGAGTAGTTACCGAAAAGAAGCGGATCAATAACTTCACCCTTCTGAAGTCTTGCAAGTGCTCCATTCTGCCAAAGGATTGGTGCAACATCTGAAGGAGTTCCAAGGAGTCTGTTATGTCTGCACATAAGTGCTCTCTTACAGAGCTCAGTTCTCTCCTCAAGAATTTCCCAGAATTTCTCTTCGCTCTTAAATGAAGAACATGCTACGTCTACAAGGTTGATGGTTACAACACCCTGGTTGAAACGGCCATAATACTTGTGGTCTCCATCCTTGTAATTCAGGGCATGTGACTTATTGCCCTTGTTGCAATAGCCTTCTGCGTTCTCTTCGCTATCAGGTGTAAGGAAGGATCTGCATCCCATACATGGATATACATCGCCCTTCTTGAGTTCCTTCATCTTCTTGGCTGAAATGTAGTCAGGAACAAGTCTCTTGGCTGTACATTTAGCTGCAAGCTCTGTGAGGTACCAGTACTTGGAATCCTCATGAATATTGTCCTCGTCAAGAACATAAATGAGCTTAGGAAATGCAGGTGTAATAAGCTGTCCCTTCTCATTCTTAACACCAAGGATACGCTGCTTGAGCATTTCCTCGATAACCATTGCAAGGTCTTCTCTCTGCTGTCCCTCAGGAACCTCATCGAGATACATAAATACTGTAATGAAAGGAGCCTGACCATTAGTGGTCATAAGAGTGATTACCTGGTACTGAATAACCTGGCAGCCTCTCTCGATTTCCTTTCTAACTCTCATCTCGGCAATTTCTTCTACCTGCTTCTTGTTAACCTTAACTCCGGCTGTTTCAAACTCAAGAGCTACTTCCTTGCGGAACTTCTGTCTGCTGACATCAACGAAAGGAACAAGATGTGAAAGAGTGATACTCTGTCCGCCATACTGTGAGCTTGCGATCTGGGCAATTGCCTGAGTAGCAATGTTACAAGCTGTTGAAAAGCTCTTTGGACGCTCGATCATAGTCTCTGAAATAACTGTTCCATTCTGAAGCATATCCTCAAGGTTCACAAGACAGCAGTTGTGCATGTGCTGTGCAAAATAGTCTGAATCATGAAAGTGGATAAGTCCCTCTTCATGAGCCTTAACAACATCTTCCGGCAAAAGAAATCTTCTGGTGATATCCTTACTAACCTCACCAGCCATATAGTCTCTCTGAACGCTGTTAACTGTAGGGTTCTTGTTGGAGTTCTCCTGCTTAACCTCTTCATTATTGCACTCAATAAGAGACATGATCTGCTCATCTGTAGTATTAGACTTTCTGACAAGAGCATGCTTATAACGATATGTGATGTACTTTCTGGCAACATCGAACTTGCCTGCTCTCATGAGGCCATCCTCAACCATATCCTGGATTTCCTCAACGCTTGCTGCACGAGTAAGTGTTGCACAAAGTTTCTCTACGCCAGTTGCTATATCGATAATCTGACCGTGTGTCAGCTTCTTTTCGTCAGTGACCTCGTTATTAGCCTTCTCTACAGCAGCAATGATCTTGCTAACATCAAACGCAACTTCCTTGCCACTTCTCTTAATGATTTTCATAAGAACCCCCTTCATAAAAATTTATATATATTAACTGTTCGTCTCATAAAAAGAATATGGTCATCATGCAAGCATGCGCCATATTCGTTTCAATCATTGTTATCACTACATATTGTGGTTATAACAATATATTAGCCCAATATTTTGTTAAATTCAAGTCTTAAAAACTTATATTTTTCTGACCTCTTCGAGGCGATTATGCAGTCTTTTCAAGTGTTCCAGCGTTTTTTCATCTGAAACAAATTTTTTTGAAAAATAATATTCTGTTTTGACTGACCCCAACATCTTGTGGTAGTCATCAAAATATACCTCTGTATCTTGGCTGTCATTCATATTCAAATTAAGAACATCAGCCAGATGATGTACAGTGCCGAAATTACCGTCTACAAGAAGCGTATCCTTGCCAAAGAATTCCTGAAGCGCCGGTTTAAAGTAGTTAAAATGCGTACATCCAAGGACTAAGGCACTATAATTTGCCGGGTCAAAATTTGCAAATTGACCTCTAATATAACCTCTAACTTCCTCGGTGTCAAACTGCTCGTTTTCAGCGAATTCTACCAGCCTCGGCATAGCCATAAGGTCCACTCTGTGCTCTTCGTCCACCCTGTGAAGAAGGTCTTTAAGCTTATCCTCCCTTATGGTAACAGGGGTAGCGATCACCATTATTCTTTTGTCTTCTGTTTCCTCAACAGCAGGCTTAACTGCAGGCTCCATTCCGAGAATCGGAATGTCAAACCTTCTTCTTAGTTCCTTAATAGCCACGCTGGTTGCGGTATTACATGCGACAACTAGAGCTTCTGCCCCTTTTTCCAAAAGAAACTTGGTATTATCAACAGCAAAACCAATAATCTCTTCTTGCGTCTTTGTTCCATAAGGAACATGCTCTGTATCCGCATAAAATATGTATTCTTGCCCTGGAAGCCTGTGGTAAGCCTCATGTAGCACGGATAAACCACCAATCCCCGAGTCAAAAATTCCTATTTTCATATGTTTTCCTATCTTTACTTTTTATAATAAAATGATTAATCTAAATTTATGAGCGAAAAAAAATTTGATGAACTCCATAAATTATACGACAATTCCAAGGTTGGATCCCTTGTTCAGGAAATCTGCGAGTACTACGCCACTTTGGACAACTATGAAGACAATTCATACCAGGATGAGATTGAACCCCCTGAAATAGTGGAATCCATCTACCTTTTGTTCTGTCTTCAGAGTCGTGAGCAGATTCTTGATGAGTTATCCATTGTGCAAAAAAAATATCCCGATCTATACCAGTCCGTTAGCGGGATGCACAATACTCTTTTGATCAATATGGACTATCGCCTGCTGGAAAAAAGTTGTGGCCAAAAAATAGCCGATCATGCAAAAGATACATCTCTGGAGGAAGTTCTTGCCCATGCCGATTCTTATGCCAGATCAAGCCAGAACCTGTCAGAAGCGGTAGACAAATTCTACACCTGGCTCCACAGCCGCAGTAAATAATCCTTAACAAACCAGTTACCATTCAAAAGCGAATGGTAACTTTTTTATTGCTTTATTTTGTTGTTAAGTACTTCATGGATGCATACACTCGTGTTCCGTTATACTCCACAAGTGCCCAAGTATTTTCGCTATTAACTGCAATTCTTTTTAGCTCTGTTCCTTTGTCTACTGACGTAAAAATTGTAGCATCACTCTGAGAATTGTCTACAGTTCTAAGGTTTAGCTTCTCAGCGGTTACGACAACAGTGTCATTTGTCTCCGTATATCCCACAGGAAGAGCAACTTCCACAGTTTGTGCCTCATCAGGATCCTGAGCAAAATATCTGTCAAAGATCTTAACTTTGACTACAATCGCAATAAAAGCCAGAATGATTACTCCTGTTATGATAGAAGAAATCCTGATAAAGAGTTCTATTGGGAATCCGCCTTCTGAATCGTCTTCCTCAGTTTCCTCAGGTTCTTCTTCATACTCCTCTTCATCTTCCTCAGGCTCTTCTATTTCTTCTCTTCGTGGTCTCCTGTGCCTTATTGGTTCTTCGTCATTTCGATCAGAGTTTCTCTCTCTTCCGGGCTTTCTTGGAGGCTCATCCATAGGTCTTTCCGGCTCCGGCCTTTGTTCCAACTCCGGCTTCGATTCAGACTGCTTTGCCGCCTCGTTCTCCCTGGCTATTTCTTTCTGCCTCTCCTGGAAGTATTCTTCTCGCTCTTCTTCATTAAAGAAGTTGTAAGGATCCACAATCTGGATATCTATATCGGTTGTGTCTTCGACGTTGCCTTTTTTCTTATAGTCTTCAAAATTAGTAATCTTATCCGCCAACGTTTTATACCTGTTCCTTTATAAAACTAAAATGCTGACCCTTAGGCCAGCACTTTATCAATTATTCCTTGTAATTTAGCCTTGTTCAGTGCTCCAACTGCTGTCTCAATAACTTCCCCGTTCTTGAAGAAAGCAAACATTGGAATTGACATGACATTGTACTTCTGAGCTATATCAGGTGACTGATCAACATTAATCTTACCGATCTTCATCTCGCCTTCATACTCTCCGGCAAGCTCATCGATCACAGGCGCCATCATCTTGCAGGGGCCGCACCAATCTGCGGAAAAATCAACGAGTACCGGAATCTTGCTCTTTAAAACTTCTTCTTCGAAATTCTGACTGTTCAAACTGTAGTCCATTAGTTACTTCCCCTTTCTGCTCACAACGTATTTGTAAATCGGGTTGCCTAGTGATGAGAATTTCTCCTCATACTCCGTCATTACATTGCCCTCATTCATGACAGGATCATTATGAAGGTCTCGTGTAAAAGCATCCAAAGTCCAGCCTGCCGGTTCTACTTCTTCCAAAGCAAATTCAAACAGATCCTTATTATCTGTCTTGAATTCTACAACTCCATCGGCCTTGAGAATCTTGTCATACCTTCCCAGGAATTCTCTTGATGGAAGTCTCCTCTTGGCGTGTCTGTCCTTGGGCCACGGATCTGAGAAGTTGAGGTAAATTCTGTCTACCTCTGATGGAGCAAATACATCTGCGATATTCTCGGCATCCATCCTAATAAAGCTTACATTAGGAAGCTGTCTCTGCTCCTGTTTCTGTATTGCTCTAAGAAGTACACTGGAATACTTCTCAATCCCCACGTAATTGACGTTAGGATTAAGTTCTGCCAAATCCATCAGGAAACGACCCTTTCCCATTCCAATCTCTATTCGAATTGGGTTGTCATTACCGAATACTTCCTTTTTCCAGAGTCCCTTCTTGGTCTCGGGCTCCTTGACAGTATACTTACTGTCGGCAATTACTTCTCTGGAACCTGCAATATTTCTTAAACGCATTTCTCATCCTACCTAAAATTCTTATAAAAGAATTTTACAACATTTGCGGCCACTTGGAAAGTAGTGTATTATCTATATACTATGAGACATTCTGATTTCTTTATTATAAGGAAAATCAAATATAGAGCGGCTTTGAGCGCCTTCATTTTTTTGCTTTCCGTGTGGCAGCTGGCATTTACCTCTTTTGCCGATACTGTGGACTACCAGGCTGAAGCAGATGCCCGTAAAGAACTGCCAATTCAGAGTAACAATACTTCCGGGTGGCCGGAAGGCCCTGCAATCGGTGCAGAGGCTGCAATCATCATGGAAGCATCTACCGGAACTATTCTGTATGCCAAGAACATACATGAAGAGCTGTTTCCAGCCAGTACTACCAAGATTATGACTTGTCTTTTAGCTGTAGAGAACTCCAGCCTTAGCGACAAAATAACCTTTTCAAACGAGGCTGTCTTCAGCGTTCCTCAAGACGGTTCATCAATTGGTATGGATGTTGGCGAGTCAATAACCCTTGAGCAGGCCCTCTACGGAATCATGGTAGGAAGTGCCAATGAGGTTGCCAATGCTGTAGGCGAGCATGTAAGTGGCAGCATCGAGGACTTTGTCAAGCTCATGAATTCCAGAGCAAAGGAACTTGGTTGTACTAACACTCACTTCAATAACACCAATGGTCTTCAGGACAGTGATCATTACACAAGCGCTTATGATCTGGCGCTTATAGCAAGAGCCTTTTTTGACAACGAGCTTTTATGTAAGGTTGGAAATACTCCTAGATATCACTTTACAGAGACCTCTACTCAGCCTGATGACTTCTACCTTAATAATAAACACAAGCTTATTACCGGTGAGGTCAAATATGATGGAATTGTAGGTGGCAAGACAGGTTATACGGATCTTGCAAGAGAAACTCTTGTTACATGTGCAGAAAGAGACGGCGTCAAGCTGATCTGTGTTATTCTCAAGGAAGAATCTCCATCTCAGTTTACTGACACTGTTACTCTTTTCAATTATGGATTTAATAATTTTACTTCCATAAACGTTGCTGATACAGATAAGCGCTATATGCCAAATGATTCGCTTTTCTTTGAGTCAGAAAATGATGTATTCGGACAATCCGGTACCATCTTAAGCCTGAATAAGGGAAGCTCCATTATCCTTCCTAAGACCTCCACCATCAATGATACAGATTATTCTGTATCCTATGATTTGTCAGAGCAGGATCTGGAGACCTCAGCCAACGCGATAGCCAAGGTTTCATATACATATAATAATGTACCGATAGGCTCGGCACTTTTATGCTATGCAGGACAACGAAGTAACGGTAGTTCCGGTGGTTCTTCACACACCCACACTACATATATAAATGTTACTTATATATTTATAGCCGCCATAGCCTTTGTGCTTGTCATGACCATTGGCAGTTCAATTTCATTGAGAGTTTCCGCTAATCGCAGATATTCAAGCAAGAGTGACAGGCTTAGATACAGAAGGCGTAAAAGAGAATACAAAAAAGGTAAAATTCATTTTAAATAAGCAAAAACAGACCCCAGTATCGCATAGATACTGAGGTCTTTTCTTATTCTTATTCGCTTTGTCTTTTTTTGATTTTTCTTTGTCTGATCTTCATGGCTTCCACATCTTCAGGAGGAATGAACTTGCAGGTCTTAACTACAAACAGTCTGCCATTCTCAGCTTTTTTGATCCTGACCTTGGATTTCATAAATCCGTGAAGTTCACAGTAAGCAACAGAATAATAATGCTTACTGTTAGGAGTAAACCACTTCACCTTTCGCCTGATGTTTCTGTGACACAGATAACATTTGGTGCTCATTATCTCAATATTTTCAAGGATGTCTTCCTTGGTATCAAACTCCCTTGAGATATATTTGAAATAGTTATCGAAGGTAATCTTAATCTCCTGTTTCCTGGTCTTAGGAGTAACATAGGTATCAAAAGAAACCTTCTGGAGCACTTTATCATTTAGCTTGGCAAAAATTCTTGCGGTATATTCGGCATCGGCCAGCGCTCTGTGAAATGGTATGTCTTTGATCAGATGCATCTCATCAACAACTGTTGACAGGCCCTTTCTGGATTTGCCGTCATCATACTGCAAGCTGTAAAGTTTCTGGACATCATAGAATGCCACCGGTCTGTCTGATAAAAGAGGCATCCCAAAAAAGTCCAGATTTCTCTGAAACTCTGTAAGATCAAGCGGTCCCCAACTGCAGAATACAGCATCTTCTCCGCACCATTTTAGAAATTCCTGTGCCACTTCCTGAAATGGAGCTCCATTTTCCAGATCCTCCATAGTAAGGTGTATAAGCTTTCCGGTTATCCGGTGCATCTGCTTGAAAACCTGCGGTTTTATCAATTTAGAAAACTCGCCGATCTTTTCTTTTTTCTCATTAAGTTTAACTGCGCCGATTTCTACAATCTCAAAATTGAGAGTTTTATCATTTTCCACAACAGGCGCATCTCCCTGGTTCCATTCCAGGTCAAATACAATGTAGTTCTTCATAATCATTATTATATTATATTTCTTAAAAAATTGTTCTTGACATTTTAAATTGTGTGCAATATAATTTAACTAAATTAAAGATTGTAACCAATGTAATAGCATATAAATAATTTTAGATGGAGGTCTAACATGGGATTTTATGATTATTCTGTAACTGATGCTCAGGGAAATGAAGTTTCTATGGCTGATTTTAAGGGCAAGGTTGTTCTTGTTGTTAATACAGCTACAGGTTGTGGATTCACTCCTCAATACAAGGATATTGAGGCAATGTACGAGCAGTATCATGATCAGGGACTTGAAGTTCTTGATATTCCCTGCAACCAGTTCGCAGGACAGACACCTGGCACAGATGACGAGATTCATGAGTACTGCCAGCTTCATTACAACACTATGTTCCCTCAGATGACTAAGTCGGAGGTTAATGGCGAAGGCCAGCTTCCTCTTTACAAATTCCTCAAGGAGCAGAAGGGCTTTGAAGGTTTCGGTAAGGGACCTGCAGCTCTTGCTATGGGATTAATGCTCAAGAAGATTGACAAGGATTACAAGAACAATCCTGATATCAAGTGGAATTTCACTAAGTTTGTAGTAGATCGTGAAGGTAACGTTGTTGCCCGCTTCGAGCCAACTGAAGATATGAAGAAGGTTGCAGAGTGTGTAGCATCACTTATCTGAGCGTTTACTTATATAAATACAAATCTTTTTTAATTACCCCCTCATAAGAAAGATAAAAAGAAGCGTCTGTACAGTCTTTGAACTGCGCAGACGCTTTTTACGTCATACGATTATTTATTTAGTTTTAGCTCTACAAGTCCGGCCTTTCTAAGCCTTATAACTCCAAGCAAAAATGCTCCCTGTCCCAGAATATTGATACCTTCTCCAATCCAGTTCCAAATAGCAACGTCAAAGTCCTTGGAAGCAAGATATCCCATGCCAAGACAGCAAAGGAAATTGATAATAAACAAGATCATTATTGCTGATTTTTTGAGCCTGTGAGCCATAGCACACAGAACATAACATATCATTCCAAGTCCAATGATCATGAAGCATATCATTATGGGAGTTCCAGTGAACAAGACGGGTGGCATCACACTAAGAGCTGCATTCTCAGTCTGTTTGTGAGTGAGCATTCCCACAAGTCCTATTCCTGCCAAAAGGAAACCTACAGAAATAACAGGAAAATACAAGTTATTAAGCGCCTCGAAATCACATACTCTTGCGGCATATAACAGCTTGTATAAAGCCTTGGAACATCCCGCAAAAACAACATTTATAGTTCCGGTTGCAAAAAGAGCAAAAGCTCCCTTACTCATTTTGTTGTAAAGATCTCTTTGGAGCCTGACTGCCGCTATTGCAAAGAACAATACCGGAACAAAATCTACTAACGCCATTACAACGCTGAAATCCTTCATAAACCCTCCAAAATACCTTTATAGTCCACATCTATAAAATCTATCAGCCCTTTTTATTAAGGTGATAGATTGGTAATAACGGAATAATAATCGGTGTGCTATCAGCATAATCATTGTATGCTTTATCATTTCCATAGCGGGACATCTGTCTCTTTTCAAGACGCTGTGCTCCGTTGAACATGATATAGATGATAGAAATATAGGCGATTACTGCCATAAGCCACTGGCCAATTCCTGTATAGGTTGTAATTCCGCTGATGAATACGCCTGTCCAGAAGATAATCTCACCCAGATAGTTAGGGCATCTTACAATCTTGTAAAGACCATCCATTGCTACCATATTAGGATTAGCCTTCTTCTGCTCTGACTTCTGTTTGTCTGCTGCTGACTCAAGGATAAGGCCCAATACGGAAATGACTATTCCGATATAAGGAACCACTACATCCTTGGACTCGTTGGCATATCTAAAGAACATTGGGCTCACCTGAGCTACATAGAGAACTGCACATACAACCCAGATTGAGATGCTGACAAAAATAGGAATCTTTTTCTCTCCGCCGATATCATTTTTTAAAGTCTTCTGATAAGCTGCACTCTTGATTTCTCTGTAAAGCAGGAACCCCGAAAGTCTTGCTCCATAGGCTACAAAAAGAAGCATCTGCAGTACTGCAAGTAAAATAACGCCCTGAGTCCAGCCATTCTTAAGTGCAAGCACCAGTGAACAGATACCACCACCTGCAACAGCGAAGCCATATCCGATGGACATAAAGTAAATGTACTTGTAGAAGCCTGCCGCGCAAAGAATCAAACACACAATAAAAATTATTAATAACTCATTCCAAAACATACTAAAAGTCTCCCATTACTACGGAACTAATAAATCCCGGTAGCATATTCTTTTTATTATTTTGTAAAGCTATCCTTAATGTACTGCTTAAAGCTCATGTCTCCGTAGGTTGTATCTCCAACCATTTCCTCGGTAAGAGTCCACTTGGAGAATCTGAGAATCGCTTCTTTACCATTCTTTTTGCACTTATTAACAAATGCAAGTACGTCGAAGAGCCAAGCTGGTGCTCTCTTAATTACAGGAGTCTTGCCTGCTGCCTCGAAGCACATATTTGCGATCTCTTCGTATGAGTAGGTCTCTTTTCCTCCCACGTTATAGGACTTGTTGTCATCAAGCATGTGCTTAACAATAAACTCACCAAAGTCCTCAGTTGAGATAACATTAGCGTGTACAGGCTTTTTGCCAAGAAGAGTAACCTCTCCTTTCTCAATCATAGGGCGGAACACCTTAACAATGTCATAGAAGTAGCCTGTTGGACGGTGGATAACATATGTAAGTCCGCTCTTTTTAAGCTCTTCCTCAAAAAGATATTTAGCATGAAGCATAGGTACCTTAGGTGCCTTGTCTGCCTTAATAACTGAGATGTAAGTAAATCTCTTAACTCCAGCTGCCTTAGCCTCATTAAGAATGTTGAGGTTTCCCTGATAGTCAATGTCATAGTTTGAAACTGTTGCTGATCCCTTTGTAAGACCAACTGTTGTGATAACCACGTCTGCACCATCGCAGGTTCCCTTAAGTGTTTCAGGCTTTGTTACATCAACCTTGTGGAATGTATATGCCTTATCATCAATGCCAAGATCTCTTGTCATCATATCAAGAGCCACTACCTCATGGCCTTCCTTAACAAGTGATCTGAAAATATCTGCGCCAAGATTACCGAATGCGCCTGCAAGTACTACCTTCATTGTAAAATCCCCCTATTATTTCTTTTTCTTTTCCTGTGCTCTCTTATCGTTAATTATCTTCATATGCTCCTCGGTGATGAGCTCAACATTGTTCTCTCTTGCCCATTCTACGCATCCCTTAAGTGCCGCCGGAAGGAATACTCTTGGAACATTTAACATAAGCTTTAATGCATCATCTGTGAATTTGATCTTGTCATCAATTCTGTCTGCAGCATAGCGAACTGACTGAAGTGATGCCTGTCTCATCTGAAGAAGCTCTGCTCTCATGTGTCTCTTTCTGTGGAACCAGAAGTTCTTGGAATCTCTGTAACCGTAGTCTACAGGAAGAGGTGGGAAGTCTCCCGCCTTAACACCGTTAATGATGGCATCTGAGTATTTCTTCTTCATAAGGATCTTGTCGATTCTAAGGATGAAGTGGGCACCAAACTTACTGGTAATACCATTGAAATCATGGTATGGACCCTCATATCCCTCAAGAACTCCGGGCTGATCCTTGTCGGCGCCATCAAGCTCTCTCATCCAGGTACACTCAATAACCTGAATGGCATCAGTCATAACCATTGGTCTTATGTCATCAGGATTTTCCTCCTGAATAAGGCTCTTTTCCAGTCTGAAGTTACATTTTGGCATCTTCTCGGATGGCTTATCGCCTGGCCATGAGAGTTTTACTGCCTCTTTGAAATTCTTGGGATTATCATCAATGAAGTTGATAGCACATTTTCCTGTACGAAGGATGTTCTGTGCTGTGTTTGATGAGTTACGGCAGTTAAGGAGCATTGCGTAGTACTCTTTACCCGCAACATAGTAGGGCTGAATCAGTGAATATGGGCCCAGGTTTGTTGTGCCATCCTCACAAAGTGTACTGATGACAACAGTTGGCATTGGGAAAAATAGTGAAGTCTGATAGAAATTATCAACAATTCTCAGATTCTCAAAGCTGCTCATTACATATTTCCTCCTTGTATATTTCTCGTGTGCACCTCTAATAATCCTTCACACGAGTAATTTGATTATTGAATACTGTTTATCAAAAGGGATATCTGCCATTGTCCACCCGATAATTGAATCTGAAATATGAAGTGATAAAAACTCTTTATCTTCATACCTCGACTTCTCAACGGCCTTCTCAATAATCTTGGCTATACGAGCCCGAAACTGAACATGTTTCTTGGCAAGAACATCTGCAAAAACTCTTTGGGCATCCTCATCCTTAAAAACTGATTCGTACTTCCTGATGAACTTATTGAGAGCATTGTGAACCTGTTGTAATAATTCCTCAGGATCAGCAGACTTGATTTCCACCATCATCTGCTCACACTCACGCCAGTCCTCAAGCATAAAAGAGATAATAAGTTCATCCTTGGAGCCAAAATAGTTATAGAGAGTACCGACTGCTATATTGCAGCCATTTGCTACAGATCTTATTGTTGTCTTGGAATAACCGTTTGTTAAGATCTGATGCATTGCCTCAATTTGAATTTGTTCTTTCAGATTATCAATGATTTTTGGCATATTTTTATCCTTTATGAACGTGTTCGTTATAATTATAACGAACACGTTCATTTTAAACAATCCTGCGTTTATCACAAAAAAATAGCGGTATTTCTGTGCATTAGCACTAGAAAAACCGCTTGTATTGCTACTTGAAAAGTTTTACCGAAACAAATAGTCTCCCTTTTCTGGTAGTATTTGTAGTTCCCTGATAAATAAATTTTCCATGGCCCCTCACAGATACTCTGGCACCGGCTTTCAAGTCGTAGCCCCCGCTATAAGCTGTCCTTCCGTCAATAAATACGGATTCGCTTTCTATGAGTTTCTGTGCCTCTGATCTGGATAGATGATAAACAAATGCAAGTATTGCATCGATTCGCTCGGAAGCTACACTTCCTGATATTTCCTCGAACTTCGGCTTGATATCGCATTCCGCTGTATTTACAATCTGACTTCTAACTGAGGTATGTCTGATTCGAATAAGCTCTTTTTCCAGCATATTTGCAATATCCGGAGTAGTAAATACGTAGCTTTCCTTGTCCCCAGCCAGAATATCGCCAATCTGATCCCTCTCTATACCAAGGTTCATAATGCTTCCTAGATAGTCTCTGTGATTAAGATCATCTGCAAACTTGTTATTAAGTGGCTTTATATGAACACATTTAAGGACTTCATTTTCCTGTTTTTCAGATAAAAGAAATGTCTCTTCATCCATGTAATCCGGCAAAAAGCAGATCATGGCCCTTTCTGCATCTTCCATTCCGCCATAAACAACGTACTTTGCGCCACAATATTCATGCACATTAGAAGGCACCTTCTCAGATGCAAGTATCTGGTAAAACATTGCTATTTCTGATAATGACAGAAAATCCGTATGTGTTACAAAGCCGTTCATATAGGCTTTTGTGGCAAGGTCCCTTATCCTGCCTGCCAAAAAATCTTTTGTTTTTTCTTCCATAAAAATCCCATAATTATAGTCAGTGACCAGTAAATAAGCCACTGACTATTTTTCTTTAATATTCTAATGCCGGTGTCCAGTACTCTTCACCATAGATGTCTGTAAAGCAATACATAACTACAGTCTTGCCATCTCCTACAGGAAGATTGTTGATCACCATTTCTGAAACAGGCTTGTCTACCGTAACCTGCTCTCCCAGGAAATAGCTGTCCTGATAGTTTTGGTTGTAATCATAGAAATCGCAGACATAGTCAATTGTATCGCCTTCCTGAATTTCAGTAAGACTCTTGGCAACTGTTTCTGTTTCGCCATTTACATAATCATAAACCGCGCCTGCTACAAATCCATCTTCATTTTCAGAATTAAATACGATGATGAGATTAGCTCTATCCCCGTTGAGCAAACATGGAACGCGGCCTGTTATTGCGTAGCTGTTCTCATCTCCCTGGATATCTTCTACGTAGAAGGCTACTATCTGTCCGTCAATTGCAAGCCATGTCTTGTCATCGGGAGCAAGAAGATTTCCATCCTCGTCAAACTCAAAGGTTGTATCCATTCCAAGGTCCACATAGCCCTCACCGTCATCATAGAACATGTGAAGCTTCAGGTCATTAACAAGCTTCCACTGATCCTCAGTAAGTGAGATGCAGGTATAATCCTCTGCATTCGGTGCCCATACAAGAGCTGTAGGATCAAAATGATGCTCTGCAATGTAGGAAGACGCCTGGTCTACATCTAGACTCTTTCCAAGGAAGGATGAGTTTGAAGATGTGAGACCTGAAATGCTGCTCATATCGCTGGTAAGGAATCCTGACAAAAGCTGCATCAGCATGTCTGATGAAACGCTTCCGCCGGCACTTGTTGTACCTGCAGAAGAAGTGGTTGGTGTTCCAAACAGTGATGCCATCGGACTTCCTGTTCCGCCGGCTGCTGCCTGTCCGCCAACTCCCATTGCCGCAAAGTTCTGAATACATTTAGCATAATTTTCATCCATTCCGATGGCCTCGTAGGTTCCAACCATGGAATCTACCTTTGAAGCCTTCTGATAAGGGAAGTAGATAGAAAGACCGTATGCATTTGTCATGTTTGAGCTGGTTCTGTTGTACTTGATAGCACCCTTAAGGGCCTCTGCCAGCTCTTTTGCCTCATCTGTTCCAATCCTGTTTGCAAGGTCTACAAGGTCCACCTGATCGATTCTGGATGAAGTAGCAAATTCTCTTGTGCTGCTACGAGCATTTGAAACTGTAGCATAGTCACTGGTGATCATCTCAGAAGTATTCTTGGAGAAATCTGCCAGTTCAGCAGGTACTGTCTGAGAAAGCTCAGCCAGATCTATCAAAGAAAGTGTTGTCTTCTGTCCGGGACAAGACTGGGCGCAGGCATTTGTGAAGGCATCAATGATGTTCTTGCCAATCTCAGTTGTTTCCATGGAAGTGTTGCTTCCAAGAGCTGAAAGCCAACTTGTGTAATACCAGCCAACACCTGGTTCTGTCTCCTCAGAGGCAACAAGGTAATCTGCGTAGTTTGAAACTACAAGGGCATTCTCTACGGTAGCCATAAGGCATGTATCAAAGCCTACAAAATCAAAGGTTACTCCGCCGTCCTTGAGCGCAGTATTAATTCCTGCAAGAGACATCGCTCCTGCCGAAGAGAACTTCTCATCATAACCGTAGCCACCGGTTGATCCGCCGCCGTGATTCCAGAAAATAAAGTCATATCTGTCTGCAGGGAAATTAGATGCTCCCCATTTAATAAATCCTGAAAGTGTATCTGCCTTGGTCATAGGAACACTGCCAAGGTTATCTCTAAGGCAAATGAGCTTGCCGTCCTTTACCTGATAAATCTGGTTAGTTGAGCTTGAAATAACATTGTTCTGCCACTGCTTGGCTCCACCAGTATAGAGGATAAGGTTGATCTTATCATCGAACTTGGCTGCCAGCATTTCCTGAATATCCTTGGAAGCCATTCCGCCTCTGGACTCAAGGTCTGCACCGCACATATAAACCATGATGGTGATGGTATCCTGACCATTGCCCTTAATTACAGTGCGCTTCGCTCTAGCTGCAGATGCTACAGAAGTATTGAGCTTTCCGGTGTTTGGTGTATCACTCCAGCTTGCAGATGCCATACTTCCGCCTGAATATGAACCTGATCCACCGCCTAACATGGATCCAAATAGTGACAACATACTACCGTCATAGCCATTAGAAAAACCTGTTGTGGTCTGCGACTGTGACGATGTTGTTGTGGTCTGAGTTGTTGTCTGGGGAGCTGTTTCAGTATATGAAACTGTATCCGTTCCGCCTCCTCCCAGCAGAGATGTTAAGCCTCCGCCGCCTCCCAGAAGCAGGAAAAGAACTATAATGATCATAAACAGTGGGCTTCTTCCACCGGATCTTTTCATTCCACCATCATTTCCGTTTCCCGAGCTGCTGCCGGAATATCCGTTGGTGCTGCCGACAGGACCGGTCCCAAGGCCGTCGCCTCTTCTATGGACGCCGCTTCCTCCTGTTCCCACATTCTTTTTTCTTCCTACAGGTCTATTTTCCATATGCTGCCTCCTAAATCAGATGAAAACTACAATTTTCATTCAACTTATCTTAGTTTTCTCGAATTATCGCACTTTACATTATACTATATTTTATTTGCGATAAATTCTTATAACAGAAAAAGTTCAAGTCAATTTACGACTTGAACTTTTCCTGAACATTTTATCTTATTTTACGAGGTGGCCTAATTCGTCAAACGTATACTTTTGACCCCATTTTGTGATTGTTTCATTTCTGGCCATTGCTCCATCTGACTTTGCATAGTACTTGTAGTCTCCTGACTCTATCCAGGCACTTGTCTGCAGAACACCCTTGTCAGAAAGACAGTAGGTCTTTCCATCTACATCGACAAATCCGGTCTGCATTATTCCATCTTCATCAAAGTAATATTTGGATCCCCACTTATTTATCCATTCGCTCTTAGCAACTGTTCCATCAGACTTAACATAATACTTATTGCCATTCTCTGTAATCCAGTTGCTGGTCTGACGTGCTCCACTTGCTGAGAAATAATATGTAGCTCCGTCTGCATCAACAAATCCGGTCTGCATTACTCCGTTTTCATCAAAGTAGTATACTGCACCCCATCTTGTCATCCAACCGGTTACCATCTTACCATCTTTGTCGAAGTAATATTTATTGCTTCCATCTTCAGCAAAGAGACTTGTCTGTTTAGCACCCTTTGAATTGAAGCAGTAATAAACTCCGTCAACCTTCTGTATTCCTTCAAGAGTCTTACCGTCTTCAGTTTCGTAGTATGTAGCTTCCCACTTTGTGTACCAGCGGCCGTTTGTATATCCAAGGCTCTCTTTTTCTTTATCCATAGAGTCCTTGATAACGGCAATGAAGCTAAGTACCGGATCAGGATTTCCAGTCTTGGCAACGCTTACTGTAACCTTTGTATCCTCTGTAACTTCAAAGCTTACTGTCTCAAGCCTTGCGCTATCTGAAGATCCAAGAGTAAAGTTCTTCTGTGCAAGAGAATTACCTGCCTCATCTGTAACTGTAATTCTTGTAGGTCTTGAAGTGTTCCACCACTCCTGGAATCCCTCTGCTACTGTGTACTGACCCTTCTCAAGAGTAAATACATAGTCGATTGTCTTGTTACCTGCTGCCCAGAAACCATGTCCCCAAATATCGGAACCTGAATTCTTGTAACCAACATCGTAGCTCTCTGCATTCTCTGAGCTTCTTACGCCGTTATAACCTGACACCCCTGTCACCGTGAAGTCTTCGTCTGCGGCTGTATTTCGAATCTGCCTTCCAAGTACCTTCCTTGCAGCTGTAAGATAATCTGCTTCCTCATCACCCAAAACGTTTCTTGAAGCACTGTCGTAGAAGTAGATCATCTTATCAGGAATCATGCTTACTGTATGGGTAAAGCTTCTGTTGTAATCAGCTATAACACCTGTAACTTCTACATCGCCAACAAGGTCAGCTGCGTCTGTATTCCATGTAACTGCTTTGGTTACTACGCTTCCATCTGAAAGAGTAAGCTCAATTTCTGATGGGAGTTTATAGGCCAAATCTTCCTTGGAAAGAGCATATGTAGGAAGCCCGGTATTTATCTCAAATACCCCCTTGTTCTCAAGCTCATCCAGAGTCCAGTTAGAATAGCTTCTAAGAGCAATTCTGTTACCTGCAAGGAACTCAACAGGGAGCCAAACGTATCTTGATTCGCTGAGATCTCCTGAATTCCATCTATCACCCATGTAGATGAACTTTCCAGCTGCTGCATCTACTGGGAATACGCAAGTAGACTGAGTTCTGTAAGTTGTATTTGCACCTGAATCTGTACAAGGATTATTAACTGTTGTCCAAGGTCCCATTGGGCTTTCAGCATATGCATAGCTTGCAGGGTTTGGATCCCATCCTGTACAGCCTGATGTGATCATATAATAGGTTCCGTTGTACTTGAACATTGCGGGAGCTTCTCTTGATGCACCTGCAAAGTTGAGTGTAAAGTCTTCCCCAAGTACCGCATGTTTCTGATCGTTTGCAAGGTATGTGTACTCATCATTGAGCTTGGCAATATACATATTTGTATTGCCGTCAGATGAATACATTACATAAGCTGTTCCGTCATCATCCTTGAAGACGTTCATATCTCTTACTGAGCCCCATGCTGACTCGTCGCTATCCCACTGATGATCTGCTGTCTCTGAGTAGTTAAGCTTGTAAGCTCCAAGGAATTTGAATGGTCCATAAGGTGAATCTGAAATAGCCACACCTGCTCTGGCTTTTCCATAATTTGATCCGGTCGGATTACTCTTGGTATTTCCATCGCAGTGCCACCACATTACATACTTGCCAGTCTTATCATTATAGAGAACCTTAGGTCTCTCCATAACAGTTCTGTCAGCTGCGATATTCCAGTATACTTCTTCAAGCTTGTTATCATACTGGGAGTCATCTGCTGCCTGTCCCTTGTAATCTCCATAGAGTGTTGCAAAATACTCGTCCTCTTCGAAGATTGAAAGATCTGCCTGATAGCCAGCCTCCTTGAACTTGCCATAATTTTCATCAGCTATAGGAATTGCCTTAAAAGGAACTCCCTCATCTGTCCAGTTGTAAAGATCCGTTGAGGTGTAAAGATGTACACCTACAACCGGCTGATAATCATAAGTCTTATCTTCACCGTACCAATAGTACTTGGTTACTCCATCGATAGTGAACTGCTGAATCTGTCCACCATGAGCCTGAACTTGAACTCCGTTGTTATCGTATAATGGAGCACCCTCTACACCTGTGATTGAAGTGTAGTTAATAATGTAAGTTTCATAGAGGTTTTCAAATGCTTCCTTCAAGTTCTTGTAAGCCTCTTTAATTGCAGCTGTATCTGTACTGTTTGCATCAATGAGAGCCTTTGCTGCCTCTTCTGCTTCTTCAAATGCCAAAAGAGTTTCTTTTGTATAGGTCTTACCTTCCATTGCACTGCGATAGCTTTCAATAGCTGCTCTCAATGTATTTACATCATACTCTGGAACTGCTTTTACAATAATGTAGCTAAGCAGAGGATCCACATAGGAACTTGTTCTGTTTGTAGCATAAGCATAAAGATTAAGTGTTCCATCTGTAACTTCTACGTTGTAGGTTCTCTCCACAAGTGAGTTCTGTCCAAGGTTAAGACCGGACTCAACACATGTTCCCTCGATGTCATAGCTTATATCTCTTGCACTCCAAGGGCTCTTAACGCCGATGGTTACGAGATACTCATTGTTACTTCTGTCAGGCATTTCGAAGCTGTAGTAAAGTCCGCTCACGCCTTTCTCATATGTCCAACCCTTATCTGACATATATGCATAGGTTCCTGTAAGTGAGCCATCAGATGATCCGCCGTTTACTCTTACACCGTACTGCTCATCTGTTTCATATCCCCACTTAAGGCCTGTTTCTGCATCAACTGCTACTTCCTGGTCTGTAACTGTCTGATAAAGGCCAAGTGAATAACCGTCTGGAACAACTGTTGTATCTTTACTTGCAACATCTACAAGGTAGAGAACATAATCATTTGCTGCGATTTCTTCCTCTGAGAACTGATTTCCATCTGTGTCTACAAATTCTGAAATCTCTTTTACCAAAAGATCTACATCGTCCTGAGTTGTAGCTGCTCTGAGCATAAGCTTCTGAGCTCTCTCTAAAAGAGAATTAAGTCTATCAATCTTTGACTCTGAATACTGAGCTGTATCTACTGCCTGAGCTTTTGCAAGAGCACTCTTAAGCTCATCAAGTTTTAAGTTCTTCTGGATCCTGATAAATGAAAGAACCGGGTCAGGACCACCATTTTTGCGAACTGAGAAGGTTACATTTCCCGCCTCAGCAAGGCTATAGCTGTATACAGGTGTGTTCCAGTTGTTGTTACCATTCTTGGCATTTGTATTTCCAAGAAGTGCCTCACCGTTATCTGTTACTGCGTAAACAGACATTGGCCTTGACTGATTCCACCACTCCTTGAAGCCGAAGGTAAGTGTATAGTCACCTGCTTCAAGCGGCACTGTGTAATCGATACTCTGATTAGAATATGCATACCATCCATATGCCCATGGGTCATCGTCTGAGTTGTTGTATGCGCCGTAGTCTGCAAGTCTTCCCCAAGTTCCATCATACTTCTGGTCCGGAACCTCATTGAAAAGATCTGCATAGGAATCCATTGTCTTGTATGAAGTATGTCCTACTTCATTGTCGTTACAGTCGATGTACCAAGCCATGTTAGGTTCAACGTACTTGATGGAGAAAGTTACTTCGTAGCCATATCCGTCAAGATTTCCTGTAACTTCTTTTGCTGAAGAAAGATCTACACCATCGAGATCCCAGGTTACATTTGCATTAATTGTATTATTCTTACTTGTCTGAACGCTTACTGTCTTAGGAAGAACAGGAAGAGTTCCCTTTACTGCATAAATAGTGCTCTCATCTACAGAAACTACTGTCTCTGCGCTACTATCATAGGTAACACCCTCAATAATATATGTTGTGATTGAGTTAGCTTTAAGTGTTGCTGATACGTTCTTGGAAGCTCTGTCTACAACGATATTGTCTATAGCTGTAACATCAGCCCAGTTCTCACCGTCTGCTCTGCTTCCGCTTGTACGGATAGCTGTTACCTTGTCACCAATCTCAGAGAAATCCTGAAGATTGAATTTCCAGGTCTGATCTGAACCTGCTGTATTAACAGCAACAACTACAACTTTTCCTTCCTTGGGATCAAAAGCTGCTACTGTAGAATCACTTGAAGCAATGATTGCATATCCCGGTCTGATGTATCTTGAGAACTGGCCAAATGCGTAGTACTTCTTGCTAAGAAGAAGCTCCTGGTTATCATGATCTGCGATGGCAATTCCCCAGAAACCATCACCGTTTGAAAGCATATTTTCAACAGATTCTCTGGTTGCTGTGTCAAACTCGTTATTTGAATCAATGTGGATATCTACTGCATCCCACATGATCCATGCTGAAGGCATCATGCCATTAACGTCTGTAATGATTCTCTGTGCAAAACCAAGGCCTGCTTTCATCTCACCGGCATTTGATCCTGCTTCGAAAGTCCCATCAACTTCGCTCATCCAAAGGTTCTTTCCTGCAGACTCTGAAAGCGCCTTAAGTCCTGCTCTGTTTGATCCGCTGTAGGTATGAGCGTCAATTCTGTCCACAACCTCTTTTGCCTCGTCTGTAAGAGCGTTAAAAGAGGTAATGGCTGTATCGATGCTTGTCTCATCAGATGCTGAGATAAGAATATCAATACCCTTTTTCTCAAGCTCTTTATTAAGTTCAACAAGTATTCTTGACTGAGACTCTCCGATATCAAAGTGGCAGCCTTCCTGTTTGTTGTTAAAGGCTGACCAGTAATTGGTATAAGGCTCATTCATAGGTGTTGTACTCTGGAAGTTTATAACACCTTCGTCAGCCCAGTGCTCGATTACATCTGCCATGTAGCAGGCAAAAGCTGTATAAGAATCTGATCTTAAGTTATCTACACTTGGATCAACTCCGCCTGATGAGCAGCCTGACACTGTCATGAAATATGGTGGTGAATTGGAGAATGCTTCACCAATAAACTCATCGCCTGCTGCCTGTGCTGCTGCAATAAGAACGTTCATCTGATTCTTATCAGCATCCCAGTCATAGTTCCAAGCGTAGCCGCATTCGAAATCAGCTCTTGCAAAGTTGGTTTCATAATACTCAGCACTCTCTTTTTCCAGATTGATCTTGGTTACGTCTGTGGCATAACCGGGAACAATTGAGTCTGATCTCTTAATGTGCTCTCCGTGAAGGAAATCACTGCTCTCTGGAAGTACTCCCTCTTCTCCGGACTTAATAAGAGCCATCTTAACAAAGTCGAGGCACCAGTCACCGTCTGCTCCGCCGATATCAATCTTATTAACACCGCTCTTAAGTTCTACATTCTCAAATGTAACAACATAGAGCATGTTGTTATTTCCTGAAGCTACAAGGTTCTTGTTTACCTCAGAAGCAGATACTGTATAGATCTTAGGCTCTGCTGAAACTGTTTCTAAAAGGTTGTCTTCTGATATCTGCTCAACGTTTACGTCAACCTCGACCTCATTATCAGCACTTACAGATGCAGCTTCAACTTCACCATCTTCTGCCTCTTCTTTTTCTTCCTGGCTATCTTCTAAGTCATCTACTTTTTCTTTATCATCTGCGTCAGCGTCCACTTCTTTTTCTTCCTCTACAGACGCTTCAACAGATGCTGAATCGCTGGCTTCTTCTCCCTCAATTACATCGCCGACTACTTCTAAATTCCCTTCTGTTCCGGCATCTTCCTCCAGATGGCTGTAGGTTGCAGCCTCTTCGGAAGTAACCTTTATGCTGACACCTCTTTTGTTTGTGCCTGAAAGAGTGAACAGCATCTTGATGGTGTATGTTCCATCTTCATTTGCATTTATCAGATAGTGGAGGTTATCACCTGAACCGATACCACCATCTAAGTTGTTGATCCATCCAATAGTGTCAAAAGAGCCGACTTTCTTGCCGGATGTGAATCCGAAATCCGCATCAGACTTAGAAAAGCTTGCATCCTTAAGGCTACTGTTTGTAGAAACCTTCATGTTAGAACCCGCATAGCTAAGGTTCTCTGATGATGTATCATAGAATACTGCTTTGTCATTGACTGATACTTCAGGAGCTTCCCCGACGTTATCACCGCCTCCCACGTTGTACCTGCCAATTGTCATTCCAAGGCCTTCTTCCTTGTCAAAAAAGGCTGTTGCTGCCTGCTGCGTAAGCTCATCACTATACCCCACGCGATTAGCCCACCAGCACAGTGATGTTCCAAAGCCCTGGAATTCACCGAAACCATCTCCATCAGTGTCATTAAACAATGATGCTGTTGCAGGAGAAAGCTTAACTGTCTTGTCAGCCTTCGCCTCGGCAGCCTGGGCCGTAATACCTGTCAGACTTCCCGCCTGGAACAAGGTAGTAAAGGCCGTGGTTACGCCTAGAACTGATGCTAGTACCTTTTTCCAATCCTTCCTCATTTTGTACCCCTTTCAACTTTTTCATACTACCAGTTTCCCAAACTGGTATTTGTAGATAATTGATAAACCGTCTACATAGAATTCTAAGATTAATTGTGAAATAATACTATCTGACATTTTTACTAAAATTTTACTTCAAAAATTTTACACATTTTTATTAAGTTTATTTCACCTATATTTCGTATTTTTACACAAAAAGAAGCACCCACATTTCCACGAGTGCTCCCAAATTGCTTCAAAACATATTAAATTCGCGCAGTTACTGCATTTTCCTGATGCTTGCCCTCTCCATAAGAGTTGTAGGAATCAACGTTGTAAAGGGTATATTCACATATCCGTTTATCAGCTTGGTAAGTGCCTCAACTGCTGCTCTTGCCATCTCATCCATATAAATGTGAATACCGGTGATAGGCGGCTGCATATAGGAGGCAAGAACAGTGTCATTATAGCCAAGTACGCTTATATCCTCCGGAACCTGAAGTCCTGCGTTCTGCACAGCCTTAATTGCTCCAAGGGCTGTAGCCTCATTGTATGTAAAAAGAGCTGTAACCTTATCCTCATCAGATCTGAGATTATTATCCGACACTATGAAATTCATGACTTTATCAGTAGCATCCCTTGCAGTTCCGGTTACATCTATAGTTTCAGGATGAACTTTTCCCTCATAGCTTTTGGTAATAGTTTTAAAGATCCTACGTCTGTCCTCAGGAGCTGAAATTGCCTTGGAATCTCTTGAATTTTCAGGTCCAACAAAAGCAATATTTGTATGCCCCTGTCTCACAAGATAATCCACACCCTGTCTAACTCCGGTCTCGTAGTTGGTCTTAATGCTACAGAATTTCTGCTCATCCGGAGATGAATCCACAAAAACAATTTTCTCTGTTCTTTTCTTCATAGCTGCAATGCGCTCTTCTGAGAACTGGCCTATTGCAATGATGCCATCAATCGGTCTTCCCATGTTCCTATACTCGGAAAGCCCCTCGTCGTACTGCATGGGAACTGCCTCTATTTCTTCTTCCATGCATACCTTTTCCACATTGTTCTTAAGGTACATGTAGTAGGCATCTTCAATCTGCTCTCCCACACTCAGCATTTCCACAATTCCTACTCTCGAGAGCTTATGAAGTCCCTTCTTTTTGGCTGCTTCATACTTTTTTCTCTCAGTTTTGGTTTTGTAATTAAGGCGACCTGCGGTCTCTATAATTAGTTCTCTGGTTGCCTCAGGTACGTTCAAGGTGTCATCTTCATTGAGAACTCTTGAGACAGTTGCTATAGAAAAACCGCTCTCTGCCGCTATTTCTTTTAATGTAGCCATTATTCCCCCATATGTAGCCACCAAAATAACCATCAATGACTGCAATAAATATATTTCTTCTGTTCATCACTTGATTATGAAAGTTGTGATAGAGCTTCCCTTCACAAGACTTGTGAACTTGTTCCCCTCAAACGCAATACCACTATCATCTGTAACATCAGCCCAGTTCTCATCCTTACTGGTTCTGATAGCTGTGACAGATCCAAATTCCAAGCCAAGTTCTGACAGATCAAATTCCCATTTTAGGTCATCGGAATTAGTATTCATGGCAACAATTACAGCACTCTTTTCCTGTCTGTTTACTGCAGCAACTGTTGTGCTTGATGATCCTACGAGTGTATATCCGGGCCTTATGTATCTTGAGAACTGTCCGAAGGCATAGTACTTCTTGCTAAGAAGAAGCTCCTCTTTATCATGATCTGCAATAGCGATACCCCAGAACGGAGTTCCTTCCTCTATGATCTTGTCAGCCTCCTGCCTGGTACAGGTGTCATATTTATTATTTGTATCCACATGAAGATCTACCGCATCCCACATAATCCATGCACTTGGCATAAGGCCGTTTAAATCTTCCATGATTGCCTCTGAAAAGCCAAGCGCTGCGCTCATTCCGGTAGCTTTTTTGCCGATAGAATATGTGCCGTCAACCTCACTCATCCAAAGGTTTACCCCGGCTTCCTGCGCTGTCTGTCTGAGCATTTCGCGCTGGGTTCCCTGATAAGAGTGAGTATCAATTCTTGTCACTGCCTCTTTTGCCTCGGGAGTAAGATGCTTGTAGGAAATAATAGCCGCATCGATGCTGGTTTCATCGGAAGCGCAGATGATAATATCTATTCCCTTGTTCTGAAGCTCTTTATTAAGCTCCACAAGTATTCTGGACTGGGACTCTCCCTGAGTGAAGTGGCAACCTTCCTGCTTCTCGCTCCACATTTTCCAATAGCTTGTTGCAGGCTCATTCATAGGGTCAACGCTCTGGAAGTTTATAACACCCTCTTTGGCCCAGTGCTCGATCACATCTGCCATATAACAGGCAAAGGCTGTAACAGAGTCCTCTCGCAGGTTATCTACAGAAGGATCCTCTCCTCCTGAGGTGCATCCAGAAACTGTCATGAAGTATGGCGGTGAATTGGAAAATGCTTCCCCAATAAACTCATCTCCTGCTGACTTGGCTGCTGCAATTAAGATATTCATCTGGTTCTTGTCTGCATCCCAGTCATAGTTCCAGGCGAAGCCGCAGTCATAATCAACTCTGGTAAAAGAGCTCTCGTAATAATCTTTATTATTCTTGCTAAGGTCAATCTTGGTTACATCAACGCAGTAGCCGGGAACAACAGAATCTGATCTTCTGATATGCTCCTTGTGAAGGAAAGGGCTTTCTTCCTTCATCTGGGCCGTAACATCCTCTGTAGTAACATTGTCGCCGCCGCCTACATTGTAACGTCCGATGGTCATTCCAAGACCGGTTTCTTTGTTATAAAAGGCCTCTGCAGATGCTTCTGTTAGTTTCTCACTATAGCCACATCTGTTTGCCCACCAGCAAAGACTGGTTCCAAAGCCCTGGAACTCGCCGTAGCCGTCACCATCTGTGTCATTAAAGGTCTGAATATTACTTGTATCAAGTTTGATAGTCCTTGAAATATCCATATCTGCCACCATTTCCTCTATGCTTACGTTATCGCCATCTTCTCCATTAGAAGCTGCCTCATTTGCCGATGTATCTGCAGATGCTACTTCTTCCTGATTACTCTGACCGGCGGCATCATCGGTGCCTGCGGCAGCCCCGCAACCTGTAAGCTGGCTTAGGGCAAGAACCGCAGCAAATAACCCTGCAGATAATTTGTGTTTCCCAATACTGTTTCTCATCTCATTCCTCTGATAATCTTGTATAACTCTTACAGGTAAAAACCTGTATCTTCCATCCACAATGATAATATATTTGTTTTTATATTAGAATTCATTTTTTTACTAAATTTTTACTATTATTTATGTGCATAAAAAGATGGTACTACCGATTTACGGTAATACCATCACTTCTTTATTCAAACTCTTTTGCCACTTCTTTAAGACAATTTCTAATCTCAATATGCTGTGGGCAGACACTCTCACAAGCTCCGCACTCTATGCAGGCGCTGGCCTTTCCCTGGTCCCCGGATGTAATGAATGCGTTATAACGCCATTTTTGACTATTGTCCTTAAATGCCTTGTACATATTATATGCCTTGAAAATCTCAGGGATCTTAATATTCATAGGACAATGACTTTGCTCAACACAGTAATGACAAGCTGTACAAGGAACTGCCTTTACTTCCTTGGCTATAGCTACGACCTTGTCGATAGCTGCAAATTCCTGCTCAGAGAGAGGCTTGAAATCTTTCATAAATGAAACATTGTCCTTCATCTGGGCCATATCGCTCATTCCGGAGAGAACTATTCTGATACCCTCCTGGCTTGCTGCAAATTTGATTGCGTAGCCGGCGTTAGAGAGCCCACTTCCCAGTTCGTCAAATACTGCCTGTGCCTCATTAGGAAGATTTACAAGGGTTCCTCCCTTAACCGGCTCCATAACGATCATAGGCTTGCCATGCTTTCTGCAAACCTCATAGCACTTGCGGCTCTGAACTCCCGGATCCTCATAATCCAAATAGTTGAACTGGATCTGAACAATCTCAACATCAGGATATGTGGTAAGGATCTTATCAAGAACTTCTGCACTGTCATGGAAAGAAAGTCCAACGTGCCTGATCTTGCCTTCCTTCTTGAGCTCAAAGGCTGTCTCGTAAGCTCTGCATTCCTTGTATTGCTCAAAGTTTCTGGCATTCTGAGCGTGCATGAGATAGAAATCAAAGTACTCAACACCGCAAGCCTCAAGCTGGCTCTGGAAGAATGGTCTTATATCCTCTTCCTTATGGAAATAGGAATCTGAAAGCTTATTTGTTAAAAGAAATTTCTCTCTCGGATATCTGTCTGAAATAGCTACCTTAATAGCCTTCTCAGATTTACCGTCAATGTATCCGTGAGCCGTATCAAAGTAGTTGAACCCATTATCTATAAAGTAATCAACCATATCCTTGAACTGCTCAATGTCTACCTCTTTATCGATCATTGGAAGTCTCATACACCCAAAACCGAAAAAGGTTTTAATTTCTTGAAAAGAATTGTCCATCGCTTGCCCTCCGAACAGCACACTTTTACCAATTGTGTGCAATATTATGTTGTTAAGCATACCTATTAGTAATTTTAACATAGATGCTGCTTTATTAAATATGTCAAAATACCCTATTCTTCCCCTTTCTAATTGTTAATTATGTTAGTCTCTTCCACAAAAGTTAATCATATTTTTATACAATTAAAACATTTTAAATACGTTAATGTGATAATATTTTAATAGAGGAATGTGCCCTCTGAAGGTAGCGAAAATGGACGTTCTAAACAACTCTGATATTCTAAACAACATATTGGCCATAATCCCGGTTGGTGTATTTTGGAAGGATAAAGACAGACGGTTTCTTGGAGCAAACCAGATGTTTTTGGATTATTATGGCCTAAATTCAGTGGATGATATCATTGGGAAAACCGATGAAGACATGGGCTGGCATATTGATCCGGAGCCCTATAGAGCCGTGGAATACAGAGTTATACGTGATGGAGAAACAGTCAAAGATGTTCCCGGACAGTGTATTGTAAAAGGGCGAGTTCGTAATATCAGAGCTTCTAAATCTCCCCTTAGGATAAATGGCGAAATTGTTGGACTGGTTGGTTCTTTTGTGGATGTAACAGATGACCTTGCAGAAAAAGATCGCCTGTCTGTACTGTCCCAGACCGACGAACTTACAGGCGTCTTCAACAGAAGAGCCTTCAGCGAAATCGCTAAAAAATACGAAGAACAATATCAAAGAGACAAGACTGATTTCGTCTTATACATGATGGATATTGATGATTTTAAGAGTATTAACGATAACTACGGACACGAATACGGAAATCTTGTACTACAGTCACTTTGTAAAAGCCTTACATTAGTGGCTGCCGACAACTGTGTTTTATTCAGATATGGCGGTGATGAATTTGTAATTCTTCATCAGCTTCAGGATCCTTCCGAAGCTGAAGAGATGCAGAAAAAGATAATAAAGGCCGTAGATTCTCCGCGTAATATAGACGGCCTCAACCTGACTGTAAAAGCCTCTATAGGCTACGCTCTCTACTCTGAGACCACATATATTTCAACCTTGATTGAAAGAGCCGATCAGAGAATGTACGAAATGAAAAATGAGCACAAGGCTAATCGTTAACTACTAATCACGAAGCCTTGTGCTTTTTATTTGTAACTATAACTACCTATACAATCCCGAATCAGTCTACCCAGCCAAGCTTATTCCTCAGATAATCCACAAGCTCCTTGGTTGCGTTCTGGTGAGACTTGGGTCCCGGATGCATATGTGAACCAAAAGTATCCATAGTAGTATTTGGAAGCTGGAAGAATGAAACCTTTTCATCTCCGGCTTTTTCTTTGTACTTATTTATTCCTTCTGTTAGAACCAGGTTGAGATTACTTCCAAGCATTCCATAGCACCAGATTATCTCTGCCTTGGGATTGTGCTTTCTGATCATTGTAAGGAAATTTACAACTGCATCAACAATCTTAAGCTCATCGTCTCTGCTCCTTGTGCCATCGTCGTTAACTCGCATCTTGTAAACCCTGCCATCATCAGGGTTTACAAACTCCGGCTGGTTAAAAGAAGTATCATCATTAGTACCGAGATTTACAATAACTGCATCCGGCTGCCATGAGCTAAAGTCATATTCATCAGCTGCGCCGAGAGCTTTATTCATCTCTCCGTTAGCAAGACCGCATACCTTCTCATATACAGAAGGAAGATTATGTCTTACATCGTTATCCCATCCAACAAATACGCCCCATCCTCCCTGGGAAATCAGGTGATAATCAGCACCCAGAGCTTTGGCAGTCATAGGGCCATAATTTGCGCTGGCACTCATGTACATAGGGATCCAGTCTACATCATCAAAGGCCCCATAGCTTCCCTCTCCTGAGGTAATACTGTCGCCAATAAATTCGATCTTTCTGCTGTACTGTGGCACTTTCTGGAATTCTCCGTCAAGCTTAAATCCTTTGATCAGAAGCTTAACCTTAGGATCATCATTCATAGCCTGAAGCTCTCTGTAAAACCTCACTCTTTTGGGTGTGGTTTGTTCCATACTCCTAAACAGACATAGGCTATGTTCCCCCGGAAGCAGCATCTGCCTTGCCATGAAAGCTCCATTTATTTCAACTGCAATCCACATTTCATTAACGTCTGAATCTGTCTCAACATCTATCCACAGCTCAGAGCCTGTAACAACTACTTCAACACCTGCGCCGTTGAAAAAGACAGGAAGCGGCTGGCGCTGCTTACCCATTCTTCCAAGCACATGTATGTTTTCATTAGCTATATCTTTTAACTCAACGTATCTTAACTCGCCCATATTGTCCCCCGATATAATTAATTGTTTGCACTACGGATTTAATTATAATACAGCTTTTAAATGTATGGATATAAAAAGAAAACCGCCTTCTATCATCAAGAAGACGGTTTCGCATATATTAGCTATAAAAAGTATTACTTGTTTGGCAGAGTCTCTGCTCTGTGTTCTATATTCTGCTGGAAATTGATAACATCATGATTGTACTCATCATCCATAAGTGGTGAGTTGATCATGAAATCTGCAGTTGCCTTGTTGTTGGCAAATGGAATGTCATAAACCTGTGCAATTCTCATAAGTGCCTTAACATCAGGATCATGTGGAGCTGCTGTAAGTGGATCTGAAAAGAAAATTACGAAATCAATCTTTCCTTCAACAATCTTGGCACCAATCTGCTGGTCACCACCAAGTGGACCTGAATTATATCCTCTGACAGGAAGATCTGTAGCGTCTGCTATCATTCTTGCAGTCGTACCTGTTCCGCAAAGGAAATGCTTTTTAAGAATCTCTGAATTATCCTTACACCACTGGATGAGTTCAGCTTTTTTCCCATCATGAGCTATAAGTGCTATATTCTTTTTCTTTGGAATCGTAAGTGTAATCTTGTCTGACATAGTCTCTTCCTTTTTATCTTTCTTATTTTTATCTTCGACATTGCTTGTTGTCTTTGTAGCCGGGATTTCTTTGAATTCTTCATTCTCCTGCTGTGTAAGAGACAGGAAATAAAGAATGGCTTTTGACAAACAAAGTGCTGTATTATCCATCATAACTTCCTCTATAAAACCTTGCAATCAAAACTACCATTTTCTTTGCATTTTCACAAAGATTTTGTGATTGTGAAAAATCTTGGTCAGTATATCTAAGCGAAAACTATTTGTCAATATTCAGTTTTTTATGACAAAAAAATATCAGGATCAAACAGTAGTAATACCGCAGACCCTGAGGTTTTTTCTGACAATTTGAAATTTAGTTCACACTTTAAATATCAGTTACTTTTTATTACTCCAATTATATCTGATTGTTCGCATCTCTTTTGTCTAAAAGATATCCGATAATTGCGCCTGTCAGCACACCTCCGATGGTCCCCATCCAAAGGTTTGAGACTGTAAGCCCGATAATAAATCCCGAAATCAATCCAATCATAATATAAAGACCTGTCCAGGAACTCTTTTGCTTGGTCATGGAATAATGATCAACACCGTCTTTGGTCTCCCTGCGAACATATCCGGCCTTCTCAAGGCCTCTTACTCTATTATCATTTTCATGTCTGCACTCTGTGCATATTTCTCTGACATCCTTGATTCTAAAGACAAATCTTGCCATGGAATAATAGACTTCTTGTACGAACATGGTCTTATCATATTCCGGATTCAGCTCCACAGCCACCTTAACTTCCCCATTAAAGAGTCCGTCTTCAAAACGTAAACTTCCAACCTGTGCATGATTGTCTTCCTTAAGTGACACAACCCATTCATCTTCCATGGGCCTGTTTTCATCCTTGGGCGTGATATTAAAATGCTTGGTTCCAAGCGGAAAAAGCTTCTCTGCCATACTCCCCAAACCTCCCTATAAAAGTATCTATAATTATAACCTAAAAGCAGCCTCATTGTCTCTTGCGCATTTACATAATCCTTCAGAAACTTCGCTGAAGCTGATGCCATATTGGCGTGCCTTACTGCAATCCATCCACAGATTGTGCCTTGGAGGTGCATCTTCAAGCTGAATACTAAGCCCCATATCCTCAATAAACTGCTTGGCTACCTCATACATGGATTTTGTAGTCTCACTGCCAA
Source organism: Butyrivibrio sp. VCB2006 (assembly GCF_000420945.1). Lineage (GTDB taxonomy): Bacteria > Bacillota > Clostridia > Lachnospirales > Lachnospiraceae > Butyrivibrio. Next base: position 205,089 of record NZ_ATVX01000003.1, read on the forward strand.
AGTTATATACGCCTCCCGGCAACGTTATTACTTTTTCAAGGTTCTGCGCAACTTCCTTAACATATGTTATACCGCGATATTGCCCTGAACTAAATGCAACAGAGCCCTTGGCATTAATCATGTTCATAAAGAAATTGGACTTTTTCAGGTAGTAATCATACATCCATTCTGCCCGGAGCATTACCGCGTCCGGACATATATCAAGCACTCTCTCCTCCATCTCAAGCTTATGCTTGCCATAGACATTTGCCGGATCAGCTTTATCTTCTGTATATGGCCCGTCATCCTCAAGGCCGTTGTATACCTGATCGGAGCTAAAGCAGATCAGTTTCCTTCCTTCTGCTGCCTTCGCAAGATAAACCGGTATCTGAACATTTGCTTCATAGGATGCCTCCGGATTTTCCTGACAAATTCCGGTATCTGATATAGCCGCAGTATGAACAATCGTATCCGCGCCGCTGGCATCAATAATTCGTTTAATCTGCTCCTGGGATGCATTTCTAAGTGACGGAGAAGCAACCACATCCCTGCATACTTCCATTATTTTACTTCCTACAAATCCGCTGGCTCCTGTAACAAGTATCATTTTCTTCCTTTCTAATTTACTCATTCTGATCCAGGTTCATAAAAACTTCGTTGGCCTTTTTTATCTGCATAAAAAAGCTGGCGTAATAAACTATTGCACCGATTACATATGGAATCGAAACGGAAATGAACATATCTCTGTAAGCCGATGGCGCATTCTCGGTGAAATGACCTAAAGTCCAGATGCCACCAAAGATCACTGCTAGAAGCAGAAGATACTGTCCGATCACCACGGGAACAAAAGGAAGATGTTGCAAATAATAATGAAGCGCTAGAATCGCCGTTGCCAGCACCGAAATCCCCAGGCACATAAAAATATTTTCTGTATAATATATATCCGTAAATCCTGTAGCCTTTTCAAAGAGAAGCTTGCCACAGACAATCAGTGTAAAACTGACACAGACAATAGATATGAAATTATTTCTATTTATGATCTTCATGCCTTTTTTCTCCCCTGAAGTTTATTAAGTGCCGCATAGAACTCTGCTCTGTAGCCTCTGTTCATCACAAGACACTCATCATTCTTAAGAAAGATCAGGGTTCTCATGTTTAGATCACCCTGCAGCTTTTTAATCTTGTAGAGATTAACAACAGCTGATTTGCTTATTCTCACAAATCCCACTTTTTCATACTCATCAATTATTCCCTGCAGTGTCTCTTTTACCTCAACACAGGAATTCTTGGTATATCCAAAGGTCTTCCTGTCTACCGTTTCAAAATAGTACATATCTGCAAGTGGCACTGTAAGCCTCTTTCCATCTGTGGTGCCCTCGATATACTTAAGAGCAGGCCGCAGCCTTTCCAGTACTGCGGCAGTCTCCTCATCGATCTCGTCATAGTGCAGCTCTAAATAGTTTTCCTCTAAATCTTCTTCCCTGGTCTTAATAAATCTCATTACAATTCCTTACAAAATAAACATGATGCAGAGGAATAAATATGTAAGCTTGATATTTCTGTTTGTAAGAAGGTATGCGCCTCCAAAAACAAATCCGCCGATTGCAGAATAAATACCCATTCCAAGTGAACCCTTTGTGAACCAATGACCAAGTCCCCAAGTAAGACCTACCAGAATTCCTCCATAAGGAATCTTATCATTTTTGAACCACTTTTCAAATGCATACTGTCCAAACACAATGATGAGAAGAACCATTACAACTTCAGCCAAATAGTACAGATACTGCATTGGGAAAAGAACTCCATTGCTTGCAAACTCTTTTGCAACCTTGCTTCCGTTCCAGTCAATCCATGTTGAGATAAGGCAAAGAACTGTTCCTCCAATGAGAAGTACCCACTGAATAAGAGGCATCTCTTTTGCGCCCTGGATAAGGCTATTTTCCTTCATGTTCTTAAAAAGATCTACTCCTGATTTCTTAGCACATTCTCTTGTTACATACCATGCTCCAAACATCCATACTGCAATGGTTAATACCCAATGTACTACGCTCTGTATCTTGGTAAAATCCCCGAATTCATGACCATATAAATTAAATTCGATTCCGTAACCGAGTAAAAGTTCAAATCCGATAAAAGCGAATATCTCAAGTCCATAACTAAGGAAATCAAATCCCTGGAGAAATCTGTTTCTTTCTTTTGTTGCTGTCATTGTTTTCATTTTAAAAAGCTCCTTTTCAGTAGTCGTTGCATTTCATATGCATACTCTACTTCAAAAGGAGCTTACCCTCAATATTTATGGTGCTAAGTTGCAATCAGGGATGTCTAAGTTGCAAAATGCCATTATTATCTCTGAAAATTCTTACCAAAGTTATTCCAGAAAAAGCTATACTCTTCATTTCTGGCAAATACAAAAGCGTAATGAGAATTAGTTTTTTCCAGTTTCAGGAAATGTAGGTATTCCTGCTGGTATGGTGCAGTAAAAACGTGGTTTTCATAAATTACAATGAGTGGAAGATCAGAATAATTCTCTATTACAGCAATATCTTTTTTGCTATCTATGCCTTTATTGTTATCTGTTTTCTTATCTTCGCTTCCGTTTCTGATGAGTCTAAGCGGAATCTTTACCAGCTCTGTCATGAAGAATGCTGAATAGTCAGGGACATCTTCATCCATTGAGCTAAGGTAAGTCCGCACCCATTCTTCTCCAAGTCCCTGAGATGCGTAGTGCTCTGCAGAAGTGATAGTTGGGGAAAACATCGGAAGGTTCACTTTCTTACCATAAACAAGCTTCTTGATGGTTTCAGGCGAAAGGTAGAACTCTTCAGCTATTTCTATGATAGAGTGCCCTGCTGAGTAGCGGTTGCAGATCATGGCATTACGCTTATTTAATCTGTCACGATAGCCTGATGCTTCGCCCCATCCCTTGGAAGATTCATTCTTTGGGATATATATCACTTTTCCTGCTGCGTATTTTTGAACTTCCTCCAGTAGTTTTTCCGGGAGGATATTCTTAGCGTTTTCATATTTCATATATTAGTTCCGCGCTTTTCTTATAGTTTTGCCATGCGTCCTTCTAAGGCATTGATTGACTTCACTATGGATTCGCAGGATTCCAGGTCATCAATTGATGCATGCCATCTGAGTGTTACAATTCCCTTGTAGTATGCCATGCAAAGAAATCTCTCCTTAAAATCGGGGATTTCGATATTTCTCTTTTTAGCATACTCATAGAGTTTCTCTGGAACCAGAAGATATGGCTTATTGAGATCCATAATTGCAAAATCCATCAAAAAGTCCATAATTCCAGCTCTTCCCCAGTCTGCGCAGTAGGTCTTACCATCTTCGCCCACGATCATATTGCAGAAAAAGGTATTGTTATTTGCAAGAAATCTCTGCTTCTCGCAAAAAGGTGCATACTTAAGAGCCTTTTCCGCAATCTCGTTGTAGTAGTCTTCCTCAAGGAAAGTTGTTCCGAACATTTCCTTCCAGTTCTTCCAATAACCATCCTCAGGATCGCCCAGCATATCATCACGGATGAAAGCTTCCAGACTCTCAAATGGTGCCTTATTGTTCTCATCAAACTCTCCGAAGCCTTCCACCTCTGATACATCAGTAGCTGCAATCTCGAAGATCATGTCAAAAAAGTTCTCGTAGCACTTCTCAAAATCTTCAGGTGTGAGCTCATTGGCCTTTCTGCCCTTTGGGCTCATCTCTATTTTTTCCTTAGTAAGGTTTTTGATAAAAATATCTCTATTCATGTTAGTATCCTCTCTGTTTGTCTTTAGTATATTTTGTATCAGCGCTTTTACAATTATGATAATATCAGCGATTGCCTGCTAATCAAATAGAGAAAATCGTTATAATAGAACTATACCTAAAAGATCTATATTATCCTCCAATGTCTGGTTCTCAATAAGTGTTGGCATGCCAAATTGCATCATTCTCATCTCCTAGTCAAAAAGGCTCATTTGCTTGTACTTCTCGGGTAATTCCTGCATATAATCAAAACATCCTTCAGGTGTGGATAATATTCCATTCTCCTTGCATATTTTCTGAAATACCCCTGTTAGCTCTTTTGCATTAGGACTCGGAAGTTCATAAGCGTTCCCATATTGTTTAATGTACTTCTCTTTCATTCCTTGAAAATGCTTATCCAATGCTTCGTAGTAATACTCCCTGTCACCCTCACGAAGTGTAAGTCCCATGCCAAAATCAATGACTCCCTTTACTCCTGTCCTTATGCACTCATTCAGGATTGCGGTTACATTTTCCTGTGTATCATTGATAAATGGCAGGATTGGTGTAAGCCATACAACTGTCGGTATTCCTCTTTCCTGCATTGCCTCCAGAACCTCAATACGTCTTTTTGTATTGCAAACATTTGGCTCTAGTATTGCGCAACACTCATCGTCATAAGTTGTAAGCGTAATCTGCACTACACATTTTGCATTACGGTTAATCTCTGAGAGAAGGTCTATATCCCGAAGAATTAAATCTGACTTTGTCTGAATGGCTACACCAAAATCATATCTCAAAATGATTTCCAAACATTTTCTTGTAAGCTGCAGTTCTTTTTCACAGTGCATATATGGATCCGACATTGCGCCCGTTCCAATCATGCACTTTTTTCTTTTTGATTTCAGTGCCTTTTCTAAAAGCTCCGGAGCATTCTGCTTTACTTCAATATCTTCAAAGGGATGGGTGAACTGATAGCATTTGCTTCTGCTGTCACAATAAATACAACCGTGGCTGCATCCGCGGTATATATTCATTCCCTGAAATCCGTTTTTCCCAGTTAGAATCCCCTTCGCATCAACAAAATGCATCTTGTCACCTTAACTTCTTAACTTCAATAGCAAGAACTATTGAAAAAACTATTTCTGTTACCACAAAGACACTTGCTAAAATAGTCGGTGTGAAAATGTGTCCAACTATGAGCGCCATAATCGGAAGGAATATAGCAACAACTCTATCGTCTCTAAGTTCTTCAATATTCATTTTTCCCCACCTGTTAGTCTAGTTTTCTTGTTATAGCTATGAACGTAGAAATTACAATCTGATCCTGTACTTCTCCAGATTTACCCCGTCTTCCTCCAGATAAACTGTCTCCATAAATTCTCCACCATTTGCAAGGATTGTCTTTTTGCTTGCTTCATTTTCTGGAAGACAACTTACATATACTTCATCAAATCCGAAACTTGAAAGGAAATCCAAGGCCTTAGCCAGCATCTTTTTGGCGTAGCCCTTTCCTCTCTCTGATGGACGAACTGAATAGCCCACATGTCCTGTATACTTCTTCATTCTCTCGGTCAAGACACTATGAACCTGCATGCAGCCTACCATTTTCATATCTGACTTTCTGATGACCAATAGTACATTTCCCCATGCGCCGTGCTCATCTGCTTCTCTTCTTGGGTTAGCCCAGCCTATACAGTAATCAACATATTCCTGCATGTCTGGCATTCTTTTCATAGAAAAACATCCGTCAAAAGAGGATCCTGCATCCAGCATTTCCTGTCTATAAGCCGCTATTTCTTTTGCAAAGTCCATAGAAGGCTCCACAAAAAGAAGCTCATCCTCCGGAAGTTCTTTTCCCGGAATGTACTCAACGCTAAACTTCTCGCACACTACCTTGGATTCCTGATTGAACGGCATATCTGTTTCATCAAGGCATTCCTTGAAAAAGTCTGTGTGAACATTGCGCCAGTATTTAAGTGATCTGTCGCCTTCTCCCTCCGCATAAGCATGGAATGGAGGAACGTCTCCAAAGGCTCTCACATACACGTCATAGTCTCTGATCACGCATACAGCCTCGTCCTTACTGTCCAGGATCACGCTGTAATCCCCGGGTTTTGGAAGCTCATCCAAAACATCCTCCATGACATATTCGTCATAGGAGCTTGCAGTTCCAAACTTCACTCCCTTTATAACCAGCTCTGCAAGCCTGTCTGTATCTCCCTCTTCAACACCTCCAAAGCCCCATGCTTCATATGGTGTGTCTATATCAATATTCTTCTTTGAGCAAAACTCCGCCCATAACTCTTGTTCTGTCATTGTGTCCTCCCATAGATGTCATTGATCCATACCACAAAATCCTTATCTGTTGCTACGGTAAACTGCCTCATTTTTTCTCAAGCACGAAGTCGTCGACTGTTCCCCAGCTTCCTTTGTTGACCTTGTAGTGGACACCAATTTCTACAGAATCGCCATCTGCAATCTCTATGTCATCGATCACCGGATTCTTCCACTCTGCCCAATTAGTTACCATAAAGGACTCGGAATAAGTCTTGCCATTAACTAGCGCATAGAGAATAAGCTCGGAGTCGTCTGTCATGTCGCCGCCCTGAGCAAAGCACTGAAGGCTGTATGTTCCTGCAGATAATCCGTCTATCTTCTGGAATAACTTAAATTCTGACTTGCCATCTCCTGCCCAGAAATGTAGTGCCTTTGTTCCCGTGTGAGCATCGTCTGCTTTGTCCTGATAGTCGGTTATATCGGACCCTTCCGCTCTGACCTCCCACATGGATGTGTCGTCCTCTTCAAAGCTTGGGTTCAATACTGCATTTGGAAGATTGACTTCTATGTAGCAGGTGAGCACGCTGCCATCATCTACAGTGCCGCAAATCTCATATTTTCCTGCCACCGAATTGTCTATCTTGGAAGCAGCTTCTGTGTCCCATTTAACTGCAACGTTTTTATTCTTGGAAGTATCGTTATAAATTACGCTGACATCCTCCGGAAGCTTAACTTCTTCTCCTGTGGTAAAAGACAAATATACATCAGGAACTGCATCGATTCTAAGCTCTGCATCATGTCCTGTCTTTACATACTTGAAGGTATTAAGTGATGGCAGTGGATGTCCGTCAAAGCTAAAGAGCGCCTGATTCTCCCAGGAGCATCCGCCGTAGTAAAGCCCTGCGTCATCTGGGTCATATTTTCCTGCATAACTACTTGCCCAGCCGCTTCCGTAGGTCTCCCAGATTGAAGAGTTGTCATCAGTAGCGGCACCAACAGGAAGCCATACACCTTCCCAGTAGAAAATTCCCAGCGCACCTGCGTCACTTGCTGCTGCCATGGTGTCGCGAAGCATGTTGGCCTGTCCCTGAACTGTTGCAGGATATCCGTCCACTATATCATCTGTTCCGGATACGCTATTTCCACTTCCATCGCCATCCACAGATGTATAGCAATAAGAAGTCTCCGCAAGAAATACCTCTTTTCCAAATTCATCTCTTATCATCTTCACAACGGACTGCATGTTTTCAAAATCGCCGTCCCAGAAAGGATAATAAGAAAGGCCGATATAATCATAGTCAACACCTGCAAGTCCCAGGTTTGTCACCCTGTTTTTAACCTGCTCGTTATCCTCGATGTTTGTGTAATGAACAACAATCTTAATATCCTTGTCAAAAGAACTAGCGGCTTCTCTTACAGCCTTGCTGCCCTCGCTAAGAAGCTTTGTCACATTCGCCTGTAGCGACTCTCCGCTCATACCGTAGTTGATCTCGTTACCAATCTGCACCATTCCAACATCAACGCCGTTTTCAAGGAGCATGTTAAGGCACTCCAGCGTGTAATCGTGAAGTGCAACACTCTTTTCACTTACACTCATGCCCTCCCATGCCTTGGGAGCAAGCTGCCTCTTTGGATCTGCCCAGAAATCCGAATAGTGGAAATCTATGCAGACTTTCATCCCATATTCGGTAGCTCTTTTTCCAAGCGCCTGCGCGGTCTCAATGTCATTGTTTCCGCCGCCGTAGCCGTAGCCTTCCTCGTTATAAGGGTCGTTCCACACTCGCAGCCTGATGTAGTTAACTCCTGCCTCAGAAAGAGTCTTAAATACATCACACTCTTTTCCCTCAAAGTCGTAGTAACGAACTCCACTGTTCTCAAGGACCTGCACAGATGATGCATCCATTCCGCAAATGAAATCATCAGATAATCCATCAATCTTTTTAACAAATAAATCCTGCGTAAGATCAAGGTCATCCTGCGGTGTCACACTGTCGACTTTCTCCTTTGGGGTAGCATAGACACGTTCTGCCTTCTCAGTACTTACATCTGAACTTTCTTTTGCATTATCAACGGTCTCGCTGTCTGTAGTCTCATTCGCATTGGTATTGTCAATGTTCTCGGTGCTTGTAGCCTCATTTACTACTGTCGCATCTGTACTTGTAGCATTTGCGCAACCAGCCATACTGATTACAGCTGCCATGATAACTCCTACATATTTCAGTTTTTTAATCTTCATAGTCGTTCCTTTCTCGTCTTCCTGTCTTTATGAACTGAATCAATTCCTCAATATCGTCAAAATCATCATAGTCACCAATTATTCCTTCCCGGTGATAGACAATTCCAGCCTTTTCATTTCATCAGTTTACCTCCTCGCGTATTCAACTATTTTTTTAACTCAAAAGCTAATTCTATAATCCTCTAAAGAAATCTCTAAAGCCATTTCATCTATACTTTTATTGGAATTATCATACAGATGGCCCGCATTTTCAGGCATAGCATCAAGTTCTTTTTTCAAAAACTTAGCTCGCTCTATCATGTCCAGATCACCGCGGTTTCTTATTCTTTTTTCCAACTCATCCTCACTGGCTGTAAGAACTATGTAGAAAAGCTCAGCATTATTCTTCGCCGCAAGCTCTTTTACCCTTGGAAGCTCATCCTCGATTACATAATCAATCAGAACATCCATCCCCTGCTTAATTGCTCTGTCAGCTGTATCGATAATGCAATCCCAGTTGAACTTAAGGATATCTTCCCACATGACTTTATCGGAAGCTTCCCCGTCCACACAAAAACTGTCCTTATCTTCTACTTCAACAAATCCGGCATGAAAATCATCGCCATGTATCACATATACTGTTTTCTTATTTTCATCAACAAGATGCCTTGCGTATGCATCAACAAATGTTGACTTTCCGCAGCCACAAGGCCCTGAGACAAATATTATCTTAGCCACAATATTTCTCCTGTTTTTGTTATAACAGTTTATCTAGTTCACAAAGAAGCTTTTCTTTCATTTCCTCTAGCTCTTCGCTACTAGGTCTGTTGTCATCTGATGGATTCTTCCCCTCTTTAGTTTCATTTATTCTTTCACATATACCGCACATAGTAATCTCGCTCCCTTTGCTCCTGATTTCAGGTATTCTCTACACTTATCAAAGTGCATTCCTGAGCAGTTATTTACTCTTGCTATTACACTATCAACTTCATCCATTTTGTACCACTTAAGGTCGTCTACTTCCACAGAATCAACAAAATCTGATTTTTTTACATAAGCGATAAAGCCTATCATGATAAGCTGCTTTGGCTCGAAGTAATAACTTGATACATACTGACATTTATTTACTATCTGGCCGGTCTCTTCTCTAACTTCCCGTGCAACAGCTTCTTCTATGGTCTCTCCTTCAACCATATATCCTGATACTACTGTCCACTTATCCTCAGAAATATAGTTCTGTTTCAAAAGGAGTATTTCATTAAACTCATTTACAACCAAAACTTCAACAACAGGAATAGGATTTCTCCCATAGATTCTTTTGCATGAAGGACAAATCTTGCACTCATCATCCCCGCATTTAATATCTTCAAGTTCATGTCCGCATTCAGCACAGTATTTGAAAAGCATTGCCTTTTGTCCTCCCCTTTTTGCTACTTTCTTTATGGTAACAAAAAAGGAGCCCGAAATCCAGTCTCCATGCATGTTTCCGCTTTGATTTAAACTCAAAGTCTTTAAATTCGGTTCATTCATTATAAATATAATTGAGAATCACTAGATTAATTTGTATCATTTTATATTAAGACGAATTAAAAATGCATTATAAATTTGGAGGCAAGCTCAATATGACAGAGTTATTTTCTAAACCTGCTGCAGGAGGAATAATAGAAAGAAATATTGATGGGGAATTATTCATTCTTTTGCAGGAAAGATATAAAGGAAATGATCATGAAAATGGATTGTTTGAAATACCAGCAGGTAAAATTAGAGAATTCGAGAATATTTATGATTGTTTGAGAAGAGAGATATTTGAAGAGACGGGGCTCGAGGTTACATATATTCAAGGAGAGGAAGATGCAGAAATAATCAATCATAATAATTATAAAGTATTGAATTATACACCATTTGCATGTTCCCAGAATGTTGATGGTGATTATCCGATAATGGTTCAAGTCTTCATTTGTAGAGCAAATGGAAAAGAGTTAAACGAATCTAATGAATCGAAAAATATTAGATGGGTTTCTCTAAATGATTTGAGAACTATGCTAAGAGATAATGAGGAGTCTTTCTATCCTATGCATATATCAACACTAAAAAAGTACTTAAATACAAAATCAGGCTCCGTATAAAACGGAGCCTGATGATATTTATGGATTGCAATGTCCACAAGGAGAATATCCCTGTCCTACTATGTCATCTCTGCTTGATGTAGATGTGGCATAGTTTTCTGCTTTTATTTTCTTTACATCTTTGCAAGAAGAATAATGGAACTTCTTAGTGCTAGTATTCAGTACATATGTTGTTTCTGTTTTCTCAGTCTTCTCTACGCTTGTGCTCTTATCATCAGTACTTGCTTTCTTATCAGTCTTCTGAGCACTCTTGGATGAATTACTTGTAGTACCTGTAGAAGACTTTCCAGTCGCTTTGCCAACTGAAGTGCTAACAGATGCTTTGCTTGTTGTAGCAGTTTCTTTTTTGGAAGAAGCTGATTTCTTTTCTGCTGTTGTACTATCTGTAGCCTTACTAGAGCTAGAATCTAACGTTACAGGATTACACTTTGAACATGCCTTGTAGCCCTTGTCTACAGCGCTCTGCAAAGTTGTTTCTATTTTACTTTTACTAAGACTGCTGCAACCATCTGAATGATAGCATTTTCCGGACTTAGTTATGTAAACAGTGGTATCTCCACTTGCTGCATATACCTTAGTATTCACTCCAAAAAGGCCTGTAACCATTACCAATACAAGTGACAAAGTCATAAGATACTTATTTATTGTTTTATTCATAGGAATCCTCTCTTATCAAAACTTCACTTATCATTTTATCATAATCAATTATTATGATGAACCATGCTATGGATTACACTTTTTACACGGATCATACCCTTGGCTAACAAGGTCATCTCTTGATCCTTCGTAATACAATTTGTTCTTTTCCTTCATGCTCTGGACACTACTACATGACGCATAATGAAACTTCTTTGTGTTCTTGTTTGCCACATACGAAGCTGTGCTTAAAGCCGGTGTAGTACTGGGCTGCTGAGGCTGTTCAACCTTGTTGTTATTTGTAGTGGCATTAGCTGCATTCTGCGTTGTTGCTAGAGCAGTATAATTCTCATCCAGGTAATTCTTTCCTGTCTTATAATCGATTACTACTCCGGGCTGTACATTGTAACAAAATACATTGAAGCTAATGCCCTTACCATTATCTTCTACAGAATATGCCTCTATTTGAGCACCGCTGCAAAGTAAATTATTTCCCTCAAAGTAAGGTGTCACCCTGTACATGACATGATTTCCGGTACTCTTTATATAATTTGCCACGCTATTTTCATAAGGCAGCATGCCTTCTATATTGAAGTACCTAGTGCCTGTTATAAGATTTCTCTCGTTGGCATTCTCTGCTGTCAGTTGATACCCTATCAGATGACATCGGTTATATAGATACGGAGGGTTGGAATCTACAATTCCCGGATACTTGTTCTGATTCCAGCCTGTTGGCTTTATCATTCCGATAGATCCGCGACTTTCCGTAGGCATTAGTTCTGTTCCAATACAAGAAATTGCAGTAGTACATCTTCCTAGCTTGTCCAGTGCTCCGTATGTTTCATAAGCATTGGTAGATAATTCCTGACTGGAGAATTGAGGTACGTTGTTATTTAGAGCTATTGATGCGTATCCACTATATTCAAGGATTGTCTCTTGCGCACTGGTTTCTACTATCGAAAAAGAAAAATACGTAAGAAAAATACATAGGGCATATAAAAAAACTAGTTTTCTTTGTAAAAAGGAATTTACTCTCATAATATTTCCTTCATTATCCACATAAAAAAGAAGCATCACTTCGCCAGTAATGCTTCATACATATTAGTTGCAACTGGCTGACTCCTAAAAGTCCCTATAGCTTTGTGTCGCCGGATTACTCCGGGTTTACCCATTATTTTATTTTTTAAGGCATACTCGTCTACTGTCTGCCATGAAGTATAAACTCTTGTAAGCTATAATGAAACAAAAACAAAGTTAAAAGAATATTAAATAATTATGATATCATTTCTTTCTTGCAATCTTTCTTGCAATAGCCGTGAATTCTCCTGGAAGCATATCATTCTCCCATGACGGATGCTCATCAAATCTCTCTACAGTAAAGCCATTTGCAATTATAGAGTTGATAATCTCGCTGATTGTATATTTTCGATAATGACACTTTGGAATCTGCTTACGGATTTCATCATCATAGAATCTAGCGTGTGCCATCTCTCCTTCGAATACTTCGGTAGAGAAATAACTCATAGTTGGCTGCTGCAATCCAAGTACATCTGAGATTTTTGTAAATGGATGGAAATCACTGCAGATCATCTTTCCATCTGGTTTCAATACCTTATTCATAACCTCCATGAAAGCATCGATGTCATGGAAATAGTGAAGGATTCCACCTTCCATAAATACCACATCAAAAAAGCCTTCATATTTGCTCATGTCAATTTCCATGATGTCACATACTTCATATCCAATTTTGACTCCTGCTGCTTCAGCAGTCTCCATGGCATATTTCTTGTTTGCTTCAGAAATATCGAAAACAGTAACTTCTGCTCCAAGAAGTGCAAGCGGAATTGCCTTCTTGCCACAAGATCCGCATATATTAGCTACTTTAACTCCTTCATAGGAATCAAAATAGTTCGCGTATTGCTTAAGCATTTTTTTTGGATTTTCCTTATCCTTCGCAGCTCGCTCCTTAGGTGTTCCAGCCGTTCTTACCCAGAAATCATATGCATCAAATTCCCATGCTTTCTTATGTTGTAAGCTATACTCCTCCATTTTCTGTCCTCCCTCTGATGATATCTGCTAATTCTTTTCAAAGTAGATAATATCCATGTTTTCACTTATCTTATCAATTTTCCCCGTTCTTTTATAACCAAGCTTTTCATATAAATGGATATTGCCCTCTTCCTGCAGGATAGTGTCAAGACTCCAATTGTCGTTTCCATATATCTTTTCAGCTTCCAGTATTGCCTGCTGTGCATAGCCTTTGTTCCGGAATTCTGGCATAATCCAAAGCGGAGAGATTCGTTTCCTACTGCCATCCTTTTTATCAATTATTCTGACTCCCCCAACATTAACTCCGTCGGCTACTATGAAGAAATATGTAGTTACCTCGAAATCATATTTTTGCAGGATACGCTCATAGTTCTCAGCAGCGGGACTCATATCATAATCCTGGTACTTTTCTAAAAGACCTGTAAATGCCTCAACTTGCATCTCCCAAAGAGTATGCATATCTTCTTTTTTAGCTTTTCTTAGTTTCACATTCCTCTTCTTATACTCATCTCTCAATTTTGTAAGATGCTCCACTATATTGGGATTCCAGGAAATCATCTGTGGAAGCTTATCACAAGGAAATTCCTCACATAAACCACAGAACTTTGCATTATGTTCTCTGCAACAAACGTAAACTTTGCAGATTCCTGATCCAGCCCATTCAGGCACACGTCCTTCTGCCTCTATACATCCGGGACATATACCCTTTATCTTTTTCCCACATCCAACACAACACTCACCGCATGCCGTTATAGTAGAAAAATCTGTCATCGTCTACGTTCTCCCCCTTTTTGCTACTTTCTTTATGGTAACAAAAAAGAATCCTGAAATCCAGTCTCCATGCGTGTTCACGCTTAGATTTGAACACAAAACATATTTTTGAATATCCTTATAAATTCCTTATAATTGCCTGATATCCTTCTAACCATAGACAAAAGAAATGCAGACAAGCAAAGGCTTTGCGCCTTATACAGGAGGACATCACAATGAAAAACTTACTAAAAAATGGTCTTACAGGCTTTGATCTTAAATATCTGGCCCTTATATTCATGGTGTTGGACCACATTCACTACTTCTTCGAATTCACAGGAATGATACCCATTTGGTTCTCATGGCTCGGCAGACTGGCAGCTCCTTTATTCCTGTTCTGCCTCATAGAAGGCTTCATCCACACCCACGACAAAAAAAGATATTTTCTCAAGATCTACTCTATTTCAATAATCATGGGCCTCATACGATTTGGCTTCTACAATGTACTTGACTTTGCAGTCAGAGGTGATGGCTTTTTTCCTCTAAACGCCATGCTTTCAAGCTTTGTGGTACTTCTTGTAGTACTTATGGGAATTGATTGGATCAGGGAAAAGAAATATTTCATCGGGATTCTTGCAGTTGCAATCCCGGTAATACTGCCATATCTCTTTATATACTTTGTGTATATACCATTTGCAGATAACCTTACAATTAATATCATTGCAAGCCTGATCAACTTCACGATACTTCCGCTTCATACCATGATTCAAGATGGCGGAACAATTACACTTATTGAAGGTGTAATTCTTTATCTCTTTAGCTTTTGCAAAAACAAGAACACAAGAATCTACGCATTCATTATCTTTGAGCTCTTGTACGGAATTGGACTTGTGACACTTGCTATTGGATCATTTAATGTTCACACTCTTATATTTGAAACCTTTGAATGGATGTCAGCCTTTTCAGCTATATTCATGCTCTGCTATAATGGACAGCGTGGTCATGGGAATTCCAGGTTCTTTTATCTCTTTTACCCAGCCCACATCTACGTTTTGTATGGCATATCTCTTATTGCCTATTCATTATTTTGATTTAGAAACATATAGCTGATGGGAACAATTCTGATGAAATTACTGGTTATTGATGACGAAAAAGACATACTGATATTGATAAAAAGAGCTCTCTCTTCGGATTATGAAGTGACAACAGTTCATAGGCCCTTTGAAGAGGTTCCGGAGAATCTCGCAGACTATGATCTCCTGATCATGGATGTGATGATGCCCGGTGAAGATGGGTATTCTCTTTTGACCAGGATCCGCGACAAGACAGATGCTCCCATCATCTTCTTAAGTGCAAAGGCCCTGGAGGAAGACGTTATCTATGGTCTGTCCATTGGCGCTGACGATTATATCAGAAAGCCTTTTGCCATCGCTGAGCTTAGAGCCAGGGTTGCTGCCCACATAAGGCGTGATAAGCGTGATCACAGCGCCTGCATCAAGGATGGAAATATCAGTATTTATCCTGACTCCAGACTTGTGCAGGTCAATGGAAAAGAGCTATCTCTTACAAAGAGCGAATTTGACATCGCTATGCTCCTTGTGCGTAACAAGGGACAGGTCTTTTCCAAGGAACAGATTTATGAAAAGATCTATGGCTTTGATAAGGATGGCGATGAATCAGCAGTAACTGAACACATAAAAAATCTTAGAAGAAAGCTATCTGACGCAGGAAACGTTATTGAAACAGTATGGGGAATAGGTTACAGATGGAAAAAAGAAGCATGACTATAAGCCGCATGATCGGTATTTATATTGCAGTTGTCAGCACATTAATTGGATTTACTACTCTTATTGCGATTGTATTTATTGCTGTCTTCCTTAATGGAGAAAGCTCTTTTGCAGCAGATAATTTAGAAAAAGCGGTAGAAGCCTGGATCTATGATTGTCAGAAATGTGGTGAGATAAACACCGCTCTTTTCCCAGAAGGGGCTGATATTATCGTAGTTTCATCTGATGGAGAAGAACTCTTTGTGAAGGTGTCACATTCTAAGGAGAAGGCACTTCGTAAATTCGCTCAGGAGTCAAGTCAAGAAAATGGCAGATTGCTTAGAGGCCAGGATGTTTATCTGCGTCTGGATGCTCCCGATAAAAGCGCATTTATTCACTACACAGTAAGTGCACCTCATGAATACCTGATCCTTTTTATCTTTGCTCTTGCATACCTGTTGGAAGTACTGATTCCAACTGTGATTCTGGTAAAAACTATTAAGAGTAGCCTTAGAAAAGTATTGGATTATACAGCGAGTCTGAAGAACCAGGACCTTAGTGTATCACCCATAAACACAGGCATCTACGAGCTAGATCAGATAAACGTTGCAACTGACGGTATGCGAAGGGAGCTTGTTGCCACAATGGAAGATAAATGGAAAAAAGAACAGGATTCAAAGGCTCAGATGGCTCAGATAGCCCATGATCTCAAGACTCCTCTGACCGTCATCAGAGGAAACGCTGATCTTCTCATGGAAAAAGAATACGATGAGGAGTCCAAGGAAAGTCTTGAAGCCATAATTCGTAATTCTGAAAAGATAGCCATGAGCGTTCTAGATATTCTTGAAAAGTAAAATGATAACAAAAAAAGGAGTCTGAAATCCAGACTCCATGCGTGTTCCCGATGCGATTCGAACGCACGACCTTTCGCTTAGGAGGCGAACGCTCTATCCTGCTGAGCTACGGAAACATGACAAATAGTATATTAGCACAAGAGCTTACTCTTATCAAGTAAGCTCATTTTTATGAAGATTACTTATCAAAATTTATCTTCTCTAAGGCTATATTTTCCATATGACGCATATCATTGAATATCTCAAACCTTGGAATTACCATATCTCCTAAGCATCCGTCAAATGCAAGGACTGAAACTGAGCATACTCCATAGGGAAGCATAGTAAGTGTAACCGGAAAAGGAATGTTCAGAACATGTGAGAACATTACAGCACCGGATCCTCCATGGGCAAAAAGAGCTATAGTATCATGATTCTCTTCTTCACAGAGGTAATATCCGTTGTGACGCTTTAGTCCATAGCTGGACAATATCTCATCTATTCCTTCTGAAATCTTATCAAAAGAATTCATGCATCTATTGTTCTTAAAATATGGATGCTGTTCCCAATTATTTCCGCCAATAAATTCCTGATTCTCAGTTAAAAGCTTATATCCCAAGGTCCATGGATGACCATCAAAGGGAAGCTTATCCGGGTCACCTTCTGAAACTTCTTTTTGATTGCCCCAGTCAATTTCATGCATAAAATCCCGAGTTTTGATCTTAAGGCCATGATTTTCAGCGGTAAAAGATGCGGTCTTCATCGCTCTTCCCATGGGAGATGAATAAATTTCTTTTATATTTTCTTTTTCTAGTCTCTTAGCTGTGGCTTTTGCCTGTACTATGCCATTGTCTGTGAGACAATCATCTGCGTAGTTTGGCTCTCCGTGTCTTACAAATATCAGTCGCATATTATTTTCCTATAAGATAGTATTTCCTATGATATTAAATACAGCTGCTCTCAAATACTTGGAACAGCTGTACTTAATTATTCTTTGATTAAATTCTTAACGAGTGTTTTGGAACAATCATTTTTAGATTCATAATTATTAAAGCTGAATTGCTGTCTTAAGAGCAATCTCCATCATATCTGTGAAGCTTGTCTGACGCTCAGCAGCTGAAAGCTCCTCTGACTTGTAGAGATGATCAGAAACAGTAAGGATTGTAAGAGCATTCTTCTTAGCTTCTGCTGCATTCATATAAAGAGCTACTGTCTCCATTTCTACAGCAAGGCATCCAAGATTTCTGTAACGATCAGCCTCGTCACAATTCTTCTTGTAGAACGCATCTGAAGCAAGAACGTTACCAACATGGTATCTTACACCTTTATCCTTAGCGATATTTACTGCCTTCTCAAGAATGTCATAGGTTGCTGTTGGGCAGAAAGTTCCTGGAAGTCCGAACTGGAATCCATAATTTGAATCAGTATGAGCGCCCATTGCAAAAATGATGTCCATTACATTAACATCGTCCTGCATACCGCCTGCTGAACCTACTCTGATTATATTGTCTACATCATAGAAGTTGAAAAGTTCGTATGTATAAATACCAATTGAAGGAATTCCCATTCCGTGTCCCATAACTGAAACTTCTTTTCCTTCATATTTACCTGTAAATCCCAGCATTCCTCTTACTTCGTTAACGCACTTAACATCTGTAAGGAAATTCTCTGCGATAAATTTTGCTCTTAATGGATCTCCTGGCATCAGGACGGTCTTAGCGAAATCGCCTTTTTCTGCACTGTTGTGTGGTGTTGCCATAAACAAATCCTCCTTTTTTGTTGTTTATTAAAAAATCACTTAGAATCCGGGTAGTTAATTGCACCCTGCATCCATATATTTCCCTTAAATCTTCTACCTACAGCCGGCTCTCCAAGAAGATCAATTTCATTAATTCCAAGATCAAATTCCAGATCATTGCAATTGATTCTCATGATATGAACTACTTCACCGGTAAACCTGTTAGTTACTTTTCTGGTAGCTTTTATTTCACCGAGAACTGAATAATGATCGCACTCTACACCAAAGGGCATAAAGTATGAATCTACAAGACTATAAACATCCTGTCTTCTGATTTTCTTGGAAATTGATGTGTAAAGATCCATATCATCAAGAGTAAGAGATTCGATTGCAGTCTCATCTCCTTTTCTTGCGTTGTTTATCAATTTGTTACGATAGCTGTTTTTCTTCTTGGCTACTTCTTTTTCTTCTTCAGTCTTAGCAATAGGCATCATTATCTGCCCCTTTGTAGAAAGAGCTGAAAGACTCAAGGTAGTTCCCCTGATTGGGAATTTGTCTTCGTTCTCATATTTGATATACGGAATCATATTCAAAAGATAAAAAATGAGTGTTACTCCAATTCTTGGTTCGTTACAAACACCTTCGTAAGAAATGGTCGCTGCATGCCTCTCAACATTCAAATCTTCTTCTGTACTAATTTCGGAAGGAATGAGATAAGGATAATAGTATTCATAAATGAATTTATCTTCCTCGTCAAATTCTCCGCAAACTGCAATTCCTATATCATCGGCAAAATCTCTGGAAAACTCCGCAAGCATTCCATCTGTCTTGGTTGTCACATAATTTCTCCTTGTGGCATCCTGAATACTTGCTGTAATAAGCGCAGTTAATTCTTTTCTATTATTTATTTTTGAAAAGCCTACAGCTCTCAAGAATTTATGCACTAAGATTTCACCTCTGTCATAAGCGCCAATACCATATGATCATTGTGCAACAATCATATGGTATTTGACTTTACTTTTTCATTAAGCCTTCTTGTTTGTTGGAACAAGAACTTCTTTTCCACCCATATATGGACGAAGTACCTCTGGGATACGAACACTTCCGTCAGCCTGGAGGTTGTTCTCAAGGAATGCGATAAGCATTCTTGGTGGAGCAACTACTGTATTATTAAGTGTATGAGCAAGGTAGTTTCCATCCTTACCCTTAATTCTGATCTTAAGACGTCTAGCCTGAGCATCGCCAAGGTTAGAGCAGCTACCAACTTCGAAGTATTTCTTCTGTCTTGGTGACCAAGCCTCTACGTCACAAGACTTGCACTTAAGATCTGCAAGATCACCTGAGCAGCACTCAAGTGTACGAACAGGAATATCCATTGATCTGAAAAGATCTACTGTATTCTTCCAAAGCTTGTCGTACCATGTCTTAGAATCTTCAGGCTTACAGATTACAACCATCTCCTGCTTCTCGAACTGGTGGATTCTGTAAACACCTCTCTCCTCGATACCGTGTGCACCCTTTTCTTTTCTAAAGCAAGGTGAATAGCTTGTAAGAGCCTTAGGCATCTCTTCCTCTGGAACGATCTGATCAATGAACTTACCTATCATTGAGTGCTCACTTGTTCCGATGAGGTAAAGATCTTCACCTTCGATCTTATACATCATTGCTTCCATTTCCGGGAAGCTCATAACACCTGCTACAACATTTCCATGAATCATGAAAGGAGGTACGCAGTATGTAAATCCTCTATCAATCATGAAGTCTCTAGCATAAGAAATTACTGCTGAGTGAAGTCTTGCGATATCACCCATAAGATAATAGAAACCATTACCTGCTACTCTTCTTGCTGCATCAAGGTCGATACCATTAAAGCTTTCCATGATATCTGTGTGATAAGGGATTTCAAAATCAGGAACAACAGGCTCGCCAAATTTCTCAATCTCAACGTTCTGAGAATCATCTTTTCCGATTGGAACTGACTCGTCGATGATCTGAGGAATGATCATCATCTTGTTAGTAACCTCTTCATCGAGCTTCTTCTGATTCTCTTCAAGCTCTTCAAGTCTCTTAGCCTCTTTTGCAACCTCATCCTTGAGAGCCATAGCTTCATCTTTTTTGCCCTGTGCCATAAGTCCACCGATTTCCTTGGAAATCTTGTTCTTATGTGCTCTAATTTCATCAGCTTCCTGCTGGTTTGATCTTCTCTGCTCATCCAATTTGATAACTTCATCTACAAGTGGAAGTTTCTCATCCTGGAATTTCTTCTTGATGTTCTCTCTTACAACATCTGGGTTCTCACGTAAAAATTTAATGTCGATCATCTTGATCTCCTCCAAAGTAAATTATTATTTCCTGTGTAAAAATGATACTACTATATTCTTTACACTTGTTATTATTTATATTATGAGTGTTGTGTATCACTCATAAATAATTATCTGCTTGTACTTTCTAATGCCTGTTCCAAAGCTCGTCTCTCATCCTTACTAAGTTCAACATCTGCAACTCCGGCATTTATTGCCTTAGCATATGAATAATTCATACCGTCAGAATTATGAACTGAGTTTAAAATAAATCCGTTATCCTTTTCATCTAACATGCAAAGAGCAAAACTTAGTTTTCCTCCGTTCTGACTAAATGCATCATACTTTTCCAAACCAATCTTTTGGAATGAGTTATTCAATCTTCTGTTGATATCGATGATATCTTTTCTATTCTTTTCGTTCTCACTTCTGATCATTCTGTTGTCATGGAACAAACCAACAATTTCATCTTCCAGAGATTCTGCTTCTTTTCCCTGCATGAACTTGTTATACTTACGCTCAAGTTTCCTGAGTTTATTTGACTGAAGAATAATAAACACAAACGCAAGAATTAAAAGAAACAACATTACAAAAAACAAGATTGCAGGATCTAACCCTGCCAGTCCCATTGCACTAAAAACACTGCTATTCATATATTATCCCCAACTTTTATTATTTTAGTTTTCTTTACAAAGTCTTTCGATGATTTTCTCAAGATCATCATTGTTATAGAATTCTATCTGGATGAGACCTATTCCATCACCCTTTGAAGATACATCTACTTTTGTTCCAAGAGCCTGCTTTAACTTCTCAGCAACCTCACCATAAACAGCCTCAACACTTGCATTTGTTTTAGGTGTCTTTTTCTTTGCTGTCTTTCCAAGACTCTTTACAAGTTTCTCTGTCTCACGAACACTTAACTTCTCGTCAAATACCTTCTGTGCAAGTGTATACTGTTCATCAGGATTTTCTACAGAAATAAGTGCTCTTGCATGACCTGTTGAAATCTGTCCGTCAATTACCATCTGTCTTACGTTATCACAAAGTTTCAACAGACGAAGAGAATTAGTAATATATACTCTACTCTTAGAAACCTTCTCAGCTACCTGATCCTGTGTATAGTCAAAATCCTCTATAAGCTTTTTGTAAGCAAGAGCTTCTTCAATTGCATTGATATCTTCTCTCTGAGTATTATCAATGATTGCTATCTCAGCAATTTCTCTTTCATTAAGATCTTTAATGATTACCGGTACTTCTTTAAGTCCTGCCTTCTTAGCAGCTCTCCATCTTCTCTCACCACCAACTATCTCATAGTGGTCTTTCTTATCTGTAACAATAAGAGGGTTAACAATACCAAACTGTTTAATAGAATCAGCAAGTTCTAAAAGAGCATCCTCATCGAATGTTTTTCTTGGCTGATTCCTATTAGGTTCAACCTTTGTTATATTTACAATCTCAACCTGTCCCTCAATATGTTTTTCTTCAATCTTAACTGCTTTTGTAGTGCTAGTCTTAGCAGGTATGATTGAATCGAGGCCTTTCCCCAAACCTCTTTTTACGTTTTTTGTTGCCATTTATTTCCTCCCTGATATATTCACGTGAAACAATAATATGTTTCGTGGTTATATCTATTTAAAATTCTCTATCTATAACTTCATCTGCCAAAAGTCTATATGCTTCTGCTCCTGCTGACTTTGGTTCATATATATTTATAGGTAATCCATAACTGGGTGCTTCAGCGAGTCTTATGTTTCTAGGAATAATTGTCTTATAAACATTTTCCTGAATATGTTCCTTAACATTTTCAACTACCTGAAGTGAAAGATTTGTTCTGGAATCGAACATTGTGAATACAACACCTTCCATCTCAAGTTCCGGATTAAGTCTTTCCTTTACAAGATTAACAGTGTGTACCAACTGACTAAGTCCCTCGAGAGCATAGTACTCACATTGGATAGGTACTAATACAGTATTAGCTGTTGTCATAGCATTAACTGTCAGCATGCTAAGTGATGGAGGACAATCAATAATAATAAAATCGTAATCATCTTTTACATTCTTGATTGCTTCCCTTAAGATGTATTCCTTCTGCTCAGCGTCGATAAGTTCAATTTCTACTGCTGCGAGGTTTACATTTGATGGGATGATATCAAGTCTTTCAAATATTTCTTTATGAACAGCTTCTTTGATATCACATTCACCGATCATTAACTCATATATTGTGTTTTCGAGTTCATTTTTGTCTAGTCCTAATCCGCTGGTTGTATTTCCCTGTGGATCAGTATCTATTACAAGGACTCTTTTTCCTCTTTCTGCCAGAGCTGCAGACAAATTAATAGAAGTCGTTGTTTTACCGACTCCTCCTTTTTGGTTTGCTATTGCTATTACTCTACCCATTTCTCCTCCACATTCTAAAAACGCTAATATGATTTTATCACAAATATGATTTATGGTTTATACATTTTTAGTTTTATATCTTATAAAATCATAGAATTACTACATATTGTGGCCTTAATTGTGTAACCATAATCTACAATTATGTCTATATATTAATGTTTCACAGATAATATCACAATATTTAGTATCATATGTTTCACGTGAAACAATTTTTTGTATTAAATACTTTTTTGAATATTAATGTTTCACGTGAAACATTTATTAATAATAATTTTATAACCACAAGATATATTAAAGTGGTTCCTTAGATGGAACACCTGCTTTACGAGGATACTTTTTAGAGGTAGGTTCTACCTTATTAACAATACAAATAGTTCTACTTATATCAGAATTAGGTAACATGAATTCATCAGAACTAATAAGCTTACCACCCAGAAGATGTATTGCACCCTTTGCCTTCTGTAATTCATCAGATGCTTTTTCACTTTTGTAAGCTATAAAGTTACCACCAACCTTAACATATGGAAGACAATACTCACTAAGAGTAGACATATTTGCTACTGCTCTGGATACAGCAATATCAAAAGTTTCTCTGAGAGAATTTTTTTTAGAAGAAGCATAGTCTTCTGCTCTTCCATGTAATGTGACTATAGAACCTTCTTCGTTAAGACCTAGTTGATCTATAACTTCATTGAGGAACTTAAGTCTTTTATTCAAAGAATCAAAAAGTGTTACATGAAGATGAGGATAAACTATCTTAAGTGGAATACCTGGAAAACCTGCTCCGGTTCCTATATCTATTAATGAATAATCCTTAGCATTGAAATCAAAGTATGGACTAGCAGAAATACTGTCAACAAAATGAAGCTTACATACATCTTCAAATTCTGTAATAGCAGTAAGATTCATAATCTCATTCCACTTAACCAGTAATTCAAAATAAGTATTAAATTGATCAAGTTGCTTATCACTAAGTTCAACATTAAAAGATTTCAGATCTTCTAACATTTGTGCATACTTATTTCTCATCATTTTTTCCTCTATACATAGAATCAAGATAAATTAACAGTACAGAAACATCGGCCGGATTAACTCCACCTATTCTTGATGCCTGACCAATATTAGTAGGTCTAAACTTTTCAAGCTTCTGTCTAGCTTCCAAACGTAAACTACTTACATCATCATAATTAATGTCCGCAGGAATTAATTTCTTCTCAAGTTTCTTGAATTGTTCTACCTGTCTTTCCTGCCTATTGATATAGCCTTCATATCTAATAGTAATCTCAACCTGTTCGATAACATCAGAAGGAAGTTCAGATCTATTAGTATCAATAGGAGCTAATGTTTCATATGAAAACTCAGGTCTGCAAATGAGTTCCGCAAGAGATGTTGCCGTCTTAAGAGACGAACTACCATTTTCTTCCATAAACTTTTGAATAGTAGCATTGGCACCAACTGTAGTAGATTTAAGTCTGGCAACTTCTTTTTCTATAGCATCTATTTTAGAAACAAGTCTTTCATATTTTTCATCAGATATAAGACCTACATCATGACCTTTCGCACGTAGTCTTATATCTGCATTATCCTGTCTAAGAAGTAATCTGTATTCTGCTCTTGAAGTCATCATACGATAAGGTTCAAGGTTTTCTTTTGTAACAATATCATCAACAAGAACCCCAATATAACCTTCTGATCTATCAATGGAAAGATATGGCTTCCCCTTAATCTGCATAGCAGCATTGATTCCAGCATAAAGTCCCTGAGCAGCAGCTTCTTCATAACCGCTACTTCCATTAAACTGACCGGCACTAAACAGACCATGAATATTTTTGATTTCAAGAGTAGGCTGAAGTTGACCTGGACATAAGCAATCATATTCAATTGCGTAGGCACTCTTTACAATCTTACAATTTTCAAGACCAGGAACAGTTCTGTACATTGCAATCTGTACATCTTCAGGAAGTGAAGAAGACATACCATCAATATACATTTCATTAGTATAGGTTCCTTCAGGCTCTACAAAGACCTGATGTCTTTCGTGATCAGGGAACTTAACAACTTTGTCCTCAATTGAAGGACAATATCTAGGACCGATGCCTTCAATAATACCGGCATATATCGGCGATCTGTTAATGTTATTACGTATTATTTCATGCGTTTTTTCATTGGTGTATGTAAGCCAGCAAGAAACCTGAGGACGCTGTACATCTTCAGGATTTGTATCAAAAGAAAATGGAATAACAGGAGAGTCTCCAAACTGTTCAGACATCTTGGAGTAATCAATTGTATTACCGTCCATTCGAGCAGGGGTTCCTGTTTTAAATCTTCTAAGCTCAATACCTGCATCAAGAAGAGACTGAGATAAAAGATTAGATGGCAAAAGACCATTTGGACCACTATAAGTAATAGCTTCTCCAGTAAGACATCTGCTCTTAAGATAAGTACCTGTACAAAGGATTATTGCGCGACACTCATAAATAATACCGGAGAAAATCTTAACTCCGACAACTCTCTTAGTATATTCTTCTTCCTCAGATTCCACCTTGTAATCTTCAAGTAGAATCTCAGATACTTCAGCCTGTTTTATAGAAAGATGTTCCTGAGATTCAAGAACTCTTTTCATCTCTTTGGAATATTCCATCTTATCAGCCTGACATCTAAGAGAATGAACAGCAGGTCCCTTAGAAGTGTTGAGCATCTTGGACTGAAGGAAAGTTTTATCAATACACTTTCCCATCTCACCACCAAGAGCATCTATCTCTCTAACCAAATGTCCCTTGGAGGATCCACCAATATGAGGGTTACATGGCATGAATGCTATATTGTCAGCACTCATTGTAAAGATAATTGTCTCAAGACCAAGTCTTGCACAGGCAAGAGCTGCCTCACATCCGGCATGTCCGGCACCTATAACAACTACATCATATTTTTCTCTAATATCTATCATAAATCACTTACCCATACAGAACTTGGAGAAGATTTCTTCTACAAGATCATCTCCAACTTCCTCACCAATAATTTCACCTAAACTTGCATAGGCATCATTTAAATCCACAGTATAAAAATCTTCTGACAAATCTTTTGAAATACTATCTTTTACAAGTTCCAAACTGTTATAAGCATTTTGTAAAAGAGCCTTGTGCCTCAGATTTGTAATATATAGTTCCTGCTTAGGAACAATTTCTCCATTTAAGAACAGATCAGATACAGCTTTTTTCAAATCATCAATACCATTTCCTTTAAGCATTGAAGTCTTAATAATAGGTAAATTATCACTTGAAGAATCTGAAAAACGCATACGAACAATATCTTCTGTTATTTTAATATCATCGCTAAGATCATCTTTATTAAGAAGAACTATCGTCTTCTTATCTCTGCAAAGATCTATTATTTCTTTATCTTCATCATCAATTTCTGATGTAGAATCCAATATATATAAAACAAGCTCAGCTTCTGCCACCATAGATCTGGCCTTATCCACACCAATCTTTTCTATAATATCATCAGTGTTTCTGATTCCTGCAGTATCAACCAGGTGAAGAATAATATCTCCGAGTCTGACTGATTCTTCTATTATATCTCTGGTAGTTCCGGCTATATCGGTAACAATAGCTCTTTCATCTCCTATCAGAGTATTTAAAAGAGATGACTTTCCGGCATTAGGTTTACCAACAATTACTGTTTTTATTCCATCTTTTCTAATTTTGCCTTCGTCGGCAGTTGAAATCATATGTCCAATTTCATCTATAACTTGAGTAATGATTCCATCGAGCTTATCAGAAAATCCTGTAAGATCATAATTCTCAGGATCATCAAGAGCAGATTCAATAAAGGCCATCTGATAAATGATCTTTTCGCGAAGAGATTTAATCTTACTATATATTTTTCCCTGAAGCTGATTACGTGAAGCTTCCAATGCGAAATTGTTCTGTGCACTGATAACATCCATAATAGCTTCAGCCTTAGTCAGATCAATTCGACCATTCAAAAAAGCTCTCTTAGTAAATTCACCGGGCTCAGCAAGACGACAACCGGATTTAAGTAAAAGCTCAAGGATTTGATTCATCACCAGCATTCCACCATGAGAGTTGATTTCTATAACATCTTCTCTGGTATAACTGTGTGGAGCTTTCATGAATGAAATCATTACTTCATCAACTATCTGATTTTCACCCAGTAAAGATTCATCCACAATATAACCATAGGTAATGGTATTGGGCTTATGAGATATAAGATTGTGCTCCTTACCTGCAGAAACGTAAATCTTATCACATATTTCTACAGCTCTATCACCGCTAACCCTGATGATACCAATTCCGGCATCACTCATTGCTGTAGCAATAGCACAAATTGTATCTCCACTTAAATTACTAAGAACTGAACTCATGACTTCTCCTCTGCTGAGCACACAAAGTTTTACATATTAACTATAACATAACACAGCAAATCACGTGCGCATAAGTAAACCCCTTAAGTAAGTACCTAAGGGGTTTGAAAAAGCATTATTTCTTGAGTGTTACTACAACGCGTCTGAATGGTTCATCACCTTCACTGTGTGTTGTAACATATCTGTCATTCTGAAGTGCTGAGTGAATAATTCTTCTCTCGTAAGGATTCATTGGCTCAAGAGCAACTGACTGTCTTGTCTTTCTAACCTTATAAGAAATGTTCTTAGCAAGGTTTTCAAGAGTAGCCTTTCTACGCTCTCTGTAATTTTCTGTATCAACCTTAACATGAATATAATCAGAAGATTCTTTGTTAACAACCAGTGAAATGAGGTACTGAAGAGAATCAAGTGTCTGGCCTCTCTTACCGATGAGTACTCCCATCTCAGCGCCACTAAGCTCAACATCAAGAATATTGTCATCTGCATTGAACTTAGTGTTAACACTAACTTCCATGTTCATAGCTCCGAATACATCCTTGAGGAAATCGTTTGCTTTCTTAACAAATACATCACCATCAACAGGATTAGAATTCTTTGACTCTGACTTAGGTGTTTCTTTTACTTCTTTTTTAGCTTCTTCCTTAACAACTTCAGCCTTAACTTCTGAAGCCTTAGGTGCCTCTGCTACTTCCGGCTTATCTTCTTTAATTCTTGCTTTGATTACAGCAGGCTTTGCATTGATTCCAAGAAATCCTGCTGAACCATTTGAAACTACTTCATACTCAAGTCTGTCGCTTGTAACCATAAGCTGTTCGCAAGCTTCTGTAATAGCATCATCTACATTTTTAGCTGTAAATTCCTTAAAGTCCATTACATTCTCCCCTATCATTCTTTTGTATAGTTTTCGTTATAATCTTTTACCATATTTGCCTTAGCTAAAAGAGAATCCTTACGAATGTTGTTCTTTTCATAAATTTCTCTAGACTTGGCAACCTTCTCTTCAACATCCTCTGTTGTCTCGATTGTAGAATTCTTAGCAATAGTACTGATGTTTCTTGTAGCCATATTAGCGTACATATTCATCTGAGGAGATGACTTCATCTTCTCCATCTTCTTTTTGTACTTCTCAGTATTCTTGGCAATCTCAGCATCGATGTCTGTCTTATCAATGTGCTTGTTGATAACGATCTGCTGAATAGATCTGATAACAGCACCTGCAATCCAGTAAATACCCATACCTGCAGGAAGACTTAAACAGAAGAATGCTGACATAAGAGGCATCATCAGGTTCATAGTCTTCATAGACTGCTGCATCTGAGCTGTAGGATCATTAGGATCAATCTTAGCATTAGGATCAGTATTCTGAGGCATCAGCTTAACATTAACCCACTGAGTAAATGCAGCAAGAACAGGAACTAATACACCACCAACAAGTAAAAGGAACTGCTTGTTAGCAAATGCAGTCTGAATCATATACATTGGGCTGTCACCAATATTAAGACCAATGAATGAGTTGAACTGATTAAGAGCTGTGTGAGTCTTATCTATAGAAGAAGTAAGACCTGTAAAGTGCTCAGAAATATTAGCCCAATCTGATGTTGATGTCTTATTAAGAATATCAATATAAGTATTCTCAACAAACTCAACATTACCTGATGTGAACTGTTCATTAGTAAATCTGCTGGAAAACTGTGAAGCGCTCTTTAAAGTCTGAATAAAATCAGCTGCTCCATCAGTATTACGAAGTTCCTCAACAAGAGGATAAAAAGCATTCCTTACTATTGTAACGTAAGCAGGAATGTTATTGATAACTCTGTAAAGAGCGAACAGAATAGGCATCTGAATGATAAGCTGAAGACAGCTACCAGTCTGTGATACACCATATTTTGCATAGAGCTCTTTGGTTTCTGCCTGCATTGCAAGCATTGAATCGTTATCTTTCTTACCTTTATACTTATCCTGAATAGCCTTGAGTTCAGGACTCATCTTAGCCTGAAGCTTAGAAAACTTCTGCTGTTTGTAAGTTAAAGGAAGAAGACACAAATAAATTACGATTGTGAAAATAATGATAGCAAGACCGATGTTTGGAATTCCAATAGCATTAAGGACATTGAAAATACCATTCATTACGTGACCAAGAAGCCACGCAACAGGTCCTACAATCTTACCTGTATCCTTGGTTAACAAAACTCCTGTCAAATTGTACCTCCTCTGAAAGTTTACGGAACCGGATCATAACCACCGCTTGAGAATGGATTACATCTAATAATTCTCCAAGCTGCTAAAAGTCCCCCTTTTAAAGCTCCGTACTTTTCTATTGCTTCTAGTCCATATTCTGAACAAGTTGGAATATATGGACATTTCGTTCTCTTTAATGGAGACAAATACTTCCTATAAAACTTGATTATAAAGATAAGTATTTTTTTCATTGAATACCGCCATTTTTCTTTATGCGGGCCTTCCCTGCCAGGCTAATTAGAGATTCCTGTATATCAAAAAAACTTGCATCTCTTGCACAGGCTCTGGCTACGACTACTATATCCAAACCACTATTGAATACATTTTCCTGTAGTCGGTATGATTCTCGAACAAGTCTTGCAAATCTGTGCCTTACAACACTGTTCCCAACTTTCTTACTACATGATATCCCAAGTTTATTGTCTGAACGGCCATTTTCCCACACATACAACACAATATACTTATTAGCATAACTTTTGCCATTCTCATAAACATTGCGGAAATCACTTGTTTTCTTCATTGATTGTGAAAAAAGCATTTTAATATCCTTTTTTTATTGAAGAAAAAAGGCCACAATTACTGCGGCCTTTAAATCATGCTGATAATCTCTTTCTTCCCTTTGCTCTTCTAGCAGCAAGAACTTTTCTGCCGCCCTTAGTAGCCATTCTTGCTCTGAAGCCGTGTACTCTGGCTCTCTGGAGCTTATGAGGCTGGAATGTCATCTTCATAGTGGAAACACCTCCTTCTTATACAAACTAAAATGGATCTCAAATTTAATGTACGTAACCACCCAAATGAACCAGATATTCATTTAAATGATTAATGATTGCATCCTTGTGTGGAAAAAATCTTTATAATTATAATAAATAAAAACATGTCAGTCAAGCCATAAACGCCCTGAAAATTAGTTATAAAATCTTAAAATATTTTTAAAATTAATTTCATCAATATGTGGTATTTAAAAAAATTATCCACAGCAAAATGTTGATTTTGTGGATAACATGTTGATTAATTTTTTTTCGACAAATTTATCCACATTTTTTCTGATTTTTGTGGAAAACATTGTATATATTAGGTTGATTTTTTTCTGAAAATGGCTTATTTAAGCCATTTATAACGGTAGATAGTTAATAGTGGAAAAAAAAGGGGTTTTCCACAAATCATTTTTCGAGTGGTACATTTTTAACCAAAAAAAATAGTTTTCCACATACCCACAATTGTGTCTGCTCTGTTTGATATTCATACCTAATTAGTATAAAATAGTTAAAGTCTAAAATTATGCTTTGTTGGGAGTTTTTCATGCAATCATCAGTAGAAATCACAAAAAAACTTAAATCAAATTGGGATGAAATTAAGAAGAATATAAGAATAGAATCCGGAATTACAGATATTTCTTATAGAACCTGGATTGAGCCTCTTACAGTATATGATGTACAGGGCAATACTGTTCTTATTCTTATTCCACAGGATAACCCTGTCGCTCTTTCATATATTAGTAAGAACTACATGGACTTTTTCAAAGTATCTATCTCTGAATTTCTTGGAGATATGTTCGAGATTAATTTCATGTTGAACAAAGATATTATTAATAATGAAGAAACACATGAAGATAAGAATGAAAATAATGATCAATCCCATTATTCTGGCAATTCTAACATAGATCATTCAAATCTTAATCCAAAATATAGGTTCGATACCTTCGTTGTAGGTAGTAACAATAAGTTCGCTCACTCAGCATCCCTTGCTGTAGCTGAGTCTCCTGGAATATCATACAACCCTCTTTTCCTTTATGGAGGACCGGGACTTGGAAAAACTCACCTTATGCATTCAATCGGACACTTTGTGATGGAGCATAATCACAAAGCCAAAGTATTGTATGTAACTTCTGAGCAGTTTACTAATGAAGTTATTGAATCAATCAGAAGTGGTAAAGCCGAGAGCATGTCTAAACTCCGTGAGAAATATCGTACAGTTGATGTTCTCATGGTCGATGACGTTCAGTTTATTATAGGAAAAGAGTCAACTCAGGAAGAATTCTTCCACACCTTCAATGAGCTTCACCAGGCCGGCAAACAGATTATTCTTTCATCTGATAAACCACCTAAGGAAATGGAAACTCTTGAAGAGAGATTCAGATCAAGATTCGAAATGGGTCTTATTGCTGATATTCAGTCTCCTGACTATGAGACCAGGATGGCAATTCTTCGTAAAAATGCTGAGAACTACGGCAAGCATATTGATGATGAAGTAATCAACTACATTGCTACAAATATTAAATCAAACATCCGTGAGCTTGAGGGAGCTTATAACAAGATCATCGCTTACTCAAGACTTAATAATGTAGATATAACTCTTGAGAATGCCATGGAAGCTCTTAAGGATATTATTTATCCTGATAAGTCCAAGGTTATCACACCACAGCTTATCATTGATACAGTTTGTGAGCAGTACGGATCCAAGAAGGAAGATATCTTCTCCAAGAAGAGAAATTCTGAAATCGTACTTCCTCGTCAGGTAATCATGTATCTTTGCAGAGAGCATACTGATGCTTCACTTGAAGAGATTGGTAAGCTTCTTGGTAAAAAAGATCACACTACAGTTATGAGTGGTATAAATAAGATTAAGAAGCAGATCACCTTTGATGAAGAGCTCAATAAAAATCTGGATATTATAATGAAGAAACTTAATCCTTCTTTATAATTAGTAATTCACAAAAAATAAAAAGTTATACACATTTGTGGATAACTTTCTTGATAACTTGTGATTTGTCAGGGGATTAATTGTGAATTAAGGTGGATTACCTTTTTTATATCTCATTTGTTAAAATTTGGCTTGTTTATAACTTTTTAATTTCTAACATCAAAATTTTTGTTTTCAACAACCAAAAATTTGTAAAAAAGCCGCATAAATTGTATAATAGAATAGGTTTTACACTTTTCAACAGCTATTATTAATTCTTTTATTATTTATTAATATTTATTTTATACTTTTTGGCCAGCGAAGGGAGTATGTGGTTAAAATGAAATTCGTTTGTTCTAAATCAAATCTCGTGAGTGGTCTGCAGATTGTTTCCAAAGCAGTTCCTTCAAAAACAACAATGTCCATTCTCGAATGTATCTTAGTAGATGCTACAGAGGGTATTATCAAATTTATAGCTAATGATATGGAACTTGGTATCCAGACAGTAGTTGAAGGCAATATAGTTGAGAGAGGCTATATAGCATTAGATGCCAAGATTTTTGTAGATATTGTAAGAAAACTCCCTGATAACGATGTAACTATTGAATCAGATAGCAGCAACAAGGTAACTATCAGCTGCGAGAGAGCTAAGTTCAATCTTATTGGCAGAAAGGGAGATGACTTCACTTATCTTCCATCTATTGAGAAGATTGATGGCGTAACAGTATCTCAGTACACTCTTAGAAATGTTATTCAGCAGACTATTTTCTCAATTGCAGAGAATGATGCAAACAAGATGATGGCTGGTGAGCTCTTCGAGGTAGATGGAGAGAATCTTAAGCTTGTATCTCTTGATGGTCACAGAATTTCTATCAGAAAAGTTAAGCTTAACGGTTCATATCCATACAAGAAGGTTATTGTTCCGGGTAAGACTCTGGGTGAGATCAGCAAGATTCTTGGTGATAGCATTGAGAAGATGGTTAACATCTATTTCACAGACAAGCATGTTCTCTTTGAATTTGATAAAACTACAGTAGTATCAAGACTTATTGAGGGCGAGTATTTCAGCATAGATCAGATGCTTTCCAGTGATTATGAAACTAAGATCAGCATCAACAGAAAGGAATTCCTTGACTGTATCGACCGTGCTACTCTTTTGGTAAAAGAAGGCGATAAGAAGCCTGTAATCATTTCAGTTACAGATGGCAAGATTGAACTTAAGATCAATTCTGCTATTGGTAGCATGGATGAAGAAATTGAAATTGATAAACAGGGTAAGGATCTTATGATTGGCTTCAATCCTAAGTTTCTTATTGATGCATTAAGAGTTATTGATGATGAACTTGTAGATATTTACATGGTTAACCCTAAGGCTCCATGCTTTATCAGAGACAAGGAATCAACATACATTTATCTTGTTCTTCCTGTTAACTTCACAACAGTAGACTGATAAATAATATTTTTTAGTATTAAGGATTTACAGATGGAAATAATCAAATTACGTGACGGCGATGATTTTATAAAGCTGGGCCAGGCTCTCAAGAAGGCTGGTCTTGAAGGGTCTGGAGTGGATGCCAAGAATGACATCCAGGCCGGACTTGTTAAGGTTAACGGAGAAGTTGAAGAAAGACGTGGCCGTAAACTGTATGATGGTGACATTTTTGAGTACGATGGCACACAGGTTAAGATTGAGAAATGATAATTAAGTCGCTAGAACTTGCTGATTTCAGAAACTATGAGAATCTCAAGATTGATTTCAGCAGTGGTACTAATATACTTTATGGAGACAATGCCCAGGGTAAGACCAATATACTTGAGGCAATATTTGTTTCGGCAACTACCAAGTCCCATAAAGGCAGCAAGGACAAGGAAATAATACGATTTGGAAAAGACGAAGGGCATGTAAGAACCATTTTGGAAAAAGATGGTGCGGAGTATCGCGTGGACATGCATCTTAGAAGCAGTAAATCCAAAGGTATTGCAATTGACGGTCAGAAGTTAAAAAGAGCTTCAGACCTTATTGGCATGTTGAATGTAGTTTTTTTCTCTCCTGAAGATCTTAGTATCATCAAGAATGGTCCTTCGGAGAGGCGCAGATTCATGGATATGGAGCTGTGTCAGTTAGATAATATATATCTTAATAGTCTTTCTAAATACAACAAACTTGTTGTAGAGCGTAACAAAGTTCTTAAGGATCTTTTTGAACATCCGGAAAATAATGTTCTCCTTGATGTTCAGGACAAGCAGTTATGCGAGTATGGATCCGTCATTATCAAGACTAGAGAAAAATTCATCAAAGATCTTAATGAAATAATAAGACCTATACACGAGAAGTTAACAGGAAACAAAGAGCTCCTGTCGGTTTATTATGAGCCAAATGTAAATGCAGATGAATTTGAAAAGAAATTAAAAAGCGCAAGACAAAAGGATATGTATTCCAAGCAGACTACAGTAGGTCCTCATAAGGACGATTTTTCTTTTATCGTACAAAAGAAAATAGCTGACAGCAGTGAATACGGCGATGGAATCGACATCAGAAAGTATGGATCCCAGGGACAGCAAAGAAGTGCTTGTCTCTCACTTAAGCTTTCAGAGATAGAAATTGTTAAAAGAGCTAAAAGAGAAAATCCGGTGCTGCTTTTGGATGATGTATTGTCAGAGCTCGACAGTAACAGACAGAACTATCTGTTAAATACCATAGGTGATATTCAGACAATCATTACCTGTACCGGACTTGATGAATTTGTTAATAACAGATTTGAAATAGATAAGCTGTTCAAGGTTACAGAAGGAACAGTAAGTAGCGAAAACTAAGAAATGGAGCATAATATGAGCGAAGAAGCAGTAAATTATGGTGCCGATCAAATCCAGATTCTTGAAGGACTTGAGGCCGTAAGAAAAAGACCTGGTATGTATATTGGTACTACTGCCAGCAGAGGTCTTCATCATCTTGTTTATGAGATAGTTGATAACTCGGTTGACGAAGCGCTTGCAGGATTCTGTGATCACATTGAAGTAACAATCAATGAGGACAACACAATTGTTGTTCAGGATAATGGACGTGGTATTCCGGTAGATGTGAACCATAAATCTGGACTTACCGGCGTTGAAGTTGTATTTACTATTCTTCACGCAGGTGGTAAGTTCGGCGGTGGAGGATACAAGGTATCCGGAGGACTTCACGGCGTAGGTGCTTCTGTAGTTAATGCTCTTTCTGAGTGGCTTGAGGTTCAGGTTACTAGAGGTGGTAAGATTTATCAGCAGAGATACGAAAGAGGTAAGGTTTGCTACCCTCTTAAGGAAGTTGGAACAGCTCCTGATAATGCTACCGGAACAAGAGTATATTTCAAGCCTGATGCAGAAATCTTCAGAGAGACAACTGTTTTTGAATACAATGTCCTGAAGCAGAGACTTCGTGAGATGGCGTTCCTTACAAAGGGACTTAAGATTACTCTTACAGATAAGCGCGTAGAGGAAGGTGAAGATCCTATTCAGCAGACTTTCCACTATGAAGGCGGTATCAAGGAATTCGTTCAGTACCTCAATAAGAGTAAGACAGCTCTTTATGGGGATATCATGTACTTTGACGGAAACAAGAATAATGTTCAGGTTGAAGTTTCCTTCCAGCACAATGATTCCTACAACGAGAGTATTTATACATTCGTTAATAACATCAATACACCTGAAGGTGGTACACACCTTGAGGGATTTAAGGCTGCTCTTACAAAGACCTTTAATGACTATGCAAGAGCTAATAAGATGCTCAAGGATAACGAGGAAAACCTTACAGGTGAAGATATCAGAGAAGGTCTTACAGCTATTATTTCTGTTAAGATCGAGGACCCTCAGTTTGAAGGACAGACCAAGCAGAAGCTTGGTAACTCTGAGGCCAGAGGTGCTGTTGCCGGTATCGTAGGTGAACAGCTTACGTATTACCTTGAACAGAATCCTAATGTGGCTAAGCAGATTCTTGAAAAGGCTATCCTTGCTCAGAGAGCAAGAGATGCTGCAAGAAAAGCGAGAGATCTTACAAGACGTAAGTCTGCTCTCGATGGAATGGGACTTCCAGGTAAACTTGCAGATTGTTCAGATAAAGATCCTAAGAACTGCGAAATCTTCATCGTTGAGGGAGATTCCGCCGGCGGATCAGCTAAGACAGCAAGAAGCCGTGCAACACAGGCTATTCTTCCACTTCGTGGAAAAATTCTTAACGTTGAGAAGGCAAGAGTTGACAGAATATATGGAAATGCTGAGATTAAGGCAATGATCACAGCGTTCGGAACAGGTATCCATGATGATTTTGATATCAGCAAACTCAGATATGACAAGATCATTATCATGACCGATGCCGATGTTGATGGTGCGCATATTTCTACACTTATGCTTACATTCCTTTACAGATTCATGCCTGAACTTATTAAGCAGGGCCATGTATATCTTGCACAGCCACCTCTTTATAAGCTTGAGAAGAATAAAAAGGTTTGGTATGCATATTCCGACGAAGAACTCGATAAGATTCTTACAGATGTTGGACGTGATCAGAATAATAAGATTCAGCGTTATAAGGGACTTGGTGAGATGGATCCTGAACAGCTTTGGGAAACAACCATGGATCCTGAGAGACGAGTTCTTTTACGTGTAAATATGGATGAGGAGTCTTCTTCAGATATAGACGTAACCTTTACAACCCTCATGGGTGATAAGGTTGAGCCAAGACGTGAGTTCATTGAGAAGAATGCTAAGTT
The DNA here is from genome assembly GCF_000420945.1 of Butyrivibrio sp. VCB2006. Classification (GTDB taxonomy): domain Bacteria; phylum Bacillota; class Clostridia; order Lachnospirales; family Lachnospiraceae; genus Butyrivibrio. The sequence continues at coordinate 241,942 of NZ_ATVX01000003.1, forward strand.
CGTTAAGAATATAGATATTTTCTAAGAAAAGGATAAAAGGTAATGGCAGATAATAATAATATAAACAACGAAATGCCAGATGACGTTTTTGACAAGACAACCACTGACAGAATTAAAGAGGTTGATCTTCAGAAAACAATGGAGTCTGATTATATTGACTATGCCATGAGCGTTATTGCATCTCGTGCTCTTCCAGATGTAAGGGATGGTCTTAAACCGGTACAGAGAAGAATTCTCTATTCAATGATTGAGCTCAACAATGGCCCAGATAAGCCACATCGTAAGTGTGCTCGTATCGTCGGCGATACAATGGGTAAATATCATCCACACGGTGATAGCTCTATTTACGGAGCATTGGTTAATATGGCTCAGCCCTGGTCAATGAGATACTGTCTCGTTGACGGACATGGTAACTTTGGTTCTGTTGATGGTGATGGCGCAGCTGCCATGCGATATACAGAGGCAAGACTTACCAAAATCTCCATGGAGATGATTGCTGACATCAATAAGGATACAGTAGACTTTGTACCTAACTTTGATGAAACAGAAAAAGAGCCGGCTATCCTTCCAAGTAGATATCCTAACCTTCTGGTTAACGGAACTACAGGTATTGCGGTAGGTATGGCTACTAATATCCCACCTCATAACCTCAGAGAGGTTGTAAATGCTGTTGTTAAGATGATTGATAACAGAGTTCTTGAGGATAGAGAAACAGAGATAGAAGAAATTCTTGAAATAGTTAAAGCTCCTGATTTCCCAACCGGAGGTATTATCCTTGGTACAAGAGGTGCTGAGGAAGCCTACAGAACCGGTCGTGGTAAGGTTATAGTAAGAGCTGTTACAAACATCGAGCCAATGCAGAATGGCAAGAACAGAATCGTTGTAACAGAGCTTCCATATCTTGTAAATAAGGCTAACATGATTGCTAAGATAGCTGAGCTGGTTAAGCTCAAAAAGCTTGATGGTATTACTGCCCTTCGCGATGAATCTGACCGTGAAGGTATGCGTGTTGTAATTGAGCTTCGTAATGATGTTAATCCTAACATCATGCTGAACAAGCTCTATAAGCATACACAGATGCAGGATTCTTTCGGAATCATCATGCTTGCTCTTGTTAATAATGAGCCTAAGGTTCTCTCTATTACTGAGATGCTTAAGCATTACATCAAGCACCAGGAAGAGGTTGTAACTCGTAGAACCAAGTACGACCTTAACAAGGCTGAAGAGAGAAATCATATTTTAGAGGGATTGCTCATCGCTCTTGATAATATCGATGAAGTAATCAAGATTATCAGAGGCAGTGAAACTGTAGCTCTTGCCAAGGAACAGTTGATGGGAAGATTTGGTCTTACCGATGTTCAGGCACAGGCTATTGTTGATATGAGACTTCGTACTCTCACAGGCTTGGAAAGAGACAAGCTTGAGCAGGAGCACGCAGAACTCTTAAAGAGAATTGAGGAGTTGAAGGCAATTCTTGCAGACAGAAAAGTTCTTCTTGGTGTAATCAGAACAGAGATTACTGAAATTGCTGCTAAATACGGCGATGACAGAAAGTCTCAGATTGGCCATGACGATTCTGATATTGATACAGAGGATCTCATTCCTAACGTTAATACAGTAATCGCAATGACAAATCTTGGATATATCAAGAGAATGTCAATTGATAATTTCAAATCACAGAACCGTGGTGGTAAGGGAATCAAGGGAATCACAACAATTGATAATGACTTTGTTGAAGATATCCTTATGACAACAACCCATAACTATGTAATGTTCTTTACCAACACAGGACGTGTATACAGACTTAAGGCATATCAGATTCCTGAGGCATCAAGAACATCAAGAGGAATGGCTATTGTTAACCTTCTTCAGCTTGCTCCCGGGGAAAAGATATCAGCTATGATTCCTGTAAAGGGTTTTGAGGATGAGGAAAAGAGCCTCTTTATGGTTACCAAGAAAGGTACAGTAAAGAAGACTCCTATCACCGACTTCTCAAATGTTAGAAAGACTGGACTTGCTGCTATTACACTCAGAGATGATGATGAGCTTATCGAAGTTAAGACTGTTTCTAAGGATGCAGAAGTATTCCTTGTAACCAAGAATGGTATGTGTATCCACTTCGACGAGAATGATGTAAGATCAACCAGCAGATCTTCTATCGGTGTCCGTGGTATGATGCTTGATGATACTGATGAAATCGTTGGAATGCAGCTCAATACTCAGGGTGATTCACTTCTTATCGTATCTGAGAAAGGTTACGGAAAGAGAACTACTCTTGATGAATTCCACAGTCAGTTTAGAGGTGGTAAGGGAGTTAAGTGCTACAAGATTACTGAGAAGACCGGTAATGTAGTTGGTGTAAAGGCTGTTAATGATGACAATGAGATCATGATGATCACAAATGCAGGAGTTATCATTCAGCTTCGTATGGATGAAATTACAATCCATGGCAGAGTAACATCAGGTGTTAAGATGATCAATCTTGACAAGGGAGTTACTGTAGCACAGATTGCCAAGGTAAGAGAAAAGATTTCAGACGGCGATCATGATATTGATAATATCGATGATGTTCCGGAAGAAGTTGAAGACGAAAAAGAAGCTACTGAAGATCAGGATGAATAATTTAGCAGAGTGCGTAATTATATACGTACTTCAATAGATTATGATTAGGCAATGAGGGGCCCAATGAATATCGGACTGTTGGTTTCAGAATTAGAAGATAAAGATGTAAAAAAGATCTGTATTGGTGCAAGCCAGGCTGCAAGGGAGAATAATGCTACCCTGTGCATTATGCCTGGTAAGTACCTGTTATCAGAGACGAAAGAAACTGATCCTTTTGAATATCAGTATGCTGCTCTGTTTGATTATGCAACAGATTTTTCTTTTGATGTTCTTATAGTTGATATCGACAGAATAGGTAAAAATGTGCCAATTCTCAAAAAAGAATCATTTCTCAAGAAGTTTGCAGATGTGCCGCTTTTAACGCTTACCAAGCAGGAAGGCTTTACCAATGTAAACAGCGTAGAAACTGATAAAGATCAGCTGTATCAGCTTGAATATGAAGCAGTTTGTGATGCTATTTACTATGCAGACAATAAGAAATTACCTAATCCTCAAGCAGCCAAGACCTTCAATTTTGTAGAAAAAGAAGCTTCAGAGTCACTTAGTACACTGGCCAAGATAAGCTATCCTCTCCTTCATAGAAAGTACCCAACTGAAAAGGCCTATGAAGTAATGGCTGAGACAGTTGCGCTGGAAGGAATTAAGAGTTGTAGCGTAATGCTCTATGACAAAAAAATCAGGAATACCATCAAATATTGGTGGGAAAAACCTGAGAAAATAACGGTCAAGGCTAACCTGGTAAATGGAATAGTAAGTGATTTCGAAGACGGTGATAATAAAACAAAAACCAGTGATATTATACAAAACATCACAAAGGGTAAGCCTAATGTACTTGTAGCAGGCCCACTTTTTGTAGGTGAGTACCAGCTAGGTATTTTGGTTACTGAATTTACAGCCAATATTCTCACAGATTATTTCTTTGAGACAATCCTTAGCGTGATTACCGGAGTTGCCAGAGTATCATATTTGGAAAAAGAGCTGAAGAAAACCAACGAGGAACTCTATGAAGTTCAGGAAGAACTGGCCAGAGATGACTCGGTTCTTGACCATATTGGAGATCAGGATTACCTCACAGGTGGACTTAACAGAAGAGGCTTTTTTGCCAAGGCTTATGATCTGCTCAAGGAGAAATTCGGACCGGGAAAATGTGCCATTGTGGCCTATATTCACATGGAATCTCTTAAGGGAATCAATGAAATGTACGGTCATGAGGAAGGTGACAGGGCTGTAAAAAGAGTATCCGGAATACTTGAAGAAGTCTTTGAAGACTGTATTTATGGTCGTATCAGAGGCGATGAGTTTGCGGTATTGGAAATATCAGATGAAGAAGGAAAGGCTGAGAGTTTTAGACAGGAAATGTCCACTCAGAATGCCAAGCTTCTGGCTGAATCCAGCAGATATATGAACTATTTGAAATATTCAATCTGTGAATTCGGATACGAAGATAATCTCTCACTTCGAGAGATGCTCAAGGAAACAGATGAAAATCTGCAGAGAATAAAGTAATAGTGATTTACATAATATAAAAAGAGGATAGTCGCTATCCTCTTTTTTTACGTTTTGGTAAATCACCTTCTCGTCCAAAAACTGCATATTTATAATAATCATCTTACCATGGCTGTTTTCATGGAAGAAACATATTCTCTGATATGATTTGGTGCCTCTTTTCCATATTTTTCCAAAAGCTTGATAATGGCTGATCCGACGATGGCACCATCTGATATAGATGACATCTTAGCTGCCTGCTCCGGAGTTGAGATTCCAAAGCCTATTGCGCATGGAACATCAGTATTTTCGCGGATTACATTAACAATAGAATCAAGGTCAGTTGTAATATTGGTTCTTGTTCCTGTAACACCGAGGCTGGATACCAGGTAGATAAAGCCTTTTGCCTCTTTTGCAATCATGGCGATTCTGCCTGCAGATGTAGGAGCGATAAGAGATACAAGATCCACATCATACTTAGTGCAGATATCTTCAAATTCTTCTTTCTCTTCAAAAGGAAGATCAGGAAGGATAAGACCATCCATTCCGATTTCATTGCATCTTTTTATGAAATCCTCTGAACCATAGGAATAAACTACATTTGCGTAGGTCATAAATACCATAGGAACAGAAACTGATTTACGAAGATCAACAACAAAATCAAATATCTTATCTGTAGTAACACCGCCGTTTAAGGCGCGGAGATTAGCTCCCTGAATTACAGGACCCTCAGCGGTAGGATCGGAAAAAGGTATTCCAAGCTCAATAAGATCAGCGCCGCCTTTAACAGCAGCAATAACAGCTTCTTTTGTTGTTTCCAGATCCGGGTCACCGCAAGTAATAAAGGCTATAAAAGCTTTTCCGTTTTCAAATGCATTTTTAATCTTACTCATTGATATCCTCCCCTCTGTATCTGGCAATTGCAGCACAGTCCTTGTCTCCTCTTCCGGAAATAGTAACTACGATGATCTTGTCCTTATCCATAGTAGGTGCAATCTTCATAGCATGTGCAAGAGCATGTGACGACTCAATTGCAGGAATAATACCTTCGGTTCTTGAAAGATATTCAAAAGCATTTACAGCTTCATCATCAGTAATAGCAACGTATTCAGCCCTGTGAATGTCGTGAAGATATGCATGTTCAGGACCGATTCCCGGATAATCAAGACCTGCGGAAATTGAGTAGACAGGAGCAATCTGACCGTATTTATCCTGACAGAAGTAGGATTTCATGCCGTGGAAGATTCCAAGTCTTCCGGTATTGATGGTTGCTGCGGTTTCAAAAGTATCGATCCCGCGGCCGGCAGCTTCACAGCCAATAAGCTGAACATCTTTATCTTCAATGAAATTATAGAAGGTTCCAATAGCGTTGGATCCGCCTCCGACGCAGGCTATAACAGCGTCAGGAAGTCTTCCCTCTTTTTCAAGCATCTGCTCTTTAATCTCTTTTGAAATAACTGCCTGGAAGTCGCGAACAATTGTAGGGAACGGATGAGGTCCCATAACTGAACCAAGACAGTAGTGAGTATCATCAATTCTGGAAGTCCATTCTCTCATAGCCTCTGAAACAGCATCTTTGAGAGTTGCTGTGCCGGTTGTAACAGGAATAACCTCAGCTCCAAGAAGTCTCATTTTATAAACGTTAAGAGCCTGTCTCTTGGTATCCTCCTCTCCCATGAAAACAACGCATTCCATACCCATGAGAGCTGCGGCTGTAGCTGTAGCAACGCCGTGCTGACCAGCTCCGGTTTCAGCAATAAGTCGTGTTTTTCCCATTTTCTTGGCAAGAAGAGCCTGACCAAGAACATTGTTGATTTTATGGGCGCCGGTGTGATTTAAGTCCTCACGCTTTAAGTAAATCTTGGCACCACCCAGATCCTTGGTCATCTTCTCTGCATAGTAGAGTCTTGAGGGACGACCAGCGTATTCGTTCAAAAGCTCGGTCAGTTCCCTGTTGAATTCAGGGTCTTTTTTATAATGATTATAGGCTTCTTCCAGCTCTATAACAGCATTCATAAGTGTTTCGGGGATATATTGTCCACCGTGTACACCGAATCTTCCTTTTGAGTTACTCATTTTTTCTCTCCTCAGTGTTAATACTCAATTATCATATTTCATGGTATTTATCAGCATCTTATTTTTGAAATAAATTCTGTCATCTTGTCGAAATCTTTTATTCCCTCAGTTTCTATTCCGGAGCTCACATCTACTGCAAAAGGATTGACCCTTTTTATAGCCTCTGAAACATTGTCAGCGTCAAGGCCTCCCGCAAGAAATATTGGCTTATTCAGTTCTTTTACCAGATTCCAGTCAAAAGAACTACCGCTTCCCATACCTGAATCTAAGAGGTAATAATCAACAGATGAATTACTGCAAAAAACCTCGTATTTTGAAAAGTCATCTTTTGTCTTGATCACAAGGGCTTTGATTATTGGGATGCGAACATTTCCAAGTTCTTGTCTAAGCTTGGAAACATATGATAAATCCTCGCTTCCGTGGAGCTGAATAACGTCGATGATTTTTTTATCTACAAGTTCTTTGATAAAAGAGATATCTTCGTTTACAAATACTCCAACAGCCTTAATATCTTTATCCAAAAGACTTTTCAGATGATTAGCTGTGTCCAAATCAACATATCTGTGGCTCTTTTTATAAAAGACAAAGCCTATATATTCAGGTTTTAGCTTATTTACAAAGAGGATGTCCTCTTCTCTGTATAGACCGCACATTTTGACAGCTGTCATATCTGACTCCATTAAACTGATTTCATTTGATCCAGCAGAGCTTTCTTGTCAGTTGATCTCATTAAATATTCTCCGATGAGAACCGCATCTGCGCCGAATTCTTTTATATTTCTGATATCATCTACAGACGAAACACCGCTTTCGGAAACAAACAAAACATCCTTGGGAACAATGCTTCGAAGGCGCTTACTGTTATTTGTATCAACAGCGAAATCCTTGAGATTTCTGTTATTTACACCAATGATTCTGGATGATACCTCCAAAGCAGTTTCAATTTCTTTTTCATCGTGGGCTTCCACAAGGGCAGAAATTCCAAGCTCATCGCAGATTTCGATGTATTCTTTAATCTGGCTTTTCTCAAGAATTGAACAGATCAGAAGTACAGCTTTTGCTCCCAAAACCTTTGCTTCATGGATCATGTATTCATCAACGGTGAAATCTTTTCTGATACACGGGGTTTTGACTGCACCGGCAATTTCTTCAAGATATTTATTTGATCCAAGGAACCATTTGGGTTCAGTCAGGACTGAAATACAGTCAGCGCCGGCCTCTTCATACTCTTTTGCTATATCAAGATACGGAAATTCCTGTGCAATAATGCCTTTTGAAGGAGAAGCCTTTTTACATTCACAGATAAAAGAAATACCGGGAGCAGCCAGAGCATTTTCAAATTCGAAAAGGCCCTTCGGGAGGTTTTCGCTTTCCCGCCTAATCTCTTCATAAGATTTTTTTTTCTTGGCTTCTGAGGTTCTGTACCTAGCAAAATCTGCCAGTTCATCAAGGATTGTTCTGTTACCCATGTTAGTGCTCCGCTTGTTTTTTATTTATGAGTGTTACGCAATAGCCTCATTTTCTGTGTTACTTAGTTCGATAAGTTTTTCCAGGGTTTCTGTAGCTTTACCGGAATCAACGATTTCAGCAGCCAGCTTAACGCCCTCTGCAAAGCTTTCTGCTTTGCCACCGATATAAAGTGATGCGCCTGCATTTAAAAGAACTGCTTCTCTCTTTGGTCCTCTTTCCTTGCCTGAGAGGATATCTCTTGTGATCTGAGCGTTTTTTTCCGGAGTTCCGCCTACAAGATCATCCTTGGTACAGGTATTAAATCCGAAGTCTTCAGGCTTTATTGTGTAAGATTTATACCAGCCGTCCTTGATCTCGCAGATGGTAGTTGGTGAGCTCATGGAAATTTCATCAAGCTTGTCCTGTCCGTAAACTACCATTCCTCTCTTAACACCGAGACTTATAAGAACCTGAGCCAGCGGGATTACAAGATATTCATCATAAACGCCAAGAAGCTGCATTGAAGGCTTTCCTGGGTTTGTAAGAGGTCCAAGGATATTGAACACTGTCCTAAATCCAAGCTCTTTTCTGATAGCACCAACATATTTCATGGAAGTATGATATTTCTGAGCAAAGAAGAAGCACATTCCTGCTTTTTCAAGGAGCTCAACGCACTTTTCAGGATCCTGATTTATGTTTACACCAAGGGCTTCGAGGCAGTCTGCTGTGCCGCATTTAGAAGAAGCAGCTCTGTTTCCGTGCTTGGCAACTTTCATTCCGCCGGCTGCTGCAACAAGAGCAGAGGTTGTTGAAATATTAAAGCTCTGAGCGTTATCACCGCCGGTTCCGACGATTTCAAAGATATCCATTCCGGTCTCAACCTGTGTTGCGTGCTCTCTCATGGCTGCTGCACATCCGGCAATTTCATCTGTTGTCTCTGCTCTGGCGCTCTTTGTAGAAAGAGCTGAAAGAAATGCAGCGTTCTGAGTAGGTGTTGTCTCGCCACTCATGATTTCATTCATTACTGCATAGGCCTCATCATATGTAAGGTCCTCTTTGTTTACGATTTTTACGATTGCTTCTTTGATCATGTTCATTCTCTCCTTTTGTATTTGAGCAAAAAAAAGTCCCTGGCAGAATAATCTTCTGCCAAGGACGAATGTACATTTATACTATCCGCGGTGCCACCTTGAATTCGTAGTAAACTACGCGCTTATCAGATACAGTTTACCACCAGCAAAAGCGGTAATACATCATATCTATGGCTTCTAACGAGAGCCTTCCGTTGCAGAATACTCTGTGTAATAAAACACATTTGACTGCACCCTCAGCGGTCCATTTGAATATGTGTATCTTACCTGTTCTCAGCTAACCAGGCTCTCTGTGAAGGCATCATAGACGTTATCTCCGCTTCATCGGTTTAAAGTATTAAGTTAGTAAAAATAATACTCCGAGGTAATTAGATTGTCAACAATTATTTTACATTTCAAATCTCAGAATTTACTGACATTTGTATGAAAATTTTAAAAATTCAATTGACAATGAAATATTATTGTGCCATTATCAACGTATCAGCTTAGCTACGAGTTGATAAATTTTAAAGAAAGCGAGGTAAAAAATTATGACATTTACAGTGGCGAATATGTTTTTTGCGAATGCGAAATTTCATGCTATTACTTTACCTCGGGATGGGATATTTAGGATAAGATAAGGCAGATGCTCTTATTTCTTAATCTGAATATTTGTTGCGTATGCATTCCCCAGGTAAGTTAAATATTTACCTGGGGTTTTTTTATGCCTGTTAGGAAACTGGGCCCGTTTTCTAACAACGTAACACGCACCCGGGATAATGCTTTAGAAACCCAATTCATACTAACAGATAAATACTTAATTCTTTGACTTGATGTTTTTTATTCTGTTAGCTGCTTATTTAAAGGGAGGGACAATGAACACACTTGGAAGTTATGTGCGAAAGCACTGGGCAACATATACAATGGCAACTGTTTTCATGCTGATTGCGATTGCCCTTGACATGATGTTCCCTAAAGTTACAGAACGAATAGTTAACGAAGTACTTGTTGGCCAAAATTACACTTATTTCCCATATCTCTTGGTTGCCATAATCCTTATTGGTATTGGCAGAAGTGTATTTGGCTATTACAAGGAATTTACTTTTGATAAGAACTGCATCACTATTGGAACCGAAATGAGAAAGGATCTCTTTGACCACATCCAGAGTCTGTCCCTGGATTATTTCGATGATTCCAGCACCGGTGAGCTGATGGCAAGAGTTAAGGACGATATCGATAAGATATATCAGCTTGTAGGAATGGTTGCAATGAGAGGAATGGAGGTAACACTTAACTCTGTACTTATCCTCTATTTCATGTTCTCAATAAATGTGCCGCTTACTTTTTTACCTCTTACATTCATGGTAATCTGCGGCGCTACTGCCATCATCATGGAGAAAAAGCTTGATAAGGTCTACGACGCTATCAGTGAAGAAAATGCAGAGATGACCACAACCGCAGAGGAAAACCTTGCTGGTGTCAGAACTGTTAAGGCCTTTGCAAGAGAAGACTACGAGATCAAGAAGTTCTTTAAGCATAACAAAAGATACTATGACCTCAACATGGAAGAAGCTAAGGCTCTTATTAAATTCTATCCTGTATTCATGCTGGCTGGAACACTTCTTCCTGTAGCAGTTGCAGTACTTGGCGGAATCGCAGTTATAAATGGACACATGAACCTTGGAAGTCTTGCAGCATTCATTATTTACACCAGAAACTGCACATGGCCTATGGAAGAGCTTGGATGGATAACCAACGAATTTTCAAGCTCACTGGCTTCAATGAAGAAAATCAAAAAGATTTATAACGAGCATTCAACTCTGGTTGAATGTGAGAATCCGGTCCATGTGGATAAGGTTAAAGGAGAGATTGAATTTGACCATGTATCTCTTGAACTTGGCGGAAAAGAGGTTCTTTCAGACGTAAGCTTTTCGCTGAGAGCAGGCAAAACTCTTGGTATCATGGGACAGACAGGTTCGGGAAAGTCCACAATTATCAACCTGATCCAGCGTTTCTATGATCCCACAAGTGGAAATATTCTTTTGGATGGAACAGAGATAAAAGATATGGAGCTTGAGCAGGTAAGAAGCGCAACTGCAGTTGTTATGCAGGATGTATTTCTTTTCTCTGACACAATTGAAGAAAACATCCGCATGGGAAGAAAAGATGATATGACCATGGATGAAATCAAGACAGCAGCCAAGATGGCTAAGGCCTCAGACTTCATTGAAAAGCTTGAAGATTCCTATGAAACCGTAATCGGTGAAAGAGGCGTTGGATTATCCGGTGGTCAGAAGCAGAGAATCAGTATCGCAAGAGCTATATCCAAAAATGCTCCAATCCTGATTCTTGACGACTCCACATCTGCTCTTGATATGGAAACGGAGTCAGAAATTCAAAAGACACTTGATGAAATAAAGAGTACTACTCGTGTTATCGTAGCTCACAGAATATCTGCCGTAAGAAATGCAGATGAAATCATCTACTTACAGGATGGACGAATCGCTGAGCGTGGTACACATGAGCAGCTTCTTAAGATGAAAGGCCTGTACTATGAGACTTACATAGCTCAGTATGGCGCCGATGCAGAAATGGAGGTGAGTGCGTAATGGCAGCTAACTCATTTCGTGAAGATGAGCAAATGTCCAATACGGACCGAAAAAAGATATTTGTCAGAATGATCAGATATCTGAGACCTCATATAAAAGAAATAATCCCGGTATTTATCTCACTTATAATTACCGTGGGAATTAGTCTTATAAGTCCACTTCTTATTGAGTACGCCATTGACGTACATGTGGCAAATAAGAATATTCGAGGTCTTATTACAATCGCTACAATTATTGTAGCTTTAGGCGTTACATATATTCTTTTTGTTAAGCTCAGAATGTATATGATGAACAAGGTTGCCAATAAGGTTCTTCTTGATATAAGGCAGGAACTTTATGAGCACATCCAGACTTTGTCCTTCACATTCTTTGACAACAGACCAACAGGTAAGATCCTGGCCCGCATCATTGGTGACGTAAACTCAATGAAAGACGTAATGGCCAATACCATTACTAACCTGATTCCAAACTTTATTACTGTGTTTGGCGTAGTTATCATCATGCTGGTAAAAGACTGGAAGCTGGCCCTGGGCTGCTTTGCTTCCCTGCCCCTTATGGTTGTGAGCATTTTCTGGATAAGAAATATGAACCACAAAAGATGGCAGGATGTCCGTAAAAAAGCTTCAAATATGAATGCTTACGTTCATGAGGACATAGCAGGAATCTCAGTAGTTCAGAGCTTCCATGCAGAAAACGAGACCAAAAAGACTTTCAGAGAACTGGCCAATGCCCATAGAGATGCTTATATCTCTGCCTGCAGCGCATCAGATCTCTTTGGCCCTTCAATCGACATGAGCTGGGCCATCAGCAGCATGATACTGTACCTTGTTGCCATAAGATTCCTTGGCTATACAGCTGCTTCTGTTGGCCTTATCACAGCATTTGCCAGCTATTCTAGTATGTTCTGGAGTCCTATAATGGGTCTTTCCAACTACTACAATCAGCTGATTACCAATATTACTGCAGCTGAAAGAGTATTTGATATCCTTGATACAGAAGCTGAAATCCTTGATAAGGATGGCGCCTGCGAACTTCCTGATATTAAAGGAAGCGTCTCCTTTGAAAATGTGGGATTTACCTACGATGAAGGAACAGAGACTCAGACTAAGGTTCTTGAGAATGTTAACTTCAACGTTAAGCCCGGTGAAACAATTGCCCTTGTTGGCCCTACCGGAGCCGGTAAGACAACTATCGTTAACCTTATCAGCAGATTCTATGATATCCAAAAGGGCAAGATACTGGTTGATGGCCACGACCTTACTGACGTTACCATCAATAGCCTTCGTAAACAGATGGGTGTCATGACTCAGGATAACTTTATCTTCCACGGCACAGTGCGAGAAAACATCATGTATGGAAAGCTTGATGCAACTGAGGAAGAGATGATAGCTGCAGCCAAGGCTGTTAACGCCCACGACTTTATCATGAACCTTGAAAAGGGCTATGATACTGAGTTAAAAGAGAGAGGTGCAGGCCTTTCAATCGGTCAGAGACAGCTTCTTGCTTTTGCCAGAACCATGATATCCATGCCTAAGATACTTATCCTTGATGAGGCTACAAGTAGTATCGATACACATACAGAGATGCTGGTTCAGAAAGGAATTCAGGCTCTTCTGAAAGGCCGTACAAGCTTTGTTATTGCGCACCGCCTTTCAACCATCAAGAATGCAGACCGAATCTTTGTCATAAATAACGGCGGCATTATGGAGGCCGGAAACCACGACCAGCTGATTGCCAAGCGCGGAGCCTACTACGATCTTTATATGGCACAGTTTGCGTAAAAGAAAACGCGCATCCTTGCGAATACATTTCATTTGAGGTTTAATAGTTCTAGATATTAATCTCAGATAAATGAATGGAGAGACTATGGGAAAAAAGTTAGTATCATGGAATGTTAACGGACTTCGCGCCTGTGTATCAAAGGGATGCTTTCAGGAATTTATGGATAAAGAAAAACCTGATGTAATCTGCCTTCAGGAGACCAAGCTCTCGGAGGGACAGATTGAAATGGACCTTCCCGGATATGAGGAATACTGGAACTACGCAGAGAAAAAGGGCTATTCAGGAACTGCTATTTTTACAAAAGAAAAGCCTATTTCAGTAACCTATGGTCTTGGAATAGAAGAACATGACCACGAAGGCCGTGTTATTACCGCAGAATATCCTGATTATTACCTGGTTACAGTTTATGTTCCAAATGCAAAAGAGGACCTTTCAAGGCTTGAGTACAGGCAGGTTTGGGAGGATGATTTCCTTGCTTACATCAAAAAGCTTGAGGAGAAAAAGCCGGTTATATACTGCGGAGACCTCAATGTTGCTCATAAGGAAATAGATCTTAAGAACCCTAAGCCAAACAGAGGCCATGCGGGGTTTACAGACGAAGAAAGAGCTAAGTTTGATAATGTTGTAGGCTCAGGCCTTGTAGATACCTTCAGACATTTCTACCCTGACCAGGAGGGTGCATATTCCTGGTGGTCCTACAGATTTAATTCAAGAGCCAAGAACGCAGGTTGGCGTATTGACTACTTTGTGGTATCCGAGAAATTTATGCCTAATGTAGAAGATGCCAAGATATATGCGGATGCGCTCGGATCAGACCACTGTCCTGTCGGATTGATACTTAAGTGAGGCAGGAAGAGGAATAAATGGAAAATCTTATCTTTAGTTTAAATGCCACATTACCAATATTTATGCTAATGGTACTTGGCTACATATTTAATAAGCTTCACATTATCGATGAGAAGGCCGCAACCTGGATGAACAAGTTTGTTTTTAAAATTGCTCTTCCAGTACTTCTTTTCGAAGACCTTGCAGAGCAGGATTTTGCAGGAACCTGGAATGGCAAGTTTGTACTGTTCTGCTTTGCGGCAACCTTTTTAAGTATTGTTATTATTACCTTGATTTCAAAGCCTTTTATCAAGAATAAGGCGGAGCGCGGAGAATTTATCCAAGGCTCCTACCGCTCCAGTGCTGCCCTTCTTGGAATTGCCTTTATTCATAACATCTATGGCGAGGGAAGCACCGGAATGGCGCCGCTCATGATCATTGGTAGTGTGCCCCTTTATAATATTTTTGCCGTAACCATTCTGATGCTTACAGCTCCCAAGTCTGTGGTTATCGGAAGGTATACAAGTGAGGATAACAATTCAGAGGATGTTAAAAAAGAGCTGATCAAAAAGACAGCTCTCGGAATAATAACAAACCCTATTCTTATTGGTATTTTCTGTGGACTTATATGGTCACTTTTAAAGTTGCCAATGCCCAAGGTTTTAGGGCACATGGTTTCTGATATTGGAGGCTTATCTACTCCTCTGGGACTTATGTCCATGGGAGCAACCTTCGATTTTAAGAAAGCTCTTGGCAAGATCAAACCCACACTGGCAGCCAGCTTTATCAAGCTCTTTGCACTGGTTGGAATCTTTATGCCGATTGCTGTTCTTCTTGGCTTTAGAAACGAGCAGATTATCGCACTCCTTGTTATGCTTGGCTCAGCAACTACGGTATCAAGCTTTGTAATGTCCAAGAACATGGGACATGACGGAACTCTTAGTAGTAGCATTATTATGATGACAACCTTCGGATGCTCATTTTCCCTGACATTCTGGTTGTTCGTTCTGAAATCTTTGTCAGTAATATAAAAACACGCGGGCTTTCCCGCGTGTCTTTTAAAATTCAATTTTAGGATCAGAAAGAAAAGCATCAATTTTACCCCAGTAATTTACAGGATCTCGTACAACACACTCAATATGCTCTGCTCCTAAGATCATGCAGTACTGCTTAGGACATTTTGCTGCTTCATAAAGTCTTGAACACATGTGAGGATCAATAAAGGTATCATCATCTCCGTGAATAAAAAGTGTTGGAGTAGATGAGTTTTTAACTGCTTCAATAGGATTAACCTCATTGATATCATAGCCTGCTTTTAAGTAGATCATTACCCTTGCCAGGAAAAGAGCTATCGGAACAGGAATAACAGAGCCCTTAAATGATTTATAAGTATGGGCAAACTGTTCGCGAAGTGTAGCATAGGCGCTGTCTGCAATTGCTGCCTTAACATTTCTTGGAAGATGCTCACCTGTAGTCATCAAAGTTGTGGCAGAACCCATGGACATTCCATGAAGAATGATCTTGGCTTCAGGATCTCTTTTTACGATCCAGTGGATCCACTCGATAATATCAAGTCTGTCATCGTAGCCATATCCAATGTACTTGCCTTCGCTCTTGCCAAAGCCTCTAAGGTCTGGAAGAAGACAGTTTATGCCTTTATCCAGGTAGTGTTTTGCATAAATACCGTTAGCTTCGTGATTATCCCAGATACCGTGGATGATGATCGCGTAGCGGTGACCTTCTTCCTTGGCGGGAATGTAGGAAGCATGGAGCTTTAGCTGATCAATAGAATCAATGTACATATCCTGTCTGTCAGGATGGTTTCTGACAAATCTTCTGCCCTCGGTAATGGCCGGGTCGAAGTCTCTGTCGTCATCTGCATCTGTGTGCTGTTTTGGAACGCTGGATATCTTATAGATATAGCTACTAAAGGCATAAACCCCACCAAAAAAAGTAGAGAATATGCCAAGTTTCAAAAGTGAATTCTTTTTACTCATAATAATCTCCTCTATTTAATTACATATTAACATTTTTTTTACAAATTAATTGGGTTTTTTCCATTTTCTTTTTATAAAGAATGTATTATATTATTCATATGACTGTAAATTATTTTAGAGGTATTTAAAATGAAAAAAGCAAAAACAGAAAACAAAGTACAGGTTTGTATTGACCGCGACTTTACTATCAGTAAGGTTGATGAGCGTATCTTTGGTTCTTTTATTGAGCATCTTGGAAGAGCCGTATATGAGGGAATTTATCAGCCCGGTAATAAATTCGCTGATAAGAATGGTTACCGCAAGGATGTTATGAAGCTTATCCAGGAGATCGGTGTTCCAATCGTAAGATATCCCGGCGGAAACTTCGTATCATCTTTTAACTGGGAAGACAGCGTTGGACCTAAGAAGGACAGACCTCGCAGAATAGAGCTTGCATGGGGCGTTGTTGAGACTAACCAGTTTGGTCTTGATGAGTTCATGGATTGGTGTAAGAAGTGCGGAACCAAGCCTATGTATGCTGTAAACCTTGGTACAAGAGGAATAGATGATGCCAAGAACGTAGTAGAATACTGCAACAGCAAGGGCGGCACCAAGTATGCTGACATGAGAATTGCAAACGGTGTTAAGGATCCATACGGAGTCAAGCTCTGGTGCCTTGGTAACGAGATGGATGGTCCTTGGCAGACAGGACACCTTACAGCTGAGGAATACGGTCGTAAGGCAGATCTTGCAGGTCAGATCATGAAGCTGGTTGATCCTACTATTGAGACTATTGCATGCGGATCTTCTAGCCTTACAATGCCTACATTTGGTAACTGGGAGAGAACAGTTCTTGAGTGTGCATATGACAACATCGATTATCTCTCACTCCACCAGTACTATGGAAATGCAGAGCACGATACACCTAACTTCCTTGCTAACAGCGTAGCTATGGATCAGTTTATCAGCCAGGTTGTAAGCATCTGTGATTACGTTAAGGCTGTTAAGAGAAAGAAGAAAGATATCAACCTTTCATTTGACGAGTGGAACGTATGGTATCACTCAAATGAACAGGACAAGAAGCTTGAGAAATGGGTTGAGCACCCACATCAGCTTGAGGATGTATATAACTTTGAGGATGCACTTCTTGTTGGTTCTATGCTTATCACAATGCTCCGTCATGCTGACAGAGTAAAGATTGCATGCCTTGCTCAGCTTGTTAACGTTATTGCTCCTATAATGACATCTGATACAGGTGCATGGAGACAGACAATCTTCTATCCATACATGCAGACCAGCGTTTACGGACGTGGAGAGGTACTCAACACTGTTGTTAAGGTTCCTACCTATGAGTCCAAGCACGGCGATGCTCCTTATGTTGACTGCGTAGTTGTAGCTGACGAGGAGAATGATGCAGTAACACTCTTTGCTGTTAACAAGAATCTTGAGGATGACTTTGAGCTTACCTGCGACCTTAGACAGTTTGCTGATTACAAGGTTGTTGAGCACAGTGTTCTTACACACAAGGATCTTGAGGCTGTTAACACAGAGAAGAAGCCTGACAACGTTAAGCCTGTAGATGCAACTAAGAACTCTAAGGTTACTAAGGGCGTTCTTACAAGCACACTTCCTGCAAAGAGCTGGAACGTAATCAGACTTGCAAAGTAATTTTTCGACTTGAAAAGATAAACATAAAAAAGAGATAGACCGCATTGTGCGACCTATCTCTTTTTAATTAGTAATCAGTTAGCCTGGTAATTAGCAAGCAGATACAAGGTTGTTGATTGCATCCTGAGCAATGATGTAGTTAACAATACCAAGACCGAAGATGCTCAGAATAAGGAAAAGAATTGAAGTGCTTCCGTTAGGATTTCCCTTAATCATATCAACCTTCTCTCCCATCTTGTATGACCAGTAGAAATAGTAAATACCACAAGAAATGATTGAGAAAAGGAATGCAAGACCACCTGATGCAAGATCTGTCTTGCCTGTGATCTGGTTGGTCTCATCTGTAAGAACGATGAACCAGTAAATTCCGTAAATACCGCAAGTTACGATTGAAAGGATAATAGCGATAGCAAGATCTCTTTTCTGAATACCTGCAATATTAAGGTAATAAGGTGCTCCCTGCTGAGCAAAACCTTGCTGTGGATTACCCTGCTGAGTATTTTGCTGATAGCTGTTGTAATCAAAGCCAGTTGGCTGAGACTGCATCTGTGGCTGCTGATTAGTAGCGTTCATATTAGCTGCAGCGCCTGCTTCTATTGTTGCCTGAATATCTGCACCGCAGTTAGGGCAAAACTTTGTTCCTTCTGTTACTTCTGTTCCGCAATTTGGACAAAACATGATAAATCCTCCTCTAATACCTCTATTCGTTTAAACCTTTATCATAATAACACATGTATGTCAGTTTACAAATATATAACAAAGGGTAAAAGAAAAATGTTGCATAAGATAATTCGCATAAAAGAGGCTTCTGAAATTTGTTTAATATTTTATAAAATATAATTTTACAAAACCATAATAGAATTATATAATCTGCTTGTAAAAACTATTAGGTTAAGATAAGTGAATTGTTTCTTTTGGACATTTTAGGAGATTATTATGGAGTACAGGCAGAATAGAAACGGTGAACCAATATCAATCCTTGGCTATGGATGTATGAGATTTACTACAAATGGCCGCGGCATTGATATAGACAAGGCTGAAAAAGAGATAATGAAAGCCTATGAAATGGGCGTAAATTACTTTGACACGGCCTATGTTTATTCCGGAAGTGAAGCTGCTCTTGGGGAAATCCTGGAGAGGAACGGAATAAGGGAAAAGATAAACATAGCCACCAAGCTTCCACAGTATCTGGTTGGAAGCAGGGCTGCCCTTGATAAATATTTTGAAGAGGAGCTAAAAAGGCTTCGTACTACATATGTGGACTACTATCTCATGCATCATATGACCGCCATGAATCAGTGGGACAAGCTTGAGAGAGTTGGAATTAGAGAATGGGTTGAGGAAAAGAAAAGAACCGGTCAGATAAGGAATATCGGATTTTCTTATCATGGAAATACAGAGGATTTCATAGGTATTCTGGATTCCTATGACTGGGATTTCTGCCAGATACAGTATAACTATATGGATGAATATACTCAGGCTGGCCGAAAAGGCCTCGAGCATGCTGCCAAGAAGGGAATTCCTGTAGTTATCATGGAGCCACTTCGCGGAGGAAAGCTGGTTAATCTCCTTCCGACCAAGGCAAAAGCCCTTATACAGTCCCAGGCTACAGGCTATACTCCGGCGGAATACGGACTTAGATGGCTTTGGAATCAGCCGGAAGTTACCTGCGTTTTGTCAGGAATGAATTCTCTTGAAATGGTTGAGGAGAACTGCCGAATAGCGTCTAATGCTACAGCAGGTTCTTTTACAGACAAGGATTTTGAACTTATAGCGAAGGTAAAAAAGATTATATCTGAGACAGAACTTGTGGGCTGCACCGGATGCAGATACTGTATGCCTTGTCCTAAAGGTGTCGATATTCCTGCCCTGTTCAGATGCTATAATATGACCACACTTGAAAGTAAGTCCGCAGCCAGAGGCGAGTATTTCCAGACTGTTGCCCTCAAGAAAGATCCGGCCTTTGCAACTCAGTGCATAGAATGTGGAAAATGTGAACAGCACTGCCCTCAGAGCATACCAATCAGAAAGATGATCAAAGAGGCAGATAAGGTGGTTCGCCCTCTCCCATACAAGGTTGCAATTGGAGTGGCAAGGAAGTTCATGTTAAGAGGATGATGACTGTACATCTTCCGGTTCGATACTGATGATATCGTCAATGGCAATTGTTGACTTATCCATAAGCATAACAATGCGGCTGATGGAATCAATCTTGCGGATATTAGCAGTAATGGTAACATATGCTCCACCGGATTTAACTTCATCAGGCACAAAATAGGTGATTGAAGCCTTGGGGCGCTTAGAAATAACTAAATTAAGATCAGATAGTATTTGATCGAGCTCAGCCTTTTCATCTTCGCTGAGCTCGATTTTCTTTTCGGTAATACGAGCTGTTTCGCTAACAGCGTCATCGTAGCCGGTAAGGGCGGCAAAGGGCATAAACTGTGCGGCACGATTTTCCAGAGGCATCGGAGCATGCTTTTTGGAAATTGGTCTATCCATATAAATCATGTCTTTGTATTCATTCATGCTCATGCTTTGTGTCCACCTATCTGTCTTGCCCTGTCCAACCCGGTAGCGCCCTCTTCATAGGAGGTTCCGCGGACAATAGCCGTTTTTCCATATTTCTTTTGAATCTCCAAAGTGGCCTTTTGAAGGGCTTTGGCCTTGGCATTTTTAGATTCGTTTTCATTCTTCTCTTTCTCTTTTTCCTCGTAATCAACGAAAAGAGAAAGCTGCTCATAGGATTCTTCCCTGGATTTAACGGCGTCAGCTTCACTGAGAACGTGGCCGGCCGCTATGGTTATACGTCTTATTAAAAGACATTCATCAACCTGTGAGTCATAAATCTGCAACGAAGCTTCAATAATATGGTTACTCAGATTAGTAAAATCCTTAAGATTTATGCTTCCGTGTGCATGGGCCGGAACAAGCCTGCCGTAATAATCTTTGGTGATATCCCCGTGATACTTTTTCATTATCTCAGGGTCTTTGAGGCTGTCTATGTCGTAACCAACAGCTAGAACCAGCTGGTCAGTGACCTTCTCTTTTTCCATAAGCTGCATAGCCAGCGCTTCTGCCATTTCTTTGACAATAATCCTGGCTTTATCAAAGGTATAGGGACAGTGAAGGACCTGGCCCTGGCTTACGCTGTTATTATCGGGCTTGTACGCTTTGATCATTTCCATGGTGCAGGGTTCGTATCCCCAGGCGTGGTCAATTAAAAGCTCGGCATTTATTCCAAAGGCCTTGTACAGAAGGTCTTCGTTAAAGAACTCTCTCTCACCGCCAAGACTGCATCTTGCAATATCACCCATGGTGCTAAGACCGAGAGATTTGAGCTTCCTGGTATAGCCTCTTCCCACCCGCCAAAAATCAGTCAGGGGTTCATGATCCCAAAGCTTTTGGCGATAGCTGATCTCATCAAGCTCAGCGATTCGTACTCCGTTTTCATCCGGTTCAACATGCTTGGCTACGATATCCATGGCCACCTTAGCAAGATAAAGATTTGTTCCGATGCCGGCAGTTGCTGTGATTCCGGTCTCTTCCATGACAGACTTTATCATCTCCTGGGCCAGCTCTTTGGGAGTTTTATCATAAATCTTGAGGTACTTGGTAACGTCCATGAAAACTTCGTCAATGGAATAAACGTGGATATCTTCAGGGGCAATGTACCTAAGGTAAATCTGATATATCAGTGCACTGATTTCCATGTAGCGAGCCATTCTGGGGACAGCTGCAATAAAGGAAAGCTTAAGAGATGGGTCTTTTTGAAGGGTCTCTTCATCATCGGATTCACCTGTGAATTTGCGGCCCGGAGCGTGCCGAAGCCTTTCTATATTTATTTCTTTTACCCGCTGAGTAACTTCAAAGAGCCTTGCTCTTCCGGGAATTCCATACTTTTTAAGTGCAGGTGAAACTGCAAGACAAATAGTCTTTTCTGTTCTGCTTCTGTCAGCCACAACCAGATTGGTGGTAAGTGGATTTCGCTTAATATCCTGACATTCAACAGAGGCATAAAAAGACTTAAGATCGATCGCTATGAAATAATTTTGGCGAACATTAGTTTTGTTTTGCATGGTTTCATTTTACATCTTGGGGATATAAAGTGCCATATTTTGCATAGAACTTTTATAAATAGTATTATGGATATGTGGGTCTTAGACCATGGGTGTTAATGATGCTTAGGAGCTTATTATATGAGAAGAATTTTGATAACTAATGATGATGGAATAGAGTCTGATGGAATCAGAAGGCTTGCCGAGACTGCCAAGGAATTCGGAGAAGTGTGGATTGTTGCTCCGGAGAGCCAGAGAAGCGCAGCTTCACACAGCATAACTCTTCGTCATCCGATAGATGTACATCCTTATAAATTTGAAGTGGAGGGAGTGCACGCTTTTTCCTGCACAGGAACGCCCGGAGACTGCGTAAGAGTCGGAGTGCTAAGTATTATGCCGCAAAAGCCGGATGTTATCATGTCCGGAATAAACTTTGGCTACAACGTTGCAAGTGACATCCAGTATTCTGCAACAGCAGGAGCGGCCTTTGAAGGAGAATTCCAAAAGATACTGTCAATTGCCTTTTCAGAAGGAATGACGGGAGTTCACGAAGTCACAGATAAGTACCTTAGAGACATAATGGCAGAACTGATTGATAAGCCATATGTGGAAGGCCAGATTTGGAACGTGAATTTCCCACATTGCAAGATTGAGGAATGTAAGGGAGTATTAAGAGACAGACGGGTATCCAGAAAGTCTTTTTATACAGACAGTTACAGACCCGTGGAAGAGTTTGCAAATGGCGGTGTGAGCCTTATGGTTGACGGAGTGTTTAAGCCGGAAACAGACGAAGGCACTGATTACGGCGCAGTTCTTGATAATTATGTATCCATAGGTACAGTAAGGAATATCAGTTGAGCAACAGATAAAGCTAAGATATTGTTTTCATAGTAAACAGGCAGAACGTTGAATTGACATTACAAGTAGGAGGAAGTTATGAAAAGAAGAGTTTTAGCAGCTATATTAACGATGGCCATGCTGACCGGGTGCTCGTCAGTAGGAAATGTCCCTACAGAAAACGGGGCAGATGTTACAAATGATGCACCATCAGCAGAACAGACCGAGCAAAGTCAGGAAACAGCAGACACAAACAGTAATACTAAAGTGGTACCGCTTTCTACCAAAGGTTCTCTTCTTGGAAGTGAAGAGACCATCTATTATGATCCAAATCTTGTTCCATCGATTCCGAGCTATACTGTGGAACAGGATTTATCTAATGTCGTGATCAATCCGTATCTGGAATATAAATTTGATCCGGAGAATGATAATCAGTACAACAATCCCCAGAAAAACAAAGAGCTTCTTTCTAAAAATGGATTCTTTGTTGACCCCAAATCCGGTAATGAGTTTTTTGACGTATATGAAGGTAATCGCTACGGTCAGATTCCTAACTTTGTTACCGTGGATTCTCTGATGCATACTTACCATCTGTATTTTGCATATCTTATGAGAACTTCGGAAAAAAGCTATCTTGCAGGTGAACTTACAAGGCTTAGCGCAGCAATGCTGGAAGTTTCAGAGAAGCAGTTTGATGAACTTGCAGGAACTGACTGGGATAACGCAGCAAGAAGAAACGTGGCCCTTTTCTATATCGGAAACCTTCTTCTTGGAGAGAAGCCTGAAATGCCCACTGCACTAGCTGATAATGAAGAAATCATCAAGAGCGAGTATAACAAGGTCATGGAAGCTGCAGGCATAGATACCTGTGCACTTACTGGACTTATGGAGGATTACACCCAGTACAAGGTTCGTGGCTACTACGAAGGTGATGAGCAGCTTGAACAGTACTTTAGGGCTATGATGTGGTATGGAAGAATCCCATATGACCTTGAAAATGAAGATATGGTAAGGAGTGCAATTCTTCAGACTCTTGCGATTAACCCGAATCAGGATAAGTGGGATGGTATTTATAAGATCACAAGCTTTTTTGCCGGAGCTTCAGATGATCCCGGATATGTGGAATTAAGCGGACTGGTAACTGATGCTTATGGTCAGCTTCCGGAGCTTGCATCTCTTTCTGCAGATACAGCATCTTTTGACAAGGTGATGGCGGCAGCAAAAAAACTTAAGATGCCTGAGATCAATTCAATTCCTGTAATGGAAGGCGAGGATCCTATTATTCCTTCCTACAGATTCATGGGACAGAGATTTACTATTGATGCTGCTATAATGCAGAGACTGATTTACAGTGCGGTAAAAGAAAATCCGGATGGTGACAGAAGATATCTCCCGGATGCCCTTGATACACCTGCAGCTCTTGGATCAGAGGTTGCCATGGAAATCCTTGAGGAGAAGGGTGCCACAGAGTTTGAAAACTATACTGACAATATGACAATAGTGTCACAGCACTTCAATAATGATGATCCGGCCTTCTGGAATGCCAGCCTTTATGCAGGATGGCTCAATACCTTAAGACCACTTCTTGAACAGAAGGGTGAAGGCTATCCTACATATATGCAGAATAAGGAATGGACCAAGAAGAATCTTGAGACCTTTGCAGGTTCCTATGTTGAGCTTAAGCATGATACAGTTCTTTATGCTAAGCAGGCCATGGCTGAGATGGGCGGCGGAGATGAAGAGGTCCTGGATGACAGAGGATATGTGGATCCACAGCCTGTTATCTATAGCAGATTCAAATTCCTTTCAGAGAAGACCAAGGAAGGCCTTGAAGGCTACGGAATGCTTAGCGATGAATCAAAAGAGAACCTTGATAAACTTGCGGAAATATCAGGAACTCTTTTAACTATCTCAGAAAAAGAGCTTCGTAATGAAGCCCTCAGCGATGATGATTATGAGTTTATCAGATGCTATGGCGGCTATATAGAGCACTTCTGGAGAGAAGTAAACAAAGATGATGAGGATGGATCTCCTGTACATAGTGACCAGGCTCCTAGTGCTGTTGTTACAGATATAGCTACAGATCCTAACGGAACAGTCCTTGAAGTTGCCACAGGTACAGTTGATGCAGTTTATGTAGTATTTCCTATTGATGGAGAGCTGCACCTTGGAGTAGGAAGTGTCTACAGCTTCTATCAGTTTGAAGAGAACATTGATAACCGCCTTACAGACAGCCAGTGGCTTGATATGCTTAAGGGTGGATACATAGATACAGATAATGACTGGACTTGGGTTGAAGTTGAGAATCCTTATGAGCGTGCAGACTGGACCACAAGCTACAGAGTAGGCAAATGATGAAAAATACTACTTGCAAAACCAAGATAATAAAATGGCTACTGCTATCCTTAGGGATAGTGGTAGCTATTTGCGTTTTAGTAATAATCAGTAAAAGAAATTATATCCCAGCCTGGGTTAACTGGCAGGAAGAAACCTATGAAGTTCTGCTGAAAACGGGTGAAAGAACTGAGGATGATGATGATTGCGCAATAGTCACGGTGAAATTAGCAGATAAACACATGGAGGTTTCTTGTGATTCCACAGGCGAATACTTTATGACAGACAAGGGCATAAAGGTTCAAGATACCTTAAGTACTGATCTTGATGGAGATGGACTTCCGGAATTAGTTACCGTTGTCTGGAAGAAGGGGCTTTTTGGTAAGCACAGACCTTTCTGGATTACCTCAGATGAAAAGAACTATTCCCAGCATGTCTTTATATATGGAATAGATAAGGATGGCAAAGTTTCACAAAAATGGTTTGCTTCAGAGACAGGGATTCTTATAAATAGTATGGAAATTATGGAAAAAAACACACAGATTATCAGTTTTGAAGACACTAATGGAAACTGCACACTGTGGCGCTGGGAGGGCTTCGGCCTTAAATTTATGGGAAATCTCAGTAAATCTAAAAAAACGATAAAGAAAATATAAAAAATTGCAAAATCTAGCAAGTGGATAGCATTTTTTGGTAAGCATACTATGCGAAAATACTAAATAATCATAATTAGCGAAATTGTGCGTTGGGGATTTGCACAAAAAATTATGACTAACAAGGAGGAAATGCAAAGGTATGCACAAAAGATGGTTGGGGTTATCATCGTTTGTATTGGCAGGTCTTTTAACTGTCACAAACGTTGGTACAAGCGTAGCAACAGTTTATGCTGCAGAAGCAGGATCTTCAGGCAGCTCACTTTTTGTTGAAACTGAAGATGCTGCAGCTGATAGCTCAAGCGAAGAAGAGCAGGAAGAAGCTGATGCTTCTGGTTCATCCTCAGTAGAAGAGAAAGAGATTGAAGTTGAGGAAGTGACTGTAGGAGATGCAGAAGAAGTTATCATTCATGATGAGGCTTCAGAAGACGACACAACTACTCCTGCAGAAGAGGCTGTTAGTGGTCTGGTATTCTTTAACAGATGGAATCAGAGTTCTATAGTTTCAGGTAACCTTGAGTTTACTGATCAGTATCAGGAATTTTGCTATGATCTTGGCCAGATTTATGATACAGCTAACGTAAAGAGCGTTACAGTCAAAGTTGCAAATCAGGAAGGAAATGTATGTATTAAGTTCTATGATGATACTTTTACTGAAATGCAGGCTATTTACAGCAATGATGGCAGCAGCGAATATACAAATGTTCCTAATTATGATGGAAAACTGAAGTATGTTGGCGTTATGTCAATGCTTCCGGGTGAAGGTGACTATCCATATCATATTACAATCACTGATGTAAAGGTTGATGCACAGGAAGCACCAGCAGAGGCTAATGAAGAAACACTTGTACTTGAGGGCGATGCTCTTAAGTTCACAGAGGCTTGGGATGGCGGTGCAGTTGAAGGCACTACTCTTAACTTTGATCAGGAGTGGCGTGAATACAGAGTTTCACTTGGTAAGACAATCCCTGGTGAAGATGTTAAGTCTGTAAAGGTTACATTTGCTGAGGCTAACAGCCAGGCTATTTGTATCAAGACATATGGTGGCGGCACAGAGCTCAAGGCTGATTATGGCAAGAGCGGATCTAAGAGCTACACAACATATCCAGGTGTAAGTTCAGACGTTGATGCTATTGCTATCATGGCAATGAACAATCAGACATATCCATTCGAAGTTACAGTTGAGAAGGTAGAAGTTGTTGTAGATGTAACACCTGAGAGTGAGAGACCTCAGAAGGGTGTTGAGTATGACATCGTTGATCTTCGTGATCCTGTAACAGCTCTTATGGGTGATGATTTCATCATCGGTACAGCAGCAAGTTATGATGAGTTTGCAGATGAGCTTGATATGGAGCTTGTATTCAAGCACTTCAATGGTGTAACTCTTGGTAACGAGCTTAAGCCTGACGCAATGCTCAAGAGCTCAGCTCCAATCGTTACTTACGAGCTTAATGGCGAAGAAGTTCCATTCCCAGAGCTTAGCTTCACAACACCTGAGAGCCGTCTTGATCTTTTCGTAGATTGGAACGAACAGCACCCTGACAAGCAGATCAAGATCAGAGGTCACGTTCTTGTATGGCACTCACAGACTCCAGAGTTCTTCTTCCATGAGGACTATGACACATCTAAGCCATTAGTTACTCCAGAAGTTATGAACAAGCGTCTTGAGATCTACATCAGAGAAGTTGCAAAACACTTCACAGCAGAGGACAGCAAGTATAGAAGCCTGTTCTATGGATGGGATGTAGTTAACGAGGCTATTAGTGATTCTTCAGGCACATACAGAAACGGAAACGAGAATTCAGCTTGGTGGAGAGTATATAATTCACAGGAATTCATCACAAACGCATTCGTATATGCTAACAGATACATGCCAGCTAACATAGCTCTTTTCTACAACGATTACAATGAGACTGGCGCAACTAAGATGAAGGGTATCTGCCAGCTCCTTAGAGACGTTAAGGCTACACCTGGCGCAAGAATTGATGGTATGGGTATGCAGGCTCATTATCAGATTGCTTCTAACAATCCTTCAATGGAACAGTTTAAGACAGCTGCCAAGGCTTATGCTGAGATCGTTGATCAGGTTCAGGTAACAGAGCTTGACTTCAAGGGAGCTACAAGTGCTACAGATGAGAGACTTGCAGAGAGATATAAGGCTGTTTACGACACAATCAGAAGACTTAGAAATGAGGGTGTTAACTTCACAGGTATGACAATCTGGGGAGTAACAGATAAGCACTCATGGCTCCAGACAGCAAACAATAACGGTGGTGGTTCAAACGGAAGCTCCAAGCAGTATCCACTTCTTTTCGATGATTACTACAAGGCTAAGGCATGCTTCTGGACACTTGTAGATGCAGGCGAGCTTGAACCAGAAATCAAAACTGTAACACTTGTTCAGGATGTAACAGGAGATTTCAGCCTCGGTAATGGGTATGCAATGTCAATGGGTGAGACTACAGTAACATTTGCTCCTATGTGGAACGAGAATGGAATTGTAGTTAAGGTAACAGCCGCTGATGCAACTGTTGATGATACAGATAAGATCACAATCTTCACAGATGATGGTAAGATCAGAGTAACAGAAGTTAAGAGAAGTGAAGCAACAGCAACAGAAAATGGCTACGAAACAGTAGTTACAATTCCTGTTGATATGGATGTTCTTGAGGCAAATGGTGTTAAGATCGACTTCAGATTCACTGACGGCAACGACATGATGGCCTTCAATGACACAACATATAAGCAGTATGAGACCAGCAAGTATTATGCTGAAACAGTTGTTAAGCCTCTTCTTGCAGTTAAGAAGGGCACAGTAGTTGTAGATGGACAGGCTACAGATGCAGCTTGGGCTACAGCAAAAGAGTTCCCTGTAGCAATCAATGTTGGTGCTAAGGCTTCTGCAACAGCAAAGGTTCTTTGGGACGAGTCAAATCTCTATGTTCTTGTAGATGTTAAGGATGCGGTTCTTAACAAGGCAGCTTCAGATGCATGGGAGCAGGATTCTGTAGAAGTATTTATCGATGAGAACAACAACAAGTCCGGATCCTACCAGGAAGATGATAAGCAGTACAGAATTAACTTTGAGAATACACACAGTTTCAATGGAACAAAGTGTCTTGAAGAAAACCTTGAGTCTGCAGTAGCACTTACAGAAGAGGGCTATAGAATCGAAGCAGCCTTCAAGTGGACAGATGTTAACCCTTATGAAGGATACAAGGTAGGTCTTGACCTTCAGGTTAACGACGCTGATGAGTCAGGAAAGAGAGTTGGAACACTTAACTGGGCAGATAAGACTGGTAACGGTTGGTCATCTCCTGAAGTATTTGGAACAATCCTCCTTACAAAGGGCGACGATATTCCTGATGCACCACAGCCAGAAACTCCTGACGAGCCAGAGCAGCCTAAGGGCAAGCTTGTAACTAAGTGGGGGACCACATATTGCGTAACAGAAGATGGCGAGAAGCTCACAGGCTTCCAGTCAGTTGATGGAGTAGATTATTACTTCAACGAAAAGGGAGCAATGGTTAAGAGCAACTGGATTACAACAGAGGATGGCAAGTTCTATGCATTGTCAGATGGCGCAATTGCTAAGAATCAGGTTGTTACAAAGTGGGGAACAAAGTACATCTTTGCTGAAGACGGTAAGATGATTACAGGCTTTACTACATTTGACGATGTTGATTACTATTGCAATCAGAATGGTGCAATCGTTACTTCTAACTGGATTACAACAGAGGATGGCAAGTACTATGCAATGTCAGATGGCCATATTGCTAAGAATGTGATCGTGAATAAATGGGGAACCAAGTACGCATTTGATGCTGATGGCAAGCTCTACACAGGTTTCTTTACATTTGAAGGCAAGGATTACTACGCAAAATCTAACGGTGCTATGGTATTCCAGGATTGGATTACAGTTGGTGAGGATAAGTACTATGCGAAGGCTGACGGAACACTTGCCAAGAGTGAGACAATTACAAAGTGGATGCACAAGTATACATTTGACGAGAACGGAGTTCTTATTAAGTAATTAAAATAAATATCGGAAGGAGGCAGAGCAGTCTGTCTCCTTCTTTTTTGCGTTGTTTTACACTACCCCATGAATTTGGTATACTCTTTCTGATATTCAATTGATGGAGATACTTATGGGTTTTAATTCCTTTACATTTATATTGGTGTTCTTGCCAATTTTGCTTTTTGGTTGGAACGTATTCAATAAATTAGAGAAATATACAGTGGCAGATGTCTTTTTGACATTAATGTCACTGTATTTCTATTACACTTTTGGCGTTGAGTTTTTGCTGGTACTGTTGGCAAGTACACTTGGCAATTATGTTCTTAGTTTAGTACTTCATGTATCAGAGAAAAAATCTAATATTCAAACTACTATAAAAGTAGTCGGCGTATTGTTTAACCTATCTATTCTTTTCTATTTCAAATACCTGGGATTTTTTATCGATAATATCAATGCTCTTACGGGAGCAACAATAACTGCCAAGGAAATACTGATGCCCATTGGAATCAGCTTTTTTACCTTTGGACAGATATCTTTTATTGTAGACAGGGCAAATGGAAAAGCACCTCATTACCCATTTCTTAGCTATCTAATGTTCGCCTTTTATTTCCCTAAGCTTATCCAGGGACCTATAGCTTTCCACAAGGAGATGATAGATCAGTTCCAGGATAGCAGTCTTAGAAAATATGACTCAGATAAAATGGCGCGAGGCTTAATGTCTTTTATCATCGGATTATCCAAGAAGGTATTACTTGCAGATAACCTTGCCAAGGCTGTTAACTACGGTTTTCATTACACCTATTATTTGGATACACTCACAGTTATCCTGGTTATGCTGGCCTATACTTTCGAGATTTATCTTGATTTCTCGGGGTATTGTGATATGGCAAATGGTGTGAGCCTGATGCTGGGATTTGAGCTTCCAACTAACTTTAATTCTCCCTACAAGGCAGCTACTTCCAAGGAGCTTTGGCAGAGATGGCATATGACTTTGTCCAGATTTTTTATCAAGTATGTTTATATTCCTCTTGGAGGCAGCAGAAGGGGCAAGATCCGGACGCTGGTTAATGTCCTTATAGTATTTGTTCTTAGCGGATTGTGGCACGGAGCAGGATGGACCTATGTATGTTGGGGACTTATGCAGGGACTCTTAGTTGTTTGGGATAATCTTGGAATAACTGGGGTAAAAGAACTTTCGGATGGCGAAGGAAGTAGCAAAAAAGCAAAGTATCTTTTTAGAGAAAAGCCGCTTATTACATTGCCAAGACCAGTTGGAACAGCCATAACTTTTACTATGTTTGTGATATCCCTTATATTCTTTGGCTCTCAGGATCTTAACTACGTGGGAGCAATGTTTAACAGGCTCTTTGTGTGGACTTATCCGGGATTTTTGTACAAGACTGCAGAGAATCTCAAGATTCCGGAGAACTATATTTTCAGACAGCTCTTTACACAGCTTGGCAAAGATAATCTGGTAAATAGCGTATATGTGGCAACCTTTGTGATTCTGATAGCTATCAGCGGATTTGTTATGACCAGAAAGAATACAAAGGAAATTGTGGCAGAGACTAAGTTTGATGGGAAGACTATTGCAGGATTAGCAGTACTGTTCATTTGGTCCTTTATCTCCCTTTCAAATGTCAGCACCTTCATATACTTCCAGTTCTAAGATGAACTGAAAAAGAAAGATATAATTATATGAATCAAAATAGTAGTTCAAAAAATTTTATAAGAAGGCTATTCATCACAATATTAGTAGTTGCGGTTTTGGTAGGCGGAGTAGTTTATGCTTTTGATCCTTTCTATCATTATCACAAGCCATGGTTTGGGCTAAAGGCAGTTCTTAATGACAAGGAATATCAGTGCATCGGAACTCTGAGAAACTTCGATTATGACGCACTTTTAGTGGGATCCTCTGTAATGGAGAATAATGACAATGCCTGGTATGACAGTGCCTATGGAGTTAAGTCCATAAAGGCAATCAGAAGCTATGGTGCAACTGCGGATCTGTGTTATCTAATGGATGCAGCCTATGAGAAGCATGATATTAAAAGGGTATTTTACAATATAGATCCATCAGCACTTTCTGCATCTACACAGACTACATATGAGTCCACAGGATGCCCAATGTATCTGTATGACAAGAATCCTTTTAATGATGTGAGATATCTTTTTAATAAGGATGTTTTATTTGAAAAGATTCCTTATCAGCTGGCTAATTCATTTTTAGGTGACTATGACGAGGGCCTTTCCTATAACTGGGCAAAGTGGAAGAGCTTTAACAGTGATATGGCGCTTGGTTTATACCATAGATCCAATGAAGTAGTGCCTATGATGGATGAAACAGTTTATGAAAAAGAGCTTGCGGGGAATATAGCTCTTTTGACAAGCCAGGTTGAGGCACATCCTGAAACAGAGTTCATTTTCTTTTATCCTGTTTATTCCATGCTGTGGTGGGATGGAGTAGTAAGAAGCGGCGAAAGAGATGCTTATATTTATAATGAAATTCAGATGACAAAGGCTCTTTTACAGTATGACAATGTAAGAATCTTCTGTTTCCAGGCTCAGGAGGAGGTGGCCACAAACCTTGAGCTTTACATGGATTCTATTCACTTTGCGCCTGAGATAAATAAGCTCATGCTGGATGAAATTATTGCAGGGGAATATGAGCTGACCAAGGATAACTATGTTGATAAAATCCAGGAAGTTAAGGCGTTTTCTGAGCGAGTTGTGAATGATTATATAGTTCCCTATGAGGAAAAGGGACTTTTGAATTACCAAACTGTTGCAGAACAATAAGATATGTTATACTATACTCCGAATTACACGTAAGTGAGTTAGGAGTATAGTTTTTTTATGGTTTACAAGACAAAAGGAACCTGCTCAACACAGATAGATATTGAGGTTGAGGAAGGTGTTATCAAACACGTAGAGTTTACTAACGGATGTAACGGTAATCTTCAGGGAGTATCAAGGCTTGTTGAAGGTATGAAGTGCGAAGATGCTATTGCTAAGCTTAGAGGCATCAAGTGCGGCTTCAAGAATACATCTTGCCCGGATCAGTTGTCATATGCTATTGAGCAGGCAATGCAGCAGGCTTAATAATTTGCAATCTGAAAGAAGGTCATAGAATTGAGCGAAAATGCTAATAAGAAAATCGTCCTTACAGGTGGCGGAAGTGCAGGACATGTAACACCTAATATCGCACTGATTCCTGCACTTAAGAAGGCGGGATATGAGATTTTTTACATTGGTTCTTATGATGGAATCGAGAAGAAACTTATTGAGGACTACAATATTCCATATTTCGGAATAGCAACCGGTAAGCTTCGCAGATATTTCGATCCCAAGAACTTTTCAGATCCATTCAGAGTTATGAAGGGATTTACTGAATCCATTTCTCTTCTCAAGAAGATAAAGCCGGATATTATTTTTTCTAAGGGTGGATTTGTAAGTGTACCAGTAGTAAGGGCAGCACGTTTTCTGGGAATTCCTTATATTGTGCATGAGTCCGATATTACACCGGGTCTTGCAAATAAGCTTAGTATGAATGGAGCCAATAAGATTTGCTGCAACTTCCCGGAGACCATGAGACTTCTTCCTGCCGATAAGGCTATCCTTACCGGAACACCGATAAGAGACGAGCTTGGAAAGGGATCAAGAGAAGAAGGAAAGAGAATCTGTGGTTTTACAGATGATAAGCCGGTTCTCATGGTAATAGGCGGAAGCCTTGGTGCTCAGTCAGTTAATGAGACTGTAAGATTTGCACTGCCTAGACTCCTTCCGGAGTTTAATGTTGTTCATATCTGCGGCAAGGAGAAAATGGATAACCTAAAATTATCTGTTCCGGGATACAAGCAGTTTGAATACGTTAAGAACGAGCTTAAGGATTTGTTTGCAATGGCAGACATCGTGGTTTCAAGAGCAGGAGCCAATTCAATCTGCGAGCTTTTGGCACTTAAGAAACCTAATATATTAATTCCTCTTTCAACCAAATCAAGCAGAGGGGATCAGATGCTTAATGCAAGATCCTTTGAACAGCAGGGATTTTCACTTGTTATTGATAATGATGAGCTGGATGAGGATATCTTAGTAGAGACAATTGAGGACCTCTATGAGAATAGAGAAAAGTTCCTTGTAAATATGAGTAAGAGTAGCCTTCAGTCAGCTACAGACGCTATTGTGAGAATACTTAATGAGGAAGTACAGTGAGGTTTCACTGTACTTCTTTTTGATTAGAAACAAGCGGTAAAACATATTGTTACAAATGTGATAGAAGTCAGTACAAAAGGGGAAACTAAGTGATATCATTTAGTTCCTTGCAAGGGAAAATTATATTTACATTTAAATTAAATGGAGAGTAAAAAAGTATGAGAAAGTGGAATAACGCTGAGATCGTATCAATCGAGCTCAACGCAACAGCAAACGGTAGTGAGTACTGGGATCAGGAAGCTACAAAGTATCAGAAGGCTAGAAACTGGGACGAGGAAGATGTTAGAATTTCTGTTGGCCCTACAACTGGTGTAGTAGAGCCAGGAACAACTTCAGTTGTTGCTGATCTTCATTCTTGATAATAAGAATACGTTAAAAGAGCCCTATTCCTGCGTGGAATAGAGCTCTTTTTTATTATCTCTTTTATCCAAAATATCTCTTAAGGAGACCTGCAAATGCCTTGCCGTGTCTTGCCTCGTCGCGTCCGATTTCATGAACTGCGTCATGGATAGCATCAAGGTCAAGAGCTTTTGCTTTCTTAGCCAGATCAGCACGACCCTGTGTTGCGCCATACTCAGCATCAGCACGAAGCTCAAGATTCTTCTTGGTAGAATCAGTAATAACTTCGCCGAGGAGTTCTGCAAAGTGAGCAGCATGCTCAGCTTCTTCCCAGGCAGCCTTTTCAAAGAATGCACCAATCTCAGGATAGCCCTCACGGATAGCTACTCTGGACATTGCAAGATACATACCAACCTCTGAACACTCGCCGTTGAACATTTCACGAAGGCCGTTCTTGATTTCATCAGGAGCACTGGATGCCACACCAACTACATGCTCGCAAGCCCAAACCTTTTCGCCTTCCTGCTTGGTGAACTTCTCTGCAGGAGCCTTACATACAGGACAAGCCTCCGGTGGCTGATCTCCCTCGTGAACGTAACCGCAAACCTGACATACCCACTTCATAATCTAGTCTCCTTTCTTGCGCTATACGCAAAAGTGCATGAATGCACTAAAATACAAGAAATCTCTACCTATCAAGCATAGCACAAATAGTAATTTCATTGTGCACTATTTATAAATATTTAATAGATACTTTTGAAAACTTTGAAAATTAATTTCGCTATTGAAACTCGTTTTACTGTATACTAAATATGTGAAGTTTTGAACATTGTTAAACGATATATTAATAACACGTGCTTATATCGTTTTTGTGCAAATAAGACAGGAGAAACCTCATGAATATTGTCAGCGAAAAAATCAAAAGTTGCTACGATACATTACCATCGGCAGAAAAAATGGTAGCGGATTTTGTGCTTGAGAGAAAAGACGATCTTTTCCAATATCCGATAAAAGAACTTGCCAGATTATCAGGTACTACGCAGGCTGCATGGACCAGATTTGCCCAGGCCATTGGTTATACAGGTCTTAAGGATCTGAAAAATGCATATTACTCTGAAGCAAATGTATCTCTCAAACAGGCTGATAAAGGCCCAAAGATTGCATTTAAGGACGTTAACGAGTATACTTCATTACAGTCGATTGCTGATAATATTTGTGCTACAAGTGTGCAGGCTATCCAAACGACGTATCGATTGTTTGACACAGGCAATTTCAGTGAAATCGTAAACAAGATTGTTACAGCCAAACAGATACAGATATTTGGTGTAGGTACAGCAGGCGTTGCGGCATATGATCTGTATTGTAAGCTTCTTAGAATTCACTACAATGTTGTTTTTAATCAGGATCATCATATGAATTTGATGACAGTTTCTCAGATTGGACCTGAGGACGTTGCCATGTTCTTTGTAGATAATCCTAAGAATAAAGAGGTTATGCAGCTTTTCAACATTGCTAGTAAAAAAGATGCAATTACAATAGCCATCACAAAGCTTGGCAATAATACCCTTACTACAGGATGTAAGCATGTTCTTTTTACAACTTCTCCGGAGATTGATAAAAAGAGCGGAATAACCAGCTCAAGATTTGCTCAGCTCTTTATGGTTGATACACTTTATACAGCAATCTGCAATCGCGATTATAATAATATTCGTGAGTATCTTAGATTTTCTTACGAGGTATTCAACGAACAACCTAAGGAGTAAATAATTACTATGGAAAAAATAGCTAGTTTTACAGTCAATCACCTTGACTTAGAGCCTGGAATTTATGTATCAAGAAAAGATAAGGTTGGACAGGAAACAATTACGACCTTTGATCTTAGAATGACAGCGCCTAACAAAGAGCCTGTTATGAATACTGCTGAGGTGCATACTATGGAGCATCTTGGAGCCACATTCCTTCGTAATGATCCGGAGTATAAGGACAGAACAATCTATTTCGGACCTATGGGATGCAGAACAGGATTTTATGTTGTTCTTGCAGGGGATCTTTCTTCTAAAGATATTGTTCCTCTTATTACCAGAATGTATGAGTTCATAAGAGATTTTAAGGGCGAGGTTCCGGGAGCCAGTGCAAGAGATTGTGGAAACTATCTTGATATGAATCTTGGTATGGCAAATTTCCTTGCAAAGAGATATCTTGATAACACTCTTTATAACATTGATGACAAACATCTTGTATATCCAGAATAATTGAAAGCGAGAAGCGGCATGAAAATTGGTATTATTGGTGCTATGGAAGTTGAGGTTGAAACCCTTAAAAGTAGCATGACTGTTAAAAATACAGTTAAGAAAGCTTCCATGGAATTTTTTGAAGGAACCTTGGGAAGTACAGAAGTTGTAGTAGTAAGAAGTGGTATTTGTAAGGTTAACGCAGGTATCTGCGTTCAGATTCTTGTTGATACCTTTGGTGTTACACATGTCATCAACACAGGAGCAGCAGGATCTCTTGATGCCAGGATCAACATTGGAGACATAGTTCTTTCAACTGATGCTTGTTATCACGATGTAGACGCCACAGTATTTGGTTATAAGAAGGGCGAAATCCCTCAGCTTGGAACGCAAGTCTTCACAGCTGATGCTGGGCTTAGAGAAAAGGCAAAAGCAGCAATCAAGGTTGCAGCGCCTGATCTTGGCATATTCGAAGGACGAGTCTGCAGTGGAGACCAGTTCATTTGTGATAAAGCTGTAAAAGATGCTATTATCAAGGATTTTGGCGGAATGTGCTGCGAGATGGAAGGAACAGGAATCGCACAGGCATGTTTCCTTAATAATATTCCATTCCTGATCATCAGAGCTATTTCTGATAAGGCTGATGGAAGCGAGATAATGGACTATCCCGAGTTTGAAGCTAAGGCTGCCAAGGACTGCGCTGCAGCAACAATGGAACTTTTAAAATCATTATAATTTGCAGAAAAAGCGAGCGACCTGGCACATAAATCATATTGTCAGGTCGCTTTTTCTCTGATACACTTTATGACGGAATACGTTTTCCGTACTATGTTCATAATAGTAACATTTCACATATATTCCAATAGGAGGCTTTTAAAATGGTGAATTGGAACAATCTAGACACACTTAAATCTTACGATGCCCTTAAGAACACAGCTACTGTGAATCTTGTAGAGGCTATGACAGGTGCAAATGGCGCTGAGAGAGTTAAGAAATACTCAGTTCCTATGGCAGCAGGCCTTGATTTTAACTATGCAGCAAAAGAGGTAGATGACAACATTTTATCTGCTCTTGCAGCCCTTGCAGATGAGGCTCAGCTGGCTGAGAAGTATGAAGCTCTCTATAACGGCGAAGTTATAAATACAGGTGAAAAGAGAATGGTTCTTCACCAGCTCACACGTGGTCAGCTTGGAGAGAATGTAATGGCTGATGGCGTTAACAAGCGTGAGTTCTATGTAAAAGAGCAGCAGAGAATTGCAGATTTTGCCAAGAAGGTTCACTCTGGTGAGATCACAAATGCTAAGGGTGAGAAGTTCACAACTGTAGTACAGATTGGTATCGGTGGATCAGACCTTGGTCCAAGAGCTATGTATCTTGCTCTTGAGAACTGGGCTAAGAAGACCGGAAACTTCAAGATGGAAGCAAAGTTCATCAGTAACGTAGATCCTGATGATGCCAGCGCAGTTCTTAACTCAGTTGATGTTAATCGTACTATCTTTATCCTGGTTTCTAAGTCAGGAACAACTCTTGAAACTCTGACAAATGAGTCTTTTGTAACAGACGCACTCAAAAAGGCAGGTCTTGAGCAGGGTAAGCACATGATCGCTGTTACTTCAGAGACTTCACCTCTTGCAAAGAGTGATAACTACCTTGAAGCTTTCTTCATGGATGACTATATCGGAGGACGTTATTCTTCAACATCAGGCGTAGGCGGGGCAGTTCTTTCACTTGCTTTTGGTCCTGACGTATTTGCTCAGTTCCTTGAGGGCGCAGCAGAAGAAGATAAGCTTGCAGCTAACAAGGATATGCTTAAGAACCCAGCAATGCTTGATGCTATGATTGGTGTATATGAGAGAAATGTTCTGGGCTATGATAGCACAACAGTACTTCCTTATTCACAGGGACTTAGCCGTTTCCCTGCACACCTTCAGCAGCTTGATATGGAGTCTAACGGTAAGAGCGTTAACCGTTTCGGAGATCCTATTAACTATGTAACAGGACCGGTTATCTTCGGTGAGCCCGGAACAAACGGACAGCACTCCTTCTATCAGCTCCTTCACCAGGGAACAGATATTATTCCACTTCAGTTCATCGGCTTTAGAAACAGCCAGCTGGGGAATGATGTAAATATTCAGGACAGCACATCTCAGCAGAAGCTTTGCGCTAACGTAGCTGCTCAGATCGTTGCTTTTGCCTGCGGTAAAAAAGATGAGAATGCAAACAAGAACTTCAAGGGCGGACGTCCTTCAAGTATCATCATTGGTGATGAGCTTAATCCTAAGTCTCTTGGTGCACTCCTTGCACACTTCGAGAACAAGGTAATGTTCCAAGGATTTGTTTGGAACATCAATTCCTTCGATCAGGAAGGCGTTCAGCTTGGTAAGGTTCTTGCCAAGAAGGTTCTTGCTCATGAGACAGACGGAGCACTTGCTGAGTACAGCAAACTTCTTAATATCTGATAAATAGGCACATAAATTCAGGTCATGCTTCTTGAAAAAGGAGCATGGCCTTTTTGTTGGCTTTTTTATGCTAACGGTTCCACTTTGTTTGAATTATGCTATAATATTTTAGAAAAATCAAAACAATATCCAAGGAGGGTTACATGGGAGCTTATTTATTCGTTCATTTTAAAGAGAAATACACACCTGACGGGGAACAGGTTTATTTTGGAGTATCCAAAGATGGATTTAACTGGGAGCAGGTTAACGGTGGCAAGCCGATTTTGGAAAGTCACCTTGGAGAAAAGGGTGTAAGAGACCATACAATCATTAGAAAAAAGGACAACACATTTGTAATTCTGGCTACAGATCTTTGTATTGCCAGCAATTTTGAATCTGTTTATGAAAAGAACTGGAATAAGGTTAACAGAGAAGGAAGTAAATGCCTTTCCAAGTGGGAATCCAAGGACCTTATAAACTGGTCAGAGCAGGAACTCATAAAAGTGGTCGATGATGATTATGGCTGCGCCTGGGCACCGGACATCATCTACGATGAAGAGGCCGGTGATTACATGGTTCACTGGTCATCAAGATATCCAGCCCAGTCTGATAACTTCATGGCCATCTACTACGCCAAGACTGCAGATTTTATAAATTTTACAGCTCCCACCAAGCTTTGCGATAAGATAGATACCGGAATCATAGATTCTAACATAGTTTATGAGGATGGTTATTACTACAGGTTTGTAAAAAGCGACTTTAATCCGGCACATATAATTCTTGAAAGAGGCAAGTCTTTAACCGGAGAATATGAGAGAATGCCTGCTTTCGACGAGGAAATGAATAAGCTTGAGGATGGTCAGTATGAAGCACCGACCTGTTACAAACTTCCTGATGGCAGCTGGTGCCTGATGCTGGATTTCTACGGTTGTGAGAAAGAGAAGCAGGGATATGTTCCATTTGTGGCAAAAGATATTTCTACAGGCCGATTTGTGCGCTCTGACAAGGAGTTTAGCTTCCCTTATGGCTTTAAACATGGCACAGTTATGCTTATTACAGATGAGGAATACGACAGGATAAAGAAGGCCTTTAAGTGAAAATTTTATAAAGTTGAAACATATATTACGAAATCGGGAATTTGATATTAACAATCATGAACGATTTTATGATATAATTTTGATAGGTGCATAGATATAGGTTGCCGGGGGTGCATGATGCGTTTTCGTACAAAACTCTTAATCACGTCTGTGGCGATAGTTATTATTCCTATTATCTTGGCAATCGGTACATTTTTTGCGATAGGCAGATATCTAGTTTATGAACAGAAGCTTGACGATTTTTCGAATGGTTTTGACTATAGCATGGTGTCAAATCCAAGTGAAGCTTTTGCTGATATGACAGATGAAGTTACACATGATATAGCGCTTGCACTGATAGTTAATCCATTTATCCTTGAAGACAAGGACTTCCTGGAGAGTGTAGACAGCAAGATTGCAACTAAATATTCTTTTCTCCTGGTAAAGCGAGGCGAGGATATCTATTATGTGGCAAACATGGATCGTGCCAAGGATGTAGTAGATGAACTGCCAGGCTATGGAACAGATGTAAATGGCATATATTATACTGCTTCCAAACATTTAGTTAAGCAGATTGATTTCAGGTTTTCCACAGGTGATCAGGGAAGCCTCTACATTATTTCAGGTATCCGAACTGCACTCACAGCATCAATGTTCATTTATATGGGAGTTGCGATTATTCTGATTCTTTTGATCACCAGTGTTCTTTTGACAATGTGGATAGGAAACAGCTTCTTTAAGCCTATAGATGAGCTTAACGTGGCGATGCAGCATATTCAGGACGGTAATTTCGATTACATTCTTCCTACGGATATCAAGGAAAAAGGCGAGATTGGAGCCATGTATCGTAATTACGAGGACATGAGACTGAGGTTAAAAGAGTCTGCTGAGGAAAAGATTGAACGGGAAAAGCAGAACAAAGAGCTTATCAGTAATATCTCCCACGACCTGAAAACTCCTATTACTGCGATAAAAGGTTATTCCCAGGGACTTCTCGAAGGCGTTGCGGATAGCCCTGAGAAACAGATGAAGTACATTAAGATCATTAACAATAAGGCCAATGATATGAACAACCTTATTAATGAGCTGACCTTGTACTCCAGTATTGATAATAATAGAATTCCATATAATTTCATTAGACTTAACGTCGGTGAGTATTTTGGAGACTGTATAGAAGAGATTGGTGCAGACTTAGAGAGCAAATCAATCAAGCTTAATTACTCAAATCTTACAACTCCGGATACGCAGATTGTAGCTGACCCTGAGCAGATTAAGCGAGTGGTCAACAACGTAGTTAGTAACAGTGTTAAATATCTTGATAGAGATGACGGAACAGGTCAGATTGATATCAGGATTTTGGATGAGATAGATTCCATCAGAGTAGAGCTTGAGGACAATGGTAAGGGAATCGCACAAAGAGACATTCCAAACATTTTCGACAGGTTCTATCGTACAGATGCTTCCAGAAACTCCAAGCAGGGAGGAAGCGGAATCGGATTATCTATTGTTAAGAAGATAATCGAAGATCATGGCGGTTATATATGGGCAACCAGCCATGAGGGAGAAGGAACCTGCATGCATTTCGTATTACGTAAATATGTTGAGTATGCTGATAATCAGGAAACAGTTACAGTAGAACATGAAACACAATAATCAATAGAAAGGCAGATAAGTGTATGAGTAGAATTCTTATTGTTGAGGATGAAGAGGCCATTGCTGATCTTGAAAAGGATTATCTTGAGCTAAGCGATTTCGAAGTAAAAA
Organism: Butyrivibrio sp. VCB2006; assembly: GCF_000420945.1. Lineage (GTDB taxonomy): Bacteria > Bacillota > Clostridia > Lachnospirales > Lachnospiraceae > Butyrivibrio. Next base: position 283,463 of record NZ_ATVX01000003.1, read on the forward strand.
TCGAGAATACCGGAGATGCAGGTCTTGAGACTGCTCTTGCAGAAGAGTTTGATCTTATAATCCTGGATCTGATGCTTCCCGGAATGGATGGATTTGAGGTTTGTAAGCATATCAGAGAAAAGAAGGATGTGCCGATCCTCATGGTTTCAGCCAAGAAGGATGATATCGATAAAATCAGAGGCTTAGGTCTTGGAGCAGATGACTATATCACCAAGCCATTTAGCCCATCTGAACTTGTTGCCCGTGTTAAGGCTCATATGGCAAGATATTCAAGACTTGTTGGATCAGGCCACGAGAACAACGATTTCGTTGAGATCAGAGGACTCAAGATCGACAAGACAGCCAGAAGAGTATATGTAGATGACGAGGAGAAGAGCTTCACAACTAAGGAGTTTGATCTTCTTACATTCCTTGCAGAGAATCCTAATCACGTATTCACCAAGGAAGAGCTCTTTAGAAAGATCTGGAACATGGATTCCATCGGTGATATTGCAACTGTAACAGTTCATATCAAGAAGATCCGTGAGAAGATTGAGTATGATACCTCTAATCCACAGTACATCGAGACAATCTGGGGTGTTGGATATCGCTTTAAGGTTTAATTGCTGATAACTCCTATCTGGTCTTGTGCCAGGTAGGAGTTTTTTATAGGAGGCCAATTAATGACCGATGTAATCAGGACAACAAATCTCATTCTGGTATCAACAGGTTTTATCGTTTCTTTAGTGGGATTAGTTCAGGTTCTGTTTAGCAGAAATATAGAAAAAAAGACAAGATATTTCTTTTATAGTTTGTTTTCTGTTCTGGAATTATATACTCTGTGTATTCTGATAAGGGAGCTGACTCATTCCAATGTTGGAAGTTATAGCTGGGTAGTTCTTTCTAAAGTGGTGTTGTTTGGACAGGCTTTTTTTGCCTCGGTTCTGACAGTTCTGATCACTGCATTTCTACTATTTCAAACAGGTGAAGAAAACTGGATAAAGAATAAGGTGCTTATAGCTACAATTATCCTGTGGCTGTGTTATCAGGGACTACTTATCAGTAATATTTTTACAGGCAGTATCTATGAGGTTGACGATAACAATGTATATTCCAGAGGACCGATGTTTGCCGTCCTAGTAGTGCCAACAATAATGATAATGATAATTGACTTATTCATTATCTTTTGGAAGAGAAAGAAATACACTTCCAAGCAGATCAAGGCGTTTCTGGTATATTCGATACTGCCAATGATGGCCATGATAATACAAACAAGGCTTCTTGGAGTTCACCTTATTGTCTTGAGCTCAGTTTTGGCTACTTTTTTCATGCTGATTTGCATTATTAGCGATCAGAACGAGAAGTATTACAAAAAGGAGGCAGAAAATGCCCAGCTAAAGATAAACATTCTTTTAGCACAGATTCAGCCCCATTTTTTGTATAACAGTCTTACTACTATAAAATATCTATGTGCAAAGGATTCAAAAAAAGCAGAAGAGGCTCTGGATTATTTCATTAGTTATCTTCGTTATAATGTGGATTCACTTTCGAATGATGCGCCAATAGAATTTGAAAAAGAACTGGAGCATGTAAAGGGGTATTTAGAACTTCAGAAATTACGTTTTGGAGATGACCTTGAAATTGAGTATGACATAGAAACAACTGATTTTAAGATGCCTACCCTCACACTTCAGCCGCTTGTGGAAAATGCAGTAAATTACGGTGTAAGAAAAAATGAAGATGGACAGGGTATAGTAAAAATAATCACACGAAAGAAAGATGACCATGTAGAGGTCATTGTTGAAGACAACGGACCGGGATTTGTATATGATCCATCTCCAAATGCCAGGCAAAAGCTTCATGTTGGTGTAAAAAATGTTATGGAGAGAATTGCACGTATATCTGGAGGGGAACTTACCTATGAATCTGAAGTGGGTAAGGGAACAAGAGCAATAATAAAACTATATAAATGACATGCCTTGAATTGGGTGGCGAAGAGAAGAGAGTTGTTTTTTGATATCTTCGGCGTGGAGTGGTTTAAGAAGATATCCGCTCGCGCCAGTCTTCCATGCATCAAGAGCATAATCTGAATGACTTGTCAGGAAAATAATATTTACAAGTGGATTAAGTCTAAGGAACTGTTTGCACAGATCAAGACCATTTTCGTTTCCAAGTTCAATATCCAGGAAAATTATACCTACATCGTTGCTTTCAACGTATGCAAGAGCTTCGGAAGGCTTTGTAAAGCCTGTGATATTGACACCGGGGAGAGTTTCTTCAAGTACAGATATTGCTCCTTGTAAAAGAATTCGCTCATCATCCAGAACAATAATATCAGCCTGAGTATCAGAAGCATCTAGTGAATTGGTAAAAACTGATACGTCTACATTAAGAGCCTTGGCTATTCGAGACATGATGACAAGATCTGGGACTCTTCGGCCACTTTCCCAATTGGCCACGCTACATCTACTTACGAAAGCCTTATCTGCAAGGTCTTGCTGAGATAATTGACTTTCTGTTCTAAGCTTTTTTATAAGTGCTCCAAAAGAATTGTCCATGTAATTCCCTATCTATTTTCGAAAAATCATAGGTTACATCACTATAATATCACTAATTTTGTTTCAAAATAAAGCCATTCTTTCAAATAAAATTTCAGAAAAGCCTTTATTTATCAGTGTTTCACGACTGCTTAAGACTTTTTATCCCGTGTTTATAAAGGTATGGATTGTTTACAGGATGTGTCAGCCTGAAACTTTCAAAAGTTCAGTCGAGGGGACTAGAATGGACCTACCAAGAAAAAACGGGAACGTGAAACCCAAAGATAAGGAGGTCTTTATTATGAAGGTGAATTATAGAACATGGTTAGCTATGGTACTTAGTTTTGCACTTATGATTCAGGCACCGGTTGTTGCGTTCGCTGAGGGCGAAGAAGAAAATGGAAATCCTGGTTCTGAGCAAAACGAAATTGAAAATGAAGGTGAAGGAGCTGAGACTGGCGATCAAACTGGTGAGGGCGGAAATACTGGAGAAAACAATCAGACTGGCGATAATCAGAACGAAGGAGGAAATCAGGACGCTCAATCTCCTGTAGATCCATTTACTACTGAGGCAGCATCTTCTGAAACCCAGCAGTCTTATAATAACAATGAGATTGGATATGATGCTAAAAATAGTGGATTTAATGTTTACGGAATGTCCGGTTCTAATCAAATAAAAACAACTTATAGCAATGCTGGATATCAGACTTATGTAAATAGTAATGAAAACCAGATTGGCGTAAATGGTTTCAAGTATAATAATGCATATACTGTAGATGGTGTTAATACCACTATATCTGCGACAGTAGAAGGTTCAGATGTATTGATAAGATATGAAATCAATAATACTACTGGTGAAAGCAAAACTGTCAAAGTAGGATCTGCTGCAGATACAATGATTGGAACAAACGATAGTGCTCCAGTTGGATATTTAGCTGAGGGTACAGGAATATATATGAATCAGGGCGACCAGGGAGGAACATCCTTTGCATTATTGCCTTCATCAGAAGAAGATGCATTTACTACTCTTTGGTATGGCTATTATGGACAAAGAAGAGATAATGTTTTTAATTCTCAGGAAAATACAGCTGAATATTCTGGTGATAGTGGAATGGCGTATTCCTGGACTATAACTGTTGATCCTGAGTCAACAGCGACAAGAACAGCAGTGTTCAGAATTGGCAACATTGTACTTAGACAGATTACATATGATGCTAATGAAGGAGAAGGAATTATTGCCGGAACTACAGTTATCGGAGGAACTCCACAGAATGTAGTTGTTAAAGTAAATGATGGCTCAATAACAAAAGATGGCTATGATTTTGCTGGATGGGGTACATCAGCAGATGCAGCTACTGCAACATATTTTGGCGGTGAAACAATTGATTTGGGTTCTAGCGTTAATGATATTAAGCTTTATGCTCTTTGGCAGCTTGTAAAAGCTACTAATCCTAATGTAACTATTGAAGAAGTTGTTCAGATGGTTCAGGCAGAAGCAGTTGTTGAAGAAGCAGTTCAGGAAGTTACGACTAACCCTACAATAAATGAGACACTTCAAACACTTGGAACAGAGGGTATTAATATTATTACAACTCAGACTGGTGACGCGCTTCCAACAAATGAGCTTGGGAATGCAGAGGCAGTAACAAGAACTATTTCTCTTGATATCACAAAGGTTACACCAGCACAGTATAGGGATGTTGTAACAACTACAGTTCAGACTGTTCCAGTAAATGGTGTCGCTGTTATAGAAACAAATGATGTATCAATGCTTGATAATAATATTATAGAAGCTATGTCTTCTCGTCCTGACCTGGCAATCAATATAGTTTTCAGGCACGATGGAGTTAAGAAGAGAGTAGTTATCCCTCCAGGATACGATGTTAAATCTCTTCTGGATGAGAATGGATATTGTGGATTCCTTAGACTTGCAGCAATACTCGGATACACAATTCTTGAGTAACAAGTACCATTTTCACAATGTTCATATATCCCTTCTTGGTAGCCGTCGCACTAATTAGTGCGGCGGCTTCTTTGTACTATTTTATTTGCAGGAATGATATACTAAAGGCTATAAGATACGCGATGAGGTACGTATGAGAGATATTAAGTGGATATATGAAGATGATGATATTTTGGTTTGTCATAAGCCGGCTGGAGTGGCCACAGAAGGGGCTAAAGCCTACAATATGGATGTGGTAAGTGCTGCCAGAAATTATTTAAACAGGCAAAATAGAGGAAAGACAGCGGATAGAAAGCCGCCTTATGTGGCAACAGTACATCGTTTGGATCAGCCTGTAGAGGGAGTTCTGATCCTTGCAAAGAATAAGAAAGCTGCTACCAGTCTGGCTTCGCAGATAAAAGATCGAGCTACAGATAAGTATTATTATGCACTTTGCAGGGGCTCGTTTGAGGAAAAAAAGGGACGACTTGAAAATCTCCTTGTTAGAAAAGAGGATGGCTTTGCTGCTGTAGTTACAGAAGAAGAGAGTAAAACTCTTAAGGATGGCGCCATTACTAGTGATAATGGAGAAAAAATTAGGATAATTGCCGGAGAAGTTAAGAAGGCGATTCTTGAGTATGAGGTTGTGGTGGAAAAGGAAGATGTGTCACTTCTCAAGGTTAAGCTTATGACTGGTAGATTCCATCAGATCAGAGTACAGATGGCGAACCTTGGTCATCCTATAATTGGAGATCAGAAGTATGGATCAGATGAATCTTTGGAATTAACTCAGAAAATGGGGGCAAAGGACGTTTGCCTTGTAAGCTTCAAATATGTTATCAAGCACCCATCTACACACAAGAGGATGGAATTTGAGATAACTCCTGACAATCCTCAGATAAAAGAAATGCTTAATACTACTACATAACAAGGAACAAAGACTAAATGCAGATTCTCTACACAATATATCTGATACTTATATGCACCGTTTTACCTATATATATGAAGGATGGCTATTATGAACTTGGTGAAGCTAAGGCTCTTGGCTACCTTGTTATGAGTGCTCCATTCGCAGCACTCATGATTTATAATGTCATATTTTCGGCCAAATCACGAAAACCAGAAAAGGCAACTAGTATTTCTCTTACAGAGTTCTTTATGTATGGAACTGCATTTTCTATGGCTATTTCACTTTTATTTTCTGTGGATAAAAAAGTTGCCTTTACAGGTTATGCCGGCTGGAGAAACGGATTTTTGATTTCTTTTATAGCGCTTGCAATTGGTTTTGCTTTCAGTAAAAGCAGGTTCATTGTTAAGGACTGGCTTATTGTTCTTATATTAGTTTTTCCATTTTTTGAATTCGTTCTATCTATTCTTAACAGATTCTCTATTTATCCAATTTTGTTTAATGGTCAGGGTAATTCATTCCTTGCCACAATCGGAAACATCAACTGGTATTGTGGATTTCTGTCTATATGGGTTCCGCTTGGCATTGGAATAATGTATCTGCAAAAGAAATTCTCGTGGAAATTTTGGGCGTGCGGAGTGTACGTGGTTACAGGCCTTGTAGCTCTTTTTCTTCAGGGAAGTAACGGCGGAAGCTTAATTCTTTTGGCAAGTTACTTGCTGCTCCTATGGTGGTCCTTAAGCAGTAGAGAGGGATTTTATAGATTTCTTATCCAGCTTTTTGTACTTGGCCTTTCAATGTTTATTGTCTATGTGACTCTGTGGTTTGCCTCAGGGTCATATAACTACGAGGGAAATCTATTGGTATCAATATGCGAGGCCAATATCGGAATAATCCTCATGGCAGCAGCTTTTTTCATCTACAGAGTAAGCAGATTATTTGAAGAAATAAAAGTCCCTTTCAGAGAGAGACTTTATAAATCTATTGCGGGAGTAGGTATTGTTTTGCTTATCGGCGTAGGTTCTGTCTGGACTGTTCTTAGTTTTAGTGATGATTTTGGAAATGGCAGAGGAATCATCTATCGCATGTGCTTGGATATTTATATGGGACTTCCGTCCTGGCAAAAGCTTGTGGGAATAGGTCAGGATTGCCTCTATCCCTATGCCATGGCAGATGCAATATGGAGCAGCTCCTTTAGAAATGTATTTGGAGAACTGGCTCTTACCAACGCTCACTGCGAATTATTATCAGTTCTTATTGAAAGAGGACTATTGGGGGCTTTTCTTTATCTTGGACTTTTTGTTTCAGTGATACTGATGCTTTTCAGGGTAAAAGAAAAGGAGCCCAAAGCAGTATCTCTTGGACTCCCAATAATTTCATATTTTGTCTTTAATCAGATTTCTTTTTCTCAGGTAATGTCTATGCCATACCTCTATATTCTGATAGGGATGGCTACCACCTTAAGTGAGATCGGGAATCGGAATTGAGTCATCCAAATCGTGGAAAAAGGTTCTGGTTTCCACGATTCCATAAAGGGCCTCTTTGTATTCCCAAAGAAACTTCTCATTAATATTTTCTTTTCCATACATCATAACGCGGCCGGTGTAGGCATTAATGGTTGAAACATAACGCTTATCCTGGTCGAATTTCTTAAGGATTTCATCCTTTCTGCGTTTGTGGTGCTTGGCTGCAAATTTTCTGATATCAATCTGCAAATCTACAGGCAGAGGTTTTTCTCTTTCGTGAGCTGCGTGTAGATATTTGTCGTAAGTTTCTTCATCAATTTTCTCAAAATGATCCACAAACTCAAGACAACATGCACCATCTGGTAGTAATAGTCGTACTCTGTCTGCCCCATACACTTCTTCTACCTCGGCAACGACCTGGGGAACTAGTGGCTTGCCATTGTAGTCCAAAATGATAACTTTGTCACCTTTTTTATACATGTGTTATCCTCCCCTATTGTTGATGTCTGGTGATTTATTAATTATACCATGAAACGTGCATTTCCCTTTGTTAATAAAATCTAAAATTGTCTTTTTGTAGAAAAAATTTTGGTTTTAAGTAATTTTTAGGTTGCCTATTTAGAATGACTTCAACAGAAAACAAAAAAACAGTTTTTGCTCTGAACGGAAGGAATAAAGAAATGGCAGGATTTAAAGATGTTTTTGAAAGAATAGAAACGAAATTTCTGTTGGATGATATGCAGTACAAAGAGCTTATGAAGAGGCTGGAAAATATGGCAGCCGTCGACAGCTACGGAAAAACATCCATCTTAAACATATATTTTGATACTCCCGATTATAAGCTGATCGAGAGGTCATTGGAAAAACCCGTGTATAAAGAAAAACTGAGACTGAGGACCTACGGCGTTGCAGAAGATGACACCAATGCTTTTATAGAGATTAAGAAAAAGTATAAAGGTGTTGTCTACAAGAGAAGAATATCAATGCCGTACAAAGAAGCAATGGAGTACCTTGTTGAAGGAAAAAGACCTGAAAAGACAAGTCAGATTTCAAATGAGATAGATTATTTCCTTGGGTACTACAAAGGTATAAGACCGGCAATGGCCATATCCTATGACAGGATAGCAATGGCAGGGATCTATGATCCGGAGCTTAGGATCACTTTTGATACTAACATCAGATGGAGAACAGAAAAGCTCTCCTTAAAGGAAGGAAACACAGGAACTGAGATTTTACTTCCGGGCCAGCATCTTATGGAACTGAAAATAGCAGGAGCCATGTCGGTGGAGATGGCAAGAATTCTGGACGAACTTAACATCAGGCAAACATCTTTTTCTAAGTATGGAAGAGGATATCAGGACTTATTGAGTCAGAATATAGAGAAGGCAAGAAAGGAACAATCCCAAATTGCCACATTTCGAAGAGCAGTTTAAGAACAATGTTTTTGAGGAAAAGGAGATAATACTATGACAACAGATATGATTTTTGGAAGCATAATGGCAAGTGGCACAATTACAGGGGCAACATTCCTGATAGCCACACTTTGCTCTCTTGCAATCGGAATATTCATTGCGTTTATGTACACGATCAAGAATAACTATTCTAAGAGCTATATTGTGACGTTAGCTCTTTTGCCGGCAATAGTACAGGTGGTTATCATGCTTGTAAATGGTAATATTGGCGCAGGTGTTGCCGTTGCCGGAGCATTCTCTCTTGTAAGATTCCGTAGTGCACCTGGAACTGGAAAAGAGATCACAAGCATTTTCCTTGCAATGGCAGTTGGTCTTGCAACAGGTATGGGATATATCGGAATCGCTGCAATGTTCGCAGTAATAATCACACTGGCAAATCTTATTCTGTCCAATTGTGGATTTGGAGACAGCCTCGCAGAGGAGAAAACTCTTAAGATAGCAGTTCCGGAGAGCCTTGATTTTGAAGGTATCTTTGATGACATATTTGAAAGATATACAGCAAAAGCCGAGCTTGAAGAAGTTAAGACTTCAGGCATGGGTAGCATTTATAAGCTTACCTATAAGGTTGTTCTCAGACAGAAGGCCAGCACAAAGGCTATGATCGATGAGATGAGACAGAGAAATGGAAACCTTGAGATCAGCTGTTCAAGACCGGTTATGGTTAAGAGCGAGGAACTGTAATTTAAGCTTCACAAGGATGTAGAAAAAACCGTTATCAGATCCGAATTGTTGTCTGATAACGGTTTTTGTTTTATTTCTGAGTTTTATTTTTGGGAAGCTGTTTCGGGAGCTTAACTATAAACCTGATAATCTTATCTCCGTCCCGTACTGCTTCTATGTTTCCGCCATGGGAAACGGCTATTGCACGGGCAACGGAAAGACCTATTCCATAGCCTCCGGTGTCACGGCTTCTGGAAGAATCTGCCCTATAGAATCTGTCAAATAATCTGTCCAGATTTCCATCCGGAATACAGTCGTAGGTATTTGAAACCTCCAGGACTATATTTTTATCTTTTGACAAGATCACGTGAATGCTGCCCTTTTCTGAGGAATACTTAATAGCATTATCAAGTAGCAAAGATGCCAATTGATTCATGGAGTTCTTATCACCGGTAATGTGTATTCCATCTGTGATATCAACCTGGTAGTTCTTTCCTTTGGATTCGGCTACAGCTTGGAAAGAACTTGCGGTTTCTGCGATGGTCTGGCTTAGGTTAAAGTCTGAGAAAACGACATTTATTCTCTCTTCATCCATTCTGGACAGGGTCAAAAGATTTTTTACCAGACTGTTCATCCTCTTGGTCTGATTGCGGATACTGCTTGTCCATTCATTTTTACCGGATTCAAGTTCCAAAACATCCACGTTTGCTGAGATGACAGCAAGGGGAGTTTTTAGCTCGTGACCAGCGTCTGTGATGAATCTCTTTTGCTTTTCAAGGGATTCCACAACAGGAGCCACAGCCTGACTTGAGAAAATGAATACCAGGATGAACATTGCAATAAGTGCCAATGCTCCAATTAGTAGTGACTGAGTTAACAGTTTAAATGCGTTGAATATAGAGGAACTTAGGTCAATGAATACGATAAAAGAGGATCCGTCATCTTTTGAGGCTTTTTTATAGCGGTAGGAGTGGTACATCCCTTTGATTTTGGAGGAGGAGTATACCTTGGCCGCATAGTCCTTGGCGGAATCTTCGGAAACTGCTGCAATGTGAGACACATCTGTCTCTGTGACATTGCCCTGTGCATCGAATCTTACAACAAAGTATCTCGACTGGTAGGGCATTTCCGCAGATCGGATGTTGTTTAATCTGTTGAAATCAAAGGGTGAATCCGGACCAAAGCGCTCATTGGGTGGGATGAAATCTTCCTCGAAATCTTTTTTGAAAGCCTGTTCCCTCATACCGGGAAATTGTCCGTCGTTGGTGGTCAGAATGGATAACAGGTTATCAGCATCCTGATACATACTATGAAGATTGACGACATTGATTATTCCGATCATTACAGCCAGTATCAGCAAAAGAGATAACATGGCGGTTATTACGAATTTTTTTCTGAGTTTTTTGACCATTTTTATCCTCGCATTTGTTTAGAGAGAAGAAAGAATCAGGTCTCGTTTATTGAATAGCCAAGGCCTCTTGAAGCTTTTATTTCACAGGTTGCGCCAAGGGATGTCAGTTTTTTCCTGAGATTGGATACATATACCCAGACTACGTTTACATCTGCTTCTCCGTCGGCCCAGATGCGGTCCATAAAAGAATCGACAGAGATAATCCTGCCCGGAGATGTCATCAGCATTTCCATCATCTGGAATTCGCGGCCTGACAGGCGGATTTTGTCGTGATCCGGAGTTGAGAGTTCATAACCTGATCTGTCCAAAGTTAGATTACCGCAGGTTAGATTAGGCTGTGAAAAGTCCGCTTTTCTTCTGAGCATAGCACGGACTCTTGCCAGAAGTTCGCCCATATCAAAGGGCTTGGGAAGGTAATCGTCTGCGCCTAGGTCCAGACCTTTTATCCTGTCTTCCACCTCTGTTTTGGCGGTAAGAAATAGAACAGGGGTTGAAAGACCTTTTTCACGGATCTTTTTGAGAACCTCTGTGCCGTCCATTCCTGGCATCATGATATCGAGAATAATACCGTCGTAGTCGCCTGCAAGGGCATAGTCAAGGGCATCGGTGCCGTTATAGACAGCATCTACCGTGTAATTACTATGTTTAAGAATGGCAACAAGCGCGTTGACCAGTTCTGTTTCATCGTCTGCAATAAGAAGTTTCATATTAACCGTCCATTTCCTGCTATCTTTAGTTACTCTTTAATTTTATCAAAAGAAGGCTGTGATTGCTACTTATGTAATTATGTATAAACTATGAACAGATTTAGTGTTTTTGGACATTTGCAGTACATATTTGGAGAGTAAAATATGCATTAACTTGATTTATCAGGGGGGATTGCAATGAAGAAAAGGGGAAGTGCTTTTTCTTTACCCATTATAATAACAATGGCGCTATGCGTTATCTTTAATCTGGCTGCATGGAAGAGTGCGGCTTTTTCTGACTTCTACGTAACTAATATTTTTCCTAAGATCACAAGTATATATGGAAGGATCACCAGCCTTGTTCATTTTTCCGTAGGGGAGAAAATGCTTGTTGCTGTGGTGATTTATCTTACGGTGGTTGTACTTTTTGTTGTTTTCCATACAATTCTTATGCTGTATGGAAAGCTGAAGAAATCTCACGGTAAAAGATATACATCCATGGCAAAGTTCTGCGATGCTATGTCAGATGGGTTATACAGGGTCACACCGGTTCTTTTGGCAATCACAATGGTTGTAATGAGTCTTAACTGCTTTGTACTGTATCACTGCTCTAAGCTTGAGGTGGTTCCTGACAAGGAAAGCGAGCAATACAATCTGGAGGAACTGGCCCAGCTTCGTGACTATATCGTTCGCAAATGCAATGAGTTATCCACCAAGGTGCCCCATGACGAGAACGGGAATGTGAAGTTTGAGGGGGACATGGCGGGGACAGCAATTGCCGCAATGCAGAATATATCAGGGGATTATCCAAGGCTTGGTGGTTATTATGTAACTCCCAAAGCTCTTTATTTTTCTGATTTCATGTGCCAGCAGTACATGCAGGGGTACTATTTCCCATTTTCTATGGAAGCTAATTACAATGACACCATGAATCTTATGAATAAGCCTTTTACCATGTGCCATGAACTTGCCCATACCCATGGATATATTTATGAAGACGAGGCAAATTTCTTTGGATTTTTGGCCTGCATAAGTTCAGATGATATTGTTTTCCAGTACAGTGGCTATCTGGGAGTTCTCAATTACGTCAACAATGATTTTTATAAGGCTGTCAGTGAAAAAGAATATAAGTCTCACGTGAAGATATCGGACAGAGTTAAATATGATAATCAGTTTCTGTCCCAGGAAGGTTGGCAGGAAGTTGAGAAAAAAGCTGTAATCAAGACTGAGACGGTAAAAAAGGCAGCAGATGCCTTTATTGATACTAATCTTAAGGTGAACGGAGTTTCCTCGGGAAAAGTTAGTTACGCTCACGTTGTAGGGCTTATTATGGACTACTACTATGAGAATTGCATATTGGCATCAGCAGGCTAAGAGGTATAATAGGACTATCGGACTTTACACAGAAATGGAGATTTAGATGAAAAAGAAAAGATCAGTTCTATTAACTACGCTTCTTATGATAGTTCTCTTAGCAGGTTGTAAGCCTTCTGAGGAAAAGCTAAGTGAGGCTGAAAGCGCCAGGTCTTCGCTACTTGCTGCGAGAGATACTGCAGAGGAAACCTATCTTGATATTGCAGATACATCAATGAGATCAGAGCTCGATGCACTTGGTGTCCAGGTTGCAGAAATAGAAGCAATCGATTTTACAAATATGAGTGACAAGAAGATCAACGAAGTTCTTCCCAAGATTGCAGAGCTGTCAGAGAGTTACGGCACTGTCCAGGCCAAGCTGTCAGGAACCTATCAGGAAGAGACAGCGGTAAAAAAGGAGCAGGCCAAGAATGTTCAGATTGATGCTTATATCATCAATAAAATGGGTGCTGATCTTTCAAGTATTGTTCTTCATGACTTATCAGCGGATACATATTCTGATGATTTAATAGCTGGAGAAGATGCGCTTACAGCGGGCTACACACTTATGGGTGTTAAGCTTGAGATATATACTGATAGTTCACAGTGGGAGTTTGTAGTAACCGATACTGCGGGAAATACTTACAACGTTCCATGTGAGGATCTGCGAGGCTTCACGGAGAAGGGCGTTTCTTTATCCTTTGAATATGATAAGGAGACGGATTCAGGCGTAGTAACTTTTGGCGGATACTTCTAAAACTTGATTTATTTTACGTTTTTTGTTAAAAATGAACAAAATCTTAAGGAAATCTTAAGATATTATGCACAAGTTCATTCGTGACATTATTTTTTTTCGAGTATATAATCTTATTTCGTACTGAAGCAATTGGCTTGCAATAGAATTGCAAAGTATAGGTAAGAAGAGGAGATTATATATTATGAAGAAGAATATCGTAACATTACTTTCAGCATTAACACTTTCTGCAGCAGTACTTGCTGGTTGCGGAGAGGCTACAGTAGAGACAGCAGTTGAGGAGACATCTGTAGAGGCTTCTGTTGAGGCATCTGTAGAGGTTGTAGAAGAGGCTGTTGAGGCTGCTTCAGACGCTTCATCTGTAGAAGAGGCTGTTGAGGCTGCTTCAGATGCTTCATCTGTAGAAGAGGCTGCTGAGGATGCTTCTGCTGAGGCTTCATCAGTAGAGGAGGCAGTTGAGGCTGCTTCAGAAGCTACATCAGAGGCTTCAAACAACTAATTCAATTAGATTTTTTACACCAGGTAATATAACTAGTTAATAATCAATTGCTTTAGTCAGTACATAACGATAAGAGCCATTACATCATATTCGATGTAATGGCTCTTTTTTCATTCTGTATTATGCGTTTTGTGCACAGTCCTTACAGTATCCGTAAACCTCAAGGTTGTGTCCGGTGATCTCAAAGCCTGGAACTGAATGCTCAATCTCATGACTTATCTCGTGGAGAGGGCAGGTTCCAAGCGGAATCTTTTTGTGACATTTAAGGCAAACCGCGTAGTGTTTGTGTTTTCCTGTCTTTAGTTCATAGACAGCATTTTCTTCCGTGGAAAGGTTTGTCTTGGCAATGATACCCGCTTTTTCAAATGCAATAAGGTTTCTATATATAGTAGAAAAGGCATACATTTCAGAAGGATGCTCTTTGTTGAGAAGAGTGTATATTTCTGCAGCAGAGATAGGTTCCTGAGATGAATAAAGTACTTTGAATATGTCAATTCTCTGCTTGGTCTTCTTGACGCCCTCCGGCCAGTTGCGTTCTATAATTTCATCGTAGGATTCCGGGTGTATCTTACAACTCATAGTTATTCTCCATTTTTAAGATTAAATAGTTATTCCCATTAAATCAATAAGAAGTCCGACTACTGTACCGACTAAGAAAAGTAAAAGAGTTATGTTTATGTTCTCTTTTTTATCATCATTTACTCTAAAGAGCACCAGTAATCCAATGCCGGCGCCAACAAGAAGTCCTGACATCATGGTTCCTAAAGTGATCATCTGATCAAGATAAAGCTCCGTGATGATTACAGAAGCTGCACAGTTAGGAATAAGTCCGATAATTCCTGCAAGAATATGGCTTATTACAGGGCTTGTCTTAAGGAGTCTTGCGAGATTCTCAGATCCGATAAGCTCAATGGCCAGATTAAGAAACAGGGATAACACAAGTACAAAAAGGAATATATGCACAGTGTGAACAAGAGCTGACTTAACTATTCCAAGGAAACCTGCGTCTTCCTCATCGTCGCAGTGGCAATGTTCCTTTTCGCAAAGAGCTTCTATACGGACCGGATCATTTGCGGATCTGCTATGGGCTTTGTGGTAAGCATGAACTACAAAGTCGATTACAAAACCGGCAATGATTCCGATAAGAGCCTTGATTGCAAGAATCTGTATCATAGTCATAATAGGAACCTGTTCGGAAATAAAAAGAGGTACCATCTCGTCTGATGTTGACAGATAAATTGCAATAAGTGTACCAAGAGTAATTACTCTGCCGGCATAGAGGTTGGATGCAGCGGCAGAAAATCCACACTGAGGAAATACACCGATAAGTCCGCCCCAAAGAGGTCCAAGATGTTCAGTTTTCTCTACAATGCCTGAAGTAAACTCTGCAGTTTTATGTTCAAGATACTCCATTATTAAATAAGTAATAAATAGGAAGGGAAGTATCTTAAGTGAATCAATCAGAGCGTCAATAACTACGTCTATTATTAGTCCCATTCTGTAGCCTCCTGTGGTGAGAAATAATTAAATGCAAATGCAAATCATTTGCATTTAGAAAAAGCGATAAAAAAATGAGTACCGCTAATGCAAGTACTCTGTAAAGCGGGTGATGGGAATCGAACCCACGTATCCAGCTTGGAAGGCTGGTGTTCTACCATTGAACTACACCCGCATGGTGCTGACAAGAATATATACTACCTATTTTTATATAGTATGTCAAGGGTTTTTGTGATAAACTATCTGTGTTTGTCATTTGACATAGTGTTTTACTGGTGTTAATATAAATCCTACTAAGTTGGTAGGAAATGCTTTTGCATATATGAAAGGAAGCTTTTTATGTCAGAACAGTCTTTATTACAGGTCAAGGATTTATCAGTATCTATAGATAATGAACTGCCTATACTTCATAACATTAATTTGGATATCAAACCGGGAGAGACTCATGTACTCATGGGACCAAACGGTGCCGGTAAGTCAACTCTTGGCTTCACACTTATGGGAAATCCTCACTATAACGTAACAGAGGGTAATATTCTTTTTGCTGGTCAGGATATTACAACTGCTTCATCAGATAAGAGAGCTAAGGCCGGAATGTTCCTTTCTTTCCAGAATCCATATGAAGTTCCGGGTATTTCACTTAGCAGTTTCATAAGAAATGCATATCATGCACAGACAGGTGCACCTGTTAAGCTTCTTGCCTTCCAGAAGTCACTTAAGGCTGCAATGGAGATTCTTTCAATGGATGAGTCTTATGCAGACAGAGATCTTAACGTAGGTTTCTCAGGCGGTGAGAAAAAGAAGGCTGAGATTCTTCAGCTCCTTATGCTTAATCCTAAGTTTGCAATCCTTGATGAGACAGACTCAGGTCTTGACGTTGACGCTGTTCGTACTGTTTCCAAGGGGATCGAAGAGTACCAGAAAAAGAAGGATGGCGCTCTTCTTATCATTACTCACAGCACCAAGATTCTTGAATCTCTTCACGTTGATTACACTCACGTTCTTGTAAAGGGTAACATCGTTCATACCGGCGATGGATCACTTGTTGATGAGATCAACGCAAATGGTTTCGAGAGATTTGTCTGATATTAGAGGGTGAATATGAGCGATAATAAGCAGGTTGTGGCCGATATCGACCGCAGTTTATATGATTTTAAAGATGTAGAGTCAGAAAAAGACTTTTATCGTATGGCAGAGGGTTTGACCGAGGAGACAGTTCTTAAGGTTTCCGAGGAAAAAAATGACCCTGAATGGATGCGAGACTTTAGGCTTAAATGCCTTAAATTATATGAAGAGATCAAGATGCCAAACTGGGGACCTAGTATTGAAGGCCTTGATATGGATAGGATTTCTTCTTATGTAAGACACAAGTCAGATATGAAGGGCAAGTGGGAGGATGTTCCTGAGGATATCAAGAACACCTTCGAAAAGCTTGGTATTCCTCAGGCGGAGAGGGAATCTCTTGCAGGAGTTGGTGCCCAGTATGATTCAGAACTTGTTTATCACAATGTAAAAGATGAAGTAGCAGCCCAGGGTGTTATCTACACTGACCTTGAGAGCGCACTTCATGGTGAATATGCGGATATGATCAAGGAACACTTTATGAAGCTTGTTCCTCCTACAGATCATAAATTTGCTGCTCTTCACGGTGCTGTATGGTCAGGTGGATCTTTCGTATATGTTCCTAAGGGAGTAAAGGTTGAGATTCCGCTTCAGTCATATTTCAGACTTAATGCAGCCGGAGCCGGACAGTTTGAGCACACACTTATTATTGTAGATGAAGGAGCAGATCTTCACTTCATAGAGGGTTGTTCTGCACCTAAATATAACGTTGCCAATCTTCACGCAGGTTGCGTAGAACTATTTGTTGGCAAGAATGCACATCTTCGCTATTCAACAATTGAGAACTGGTCCAAGAATATGTACAACCTCAATACCAAGAGAGCTGTAGTTGAGGAAAATGGCGTAATGGAGTGGGTATCAGGATCTTTTGGATCACATACTTCATACCTGTATCCAATGACTATTCTCAAGGGCGAAGGTTCCAAGATGGAGTTTACAGGAATTACTTTCGCCGGTAAGGGACAGAACCTTGATACCGGAGCCAAGGTAGTTCATGTTGGAGAGAGAACATCTTCTCACATTTCCACCAAGTCCATTTCCAAGGACGGAGGAATCGGTACATACAGAAGTAGCGTAACTATTCAGAAGACTGCCAAAAAGGCTAAGGCTTCAGTTTCTTGTGATTCTCTTATGCTCGACAGTATTTCCAGAGCAGATACTGTTCCTGCCATGGATATTAGAACCAGTGATGCGGATGTAGGACATGAGGCCAAGATTGGAAGAATCAGCGATGAAGCAGTATTCTACCTGATGTCACGTGGTATCAGCGAAGAGGATGCAAAGGCCATGATCGTAAGCGGCTTTGCTAATCCTGTATCCAAAGAGCTTCCGCTTGAGTATGCGGTAGAGATGAATAATCTCATCAAGCTCGAAATGGGCGGACATTGATCGGGAGGTAGCAGAACATGAATACAGATTTGAATATGAAGGTCAATGTACTGCCGGTTTATACCTACAATTTCCTCAAGGTTAATGACAGCAATATTGAGCTTTCAGATATAAGTATTGATACAGTAGAAAGTCCGGCGGCAGCAGAACTTCCACAGGGAGTATCTGTTAAGAGAGGTATCTCTTTTGACGAAGCCGGCGAAGTTTTTAGAGCTAACAAGGATAGAATTCTTGTTACAACCGGTGTTCCCGGAGACCCTAATGGTGATACATCTGCAAGGGATTCTGAGCAGGCTGTTAGAACCGGTATGGGCATAGATGCTGATAAGCTCTTTATTTCAGCAGGAGCAAAGAGTGAAGTTTATACTGTAGAAGAAAATGCCAAGGTTGAGAAACCTGTTGTCATCCGCTTTGATATGAAGGATGGTAAGGGGGTTTTAGCTTCTCAGGTTATACATGCCAAAAAGAATTCTGAAGTTACAATAATCATGGATTATGATTCAGGAGCTGATAAAGAGGCAGCAGGATTTCTCGGAGTTAGTACAAGAATTCTTGCTGAAGAAGGCGCAAAAGTAACTGTTGTTAAGACACAGCTTCTTGGAAGTAGATATCTTCATTTTGATGATCTTGGCGGTGCATGTTTTGAAAAGGGCGCAATAAGGCTTGTTTCTCTTGAGCTTGGCGCACAGAAGGTTTGGAATGGCAGTTATATCAATTTGGCTGAGAAAGAAGCTGATTTTACCAGCGATACAGGATACCTGTGCCGTGGCGAAGATAAGCTTGATATAAACTTCGTAACTGATCACAGAGGCAAGAAGACTAATGCTCTCATGCAGTTCAAGGGTGTTCTTATGGATAAGGCCCAGAAAACCCTTAGATTCACAATTGACTTCAAGAATGGAAGTTCAGGATCTGCAGGAGATGAACAGGAGGATGCGCTTCTTTTAAGTGAAGACGTTATCAACCGTTCTATGCCTATTATCCTTTGCCAGGAAGAGGATGTAGACGGAAGACATGGCGCAACAATCGGTCAGCTTGGCGAGGACCTTCTTTTCTATATGCAGTCCAGAGGAATTGATGAGGAAGAAGCAAAACGTATCATGATCAAGGCAAGACTTGATAGTGTGGCAAGAATTATTCCTGACCCTGAGCTTATGCAGAGGGTTCAGTATTATATCCAGAATATTATCTAAGGATAATCTTACGAACTGCGCAGATAGAGCGCAGTTCTGCTATGTAGATTGGAGACATTATGAGTAAACTCGAGGATTTTCGCAAGGACTTTGATATCTTGAATTCCGGCGATTACGTATATTTTGATAATGCAGCTACATCTCAGAGACCAAGACAGGTCCTTGATGCAGTTACTGAGTTTTATAAGACTGCCAATGCTAATCCTCTTAGAGGTCTTTATGACTGGAGTGTTGCGGCAACAGATGCTTATGAGAATGCCAGAAAAGAAGTCGCAGACTTTATAGGTGCTTCAAGAAGCGAAGAAATCATCTTTACAAGAAACACCACAGAATCTCTTAATCTTGTGGCATATAGCTATGGAATGGAAAATGTTCATGAAGGCGATGAGATTGTCGTAACAGTCATGGAGCATCACAGTAATCTTCTTCCATGGCAGATGGTAGCCAGGAAAAATGGAGCGAAGCTTGTATTCCTGGAGCCTGATGAAGAGGGCGTAATCAGTAAAGAGGAATATGAATCCAAGATTACAGATAAGACCAAAATTGTAGCTGTAGGACATGTTTCCAATGTTATGGGCATAACCAATCCGGTAAAAGAGATTGCGGCTTATGCACATTACAAGGGAGCCATTGTTGTTGTTGACGGAGCTCAGTCAACACCCCATATGCCTGTTGATGTACAGGCTATCGGAGCAGATTTCTTTGCACTTTCCGGTCACAAGATGCTGGCACCTATGGGCATTGGAGCTCTTTACGGCAGATATGAACTTCTGGAAAAAATGCAGCCATTTTTAACCGGCGGCGAAATGATAGAGTATGTTACAAGAACTGATGCAACCTATGCTGAGATCCCTCACAAATTTGAAGCTGGAACAGTTAATGCAGGAGATGCAGTAGGTCTTGCGGCAGCAATTAAGTATCTTAAAAACGTAGGATTTGATACAATAGAAGAGCAGGAACAAAAGCTTACAAAGCTTCTTATGGAAGGCTTGGAGAAACTTCCTTATATCAAGGTGTTTGGTTCCAAGGATTATAGGAAGCACTGCGGAATTGTGACTTTCACCATGGAGGGTGTACATCCTCATGATATGGCATCTGTCCTCAATGATGATCATGTATGCATTAGAGCAGGACATCATTGTGCTCAGCCACTTATGCAGTTTATTGGGGCAGGATCTACCGCAAGGGTCAGTGTGTATTTTTACAATACAGAAGAGGAAGTTAAGACATTCCTGAAGAAGCTATCCAAGGTAAGAGAGGTTATGGGATATGGAGCTTAAGCAGTTATATCGCGAAATAGTTAATGAACACAATCTTCATCCGGTTCACAAGGGCAAGATGGAGAACGCGGATCTTGTACTTAGAGGAGTAAATCCAAGCTGTGGTGATGATATTACTCTTTATTTGAAGCTTGAAGGAGAAGCAATTTCAGAAGCTTCATATGACGGCAGCGGATGCGCAATTTCACAGGCATCTGTAGATATGATGGTAGACCAGATTATCGGCAAAAAGAAGGACGAGGCAATTAAGCTTGCCGAAACCTTTATGGGTATGATCAAGGGAGAGATTACCGATGAGGAGAGCATTGAGGCTCTTGACGAAGCTGCAGCTCTTCAGGATGTAGCTCATATGCCTGCAAGAGTTAAATGTGCAGTACTTGGCTGGCATACAATGCAGGAAATGCTGGAGCATCCCGAGAAGGCAGTGCCTGAAAACTAAATTGGCGATTAGAAATGGGAGAGTATCGAAGGATGCTCTCCCTTAAGTGTATAAAGGGGTATTTATTTGAATATAGAGCTGATAAGAAGTAACAGAAGGACATTATGCATAGAAGTATCTGCTGACTGCAGAGTAATAGTAAGAGCACCGATGCATATGCCTGAAAAGGAAATAAACAGGTTTATTGGGGAAAAAGCCGACTGGATAGATGCGCATCTTAGGAAAATGGAAAAACGCAGAAAAGAGAAAGAAAATGCTAATATCCAGGGGGATGAGAAAAAGCCGCTAAACGAGCAGGATATAAAGCTTCTGATAACAAGGGCCAAAAGGACTATTCCATCAAAAGTCAGGAAGTATGCGCAGCAGATCGGAGTGACTTACGGACGTATCACTATAAGGATGCAAAAGAGTAGGTGGGGAAGTTGTTCGGGGCAGGGAAATTTGAATTTTAACTGCCTTCTGATGAATGCTCCGGATGAAATAATAGATTATGTGGTTGTTCATGAACTTTGTCATAGAAAAGAGATGAATCATTCGCCGAGATTCTGGGCACTTGTTGAGGAGGTAATTCCAGATTATAAAGAAAAACGAAAGTGGTTGAAAGATCATGGATCGGAATTGATTTTAAAGTGAACCATGCCGACAGACTCGGAACAAAGTTCCTCGTTGTCGCGGCGTTCGCCGTATGAATAATAATAAAAAGGTATCAGTTTGTGAGCAAGCTCCCACTGATACCTTTTATTATTATTCGCATGGTTCACTTTTACGCGCAAAAGAAAAGTACCATCCCCATGGGATATACCCACGAAAACAGTACTCGGCGTGCACCGCCAGGGTCTCGAACCCTGGACAACCTGATTAAGAGTCAGGTGCTCTACCAACTGAGCTAGCGGTGCATTTCGTATTCAACTTGGCGTTGCCATGTCTTAACGACAAGTGATATCTTACTACGTAAATTATATTAATGCAAGCACTTTTTTTAAATTTTTTTAAGTTTTTTTAAGAATGCAGTATTTATGCGGTTTTCAGGACGAAAATTTTGTGGTAAATTAGAATGATGATATGGATTTTTTAAAAAAGGAATAGAAAAATGATTTTTGATACTCATGCTCATTATGATGATGAGCAATTTGATATAGACAGAGAAGAGTTAATTGCCTCTTTTAAGGAGGCTGGAATAGGAAATGTTACCAATATAGGAGCAAATCTTGCGGGGTCACAAAGGTCCATGGATCTTGCTCATAAATATGATTTCTTTTATGCGGCTGTTGGAGTACATCCAAGTGATACGGAAGAATTAAATGAGGAAAACATTAAGGCTTTATATGAATGGAGCAGGGATGAGAAGTGCGTGGCTATCGGAGAGATAGGTCTTGATTACCATTGGCCGGATCCGACACCTGAGGTGCAAAAGAAATGGTTTGTTCGACAGCTGCAAATAGCAAGGAAAGTTAAGCTTCCTGTTATTATCCATTCCAGGGAAGCTGCGGCAGATACGCTTCAGATAATGCATGACGAGCATGCTGAGGATATTGGCGGAGTTGTTCACTGTTTTTCCTACTCCAAGGAAGTGGCTAAACAGTGTGTAGATATGGGTTTTTATATTGGTATTGGCGGTGTGCTGACCTTTAAAAACGGCAGGAAGATGGTAGAGGTTGTCGAAAATACTCCTATGGACAGAATTCTTCTTGAGACGGATTGTCCCTACCTGGCTCCCGAACCCTACAGAGGTAAAAGAAACAACTCAACCTATTTGCCCTATGTTGTAACCAAGATGGCGCAGATCAAGGGCATTAGTGAGGAAGAAGTAATAAGAATCACAACGGAAAATGCTAAACGTATGTATAGGATTAGCTGACTAAATATTGGAGGTAATATGGCGTACTTAGGAAATGCGGCCAGAACAAAAGAAGTTCTTGCAAAATATGGCATGAGTGCCAAAAAGAAATTCGGACAGAACTTTTTGATAGATAGCGGTGTCCTTGATGGAATCGTGAGCGCAGCCGGAGTTACAGATAAGGACTGTGTTTTGGAAATTGGACCGGGAATCGGAAGTCTTACCCAGTATCTGGCAGAGGCAGCGGGCAAGGTTGTGGCAGTAGAAATTGACAAGACCCTGATACCTGTTCTTGCTGATACTTTATCTGAATATGATAACGTTACGGTTATCAATGAAGATGTCCTTAAAGTAGATATAGATGAGATTGTAAGGAAATATAATGGTGGCAAGCCGATTAAGGTTGTTGCCAATCTGCCATATTACATTACAACTCCTATTATCATGAAGCTTTTTGAAAGCGGTGCTCCGATAGAGAGCATAACTGTAATGGTTCAAAAAGAGGTTGCAGATAGAATGGCCATGGGACCCGGGAACAAGGACTATGGATCTCTTTCACTGGCAGTTGGATTTTATGCTTCCGCAGAAGAGGTTATGGATGTTCCGCCAAGCAGCTTTATCCCGCAGCCGGGAGTAGGCTCAGCTGTTGTAAAGCTCACAAGGTACAGCGAACCTGCAGTTAAAGTTCAGGATGAGAAGTACATGTTTGAAGTGATCAGGACCTCTTTTAACCAGAGAAGAAAAACACTTTCCAATTCACTGTCAAATAACCCTGCTCTCAGGGTTTCAAGACAGCAGGTCACTGATGCTTTAGTTGAAATGGGGATTGACGAAAAAGCCAGGGGCGAAATTCTTAGTTTAGAGCAGTTTGCGAGGCTTTCTGATATTTTACAAAGAAGTAGCGCTATGATAAACTAATTTTGTATGTAATTTGGGTACCAAAGAGGAAAAAAGTTTTGGATAAAGTGGAGTATAAAATCAGGGCGGATGAGATTAAGGCTCTGATCGGGGAAGGCAGATATGCCGAAGCAGTGAAAATTGCTGATACTATAGACTGGAAGCGCGTCAAGAGCGTATCAATGCTCTGTACTATCAGTGACTTATATAAGATCAATCGTCGTTTTGAAGAGAGTAGAGATGTCCTTCTGATGGCTTATGACAAGCATCCTACAGGAAGACCGATCGTTTATTCTCTGTGCGAGCTTGCCATTAAGATGGGCGAATTTGTTCAGGCGGTTGAATATTACAAAGAATTTGTCAGAATCGCGCCTAGAGATACAGGCCGATATATCTTACAGTACAAGCTCTACGAGGCACAGGAAGTAAGCCTTGAAGAGCGTATTGCTGTCCTTGAAGAATTCAAAAAACATGATTATAGGGAAAGATGGGCATATGAGTTGGCTTACCTTTATCACAGGGTAGGTCTTACTACTGAGTGCGTAGAAGAGTGCGACGAAATGTTCCTTTGGTTCGGTGAGGGCAAGTATGTTATGAAAGCCCTTGAACTTAAGGCACTTCATGAGCCTCTTTCTCCGGAGCAGCAGGACAGATACAACAGGTATAAGAGTAAAAATGGCATCATCACAGAGAATGCCAATATCCCTGCATCTAATGTGGCTGTTAATGCAGAGACTGTAAATAATCCTGCTCCTTCAGTAGCATATGTACAGGAGAGCAAGCAGCCTACCAAGGAAATGCCACCTGTAACCGACGAGGATATCAAGGAATATACCATGTCCAGAAACGCGGTACAGGAGCCTGTTCAAGACACTGTGGTTTACGGAGAGCCTTTGACAGGAATGGTAGACCAGACAGCCCAGGAACCACCTCAGGATACAGTGATTTATGAGCCAGCTATGCCTAAGGATGAAATCACATATCCTCATATTAACGAGATTAAGGAACCCTCTGTAGATGTAAGTGACTATAACACTATGAACCTGCAGGAAACATTGGCAGAAGGGTTAAAAGAGATATATGCATCTGAAAGTGATGTTGAAGAGCCTAAGCAGCCAACAGGTGAGATGCAGGAAATCTTTTTTGATACACAGACAGTTGATATCCCAACTGCACCACAGATGGGCATTGACATCAAGTATGGCGGAAACGGACCTATTCTTGGAGAGGCCAAGGAATATCAGGAGATAGCTTCTGACCTTGATACAGGTGATATTGAGGTTCCGGATGAGGCGCAGGAAATTCCTGCAGCACCTGTTTATGAGGAAAAGCCCCTTGAGGACGAGGTGCCGGGAGCTGTAATTCATCCGAATGCAAGCTATCAGATGCCTACTCATTTTGAGAATATTCTGGCTCAGGAATCAGATGGCCAGATCAGTATGGCAGTTCAGCCGGAGCCTGAGGTCGAGAAACAGATCACAGGTCAGATCAGTATTGAAGAGTACCTTGGAAACTGGGAGAAATTCAAGCAGGATCAGAAAGAGAAACAGTTCGCTGCAGTTAAAAAGAGAGTTGCAGACGAAACCGGAAATATGTTTGCCGACTATGACGAGCAGGCCAAGGAAGGTCTTCAGGAAAAGATAGAAAAAGCTATTTCCGAAGCCCTTAAGAAAGAACAGTATGACAAAGCCTCCGGAAGAGGTGACTGGTCAGTCAATAAAGAAGATGTAATTAATGCCGCAGTTGATGAAGTAATGGATGAAGCTGAGGCAAAAGAGATAGAAGTTTCAGATTCTGCAGAGCTTGATAAGATTCCAGAGGAGCTTCCAGAGGAAGTTGATGCCGACACGGAAACTGTAGAGCAGGAGCTTGCAGCCAGCAGAGAAGCAGAACCGGAGTCCGAAGATCAAGAAGAGGAGCCTGTAGAAGAGCCTTCAGAAGAAGCTAAGGAGCAGCCAACAGTAGCTCCTGATTCAGAGGAAGCTGATCCGGAGGATGAGGATTCAGAGGATGAAGAAGAGTCTGAAACCAAAGCACAGGCCGAGGAAAAGCCACAGCCTCAGAAAAAGGAAAGCAAAAAGCCAGCGCCTGAGACCGGCAAGAAGCACCTTGGAAACAGAGAAATCGAAGAGCGTGTCAGAACAATGACACCTGAGGAAAAAGAGCTCTTTGGACCATATATCCATCATAAGAAATCAAGAAGACAGATCATCAACGCTATTGATAATCTGAGTATGGATGCATTTACCGGAAATGCAATTGTAACCGGTGAAGAGGGGGCAGGCACAGTTAATCTTGCCAAGGGACTTATCAAGGCAGTTCAGGCATCCGATTCCAACTTTAGTGGTAAGGTTGCCAAGATTACAGCTAACACTCTCAACAAAAAGAGCACAAGCAGCATTTTTGATAAGCTTGCAAACGGCGCACTTATCATTCAGAGAGCCGCTGATCTTACTCAGGAGACAGTTAATGAGCTTCTTCGTATTCTTCAGGAAGAAAACAAGGGACTTATCCTTGTAATGGAAGATACCAAGGAGGACATGGATAGATTCCTTGATAAGAATCCATCTCTCAAGCAGAGCTTTAACGTAAGGGTGGATATTGAAGCTCTTGATGATGATTCTCTTGTAGCATATGCGAGACAGTACGCATATGAAAAGGAATATGCAATAGATAACCTTGGAATTCTTGCTCTTCACACTAGAATTTCAGAAAGACAGACTCTTGACCATGAAGTTACGGTTGCAGAGGTCAAGGATATCGTCGATGATGCGATTTATTATGCTGAGAAGCGTTCACTTTCGCATTTTGTTGATGTCATTGTCAACAAGAGATACGACGAGAACGATATGGTTATCTTAAGAGAAAAAGACTTTATGCATTAAGAATAAGTAACATATAACATGAGGGGGTTATGTATGAGTCAAAAGGTTTTTATATCTGAGGACGACGAATACTTATTTGGGCAGGGAACTCATTACGATATTTATGATAAATTAGGTGCTCACCCATCTGAAGAGAAGGGCAAAAAAGGCTTCTTTTTTGCAGTGTGGGCTCCAAATGCAGCTGATGTTCATGTTGTAGGTGATTTCAATGGATGGGACGAGAATGCCCATCAGATGCAGCGCACCAAGACAGGCAACATTTGGACAATCTTCATTCCCGGAGTAGGAATTGGTGAGCTTTACAAATATCTTATTACTACTCAGGATGGCAGAAAGCTTTATAAAGCTGATCCATATGCTAACTTTGCTGAGCTTCGCCCGGGAAATGCGTCAAGAACAACTGATCTTTCAGGATTTAAGTGGTCAGATTCAAAGTGGTATGAGGGACTTAAAGGCAAGGATATGAATCGCCAGCCAATAGCCATCTATGAATGCCAGATTGGTTCCTGGATGAAGCATCCCGACGGAACTGAGGACGGGTTTTATACCTACAGACAGTTCGCAGATAGAATTGTTGAATATCTCAAGGAAATGAAATATACACATATCGAGCTTATCGGTATTGCGGAGCATCCTTTTGACGGATCCTGGGGATATCAGGTAACTGGTTATTATGCACCTACTGCAAGGTATGGTGAGCCTACAGATTTCATGTATCTTGTCAATAAGCTCCACAAGCATGGCATTGGTGTTATTCTTGACTGGGTTCCTGCGCACTTCTGTCCTGATGAATTTGGTCTTGCCTGCTTTGACGGAACATGTATCTATGAAGATCCGGACCCACGTAAAGGAGAGCATCCTGATTGGGGAACCAAGATCTTTAACCTGGCTAAGCCTGAAGTTAAGAACTTCCTCATTGCAAATGCACTTTATTGGATCCGCAAGTTCCATATTGATGGCCTTAGAGTAGATGCTGTTGCTTCAATGCTTTATCTCGACTATGGCAAAAAAGATGGACAGTGGGTTCCAAATAAATATGGCGATAACAAGAACCTGGATGCAATTGAGTTCTTCAAGCACTTCAATAGTGTTGTAAGAGGAACATATCCTAACGTACTTACAATTGCTGAGGAGTCTACTGCATGGCCTAAGGTTACAGCTGCTCCTGAAGAGGATGGTCTTGGATTTGCATTCAAGTGGAATATGGGATGGATGCATGACTTCTGTGAATATATGAAGCTTGATCCATACTTTAGACAGGGTGCTCATTACATGATGACCTTTGCAATGAGCTACAATGATTCAGAGAATTATATCCTGCCTCTTTCCCACGATGAGGTTGTGCATCTTAAGTGTTCTATGGTTGAGAAGATGCCAGGATATCAGGTTGATAAATACGCTAATCTGCGTGTTGGCTATACTTATATGTTCGGTCACTCCGGTAAAAAGCTGTTGTTCATGGGTCAGGACTTTGGACAGGAGCGCGAGTGGAGTGAGAAGAGAGAGCTTGACTGGTTCCTTCTGGAAAATGATCTCAACAGAGGCATGAAGGACTATGTGGGTAAACTCCTAGAACTTTACAGAAAATATCCTGCTCTTTATGAAGTAGATAATGACTGGGGCGGCTTTGAATGGATAAACGCCGATGACAAGGAACGCAGCATTTACAGCTTCTATAGAAGAGCAATTAACGGTAAGGATAACATTTTGTTTGTCCTTAACATGACACCTATGGAGAGAAAGGGCTTCAAGGTAGGTGTTCCTTTTGAAGGAACTTACACCAAACTTCTTGATAGTGCTCTTGAGTGCTACGGAGGAATGGGAAGCGGAGTTCCTGACAAGATCAAGGCTGTTAAGGGACTTTGTGATTACAAGGATTACAGTATTGAATTTGATCTGCCACCATACGGAGCAGAGGTATTCCTCTTCCAGCAGAAGAAAACAAAGAATTAAAGAATTTTGAAACTAAGCCGAAATAAATGGTGATGAAGGAAGTATATTCTTTCATCACCATTATTTTTGTGAGGTAAAAGATGAATATTACTTTTCAGGCAATTACCGGTCAGAGGAAGGATGAAAGCCTAGATACCCTTAAGATGGATCCTAAGGAGACTTTTTCTTTCAAGACTGGGAAGTCAAGCTCTAGTATTACAGATCCTGTAAGTATACAGCTTGATGCAAGCATTTTCAGTAATGATGCATATTCCTGTCAGGCCAAAAGCGCTGCAGATGTAAGCGATATGGCTAACAACACGGACGTTTTGACACAGCATAACTATATGGCTCTTTTATCAAATACCATGTCAGGGGAAGACTATGCCAAAGCCCTTGAGGAAGGATTTGATATTAAAAATACAGATACTGCAGAAACTGTAACTATCCTTGATAAGATCAAGAGTGTTCTTCTGGAGTCCGGACAAGAAATTGTTGGCTTTAATGATGACATCAGTCTTGATAAACTCGCCAGGATTACAGGCAGTATGTCTTTTGCAAATGAGCTTCAACAGAGCTTTCATGAAAACGACATCCCAGTAACTTATGAAAATAGCAAGGCAGCAGGCGTTGCATTTAGCGAAGTCTCTGATATTCAGGGGCTTGATGATGCTGCGGTTAAATATCTTGTTCTTAATAACATGCGCCCATCCATTGAGAATGTTTATTTTGCTTCTCATAGTACCAATGGACAGAACGTTTCCGGAAGAGGCTTTTATGCGCAGGATGCAGGGGGCTACTATGCTCAGAAGGCTGAAAGCTACGATTGGGAGCAGCTAGATGGCCAGATCGATAAGATAATTGAAGAGGCGGGGCTTGATAAGGAAGACAGTAATGTCAGAGAAGAAGCCCGATGGACAATACAGCAGGGCATTCCTCTGACAACAGAGACGCTTAAGAGAGTTCATACGATAAAAGAAATTTCTTTTCCTATAACAGAGAAGCTTGGAGCTAAGGCAATTGCTGCGGCTATAGCAGATGGAAGAAAGGCGGCTCAGGCTGATCTTTCTGATCCAAGAAGTATCTACGTGAAGGCGCTGGATATAAAGAATGATACCCATCTTTTGGAATCCAGAATGCAGCTGGAAGAAGTTAGACTTCGCATGACTACTGAGGCTAACAGGCAGCTTCTTGACAGTGGTTTCTCCATCGACACAGCGCCAATGGAGCAGTTCATAGAAAGAATAAAGAATATACTTGGTCAGGTTTCGGATGAAGTTGCAGGTTCTGCCGTTGATGAGATTACAGAAGTTACACCTCAGAATCAGGCTTTACTTATAAGTGCCACAATAAACCGGGTTAGTATTATTCAAAATGGCCCTATTGATGTTACCGGAGCCATGATAGATACCATAGAAACCGCCTCTCTGACTCAGATCAGTGCTGTGTCCAAGGACTTAACGCTTCAATATGAGAAGGCGGCGAAAGGCTACGAGCCACTTATGACAGCTCCAAGAGCAGACCTTGGCGACAATATTAAAAAGGCATTTCAGAATGTTGATGAAATTCTTAAGGATCTTGGACAGGAGCTCACTGAAGAGAATAGAAGGGCTGTACGAGTTCTTGGCTACAACAGCATGGAGATGAACCAGGAGAATTTTGAGAAGGTCAGAGCTTTTGACCAGATGCTGAAGACAACTCTTGAGAGGCTCAAGCCCGGTGCGGTTCTTGATATTATCAGAGAGGGCAAGAATCCTCTTTCCATGACAATAGATGAGATTTCCCAGAACCTGGATAAGAATTTCATGGGGGATGGTGACAGTTCAGGAAAAGGCCGTTCAAAGTCTGATGAGAAATATTCCAAATTCCTATACAAGCTTGAGCATCAAAAGGGCATTACCGAAGATGAGAAGGAATCCTTTATTGGAATATACAGATTGTTCCATACCCTTAAGGCAGAAGATTACAGAGCCATTGGCTCAGTTCTTAAGACAGGGGCCGAGATGACTTTAAAAAATCTTTTGATGGCCACAAGAACAGGGCATACATCCAAAAAGGGAATCGATTATGTGGTTGATGATGACTTTGGTGGTGTTGAGGCTGCTTCGAGTTCATCATCTAAATTAAAAATTGATGAACAAATCAGTTTGGCCTTCAGATATCACAGTGCTAAGGCCGATATAGTATATGAGAATCTTGAGCCCGAAAAACTTCTAAAGGCTAAACCTACAGAGAATACTCTTTTACCAAAACTTGCAGAAGATCTGCAAAATGCTGGGGTAGATGAGAATCTTGAAAGGGAATATGCTTCGGAAGTTGTCAGGCAGATAAGAGAAGTTGCCCAGGTCAAGGTTGGTGATAATGCGTTTGAAGAGCTTAAGAGTCTTCAGCTGGAAGCCAACTTTAATAATCTGGAAGCAATGATCTCAAATAGAAGGGACCGGAAGACAGGTAGTATATGGCGTAGGACAGAAGAGCTGTTAAAAGAGATGGCCACCAAAGAGCAGGATATGCTGGTGGACGCTCTTGGTGAGCCAAAGTACGAGGACATATACCAAAAAAGTCTTCAGAACATTTCAGACAGCCTTGAAGAACTGCTAATGGATGAGAAGGATACCTATATTGATGTAAAGGCAATCAATCTCATGCAAAGAAGACTATCTGTAATGAGCCAGGGCTCAGAGAGGGGTTCCTTCGAAGTACCTGTCTACTTAGACGGGCAAAAGATTTCCATGCACATTACTCTTAAGAACGACGAAAGCATGGATTCACGGATGGAAGCCAGTGTTCAAACCTATGAATATGGTCTGATAACAGCCAGTCTATCAGAAAAGAATGGCGTTGTAAGTGGAATGATCACCACAAATTATGACCAGAATACAGAGGAAGTTGAATATCTGGAAAGCGTTAGATCTAAAATGTGCGTCAAATTGGCTGAGAAACTAAAGGAATCTGGCGTAAGTCAGGAAAACATAGCAATCCTTTACCATGCGCAGACACAGCCTATCTCAGTAGGACCAGCTAATGCAAATGCCACGGATGGCAATCAAAAGAAATTAACAGACACTAGTACGCTACTGTCTATGGCAAAAGCATTTATAGAGGCTCTCTAAGGAGGTAGAAATGAAAGTAAATTATAATGTGTCAGCGATGATCGCCAATAACGCGCTTCAGAGAAATGATACTCTTTTATCAGATTCACTGGAGAGATTATCCAGCGGTCTCAAGATCGCTAATGCCAAGGATAATCCTTCAGGTCTTGCCATGTCGAGAAGAATGAATTCCCAAATTGAAGGATTAGGAGTTGCAGGTGATACCTCCAATGACGCAATCTCTATTGTTCAGGTTGCGGACGGTTCCCTGTCAGAGATACAGGATATTCTCCAGAGAATGAACCAGCTTGCTGTTCAGGCAAGTAACGGAACTCTGACAGATTCGGACAGAGAGGCTATCCAGGAAGAGGTTACTCTTTTAAAGCAAGAAGTTGATAGAATGGCAAGTACTACTCAGTTTAATGGACAGAGTATTCTCGATGGTTCTTTTGATCTGAAGGGATATGCTACGATCGGAGATACCTTCTCCGGTTCCAAGACTGATGCATCGGTGAGGGTTGTGAATTACTCGGATGTAGTAGAAGCTGGAGTATACAAGATTTCAGGCATCGATGTTTCTTATATGCATGTGACAGGAACAACCGGTGTGGATAAGAAGGGTATCTTCTTTGAGAATGGCAGTGACCAGACTATCAAGATAGAGAAGTTGAATGAGGATGGCTCTTATTCACCGTATTTGAACAACGGAATGATTGCCACAATCAATGAAGATGTTCTGACTCTCAGTGACAGCACAGGTAAAAAGATTGATATTCAGATAGACAGAGCCCTCAGCGATACAGTATTTGTTGACCTTACTGCAAGCGGAGCAATGACAATGCAGGTTGGAGCCAATGAGGGACAGACACTGGATATTAGAATTCCAAAGGTTAATCTTACAACTCTTGGAATCTACAATCTGGATATGGCCAATCCTGTAGGTGCGCTGGAGGCTATCGAGGATATTAAGGGAGCTCTTTCAAGCATCAGTGCTATCCGAAGCAGACTTGGATCATATCAGAACAGACTGGAGCATACTTCAAACAGTATTGATATCACAGTAGAGAACATGACAGCAGCTTATTCCAGAATTATGGATGTAGATATGGCTGAGGAGATGACAGTATATTCAACTCAGCAGGTTCTTTCACAGGCAGGAATTTCAATGATGGCCCAGGCAAATGAGAGACCATCACAGGTATTGCAGCTTTTGCAGTGAAGAAATTGATCTTTTAGAGAGGACATGCCATGACTCAGGAAAAGAAACAGGAATATACCCTTAGAATAACCCAGGCCAATAAAACCCAGATGATCACTATACTCTATGAGATGGTCATTGATTATATTTGCGATGCAAAAGCCGCTATGACTCTTGCGCAGTATGATATCGCGGATAGGAACCTTGGTTATGCCCAGAATGTGGTAGATGAACTGATCCGATCGGTAAACAGAAAATATGAACTGGGAAGACTTCTTCATAGGCTTTATATCTTTTCCAAAAAGGAGCTTACTGCAGCTGGGGTTCAAAAGAGCGTTAACAGGCTTAGCAAAGTAGAGCAGAATTTCAGAGCTCTTCATGCAGCATATAAAGAAATCGAGAATGAGGATACCAGTGCTCCGACTATGGGAAATATCCAGACAGTCTATGCCGGGTTGACCTACGGAAAATACAGCCTGAATGAGGAAGTTGCATCCTCTTCCTACAACCGGGGATTTATGGCTTAAGAAAATCTTAAGACTATTAATTTTGCATCCGAATTTTATATCATTAAGAATCAATAATAACGAAATTGCAAAGAGCGGATAGAACATATTTCAATATGATTTATGTTCAAAGCCGCTCTTTTTCTGTGATTTTCTAAGTTTATAAAGTGTTCGATTGCAATCGAACAAAAAATTAATTATGCACTTTGATGATGGTAAATGAGGGGGTTTACAAAGCTTTTTTTACATGCTAAATTCTTTAATCGCGAGCTCGACAAAAGAAAAACGAAAGGAGTGGAGAAAGATAAAAGCGGTTTTACTCTTGTTTTTGACGGGAGCGGTTATTACTGATCTGTGCAAGGACAAGATATATAATGTTTGGGTGATACCCGGAATGATCACCGGACTTCTTATGGCGTTTTGCAGCGAACCGGGAAGGTTGTCTGAAGCGCTCATGACGGTGGTTGTCACGTTTTTGGTGCTCATGCCGGTATACTTTTTAAAGGGTATTGCGGCGGGCGATGTAAAACTATTATTGTCTACAGCATCTTTTTTATCATTTCAGGAATGTTATTCCTGTATCTTATATTCTTTCCTGATTGCAGGAGCAATTTCACTTGTAATTATCATTTTTAAGAGAGAAAAGAAAACCTTGCATTTTGCAGTTCCAGTCCTTATTAGCACCATTTTGGTCATGGGAGGAATTGTATGAACAGATATAAACTGGCTATTTGCGATGAAGACGAGATATATTGCAGAAGGCTTGATGAGTACCTTAGAGGAAATCTTGGACTTGGGTTTGAAATCTTTTCTTTTACCAGTTTTGAAATTATGGAAAAATTTCTGGAAAAAACAAAGGTATCTCTTTTGATGATTGCTGAAAGTGCGCTGGAAGGGATCGATGATCTTAGATTATCCGGAAATATCAAGAATGTTCTTGTGCTTGATGAGGGACTTGGCGGAAGCAACAGGGTATCGGAAGATGGTGCTTTTTTAGTAAACAAAAGATACATTAACAAATACCAGCCGGCGTCCCTTATAGTGAATGATATTGTGGGCTTTTGCACAGAGGAATCAGAAGACTTCACAGGATTAGGTCTTCAGTCATCTTCGGGAAAAGGCAGAGTAATAGGCTTATATTCACCTCTTTCAAAATGTGGACAGACAACGCTGGCAGTGAATATTGCAGAGAGACTTGCCCGGGAAGGCAAAGTGGTTTTTCTTAGCTTCGAGAGTTTTTCGACGCTTCCGCAGATGCTGGATATTTCCAGCAATGAGGACATCAATGATCTTATGTATTATGCAGAACTTGAGAGGGATAAATTCGGCCTTTATCTTGAAAAGATCAAAAAGACAAGAAACGGCGTTGATTACATAATGCCCGCCAAGACTGCGATGCAGATAAAGGAGATAGGTCTTTCGAAAGTAAGTAATCTGTATAAGCTCTTGGCAGCAGAATGCGGCTATGACTACATTGTGGTTGATCTGACCCAGTACCCGGATGACTTTTTCGAAATAGCAGCTCTTAGCTACAGGCTTATAGCCATAACAAGGGCTCATGCATCAGACCTGTATAAGTTAAAGCTTTTTGAGGAAGTTTTGATGCAAAGTGGGTTGGAAGAAGTTAGGGAAAAGCTTGTTAAATGTCAGGTACCTGACATACGGGACAAAAAGGCTTATGAGGATTATGTCAGAGATCTTTTGGAGAGTGAGGGGATAACCGGTGGATCAGAAGTTTGAGGCTCTGAAGAGAAACATCCGGCAGCAGATAATCAGTTCCATTGATTATTCCAAGGACATATCCGATGAAGAGATGTATGAACTTGTGGACCAAAAGCTTTCCGAGAACCTTCGACATGCATTTATTTCGGTGGAAGACAGGAAAAGACTTCGTATGCAGGTCTTTAATTCCATAAGGAAGCTGGATATTTTGCAGCAACTGGTGGATGACCCCGGTGTTACGGAAATCATGGTCAACGGCACAGACAATATTTTCATTGAAAGAAATGGAGCTTTGTCCAGATTTAACGGAAAGTTCGAATCAAGAGAAAAGCTTGAAGACGTGGTGCAGCAGATAGTTGCGTCCTGTAACCGAGTAGTAAACCAGTCCCAGCCCATTGTTGATGCAAGGCTTTCCAACGGAAGCCGAGTAAATATAGTACTTGATCCGGTGGCTTTAAACGGCCCTATTATTACGATCAGAAGATTTCCGGATAAGCCGATTGACATCGGAAGGCTTATCGGACTGGATTCAATATCGCCGTATCTGTGCGATTATCTAAGAATTCTTGTAAAGGCAGGCTACAATATCTTTATTTCAGGAGGTACCGGTTCCGGTAAAACCACCTTTCTAAATGCTTTGTCAGATTTTATTCCCAAGGATTTAAGAGTTTTGACAATTGAGGACTCGGCTGAATTGCAGATTATGGGCGTCCCAAACCTTGTAAGACTGGAAGCAAGAAATGCCAATGTTGAGGGGTGCGAGCCCATCACTATCAGGGACTTGATCAAGTCTTCACTCAGAATGCGTCCTGACTGGGTAATAGTTGGAGAAGTCAGGGGCGGTGAGTGCGTAGATATGCTACAGGCTATGAATACTGGTCACATGTCAATGTCAACGGGACATGCCAATAGCGCTTACGATATGCTCTATAGACTAGAGACCATGAGCCTTATGGGAATGGGAGAACTTCCGCTTGCGGCAGTGAGGGGACAAATTGCTGCCGGAATAGACATTATTGTCCATCTTGGAAGGCTCAGAGACAGATCCAGAAAGGTTTTAGAAATCTGTGAGGTGGAAAAAGAACTGGACATTAGCGGAAAAATCAAGCTGAATCCTTTGTTTAGATTTTGTGAAGATACAGGAAACAAGGGAGAGCGAATAAAAGGAGAGTGGAAAAAGGTTGGTGAACTCAAAAACACTGAAAAACTCGTGGCAGCAGGTCTTACAATTCCGGCCAAGGAAAAGTGATCTGGTTTATCTGTTCCAGGGGATGGCCATTGCCACTATGTTCGGAAGGCTATTCTTTGATTCATGGATTGCTGTGGGGATAGTATCTCCTATCTCGATTGTTTGGACTTTATTACAAAGGAAAAACGAGAGTGTTAAGAGATGCAGGCAGATAGGGATTCAATTTAAAGATGCGATATTTTCGGTGCTTACAAGCTTAAAGGCCGGATATTCAATAGAGAATTCCTTTTTGGAAGCAAGGAAAGACATGGATATTTTGTATGGAAAAAATAGCGATATATCTTTTTACCTGTCCAAGATAAGTAAGGGCCTTAGAAACAGCGTACCTTTGGAAAAGCTGATCTTTGGTATGGGAAAAGAAACCGGCAACACGGACATTCAGGATTTTGCCCTGGTTTTTGCCGTGGCCAAAAGAAGCGGCGGTAACATGACGGAGATTATTGACAGAACAATTGGCGTTATATCCGGAAAACTTGAGGTTGAAAAAGAAATAGATGTACTTATAAGTGCCAAGAGGCTTGAAGCAAGGATAATGAACATGGTACCTTTCTTTATTATTTTTTATATCAGTGTCACCAGCCCGGGCTTTTTTGATTCGTTGTATCACAACTTCCTTGGGATAATTCTGATGAGCGTCTGCATGGCAATCTACTGTGTGTCTTATGTTCTTTCCGAGAAAATCGTCAACATTACAATTTGAGGAGGGATTTTGAATTGATAGTTTTGGCTTATTTGATAATCCCTATTACTGTTTGCGTGCTTGTTTT
The DNA here is from genome assembly GCF_000420945.1 of Butyrivibrio sp. VCB2006. Lineage (GTDB taxonomy): Bacteria > Bacillota > Clostridia > Lachnospirales > Lachnospiraceae > Butyrivibrio. The sequence goes on from NZ_ATVX01000003.1 coordinate 320,134, forward strand.
TTTGTCAAAAGATATTAAGCTTGATCAGGACGTTTCGGAAAGCGGTATTTCAAGGCTCTTTTACAGAATTTCTCTTTTCATATACCGGATTCTTAGATCTAAAAGGACAATTGTTAATTCTCAAAAAGTAAGAGCAAGCCTTGCGACCCTTAACAGAGAAACCAATGCGGACAAGCTTGAAGAAAATTACTATGCGCAGAAGATCAGCATTGTTTTGCTTCTTTCTATTTGTGGTAGCTTTCTGGCAATTCTGCTTCACTTATCAACAATCTATGGGGGAAATATCCGGGACGGCAAGTTTATTGACAGGAAAGAGCCGGGGGACGGAGCTTTGGCGCTTAATATTGTTGCCAGTAATGAGGATGGAGAAGCACTGGGGGAGTTCAATATAACAATTGATGAAATGACCTACACCAAGAAAGAGGCAGATGAGCTTTTTGAAAAAGCTGCTTCGGAATTGGAGAATCTGATACTTGGACAGAACGAATCCCTGGAAAAAGTAACCGGAGATCTTAATCTTGTTCAGAAGATTGATGGTTATCCCTTTGAAATATCCTGGAAGGTGGACAATCTTGATGTTTGCAAATATGACGGTGAAATTGACTTTGATTTTGTGCCCAAGGAGGGAGTAATCGTGACTCTTGCAGCGTCGTTTAAATATAACGATGACAGGTGGGAGCAGGTGCTATATGCAAATGTTATTCCAAGGCAGTTGTCTCCGGCAGAAATTGTACAAAAGGAAATTCGGGATCTTATTGAAGAAAGCAATGAGAAAAGTAGATACGAGGCACAGATGGAACTGCCGGGAAAATATAAAGAAGAGACGGTCCTTTGGAAGGAAAAAGAGGAGGACAACAGCCTTTTACTTATGCTTCTTATGATAGTAACCGGCGGAATCTGCTTTGTTCTTAAAGACAAGGAGCTGGCCGGAAAGATAGAGGATAGAAACAAGGGGCTATTGCGGGATTATCCCTCACTTGTCTCACAGATGGTTCTCTATCTTGGCGCCGGCATGACCATGAGAAATATTTTTGGAAAGTTATCTGAGAATTACGTCGCCAAGCTAAAGGCAGGACAGGAAAAGAGCTTCGCCTACGAGGAGATACTTAGGACAACAAGGCAGCTTGCTGCGGGTAAATCTGAGGGTGATGCCTATGAGGAGTTCGGGTATAGATGCGGTGGGCAGCAGTATACAAGACTTAGTACTTTGCTATCGCAAAACTTGCGAAAAGGTAACAGTGAGCTTCTTAAGCTTCTTAATGAGGAGGCAAGAAAGGCTCAGGAAGACAGGCTGGACAGAGCAAGAAAAGCGGGAGAAGAAGCCGGCACTAAGTTGCTTCTTCCAATGATACTAATGCTGCTTATTGTAATGATAATCATTATGATTCCGGCATACATGACTTTCTGACACATCAAAGTGGCAGAAAAAGACAATTCAAATGTGTTTGATAGAGAGGAAATGAAAAATGAAAGAATTACAGATTAGAACTAAGAATTTAGGAAAAAGAATTACAGAAGGAGTTAAGGCCTTTTGGAAGGATGAGTCCGGAATGGGTACAGTGGAGGTTATCCTTATTATCGTTGTTTTGATTGGACTTGTTATTGTCTTTAAAAAGCAGATTTCAGGAATCGTAGAAGACATCTTTAAGACAATTAGGGAAGAAACTCGTGAGATCACAAACTAAAGGATATATCACAGTTTTTTTATCCCTGTCCTTAATGATAATACTATCTCTTGTTCTGGCTCTCTTTCAGGGGGCCAGAATAGGGGCAGTCAGAATGAAAACAGAGTGCGTCTGCGACATTGCGATGAACTCGGTCTTGTCAGAATATAGCAGAGCTCTGTATGAGCAATATGGTCTTCTTATGGTGGATGCCTCCTACGGGACCGGAGCTCATTCAATAACAAATGTCCAGGAGCATTTAAGAAACTATGCGGAAATGAATTTTAAAAGAAGCACTGCTGGAGGTCTTTTGAATGCCCAGACCATGACTGCTATGTACTGTAAAGATGCGAGAATTTCAGGATATTCGGTGGCCACAGATAATAACATGGCGGTACTTGCAAGGCAAATAATGGCATACATGGAAGGGGAGCCGATTGGAAACCTTATGAGTGATGTGCTTGGAAATGCGCAAAGCCTTCAGGACGGCGAACTTGACACTATCGATGTAGATGAACTAGCAAGGGAGAACCAGGAGCTGATTGATTCTTATGAGCTTCCGGAAATAGAAAAAGAAAACGGAGAAAAAGAAGTTATTTCCATAGGCAATCCTGCAGATGTGGTCAATTCTCAGCGTGGGATAGGGGCGTTAAATCTTGCGATCAAAGATAAATCAATAATCTCAACGGCAGTGGTGAATACATCCGAATATGCATCTTGCAGAAACCTTAATAAGGGGACAGGTCTTGACGAATCCGGAACTTCTACGGGACAGAATCTGATTTTGGATGAGTATTATTACGAGAAATGCAGCAGGTATGGAGAGGAGCTGGAGAAATCTCTTTTGAAGTATCAGCTGGAATACCTGATTTATGGCCAGGGAAGCGACTACGGGAATCTTGAGAAGATGGCCAGGACCCTACTTTTCTGGAGACAGGCATCCAATATGCTGTATTTATTTGGGTGTACACCCAAGGTTAATGAGGCCGATCTCCTGGCCAGTGCACTGTCAGTTATTCTTTTTGTTCCAGAGTTAAAAGATCCTATTAAATATTCTATTTTATTTGCATGGACGTTTGCTGAGTCCATCTCCGATCTTCATATCCTCTTTTCCGGAGGAAGAGTTCCACTTTTTAAATCTGATTCCACTTGGAAGCTAAGTCTTACAAATATGTTTTCTTTTAGGGACCATATGAATGGAGGCGACCTTGGAGAAGGTCTTTATTACAAAGACTATCTGAGGATGAAGCTTCTTTTTACTGATGCAGGGACTAAGCTATGCAGAATGGCGGACATAATAGAAATGGATGTTAGGCAAACCGATGGAAATGGAGCATTTAAGCTGGATTACTGCGTTGACATAATACGTGGGGAACTGCTTATCGGTACGAGATTTGGCTATGAAGCAAAGATAGAAAGGATATACGGATATGAGAGGTAGGTGGCAAAAGATATGCCGACATGCAGTCGTGGATGGATACAAAGGCACTTCTGCAAAACCAACAATAAATAAAAGATATATACTCCAGACAATCAGAACTCTAAAGGAAGTGTCTTTTTCTGCATCCATGACTCTTGAAGCATCTATTGCGCTTCCTCTTTTTATCTTTTTCTTTGTAAACATAATCGGAGCTATAGAGATCATCAGGGTTCAGTCGGATGTGGAAGCTGTTCTCCATCAGGTGGGAAATGAAGTGACTATAAGAGCCTACGACATTAGAGAAGGTGAGAACCTCCTTGGGGCAGATGGTGGGGGCACTATTTTGGAAGGGGGCGCGCTAAGCGGATACGCAATCTATGAAGTAAGAAGCAGGCTTTCAGAAAGGCTTGACCGAAATACGGTAATGGATGGATCTTCCGGGCTTAACATGCTTTCCTCCAGAATAATGATGAGCGGAGATATTGTTGATATTGTGGCCAGGTACAAGGTTCATCCGGTTATTCCGCTCATCGGATTTAAGGATTTTCTTGTGGAATCCAGGTATTATGGACATGCCTGGACCGGATATGATATCTCTTTCGGCCCGGATACGGAAGCTATGCAGGAAGAAATGGTCTATGTGACTGAGCACGGAACTGTTTATCACAGAAATGTCGGATGCAAGTATCTTAAGCCCAGCGTAAAGAGCGTGCACTTTTCTGATGTAGGAGGGCTGCGAAATAAAGACCGCTCCAAGTACTACGCCTGCGAGTATTGTGGGGGGAAAGTTGCCGGGGGAGATGTTTTCATAACGGATTATGGAGAAAAATATCATACAAGTGTCAGCTGCCCAGGGTTAAAACGAAAGATTTATACAATTCCAATCTCCGAAGTGGGAGGCAGGGGCCCTTGCAGTGCATGTGGAGGATGATTATGTGGATGATAACAAGAATAGTTTTTATGGTGCTGCTACTTTCTGCGGCGTTTACTGATCTTAAGAGAAAAGAGATACCGATGCTACTGATTGTATTACAGGCATTAACTGCTGTAGTTGCCATGGTATCAGTCATTGTGCAAGGCAATATGTGGCCATATGGATTACTGTCCCTTATCCCCGGGGTAGTCATGATAGTTATTAGCTTTGCGACAAGGGGAGAGCTTGGAGTGGGAGATGGCCTTATTCTCCTGTGTATGGGACCTGTTTATGGAATGGAAACGACCTGCTTAGGGCTTTTTATATCACTACTTTTAAGTTGCCTGTTTTCTATAGGTATTTTGGTGCTTGGAAAGGGAAACCGTAAGACAAGGCTTCCTTTTGTACCTTTTTTGACAATGGGAATGGGGGTGATCGTATTATGCGGAAGCTTCCGGGTTATATGACAGTAGAAGCATCATTTATCGTACCTATGATCATTTGTGTCTTTGTGTTGATCATATATTTCTCAAATTATGTATATGCAAGATGCATTCTCGCGCAGGATAGCTATATTCTGGCTTTTCGTGCCTCCATGGATAAAGAGGCCAATCCGGCTACTGTTGTTGATAGTAAGAAAAATGCTGTGGCCGGGAAAAAATACTATGGAAACAGGTCCCCAACATTTGACTGCAGCACTTCGGGAAAAGAAATAGAGGTGACCGGAGGAACAGAAACAAAGCATTCGGCAATGGGGCGTTTTTTTCTAAAGCCAAAAGGAAGCTGGAAGCTAAAGAGCAGACAGTATGCCAAAAAGAGAGATTATTCAGGACACATAAGGACCGTTAAAAGAATCAGGGATATAGGAACTAAGGAGTAAAAATGGAATATAGATATTGTAGAGAACTTAAACATAATTATTTGATTGTAAAAAACGAGAACCTCGACGTACCCAAAAACGTCAGCTATCAGACAAGGATGCTGGAACGAGGAAATTTATCCGGCTTTATCCCATGTGATATGAGGACCATAAACAATGAGAGCTATCTGTATTATGAGATTAATTCCATGCAGAGTCTTAAGGACAGATTTTCGGTAAAGGGTATGAGTGCTATGGATGTTCGAATGCTCCTGGAAGCTCTGAAGAATTCCCTTGAGAGTCTGTCTGAATATCTTCTTGGCATGGAAAATGTCATTTTGAACAACCAAAGCGTATTTGTTGATCTTTCCACATCACAGTTCAGATTCATGTATTGCCCGTTTGATACAAATAATGCCGGTTTTGCAGGCTTTGTAGACGAGCTTTTTGAAATTGTTGATCATGAAGATGAAAAAGCTGTAGAGATGATTTATTCCTGCTCGGAGAAAATGCAGGTTGAAAGCATGCTTGTTATAGACTGCATTTCACAGGTCTTGGAGGAGGATAATGAAACTACTGAAGAACCCAAAGTCTCGGACACGGCGGCTGACACAAAAGAACTAATGGATACCGACGATTCTTTTTACGAAGATGAATTCGAACCTGAGGAAACTTCAACAAAACTGAAAAAGCCAAGATCAAAGCATTCAAAAATAGACGGAAAAGTTCAGATTATATTTGGCTTTTTATTCATTGGATTGTTGGTAGCGATGATGTATATCAGAATGAATTACGTTCTTTCCAAGCAGGAGGACGTTCTTTCAATTATCGTGATTGTTATCTCTATGATTACAGGACTAATGGCCGTTTTGACAGGGGTTAAGGATATATGCGCAGGAGGCATTTCGGGGATTAAGCTTAAGAACAAGTCAGGTATAGAAGAGGAAAATGAAGAGGACTATGGGTATGATTTTGAAACCTCTGGAGAAGAAGATTTTTTTGCTGATACCGATTATGTTAAGGAAGACAGTTATAAGCGTAAAGTGAGTGTGATATCAAATACTGCGCCTTCGAAAAGAAATCCTGTTACCTGCAGTGAGACTGTTGTACTTATGAGTGAAGAAGATGATGATAAGGATATTACTTTATATAGTAGAAACGCGGACAAAACAATCCGAATTCCCCTTGAAAAGCTGCCCCTTACAATAGGCAAAATGGAAGGCTGCGTCGATAAGGTGATCAGTGATATGAGTATTTCAAGGATTCATTGCAGATTCATGAGAGATAGTCAGGGGCGGGTGTCAGTCGTTGATCTTGGCTCTACGAACGGTACTTTCAGGAACGGACTTAAGCTCAACCCCCAAGAAGAATGCCATATAGAGGAAGGCGATGAAATTAAAATAGGAAGAATCTGTTTTGACTGTAGGTGAAAAATGGTATAATACCCTTAACTAGTTGGAGGGGTATCCATGAAGATTAATATCTATTACGGTGGCAGAGGAATAATTGACGATCCTACGCTATACGTTATCTCACAGATCACTGCAATCTTACAGGAATTAAATGTCAAAGTTCAGCAATACAATTTATATGAGCAGCGTAACGGAATCACCGCGCTTCCTAATACACTCAAGGATGCAGATGGTGTAATTCTTGCGTCCACAGTCGAGTGGTACGGCGTTGGCGGATATCTTATGCAGTTCCTTGATGCATGCTGGTTATATGGAGACAAGGACCGTATTAAAGAGATTTATATGGCGCCTGTTGTTATGTCTACCACACATGGCGAACGTGAAGGAATGATGAGCCTTGCAGCAGCATGGGAAATGCTTGGGGGACTTCCATGTGATGGAATGTGCGGCTATATTGCTGATACTACAAAGCTTGAGAACAGCACAGAATATACCAAGATAATCGAGAAAAAGACTGAGAATATTTACCGTACTATTAATCAGAAAATGCCGGTTTTTCCAGCCAGTAACCAGGCGGTTATCAATAAAGTCTCTGTTGCAAAAGGAATCGACCTTACTCCGCAGGAGTCTGAGCAACTTTCCGAATATGCATCAGATGATAATTATGTTCGTACTCAGAAAGAGGATTTGCAGGAACTTGCAAGTATCTTCAGAGACAAGATGGGCCAGGATGATGCAGCGGTTGGAAATGTGGATGAGTATGTCAAACTTCTCAGTAAGAAATTTACCCCTGTTGCGGGAGTTCGCGCTAAGTATAAAATCACTTTACAAGATAATCCCAAGGCTAAACCTATCATAATTGATGTGGACAACAGCAAATGTGACTGTCGTATAGCCGACGAGGATAATTGCGATGTTGTTATTACTACAGATCAGCATATTCTCGAAGATGTTCTTGAGGGTAGAATGACCTTCCAGAGAGCATTTATGGCGGGCAGTATCAAGATGAAGGGAGACTTTAAGCTTCTAAGGAGTATGGATCAGCTCTTTGATCTAATGGCGTAATCCTAAGCTTAATGCATTGGAATGCCGGATAATTCTAATAATAACAACGAAGAATTCTTCGAAAAGCAAAAACAGATCTATAAAACGTCCTATGTTACATTGGCACTGGTACTTATCAATGTTGTAGTGTTTGCGCTGAGCAACACGATTTTGCAGCTTTTGTATTCGATAGGGATGATGTACACCCCCGGAGTGCTTGAGAATGGTGAGTACCATCGTCTTATAACAGCTATGTTTCTGCACCAGGATATAAATCATCTTTTTAATAACATGATGATGCTTCTTTTGGTAGGGGCAATCGTGGAGCACTACCTCGGACATATCGCATATATTATCATGTATATGGTAGCAGGTATCTTTGGAAATCTACTATCTATGGCCTATGAGGTAAAGAATAATCTTAACTGGGTTTCGCTTGGAGCCAGCGGTGCTGTTATGGGAATAGTTGGTTTTCTGGTTGTGTGGCTGTTTATTAACCGCAAGACGCTTGTGAAAGACAAATCCATGCTTATAAGGCTATTTTTTCTCATGCTGTTTGTAATTGAGTCATGCTTCTTTCAGGCAGGAGCCAATACAGTGGCACATCTGGGAGGCTTTCTTGCTGGCTTCGTTTTTGGAATAATCAATATTATCTTATTTAATAACAGAAAAGACATGGAGGGAATTGCGTAATGAGTGACTGTATTTTTTGTAAAATAGCAAATGGGGAAATACCTTCTAACACTATTTTTGAGAATGATGATTTCAGAGTAATTTTGGACCTTGGCCCTGCTACAAAGGGACATGCTCTTGTTCTTCCCAAAAAGCATTATGCAGATCTTTTTGAAATTCCTGCAGATACTCTTGCTGAGGCTTCAAAGGTTGCCAAGGAAGTTGCGGCTACTATGAAAAAGAAGCTTGGTTGTGATGGTCTTAATCTGGTGCAGAACAATGGATCTGCAGCAGGTCAGACAGTTATGCATTTCCATCTTCACATCATTCCAAGATACGTTAACGATGGACAGCACATTCTCTGGAAGCCAACAAGCCCATCTCCTGAAGAGCTTGTAGAAATCAAGAATACAATTTTGGGCTGATAGCGGCTTTTTCTACTATAATTGAGGAGTTTTGTTTTTATGCGTGAGATTAATGTCGCTGAAGTAACCAAAACAGTTAGGCAGATGTGCATAGATGTTAATTATGAGCTTTCCGAGGATATGCAGGCTGCACTTAAAAAGGCACAAAATGAAGAAGAATCCGAGCTGGGAAAGACTATTTTTTCCAAGCTTCAGGAGAATTTGGTGATTGCAAAAGAAGATCAGATTCCGATTTGCCAGGATACAGGAATGGCTGTCTTTTTCTTTAAAATAGGACAGGACGTTCATTTTGTGGGCGGAAATCTAACAGATGCGATCAATGAAGGCGTAAGACAGGGATATACAGATGGGTATCTCAGAAAGTCCGTAGTTGGAGATCCTCTTATCAGAAAGAATACAGGAGATAATACTCCTGCTGTTGTGCATTACGACATTGTGCCTGGAGATGGTGTAACTATTACCTGTGCCCCAAAGGGATTTGGCAGTGAGAATATGAGCAGAGTCTTTATGCTAAAGCCGGCTGACGGAGAAGAAGGCGTCAAAAATGCCATAGTACAGTCTGTACTGGATGCAGGACCAAATGCCTGCCCTCCGATGGTAGTAGGCGTTGGCATAGGAGGCACTTTTGAAAAATGCGCCGAGATGGCTAAAGAGGCCCTTACAAGACCAGTAGGTCAACACTCGGAAATTGATTATGTAAAAGACATGGAAGAAGAAGTTCTTAATAGAATAAATGCTACCGGAATAGGCCCGGCTGGACTTGGGGGTAAGATTACAGCACTGGCTGTCAACATCAACACCTATGCAACGCATATAGCGGGGCTTCCTGTTGCAGTTAATATATGCTGCCATGTGAATAGACATATAACAAGAGAAATCTGAGACCTAACGGAGTAAATTTATTATATGGAAAAGAAAATCCAGGCGCCTTTAAATAAAGAGGTGGTTAAAGAACTTAGAAGCGGCGATATGGTATATATTAGCGGCACTATATATACTGCGAGAGATGCAGCCCATAAGAGAATGTCAGAAATTCTTGCAAGTGGCGGAGAGCTTCCTATAGATATTAGGGAAAATGTGATCTATTATATGGGACCTTCCCCTGCAAGAGAGGGAAGACCTATTGGATCTGCAGGACCGACAACAGCAAGCAGAATGGATAAGTATACTCCTAAACTTCTTGATCTCGGACTTGGCGGAATGATAGGAAAAGGTAAAAGATCTGCTGAAGTTAAAGAAGCTATAGTTAGAAATAAGTCTGTATACTTTGCTGCTATTGGCGGCGCAGGTGCTCTTCTTTCAAAAGCTATAAAAGCATCAGAAGTAGTTGCCTATGATGATCTTGGAACAGAAGCCATAAGAAAGCTTGAGGTCGAGGATTTCCCTGCAATAGTTGTGATAGACTCTGAGGGGAACGACCTATATAATAAATAAAATAAGACAAACCAATTGACAAAGGCATTTGCTCTTTGTATAATTACATTTGCGTCTTGATTAAATCAGGCGTAAGAATTCACAACCACATATTGGTAGAGGGATTCAGGCATGGAGAAATACTCAAGTGGCTGAAGAGGCGCCCCTGCTAAGGGTGTAGACCGTTCACGCGGTGCGCGGGTTCAAATCCCGCTTTCTCCGTTTAGCACATAACTCCTAAGGATTAAATCCTTAGGAGTTTTTTGTTGCCCTGGATCAATATGATTCGTATAAAGAATTATCCAGTGCAAATACAAATGCATCTACAAATTGGGGTTAAAAAGCTTTGAAGTGCCCATATATAGTGACTTATAAACTTTTTCGAAATTTCTGAAAAAAGTTGTTGCATTTGTAAAAGTGCTTTGCTATAATAACTTTTGCCCGTTGCGAGAGGGCAGCTACCCACACAGAAAGAGGCTTTGACCCAGTAGCTGTTTTCGAAAGGGCAAAAATCTTTTTAAAAAAGTTGTTGACAAGAACTTGAAGCTGTGATATTCTAAATGAGTTGCGGCTGAGAGCTACAACGACAAAGAACCTTGACAAATAAACAGTAATGCAACCCTGAAAAATTCCAAGAGAATTATTCAGAACAAAAATTAGTAAATAACGGACAGAACAAAAGCCAAGCTTGAGTTCTGGCCAGATCAAACTTTTAAACGTGAGAGTTCGATCCTGGCTCAGGATGAACGCTGGCGGCGTGCCTAACACATGCAAGTCGAACGGAGATTT
>NZ_ATVX01000004.1 GCF_000420945.1 Butyrivibrio sp. VCB2006
TGCAAGCTTTGTTGCTTTATCCTGAGCATCCTTTAATTCCTTGGCTGCCTGCTGGCCATCTGCAATAATCTGCTTCTTGTCTTCTGCAAGCTTTGCTGCCTTATCCTGAGCATCCTTTAATTCCTTGGCTGCCTTTTCTCCAGCATCCTTAGCATCCTTGAGTCTCTGTAACTCGTCAGCTGCATTATCAGCCTCTGTCTTAGCATCCTCTGCTGCCTTTTTCTTGCCTTCTACATCAAGATCTTTAGCTGCTTCAGCATTGTCTTTTGCAATATTAAGAGCATCTGTTGCTGCCTTAAGATCTTCTTTAAGCTTAGCTGCATTATCTCTGGCAGCTTTAAGATCATCTTCAGCCTTTTTAACATCTCCGTTTGTAGTCTCTATTGCTGAAAGGTACTTCTCCTGTGCCTCGTTAGCCTCTCTAAGAGCTTTCTCGTATGCTTCCTTCTTATCAGAATAATCCTTCTGAGCTTCTGTAAGACTTTCGTTAGCTTCTTTAACTACAGCCTCAGCCTCTGCGTATGCTGAATCTGCTTCTTTCTGAGTCTTTGCATTAGCAATTTTCTCATTTGCTTCTGTTATCTTCTCTGAAACCTCATTAAAAGCTTCGCTTGCCTGTTTAGCAGCCACATCAACTGTCTCTTTCTTGTCAAGCGCATTAACAGCATCATTTCTAACATCCTGAGTATCAGCGATGCTCTGAACTTCCTTATTTAAGAGCTTAACATCATCTTTGATTACATCTACATCGCTAGCAAGAGCTGATGCATCATCTGTAATAGCCTCTGTGTTGTCGTTATATATTTCCTTTAAATCAGGGTTAGTTACAACGTCAGAAGATTCTTCTTCAGAAGCTGATTCCTCAGAAGTTGATCCTTCAGATGAAGCAAATGCAGAATCGATTGTCTCGATGTTTGTGTTGATATCATTAACTGCTTCAGATACGCTATCTTTTTCCTTGTTGATAGAATCATCAAATGACTGCTCTGCACTTTCAACCTTCTCTACATCTGTAGGTTCTGCACTGACAATACCATCGCCCTGAGCACCATTAACAAGGTTATTACCCTCATCTGCTGCCAAAGCAGTTACAGGTTGAAGAGCCATGCTTGCGCTGATTCCGATTGCAATTGCGTTTACGAGTTGCTTGTTCATAAGTTTCTTTTTCATGTTACACATATCCCTCTTTTATTTTTTATTTCTTGTCACACACATTTGGGTCTTATAAAACGACCGATAATATTTATATCAAAAAGCAAATCATAAACATAATCATATTGAATATTATTTTTGTAGTTATGATTTATTTGTATGATTGTATGATTGTATGATTATTATATCGTTTCCATAATCCTGTAAATCGAAGGAAAAAGGGTGGGTTCCGGTTAGTGGAACCCACCCTTTGTAAGGAATAGGGGGATACTTATATGATGCGTTTTAAGCTCTCATCATTTTTTACTTTGTTGATTCTGAATTCTCAGCCTTAATGTTCTTTCTTCTAAGGTACTCTTCTGTTGATACACCTGCGATTGCTGCAAGGATTACGATTATCCACCATGGGAAGGACTTCTGTGTCTCATCCACCGGCATTGCTGCCTTTGCTGTATCTTCGTCTTCGATGGTTGCAACTGACTTCTTAGTGTTGTCCTTATTCTCCGGAGTCTTATCCTTGGTTGAAGCTACCTTGATATCATCTTCTGTTTCGTTTGTTTCTTCTACCTGTCTGCCTGCGCCATTTCCTGTGCGTATTCTCTGCTCTCCGAGAACTGCTCCGCCCTGGTTTGCATCTGCTACTTCATTTGCTATTGCATTAGATGCTACCTGTACAGGTGCTGTGATATCATATGTTCCGGCTGATGCTACTTCTTCAATTACTACGTAGCCTTCATCCTGTCCACCTTCAGAAGCTTCATCATTCTGATTCTCATTCTCCTGATCGATGCGGTCCTGTTTCTCATCAAGGATTTCTTTTGCATCTACAAGTTCTTCTGTTGCTTCGTCAAGGTCTTTCTGTGCCTGTTCGATTTCTTCCTTAGCTTCCTTGATCTTAGCTGCAAGTTCTTCTATTTTAGCTGCAAATTCAGCTTTATCAATGATGTTATTTGCTACAAGAGTCTTAAGAGCTGATTCAAGAGCTGCCAGCTTCTTCTGAGCTGCTATAACAGCTTCTGCTGCCTTTCCTGCCTTTTCACTAAGCTCATCGTATGCCTTGCGAGCTTCCTTGAAAGCTTCCTTAGCCTTAGATTCTGCATTAGCAAGATCTTTTTCTGCCTCAAGTTTCTTAGCTTTTGCCTTCTTGATATCTTCAGCTGCTTTATTTGCCTTCTTCTCAGCTGCTATCTTGTCCTTTTCTGCCTTCTTGCCCTTTTCTTGTGCTGCCTTAGCTTCTGCCTTTGCAATATTTGCTTTAACTTCTGCTGCTATCTTATCTTCTCTTGCCTTCTTTGCCTTAGCTATTGCTGCTGCTTCAGCTGCCTTTGCCTCTCTTTCAGCCTTTTCTGCTGCTTTCTTTTCTGCATCTGCCTCTTTTGCCTTTGCTTCAGCTGCCTTCTTAGCTTCTTCTGCTTCTTTTGCTGCCTTCTGAGCTGCTAGCTTTTCTGCCTGGCCATCCTGTCCCTTCTTCTCAGCTGCCTTCTTATCATCTTCTGCCTTCTGAGCCTTTTTCTGCGCATTCTTCAGATCTTCTGCTGCTTTCTTTGCCTTAGCTTCAGCTGCCTTCTTATCTTTTTCTGCTTTTTCTATCTTCTTCTGAGCAGCTACAAGATCCTTGTCAGCCTTATTAGCGTCAGCTTCTGCCTTCTTCATATCTTTTTCAGCCTGCTCTGCCTTCTGACCTGCTGCCTTAAGTTCTTCAGCTGCCTCATTAGCTTTGCTTTCAGCTGCTTTCTTGTCTTCTTCTGCCTGATTTGCCTTAGCCTCTGCTGCTGCTAAATCTCCCTCAGCCTCTTTTGCCTTTGCTTCTGCTGCCTGCTTTTCTTCCTCAGCCTGACTTGCCTTGGTCTGGGCTGCTGCTAAATCTTCTTCAGCCTCTTTTGCCTTTGCTTCTGCTGCTGCCTTCTCATTTGCTCCAGCCTGTCCCTTTGCTTCTGCTGCTGCCTTTTCTCCCTCAGCCTCTCTTGCCTTAGCCTGTGCTGCTGCCTTCTCTGCTTCAGCTTCCTGTGCCTTTGTATTTGCTGCTAAAAGAGCTGCCTCTGCTTCCTGAGCTTTCTTGTTAGCTGCTGCAAGTTCTGCTGCTGCTTCGTTTGCCTTAGCTACTGCATCTTCATAAGCCTTCTTGGCTGCTGCTGCATCTGCTACTGCCTGAGAGTTAGCTGCCTGCCATTCTTCAAGAGCCTTCTGAGCATTAGCTGCTGCCTGATCTGCTGCTATCTTGGCTGCATCTGCATCTGCCTTAGCCTGTGCTGCTGCTTCAGCTGCTTCACGAGCCTGTGCTGTATCTGCTGTGTACTGGTCATGCTCAGCATCGTTGTACCAGTTCTGGTAGAATACTACCTTGCTAAGATTTGTGCTAGTTGCGGATCCCTTTTCAACAATACCCAAATCATATGTATTTTTGTACTGGCTGGAACTTGTTATATAGTTGCCCTTAGAATCCAGTGTAGTAAAGTTATAGTAAGTGGTCTTTCCGGTCTTTTTGTTATAGACCTGAATATAATTCTTCTTCCAATTTAAGTGTGTTACCAGATCGCTAATCACAAGATCTTTTTCAGGATCTATAGACTTATCCTGTGAGTATACATAATATCTGATAAGGTTCTGTGCAATTTCTGTATTGATAGAAAGAGTACGATTCTTATGAAGATCTTCTTCAATATTCTCTCTAAGATCTTCGATCTGCTGATATCCTGCGTACTGTTTCTGTGCTTCTTCAAGAGCTTTATTTGCTTCTGTAACTGCACTTGCTGCATCTATAGCTGCCTGATCCGCAAGTCCCTTAGCTTCGTTTGCTTCATTTATCTTGCCTGCCAGCTCATTAAGAGTAGCATTTGCGTTATCACTTGCTTGCTTAAGAGCTTCGAGGTCACCAACTTCTCCAGCCTTCTTTTCTGCTGCTTCCTTCTCTGCTGTTGCTTCATCTATCAACTGATTAGCTGCTGAAATCTCTGCTGCTGCCTGATCAGCCTTCTCCTGTGCTGCTGCTATTTCTGAATTTGCCTGACCTTCCTTGGAAATAGCATTTGCAAGCTCTGTAGCTGCTTCTTTTTCTTTCTTATCTGCATTTTCATATTCAGTCTTAGCATCTGCTGCCTTCTGCTCTGCATTTGCCTTATCTGTAACTGCCTCACCAGCCTTTGTCACAGCGTTGGCAAGCTCTGTAGCTGCATCGCCAGCCTTCTGATTAGCTGCTGTTATATCTGCCTGAGCCTGTTTTGCATTATTCTCAGCAGTGGTCTTGTCTGCAGTTGCTTCTTTAGCCTTCTTTTCTGCATTTTCTTTATCTGTAGCTGCTTCTTTAGCCTTCTTCTCTGCTGCTTCTTTTGCTGCTGCAGCCTCTGCTACCTTCTTTTCTGCCTCTGCCTTATCCTTGAGTCCTGCTGATCCTCTGGATATCGCATCCTGTAATTCTCTCTCTGCATCAGCTGCCATCTTGTTGGCTGCTGCTATTTCTCTTTTGGCTTCTTCTGCCTTCTTATTTGCATCTTTTAATTCTTTGTCTGCATCTTTAATCTTATTCTCTGCTGCCTTCTTATCTTCCTCAGCCTTTCTAGCCTTAGCTTCTGCTGCCTTCTTTTCTGCTGCCGCCTCGTCAGCCTTCTTCTCTGCTGCCTTCTTGTCTTCTTTTGCCTTGTTTTCTTTTGCTACAGCTGCCTTATACTCTGCATCAGCTTCCTGTTCTCTCTGCTCTGCTGCTGCCTTAGCTGCTGCTGCCTCGCCTGCCTTCTTCTCTGCTGTTGCCTTTTCTGTTACTGCTTCATTAGCTCTTCTCTCTGCATCTTTCTTATCACGTTCTGCATCTCTGGCATCCTTTTCTGCATTCTTCTTATCCTGCTCTGCTGCAGCTGCCTTTGCATTTGCAAGGCCTTCGAGAACCTTCTGGTATCCGGCTTCCTGCATTTCAAGATTCTTTGCTGCATCATTTGTAAGATGAGAAAGATCTTCTGCTGCCATCTTGGCCTTTTCAAGATTCTTTCTTGCTGCTTCTATATCAGCACCTGTCTCTTTAAGTGCTTTTTCATAAGCTGCCTGTGCATCTGCCTCTGCCTTAACAGCTTCGTTATATTCTTTTTCTTTTTCTTCGTAGTCAAGTTTAGCCTGTTCAACAGCTGCCTTAGCTGTTTCTACGTTGGCTTCAGCTGTCTTAACAAGAGCGTTAGCTGCATCTATGTCTGCCTGTGTGTTAGCATTTACAGCTGCTGCCTTAGCTGCTGATACTTCGTTGTTAACTGCAGAAACTTCATTGTTTACGTTTTCTGCGATACTCTGGATCTCGGCTGCCTTGTTCTCTACGTTTTCCTTTGCAGTTTCTACTGTTTCCTGTGTAGTTGTAATATTCGCAACGTCTTCCTTTATTTCAGGAGCGTTCTTCTGATCAACCTTATCAACGTTCTTGTCAACGCCTGCTACAGCTGCACCGATAATAGTATTACCGATATTGCTTATTGGTTGTACTTCAACTTCTACGTGTCCGGCTTCTATTGTTACGCTGTCATTTTCTTTTGCATCTTTAAAAGCCTCTACTACTTCATCAGCTGCCTGCGCTGCAGTATCAACTGCGTTATCAAATTCAACCTGAGCTGCTTCCTGATCTACTGAATTATCTTCCTTTGTTTCCTTAATTGGTTCAGGTGTAAGCTCTTCGCCTTCTGTTGCCAGAACTGTCATAGGCTGAAGTGCCATGCTTGCACTGATGCCTATTGCGATTGCCTTTACTAAATTCTTGTTAAATAAATTCTTTCTCATATCATATCCCTCTCATTCCGAAAATAATAAGTATTTCCTGTTCCTTGAAACTGTTATACACTCGTCAAAATCATATTTATAATCATAAAAAACCAAAATTTTGTTTGTTAATATTCGTTTAATGATAGGTTTAGAACTGTTTATTTTTACTTTATAATTCAAGGCAATAAAAAAAGGCCTCTTGTCCAGTAAACAAGAGGCTTTTCAGCACTTTTAACACATCGCTATATCTTTTTCCATCTGAGCTTTTAATTGCTCAACATTATCAAATTTCATTTCAGGGCGTCTAAATTCAAGGAGTCTGACCTCAATAGTCTTGCCATAAACGTCTTCGTCAAAATCATAAATGTAGGTCTCAACGCCAACCTGATTATCGTTGGAAACAGTTGGTTTACGGCCAATATTGGTCATTCCCTTGTAGGTCTGTCCATCAATAATTACCAAGCTGCTATACACACCAAAAGGTGGAAGGAGTTTACCTACGGGAGGCAGAATATTGACTGTAGGAATTCCAATGGTATGACCAAGATGCTTGCCATGCTCTACAATTCCCATGATGCTGTAGTCACTGCCAAGAAGTCTCTTTGCCATAGGAATTTCGCCATCAGCTATCTGATTTCTTACTCTTGTAGAAGAAACCTCCTGCCCATCAAGCATAACCTTGTCAATCAGGCAGAGTTCAAAGCCCAGTTCCTTACTCATATTGCGTAGAAGGTACTGATCTCCTCTTCCCTTGTTGCCAAAAGAAACATCGGTTCCGGCAGCAATATAGTCAGCCTTAAGGTCTTCAACCAGGATTGTCTTGACGAAGACCTCCGGCGGAGTTGCTGCAGTCTGAGCATTTAAAGGAAATTCAACAAGAATATCTATTCCCATTTCCTCGAAGGCATTTCTCTTTTCATTACGGGTAAAGAGCTGCTTAACAGGATGTCCAACAAAGAACTCCTCAGGAGATGGCTCGAAGGTGAAAACTGTTGCCTTAAGGCCATCCTGCTTCTGATCAAGAATGTATTTAAGAAGCTTTTTGTGTCCTAAATGAATTCCGTCGAATTTGCCTATTGCTATGGCGGTTTTGTCATTTATATTAAGTTCGTCTAGTCGTGTTATTATCTGCATAGTTTATCTTCTTACTTGTCTGTAGCTATCGGTTGGTGTTAATTCTTTTCAAAAAAGAACTTGTCCACCTTGAACTGTCTGATCTTCGCGTCGTATTTGTATATTCCAAAGAAGGTTTCATCCTCAGCATATACCCGGACCATATTTCCGTCCTTAAACATTTCTTTTGAAAAATCTGTATCATTAACGCCATCAGGATCTTCATTTATTACATTATCCTTGCGGAAGCTGTTACCGTTCTCAAGAAGAGCTCTGCAGCTGTCCTTAACATGGATTTTATCAAGGTCTTTAAAAATGTATTCCGGAGACTGGATAATGCTATCTAAGGTTCCGTTGTCTCTCATTTCTTCTACCTGAGAGAGCTTAACTGCAGTATCGAGAGCAAATGCACCTACTCTTGTGCGCATAAGGTTCTGCATAGCAGCTCCGCAGCCAAGTCGAAGTCCAATGTCATTGCAAAGAGTTCTGATATAAGTTCCCTTTGAACACTTAACTTCCATAACGAAGGTATGATCTTTTTCCAGGTTGCTGTCATCAAGAATTGTAATGGCTCCGATGTTGACCTTACGAGGCTTACGCTCAACTTCTATACCTTCTCTTGCAAGCTCATAGAGTTTTTTACCATTCTGTTTGATGGCTGAATACATAGGTGGAATCTGGTCATACTCGCCAACAAAGGCCTGCACGGCCTCATGAAGCTCAGCTCTTGTTACATTAACTTCTGCTTCCTCAAGGATTGTTCCTGACATATCCTGAGTATCAGTAGTTACGCCAAGTTTACAAACTGCTATGTACTCTTTGTCGTGGTCAGTAAGCATCTCAACCAGCTTGGTTCCTGTTCCAAGGCATACTACAAGCACACCTGTGGCATCAGGATCAAGAGTTCCTGTGTGACCAATTTTCTTTTGATGGAGGATACCACGAAGCTTAGCCACCACGTCATTGGAGGTAAAGCCCTGTTCCTTGTATATATTTATAAGACCGTTATATTTGTTCATATGTCGTCCCAGTTAATAATAGCCGCAAGACTGGCAATCCTGCGGCTATAATATTTATTTCTTTTCGTCATACTGCTGCTGAATGTAGTTGGTAATGCTGTTGATTGCATCATGTGCAGTTCCGTTAAGAGTGCATCCTGATGCTCTTACGTGACCACCACCGCCAAGGAGCTTAGCAACCTTGGATACATCGATATTGCCATTACTACGAAGGCTTACTCTGTACAGCATTGGCTCATCCTCGTACATGAAAATAGCTACGTCTGTGCCAATAGTGAACATAAGCTGATTAACAATTCCGTCAAGGTCATTACCGTTAACACCATAGAAATCCATTGTCTGTCTGGATACTACAGAAGCGATAACCTTACCGTCCATAAGTGTAATACTCTCAAGAAGTGCTCTTCCAAGAATCTGGTTCTGTGTATAGGTCTTTTCGTAAAAGACATGGTCTATAAGCCATGTGAAATCAAAACCGTAGGAAGTAAGCTTACCGGCAATCTCATAGGTCTTAGGAGATGTGCTGTTATATTTGAACACACCTGTATCAGTTACCATACCTGTGTAAAGAGCCTGTGCAATTTCTTTATCAATCTTAGCTTCATCCATTACATTATATGCAAGTTCACAAGCTGAGCTTGAAGTAGGAACGATATAAGTAACATCACCGGTTCCAGGGTTACTGATGTGATGGTCAATGTTGATAGTCTTCTTGGCAGCATCAAAAAACTTCTCTGCGCCGCCGGTTCTGCCCTTCTCACAGTCAATGCAGATGAAAAGATCAAAACTCTCAACATCAGTTGTAAATGTGTGATTGATCTTGTCAGCATCCTGGATAAACAAGAATTCATCAGGGATATCCTCAAGGAAAACCTCTGCCTTAATTTCAGGATAGTTCTTTTTAAGGTAAAGATATAATCCCATTGTAGATCCGATACAATCTCCGTCCGGTCTTACATGTCCGCAAATACCTACTGTTTTTACACCATTTAAATGCTCATCAAGCTTCATCAATAACAACCTTTCTTATTCTTCATCCTCTGATTCCTCATCGAAATCAGTTTCTTCTATTTCTTCGCCGCGAGCAACTCTAGCCGCATTGTCTTTAGCTGCAACTTCATCAATCTTCTTGGACATATTGATGGCGTACTCAATTGAATCATCCATGATAAATCTGATCTCAGGAGTGTATCTCATATTGAGCTCTTTGGCCAAAGTACTGCGAACATAACCTGCTGCGCTCTTAAGACCCTCAGCAGTTCTTGCTCTGTCCTCGTCGTCACCCATTACAGTTACCCAGACTTTACATGTCTTAAGGTCCGGAGCAACCTCAACGTCCATAACAGAAGTCATGGGGCTGATTCTGGGATCTTTGCTGTAACGGAGAGCTTCTGAAATAACCTTCATAACCTCGCCGTTGATTCTTTTATTCTTATTGCTATTCTTTCTCATTTTTTTACCTCCGTGATATACGGATTGCTCCGTACTATGTACTCTCGCAATCCTACATACATTCGAAACTCGATATGTTCATTTCATTCACATATCTTTATTTCTCATGTATGTTCGGTCCTCAAGGTTACACTCATACGTCTGCAAGCAGCCATAAGTGTAACTTTTCGTCCCTATATCACTCACTGTCTAGGTACTTCTACCATCTCGTATGCTTCTACGTAGTCGCCTTCATGGATTGAATCGAAACCGTCAAATACAAGACCGCACTCGAAGCCTTCCTTAACTTCCTTGACGTCATCCTTGAATCTCTTAAGGGATGCAAGATCACCTTCGAAGATCTGCTCGCCCTCTCTCTGGATACGAACCTTGCACTCTTTCTTGATGACACCATCCTTAACGAATGCACCGGCAATGTTACCAACCTTGGAAGCCTTGAAGATCTGACGAACTTCTGCATGTCCGGTAACTCTTTCCTCATAAATAGGAGCAAGCATACCCTTCATAGCATATTCGATTTCCTCGATAGCCTGGTAGATAACCTTGTAAAGCTTGATTTCTACGCCTTCGTGCTCAGCCATGCTCTTAGCTGTTGCATCAGGACGAACATCAAATCCGATGATGATAGCGTTAGATGCTGCAGCAAGTGTTACGTCAGACTCGTTGATTGCACCAACACCACCATGGATAACCTTAACAACAACTTCGTCGTTAGAAAGCTTAAGAAGTGACTGCTTAAGAGCCTCTACGCTACCCTGAACGTCAGCCTTGATGATGATATCAAGTTCCTGAAGTCTACCTTCCTCAATCTTGGAGTAAAGATCATCAAGTGACATCTTAGCCTTAGTCTCTTCGATAAGATCCTTCTTGTGCTGCTGAAGGTATGTATTAGCATACTGCTTAGCAAGCTTATCAGTAGGATGTGCAAGGAATACTTCACCTGCGTTAGGTACATCTGAAAGACCAAGGATCTCAACAGGCTGTGAAGGACGAGCTTCTTTAAGCTTGTTGCCCTTATCATCAACCATGGCTCTAACCTTACCTGAGCTTGCTCCAGCTGAAATGAAGTCTCCAACATGAAGTGTACCCTTCTGAACAAGTACGTTTGCTACAGGACCACGGCCCTTATCAAGCCTTGCCTCAAGTACAAGTCCTCTTGCCTCTCTGTCTGGGTTAGCCTTGAGCTCAAGGATATCTGCTGTAAGGATGATAGTCTCAAGGAGGTCCTCAATACCTTCACCTGACTTAGCTGATACAGGAACGAACTCAGTTGTTCCGCCCCAATCTGTAGAGATAAGACCATACTCGGTCATTTCCTGCTTAACTCTGTCTATATTAGCGTTTGGCTTATCAATCTTGTTAACAGCTACGATGATTTCTACCTCAGCTGCCTTAGCATGGTTGATAGCTTCTACTGTCTGAGGCATTACACCGTCATCAGCAGCAACTACAAGTACTGCGATATCTGTTGAATTAGCACCACGCATACGCATTGCTGTGAATGCTTCGTGACCAGGTGTATCAAGGAATGTAATCTTCTGATCATTTACAGATACTGTGTAAGCACCGATTCTCTGTGTGATACCGCCTGCCTCTCTGTCTGTAACAGATGTCTTACGTATAGCATCAAGAAGTGATGTTTTACCATGGTCAACGTGACCCATTACGCAGACAACAGGAGGTCTCTTCTTGAGAGTCTCAGGTGCGTCTTCTTCTTCCTTAAGAAGTTCTTCGATAACATCAACCGGAACTTCTTTTTCGCAAAGGATTTCGTATTCCATTGCGATATTCTCAGCTTCCTCATATGTAAGCTCTGTGTTAACTGTAGAAATCTGTCCGGCCATGAAGAGCTTCTTGATGATAACTGAAGGCTGCATTCTCATCTTCTCAGCAAGTTCCTTGATAGAAACCTTCTCTGGGATTGTGATAACCTTGATCTGCTCTTCAGGTTCCTCAACCTTCTTAACCTCAGGCTTGATGAATCTGCCAACTCTCTTACTTCTTGGCATCATCTCTTCCTGCTCGTAAGCAAGATCCTTCTTGTTTCTCTTATCCTTCTCCTGACCCATACGACGTCTTTCTTCGTCTCTGTGTCCTGCACCCTCTTTTACAGGTGCCTCGAAGGCTGCAGCGCCTCTGTCATTTCTATCACCGCGCTTACCATCAAACTTACCGCCGAACTTGTCGTTCTTGCCAGCGAACTTGCCCTGACCGCCTGCAGCCTGATTGAAGCCGCCCCTGTTGTCACGGTTAAAGCCGCCCTGGTTATTATCTCTTCTGAAGCCGCCCTGGCCACCATTTCTGTTCTGGCCGTTCTGGTTTCTGTCTCCGTTTCTGTTGAATCCGGAGTTGCGATCGTTTCTATCGTTACGATCATTTCTATCGTTTCTGTCATTTCTGAATGACTGATTATCTCTGTTTCTGTTCTCAACAGGAGCACTTACTACAGGTGCCTGTTCCTGAACAGGAGCCTGAACCTTCTCCTGAACCGGTGCCTTAGGCTGTTCCTGTACAGGTGCTTGAACAGGAGCTTCCTTCTTGGGAGCCGGAGCAGGTGTCTTCTTGAGAGGAGAACTATAGCTATCAAGCTGTGAAGGTGCTGTCAAAGGCTTGATAGGATGATATACATTCTGTGACTGCGCGAACTGCTTGCGCTGAGGCTGGTTGTTACCGCCTCTGTTATTGTCACGGCGCTGATTACCGCCGTTTCCGTTATTATTCTGGTTGTTAAAGCCGCCCATCTTGGAGTTACCGGCATTAGTAACCATGATAATCTTCTTCTTTTTCTTGGGAGCTTCACCGGCTGGCTTGTCTGAAACTGCCGGCTTCTCTGCAGGCTTTTCTACTGCCTTCTCAGCTGGCTCTGCTGCCTTAACAGGCTCTTTTGCAGGCTCTTTTGCAGGCTTTTCTTCAGCCTTCTCTGCTGCCTTTTTAGGCTTTTCTTCCTTTGCTGCAGATTTAGCACCGCCAAAATGCTTACGAGCTACATCTGCATCTGTTTCTTCTATAGAACTGTTCGAACGCTTCGCCTCAATGCCATTTTCCTGCAAAAAGCTTATAAGCTCTTTTCCTTCGCATCCAAGCTCAAATGCAAGATCGGATATTTTTATTTTTGCCATTACATTTCCTCCGTATTTCTGTTTGTCGAATGTAAGTCGTCACCATCAATGCCCTCTGACGGTAACTGTAAGTTCTTCCGAAGCGACTGTGCAAAGCCTTTATCCGTTATAGCCAGACTTGTTCGAACATCCTTACCTATTGCATGCCCTAATTCTTCCTTGGTACCAAAGAAAACAATAGGGACATTATAATAACTACATTTATCATTAAACTGTTTCTTCGTGTTATCGGAAGCATCTTCACTCACGATAACAAGTTCTGCATTGTGGGCTCTTATTGCCTCAAGAACAGCAAACTCACCACTCTTTAATTTGCCCGCTCGCATACACAGTCCAAGTAACGAATAATTCTTATTAGAATTCAATATCTTAACCAAGCTCCTTTTGTAGCCTAATTGAAACTTCCTCTGGTATCTGAGATTTGAGAGATCTTTCAAGGCCTTTATTCTTAATGGCCTTCTTGAGGCAATCGGAATTGTTGCAAATATATGCGCCTCTTCCATTAGCTCTGCCTGTTGTATCAAGAATGATCTCATCTTCAGGGGTCTTCAGAACTCTGATCATTTCTTTTTTCTCTTTCATCTCACCGCAACCGACACATTTCCTCAAGGGAATTTTCTTTTGCATATAACTCCTATCCAGAGATTACTCTTCGCTGCCCTCAGATTCTTCGTACTCGCCTTCCTCGTACTCGCCCTCTTCGTACTCATCGTAGTCTTCATCGTCGAGGTAGTCTTCCATACGGAATCCAGGAGCATCCTTAGCCTGAGTCTCGCTCTTAATATCAATCTTGTAGCCTGTAAGTCTGGCTGCAAGTCTCGCGTTCTGACCTTCCTTACCGATTGCAAGTGAAAGCTGGTAATCAGGAACAACAACCTTAGCGCTCTTCTCATCAGGATCAGCAAATACTGCTACGATCTTGGCTGGTGAAAGTGCGTTCTGAATAAGGTTACCAGGGTTCTCATCCCAGTTGATAACGTCAATCTTCTCACCATTAAGCTCATCTACGATAAGGTTAACTCTTGCGCCGTTAACACCTACGCAAGCACCAACTGCATCAACGTTAGGGTTGTTAGAGTAAACAGCAATCTTAGTACGGCTGCCTGCTTCTCTTGCGATTGACTTGATTTCTACTGTACCGTCCTGGATCTCAGCAACTTCCTGCTCGAAAAGTCTCTTTACAAGATCTGGGTGTGTACGAGAAACAAGGATTCTAGGTCCCTTAGAACCGTTCTTAACCTCAAGAACATATACACGAAGTCTCTGTGTAGGTCTGTAAACCTCACCCTTAACCTGCTCGTTCTCATTAAGAATTGCATCAGCACGTCCAAGGTTGATAGAGATGTTCTTGCCGATAAATCTCTGAACAACACCTGTTACGATATCATGCTCTTTTTCAAAGTATTCATTGTAGATTGCGCCACGCTCTTCCTCACGAATCTTCTGAAGAATAACGTTCTTGGCGTTCTGTGTAGCGATACGTCCAAACTCCTTGGAGTTAAGTGATACAGCTACAATATCGCCAACCTTAGCCTTTTTGCTGATCTTCTTGGCATCATCAAGACTAATCTCAATCTGAGGATCCATTACATCATCTGCAGTCTCAACTACTTCCTTATCAGCGTAGCACTTGAAGTCACAGCTGTTTCTGTCAACCTCTACTCTGATATTATCAGCCTTGCCGAAATTGTTCTTGCAAGCTGTGATAAGGGAATTCTCAATTGCATCAAACAGAGAATCCTTACTGATGTTCTTCTCCTTCTCTAAAAGGTCAAGGGCATCCATTAATTCTTTACTCATCGTAATCTCCTTTTTCCGCTCGTTAATTTATCAAAAATCAAGAGCAAGCTTAATCACTGATATCTCTTTTCTAATAAAAGTTTCATCTACATCATTTATAGTTACTGTTACTGTTGTATCATCAAAGCTCTTAAGAGTTCCGGCAAATTCCTTAACTCCATCTTTAGCCTTGAAAAGCTTGAGTTCCACATCCTGACCAATGCTGCTGGCAAAATGCCTGTCCTTCTTGAGCTGACGGCCAAGTCCCGGGCTGCTAACCTCAAGTGTATAGGCCTCCTCAATAAAGTCATCAACATCAAGTGCATCAGAAAGCGCATGGCTTACATCAACACATTCATTGATGTTCACGCCTCCATCCTTGTCGATATAAGCTCTAAGGTACCACTCGCCTGCTTCCTTGACATACTCAACATCATAAACCCTGACGCCGTTTGCCTCCGCAATAGGAGTTAACAGAGCTTCCGTTTTCTTCTCAATGTCGTCTTTTTTGGACATATCTGGCTCCTTTATTTTTTGGCATAAATAAAGTGGACTCGCGAAAGTCCACTTCAAACTAGTCTAAATCTTATGTTACACATGCATATTAGCATGATAATGAAATAATGTCAAATTTCATTACTGATTTTTGCTGAATTTATGCTGTATTTTTGCTTTCATATGGACTGAATGTTTCCAAATCACTGCTTTTCTTCTGTAATACCAGAATTGATTTTGACTCACTCTTGTTATTGCAGAATTCTTTTTCTGTAATACTATGACTGGCGTTAAATCTGTCCTTGGTATTACAGAATTTGTTTACTGTAATACCATTATTGATTTGCAACTTGTTTTGTTATTACTGAATTCTTTTTTGGTAATACTATATTAAATTTTCAACTTATCTTGTTATTACCAGATTCTTTTTGGGTAATACCATGATTTTCCTAAACCTTTCTTTAGTATTACAGGATTATTTTTCTGTAATAACAATGAACTTTGCAAATTTTCTTTGGTATTACATGAAATATTATTGATAATATCAAGCCGCTTTCAAAATCAAATTTGGTATACACTCCTCTGCAATATGTAATACCATCTCACTCCACGTTCACAACATGGTATTAACATAGTCCTCATCGCCATTGCTATAGACAATCTTCCTTAAAATATCTTCACATAAGATTGTCTAACATCATCTTTTGAACCACATCAACTGTAAGAGGCATCATTTTAGATTCAAATGTCATCAAAAGATTTTCACCTGGTATATACCCGTTTCTAATATATAACGCTATCTTTCTGATCATCTTGTCAAAATACTCTGGGTCATCTATCTTACCAAAGTGTTCCCATAAAAGAATTCGTTGATCCGCCTCTTTCTTAATGGTGAAATCAGGGTATACGTCCAAGCCTTCCAAATTCAACCTACACTCATATCTATACATAATTCCAGCATCAAATAGTGCATTGGCTATGAGTGCTTCAGACTTAGATCTAACAAGCTCTCCCTTAGGTGCTTTGACAATCAAATTTTCAGGGTGTGATGGATTCCTATCATATTCTTCCATATCCCAGCGGCCCGGTATTAACAGACTTCTGTATTTCGATTTGCTACCAAGAAGTTCCTGGTAATCAGTAGTCTTTCGTGTTCTCAAATACTGTTTTATACTCTTAAGTTCATTTTCTCTATCTTTAAGAAGCGCTTTCCAATACGCTTTTTTAGCAAGTAGTCTTGCAAGATCAATATCCTTCTCGCCAATATATTTACGACAAAAGTTACCATCTTCTGCCTTTTTCTGATGATACCATCTATTAGTATTATTTACTTTGCAAGCCACAACAGTCCCTTCCGGACTTCTTTCCAATCCAAATTTTATTTTTTCAATTTCCTTTTCTAGCTCGTTTTTTCTGGTCAAAAAATAGTCTTTGGCCATAGGCACATCCTCCTTCATTTTTATCATTTTTTAAACCACTTAAACATCTGTGAAAATTCGGAAGAATATCCGATGACAAACTAAAGACATTTCACAAGAAAGTTGTGTAGATAATAAAATACCCAAACCATAGTGGTTTGGGATTCGGGTTGGGCTGTTATTAAACAGTCAGTACCTCGTAGCGGAATCGAACCGCTGATTCTGCCGTGAGAGGGCAGCGTCTTAACCGCTTGACCAACGAGGCTTAGTTTGTTTGTCGCTGCTGTATCGCGGCGACTTGTTTATATTATCCCAACTTAGAAAATAATGCAAGCACTTTTTTTAAATTTTTTAAACTTTTTTACCATTTTTTCTTCAAAGCCAGTATTTATGCTGCTTTCTAAGAATAAAAAAATTGCCTTCGACCACAAATTGCAGTCAAAGGCAATAAATAATTTCATATTTTCAACAGCTAAATAAGTTGAATTAGATATCACAAAACAGTAAGTCACTTAACAGTAGTCTTATCAAGCAGTCCAGAAAAGAGGCACAGCAGCGCTCCACTGATTATTACTCCACCAAGAATATCAGTAAACCAGTGTACTCCGCACACAAGTCTGCCAATAACTGTAAGAACAATAATTACAGCAGCTATAATCCTGATAAGTAATCTGTCGCTACTTGAGGCCTGAAGTCTGTATTTGTTGATTATGAGGATCAGTGATCCCATTACAACACATACAAGCATAGTGTGTGATGAAGGGAATGATGCTTCAACATGCTCTGCTCCCTCTTCTATTATTGGTCTGTAGTTTATAACTACTTTTTCAAAGAGACCATATAATGCAAATACAACAACATATAATCCTCCAAGTAAAAGAATTGGAGCATCAACTTTAAGTAGACTCTTTCTCTTAATAAGCTGATAAGCACCGGCTACAGCGTACTGAAGGACAACACCTATAGCCACAAGCCCAAAAATCTCAGTAAGAAAATACCAGAACTTGCTATATCCAAAGATATTATGAACAGCAAGATTCAAATGAGAAAAACCAATCGAAGTTGACTCTGGTCCTATGGCATCTACATCATAGCTCTTTATAAGTGCAATAAGCACAAAAAAAAGAACAAACAATACCCCTGAACAAATAAACTTAGTAATACTATTCTTTTTCATATTCATTCTCCCTTTTTGATGTAATAACAAAAGAACTTCAAATTTGGTTTTGTTATTACTATTTTTTCCTTGTAATAACAAAAGATCATCAGATTCAATTTTGTTATTGCTTTCTATTTTCCTGATAATATCAATGTAATTACATATCTAGCTCTGGTATTACTTTATTTTTCACTTGTAACACCAAAAGGACTTCTGATCTAACTTTGATATTACTTTATTTTTATCTAGTAATACCACAAGAGTCTCAAATCTGGATTTGTCATTACTTTTCATTTTTCTTGTAATACCAACAGTTACTCAGCTCTAATTTTGTTATTACTATTATTTTTTCTTGCAATACCAAAATAACATCCTATTCAATTCTGTTATTACTTTAGATTTTTCATGTAATAACAAAGGTTCTACTCATCTAGCTTTGGTGTTATTTCTTTTCACCACTAGTACCAAGGCTCTTTCAGCTCCACATTTGTTATTACTATAGTCAGCATCACCAGCTAATCGCCAACACTTCACCAACTATCTGTCAGCAACTCTTCGCCTAGAACAAAGTAATTGATAAATAAAATATTCCAAATTATCTCATCAAATCAAACAAGCTGATCTGGTTGGAGTCAGGCAGATCTCCGAGAAGTCCCATATCGGCCATCTTCTCGATAACACCCTGAGGGCACTTGGTTCTCTGGCGGAAGTCATCCTTGGAAAGGAATGGGCCGTCCTTGGCAGCTTCCACGATCTGGTCGGCAGCCTTTTCACCCATGCCATCGATACTGGTAAGAGCAGGCATGATCTTATCTCCGATAACCTGGAAGTCTCTTGACTTAACCTTAAATATATCAATAGGCATGAATTCAATGCCTCTTTCGTACATCTCTTCTACAAGTCTCATGTCGCCGTACTCTGCCTGCTGAGCGTTAGTAAGCTCATCTTTTCTGTTCTGATAGTCACGCATGATTGCATGAAGATGGTTTTCTCCAAGGCACATGTGCTCGTAGTTGAAGGCCTTAGCTCTGATACTGAACCAGGCTGCATAGAATGCCTGAGGTACGTATACCTTGAAATAAGCAATTCTCCAGGCCATCATAACGTAGGCCGCAGCGTGGGCCTTAGGGAACATGTACTTGATCTTTTCACAGGACCAGATGTACCAGTCCGGTACGCCATGGTCAATCATGTCCTTCTTCCATTCAGGCCAGTTCTTCTCTTTGCCGCCGGCAACCTTACCCTTACGTACTGCCTCCATGATCTTGAAGGACTCAGACTTATCAAGGCCCTTCTGGATCAGGTAGATCATGATATCATCTCGACAACATATGCAGGTATCAATTGTAGCTGTACCTTCCTGAATAAGTGTCTGTGCGTTACCAAGCCAAACGTCGGTACCGTGTGACAGACCGGAAATTCTGATAAGGTGCGACAATGAAGATGGTCCTGCATCGATAACCATCTGCATAGCAAAGTCAGTACCAAACTCAGGAAGTCCCAAGCATCCAAGCTTGGTGCCTCCAAGCTGTTCCGGTGTAACATTAAGAGCTGTAGTATTCATGAAAAGACTCATTACGTTCTTGTCATCCAAAGGAACCAGCTTAGGATCAAGGCCCGTGCAATCCTGAAGGAATCTGATCATGGTAGGATCATCATGTCCCAGAATATCGAGTTTAAGAAGGTTGTGGTCAATTGAGTGATAGTCGTAATGTGTTGTAATAGTAGCTGTAGTCATATCGTTGGCAGGGTGCTGAACAGGACAGAAGGAATTGATATTCTCTCCCACCGGCAAAACTATGATTCCACCGGGGTGCTGACCTGTGCCACGTCTTATGCCGGTACAGCCCTGAACGATTCTGTTTATTTCACTTTTTCTTTTGCTGGAGCCTATTGAGTCATAGTACTTCTTAACAAAGCCGTAAGCTGTCTTATCTGCAAGTGAAGCTATAGTTCCGGCTCTGAAGGTCTGTCCGTAGCCAAAGATAACCTCTGTATACTTATGGGCCTTGGACTGATACTCACCGGAGAAGTTAAGGTCGATATCAGGCTCCTTGTCTCCCTTAAATCCAAGGAAAGTTTCGAAAGGAATATCAAAGCCATCCTTGTACAGCATAGTTCCGCACTTAGGACATCTCTTGTCAGGCATATCGCAGCCTGAATTACCACCAAATGCCAAAACTTCTTCCGAATCAAAATCCGAATACTTACACTTAGGGCACACATAGTGAGGACTAAGGGAATTAACCTCTGTAATACCCGAAGTGAACGCAACGAAAGATGATCCAACGGAACCTCTGGATCCTACCAGATATCCGTCCTCATTGGACTTCCAAACCAGCTTTTGAGCAATGATATACATAACCGCGAAACCATTCTTAATAATGGAATTCAGCTCTCTTTCAAGACGCTCCTGAACAATCTCAGGCAGATTCTCTCCGTATATTTCATGGGCCTTGTCATAGCAGATCTTGGTCAGGATTTCATCACTGTTCTCGATGACAGGGGCACACTTGTCCGGACGAACAGGAGAAATACTGTCGCACATATCCAGGATTTTCCTGGTGTTGTCGATGACAATCTCCCTAGCCTTATCTCCGCCAAGATAGTCAAACTCAGCCATCATCTCTTCCGTAGTTCTCAGGAAAAGAGGTGCCGGCTCCTCGTCGTCCATACCCTTTCCGGCCATGATAATTGTCCTGTAAATCTCATCTTCAGGATTAAGAAAATGAGCGTCACAGGTTGCTACAACAGGCTTATTAAACTGCTCTCCAAGCCTTACTATTTCTTTATTGATTTCTCTGATATCGTCATCAGAGTTAATATCTTCATATCTCTCAGAGCCAACCATGAAGTGGTTATTGGCAACAGGCTGAATTTCAAGATAGTCATAGAAATTCACAAGACCTGCGATTTCTTCCGGTGGTCTTCCCTCAACAACTGCGCCATAAAGTTCACCCGCGCAGCATGCACTACCAATAATAAGACCTTCTCTGTACTTCATCAGTTCGCTCTTAGGAATAAGAGGGAATCTTCTGAAGTAATCTATATGAGACTTGCTGACAAGAGTATATAGATTAACTCTTCCAAGTGTATTCTTGGCCAGAATAATGCAGTGGTTAGGGCGAAGGTGTCTGATCATCTCCGGGGTTGGTTTACCCAGGATATTAACATCAGTCAGATTCTGGGCCTTCTGCTCTTTGAGCATAGGAACAAACTTGTTGAAAATAAGGGCAGTACACTCTGCATCATCAACAGCTCTGTGATGGTGGTCAAGAACTACATTCAAAGTCTTGGCTACCGAATCAAGAGTGTGCTTGGCATGCAGTGGGAAGAAATACCTCGCAAGCCAGAGAGTATCTACTGTTGTATAGTCAACGTCAATTCCAAGTTCCTTACAGTTCTGGTTAATAAAGCTGATATCAAAGGCTACGTTATGTCCAACAAGAACCGCGCCCTCACAGAACTCCACAAACTTAGGAATAATAACTTCCCTGGTCGGAGCATCCATAACCATTTCATCTGTAATGCTTGTAAGCTTCTCGATTCTATAAGGAATTGGCACCTGTGGATTGATAAACTCAGAGAATCTCTCTACAATCTCACCGTTTTTTATCTTAACGGCGCCAATCTCAATAATCTTGTTTTTAATAGGAGAAAAACCTGTTGTCTCGATATCAAATACTACAAAGGTAGTATCATCAAGGGGCTGTCCCTTGTCATTAACAACAATCTCCTTAAGGTCATCTACAAGATAAGCCTCTACACCAAGAATTAGTTTAAAGAAATCCTGCCTCTCGATAGGTGGCTCACCGGCCTCTTTTCTTCTCTTACACTCACCTGAATAAAGATCTTCCCAAACATGGTTAGCATCGGTAAGAGCCTGCACTACGCCGTGGTCAGTAATGGCGATTCCCGGCATTCCCCACTTATAGGCCTGCTTAACAATGTCTTTTACCTCGGAAACACCGTCCATATCACTCATCTTGGTATGGCAGTGAAGCTCAACACGCTTAACCTCTGCGTTATCTTTCCTCTTGGTTGTAAAGTCAGGAATTTTCTTGACTCCCACAACAGACTGGATAGAAAGCTCATGGTCGAACTTATCTACCGCTGCGATTCCCTTAACCTTAACAAAGGCACCCTTCTTGACTTCCTTGGTAATTTCAGGGGCATCCTCAGTCTTGATGAACATCTTAACTGTGATGGAATCAGTAAAATCAGTAATATCAAAAATAAGAATACTCTTCTCATTTCTGATATCTCTCTGCTCAAAGGCTGTAATCTGCCCGTGAATAGTAACTTCTCCAAGCTCTCCCACCAGGTCAACCAGCTTCATTACTTCGTCATCGAAGTCTCTTCCAAAGATAACATCAGGATTATCACTCTTTTTGAAGCCACCGCCAAAGTCTCTTCTTCCGGTCCATTTTCCTTTTCCGGCAAAAGAACTCTTGGCACCCTCTGCAGGTGAAGGAGCTGCTGCCCCCTGTCCGTTTCCTGCATTAGAACCTGCACTGCTTGTCTTACCGGCTCCGGCTGCCGCAGCTTTCTCTGCTTCTTTTGCAGCCTTCTTTTCTTCTTTTTCTTTTTTCTTCTCAAGCGCTTCCTGCTCAACAGCCTCAAGTTTCTTAGCCATTGAAGCTGCTTCTTCGGAATAATCGGGTTCTGTTTCTTCTTTTTCTACCTTAACAAACTCAGGAGAAATTACAGCAGTAAGGCCGCATCTCTCATTGATGATCTTGGACAATACCCTCATAAGGTCAGGAGCTTTTTTCTTGCCGACAACAGTGTCCTCAAGCTTAATTACAATATTGTCCTCATCTGGGTAAGAAAACTGAGCAGCACGAAAAAGACTATATTCCATATGGTCATAGTCTTTAAGTTCCATCTCTATACTCTCTCTGTACAGATCAATAAGATTTTCCGGAGTGTACTGGGCTGATAAGCTGAACTTTTCGTAAATCTTGACTGTAAGGTCCTGATTGCCAAAAAGCTGCTTCTTGATACCTGACTCTGTTTTGAGAATGTCTGTCTTATCTATCAGCTTGTTACTGGAAATATATATTCTAATAAAATCCTGCTTCCTTGTGGTAGACACCTTCTCAACCATGGTCTGTTCCATGATTTCCTTGGTGCCTGCATCCAGCTTAAGCGCAGGAAAGACATCAAAAAATTGCTTACTCATTACTTCCCCAATAAATCAAAACTTTTTCACTTCCAATTGTCCAGTTCTGCTTTCAGCGCACCTAAAAGCTCGCTCTCAGGCATTTTCCTGACAATCTCACCCTTCTTGATAAGAAGACCTTCGCCATCGCCCCCTGCGATTCCTATATCTGCTTCCTTGGCTTCACCTGGGCCATTTACTGCACAGCCCATAACTGCAACCTTAATATCAAGAGGATACTTCTGAACCATGGTCTCAACCTGGTTAGCAAGGCCGATAAGATCAATCTTGGTTCTGCCACAGGTAGGACAGGAAACAACTTCTATTCCGCCCTTTCTAAGCTCCAGGGTTCTCAAGATAAACTTAGCGGTCTTGATCTCTTCTACAGGATCTCCTGAAAGAGATACTCTGATAGTGTCACCGATTCCCTGGCTTAGAATAATTCCAAGTCCAACAGATGACTTGATATTTCCGCCATAAAGTGTTCCTGCCTCAGTAATTCCTACATGAAGAGGATACTGGCACTTCTTGGCAAGAAGCTCATGGGCCCTAGCGCAGAGCATAACATTTGAAGACTTGATGCTGACAACCATGTTGTCGTACCCAAGATCCTCAATAATACCAATCTTATCAAGAGCGCTCTCTACAAGGCCCTCTGCAGTTACTCCGCCGTACTTTTCAACAAGGTCTTTTTCCAAAGAACCGCTGTTAACGCCAACTCTGATAGGGATATTCCTCTCCTTGGCACAGGATACAACAGCTGCAATTCTGTCCTTGGCTCCGATGTTTCCGGGATTAATTCTGATCTTGTCAGCGCCATTTTCCATAGCAGCAATAGCCATCTTATAGTCAAAATGAATATCAGCTACAAGTGGAATACTGATCTGTTTCTTAATCTCTTTTACCGCCTTGGCAGCTTCCTCAGTAGGAACTGTACATCTGATGATCTCGCAGCCTGCTTCCTCGAGCCTGTGGATCTGCTCTACAGTTGCCTTAACGTCCTCAGTCCTTGTGTTAGTCATGGACTGGATGAGGATTGGATTACCACCACCAATGACTCTGTCACCTATATGAATAACCTTTGTATTATCTCTGTATGCCATAATTGCCTCCAAAAATATCTCTCATATTACTTATCACTACAGTTACAAGGTAGTTACGGATTGTTCCACTTCGTTCTCACAATCCTAGAAATAATTCGAAAATCGATCCGCTCATTCTTCGCGTATCTTTTTTTCTCATTATTTCCTATCTATCAAATGTCATATCGATATTGCATGTAAACATGCATATCGTATGCCACTTGATAGAACTACCTTGTGAATTTCGTAATGTCGTTAAACAGCACAAATACCATTAGTCCCAGAAGTGCCACCATTCCGATCATGTGCACAAATCCCTCTTTTTCCGGAGGAACAGGTTTACCGAATATAACTTCAATGAACTGGAACACAAGTCTGCCGCCGTCAAGAGCCGGAATCGGTAAAAGATTCATAACTCCCAGGTTAACCGACAAAAGAACTGTCAGAGACAGCATAGTCAGCACCACAGCAGAAACTCCGTAAGGCTTAACCTCTTCATAGGTATCGTCCACCATCTTGACCATGCCCACAGGACCAGAAACATCGTCCTTGGACAGACGTCCTTTGAACAAAAGCGCAAGGCTTCTATAAGTTGCCTTGAAATAGTATCTAACCTCATACCAGGCATACTTAAGAGCCGCAGGGCCTCTTACTTCGCCATACTCTCCAAGGTAAATGCCCATGTAGTATCTGCCTGCTTCTTCGCTGTACTTGGGCTGAAGAGTTGTTGTGTATCTCTGACCGTCTCTCTCATACACAATCTCCATAGGACTTCCCTCTGCAAACTGCGAAATAAGAGTAACTTCTCCGGCCATGTACACTTTCTCGCCGTCAACACTGATAAACTTATCCCCAACCTGCATGCCGGCCTCTACAGCTGCTGAATCCTCAGTCATGTTGCTGATAACAGGAAAATCCCAGGTTGAAAAGCTTACCAGAATAACAGCCAGAATATAAGCAATAATAAAGTTAGCAAATGGTCCCGCAAAAAGAGTTGCTATTCTGCGCCAAACAGGAGCATTCAAAAACGAACGCTCATCGTAGTTTCCCTTCTCCTCTGCAATAGGATCCATGCCGTCAAATACGCAGGCACCGCCGATTGGAAGAAGCTTAATGCTATAGAGGGTCTCGCCCTTCTGCTTTTTCCAGATTGTTGGGCCCATTCCGATAAAGAACTCGTTAACTCTGATGCCTCCGGACTTAGCCACAATGAAATGGCCGAACTCATGGGAGGCTACCAGAACTCCGAATATTATAAAGAATATAAGTATGCTTACTATCATGTTTCTCCTAATTGTCAGTTACTTAATGTGTTTTAATATGATGATCAGTTTCTAAGGTAATCGTATGTTTCCTGCTCTGCCGCAAGGATTGCAGCAACGTCAGGATTATCAATTCTCTTATGGTGATTCATAGCTCTTTCTATCATGTCATAGATCTCAAGGTACTTGATGTCGCCCTTGAGGAAAGCCTTAACCGCCATCTCATTGGCCGCATTAAATACAGTCGGCATGCTTCCGCCGGCGTAGGCTGCATCAAAAGCGAGCTTAAGGCCTCTAAAGGTATCTGTATCAGGCTTTTCAAAGGTAAGGCTATGAAGCTCAAACAGATCAAGTCTCTTTTCCGCCATAGGTCTTCTGTCAGGGTAAAAGAGCGCGTACTGAATAGGAAGCTTCATATCAGGCACACCAAGCTGCGCAATAACGGCTCCGTCCACGTACTGAACCGCACTGTGAACAATACTCTGAGGATGTACCACAACCTGGATATTATCAAGGCTCACGTCAAAGAGCCATCTTGCTTCCATAACTTCAAGTCCCTTATTAACAAGAGAAGAAGAATCAATTGTGACCTTAGGTCCCATATCCCAGTTAGGGTGCTTGAGAGCATCAGCCGCAGTCATATTAGCAAGCTCTTCTCTCTTCTTGCCTCTGAATGGGCCGCCGCTGGCTGTTAAAAGAATCTTCTCAACCTTGTCCCTTGGTTCTCCGTTAAGAGACTGGAAAATAGCACTGTGCTCACTGTCTACAGGAAGAATCTGAACCTTCTTGCTGGCAGCAAGAGGCATAATGATGTGGCCTGCGCAAACCAGTGTCTCTTTATTGGCAAGAGCGATATCTTTGCCGCTCTCAATTGCTCTGATTGTAGGCTGGATACCGATCATACCGACAACAGCTGTAAGAACCGTATCTGCTTCCGGCACGGAAACGATCTCAAGAAGGCCTTCCATTCCTGACATTACCTTGATTCCAAGGTCTGCGATTCTGGTCTGAAGGTCTGTTGCAGCTGTCTCATCGTACATGCAGACATACTTAGGCTTAAACTCACGAACCTGAGCCTCAACCTCCGCTACTCTCCTATTAGCTGCAAGTCCCACTACTGTAAGCTCGTCAGGATTGTTTCTGACAACATCCAAAGTCTGAGTTCCTATAGAACCTGTAGAACCCAAAAGCACTATATTTCTATGCATAATATCTCCTTTTTTACCACAAAATCTTTATATCAAAAGCCTAATATTATCATCAAAAAATCTATAATCGGACAAAGTATACTATATCACTATAGCCATCTTTTTCCTAGTCGCAGAAAGAATCCAAAGGGCGAAAAAATCCCTCTAATCCTAAGATTAGAGGGAAAAATAATTTCTTTATTTAATCATTGGCCCAAGTACTGCCGCCAAGAAATATATACAAGGGATTACAAAAATTACACTGTCAAAGCGATCCATTATTCCGCCATGACCGGGAATAAGCTTACCGTAGTCCTTGATATCGTGATCTCTTTTTATACCGGATGCAAGAAGGTCTCCAAGCTGAGCAATTATGCTTCCTGCGAATGTGATAACCGCAAATGCAATGATAACACTCACATCAAGAGCTTCTCTGTTATAGATTATGTAACCCATTATGATTCCTACAATCACAGAGCCCACAACTCCGCCGATTGCCCCCTCGATGGTCTTCTTGGGGGATAGCTTGGGAGCCAGTTTGTGTTTGCCAAAGGCTCGTCCCGAGAAATATGCACAGGTGTCACATACCCAGGCAATAAATGGAATCCATGCAAGGTACTGTCCGAACGGTCTTATCCTCAGAAGATAGACAAAAGACATATTCACAGGAGCATACACAAAGCAAAAGAACGTTGTAATTGCCATTGTTGCAGTAAACTTAGGGAAGTTTACCACATAGCACACCATTATGAGGAAAAACGCAAACATAATAGAAAAGATGTAATATCTATAGTCTCTCACCAGGATCATCTGCACATAGTGAACAATTATAGATATGTATCCGCACAGTTCAAGTCCGTTGCATTTCTGCCCCTGAAGGTGAACTCCGGTTGCCCTTGTAAGCTCAAAAAAGCTGACAAAAGAAACCGCCAGAAGTGTAGCCGCCAGTACGTATCCGCCTGACAAAAGAACTACAGCCAGCACTACACCTATTATTATTCCGCTAATTACTCTAGTCTTCAAATTATATACCAGCCTTATTACTCAGTTTTGAGTCCCCCGAACTTACGGGTTCTGTTGCCATAAGCTTCTACTGCCTTAAGGAGCTGCTCCTTGTCGAAATCAGGCCATGCTACCTCTGTAAAATAGAATTCAGAGTATGCGCACTGCCACAGAAGATAGTTGGAAATACGCTGTTCATTGCAGGTTCTGATAAGAAGATCAGGATCCGGAAGGTAATTGGTATCCAGATTCTCAGCTATCATATCCTGTGTAATATCCGCAGCAGCTATCTCTCCTGCCTGAACCTTTTCTGCTACCTTGCGGACTGCTCTGGTTATCTCATCTCTACTGCCGTAGTTAATAGCTATTGTAAACGTAAGTCCTGTATTGCCGGCAGTTGCTTCCTCAAGTTCTCTTATCGCATCCTGAATATCAGCAGAAAGAGCACTCTTATCGCCGATAACGCGGCAACGAACATTGTTCTTCATGGACTTCTTGATACTGGTCTTAAGGTAATTACGAAGAATAGTCATAAGTGCAGAAACTTCTGCCTCAGGTCTGGACCAGTTCTCAGTTGAAAAAGCATAGACTGTAAGATATTTGATTCCTATATCTCTTGCATCTACGAGAATATCCTCTACAGCCTTGGCTCCCTGCATATGTCCATAGTTTCTGGGCATTCCCTTGGCCTTGGCCCATCTGCCGTTACCATCAAGTATAATCGCTACATGCTGAGGAATATTTGAATTGTTTTCCATATACTCACCTAATTTAAATCTTTTCTTATAAAAACCTAGTCATGAAATATCAATCATAGCGAAAGATATTTCATGACTGTCATAGTTTTTTATACTGTCATTACTTCTTTGTTCTTTTCTTCTACAGCTGCATCAATGTCCTTGATGAACTTATCTGTGATCTTCTGAAGCTCATCATTAAGATCATTGATCTCATCCTCAGATACGTCTGTTCCCTTAAGCTTCTTGAAAGCTTCGTTACCATCACGACGTACGTTTCTAACTGCAACCTTGGCATCCTCACCCTTCTTGCGGATGTCCTTGGTGAGCTGTTTACGACGTTCCTCAGTAAGCTCTGGGAATACAAGTCTTATTACAGTGCCGTCATTACTTGGTGTAATACCAAGATCAGACATCATGATCGCCTTCTCAATGTCCTTGATAAGGGTCTTGTCCCAAGGAGCAATCTGGATAATTCTTGCTTCAGGAACTGAAACGTTACCTACCTGCTGAAGTGGTGTAGGTGTTCCATAATAATCAACCTTAATCTTATCAAGTACGTGAGGGTTAGCTCTTCCTGCGCGGATAGAAGCAAGGTCCTCTCTAAGGAAATCATATGATTTCTGCATTTTATCGTTATAAACTTTTACTTTCTCATTCATACCGGATTCCTCCTATTAAACTCTAGTAGTATTAATCAGTTGTAACTGTTGTTCCATTAAACTTGCCGGATGCAGCATTTACTATGCTGTTCTCTTCCTGAAGAGCAAAGACTCTCATAGGAACCTTGTTGTCTCTGGCAAGAATAGAAGCTGTCATGTCCACAACCTGAAGATTATTGGCAATAACCTCATTTATTGAAACAGTATCATATCTCTTTGCATCAGGATTCTTGGCAGGGTCACTATCATATACCCCATCAATAGCCTTAGCTAAAAGAATGTAATCTGCCTCAACTTCGATAGCTCTCAGTACAACACCTGTATCTGTTGAGAAATATGGATGTCCTGTACCGCCTGCAAAGAACACTACCATATTCTTGGCAAAATACTTGTTAGCCCTGTCCTTGGAAAAGAGCTTTGTAAAGGAACCACATTCAAAAGGTGTAAGTATATTGGTCATCATGCCCTCGCTTCTGAAAATCTCAGAAACGTAAATACAGTTCATGATTGTAGCAAGCATTCCAATCTGGTCAGCCTTGGTACGATCGATATTCTCGCTTGTACGACCTCTCCAGAAATTGCCGCCTCCGATAACTATACCAACCTGTGTTCCGTTATCAACAAGCTGTTTAACCTGCAGCGCAACCTTTCTGACTGTCTCCTCATCAAAGCCAGTCTTCTTGTCGCCCGCAAGGGCCTCACCACTGAGTTTTAATAAAATTCTCATAACTTTCTCCGACTATTTATTATCTATTTTTGAGTGTCTCAAAGAACTCTGATGGATTAACATCAGCATATGCCTGTGAGCACATACCTTCGATAACCGCACCATTGTTGATCTGAACTGACTGGGACTTAATGTTACCCATTACAATTGCTGTTGTATCAAGAACTACAGGTCCGTGAACATCGATGTCACCCTTTACAGCACCGGCGATAACTGCGCTTGAACCAAAAATGTTACCTACGATAACTGTGCTCTGGCCAACCTTAACGCTGCCCTTACTTCTAACTTCTCCGGTAATTCTTGCTGACTCAGCATAAATCTCTGCTGCATCTGAATCGCCTGAAATCTCGCCTGTTACATTGAGCTTACCAAGGCACTTGATGTTACCTGTTACCTTACCGATAAGATCAAGTGATCCTGTTGTCTGAAGGTCACCTGTGATGACCATACCTTCTGTAATGCTAGCTGTCTCATCTG
The DNA here is from genome assembly GCF_000420945.1 of Butyrivibrio sp. VCB2006. Lineage (GTDB taxonomy): Bacteria > Bacillota > Clostridia > Lachnospirales > Lachnospiraceae > Butyrivibrio. Next base: position 29,738 of record NZ_ATVX01000004.1, read on the forward strand.
TTGGTGTCTGCTGTTCAAAATCCATAGTTTCATATCCCCCATTATTTGAATTATTGATTGTAGATGCAGATTCCTCTGCAACATATCTCTCTACAGGCTCCTGCGCAACGTAGGTTTCTTCTACTGCGGCGCTAATTGCCTCAAAGCCTGACTGTGGCTGTGAAACCTCTGTTTCAGCCTCGGTCTGCTCCTCAATCTTTTCTTCAAGTTCCTCAAGTTCAACCTCAGCTGCAGCCTCAGCCGCTGCGCTCTGCTTGAGTTCAGCCATTACGTCAAGTGCGCTCTTAGGAGCTTCCTCTTCCACTACCTCTTCAGCAACCTCCTGTGGCTCCTCAACTTTTTCCGGCTCCTCGGCCTCGTTTGTTTCCCCGCCAATTTCCTCAAGTTTGATATCGTCAAGCTTGTTGAGCATGCTGTCGATATCTACCTTTTCAGATTTGTCCCCGCGAGTGAAACCTTCCCCATTCTTGTCACTATCAAGAGCAGCTGTCTCGTCTGCCTTGTCATCAGGCATGAGAGTGTTGACAGCCTGTGAAAGGTCATTCTTCAGCTCAGAAAAAAATCCCATCTTGATATCCTCCATTCACTATAAATCTTATTATTTGATATGTTGAACCGGTAACGTATCGTCTGTTATCGGATATATCACTGTGTCATCCATTGCCTGGATAGCCTCTATTATCTCCGGCAGAGCCTCAACTGTAGCCTTCTTGTCTGCTGCATCATGCATCAGTACTACGCAGTGCTTGAACCTTGGAATATTCTCCACAATGTTGTTGTATATTGTGGTCTTGTTGGAACCGGCTCTGTCATCACCGGCAGAAACATTCCAATCAAAAAATGTAATATCGCTATCATTAAGGCAGTCAACAAGCTCCTTCATATCAACTGTGCTGACATTGTTGGAACTGCCTCCCGGGAATCTATAGTACTTGGCCCAGACTCCGGTGGTCTCATAAAGGAACACTCTAAGTTTATCAAGATCAGCCTTGAAAGAAACCGTTGAGTCATATATCACGTTGTACTTGTGACTGTAGGAATGCATACCTAAAGTATGTCCCTCGTCAACAATCCTCTTGTACAGATCTGTATATCTGGCATCAGGCTTACCACATACAAAGAAAGTAGCCTTCACATCATACTCTGCAAGGATATCCAAAATCTCTGCGGTAGAAGAACTCGGTCCATCATCAAATGTAAGATACACGTACCTTGTTCCCTCGATGTCCTCGGGATTCTGCGCACCGCTGACATCAACATTGGCATAATCCACATCCATGTTGACAGGCTCTTCCACAGACCCGGCTTCACCGGCTGCATCCTCCACAGATGCATCAGCCTGCGCCTCTGCTTCCTGAGCAAAAATCTCCATCTCTGTTCCATACCGTTCCCGGTACCAGGAGAGGTCTGCCCTGCTCTGGTCAAGATCGCCCTTAAGTCTGTCATATTTAATTGCAAGGATAATACAGATACATGTTGGAATAAGACAAGAAGCAGCAACTGTCGCAACAATCAGCCTTCTCAAACACTGAATTCGCTTACTATAAACTTTCCCCTTTTTACTGGTCTCCTTGTCAGACGTCATTACAATAAATCTCTTTCATTTCAAAATATGTAACCAGTGAATAGTATAGCATAGTTTATGCCCAAAAGGAAAGAGCGCAGGTCTAATTCCTGCGCTCTAAAAAACTACTGATATTTAAAAATCCATTAACGGGTCATTACCTGCTGAAGTATAGGTCAATATATAAGTATCATACTTGGCTGTGTTATGGCCAACCACCTGCGAATTGGTGCTTCCACCATGGAAGGTATATCCTACATCTGCAATATTTACCGTGTCAAATCCAACAGCCTTGCCATTTTTAAGAAAAACTGTTCTGACTCCAACACCCTGAATATCATGTTCGGAATAATTAGTTGCGGATACCTGAAGGCACTCGCCGTTATTCACTGCATCTATATCCACAGAATTGTAAGTACAGTTGTCTGTCTCGCCGACATTGAATGAATACCTAAAGTTTGAAACGCCCTGTATATCTACATTTTTGAACTGTCCATACAGGATAAACTGCTGATCCTTCTTGACTGCATCTGAATAATCCTGAGATTTGGCAACCACATTTCCATTCTTGTCAACTGCAGTAAACTCGGCGTTTATCGTAATATCCTTGCCGGTATTATTAGTAGCAACAACAACATAAAAAGTACACCAGTCATAGCCATCAGGAATAACATACTCATTGTTAACCTTGATATTATCTGCGGAAGGAGCTGCTGCATAGACAGTAAGCTGACCACAATCCAATATGCAGTTCAGTAAAATGAGGATTAAAGACATTGCTAAAGATACCATGACAGAAGTAGATTTTTTCCTCATATAAGGCGCCCTCCAACTAGATTTTTGATAATTTTATTATCCTAGTTTTGGGTTAATTAATCGATGGTATCAGTGGTTATTTAATCCTTTTTTTAGCTTTCTAAAAATTGTATTAAACCCGCACCAGTACTGGGTTAGCGGGCATTCATTTCAGCATTCCAGTTGGCTATTCCCATGTACGCAGCTGCCTGTTGTACATAGGTCCCACCATTAGCTCCATTCATCTGCTTGAAGACCTCGAAAGCCAGTTTTCTTCTGCCATTCTGGTCTGTCAGGCCTACGGAAAGCCCCTGTCTGACCTCAAGAGGGTAATCAGTCTGTCTGTTGAATATGATCATCTTGATATGGCTGTTAGTCATAGCCCTCTGATACGCATAAACCATGGCATATGCCTGAGCCTCCTCGCCTTGAGTTGAGGAATAACCTATCTCAGTTAAAAGAACAGGTCTGACATTTCCCTTAGTATTGCGCATTTCAGGAAGTGAAAGATAATCTGTCAGCTGCTCAATATTCTGCATTGACAGATATGGAGTATTAATATTGTGCTGGATCATAGCTGCAGCTGTCTCATTCTTTGGAGTCCAGAAGCTTGTCCAGGTCATAGGATAGTTGTAAGGATGCTCAGCAACGGCCCAGTCAAAATTACCCTGAGCTTTAGCCACAGCATTTATAGCTTCTATCATACTTCTTGCTGAATAATAAGATCCAGGATTATGTACATGTGTCCAGTTCTGATCAAGGCTGATGCAAACTGTGGCATTTGAGTTCTTACTCTTGATTGCGTTATAACACACTCTCAGAGAATCCACATAGAGCTGCGCATAGGTAAGCTCATCGGAAACTGAAGAGTAATTCCATACGTTCTTGGCATTAACCTCATTGGCAACAACCCAGTTATCTACCTGTCCAAAACCATTACGACCGTTATATCTGTTTGCCAGGAAAGAAACAACCGCCTCAAGATACTCAAGGCCCTTCTGCTCTGAAGTATTCATCATATAGTAGTTACTTCTTCCTATGCCACCTCTTGAAGAAGGAGAGATCATAAATTCCTCTCCCTTGGCGTATGGGTTCAAAAGAACCATTGTAAGGCCAATACCCTGATTTGATGTTGTTCTTACGCAGTGATCGTACTGTGAAAGCTTTACTGAGTCAAAGCCGTATACTTTTCCGTTGTAAGAATACTGAACCGCACCATTACCGCCGATTACGTCCTCCAGGTTAATATTGTAAGCAGCCTGCTGAACGCCAAGTTCAACAACTTCATTGTTGCCGTTTCCAATCTTGGCACCGTCAAGGATAATTCCCTTTTTGCCATTATTCTTGGCTGCTACTGCTGTACCGAGAACTTCAGGATTTGTAATGTACCTTGGATTGGTAACAGGCACCATAGAGCCTCCCTGAAGAACACAAATCTGGAACTTGTCGTAAAGACGGCATTCTGTTGTATTCATACCAAGTGGTACTGAAAAGACAGCATTAGGACCAACAGCTGCTGTCGCTACAGCATTACCGGAAGGGCCATTCTGATAAACCTTCTCAGCATAAAGATAATAGATTCCGTCATCGCTGGCAGGAAGGTCTGATGCAGACGCAACAATGTTTACATTACTACCTCCGATAGTTACGGAATTGATGGCTACAGCACCGGTTCCGGCGGCCATAACGCTAACAGGATTTGTTAAAAAAACAAATGCTATCGCAAGCACTCCTGCTGCAGTCATAAATAGATTTTTGATAAGTTTCTTGTTCATACACACCCCATAAATAATAAAAATATATAGTTACTAGTACCCTAGTAATCCACCTTCATCATGCAGAGTCCCTCAGGTCTCGCCGTAGGCCCTGCTTTGCTCCTGTCACAGGCTTCCAGAATATCTTTTACCCCTTCAGGCGTTATATTTCCATATCCCACCTCCAAAAGAGTTCCTGTCAGGATTCGTACCATGTTCTGCAAAAATCCGTTACCGTGGAAATAGAAACGGATGTAATTGCCACTTTCCTCGATATTGATAGTATCAACGCATCTGACTGTTGATTTCTTCATCTTGTTATTGCCGCAAAAGCTCTTAAAATCGTGCTCACCCACAAGGTACTGAGCTGCTCTCCTCATCTTGGCAACATCAGGTTCTTTATCCAATACCGTAACATATTTCCTGTCAAATACCGGCTTACTTGAGCCATACCAACAGGTATACCTGTAAGTCTTGCCTATAGCATTGTATCTGGCATGAAATCTCTCCGAGCAGGCCTTGACCTCGCCCACGCTTATATCCTCAGGAAGATATGAATTCAAATATGATTGGATTTGCGCCTCAGAAAGCTGCGTATCAAGAACGACACTGGCAGTCATGGCTCTGGCATGAACACCGGCATCAGTTCTGCCCGCGCCTATTAGATTTACTTCTTCATTCCCCTCAGCATTAACCATTCTGTTAAGGACACTTTCAAGCTTTCCCTGAATGGTATCAACGCCGGACTTTTTCTCCCAGCCATGATATCTTGTTCCATCATAGCTGATAACAAGCTTATAATTTTGCTTCATCCCCTACATTTCCAATACAAAAAAATATTGATGCCGCCGGCAAGCAATCGTGGGCCGACAGCACCAATATTATACCTTAAATATCACCTATTTGTCTGCATAAAATTATGCATATCTTCAGCAATTTGTTTAGATACCGCAACAGCAGCAACTACAGTTTTGGCACCTGTAACAACATCACCAGATGCAAATACCCCCGGAATAGTAGTTTCGCCCAATTCATTGGTGGCAAGATTTCCCTTTTCATTGAGCTTAAGGTCTTTTTCCTTGCTGACAATTCTGTCCTGGGGAACCTGAGAAATGGCAATCATGATGCTATCTGCCGGAATAAGCTTCTCCCCATCTTCCGTTTTAAATACAGGGCCATCATCCTCAATTCTCACAATGGACATATTGTATTCGAATTTAACGCCGTCAACCTTGGCGTATTCAAATTCTGTCTTGGAAGCAGATACGGATTCTCCTCTAACATAGACTGTGACATCACGTGATCCGTGGCGTATAGCCGTTCTTGCCACATCCATTGCTGCATTTCCGGCGCCTATTATGGCAACCTTGTCCCCAAGTTCGTATACATCAGGATTATTCAGATAATTGATGGCGTAAAAAACATTTCCAAAAGTCTCTCCGGGAATGCCAAGTTTCCTGGGTCTCCAGGCTCCGGTTCCAATGAAAACACTCTTGTATCCGTCGTTTAAAAGATCCTGTATAGTTGTGGATCCACCTATGGAAAAGTTTGGTCTGAACTTTATTCCCAGCTCTCTCATCTTGACATAGTATCTGTCGAGAATTGACTTTGGAAGCCTGAATTCAGGAATACCGTAGCGAAGAATACCGCCAATCTTATCGTGAGTTTCAAAAACAGTGATTGAATAGCCCTTAAGAGCCAGTATGATAGCAATCGTTATGCCTGCAGGCCCTGCTCCGATCACCGCTGCCTTCATCCCGTTTGAAGGAGCTTTTTTGAGCTCAAGTCTTTCAAAACATGAATCCGATATGTAGTTTTCTATAGACGAAATGTGGACGGGATCCCCTTTTATCCCGCGAACACAATTTCCTTCACACTGATTCTCATGATTGCATACAAGAGAACATACCATAGACAGCGGATTGTTTTCAAACAGCATCTGAGCTGCTTCCATCATCTTATTCTCTTTAAATAGACGTATCATTTCCGGAATGTTGGTGTGAATAGGACACCCATTCTCCCTGCATCTGGGATTTGGGCACTGCAAACAACGGTTTGCTTCATCAATAACGTGTACAGACATAGAATAATCCTCCCTTTTGGACTATTCTATAGAGAATTAAGCTTTAGAAAAACCTAAAATCATGTAAAGATTCTTGCTAAAATTGAAAAAATCATCTGCTACTTTTTTGTCAATGTAGCAGATGATTCATAATAATCCATATTCAATAAATATCCAGTCAGTTGGCTTTAATGCTCATTTTTAAGGAATCTGCTAAGGGCAGCCCAGATGATAAAAGCATACACAAATCCGATGCAGGCTGTAATGAACTGTGTCGTTGAAAACGTAGTCTGAAATACAGGAAGTTTGTTCATAAGAGGGCTATCAGCCGGAATAAATGTAGGCAGAAGCCAAAGTGCTATAGTAAGTCCCATGAACAATCCCTTAAGTAGTGCACAGATCACAGCCTTAACATAACTCTTGATATCACGAAGTCCTTTGCCATTTATAAGGTCTTTTCTCAGAAGGTAATAGGTTGCAACTACAAGCACTGCATTACCTGCCATGATAAGCGGAATAATTAATGGCACAGCCATCATAACCGGAGACGCGGCAATAATATAAGCCGTAACAGGTGTTATAATGCTCAGAACCAGGCCGCTAGCAAGTCCAACAGCTAGAACTGCTATGATCAGGCAGGCATTTATGATCGGTCCTGTAATAAACACGCTCAGGTTCTTAAAAAACTGGCTCACTATGCAGATAGCAAGCAGCGCTGCTGTAATAACGATTTGTCCAGTCCCAAAAACACTCTTTTTCATACGTTTGAATCCTCCTAATTATTTATTCTTAGAATAACACAGCCTCCCCAGGCTGTAACGCATTATTTGGTCAGCAGTACACAGGTCTCTATAGACCTTGTAAATGGGAACATGTCCACCGGCACAGCCTTTTTAACCTTGTATCCGCCCTTGGTGATAAGTTCCAGGTCCCTTGCAAGAGAATCAGGGCTGCAGGAAATATATACGACCTTCTTGGGCGCCAGGTTGATCATGGAAGTGATGAACTCAGGTGTTGAGCCTGCTCTTGGAGGATCCATAAATACCAGATCCACCTTATCCCCCGAATCAGCCATCTGCTGCATAAATCTCGTAGCATCATTTTCATAGAAAGTGATGTTGTTAACATCGTTAATCTTGGCGTTAAGCTTGGCATCGCTTACGGCATCCGAATTAAGCTCAACAGAAATAACCTCTTTAACATGAGGGCTTGCGATGATTCCAATTGTTCCAACACCTGAATAGCAGTCAAGAGCAACCTCATCTCCCTTAAGATCTGCCATCTCAATAGCAGTATTGTACAAAACTTCCTGCTGTATAGGATTAACCTGATAGAAAGACTTAGGACTTATCTTGAACTTCATACCACAGCAGATATCATAGATAAATCCCGGGCCATACATAGGCTTTTCTTTGTCTCCCAGGATCATGCTGGTCTGCTTGTCGTTAACATTAAGAACAATAGTTGTAATCTCAGGATGCTCCTTTAAAAGAGCCTTCACAAAGTTATTCTTGGAAGGGAAAATAGGCGACACTGTTACAAGTACTACCATGATTTCCCCTGTATTCTTGCCTATTCTGATAAGAACATGGCGAAGCAGGCCATAACCATTGTCCTCGTCATAAGTTTTAATCTTAAAGGATTTGAGCATTCCGCGGATTGTGCCAATAATAGCATCTGCTTTCTGGTCCTCTAAAAGGCAGCTGTCGATAGGCACCACGTCATGAGTTCCCTCTCTGTATATTCCGGACAAAGGATTACCCTTTTTATCATGGGTAAATACCGCATGAACCTTGCATCTGTAATGCTCAGGCTCTTCCATTCCCACAAAAGCAGCTACCCTTGTATATGGCTCCAAAAGCTCAGCCACATGGGCATGTTTCTGACGGAGCTGCTTGTCATAAGGTGTATCGATCATCTGACATGCGCCACACTTCTTGAAATATGGGCAGCGGCTCTTCTTGGTATTGCCATTCTCACTGTCCTGGCCAGTCTTAGAATTAGTCTTCTTGTCTACTAATCCTTTTCTAACTGTTTTCTTTCCATTATCAGAATAGCTTACTGATGATTTTTTCTTGGTTTCATCATTTGCTACCCTTTTTTTTGTGCTTTCCTTAAGCCCATCAGTAAAAGAAGCTTTTTCCTTCTTCTCCTTTTTCTCGACTCCGGCACTCTTTGGTACCTTGCCTTTATTCATCTTCTCATTGATTTTCTCAAACTTTTTTACATTCTGATGATATGACATATCTATCCTCTTTTATTCAAACAAATAATCAAAACAAAAGTAGGGGCGCATGTCCCCTACTCATTATTCGTTTTCCTCTTCATAGTCCTCAGTACTATTCTCAAATTTCAGTTCAGGCATCTCAAGTCCATCGCTCTCGTCATCAGACTTAACAGCCTCGCTTCTCCTACGGATACGATCATTAAACTTGATATCGCCGTTATCCTTGAACTTGATTCCCTCGATGCCCTGGGCAAGCTCTCTGGCTCTAAGGATTTCGCTCTTATTGATTCTGAAGGTGCATACAATCTTGCTGCCCTTTCTGTCAAAGAGGCGCTGAAGAATTGACTTGTCCTGCCATTCTATGAAATACGAAATTCTATGTGCAAGGAATCTCTCTTCTAACTGCTTCTTGCTCTCGATGCTGTAAACCCTGCAAAAAGGAACTTCGTTGTTAAAAACCTGGTTATTCTGTATTATTGATGACATAACTCCCTCTCCAAAAGTGATATTCCAAGTGAAATTATAGCATAGGGACACGTTCAAAAACAACTTTTATTGCATCCGCCATTCTCATTGGTTAAGATGAATCTATAAGGAGGCACATTGACTATGTTTTCATTTAGCACTTCTCTGCCCGAGGAAGTCGGAGTCTCCTCCGGTTCCATAAGGGATTTATTATTATATCTGGACGAAAAAGATATCCCAATGCATTCAATTCTCATTATGCGAAAGGATAAGCTTATCTTTGAAAAATACTACGCCCCATACCAAAAAGATACTCTTCACAGGATGTTTTCAATCAGTAAGAGTTTTACCGCCTTTGCCATATCTCTTTTAGCTGACGAAGGGAGACTCTCTTTGGACGATTCCATAACTGATTATTTCCCGGAATACACAAATGAAGCCACACATCCCTGGATAAAGGCCACCACCATCAGGAATATGCTGATGATGAGGACCTGTCACGCTTCAACCACCTATAAGGTCGACATGAAGTCCGACTGGGTCGAAAGCTTTTTTAACGTAGCTCCAACCCACAAACCGGGCACAGTGTTCCACTATGACACCTCTGCAGCCCACGTTCTGTGCTCCCTTGTAGAAAAACTCACAGGGATGCCAATGCTTGATTATCTGAAAGACAAATTACTGCATCATCTGGATTTCAGCGAAAACTCCTACATGGTAAAGGATCCCTTTGGCATTTCCATGGGTGGAAGCGGACTTATGGCAACTCCTATGGATATCCTTAAGGTTCTGTATGTCCTTGATAAAAAAGGTACTGTCACCTGCAGTGATGGCATAGTCAGAACTCTTTTGAATCCTGAATTTATCGAGCTTGCTACTTCTAACCTGTCCGATAACATAATGACCGGCCCTCTTCCAAGCGAATCTGCCGGATACGGAATGCAGATCTGGCAAAACGAAATGGGAGGCTTTGTAATGTATGGTATGGGCGGGCAGCTGGCAATCAGCATTCCGGACAAAGAGCTTCTTATCATGACCACTGCAGATACTCAGGGAATCGCCGGTGGAAATCAGGTTATATATGATGGGATTTACAGAATTCTTTTACCGGGAATATCTGATACAGAGTCTGCAGATTTCGCTTCCGCAAATTCCAGCCATCGGGTAAAAGAAAAATCAGATTACGAGGCGCTTTGTGAAACCGCCAATGGCCTGAATATCTCTCTTCCAAGGATTCCGGAAAAAGAGACTTCTCAAGCCCCTGGAGGAGCCAGCCAAACTCCCAAATTCATTAAGGCTTTAGCGGATGCTAATTCCAAACCTATAATTTTAAATTATACCCTTTCCAAAAATCGTCAGGGATTTTCCAAAGTTCAGCTTGAGATTACAGAAGATAAATCTTTCATTCGCTTTTATGCAGGTGAAAACAAAGAAGCTTCACCGGTCTACGATATAACTTTTGGATTTCAAAGCATGCTTGAAGGTGAGCTTAAAAAGGTTATTACAAAGTGCTATGATATCAAGGGCGAACTGCCCTATGAAGTCCAAAATGGCACCCACTATACAGCAGGTGCCATCTGGCTTAGAGGAAACGTGTTGTATGTCCGCATTCACCTGATTGATGAATGCGTTGGAAGTCTTCGATTTGAGCTATACTTTGGGGATGATGATATCACCATTTTTATGCGCAAGATCGAAGAAACATACTTCAAAGAATTTGATGGTCATCTATACGGAACCCTTATCAGATAATTCTTTTTACTAAAAATCCGTCAAAATCTGAAACATACTACAATTGAAAATGATACTGCCGCAAGGATAATACCTATCTGAGCGGCAGGTATTTTTTTATAGAAACGAATGATCATAAGGAAGCACCATACGATAACATTCATTACTACCCATGAAGACAGGATTCTCTTTGGTGTGATTCCAAAGATTGCGATGTATACTCCCATAAGGTTACATGCTGCAAGAATTGCAAAGCCAAGTGCAAACACAAAGAGCACTGTTGCAAGGATTCTGGTAGCCTTTTCTTCCCAAAGAGCTTTCTTGGAAAGGAAACATGATCCGGCTAAAATCGCAAAGTTTAAAAGTACCACTCTTATAAGGCTCCAAAAACTTCCCACGGCTCTAACTGATGCTTCATGAGCTGTAGCTGCAAATAAGCCCTTGTGATTGATGAAATCATAAATTGATGTGCCAAGGAATAATGTGTAGAGAAAGCATACGCTTCCAATTACGATATATGCTGAATATGCAGGAAGCTGATGGCATCCCTTGGTCTCTTTTTCAAAACTCTCTTCTGTTATGAAAGGCATACTCTTGTTGAGCGCACCGCCAACAAGGCTAAATAAAAACCAGCTGACAGGAATTGAAGCAATAATATAAATAATGTTCTCTACTGTGTAATCCCAGAACTTCTGTGTAAAGAACTCATCAAGGGCTTCCAGGAACTTCTCTCCCACTTTCCTGAAGGTTTCGGATGCTTCGGAGAGCTGCACAAAAGCATATAAACATACACAGAATGCTATAAAAACAGATATTACAATTGTAAATACTGTCTTGGCAAAATTTTTTTTCTTTGGAGCTACATCGTAAGCATCCTCAGGTTTCTCTTCTCTTTTGAATATAGCTATGATTCTGAGGAATATATTTGTAATAGGGATTGCTATAAAGCCCTGGAAACAGTCTACAATGAAAAGTATTCCGCTTCGTCCGGCTGCAAGGGATCCGGTCCTTGCAAGAACATAATAGATAATGGTAAAGTGCCACAAAAAGATCTGGTAAAACTCCCAATCATCATGGAAATTCCATAAAGCAAGTCCAATTGACTGTAAGATAATGCATCCCACAAAGATAATAGGTTCATACATGGAATTCTTTTTCTCAGCAATACTCTGATAGGTCACGCCAACCTTGTTAGCAAATATTTCTGTACAAATAAGGAATATAACGGCAAATCCAAGCATTCTGATTCCGTATCTGTTCTGAAGAAATGGAACGTCACAAACACCGGCTCCCCATGCCATGTATTTGATATAAATAAAACCGATTACATAGCTAATGATGGCAGCCCACCTGAATACTGCCTTTTTTTCTTTAATTTCCATACTGTCCTCCAAATGACTTATATTATTGGTCTGATCTTGATACCTGATGAATTTTTATTCATCACTGTCCGGTCCATCCTCCGGCACATATTCCAGGATGTCTCCGGGCTGGCAATTTAGCTCTTTACAAATTGCATTCAGTGTAGAAAATCTTATTGCCTTAGCTTTATTATTCTTAAGGATAGACAAATTTGCCGGTGTAATGTCTACTCTCTCTGCCAGGTCCCCCGCGCCAATCTTGCGCATTGCCATTACCACATCCAGATTAACTCTTATCATGACTACCTCCTCATACTGTTAAATCCAGTTCATCTTTCATCTCAACTGCCTTGGCAAATGCATGGCTGATAACACTTATGATGGGTGTCACAAAAGCAGTTGTAACTGTGATGACAAAGATCATGTATGTACAGGTAATTCCAATCGCAAATGTGATTACGCAGGCCAGAAATACAAGATTACTAAGAATCCTCAGAGCTCTGACATTTTGTTCAACGAAAACTTCTCCAAGCTCTATTCTGCAAACCAGCTTATATAACATAAACAAAAAGATAAACAGAATAGTTGCAAGAATATATCCGCCAATTAACATAATCCAATATCTATACGCATCCGGGGCCAGTGGTGTCGTCTTAGTCATGACTATTTCTACAATCTTCGGCCCCAAGACACACATAACCACTGCTGCAACTGTAAGAACAACAATAAAAGCCTTGGTTGCTCCTATACTGGCCAGTTCTCCAACTTTGCTTTTTTCCTTTCCGTTACCCATCGCAATTTCCTCCAAAATCAAACTAATATTTAATAACTTCTCTCATATTTACGATTTGTTGAATTAAGAATAATACACATAAATCCGAATGTCAATATATTTTTATTGTTATTCGATATATTTATATTGTTTTTCGATTTTACCAATGTATATTTACAATTTATGGTAAACTTTTAACAATTTGGACACAGCTGTTACAGAAGTGATAGATTTCTTTACTCTGCTCAGACGCAGTGCTAACATTACGTCTTGTGAGTTGGCCAACTTACAGGAGTATAAAAGTATCATGGAGGAAAGAAGTAATGAAAACTTGGAACACACCAGTTATCGAAGAGCTTGAGATCAACCAGACAGCAGGCGGCGGCCCAAAGAGCAATAATTTCGACAACATTTACCTTACAGATGAGCAGTTAGACGCTCTTAGAAAGCTTGGTTTTGACGTTACCGGCGATTGGGCTGGTTTCGCTAAAGTAAGCGGTAAATAATCACAAGATCAGAAGAGTTTGACGCAGCAATGTGTCAAACTCTTTTTTTGTGCAAATATTAAATCTTTATAAAACTAATTTGTTACATTTTTGTAAGAATTGTGTACGCTTTTAAATAAACATGTTATTATTTCGTTAAGTTTTAGGTATATATATATCAAACAGGAGGAATGACGTATGAAGACTTGGAACAGACCTGTTCTCGAAGAGCTTGCTCTTAACCAGACAGCAGGCGGCGGCCCTAGAAGCCAGAAAATGGATCATGTGTATCTTTCAGAAGAGGAAATCGAATTTCTCAGAAAACATGGTCACGATGTATCCGGTGATTGGACCGGATTCCAGAAAGTAAGTGGTCAGTAATTCCAGAAAGAGCTTGGCGTAATGCCAAGCTCTTTCTTATTTTTCTCCGTATTTATCTAAAAACGAACTGCATGACAGGATTTTCACTTTTCTCATAAGATTATCCTCAGATGTCTTAGCTTTTAGCACATCTATTGCTTTATTAGTATCAAAGTATCTCGTCAAGTTGGAATTAAGGCCTTCTCCATTTTTCCTGATATCCTGATTGTCATACTTCTCATATCTCATTACGGCATCGCCACTTTGTCTTCCTCTCCTTGAAATGACCCCTCTTATCTCGTCGGGAACATATTCATTAAGATAACTGCGAACCAATTTTCTCTCGACGCCATCCCAAGCCAGGCATCTATATGGAAGCTTCAAGCATAACTCTATAATCCTCTTATCTTCAGTTGGATCTCTTATAATACAGCCATTAAACAATCCATCCTTTGTTTTGTAAATTCCCATAAGCTGAAGCAGCAGCGGCGAAACAGTATTATTTCTGTATTGCCCAATTGTTTTCATGCTTTGGCCATCTCTTTTAAATCTTTCTTCCCAAGTTTCTCTAATATTATATTTTTTAGAGAGTTCTTTTCGAAGAAGTTCTTCATCCAGAAAGCCATCTAACTGTACTTTTTGAGCGCCAAATGTATCCTCACAAAAAATACGTAACAATCTTTTTCTGCTGACCTTTATATTTTTCCCATACCTAGACAGCTGCATTCCAGCCGTAATAACTTTGCCCTCAGTCAGCGCCATATATGCACTTTTAAATATATCCCCATAGGAAATGGTCATGTTTCCGTAAGCACCATCTAAGACAATCTTGCACTTGTCTTCCACTGCCTTTTTATATACTTCAGACATCCAAATGTGGTTAATTGCAGCCTTACTTGGAAATTCAAGATAATCAACCAGCTTATCCAGATCTGTCAATGCGCTCTTGCCTTCGCAATCCAGAAAATGTGGAATAATATTCTTATATTTTTGGCATATTATCTCCACACCTTTAGTTTCATCATCAATCCAATAGCCATACTTATTTTCGTGTTTATGATCAAATTCTTTTAAAGGAATTGATGTGTAACTATATAAAGGCTTATTTTCTTCCTGTAAAAAAGTTGCTGCTACACTTCCCACTGCCGAAGAGTCTAATCCGCTACTAAGTGAAATAGCCACATTAGCATCAGTTCTGGTTGCGTCTTCTACACATTTTTTAAATGTATCAACAAAAAGTGTCCTACATTCTTCTTCAGTAAGCTTCTTATCCATCTTGATATTTGATAATGGATCATAATACTTGATTTTAGTTACTGATATCTCACCCTTATCATACTCAGCCTTTATGCCGGTACCATATGGCAAAATATATACATTTTCAAATGGTGTTAAACCGACAAACAGAAGAGTTGTTGGATTATCTGTGGCCATACAGGCTGTCATCCACTTTTCATCAAATTCAATATTGTCAACTGCATCTGTTATGCAACTCGTAAGCGTTCCAAAATAGACCTTGCTTCCCTCAACATAATAGTGAACACATCGTGAAGAAGTATGGTCCGTATATAAATGAAACTCATTTTTATTTTGGTCATAGACAGCAAAAGAAAACAGTCCTAATACATGATTGCCAAATGCCTCGCCCCAGGTTTGGTATGCCAAAAGTAACAATCTACCATCAGGAGTATCCGATGATAGCTTCTCACCTGAAATTTCCCTGTTTAGCTCCAAAATCAGTTTTTCTCTATCATCTAATACACAATCCGCAGTAAAAAATATGCTGTCTTCACTATATGGAAGTACCTCGAAATGGGATTCTTTAGTTATAAATTGAATTCCACAGGCCATATAAACATTACCGCTTTGTAAATGTCTAACATCATCTACCTTATATTTACTAATGCACTTGCTCATTCTGCCCGAAATATCTTGTTCAAGCCCTTTTCCTGATAAGTCTATGCATCCCCAAATTGCTGACATAACTGCTCCCTTAATCTATATTATTCAAAATATATTCCAAAATGCTATCAAGCGTATTTTTCTCTTTATTCCTTATTATTCTGTGAATTGAAATACCGGACGCAAATCCAAGACATCTGAGCAAATCTTCCGGTTCAACCCTGAACTCCTGATTGAAGAGCCACTCTATAAAAATGGAATCTGTAACTACTTTTATTTTTTCGGCACCATCAATCTTACTCATCTCAAGCTCTTCGCAGTTTCCAACCTCTACTCTGAATAAGGTATTCACTTCACTTGGCTCATCAAAAAACTCCTCGTTACGTGGTATCTCATATTTATTCAAATCGTATCTGACCTGTCTTAGTCCATCTGTAGAAATATTATTATTCTCGATCTGATCCAAGCACAATTTCTGAGCCGGGAAAGCCGGATATGATAAATACCTACCATCAGACTGTCTGATACAGGTAACATCATCTGCAATTAGCTTTGCACCTTTTTTTATTAGTTCTGTCATTAGTGTAGATTTGCCGCTGCCACTATTACCTGCAATCACAATGGTTTTGTCATCTATTCTAATACATGCGCCATGGAGCATGATATTTTCATGAAACCACAGCAAAATAGCAAGACACATTCCTGGTAGAAATTGTGCCGCATCATCAACAGAGACATCTTCTTTTTCTAAAAAAGAAATCTTATTTTCCCTAATCCAGAAATACCCAGTTTGGTTATTAAACCATAACTCTTTCTTTCCATAATCACATATCTGTCCTTTATCTGCAGCTAACTTTATTTCCTCAGAAATATCCCCATGTTCAATAATTATGTCTGGTTCTTTATCATTTTTCTCTATACTAACAAACTGCGGGAATTCATAATCCGAAGCTAAGGTCAACCCATAGATTTTGTAATAATGCTTTTCCAATTGGTAATCCTCTTTCAACTCTTGTTATCTTAAATTCACTAGATAAATATAATAGGTTTCCATAACAAAAACAAGCATTTCAATCAATGAATCATGACTGAAATGCTTGCCAATAACGTTTTAGCCGATATCAGGTTCGTCCTTGAGTTCGATAGTATCTTTGTGCTTGCCATCTGTCTCAAAGATAATGATTTCATTCTCTCCATCCTTAAGAAGTGGTGCAGGGATGTAGAGTCTCTTCTGAGGTCCGATCTCCCAGAATCTTCCGAGGTTAAAGCCGTTAATAAACGCTACGCCCTTGCCCCAGCCTTCGAAATCAAGGAAAGTATCGCCCTTCTCTGTAACATCAAAGGTGAAACGATAGAATGCTGGCGCACTCTCTTTGTACTCCTTGGAGAAGTCAACCTTCTCGATATTATCAAGCGGAAGTGTATAGATATCCCAGTCATTATGGATGTGGCCGTTTATCTGAACACATCTGCCAATACCCTTTCTCTGAGTCTCCATACGAGGTCCGAAGTTAACACGTCCCATGTTTTCAACAAGTACATCAAACTTCTCATTAAGTCCCTGAAGAGTTCCTGTAGAAAGGCCTGCCTCTCCGATTGCTGCAGCAGCAGTCTCAGGAGTAAGGCCATGCTCCATCATAAATTTACCGGCCAGCATCTGTGCAGGCTGTGAGCATGCAAGGTACTTGTCCATAGGAATATCATGCTCATCATTAAGCTCAAGGTCATAAAGAGTGATAAGTGGATTCTCCTCCACAAATACATTGGCTCTGTCTCCGGTCTCCCAAAGTTTAAGCTTAGCAATGCCGGCCTCTGAATGAAGTCTTGATCTGTACAGAATATATCCATAGCTCTGATCAAGTTCTTCCATATTAACAGTGTAAGGAAGATGTACAGGAGTGCTAAGGTCATCCAGAGTTGCAAAAAGAGATACCTTATCCTTGCAAGTCAATGTTCCGTAAGCTTTTCTCTGTATCTTGGTTGAAAACTCAACCTTTGGAATATCAACGTACTTGCCGATTACTTCCTGATATTTACGGTACTTCTCAGTAATCTGACCATCCTCTGTCAGGATTCCATCATAGTCATAGCTTGTAACATCAGGTGTAAGCTCATTGTAATAGTTAGAGCCATTCATGAATCCAAAGTTTGTACCACCCTGGAACATGTAAATGCTGACATTTCCAAGTTCAAGCATCTTATCAAGGTCCTCTGTGCTCTGCACCAGATTTCCCTTCATGTGACCGCCATTTCCCCAGTGGTCAAACCAGCCAACCCAGAACTCGGCGCACATAAGAGGGCCACCATTTGTGTAGTCTTTGATCACATCAAAACGCTCCTCTGTCTTGGAGCCGAAGTTTCCTGTTGGGTGAGCACCCTCAGCAAATCCACCTCTGTAGCTCTCGTGATAAGGGCCATCTGAAGTGATAAGAGGAACTGTAACGCCATACTTAACCATAAGATCATGCATAAACTTCATGTACTCATGGTCGTTGGCATAATAGCCATACTCATTCTCAATCTGCATGAGAATGATATTACCGCCGTTGTCGATCTGATACTTGGTAATTTTGGGCATCAGAACCTTATAATAATCCTCTACAGCATCAAGGAAAGGCTTGTAGCTTACTCTGAGACGCATGTTGCGATCTTTTAACAGCCATGCAGGAAGTCCGCCAAATTCCCACTCTGCGCAGATATATGGAGATGGTCTGATGATGATATAAAGCCCAAGTTCAGTTGCAGTCTGAATGAATTTCTCAATATCACAGAAGCCTTCAAAATTAAACTCTCCCTTTTTGGGCTCTGTAAGATTCCATGGAATGTAGGTTTCTACTGTATTGCATCCCAAAGCTTTTAATTTTTCAAGTCTGTCTACCCAATATTCAGGCACAGTTCTAAAATAATGAAAAGAACCTGATATTACCTTAAATGGTTCTCCATTAAGATAGAAGGTATCCTTAATCTCAAATTTTCCCATAATAACTCTCCTTTAACCTCGTAGAAAATCTACAATTAACCATAGACAAATATGTCCTTGTAAATGCACTCTTTTCCCACTGCATATCCACTTATGATCATTACAAAAAGCGCATTTATAATTACATATTAAATTTTTGTAAACTAAGAATACTCTTTCGGTTTCCGTTTTATTAAGATAAAGGGAATACTGGAGTAAATCACAGTATTCCCTTTTTTCCATGGTGTAATAATGAAGTTCTGCTCTCGCTTTGCTCGCCAGAACTAAGTAGTACACTAAGCTCGAAAATGCCTCGCTAAGTGATTACTTATAGAGTTCGTCGAACTGTCTCTGAAGCTCAGCTGTTACATCATCGATACCAGCCTTCTTAAGAGCTTCCTGATACTCAGCAACGATATCTTCAGCTGATCCCTGGTACTTACCAAATGCGATCTGCTTCATGTATGTTGTGTGAATATCGTTAATGTTGTCGATTTTAGACTGAATGTCATCTACGTTAGGAACGAACTGTCCATATGGATAGTCGATCTTGATTGCATCGTACTCTTTGTAGAGCTTCTCGATTGCATCCCAGTTCATTGTAGCGTCCTTGATCTCAAGGTCATCGTTACGTCCCCACCAGTAGTTTACAGAAATACCATCTGTAGCTGAGTTGTATCCTTCTGGAGTCTTTCTCATGCCATCATCTGTAAGCTCGTAAGAAACACCTTCTACACCATAGTTGAAGAGCTTGTAGCACTCAGGATCGTTTCTGATAAGGTCATAAACCATAAGAGCTCTCTCAGGGTTCTTGGAAGCTGCAGATACAGCCATAGCACCGTGAGTGATTGAAAGAGCTACAAGGTTCTTAGTCTCTTCACCAAAGTAGAAGAAGCCTGTCTCTGCGTTAGGATCGTCATAAATTGTGTAACCATCCTTGTGTGAGCAAAGATCTGTCCAAGTCTGTGTGTGGTGCTGCTCAGCTGCTACACGGCCAATCTTGAAGTCTTCTCTGTTGTCAGAAGTTGTGTTATTGAGAACGTCTGTCTTCCAAACTCCAATCTCATCCCATTCCTTCATCATCTTAGCAAATTCAACAAGTGAATCTGTATCTGTTACATATGGTGAATATACTGTGTAAAGGTCATCCTTTGTACCACCCCACATAGCGCCGGAGTTGATACCATCGATTGAAACATAGTTAGAGTGAGATGTAATCCATCCACCAACCATTGTTGCATACTGTGTGCCGTCTGAATCCCAAGGAATAACATCAGGATATGTCTCTTTTACATACTTGAAGTATGTTGTAAGGTCTTCCCAGCTCTTAACGCCATCAGCAAGGCCTGCTTCCTTAGCCCAGTCAAGACGATATGCAAATCCATGGTTAGTCCACTGTGCATAGTTATCTTCAGGCATAAGGTAGATGTTTCCATCATATTTGCAGAGTTCCCAGTGTTCAGGTGAAACTGAAGCCCATGTCTTAGGAGCGTATGTCTTGAGCATATCCTCTGAAAGCTCAAGGAAAGCGCCGTTCTTAGCATTTGGCCAAGCATCAAGCCAGTCAGAAGCTGTACCAACAAGGTCTACAGTACCATCCATACGTGCAAGAGTTAAGTTGTAAACTGAAAGGTAATCTGTCCAGTCGATGTAGTAAACTTCGAGCTCTGCGTTAACCTTCTCTGTAAGGATCTCGTTGAGCTGTCTGAGCATCTCATCTGTCTGGTTTCCTTCAGGAGCACCACCTGTTGTCATGTAAGTGATAACTACATGCTCAGATGTGTCAATAGCAGAAGCATCAGCTGTCTCTGTGCTGCCTGCATCAGTTGTAGTTGCCTCAGTCTTTGTTTCTGTCTGTGTTGCAGTTGTGTCTGCAGGAGCTGGTGTTTCAGCTGTAGATGAGCCACATGCTGCGATTCCCATTACCATGCTTGCGCTAAGTAATGTTGCTAATAACTTTTTCTTCATTTTTATCCTCCTTTTTGATAAGAAAATGAATATGTGAACCCACTTACGTGAGCTACTAACAAGGAACTTCCAATTGTCCTCTCTGGGATTCTCACTAAGTTCGACTTCGTCTCACTTACGTGAGTTACTAACAAGGAACTTCCGCTCTCGCATACGCTCGCCGGAAGACGTTCGAACTAGCTTCGAAAATACCTCAGCAAGTTCTCTCAGCCCTTTACCGCACCGACTGTAATACCGCCGATGAAATACTTCTGAACGAAAGGATACAGAAATACGATAGGACCTGTAGCCATAACGGCTGTTGCCATCTTAAGAGACTCTGTAGGAACATCTGTAAGTGTGATGTACTGTCCGGCAATTGAGTTCTTAAGAGCCTGTGTCTCGTTAACAACCTTGTACAGCTGGAACTGAAGAGGCTTAACAGCTACTCTTGAGCTGAGGAACAGTGATGACTGATACCACTCATTCCAGTAACCAAGTGCAAGGAAAAGACCTATTGTAGCAAGAGCAGGCTTAAGCATTGGAAGAATAAGTCTTGTAAAAATAACCATATCTCCAGCGCCGTCAATCTTACCTGATTCTGTGATCTCATGAGGAATAGCCTTAACGAAGTTCTTCATGAGAATGATCAGCCATGGTGACATAAGAAGTGGGAAAAATACTGCCAAATAGCTGTCATTTAATTTGTAAGTCTGTGTCATCAGAAGGTAGTATGGAGCAAGACCTGCTGAGAACAGTGATGTAAAGTAAATATAGAAGGAAATGGCATTTCTGAGAGGGAAATCTTTTCTCTGAAGTGCATAACCTGTCATAGCGATGATCAAAAGACCTACTACAGTACCACAAAGTGTAAGTGTGATTGTAAGTCCGTAGGACTTCCAGATCATTCCGCCTCTTACAACCATCTCGTAAGCTTTAAGTGTAAACTCCTTAGGAAGAAGCTGAACACCTTCTGCTCTGATTACTGACTCATTGGTAAAAGATGTACCGATGATGATCAGGAATGGGAAAATACATGCAAGAGCATAGAATGTAATAAGTACATATCCGAATACTCTTATAATAATATCTGAAACGCCAAGCTTAACCTTAACGCCAGTCATCTCAATTTCATTTGATTTAGACATTTTAAACTCCTCTTCTCTTTAACGATTCTTATCAATATCAGTAATTAGAACAGTGAATAGTCAGGATCGATCTTCTTAACTATGTAGTTAACGCCCATAACCATAACAAAACCAATAATTGACTGATACAAACCAACAGCTGAAGCTGTAGAGAAGTTAAAGTCATTGATTGTAGCACGATACACATATGTCTCAATGATATCTGTTGTTGGATACAGAAGTGAGTTTGTACCGATGATGTTGTAGAACAGACCAAAGTTACCTTTTACGATTCCACCAAGAGCAAACAACAGAAGGATTACTATTGTAGGCTTAAGTCCCGGAAGAATAATGTATCTGATCTTCTGGAAAGCGTTGGCACCATCAACCTTGGCTGCCTCGATGATCTCTGCATCGATACCGCAGATAGCTGCGAAGTAAACAACTGAGTTATAACCTGTCTGCTGCCATAAGTGAACGATTACGAGAATCACAGGCCAAACAGATGGATCTGAATAAGGGCCCCACTTTTCTCTTCCCATGGATGTCAAAATCTCATTAACAAAACCATAGTCATAATTCAAAAGGTTATAAACAAGGATACCAACCAAAACCTGTGAAATGAAATATGGAAGGAACATCATTGTCTGTGAAACCTTCTTGAACATCTTGTTCTGCATCTCATTAAGAAGAATAGCTACAAGAATAGCAAGCAAGTTACCAAGAATGATGAATGCGATATTGTAAAGAATTGTGTTCTTGGTAAGTTCGAAAAGCTTACCTGACTCTGCAAGGAACTGGAAGTTCTTGAGTCCTACGAACTTACTTCCGAAAATTCCGTCTCTGTAGTTGTACTTAACGAATGCAACCCAGATACCCGGCATTGGCATATAACTGAAAAGGAAGAAAAATACTACTGCAGGCAGACACATAAGTTCAAGAACTCTGTATCTCCACAGAGTCTCTAAAACTCCGCGCTTCCTTACTACCTGTGTAGAAGTTTTACTACTATTCTTACTCATTGGTTCCTCCAATTTACTCGCGATTGCTATTTTAATTCTAAAACACAGTCCCCGTATTGTGCATTTTAACAACTTGCAACCGATTTCATATTATTATTTAATCATTAATGCCATATATTAGTCAATGATTTTTTTGAAACCGATTGCAGTTTTAGTGAATTAATACAAATAGGAGGAAGCTATACTAGTTACTTCCTCCTATTTTTGTACATTTTGCCATATATTGTATACAAAAATACCAAATAGCAATATCACAGTTTCAAAAACGTTTATCCATATATCCTTCTATCTTTTGCCATTAGTTATAGCATATCCCTGTACTATCCCTGATAACCAGCACCGGATCAACCATTTGAAGATCTTCTACTTCTTTTCCGGCAGATACAGCAACTGCTGTATCTATCAGTTTCTGGCCATACTTATCATAGTTATAATCTATACTGGTAAGCTTAGGCGACATCAGATCAGCGATATATGTATTGTCAAAACTTACTACGGATATATCTTCAGGCACTCTTAACCCATGTTCTCTTATACTCCGGAGAGCTCCACTGGCAGCAAAGTCATTTATTGCTATTATCGCTGTAGGCCTGTCCTCTAGTTTCAGAATCTTATTGGTTGCGTCATACCCTGATTCAGGATCATAATATCCATTTACTACATATTCCCCGTTTACCTTGATGCCATGCGCCTTGAGATTTTCCTCATATCTCTGATACTTGTAAAAAGTAGAAGCAACGCGCATCTCACCTCCAACAAGAGCAATCTTGTGATGCCCAAGTCCGATAAGATGCTCCATTACAAGGTTCATGCCCTCTGCTTCATCAATTACCACTCTGTGAACCGGGGCTTTATCCAGCTTGCCTGTAACAATCACAGGAGTATTTATACAAACAGTCCTGACCTTCTCAGCGTAGGCTTCATCAGTTATAAGGTCGTCTACACGGCCTCCCATCTGAATGATTGCATCCACCTTCTGCTGCATTAAAAGATCAAGTTGAGCTTGTTCTCTCTCTTTTACGCCAAGCGAATTAGCAAGACCCACACTATATCCGGCCTTCTCGGCTGCTATCTCGCAAGCCACAAAAAGAGCTGAATAATATGGGTTTCTGACATCAGCTGCAATAATACCGATATTTTTGGTCGCAGTGTCAGAAAGGCCCTTAGCTAAAGCATTTGGCTTAAAATTATATTTATCAATTATACTTTGGATTCTGTCCTTTTTCTCTTTGCGAACGGAAGCACTACCGTTAAGGACACGAGAAACAGTAGAAGCAGATACACCCGCTTCCGCTGCAATGTCATAGATTGTAATCGACTTACCGGCATTCAGTCTATCGTTTTCCATAAAAAAACTCCGTCTTGGGGACTGTCTGAAACCGATTTCAATTACATATTACGAAATATCATTCATCTTGTCAATACGCTATTTTCCACCATTTCTTTTAAGCTAATATCCCATATAAACTCCGGGGATATCACTTTCTGTCAGGTGGAACTTATTGGAACCATCTTCGTTATCGGCTGTTTCCATCTTGACCACGTTAACATATCCGTCATTTATCATGTCTACCATGTATTTAACAATTTCAGGATCAAACTGACTTCCTGATCCTTTTTGGATTTCCTCAATGATCTCATCTTTATTCAAATGCCTTCTATACACACGGTTACTGGACATGGCATCGTAAGAATCCGCAACACCCACAATTCTCGCATACAAAGGAATAGCTTCTCCTCTAAGCCCCTCAGGATAACCAGTTCCATCATATCTTTCATGATGATAAAGTGCTGTCTCGCGAATTCCTCTGATAGAAGAAAGCTGTTTAAGCATCTTTCCACCTGCTATAGTGTGGTTTTGGATAAGTTTTCGCTCTTCGTGGGTTAGCTTGCCCGGCTTGTTAAGTACCGCATCAGGAATACTTATTTTTCCTGAATCATGCAAAAGACCTGCATAGTAAATGTTCTGAACCTCATCCTCCGAAAGTTTCATTCTTTTTGCTATTTCCGCTGCATACATGGCAACTCGCTTTGAGTGTCCCCTTGTATATGGATCCTTGGCATCGATGAAACTTATGAAAGTGTTCATTGACTGGAGAATTATCTTGACGTCATTTTGCTGTCTTTCCTTGTAATTTCTGAGATTAAACTTAGTTACCCAGTAACCCACAAATACTACAGCCCAAACAATTATTCCTGCTATGATAAAAGGTCCCACCAAATCTTTTTTGGCATCGACTATCTCATAACCTACAAATCTGAGAAAATCCGGTGAAAAAGGCTCAGGAGTATTAAGCAGGATTCCAAAGCTTATGGCTTCGTATGAATGTATGTCAATGTTGTAGTATTCAGGCGTAAAAACAATATTATTCTTATCTAAATGCGGATTTATAGCGGCATCCCAGGAGTTCTTTATAACCGTACCGGTAGGGACAGTAAGTCCGATTTTCCAGTTAGACATTGTAGTGTCGCCTATATTGGTTATAAGAAACTCATATTCCGTATCATATCCCACAGCCCCTCTGGTCTCGCTGTTTTTTTTCACAGTAGCATATACGCCGTCAGAAAGTCTGGCGCCGTTAAGGTTCAAATCAGAAACATATTCAGCTGACACATTATTTTCAATAGCAGACTTATTAACCAAATATGCCGAAAGGAGCATAACAAGCACTGCCATGAACATCATAAATGTGTTTAGAGGTCTTTCCATTTTCATATCGTTAGTCCCTGATAAGCGCATTTTCACACACTACTACGAGTACATTATAACTAAATACAATTGATAAAGCAGTTATTAATCTATGATATTTTAATAAACTAAATAAAAAGAGCTCTACCGGCTTCATAAAAACCGGTAGAGCTCCATATTTACTCTTTACTTGATCATGATTATCTCTGGATACGTCCTGATCCGTCACCGCCAGCGAGCTTGTTAACTTCGTCAACAGTAACAAGGTTGAAGTCTCCCTCGATAGAGTGCTTAAGTGCTGATGCAGCTACAGCAAACTCGATTGTTGCCTGAGGATCGAAGCCATTTACGCAGCTGTAGATAAGTCCGCCGCCGAATGAATCTCCGCCACCAACACGGTCAACAATGTGAAGAGCATACTTCTTGGAGAAGTAAGCCTGTCCGTCTGTGTAAAGCATTGCGCTCCAGTTGTTGTCGTTAGCTGAAAGTGACTCACGAAGTGTGATAGCAACCTTCTTGAAGCCAAATCTCTCTGTAAGCTTCTGAGCAACCTCGATGTAGCCCTCTCTGTTAAGCTTACCTGTTGTAACGTCTGTAGAAGAAGCAGCGATACCGAATACATCGTTAGCATCCTCTTCGTTAGCGATACATACATCAACATACTGGCAAAGCTCAGCCATTACCTTGCCTGCCTTCTCCTTGCTCCAGAGCTTCCCTCTGTAGTTAAGGTCGCAAGATACTGTAAGGCCGTGCTCTTTAGCCTTCTTACAAGCCTCAAGTGTGATCTCAGCAAGAGAATCGCTTACAGCTGGAGTGATACCTGTGAAATGGAACCACTCTGCGCCCTCGAAAATCTCATCCCAGTTAAAGTCAGCTGGAACTGCCTCAGCGATAGCTGAATGTGCTCTATCATAGATGCACTTAGAGCCTCTCTGTGAAGCACCCTTCTCGTTGTAGTAGATACCTACACGATCGCCACCTCTTGTGATCTTGGATGTATCAACGCCGTACTTTCTAAGAGAGTTAACAGCTGCCTGACCAATCTCGTGCTTAGGAAGCTTTGTAACATATACAGAATCAAGGCCATAGTTAGCAAGAGAAACTGATACGTTAGCCTCTCCACCACCGAATGTAGCCTCAAGATGATCAACCTGAACAAATCTAAGGTAGTTGTCTGGCTGAAGACGAAGCATGATCTCACCAAATGTAACGACTTTCTTTGACATAATAAAATCCTTCTTTCTTTATATACAAATATACAATATGAGTGATATACGGATTGCTCCGTTTCACTCTCGCAATCCTACATACATTCGGAAATCGATATATTTATTTCATTCACATATCTTTTTTCCTCATGTATGTTCGCATCCCGAGGTCATACAGACATTTGTGTAAACACATGTCTGTATGACTTCTGTCTGCTATATCACTCAATTTTTAACAAGATGAACTGCGAAACCGCCGAACTCATCAGCAAGGTAAGCAACCTTAAGATGATTATCTGCATCATAGCTAAATGAAGACTCATCAAACTTAACGCCCTGCTTGCCAAGGTGATATACTGCTCTGTCAACGTTGTTAGTTCCGATAGCGATGTGTCCGTGTGTTCCACGTCCCTGAGACTTCATAACTTCTACAACAGATCCGGCAAATACAGAAGAATTGCCAACCTTCTTGCCAAAGCCGAAGAGCTCAAACATCTCAGCTGTCTTCTCAGCAGCTGCTGCATCTGTCTCGTTGATTCCAACGTGCTTCATTGTGAAGCCAAGCATTGCATTAACTGCGTCTCTTGTCATAGCTTCGATCTCATCGAACTTACCTGCAGAAATGAGGTCCTTCTTAACCATCCAGCTACCGCCGCAGCAGAATACCTTGTTGAAGCTGAGGTAATCATTGAGGTTGTTCTTGTTAACACCACCTGTAGGCATGAAGTGCATCTTTGTATAAGGAGCTGCCATAGCCTTGATCTTGGCAATACCACCGTTCTGCTCTGCTGGGAAGAACTTAACGCAGTCAAGACCAAGCTCGATAGCCTGCTCAACTTCGCCTGGTGTTGCTGTACCAGGTACTACAGGTACTCCGATTGACTGAATGTACTCAACATTTGATCTGTTGAATCCAGGGCTAACAATGAACTTAGCGCCTGCTGCCTTAGCACGGTCAGCCTGCTCAGCATTGAGAACTGTACCAGCACCAACGATCATCTCTGGGAACTTCTCAGAAATAAGTCTGATTGCTTCCTCAGCAGCTGCTGTACGGAATGTAACCTCTGCAGCTGGAAGGCCGCCCTTTATAAGTGCCTCAGCAAGTGGCACTGCATCCTTAGCATCGTCAATAGCGATTACAGGAACGATACCAATTTTGTATAACTCTTCGCAAATCTTATCCATTTTAATTGCCTTTCTTTCCTTATAACTTATAAATGGTGCAATCATGCGCAAGCACGATTGCACATTGAATTTAATCTATTACCAGTTGGCTCACTGTGCCTGGCTCTCGTCGATATCCTGGAACTTAGAAGGATCAAGGTTGTTAGGATCCTGTCCGATGTAAGCAGAAATACCACCATCGATATAAACTACCTGTCCGTTGATGAAGTCAGAAGCTGGAGATGCAAGGAATACTGCAAGTCCCATAAGGTCCTCTGTCTTGCCCCATCTCTGAGCTGGTGTCTTAGAACGGATGAATCTGTCAAATGGGTTCATTGATCCATCAGCCTGCTTCTCACGAAGAGGTGCTGTCTGAGGTGTTGCAATGTAACCAGGTCCAATAGCGTTGCACTGGATGTTGTACTGACCATACTCAGAGCAGATGTTTCTTGTAAGCATCTTAAGTCCGCCCTTAGCTGCTGCATAAGCAGATACAGTCTCACGACCGAACTCTGACATCATTGAGCAAGCGTTGATGATCTTACCTGATCCCTTCTTCATCATTGCAGGAAGAACTGCCTTAGAGCAGATGAATGGACCTGTAAGGTCTACATCGATAACCTGCTGCCACTGATCAACTGACATCTCGTGCATAGGAATTCTCTTGATGATACCTGCGTTGTTAACGAGGATGTCGATTGTACCAACTTCTTTCTCAACTGCAGCTACAAATTCCTGTACCTGATCTTCCTTAGTAACGTCGCAAACCTTACCGAAGGCCTTGATGCCGTGCTTCTCGTACTCAGCAAGTCCCTTGTCTACGAGTTCCTGGTTGATATCGTTAAATACAACCTTAGCTCCGCTCTCTGCGAATGCTACTGCATAAGCAAGTCCAAGTCCATAAGAAGCGCCAGTAACCCAAGCTACCTTGCCTTCAAGTGAAAAGTTCTTTAAAAAATCTCCCATTTTAAAATCCTCCTAATTGTCTCTTTATGTGAATTGTTTCTTATCACTACTAAAACATTGATGTACGGATTGCTTCACTTACGTTCTCGCAATCCTACAACCATTCGGAAATCGATATACTCATTTCATTCGCATATCTTTTTTCCTCATGTCTGTTCGGTCTTCAAGGTCAAGCATATTATCATGCAAGCATGAAATATGCTTGACTTTGAATCCCTTGTATCACATCAAGTCCTGCATAGCGCAGTCATCCATATCATCGAAATCCTGGTTTTCTCCAACCATTCCCCAGATGAATGTGTAAGCCTGTGTGCCGCATCCTGAGTGGATTGACCAGCTAGGGCTGATAACAGCCTGCTCATTTCTCATGATGATGTGGCGTGTCTCCTGAGGCTCGCCCATGAAGTGCATAACGAATGCATCCTCAGGAATATCGAAGTAAAGATAAACTTCCATTCTGCGGTCATGTGTGTGGCATGGCATTGTGTTCCATACGCTACCAGGCTTAAGCTCTGTCATACCCATCTCAAGCTGGCAGGTCTCAACCTGACCGGGAAGAATGTACTTGTTGATAACTCTGTGGTTAGCACCCTCAAGGCTTCCAAGCTCCTTCTTGTTCTCATCCTTGATGATAACAACGCCTTCCTCAGGTGTTCCTTCTCTTTTGATAAGAACTGTTGGATATGTCTTGTGAGCAGGTGCACTGTTGATGTAGAACTTAGCAGGCTTTGATGCATCTACGCTGGCAAAAGAAATATCTTTTGCTCCCATTCCGATGTACATTCCCTGCTTGTACTCTACAGTGTACTTCTTGCCATCAATAGTGAT
This sequence comes from Butyrivibrio sp. VCB2006, assembly GCF_000420945.1. Lineage (GTDB taxonomy): Bacteria > Bacillota > Clostridia > Lachnospirales > Lachnospiraceae > Butyrivibrio. Next base: position 59,126 of record NZ_ATVX01000004.1, read on the forward strand.
GACTCCGGCACCGCCGATGTTGATTACTCCCATCTCTCTTCTCTGAAGGAAGTACTCAGCTCTAAGCTCATCTCCGGCTGTAAGAACCAGCTCCTTATTTACAGGTACTGCAGATCCTGTGATGATTCTGTCAATATGGCTGTAAACAAGCTTGATGTCGTCCGGCTGGAACAGATCATCAATCAGAAACTCTTCTCTAAGTCTCTTGGTGTCATAGTATTTCTCGTCTCTTGGTGAACATGCAGTTCTAAGTTCCATAACTCCATCTCCTTTATATTTACCATCCTCTAAATGGTATTATTCTCTTTATGCTCTTGTATCATACTGTATAATTTATTCTTTGTCAGTTCATTTTTGTTATAAAAACTTGCAAATCTTGACATAATGTAAGAGCTTTCACTTTTTTTACATTTTACCCCAATCCCCCGGAAAAAGATAGGCAAAAAAATGCCCCCAGTGGTATGCTCCACTGAGGGTTCTTATTAGAGGAAGATTAATTAGCAAGCGTCTTTTTCTTGAAGCTGCGATATCTCATCCACGCTGTCAGGCCACTTATAGACCATACGATTCCCACAGACCACCAAATTCCCCATAAACCGATAACCGGGATTGATGTAAGGCCCACAGGCACTATGAATCTTCCAATGACTTCCACAATACCATTGAGGAGAGCAAAAAATGAATCTCCAAGACCGTTCAGTACTCCCCTGACCACATAAATGAGCCCAAGCATGATATAGAAGTAGCTTGTGATCCTAAGAGCCATCGCTCCCATTTCTATTACCGCTTCATCTGTAACAAAAATGCGGGTAATTGCCTCGCCGAAAAATTGCATTATCGGAAGCATCAAAACTGAAAAGATTGCCATGAGTACAAGGCTCTTTCTGTAGCCTTCAACAATTCTGTCTTTTTTGCTGGCTCCGTAGTTCTGCCCGGTATAGGTAGAAAGAGCTGCTCCCAAAGTCTGGTAGGGCTGATGAATTACCTGTTCTATTCTACTGGTTGCAGTAAAGGCAGCCACTGCCACTTTTCCATAGGAGTTAACTACCTTCTGAAGCGCCATACAGGAAATGGCAATAAGTGAAAACTGCAGGGACAACGGAACTCCAAGTCTAAGTATCTTTATGGTTATAGATGAGTCGAACCTAAGATCAGATCTGGTCATCTTGAAATACTCATTTTTCCTAATTGCATAAACAAGGCAACTGATTCCTGACAGGAACTGTGCTATCGCGGTGGCAACGCCGGCACCTACAACGCCCCAATGCATAATGTATACAAATAGCATATCAAGAGCAGTGTTGAGAAGGCATGAAAAAATAAGAAAATACAGCGGTGTTCTGGAATCGCCAAGAGCTCTCAGCATTGAGGATGCGTAGTTATAAAGCGAAACAAACACTATCCCAACGCACATGATTCTCATATAGGCTACAGCATCACCCATGATTTCATCAGGTGTGCTAAGAATCGCCAGTATTGGTGTAGTTAATACAAATGCCATAAAGCCTACTATTATCGGGAACACTAGCATGATATAGCCAGTATTAACTATGCAGCTCTTTACCTCAGAAGGATTTCCCTTTCCAAAGAACTGAGAAGTGATGATTCCTCCTCCACTTCCTATACCATTACATAGTGCAAAGAACAGGAAGGTAACTGATCCGGTAGCTCCTATAGCAGCCAGGGCATCAGCTCCTACAAACTGTCCCACAATAACCGAATCCACCAGGTTATATAGCTGTTGGAAGAGATTTCCTATAAGCATTGGAATAGAAAACTTGATTAAAAGGGAAACCGGACTCCCTTCGGTCATATTTAAAACCTGTGATTCGTTTTTACTCATTTTAAATCCTCATTAATGCAAAGCCTACTGCTATCCCCTCAAATATATATATCGATAGTAGTCAGCTTTCAAATACATATACATTCCAGGAAAGTGGCTTAACGTGAAGCTTAAACTCTCCATTTTCAAAGGTATAATTCTCCTCTTTCTCCGGAACAAGTGCATTTTCATTTTCAAAAGTATTCTTTGCTTCCATGTCATCTGTGTGCATTCTATATGCAGCTGATGGCTTGTAGCCCTCAAAGCCCTTGAGGTCGATTGTCAGAGGATACTCAGCATCTTCGTTTCTGTTGATAACAAATACTGTAAGGCGCTTATTATCTCTATCCCAGGCAGATGCAGAGTCGATAAAGTTAACACCCTCTTTTCCTGTGTACTGAGAAGTGTCCTCAATTGCGTAACCAGGCATATCATAGGTCTCGCACTCCACCTTGGTATCAAGAGAAATACCCTTGGCATAGTTAATAAGATCCATGAACACGTGGTGTGAAGCTGACTTCCATACATGGTCGTGATCTGATGAAGCAAGGGCAGAAAGTCCGCCTGTCATGCAGCCAATCTTGACTCTGTCAGCGTGCCTTAAAAGCGCAAGCTGAATTGACGCCATTGAAAGAGCGTGAAGCATGTCTCCACCAGGGAATCTGCGATCAGGCATGTTATCTGGATCGTGGCGAATATATCTTCTCTCAGGGTCAAAGCGGTAATGGTTTCTTGCCATATTATAGCGGCCATAGCCAGGATGAAGCTCCTGAAGAGGTCTGACCATTGCACCATATTCGTCAAAAGATATATTGACCTGCTTTGGGGATCTGTGTTTGGAAGCAACGTAGTCAATCATTGCCACCTCTGTGTTAATGAAATCTTCGTAGTACAGCGATCCGCCAAGTAAAGCCTTGATATCGCCCGGTGCTGCGCTGTGATAATGGTGAACAGATACATAGTCAACCACATCGTAGCACTTATTAAGGGCTGTTTCATCCCACTCCGGGAACCCTTCCATAAATGGTGCTGATGAGCCGCAAACTGCAGTTTCTATAGTTTCATCAATCCACTTGATTGCCTTGGAAGTCTCGAGAACTTTGACTCCGTATCCTTCAGGATTCTGATTCCAGGATCCAAGCTGCCATGGTCCATCCATCTCATTTCCCAGATACCACATTTTGACATTGTATGGATCTTCATGACCATATTTCTTTCTAAGGTCTGACCAGTAGGTTCCTCCCTCATGATTGGTGTATTCAACAAGATCCATGGCATCCTGTATACTTCCGGTTCCCATGTTTACAGTGTAAAGAGGCTCTGTTCCAACCTTAGCCGCCCACTGAAGATACTCATCATGTCCAACTTCATTTGTGTAGTACTGGTGCCATGCAGGATCAAGAACCACTTTTCTGTCAGCTAATGGTCCAATTGAATTCTTCCACTGCCAGGCAGATACGAAATTTCCTCCCGGCATTCTGACTGCCGGCAGATTTGTCTCTTTTAACGCCTTGATAAAATCTGTTCTAAAGCCCTGTTCATCTGCTGTAGGGTGCTTGGGATTAAACATTGTCCCATTCACCATTGTTCCTATAGGTTCAAGGAACGCAGAAAAAAGCCTTTCTGATATTTCCCCAATTTGGTACATCGGATGCACCGTAATCTTAGCATTTTGTGCCATTTTGTAACTCCTCCAATTTATCTTTTCCCCGTAATATCTAAATAGTAGACGGGCCTAACCTGATATCGCCAATAACACAATACGAAAGGCCAGATGTCTACATATAAAATGTAGCACACCCGGCCTTAATTCTTCTAAATCATTTTTGTTGAAAACACACCAATTATTGCTATGTAAGGTTATCTATTCACATAGCCACCTTCATGTATATTACTCTAGATGATTATTCTTTTTAGTATAAGTCATTTATGACTGTTGGAAGCTATCACTCCCAGAACAGCTCATCCAAAGTCTTATCCAGTGCCTTGCTAATGGCAATACACAGATTGATTGTAGGGTTGTAATCACCCTTTTCTATAGCACTTATTGTCTGTCTTGATACTCCACAAAGCTTGGCAAGATCATCCTGAGAGAGATCCTTACCTGCTCTTGCTGCCTTTAATCTAAGATTTTTCATAGGCTCCCTCCTTACTCCTGCTTGGAATCAATAGCTTTTTTGATAAGCATTTCTACACCAATGATGATAAATACAAGTCCAATTACAAGATTAACAAATGGGAAAGCAAGCACACCATCAACAATCATACTGCCATTTAAAAAGCCTCTGATTCCGTTAGCAAGGTTAATGACTGCAAGAGCTCCACATAATATTCCGTACCTCTTTGGATTTGTGTTAAGTCCAATATACGCGTCATGCCAAACTGAATAAACAACATGTACCAAAACTCCAATCATGATTGCACAAAAATGCTGTGTCATAACTCCCATAGGAATGATATTCCCTGCCTCTGCACATATTCCAAAGACAATTTCTGTAATTATCACTGCCCAAAATGCATACTTGTAAGCTACTCCTCTTACTCTTTCCTGCATTTCGTCATACTTGTTCACTCCGCGCTTTTTGTTAACAAACAATGCGATTATAGAAAAAATCGCCACAAAACTAATCCCCAATGCAAATCCCATCATGTATGATGTACTCTTCATAATTTAATACCTTACCTTTCTCAATACTCTTTATTATTCTTTTGTAGATCATGATCCTGAGCAGGTAATTAGTCGACGTTATCATCTGTTCATTCTCATATCTCTCCTGATAAATAATCCTAGATGGTTTTCTCTCGGTGAAATTATTCCATCCGGATTACTCCTGATGAGATTATACTAGCACTGTAGTAGAATGATGTCAACTATATTTTACATTTATCTTTTGGAAGTGTCATTTTGTTATTATTTCTGGCATTTAGCTTTTATTTTCTGGCATTTTTCATCTATGGAGTGCATTTTGCATGTAGGAATTGCCTATTGCATTTGAGGAATGCTTTTTGCTTTTGAAGAACGCTTTTGCTATTACTGAACTTCGTTTTCTGCAGATATCTGAAGACCATCTTACTTATCTGTGTTTCTATCTATATATATCTATCTCTGCATGTCTTTCTCCAGCTATGTTTGTATCGCATATGTTACTGTTCACTCGCTTGCAGCTCCCTCCAGTAACTGATTCGCGCATTCATTCCAATTCGACTTCGTCGAAGGAATGCGCTCACTCCTGAATCACTTTCTCACGAAATGCGCAGCACAGTGCGCATTTCTGTCTGAACAGTAACTCGCATATTCATATAGGGATTGCAAAGATTTCCAATCTGTGGTAATTTTGGTTAGTTCTTATTATAATTATAAGAAGAAACTTGAGTAGGATAGATGATCGCTGCCATGCAAACGAAAGGGCATGGGAGAGGAAAGTCCGGGCTTCGCAGGGCAGGATGCCAGATAACGTCTGGTGGAGGTGACTCCCAGGATAGTGCAACAGAGATATACCGCGTTAGCAATGAGGCGGACAGCTGTGACAAGATGGGACATATTCATGCTTGCATGAAATATGGCACAGATTGTCACAGATATGCGGCGAATGCCGCGTAACGAGAAATGCTTGCATTTCGAGTCCGCCGGACTAGCGTAAGGGTGGAAAGGCAGTGTAAGAGACTACCGTGCTGGTGGTAACATCAGTAGCCATGTAAACCCCATCCGAAGCAAGACCGAACAGAGAGCTATGAACCGGCCCGGTTCGCTTTCAGGTGGGTCGCTTGAGGCTGTCGGTGACGACAGTCCTAGATAGATGATCATCCACGACATAACCCGGCTTACAGTTCTACTCATACATATGCAAATAGCAATGCCCCTGTTCACACTGAACAGGGGCACTTTCTTTTATCTATTTCTATATTTAACTACATCCAACTTTATCAGTCATCAATATCTTCTAGTAATCTATTCATGATACTATCGATTTTCCTTCATTTCATACAGCTTCTCATCAGCTTTGGCAATAAACTGCGGAATAGTCGTCGGATTGTCGAAGTCGTATTTGGCATATCCGATGCTGGCCTCCAGTTTGAAGGGTGCGCCAGACTCTTCGTTGAGTCTCACAACATTGGCTCTGATAAGGTCCGCTGTTTCCTGGACCTGATGCCTACCTTCAGCCTCCATGATGACTATAAATTCATCGCCTCCAAATCTAGATAGAAACGCTCTGTTTCTACTATCACTGCAGGAAGCCTTCATAGCCTCTGCAACAGTCACCAGTGCCTTATCTCCTTCTACATGACCATATTTATCATTTATGCTCTTAAAATGATCCACATCCAGAATCATCAAATAAAGATCCATGTCCTGATTCTTGGATTTCATTTTCTGCGTAAGATATCGTTGCATCTCCTGACGGTTGTTGATTTGAGTCAGAGGATCAGTGGAAATATGGTTTTCTATGGCTGTTATGTATAAAAGAAGCATAGCTGCCGTGGCACCATAGCACATAATAGGCACAGTCAAAAAGAATGCCTGTAAAACTCCGCAGGTCAAAGGCGTTACAGGGAACAATCCCATAGCTACAAACAATCCATGGTCATAATATCTGTTACTGGTAAATGCCCTGTAAAAGGCCCTTATAGAAGAATACATTAAGTATCCGAAAGGAACGCTGAGCAAAACTACATATAACGGTCCATACTCCAGATATCCCGTTCCATCAATTTTAAAAAGATAATCTGTAAATACGCCAATAATAAGGATCAGTAATGCTACAAAAAAAGGTATCGCACTGGTAAAGATTCCTTTACGTGTAAGTATTTTGGTGCTTCCCTGAACTATTTCACAGTACGAGTACCACAACCATGAGGTCATCAAAAGACATATATAAGGAATGATAGTTGCGATATACATACCAATTTTGTTACTGTGAAAAACACCGCATTCAAACAGTATCCAGGCAGAATCCGTAACAAAATAAAGGACCAACATTTTCATTATCCGAGAAAGAATCACTGTAGAAAACTGCTTGTCCACGCCTCTTTCCAGATTGAATACCACTATGCTCAAAAAGACAATGCATGCAAAATTTGCCAACACATAGTTTATATAATCCGCCATGCCAACTACCTTTTCATGATAAATAATAATCTATAAATCATTTACTGATTACTATTTTACATGCATCGTCAAAATCCTTCAATCACATACTCTCCTGTATCTACTTCTCTCTCCTCCATTCCGGGAAGATTTATAGTTGCAGTGCAGTTTGATGGAACTACTATCTTATAAACAATCTTTCCATCTTTCTTTTCCCAGCTGCTCTCCACCTTACCATAGACGCTGTTATAGGAAGCAAAAGCCATGTGCGCCCTTTTCGTCATCATAATAGCTTCTAACCAAAGGAATTCTGAGAGAATCACTTATTGAGCTCATGCAGGATAAACCCATTTCCAAAATCTCCATAAAAGAAATCTGTGATCTTTCGGAAATGAGTCGTTCAACCTTCTACCTCCACTATCAGGATCAGTATGAGTTACTCTCTGATCTGGAAAATGAAGTACTGATTAACAGTGCAACTTCTCTTGGAAATTTAGATGGAGCATGGAATACAACAGAATCCATAGAGTCATTTCTAGAATATGTTAAAGATAACAAAAAAACCTTCGGAATCCTGCTGTGTCAGCCGGAGACCGAAGATTTTCAGAAGACAATAATCTCAAATATTGAAAAGGACGTTAAAGAATCAGTTCCAGAAATATTAGATTACAAAAACGTAGATTATGTTTTTACCTTTGTTATGCACGGAACCCTCAATATCCTCAGAGCCTGGATAGAAGGCGGTTTTGTCACTCCGGTAAAAGAACTTGCGGAGCTGATCTACAATCTGTGCAACAATGTAGCCAAAAAAGGCAACTGACATAAGCCCAATTATTTATAGCACTCCTCTGAAAGAGGCTTTTCAAGTAGCTCAGGCTTTTCAATCAGCATTTTTATCATCTTAAGAGAACGTCCGTAGTAGAAGCCGTCAGAGATTCGCTCGTCAATGGTGAAGGCCAGGTCAAGTTCTCTTTTCATGGTAATATTGCCTTCGCTGTCAAAGTGAGGTCTGTTTTTCTTGGTCCCCACAATGATAAAGATGGAGTTGGTTCCCCAGTTCATCAGATGATGGTAACCGATATCCATTCCAAGTGAACCCAGGTTGGTAAGTACTACAGAGCACTGATAAGGGTCCGTGGCAATCACCGACTGAGGCATCCAGCCATGCTTATCAAGGAATCTTGCTACTGCTCCTATAAGGTGCTTGCCGGGAAGCTTCATGATAAAATTCATAGCCTCTGTGGATTCATCATTCTGTGTCTTACAAAAAGCTATCTGCTGTCTGACCTTGCGGCTTATGCTCTCAAGGTTATCACTATCCTCCGCCACAATCCTTGCAAGAGTTTCATCTCCGTCATCCCTGAATTCTTTTTTGACAGTGAATGCTGCTGAAATATGATTTCTCTGATAAAGGGTCTGATTAGCGATAAAGCGGTTCATCTGAGGCCTGTGTCTTATGGTCTTAAGAGTTGCTGCGATCACCAGATCAAAAATAGCAATCCTGTCCTCGGGATGAGCCTTATTGTACTCTTTGATATAATTCTCGGTGTTTGAAATATCTACCGTGAGTTTCATGTAAGCCTCATTGTCGCATCTGTTTGGATACATCAGAGGCATCACATAATGCATGGCGTCAATATCTCTAAGAAGTGCTCCGTCTCGGCGGTCTCCTATTCTCCTATTTCCCAATTTAATATTCCTCCCAAATAACAATAGTTCCAGAAAAAGATATAAAACCAGCGCAGCCCATACATCTGTATAGGAGTGCTGCTTAACAAGGCATACTGAAATGCATATCATAAAGCCCCACAGGGTCATGAACACTTTTTTAAGCGCCTTGACTCCATCCGCTGTAATCCAGGCAGACAGAACAGCCAGAGTGTATCCCACATGAAGGGAAGGACATACTCCTGTAGGTGTATCAAAGGCGTAAATAATTCCAAGTATCCAGGTGCAGATATTTGCATGTTCAAAATGCTCAGGCCTAAGGTTCTGGACTGAGGGCCAAACAATATAAGTAATCACTGCAATAATCTGCATTCCGATGACGATCTTCTGGGCTCTGACAAAACTCTTTATGTCATACAGCATAAAATGCAGAAGAGATGCCACCATGAAAACGTACCAGGAGACGTAAAAGATAACAAAGTACTCATTAAAGGGGATTATGTCATCCACTACGCTATGAACCACATGACATTTACTCTCCGGAATGAGCCTTTCTGTGACAAAGTACATAAAGAAGTACACTACCCATCCAAGGAGAAGCAGCAAATGTCTGTACTCTTTACTATTTATATTCGATAATCTTAACTTTCTATAATCAACAACAGGTTTCTTCATGACAATCTTTCATTATATGGATATTTATTTTTGGACACGTTGGGATAAGGTACCACCCGGTGTCTCGGCAGGCTATAAGCCATTTCGGATATGTTTTCCTGAAGGTATGTGCAGATTCTCTCTGCCTCATCTCCTATCTTGGCCGCTGGATCATAGTAAATCGGCTTACCAAAGATAAGTTTCTTGTGCTCGGGGCAAACGTACATAGGGACAAAAGAAATGGCTTCCCCCGTCTGCCTATAGTAATACTTGGCCACATGGACAAAGCCCCGCTGGAAATTATGGACTATATTGTTATATTCCGTGTATTCCTCCGGAAAAATAACTACTGTCGCGCCTTCCTGCAATCTGTCACAGGATATCTGGAACGTCTTCATAAGGCGCTTATCCCTGTAAACAGGAATAGTGTCTGCATTGGTAAAAATAATCTCCGAAAGCCTTGGGATCATATATGACAGAAGCCTGAAGAAAGGTCTTATAAAAACAGGTTTCTTGGACCAGAAATCTTTGTAGGCATAATCGGCAACTCTGTCCCTTTCCATCATGTCGGAAATGCACCAGGTATAGTGCTCTCTTGGAAAATAAAGCTCGGCTGCAGCCGGTCCATAAGCCTGGGAATGATTACCCACAACAACCGACGGTCCGTCAGGCAAGTTCTCAACTCCCTCCACCTGAAATACCGGGCACCATATCTCTACTATCTTTCTACAGAAAAGAAAAACCGGATGTTTCACTTTACTAATCTACCTCCCAAAACTGTTTGCACACCCGAAGAATTAGTATAACAAATTTCACCTTATAATGCTATGAAAAAGCTAGATTTTTACAGACAATTATATAACAATTTAAGATAATTCTATGTCTTTTCATTTATCGCAAAAATGTATATTATATAGTTGTACAAAAGATATTTTTTTGCTTATGGGGAGCGTATGAAAGACAGATTATTAGCGGGGATTTTGATAATCATACTTGGAGTTTGCAGTGTGTGCACGGTTTCTAAGGCCGACGAGCTTGACGAAACCATTGCTGTCATGCAACAGCAGGAACAAGAGACGCAGCAAACAATATCAAATCTTGAGAAACAGACCAAAGAGACCCAGGATGCCATAAAAGAGCTCCAGGGTCAGCAACAACAGACTCAGGCCAACGTTTCCAATCTTCAAAACCAAAGCAGTTCTCTGCAAAATACAATCAATGGATATTCTAATAAACTTACAACTCTAAATCAGGAAATCTCTGAGACGGAAAGCCAGATGGCAGAAGTCTCTTCTGAAATTGTCAGACTCGACAACGAATTATCCGAAGCACAGCAACAGGAAAAAGACAGATACGAAGCACTGAAAAAACGCCTAAAATCCACCTATGAACAAGGAGGCAGCAGAGGTCTTTTGCAGATTCTTTTGGAATCGGGCTCCATGGGGGAATTCCTGACCAAGTTCGAGTACATAAATGCCATCATGGCCTACGACCAAAAGAAAATCCAGGAATTTCAGGCTCTTCAGGCAAACATTCAGGCAAAGAAAGATATCGTGGAAGAAAAAGAGGCCGAGCTTGATCAGTATCAAAACTCTCTGGACGAAAAACACGACGAGCTCACAAACCTCACCAATACTGTAAAAGGACAGCTAAACAGCACCAACAGTTCTCTTAATTCAGAAAAGAACAAGTTGGCAAATTATGATCAACAGCTCAAGGACCTGGATAAAAAGATGAAAGGTCTTGAATCACAGGTTGCTGCTGCCCAGGCCAAGCTGGCTCAACAGATTGCAGAAAGACTTGCTCTCACAAAAGAAGATACATCCGGCTCCTACTCAGCCAGTGACGAAGAACTGATCTGGCTTGCCGCTACAATCCAGGCGGAAGCTGACGGCGAATCCTATACCGGAAAGCTTGCTGTAGGCTCCGTTATCATGAACAGGGTAAAGAGTTCCTCCTTCCCTAACACAATCGTAGGCGTAATCACTCAGAATCTTCAGTTCGCCTCCTACCGCTCAGGTAAGGTAGAACTTATTATTTCAAGAGGCCCCAACTCCACCTGCGTAAACGCAGCCCGTGAAGTTCTAAATGGTGCCCGTGTTGGCGATTACCTGTTCTTCATGACCAAGTACTGGGCTGACTACTACCGCATCAGCGAGTACAACATGATCGGTAACCACGCCTTCTTCTACCGCTGGATCACCAAACCTGCCGAGGAAGCTCCCGCCGAACAACCTCAGGAACAGCCTGCAGAACAACCTCAAGAACAGCCACAAGAAGAACAGCCGCAAGAAGAACAGCCGCAGGAGGAAAATCAGGAAAACCAAGAAAATAACGACCAGCAAGAAGAAAACTATAGCGAAGAAAACCAAGACAACAACGAAGGCGTCGAAAACCAAGAAGATAATCAGGGCTAAAGCGTAAGCAACTAATTATGCTTCACATGCGTAACGCCTTACAATGCACAGCGGCCCCGGATGATAAGTGTATATCTGCTCTAATCCGATTTGATGCAGGTCAAATATTTAAGTGTATGTGCGGCCAATCCGATTTGATACGAAGTATCATCGGAGGATTGGACACACATATACGAATATATTTGACCGTCAGCATCATCGGAGGATTAAGCGGATATATACGCATCGTCCGGGGCCGCGTCCTGTTAACCATTACCCTGCGAATCCAATTCGTCCGTCAAGATCATCGATGGTGTACTTACCATTGATGATTCGGTAAATACTGTACCCATACTCATCTTTATCTTTAGTCATATTGAACCTTACAATCCTTCCATCCTTCATCATAAGATCCACAAAACTCTCACCATCAGTTCTGTACTTAACAAGATCAGTTCCTTTTGGAAGCGTAGTCTCTACGAAATCAGCGCTGCTGGCGTATCTGTTTCTTCCTACCGGTGCCACCATATCTTTTTTCAAAGTTACAACATCTCCGGTGCCTGTAAGTCCATCACTGTTGTATTCAAATCTGGAATAATACATATATCCATCCAGCACCGGCTGTCCATCCTTGCCTGCATAGAATGATCCTTCGATACTTCCTGTTCCAAGAATGTCAGTTCCTCTGTAAAGACCAACTCTGGAAGAATTATTCTCATCTCTATACATTACGTAGCCATGATCTGCCTGCTTGAATTCACTTGATCCAAACTTTTCAAGGTCAAAGGTATAAAAACTGTAATCGTCTGAATCATGTGATGTAGCAATCCACAGATAGTGCTTACCATCAATCGCCTTCACTACATAAGCACTATAATGATATAAGGAGTCTTCCGTAAGTGTTTTCTCCCTGCCTTCACATATAAACTTAAAAGTAGTATGTGGATTTACATCAGTAGATTCAGCATAAAAGCTATACTTTCTGCCATCTATTATAAAGCTGTCTCCATCTTCAAGTTCACGCTCTACATAGCTTCCAACATAAACCTCCGGGTCATAAACCAGTTCCTGCCTCAGCTTTTCAAACTCATCCAGGGTGATTGGCTGGTCATTGAAAAGAAATTTATCAGAAGCATCATACCTGTCCTTATTGTCATAAATAGCTTCCAGACGCTGCTGGTCGTACTGGCCTCCATTGTGGTCTATTCTGACCAGATAATAAAGGCTTCTTCCTGTGTGCATTGTGTCGTAATAGCACAGGACATTTTTGCCATCTATCTGCGAAATTCTAAGCTGCTGTGCAGTTCCCTCGCCGCCGCAAATTCTTTCAACCTTTCCGTCATGAACATCAAAGAATGCCATTGGATTGTAGTAAATAGAGAAAAGAGCCAGCTCTTTTTCCCCATCATTATCAACATCCAGGAAAGAATAGCCATAGACTTCATCCTCATTTACATAGTCCTGGTAATTCTTCTGTCCCTGAAGTTCGTTATGAAGGAATGCATCAAACGCTGTCTGGTTAATATCAGGGCCAGCAGGCCTTTCTGCTTCTGTAAACTTAAGAATCCTGTCAAGGCTACCAGCTACAGCAGTTGTACCTTCCTGGTCGTCTTCTACAGCGTTTTTGCTTAATGTACTTACATCAGATACATCGTCTGCACTTACTTCCACTGCAGATGTATCCAGCACTGCACTTCCAGAATCCCCATTTGATGCACAGCCGCTCATACAAAACATCACTGCCCCAATAATCCCAACAACTAACCTCTTCTTCACTAAAAACATCCTCCATATCACTCTAAAATCTGTAAGCAGATATGCCTGAATAAACCGCATTGATTTGCAAATACATTCTAGTAAGTGTATATCCGTTCTAATCCGATTTGATACGAAGTATCATCGGAGGATTAAACGGATATATACGAACTAGCATGACATCCACATCACTTGCGGTTAATCATGGTATACTGCGTCATCCCCAATAGGGAACGCCCTCGATATCCTCGATACTGTATTTATCGTTGATGAGCTTATACTCATCGTAATCTCTTCCAGCCTCTCTAACCGCAGTCATATAGAACCTCACTATCCTTCCATCCTCCATCATAAGATCAATGAAGCTGTCATTATCAGTTCTATACATTGTAAGTTTAGTTCCTGCAGGAACCACCTGTTTCACAAAGCCCCAATCATCACTGAGCCAGTCGGAAGCTACTCCTGCCTCCATATCTACCTTAAGCGTAACTGTTGGCCCAGGCTCCTTGCCTCCGCTACCATTCAGGCAGTTACTGTCATAGTAATAATACATATTTCCGTGCATCGGAATTCCCTTATCGCCGATATAGAAATTGCTCCTTATAGAGCAGGTTCCAAATATCCAGCTGGGACTTGCAAGAGTAATATAAGCTCCGCCCTTATACATGTATTTATATAAACCGTATGGGCAGCCTGAATCTATGAAACCTTCCTGATCAAACTTATCAAAATCAAGAACCAGGATATTACATGCCATGCCATCTCCGGTTGTACATACCCAGAAGTAATCCTTACCATCTGTGGCCTTTACTACAAAAGCCTGGTGGCTATTGGCAAATATCGTAATCTCCTTCTTTATTCCATCACGATACAGAGTGTAGGTCTCTTCATTATTTTTCTCATCGAAGCTTGCATAAAAATAGTATTTCTGCCCATCTAAAGTAAAAGAATCACCGCTATCAACTTTTCTTTTTATATAGCTGCTGCCAAAAACCTCCCCTTCATAAACCATCTTTTCCTTGAGGTCCTCAAACTCCTGGGGAGTAATTTCTTTTCCCTTGTAGGTATAAGTTGGGTCAGTGGTGTTAGGATCAGGGGAATAGTTTCCCACCAGCCCAAAAAGATCGAAATGTTCATCCTTATGGTTCATTCTGTAAAATGAGTAGACCATCTTGCCATCATCATGAGTGTAGTAATAGCACAGATAGTTCTTCCTGGATATTTCTACAATCTTAAGATACGCATCAGGGCCTTCCCCGCCGCAGATTCTCTCAACTTTCCCATCATGTACATCAAAGAACGCCATAGGATAGTATTTTAGGGAAAAAAGAGCCAGCTCCTTAACACCATCATTATCCACATCAAAGAAATCGTACTTATAGACTTCATCCTCTTTAACATAGTCAGAGTAAGTTTTCTGTCCCTTAAGTTCATCCTTTAAAAAGGCATCAAAAACCTTTCTTGGATCATCAGGATTTTCTCTTTTCTCCACAAGTTTTTCTATCTCGTCAGGAGAATAGGCTTTGATTCCAGCCTCCTTGAAGGTCTTCATATAAACACTGTCATCGTCATATATTGTCGGATCACCCAAATCCTCAAATTTCCCGTCAGAAATCTTATATACGCTAAAGGTTGTGATAAAAGACCTGTCCTCACCTGAGAAGTAATCAAAGTCCTCGTCAAAGCTGTATCTCTCAATCTGTGCATTTTCCCAGGGGCCATTAGTCATATCCACATCGATGCCTCTGTCAGAAAGCCATGTTTCATAGTCATGGGCAGAAAGAAAATACTCATAGTAGTAGTCAAAATTCCACTTACAGTCAGCGTCGAGATATCCATACACGCCGCTTAATATATCACCACTGGCAGCTCCACTTACAGAAATATATCCGCTCTCATCAACACTCTCTGCATCCCTGAGATAATTGGTCCAGTAATACACAATTCTAAGTTCGCCATTTACCTCTTTTACCACCATAACCTTTTCCATGTCAGGGTCTCCGGAACCGGGAAAAGAAATACATACACGAAGCTCTTTATCTCCATCCATGCCGCAATCTATAAGGCTACTATCTATTACAGGCTTCTTGGATTTATCGTAGTAATCGCCCTGAGCCTCTTTCACGCCGGAAATAATCTCATCCAGGGTAAACTTCTCATCATTATCAAAGCAGTCTTCTACATCCCTCATTCTGTAGCCCTGCCACTCTTTGCCAAAATAGGCAGGAGCCTTACCATCAAGAAATGCCTGATATCTTGGGTCATCTACAGATGCTTCCGAAGTAGCTGGCTCTGCATTCCCCTCATTCATTCCGCAGGCACTTGTCATGCAGATGACTGCCCCCAAGATTCCGCATAGAAATCTCTTTTTCATACTCACGTTCTCCTATATTTAAGCATTAAAAAACCGTCCCTTACTTAAAAAACAAGGGACGGTCTATATATGTTTCAGAATGACAATATATTAGTCATAAGTTCAGTCATCTCATCAAGGCTGATCTTCTCAACGCTTTCAAGAGTATACTCAATGTCCCCAACAGTCCAGCTTGCGCGATTAAAGCCATCCTCTGTTCCGTAAACATTTATCTGAGTATCTCCGACTGTAAATGTATCAGCCACAGTCTTGGTCTTGCCAGCCTTGTCAGCGCCTGCAATTCCGCCTCCCAAAATATTGTGGGCTGTTCCTGCATCTGTTGCCATGGCAGGTTCCTCTGCAGCTTCCATAACGCTTTCTTCTGTCATTTCTGTAACTACAGATGCTTCTGATACTGTAATCTGGTTGCCTGTAACGTCATAAACTATTGTGGCAGTGTCGCAGTTATCAAGGTAGTAATCAACTTCTGAAGAAATACTGCTCAGGTACTCGATATCTGTAAATTCAGCCTTAGCAACACTTGAGAGCTGCTCCACTGAATCATATTTAACCCAGCTGCTCTTTATAAGCTCTGCTTCATGATGCATGTCTGCTGCTGCCTCCTGTGCTACGCTGATAGCAATATCACTCATGGAAGCAGTCTCCATAGCACCCTTTTCCTTAGGTCCGAATACAACTGTTGCACCAACTAAAAGAATAACTGCTGCAGCTGCAAGACCTGCATATTT
The DNA here is from genome assembly GCF_000420945.1 of Butyrivibrio sp. VCB2006. Taxonomy (GTDB): domain Bacteria; phylum Bacillota; class Clostridia; order Lachnospirales; family Lachnospiraceae; genus Butyrivibrio. The sequence continues at coordinate 75,609 of NZ_ATVX01000004.1, forward strand.
GGTAAAATTATATAAACCGCCCTTAGGCTGGAAGCTTCTAACATTATTATTTGCAGAAGCTGTATTGTTCACTGTAAATTCCGTAACATCCTGTACATCTTTAATAGCATCATCTGTCTGCGAGTTATCAAGATCCGTCCCCTTAGGCTCGTCGAACTCTTTAGCAATGTTCTGAAGGATTCTTGAGCGCATTTCTTCAGTAACTTCTATTTTGTTCATGATGTCATTGTATTTACTCAAAGTCGTATGCCTCCTTCAGAATATTTTTGAGCCTGTCACGTCCACGTTTCAGATCAGACCTAACCGTAGACTCATTTCGATTAAGTATTTCTGCAATTTCCTTGGTGGAATAACCTTCCTGGTAAAAGAGATGCACAACCTCTCTGTATTTCTCTGGGAGCTGTTTAACCGCATCCCATACGTATGATAGGTCCTCTTTATCCTTGTCTGCCACGAGTTCCTCGGAAAGTTCATCTGCCTGTCTTCTCTTAAGATACAGGATCTTGTTCTTACTAAGGTTGGAAGCCACGGTGATAAGCCAGGCCTTCTCATGATTATCGTTGGCAAAGGTAGGATTATTCCTCAGGAACTGAATTAGTGTGTCCTGCAAAATGTCCTCTGCGTCCTCCATGTTATGTAAATAGGAATATGCAACTCTAAGTATCATATTCCCGTATTTATCCATTAGTTCTGCCGCTCTTTCTGTGGCAGACTTGTTAGCTACTTCCATTATCCCCTCCGTAAAGCTATGGTACTACCAAATTCTAAAAATTTTATAAACACAGTATTAGTAGTATACCATGCCTTACGGAGAAATTGTAAAAAAATCTGTTTAAATTCAGTTGTTTCTTAACTTTCAGCTTCTTTTGTTAAGGGTTCTTACAAGGTAGTAGAACTCATCCTGATACTCATCTGTATCCTCAAGCTGCTTGTAGGTCTTCATGATATCGTCAAAGCTTGCTGTTCCCTTATGTTCGCTGTCTTCAAGAATCATTGCAAACTCAGCAACGCTGCTTGCAAACTTGAAATCATCACTTGGGTTATCTGTTACAACTTCGTCCCCAACAACAATGCTAAAGAGCTGTGACTTATCTTCTTCAGGATCCTTGTAACGAACACTTACTGTTGCAAATTCATCTGCATACTGGCCTGCATCTTTTTTCTCATTGTCCTGATACTTAAGGCTGATTGAACCTGTACCATTTGTAGGAATGATCTCATAAAGAGCAACTACGCTGTGTCCTGCACCAATCTCGCCGCCATCCTTGGCATCGTTGTTAAAGTCCTGAGCATCCATTACTCTGTTCTCATACCCGATAAGTCTGTAGGCATTAACATTTACAGGGTTAAACTCAACCTGGAGCTTAACATCCTTGGCTACTGTGTAAAGAGTTGATGACATTTCCTCAACTAAAACCTTCTTTCCCTCTGCAAGGGAATCAATGTATGAGTAGTTGCCGTTTCCGCAATCTGCAAGGGTCTGCATCTTGTCGTCCTTGTAGTTGCCATCACCAAAGCCAAGAATTGAAAGGAATACTCCCTCATCCTTTTTATCTGTAATGAACTTCTCAAGATCCTCAATGCTTGAAATACCTACGTTTAAGTCACCGTCTGTTGCCATGATAACTCTGTTATTTCCGCCCTCAACATAGTACTTCTGGGCAATCTCGTAAGCTTTCTGCATACCTGCCTGGCCGTTTGTACTACCGCTGGCATGAAGCTTATCTATAGCCTTCTTGATCTGCTTCTTATTTCTCATTGGTTCGCCGGCAAGAACAACCTTCTCCTCACCGGAGTATGTAACGATTGAAATTGTTCCCTCGTCAGGAAGAGAATCAACAAGCTCATCAAAGGATGACTGTAAAAGAGGAAGCTTATTTCTTGAATTCATTGAGCCTGATACATCAATCAAAAATACCAGGTTATTTACAGGAGCTTCTTCATAGTCAATCCCTCCGGTCTTCATTCCAACGAACATCAGCTGATGATCTGTGTTCCAAGGACATGTGGAAACCTCTGTTGTGATTCCGAAAAGATCGCCCTTATCAGGCTCGTAAAGATTATAGTTAAAGTAGTTGATAAATTCCTCTGGTCTTACTGCCTCAGGATCGATCATTCCTACTGAATAACCATCTTCGATCATTCTGCGAACATTTGCGTAGGATGCTGTATCTACATCTGCTGCAAAGGTTGAAAGAGGATCTGTCTGTACAAGATAGAATCCGTTTTCCTCAGGCTTTGTATAGGATTCATTGTTCTCAGGAATAGTCTCTTCTTCGTACTCATAATCATATGATCCGTATTTAGTAGTACTTTCGTTTTTGTTATTGCCAAAAGAGAACTTTCCTCTGCCACTACTCTCTACAGGTGACGCATCTGTCATCGGAGCTTCGCAGGCTTCTGTCGTATCATAGGTAGTGGTTGTAGTAGTTGTTGTGGTTGTAGTGGTTTCTGTCATGGCAGTACTGTTACCACCGCATCCAACAAGTGTGGTCATCAGGATTGATGAACCAAGTAGTAATGACAAACCTTTTGCATTCTTTTTCATAATTTTTCCCTCCGTGTTACACAGAAATCATTCTGTGTTTATCACCTTCTAAACTGTAAACACATCCATATGTACCCATGTTGCAAAATAAGTAAAACAAACTATAAATTTTCTTAAAAAAGTATTATTTCTACGCCATAATCAATATTATTGCATTTTAAAGTGATAAAATAATTACGGAAATATGTTTACCCCCCCCACAAAAAATGACTCCCATCAGGAGGGCAGCCGGTGAACATCACAAAAAATATGCAAGCAGAATTCGAACAATATATCGTAGACAACCTAGATAGAGCCATTAAAGAGGAATGGATCAAGGCATACCATCAGCCTCTTGTTCGTGCTGCCAGCGGAAGAGTCTCTGATGAGGAAGCCTTTGCCAAATGGGAAGATCCCGAAAGAGGCATAATCTCAGCCTCTGAATTTATCCATATTTTAGAAAGAGAAAAACTGACCTATAAGCTTGACCTGTACATGGTTGAAAGAGTCCTTAAGAAAATGAAAGGCCAGGGCGAGCATGGTCTTTTTATAGTGCCTGAGTCTGTTAATATCGGAAGATCCGATTTTGACTGTTGTGATATGGTAACCGAGATTATAAAACGCGTAGATGCAGCCGGCCTTCCAAGAGAGAAATTATCTGTCGAGCTTTCTGAGGGAACGATTTCTTCTGATGTTCAATTCATGAAAACCCAGGTTGAACGCTTTAGATCTGAGGGTATCAAAGTCTGGATGGACGATTATGGAAGTGGCAATTCATCGCTACTACTTCTTTTACAGATGCACTTTGACCTTTTAAAAATAGATAAAACTTTCATTGATCAGATTGAGCAAGGCAAAAATGGACGAATAATCCTGACGGAAATAATAAAGACCGCCCTTTCTCTGGGAATGGACACTGTAGCAGAAGGTGTTGAGACCAAGGAACAAGCTGATTTTCTTATGGAAGTTGGCTGTACCAAGCTTCAGGGCTACTACTATACCAAACCTATTTCTCTTGCTGACATTATCAAAAGGAACCAGGAAGGAATTCAGATTGGATTTGAAAATCCCGCAGAGTCTGAGTACTTTGAGCATCTTGGAAGGGTCAACCTGTACGATCTTTCTTTTTCCAAAGACGACGATGATTCCCTGGATAACTATTTCGACACTCTGCCAATGGCAGTATTCTCACTAGATGATGAAAAAGTTTCTTTTATCCGGTGTAATCAGAGTTTTCGAAGCTTTGCATCTGAAAACTTTGAAGGTGACACAATACCCGAAAGTGTCAAATTTACTGATATAAAGCCTGGAGTTGGCTATTATTCATTTAATGCAGTCAGGCAGTGCTCTGCAGATGGCAAAAGAGTCATTATTGACGACAGATTTGATGATGGGCGCATAGTCCAGCTATTTATACGAAGGGTTGCCATTAATCCTGTGACAAAATCCGCTGCTGTTGCGGTTTGCATCCTTTCAATATCAAATAGTGCATCTGATGAAAATCTAAATTATAACTATATAGCAAGAGCCCTTTCCGAGGATTATATCAAGCTATACTTTGTTGACATGGATACTGACAAATTCACGGAGTATGCTGCCAATGGAATAAGCCGTGATATCAACCTTGAAAAGCATGGTACCGACTATTTCAACATTGCAAGAAATGAGTTTGATCTTAAAATGCTGCCTGAAGACAGAAAGACCCTGGAAAAAGTCTTCACCAAGGAAAACTTTATTAAGGGTCTTGAAAATAATGGCACTCACTCAATCGTTACCAAGATAATCCTTGATGATAAGCCTGTCTACGCCTCGTTTAAGGCAGTAAAGGTCCGCGGAGAAGGCAATCATATTATCATCGGTCTTTGTAATGTAGACTCACAGATTAAGGACAGAGAAGCTCTGGAAAAAGCAAAAGAAGAACGAGTTATTTATTCCAGGATTAGTGCGCTTACCGGTGACTTCATTTACATATACACAGTCGATATTGAAACAATGCACTTTACCAGATTTAAGCCAATGGGTATTGAGTCTGACATGGGGCTTCCTGAAGAAGGAGATAATTTCTTTGAAACTGTAATACCTCATATCCCTAAAGGTATTTATCACGAAGATGTAGATGCGTTCCTTACAGCATTCACCCAGGAAAATGTCTTAACCCAAATTCATAATACCGGTATTTTCGAGAACCAGCACAGGCTTATGATCCATGGCAAGCCAGTCTATGTCATGCTAAAAGCCACAATAGTTAACGAAGAAGATAAAGATTATGTAATATTTGGCGTTATAGATGTAGATGAAAGGGTAAAAAAAGAACAGGAATTTGAAAAGAATCTTTTTGCCGCCGAGAACAAGGCTAATATAGATGAGCTAACCGGCATCAAAAATAAGCACGCATATGCTGAGACTGAAAGAAAGATGAATGGTCTTATAGACAAGGATCGCATTTCAGATTTTGCCATTGCTGTGTTTGATATTAATGGTCTGAAGGAAGTAAATGATACCAAGGGCCATCAGGCCGGAGATGAATTTATCAGAAACGGCTGTGACCTTATCTGTCACCATTTCAAACATAGCCCGGTATTCAGAATTGGCGGTGACGAATTTGTTGCCATACTTCAGGGTGAAGACTTTGATAGCAGGGAAGATCTGGTTGAAGCCTTTAATATTCAGAACATCAACCACAAGCTTAGCGGCGAAGTAGTAATTGCCGTAGGTGTTTCCACCTTTGATGAAGATCCTGACGTTGCCACAGTCTTTGGACGAGCCGACAAGCTCATGTACGAAAACAAAAAGGCACTAAAAGAGTAAGTGATTTATAAGTAAGAAAAAGCCATAGCCCGGCGAATTATCCGCCGGCTATGGCTCTATTTATGTCATCATACTTTGAAACAACTTCCGCCTACAAACTCTCTGCAGATTGAGTTTCTAGGAAGGAATGAACTGTCAACACTTACGAAGTAGTCAAGGAACTTAAGAAGTCTCTTAGCCTCGTAGTACTCCGGCTCATCTTTTCCAATATTAAACAAAAGTGGCTCTGCGTACTGCTTAATTACTGCAAGTTCATAAATCTGAGCTGAATTAAACATCTCATCAGCCTCTTCCTGGAACGGGAAGATGTTGGCCTCTTCTCCTGCTCTTACTGAGCCCCACATGCTGATAGTTCTCTTGGCAGAAGCACCTCTTGTACGGGCGTCTCTTACGATTCTTCGAAGAAGTCTTCCGTCCGTTGTAGGAATGCGGTTATGGTTATCAATGCTAAGTGTTGTGAGTGCACTGATATATATCTTAAACTTTGACTCACTTGGAAGTGAATAGCTCATCTTCTCGTTAAGTCCGTGAATACCCTCGATAACAAGGATATCGTTCTTACCAAGCTGGAGATATTCGCCGTTCATTTCTCTTTTTCCGGTAACAAAGTTAAACTCCGGCATTTCAACTCTCTCACCCTTAAGAAGTCTTGTCATATCCTGATTAAATCTCTCAACGTCAAGAGCCTCAAGGCATTCAAAGTTGTAGCTTCCATCCTCATTAAGAGGAGTCTTTTCCCTGTCCACAAAATAATTATCAAGGCTGATAGGATGCGGATTAAGTCCAAAAGCTCGAAGCTGTATGGAAAGTCTGTTTGCAAAGCTGGTCTTACCTGAGGAACTTGGTCCGGCAATCATTACAAACTTAACGTCTATTCTCTTAAAAATCTTTCTGGCTATATCTGCGATGCGGCTCTCCTGAAGGGCTTCCTGAACAAGAATCATCTCATTGATCCTGCCCTCGCAGATCATATTGTTAAGGTCACCAACATTGTCAATTCCCTGCATAGAGCCCCAATCTGCAGACAGCATCATGGTCTTAAAGAGCTTTTCTCTTGGCTCAGAAACTACTACCTTGTCAGGGTCCTGTCTTGTTGGAAGTGTAAATAGCAGACCTCCGTGATAGCACTCCAGATGGAAATTCTGAATATATGAAGTGTTAGGAAGCATATAGCCATAGAAGTAATCGTAGAGATCTCCAAGCTTATAAATGTTAATCTCTGAGCTTCTCCTATACTTAAGAAGAGTAACCTTATCATCCATACCCTGTCTTTTGAAAATCTCAATAGCATCATCAAGAGGATATACTCTCTTAACTATAGGCATCTTCTCAGTGATGATTTCTTTGCATCTGTCAGAAACTTTCCGGGCAAACTCATCATCAACCTTAACATCGCCTCTGATTGTGCAATAGTAGCCATTACCTACCGTAAACTCAATTCTGGTCTTGAGCTGTTTATCACCGCCCACATCGCGAACTGCCTTGATCAGAATCATAATGGCTGTTCTTCGCATGGTCTTGTATCCGATTGTGTCACTGAAAGTTATAAAAGAAAGCTCTCCGTCCTTTTTGACGGTCTTCATAAGCTCTCTGATCTTGCCATTAAACATTACGGCTGCAATCTTGCTGCTATACTCAGACTGATATTCCTGAGCTATTTCTTCATAGGTAACGCCTTTATTGTAATCTTTTTGTACTCCATTAATTGTGATTATTGGCATAAGGACTTCTCCTTTTCCTAATATATTCTGTATTCTTTATTATTCCAAATACAGTTTTAAAGCTGCTTCTGTTTCAGCAAGCTCTTCATTAAGTTCATCGTAGCGCTTGCTGTGACCGGCATTTGATAATTCAGTCATAATTGACCTTGTGACCTCTGCCCCATGCTTTAAGTAGCTTTGCAAAAGCTCATCGCCCCTAAGCAAATTACACTCGCCGAATCTGTTGCATATATTCGTAGCGGTTTCTGTACTGCAGCCTGTCTTACCTGTTAAAAGAGCTACAGCCTCACTAAGATAGTCTCTTTCCCGGCCAAGTCTTCCTACAGGAGCTTCTCCCGAAAATGATACCTTAATTGGAAAGTAATACTTTCCTTCATCAAGAATCACCTTTTCGTCAAGAATAGAATAACCCTTTGCGCGAAGGTAGCTTCTAAACTCGTCTATGTCAGACTGTGGCTGAAGGATAGCTCTTTTTATTCCAAGGCCCTTTGGATCACCGTCTTCAAGTATTCGCATCATGAGCTTTCCGCCCATGCCTGCGATAACAAGTGCATCCGCCTCCCCGGGATTAAGAGAAGACAAACCATCGGAGAGTCTGGTCTCTATGTGGTCTGTAAGGCTGTATTCACTAATGTTGCTCTTAGCGCCATCAAGAGGGCCTTTTCTCACGTCCATGGCAATTGCTTTTGGGGCTATTCCACTCTGTACCAGATAAATGGAAATATAGCCGTGGTCACAGCCCACATCGGCAACTGTATCATATGAGTTTTGCGCAACGTTCAGTTCATTGTCACTTAAAGAGCTGGTGGTTCCTTCTCTTAGCATCTCTGCAATTTGAAGGAGTCTGTCCGACATTCTTGTGACAACACTTATAGTTCTGTCATCTGTCATATCTTAATCCAAATAATCCTTGAGCTTACGGCTACGGCTTGGATGACGAAGTTTTCTGAGAGCCTTAGCCTCAATCTGACGGATACGCTCACGGGTTACGTTAAATTCCTTACCTACTTCCTCAAGAGTTCTTGCTCTTCCGTCATCAAGACCAAAACGAAGACGAAGAACCTTCTGCTCACGCTCTGTAAGAGTTCCGAGAACCTCTACAAGCTGTTCCTTAAGTAAAGTAAATGCTGCAGCATCTGCAGGTACAGGTACGTTGTCGTCCTGAATGAAATCACCAAGATGTGAATCTTCCTCTTCACCGATAGGTGTCTCAAGAGATACAGGCTCCTGAGAAATCTTGAGTATTTCGCGAACACGCTCAACAGGCATGTTCATCTCTTTTGCTACCTCTTCCGGAAGTGGCTCACGGCCCAGTTCCTGAAGGAGCTGTCTGCTTACACGGATGAGCTTATTGATAGTCTCAACCATGTGTACAGGAATACGAATTGTTCTGGCCTGGTCAGCAATAGCTCTTGTGATAGCCTGTCTGATCCACCATGTAGCATATGTTGAGAACTTGAATCCCTTACGGAAATCGAACTTCTCTACAGCCTTGATAAGGCCAAGGTTACCTTCCTGAATAAGATCAAGGAAGAGCATTCCTCTACCAACATATCTCTTGGCAATACTTACAACAAGTCGAAGGTTGGCCTCAGCAAGACGCTTTTTAGCTTCTTCTCCCTCGTAAATAATTGCGTTAAGTTCTTTCTTTCTGGCATCTGAGAGCTTGTTCTCCTTGTCCTCAGCCAGTTCTTTTTCAGCCTCAATTCCGGCTTCCATTGCCTTAGCAAGGTCAATTTCCTGATCAGCTGTAAGAAGAGGTACCTTACCGATTTCCTTGAGGTACATTCTGACAGGATCCTCGATGCTGATTCCATCAGGCACTGACAGGTCGATATTCTCCATATCAACTTCTTCATCGTCATCCCCAAGGAGCATATCCTCATCATCAGGGATATCATCAACATCGTCCTCAGATACTCTAAGTACGTCAATTCCTGAGTTCTCTAAAACTTCAAGGACATTGTCAAACTGATCTTCATTGAGGTTGAGTTCAGCAAAGAAATCACTGATCTCGGCATACTCAAGAACGTTCTTCTTTTTCTTGGCAAGAGCAAGGATTTCTTTTACCTTCTGAGTAAAGAGCTCCTTGGTAGCCTCATCGATCTCACCATCGTCAGAGCTTGGAGCTGCCTCTGCCTTTTCTGCCTTCTTGGACTTTCTTCCGGCCTTAGCTGGTTCCTCGCTGGCTGCTGCAGTCTCAGCTGCAGGCTTTCTGCCTCTCTTTGCAGGTTTCTTTTCTTCTACAGGTGCCTCGTCAATGGTCTCTGCTTCAGCTGCCTTCTTGGACTTTTTAGCCTTTGTTTCTACTACTGCCTCTTCCTTGGCTGCTGCAGCCTTCTTTGAAGTTTTCTTAGCAGTTTCCTTTTTAGTTGTCTCTTTAGCGGCTGTCTCTTTCTTAGCGGCAGCCTTTACAGTCTTCTTAGCTTCTGTTTCCTTTGGTGTTGTCTCTTTCTTTGCCATTTTTTATATTCCTTTTCTGTTATTTTCTTAATCATCCGGTGAAATATCAGCGTGTGCCAGTTTTTCCAAAGCTTTTTTGCCCTGGATTGTCTTAGTCAGGAACTCGGGATCGTCAGGTTTGAGTTCTCTCTTTTGCCTGTCATATCCTGCCTGTCTTACTCCTAGGATAATGTCCCTGAAGGCCTTCTTCCTTTGTTCCTTGGTCTCTATGTCCACCAGGTTGGTGTTGAACATCTCTGCTACCTGACCATACTGTTCTTCTTCAGTGAAGTGATCCAGTATAGCTGCCGGGGAAAAGTTACCGTTTTCCATTCCGGAAAAGACTTCTGCTGCAACCTTTCTGTACAGATCATCAGAAAAGTCTTCCGGTTTAACCCAGGCTGCGACCTTTGGATAGATTTCAGGCTCATCTGTAAGCCATGTCAGAAGGAGTCTTTGGTTTTTCTTGGCTCCATCCTCAGGCTTTGTCTTCTTTTGTATTCCTGACTGCGGTCTTGATGCCTTGGTTACCATTCCGGCCTGTCCTGCATAAGATGCAACAAGCTGTTTAAGATCTGCTATGGCTATGTTGTACTTGGCTGCCACAGCTTCCGTATAGTTTTCTCTTTCTAAGGGTTCTTCAAATTCACAGAGCTTCTTGGCGATATCTCTGTAGAATTCGGTTTTCTCTTCGGGATCTGCCATATTATGCTGAGATTCCATAACCCTTACTTCAAAGAAGAAAGTGCTCTGAGCATTACGGATTCGCTCCTCGAATGCCTCTTTTCCTTCATTCTTGATAAACTCATCGGGATCCTTGTGAGGGCGAAGGTCAAGAACCTTACCCTTAAGTCCTGCTTCCTTGAGAATACCGATTCCGCGAAGCGCTGCCTTGGTTCCGGCTTCATCGCTATCGTAGGACAAAATAACTTCATCCGTATATCGCTTAAGGATCATTGCCTGTCCCGTAGTAAAGGCAGTTCCAAGGGATGCCACAGCCATCGTAAAGCCTGCCTGATGCATTGCTATAACATCCATATATCCTTCGCAGATTATCATGTAACCTGCCCTTGAGTTCTTGGCATAATTAAGACCAAACAGGTTACGGCTCTTATCAAAGATCAGTGTTTCCGGTGAGTTCAGGTACTTGGGCTTGCCATCTCCCAAAACTCTGCCGCCGAATCCTATAACTTTCTGAGATGCATCCTGGATAGGGAACATTACTCTATTCCAGAATTTATCATGGGTCCCGTACTTCTCATCGTAGGATGCAAGACCTGCATCTATTATCTGCGAATCCTCATATCCCATGCTCTTAAGGTGTTTGACCAGATCATCGCTTGTAATATTGGCATATCCCAGTCCAAAGTGCTGCATGGTCTCATCGGTAAGCTTTCTTTCCCTGAAGTACTCCATGCCCTTCTGGCCTGTTCTGCCTCTTAGCTGATAGTAATAATACTTGGCAGCCTCTTTGTTGATATCAAGAAGTATCTGCCTTTTGTCTCTCATAGCCTTGGCCTGCGGCGAATCATCTTCCTCCGGAAGTTTGATTCCTGCCCTGTCGGCTAATTGTTTAACTGCCTCTTGAAATGTTAAGTTGTCATATTTCATCAAAAAAGTAATGACATTGCCGCCTGCTCCGCATCCAAAACAGTAATACATCTGTTTATGGGACGATACGGAAAAGGACCCGGATTTTTCGTTGTGAAAAGGGCAAAGGCCAAAATGGTTGGCTCCCTTCTTCTGAAGATGGACATATTGCCCAATCACATCAACAATGTCATTCCTACTGCGGACTTCTTCGATGATTTCGTCCGAATATCGCATTGTTATAATACTCCCCAGGAACGAGGTACATATACCTCTTCAAATACTGCTACTGCGTATCTGTCAGTCATTGAGCTGACATAATCGCATACCAGACGCTCTTTGGCAGCGCCCTCCTCCAACATAGTTTTTAGATATGGTGGAAGCATGTCTATATGGTCAAGATAGTACTGATACAAAATCTTGATCATATCTTCTACCTTACCCTCCTGGCTCTTGGCCACAGGATTGGTATAAACTCTTTCAAACATAAATTTACGAAGCTTATGAAATGCATCAAAAACTTCGTCAGACATTTTGATGTCATCACAATCCATACTGCTAAGGATGATGTCATGGATAAAGGTATCAATCCATTCTCTGTTGGAATGACCGATGACCTTGGCAAGATCCTCAGGAATATCGCTTTCCACCAGGATTCCGCCCCTTATGGCATCGTCCATATCATGATGCATATAAGCTATCTTGTCTGATAATCTCACAACTCTGCCTTCCAGTGTGGCGGGCTGAAGATTCATCTCATGGTTAAGGATTCCGTCTCTTACCTCCCAGGTAAGGTTAAGACCCTGACCGTAATTCTCAAGCTTCTCCACTATTCTAAGGCTCTGTTCGTTGTGTTTGAACCCAAAGGGACATACATCATTAAGTGCTCTTTCGCCTGCATGGCCAAAAGGCGTATGTCCAAGATCGTGTCCCAGGGCTATTGCCTCTGCCAGATCTTCGTTAAGCCTAAGTGCCTTGGTAATAGTTCTGGCATTCTGTGAAACCTCCAGGGTATGTGTCATACGGGTTCTGTAATGATCACCTTCCGGAGCCAGGAAAACCTGCGTTTTATCCTTGAGTCTTCTAAAGGACTTGGAATAAAGTATCCTGTCTCTGTCTCTTTGAAAACAGGGCCTTATATCGCATGGTTTCTCATCAATGTCTCTTCCCTTGGAATTAGTACTAAGTGTTGCATACTTACTAAGTATCTGTGCTTCTCTTTCTTCTAGTTGCTCTCTGATTTTCATTTGGTCTCCTCGCACTCTGCAAAGAATACTACACTTGTAAATAGAAACCCCACATCTACTAATATTCGACGTGGGGTTTGAAAATCCTTTTTTTAATTGTAAAAAATTTTTAGAAAAGTTGTAGCAATTAAAATTACTGCCATTGCCTGGATTCGTACTGATCATTTATCCACTTTACTGCTGCCTCCAGTCCCTCTTGGGAAACCTCGAAGTTTTCTGAAGTCATAAGCTCTTTATCAGTCATTCCATAGGAGTAAGGCTCCGGCCAAACTGTAGCCATAAGTGTCGCCGGCCCTCTCTTATCAACAGGCACGAATTTGACATTTTCAAGGGGTTCTCTTGCAAGTCTGTAGCGCATTCCCTTGTAGCTGCCAAAAAAAGCTTCTCCGTATTCATAGTGCATCAGATTAAAGAAAGTATTAAGCTCTATTGCCATGATATAAATTAAATCCTGCCTATTCCGTTAGAATTACAAACTTGTTCTGCTTTCTTTATTTCTTTTAGTCAAAAGAACTGCAAGTCCGATAAATGAAAGGATAATTGCCCCAAATGCTCCTGCCATGCCTCGATCCTCTGTTCTTGATCTTCTTGCTCCCAAAACCTCGGGAAGGTCATCAGGATTTCTGCTTGCGCCAAGAACCTCAGGAAGATCAAGCATTGTTACAGTAGAACCATTTATTGTAGTTGTTGTAGTTGTAAGTGTCACAACGGAAGTCTCCTCTGAAGGAGTATATGTTGTGTCATCCTCCGGTGTGTCATTGTCCTTGTCCGGATCATCAGGAATCTTTGTTATTTTGCTGTTTTCTACAACTGCCTCAACAGTGGAATCTCCGGAAGTAACATCCACAATCTTGAAATCCACACTCTTCTGAAGGCTGTTTAGATAAGCATTTATCTTAGCTTCAACTGACTCAAAGTCTCTAGCCTTGAACACTACATAGTGCTTTGTATCATCAAGCTTATAACCATTTGGTGCCTTGATTTCCTGATAGTAGTAAAGTGTATCAAATATCAGTGAATCATACTTGCCATCTTCACTAAAGGTAATGCAGTAGCCCGGTGCTGTAGTATCTTTTTCTGAAACCTTGGTTTCTTTGCCGGTATCAAGATCAACCTTATAAAGTCCAAACTTAGCTCCGGCAAGTCCTGTGAGAATATTACCTGTCTCTACCTTGGTAATCTTGATTTCGCCTCTCTCACTGGTGATGTTTGCTGAAACCCTGTCAAATGTATACTTATCTTCAACAGCATCGCTCTTTGCACCTTCTCCAAAAAGAGTAGCCTTATTGCTGACGGTAACAGAAGTTTTTCCATTAGCAAGATTATCCCCCTCTTCCATATCAGCCATAACCTGATATTCAATCAATAAAGCTTTTTCATCAGGAACTACTATTTCAAAGGATTTTCCTTTATTTCCGGTAGTAATCTTGCCATCTCCCAGAACAATTTCTGTACCTTTGCTTCCATTAGCATACTCATAAACATGAAGTGATCCGGCTACAAGTGTTCCATTGGTAAGATTATCTGAAAGCTTAATCTCATATCCATTTATCAAGTCAACACTCGAGTCATTAATAACAATGGAGTAGCTTATAAGTTGATTCTTTTTGTCCAAAGATGCCGTTTTATCAATAAGCGTAAGTGAATTAACGCTTGTTGCATTAGTCATTCCGGCATTTCCGCCTACCTGACCAGTTACACTGTTTTCAAAAGAGAAAGTGACTATTCCACCACCATTTTGATTCTTTAATGAATCAAAATAATCTTTGGTCACAACAGTTTCAAAACTAATTACACAAGCATTGCCATTTCCCTGCACCCCTTCAGGCCACTTAAATGTCCAAGTAAGCTCTTTATTACCACTTGGCTCCATACTACTAATCAATGTCCCATCAAGAGTGTTAAGATTAGCACTTCCCTTTTTGTATTCGAGGTTGTCAGGAAGATAGTCTTTAATAGTAGTATCCATACCTGCAGATATACTCTCATTAGCCTGTCCAAAATCATTCTGATTAACAACTATACTCCAAGGAATGACATATTGCTTAATGGAGGAATCATAATATCCCTCTGAAGCCGTTTTCTTCATTGGAAGGCCTTTTGACTCAACAATATATGAAGCATCTGCTTTATATGTTGTCCAATCTACAAGCATTTCAATATGATTATCAAATCTTACAGTACTTCCACTTGGGAATACGTGGTTGTCCACAGAATCATAATAATCCTGAGTACGATAAAAGATTCCATATTGTCCGGAAGTAAGGTTTTTAGCAACTATCTTAAAGGAATTAGCCGACTCGGTTGTTACTGTTACGTTTGTAAGCGCCTTCCCCACAGGATTATAAGCAGCATCAAGTTTATAAACCTCAACTGTCTCCGGAAGGACTTTGGCCGCTACTTGCTTGCCATTAATCGCGTTATTTCCGGCATTAGGATTTATTTTATCTGTTATTGTTACCGTATAATTGTTCTTAGCACCCTCTAAAGTAAAAATGGACTCCCAACGTACTATACCATCTTCGTTTCTATCAAGAAGGACTCCGTCATCACTGGTCTCATCCAATATAAACTTTGAAATACCTGCAGAAACTTTGCCAGAATAATCATATACATTTCTTGCCTTTGCTTCTGCTACTTTTACATCGCCTTTATAAATATATGCAGTATTGAAATAGGGAGTTTTTGTGTTAGGGAGATCTCCAACTATCTCTGTACTATAAAACAACTTATAATACGCTATTGGAGCTGTTTCAGGAAATGTATATTTAATTTTCCAGGTTCCATCCTCAAAAACAAAATTAGAACTGTCAAGTTGCTTGTAGTTTGCCCATTTTTTATTGTCATAGGAAATCTTTATGATTGGATTAAATGAAGAAAACTTCATCCTTGAATCAAGCACATCTACAAAAGTATATCCTGAAATATCATTAGGTCTTGATCCTCGGTTAATATATACTTGCCAATCCGCAATTCCACTCGGAGAAATAAGTCCAGGATTAGACATATTTGCGCCATACTTATCAAGCCAATGAGCAGAAGACTGAGTAGCATATCCAGAAACACTATGATTTCCGGTGGCACCGGTCCATGTCCAAGTGCATACATTACCATTTCCCGCCTTAAAAATCTCCTCAGCGCTCATTCCTGCAGTACTAAGGTCACCTACAGCCTTAACATTGTAACGCAGAGTATAAGTTCCTTTTTCGATATGTCCAACATTTATTGTGAGCACTCTGCCATCCTGAATCTCACCCTTTATGTTGCCAAAATAAACATCCCCGTCAAAAATCAGATTGCTTCCAAGTTCATCAGTAATTACAAAGCCGTCTGTCGCAGCACTTACATTAAATTCCACTTTCCATGTAGCTTTGCCTACCTGGATATCAACATTCCCCTTACTTGCAGTAATAACCGGGTTAATTACTTTTATTTCAACATCTGTGCCATCAGAAAATGAGATCTTAACGTTCTCATCTCCCCCTGTCTTGTTGGAATTAACAACACAGGTAAGACCTACACTTCCATGAAGACCATTTGGCTTTTTCTCCAATACGTCAGTATTGATCTGAAAAGATATAACATTATCACTTCCTACAATAGCTGTTCCGATCTCTACGCCATTTTCGCTTACAGGAATAGTTTTGCCAACAACTGCAGAAAAGTCTAAGCTATCAGGTAATGTATAAGTAAACCTTCCATCCGGAATGGTTTCTGCATTCTTGATAAAAAAGTTAAATCCCAAATATATCTTTTCACCAATATTCGAAATGCTATCCGGTACGGTTATTTTCTCTATATAGCCAAATTCAGGATTGCTAAGGTCAGTAACGATTCCCGCACTCTGAGTCAGAGCTGCGGCCTTTGCAACCTTGGAATCAAGGATAGATACTGTATCTACCGCTGCAGCCTCATCTGTTACTCCACTGTTTTCCTCATCTGCTTCGTCTGAAACACCTGAATCTTCCTTCGCTGCTTCGTCTGTTATGCCTGTATCTTCCTCAGCTGCTTCGTCTGTTATCTCAGAATCTTCTTCTGTCGCCTCATCTGCTACATAGGTATCTCCTGCTGAAGCCTCTTCTACTTCTTCTGATCCTTTTGATTCCTCTGAATCTTCTAAGTCTTCAGGCTCAGCAGTCTCTTCTGTCTCTTCTGTATATGTAGAGCCGTCCGAAGCTGAAGCCTCAGTGGCATCATAAACAATAGCAGTCTCGTCAACATCGCCTGCGTAAACGACAGTAGTCCCCAAACCGGAGCATACAGTGGTAAATGCAAGAGCACATACCAGTATTCTCCTCAACAAATTGCATTTCATTAACTCTTTCCTCCCGCAAAACCAGATACCTCATACCGCTTTCCCCCTTAGCACTGATGAAGAATCCTATATCATAAAAAAATAATATTTATCTGAATCTATTCATGAATGTAGCCATAGGTCCCACTGCATCCTGAAGATCTTTGATAGCTGTGTTAAGTCCCTCAAAATCAATTTCCGAAATTGAAGTAACGGCATCAGTAAGCTTCTTGCCATTGTCATTTAAAAGCTTATCGAAGTTCTGAGCCGATCCGGATATATCCGAAGTCATGGTATCAACCTTATCAAGTGATGCCTCTGCCTTAACAGCCACACTATTAATATGGCTAAGAGTGGTTGTCACTCGTGGAATCATGATAAGCATGGCAATCGCCACTACAACAAACACACCTGCCAAGCTTACTGCTGCTATTCTCTGGAAAAAGAGCTGCTTCTTGGTCAGTTTTAAAAGCTCAGCCAACGTATCGTTATTTTTGATCTCATTGTCTTTAGACTCGTTAAAATTTTCTTCCATATATACCCCCTAAATTTAGAATAAAATTTCACGTGTACTTTATCACAATTCAAGCCGCTATTCAATTGATATTATTGCTAAATCGGTATTTTATATTACTTTTTTATGTAAAGAATTGTCGAAGTTGTTTATACAACTTCGACATCTTTTGTTTTATTTTATCTGACTTAAGATAGTTGGGTCTTTTATCTTACTATCCTGGGCCATAAACAGAATCTTTGTTACAATTTCTGCTGTCTTGGGATCCTCATCTGCAAAAGGAAGGAAGAGCTTTCCTCTGTGCTGTGAATGTACCGGGAGAATGTTTATCATGGTACCACCCATCTTATGCACAACTCCGCTTCCGAGATGAACCGTGTAGCTTCCGTACTTGCCTTCTATGTGAGCATGACTTCCTTCTACAGTAACATTTGAAAGCTTGAAAAGAGGCATTGTAAATGTCACAAGCGCTGCTCTCATCTCAATAGTAGAGTGAGTTGTCATCGGATCAACACCACCTGCATGAGCTACACTTACAGCCAAATCTACATCTCTCATTACTTCGGAAAAGATGATGTCAGGCACATCTTTTATCTTAATTGCCGCACCCGTCTTACGATCATAGAAGGCCACCCATTCCATGGTTGGTGCTTCTATATCTGAAGGAGAAAACCAGTCTGCCAAAGCATAGATAGTTGCCACGATATTGTCCTTGTAATAAACCTTCTGTATTCCATCCTCAATATCAGGTGTCCAGCGTCTTGATTTAAGAAGAGCAATAGCCTTTCCGGGCTGAATCTGATTGCCTGCATATCTGCGGCTGTCAAGCATTTCCATTTCTTCCTCGGTCTTGACGTACAGTTCTCTAAACAGCTGCTTGAAGGGCTGTATTACGCCTCTGTCAAAGAGGTTCTTTTGATAATCGGAAAGATGACCATCCTTATAAACATCAAAGGAATGGGCAACTCTTACCTGATCATCCTTTGTAAGCTTGGTCTCTTTTCCCTCATAGTCAGTAAGAATGCATTCTCTAAGGAATCCTACCTGATTATCTTTTTCCGTAACATATACAAGGTCTCTGATGATAGGTTCAACTACCGGGTTCTTACTTAGAATACCCAATTCTCCCACAGTGTAGTATGTCCTGTCCTCCATAGACTGCTCAAACATATTTCTGGTTCTTCTGTACTGTTCAGTCAACTTTTTCTTGGCATCTGTGAGTGTTTTAATATACTCATCCTTTTTAATTGCTGCAGGAACAGACTTAAGAGTCTTTCCATCTTTGATGGCCACAAGAGATGCGCTTCCCTGTTCGTCAATAACCAGCTTAACAGTTACTCCGCCAACTTCTCTTTCCTCAAAGAGCTCCTTCATATCTTCAACAAGCTTGGTCTCCATTCTGAGGGTAAGTCTCATCACATCGCTATATCCGGCGCTGATTGAAAGGTTCTGCATGGCAATTTCTGTAGCTGCCTTTTCACTGGCACTTCTCTGAGCACCAAACTGCCTGCTCTCCTTAAGGAATTTCTGAAGGAAAAGATATCTGGCACAGATATCATCCTCACCCTTAAGCGGAATAAGCGGATAAGACATGAGAAGGTCCTTATTTCTCTTATCGGAAATAGCAGCCTCTGTTTCTTTTACATCTGCCTTTCCAAGAACAGCATCAGCATATTTGCGGGCTCTTGAGTGCTTACTGCCATCTGAAATATACTTGGCTGCATCATAAATTACATTAAAGCGCTTTTCTCCCAGCTCTTCATAAACGCTCTTAAACCAATTGACGTCAAAGGCTCCGCCCATGAGGTCTCTTGTCTCAAGTGGAGTATATTTGGCTATTACAGCTGTTTTTTTGTTATCAAATCGCTCGTTCATGTGGGCTATGAAATAATAGCAGCCGGATACATAGCCCTTCCAGCCCAGGTACTCTCCTACTATCTCAAGCCATTCCGTAGAATAAAGTGATGCTTCCACAAGCCTCTTATCTGTGATGTCAGTTCCCTCAAGTTCTTTTCGAAGCTTATCGGCATTATCGGTTGCGTCAGGGATGCACACAGCAAGAAGCCTTGACAGCGCACCCTTTTTGCTGGCAGTTGAGTAATAGTCGGATCTCTCCAATGTCTCTTTTCCCAAAGCAGCAATTATAGAAACAAAGGTCTTTACTCCATATACTCTGTGAATCTGCTTAATGCAGTTTGAATAAATGGTCTGAGAATCACCTCTCGTAAGTTCTACTGCCAGAACCTGAGCAATAACCTTCTCGTATATTTCATCAATGAAGCTAAGGAGCTTTTCGTCGTTTTCAGCAGAAATATCTCTTAAAACTCTTACCTTTTCCCAGGGAATATATCCCCTTGTGGAAACCAGTCTGTCTTTTTCCCTGATGGCTGATACTGCGGAAGAAATGAACGTCAGGGTATCCGATAAATCCGGCGGATCAAGTAAAAGACTGTACATCTGCCCCTTTGTTATGACGCCTCTATAGCAAGCAAGGATTGTCACCTTGGCATTTGGTTTCATGTAATCAGGATACATTGTTCTGGCATGGCGATTTGAAGATGTAGGATAATAATACTCTTCTAAACTCTTATTTTCCGGGTATGCATCAACATGATTTCTGAACATTTCTGTGATCATGGGGAATGTAACGCTCATGGTCTCTTCATCAGTTCTATCTATCTTGGACAGCAACCAGGTAATATGCTCATTTGAAATTGTCTTGGTACTTAAAACGCCTCTTCTTGACTGATAATTGGTATAAAGACCTGCCCCCTTAACTCCATAGGTAAAATAAGCAGCAATGGCAATTGCAAGCTTCTGGCGGTCTTTTTTCGGAACAAAGTCGTCCAAAAGTGTGGCAAGAATCCTGTGACAATGCCCCGGATATTCATATGCAAAGGCTTCGAAATATTCCTCGCCGTAAACCCTATGCGCATATGGACTTGTAGCCGAATTTGACTCATTCCATTGGTTTACGGGATAATTTGCAAGACACATTCTAAGATACTGTTCAGGACTCTTAACATTTTCTTCTAGATATCCCTTCCACAGCTCTGTAAACGGAATAATTCTGTGTCCCTCCTGATCCCAATGATGGAATAATCCGACATCGCCGCCTACAAGGTGCTTTTCCCCGTTAAACTCAAATTCGTCCTTTTCATGGAGCTTTACGAAGTTACCGAGGGCCTTAAGATCTTCTTTAGCCTTTTGGGCTGCATCGCTGCTTTCCGTTCCATGCAGAGCTTCCTTTATCTTGCCGATAAGTCCACCCTTAGTAGGCTCCGGATATAGATCTGCCTTTATCGAGGATTCCGGGAAATACCTCATAAAGGTATCCACACAGTCTTTCAATATAGGATTGTCCTTAACATTTTCAGGTTCGTACTTGTCCTTGTCAGTAAAAAGAACTTCCGTTTCCACTGTTCGTTCGGTTTCTTTTGCAGGAAGGATTCCTTGAAGAAGAATCTGCTCCTTGGTAGTGGGGCTTTCCATCTCTTTTGCCAGGATAACGCATCTGTTGTAAAGGCTCTTCCTTGCAGTATCCTTGGACAAATTAAGGATCATATCAAGGGCTGCTGTTCTCTTTTCTTCCTTCTTGTCAGAAAGGAGCCTAGCTATTGACCCCTCCAGAGCCTTATCCTCCTGCTCAAGAAGAAGTTTTATCAGGTTCTCTCTGGCATCTGCAGCCTTGTATTTGAGCATTTCCTCCATCTGAAGATAATTATCAGAGGTTAAAAGAGCTTTCGCATCGCATACAACCTCATAGGCCTTGTCTCTGGTCCATTCAGCCTTGTCGCAAAGAGCTGCGGTGAGTGTTTTTCTCTGAAGCTCAGTAGTCGGATTTGTCAAAAGGGCCAGAATAATATAGCCACGGCCATCAGCACCGGCGTCCGCAAACATATTGCAGATATCATCGGTTAGCAATTCGTCTTTCAAGGCGCAGGCAATATATGCCATTTTGAAAACAAGTTCTCCCTTTGTAATTTCTGCCGAGTACCATGGGAAAATGAATGGGTCATAGGCCTGTTTTTTGCCTTGGAAGTTATCATAGATTTCTTTTAACCTGTTGTAATAATGAAGGGCCTGCTTTTCATCATCGAAATACTTATCTACTCTTGGCAAATCCTCCTTGTCAGTAAGGCGTAGTCCCGGCATGAAATATCTCATATAGGCCGTAACTATTTCAGGGTCTTCGTAATACTGATCAATGATGGGCTTTGCAGTTCTATGGGCAAAAGAACTGTTATTTAACAGGTGCATGCTAAAGGACATGGTAAGGATTTGGTGTCTGGTGCCTTCCTTGGCAAGTCTCTGCATAGTATTCATTAGATCCGTAACTTCATAGAACCCGATAGACCAAAGGGCAATGTGCATTTTCATGGAGTCTTCGCTGTGAAGATACTCATCGCGTTTAGTAGTATCGCTCAGACAGTCGTATACGTAGTCAACCATCTTATCAGAAATTCTCTCAAGCTTACTACTGTCTTCTGTCATGTATCCAAGCCAGACTGCGAAAGCTCTTTTCACAGAAGAAAATCTGATGAAGTTATTGTCTTTTATAACCTTAAGAAGGTACATAAAAGCTTTTGGTGTGCCTTCATCCATGGACTCACAGATTGACTGACGAAGCCCTTCCTGAAGCTTGGCTGCGCAAAGGAGCTTACCTAGAAGCTCGTAAAGCTCAGTGTTATGAGCTTTAACTATAGCTTGGAAAAATGCCCTTCTGATTGAAACCTCATTTTCACCATTGATGCAGTCAGTAAGGATTTTGATCATTCTCTCATTACCAAAATCAATTTCTGCTGCGATAAGATCTCCAAGCATAAGTCCTGAGTTAAAGTCATAAAGCATGTAACCAAGAACTTCATCACTGACTTTCCCCTCCAGGTAATCACATAAATTGTCATCTGCAAAATCATACTGACCAAAAAACTGTAGTTTTCTTGCTACTACGCTTGCTACAATTTCTGGATCAGCGCTTCTAAGAGACCTTCTGCCGTAGCCATAGGAGTAAATTCTTTCGGGAATATGATCGATTGTGTAGAAAATCCCCTCTGCGTGATCGGGATTTAGAAAGCCATTAAATAGCTGTGGCATTTTAGCCTTAACAAAATCCGAGGGCTTATAAGAAGGATCTTTTCTAAGATTCTCCACTAGTTCTTTTGCATACTGAGTACTTAAAAAGTTAGTTCTGTAAGGTTCAAGGAACTTCTGGATGTTCTCCGGAAGAGTTTTTAGATATTCCTGCCTTCTTTGATTTTCCTCATAGGAATAGTGAAAACCCAGTTTGGATAGTCTCGTTTTTTCTTCATTTGTAATCTGCGCCATTGTATTTTTCCCCAACAATTTATTTATATATTTTTATGGCTAAGCTTCCCCTGCTCAGCATCATTTCTCACCACATTCTGCCCGATAGCATTACAAGGCGAATAAAGGTCACTTCCGTGTTCTCTTCTATGGTCACTCTTTCATCAAGGACGCTTTCCTTGTCTGATACTTCTTCCTCAATAATATCCCCTGATGATCCCAACGCTTTACCTTCCACGAAGATACAAAACAGTCCGTCTTCATAGCTCTGCAAAGCATTCTTTACAGCCTTTTTCTCATCAGCCAGCTTCCCACCGTAATTGATTCCAAAGGCTATCTTTCCTATAGATGCCATATCATCAATTTCCTCAGTAGATAACGGCTTGTACACTTCGCCCTTTTTTACCTGCTCATTGTAATCAGACACACAGGTACGAACACACTCAGTTATCAGATCTCTGACCGTTTGCGGCTTGTTTTCAAGATAAAAAGACATCTTGTCTATCTTGTTTTTCTTTTTTCCAATTTGTTTGATATTAACCAGGATATGCATAATAATCCCCCAGACGTTTTCTATTAACTAAACAATATTAACACAAAGATAGTTGCAAAGACATGGTGCGTGTTTTACCGAGCATTATTGTGATAAAATATTATTACAACTATAAATCGTCAGACGTCTTTTCATATAAGTGGGGAGCTGCAGATGCTAAAAGAATCAAAGATTTCAGCATTTAGAAAAGAAGTATTCTGTTTCATCATGATTGCAATAGGTGCAACCATCGCTGCTTTTTCAGTAGAAGATTTCCTTGGTCCGAATAATATATTTGATGGCGGAATCGTCGGTGTTTCCATGATTACTGCCAACATGACAGGTTTTAAGCTAAGTATCGTAACCTGGCTTTTTAACGTGCCATTTCTTTTATTTGGCTGGAAAAAGAAGGGCCATATGTTTGTAATACGCTCTGTTTTCGCCATGACTGTTTTCGCTATCGCTGTAGCCTTTTTCGAAAAGACTCCCGCAATTACAGAAGACTATCTTTTGGCCGTAACTTTTGGCGGACTTATCCTGGGCGTTGGCGTAGGTATAGTTCTCAGATATGGCGGCTGCCTTGACGGAACTGAGATAATAGCTTCAATCCTAAGTCCCAAGATTCATCTTTCCATCGGCAGACAGGTCCTGTGTTTCAACATAGTTCTTTATCTTATTGTCGGATTCATTTATGGTTGGGACAGAGGTCTTTACTCAATCCTTACTTATGTCCTGGTATCAATCGTTATGACCAAGGTGGAAGAAGGCTTTGATGCCCAAAGAGGCTGCCTTATCTTTACCCACGATGATGTATCTGCCATAAAAGATAAAATTTACCAGGAGCTTGGCCGAACCTGTACCGAATGGAACACCGAAGGCTACATAGGTGGCCAGAACAAGGCTCTGTACGTAGTAATAAGCCACTATGAACTAAGACAGCTTAGAGACATCTTATCTGACTTTAACTGCTTTGTAACCGTAAGTGGAATCGATGAAATCATAGGTCGGAACGTGAAGATAACTCTAAATTAAAAAGATGGTGACTTTAGGAAATACCTAGCGATTAAATACACCGCGAAAGAAAGGGACTTGCGACGGAACATGCACTGCATGTTCCTAGTCCTGACAGCTTTGCTGCCAGGAAACCCTGTGTTGGTAACAACACAGGGTTAAGTTCCTCTTTCGCACTACGAAAAAAGGACCAACTCATCTGAGTTGATCCTTTTTGCAGTGCGGAAGAAGGGACTTGAACCCTCACGATGTAAGCATCACAAGATCCTTAGTCTTGCTCGTCTGCCAATTCCGACACTTCCGCGAACCGTCGTCGCTAACTCGCGGCGACTTGTATATAATAGCAAGAATAATCCAAAACGTCAACAAAAATTTATAAACTTTTTTTCGATTTTTTTACCCCATGTATTATTAGCGTCAATTTGATGAAGATGATGAGCCTGATGCACCGGAAGCAGCCTGTCTGTCCCTGATCATATGCTGAAGTGTAACAAGGATAGCTACTACTGCCTTCTCATGTTCAGGCTTATATATGTCAATGCAGTATTTATCATGGATTGAAAACATCTTCTGAGATATTACAGCAATAACTTCGCCATTTTCATCATATAGTTCAAAGTTTAGCCCCAATACATTTCCTTTAAGTTGCCATCCAAGGCCCACAATGTTGGTTATATCTTTTACTATATGCATGACCTCATTGGAGATTTCAAAAGATAGTCCGTCTGCCATGGTAACAAAGTGTCTTTCATGGATAGTAAATATCTTTCTCTCAACATGTGCTACTTGATTGCCCTGGGCATCAGTAATATCAGTCTTGTCACGAATTGACGGAAACTTTGTTGAAGAATGATAGATCACATTCTCGTTTTCATCGGTGATATCAATAAGTCTGTGCAGTGTAAATACCTTTGATGTAGTAAACATTGATTTTGCCGGTGTTCCAAATCTCTCCACGTTATTAACGTTAGCGTCTTCTCCGGCTTCTCTGAAACGATGTACTTTTGAAAATACTCCCATTGCTTTTTCCTTTCCGAAATCAAGTATTGTTAGTATCTAGTCTATTATAACAATTATACCATTCCTTGCTCGCACAATAAAAAAAAGACCAACTCATCTGAGTTGATCCTTTTTGTAGTGCGGAAGAAGGGACTTGAACCCTCACGATGTAAGCATCACAAGATCCTTAGTCTTGCTCGTCTGCCAATTCCGACACTTCCGCATTCCATATATTGAATTCGCAGCCGCTCATAAAGAAAGTGCAGGAGAAGGGACTTGAACCCTCATGTTGTTGCCAACACATGGACCTGAACCATGCGCGTCTGCCATTCCGCCACTCCTGCGAGCGACAAAAATTATAATATCACAACAATGTGAGTTTGTCTACAAACATATCCAACTTTTTTATAACTCCCGCAATAGATTTATACAGTATAGCTGCGCAGATAACACAAAGCCCTGTTACTACCGCCAGAATAAGACATATAAGATTGCTGCCGCAAAGCCCATTTGCCAGGAAAATACAGGTACAGATCAGCATACCAATCATGACAATAAGTATTCTTACAAGCTCCTGATGCAGAATCGTCATCTTAAGCTCAAGATTACTCTTTTCATCCTGAATCTCCTCATCGGACAAAACATCATAATCAAGCTTTTCAAAGTGCTTCAGATACTCTCTAAATCTCTTCTCCATATAACGAATCCCCCAGCCACTGATTTTATGCGATATACGCAATTATTATTATACGCTATTACGCACACTATCTGCAATCTCGTTATTTCTTATTTATGAGTTTTATGTACTCATTGTACGAAACAACCTGGTATATCGTTCCGGGCTTATATTCCACACCATCTGCCATCAACGGCTCAAACAAGTCCTTGGAAAGACCTTCTTCATCCTCCACATATACATAGGAGGCATGCTTTTCCAATATCTTTTTGGTCATGGTTGCGCTGTCCTCACTCTCTGCCATAAAGGCATCATACACCAGCGGAACAGGCGATGCTTCCTTGCTTATGTAGGTATCGTGCACCCAGTGATAGGTATGTCCATCACGCATTACAAGAACTCTTTTTCCCCAGAGACTGTCATCCTCAAGAACAGCATTAACTATTACTCTACCATCATCTCCAACCATCTCGTTGTTACTAGCCTGAATTTCCGAAGCTGAAGCCCTATAGCCCAAAAGATGTTTGTACATGCCTGCGTAATCAGCGGTAAGCAGTACGAAGACGCAAAAGCCTGCAATTATAGCAATTGGGGCAGGAATACTCTTTTCTTGGCCATTCTGCATAGCAGCCCCTATCAGGAAGTAGCTACAACCAAATGCAAAAGGAAATCCATATCTTGCCACAGACACTGCCATTGCATAGGCATCAAGGTACTGATCCTCTCCCTGGAAGATTGAGATATGGGCAAAGAATATTATTCCATAGGTCAAAAGACCTGTAACAAGCATAAATACAAGGATTTTTACACCAGTCTTTTTATCAAAAATCTTCTTCCATAAAAGGAAAGCCATGAACGCAAATATGATCAGCACCATAACTGCCGTAGGAAGGTCCAGGGTCAGATTGCGATCTGCATGCATAGGCATGGTCCAAAGTCCTTCCCAGAAAAATCCGGCCTTATCTGCCGTATTCTGAGGTGCTGTGTAGGTTCCTGACGTCGCCATCTTAATTCCCGCTCCGGTGAGCTTGGCAACTCTCCTGTTAATCAGGCAAAAGACAAGCCAGCTTCCGTAGAACAGTCCACTTCCGGCAATTGCAAAGATCATTTTCACATTCTTTTTAGCAACCAGAGCATAGAAAATCAGCGCAAAAACTGCCCACTCAATTCCCACTGATTTGGTCAGCAAAAGAACCGCTGTATATAGTGTTATCCTAACGTAGTAGAAAGCCTCAGTACACTTATCCTGCTCATAAATAGCCAGTAAAAGAGCTCCATACACTATTCCCATGGTAATATCAGCAGGTGTGCCATAATAGATAATCCCGTTGAAAACCCCAGGAAAGGCCATTACTGCAAGAAATGATATTACTGAGAAAACCACTCTGAATCCTATTGCCTTATTGCTATCCCAGATGTAATCTACAACCTTAGCAGCAAGCGGCATCAGGAACACTGCATTTAACGCATAATATCCCGCAAACTGAAGCCCCTCAATATAAGTGTTTCCTCCTATCTGTAAAAAGAGCCACTTAAAAATCGAAGTAACAGGTGGATAATCTCCAAACTCAGGCGAAACATTTCCGTATTTCCCAGGAAAGCCATTCATATAAAAAAGTTGCTTTGCATCGGAAGACCAGAAATTAATGTCATCCCACCAGGAAAACACGTTTCCTGAAGCAAGCATACATACAACAAATACAGAAGCTATAAACAGAAACAGAGAAAATAGCATCTTAACTACCGCATCTTTTTTGGAATCAGCATCACCCTTCTGCTTTTTTGCCCGAAGGACATTTGCCAAAACCACAAGTATCACTATTGCAGCCACGACCCATATAAGCTTCATGGCCCTGAAAAAAGCCAATGCATACATCGAAAGAATAAGCCCAGAAGCTGCAACAGCCAGTCCATCACCGATATTTACTTTGTTTTTACCAGCAATATAAACGCTCAGAACAAGGAGCGCACACATAGTAACCCCAAAACAAACCATTATTTTCAATCCTCACCTTTCATGAATTCAGCAATATGCCAAGAAGCTCTTTATTAAGCTTATCATTTTCTGCTACAGCCTCATCCACGTTAATACCCTCCTGGTCCAGAGCGCATTCACCGCAGATATCAACCCCAATAACTTCTCTGCAGGTCAATAGTTCTTTTATCAGGCAAAAGAGCTGGTTCCTTGTCATTTCTCCCTGGTCCCAGTTAGTTGTGATCTCCTCAGCTGACAAAACGTCCTTATCTATTGAAAGATACACCGGATACTGCGTTGAAGGAAGATTTACCACACAAGCTTCTTCGCTATCAGAATCCGCCTTTCTGATAACATCACTTACACTATAAAATAAAGCCCTGCTTCTCACATCCTCAGGAAGCTCAGAAATAAGCTTCTCATCCGCTCCGATGATATGAATATCCTTAATATTAGGATTATGCTCAAGCGCGTATAAAACCCAGCCTCCGCAACTTAAGATATCTCCAAACATTGGTGGCTGCATATCCGGATGATGATCAAACACAACCAGTGAAATAGGCTCTATAATCTGCTCAAGCATGATTGCAGACATGTAGTGGTAATTGCCGTTATCTATAAAGTGTATTTCATCAGCTCCAATATTGTTATCAGAAATAGCCTTCCTGATTGCATCCATAGCAGCGTCGTCACACATACAATTGGTGCCTGAAATACCGGTAAGGTCTACTTTCTTCGCATCCGGAATTGTACTATCAGACACACAAATAGAGCTTTTATCAAACTGATAAAAGCTCTGTTTCTCATAGACATTAGTGAAATTAAAAACTGAAACTTTTTTCTTCATCTAGTCAGATCTGCCAAGTGAACTATGGCATCTTCTCCAATCAGGCAATCTCCGTGTTCGGCTATGAACATGGACTCCGGTGAATTAACTGTCAGCATCTGTGAGTACTCAACTCCGGCTCTTCTCATCTCATAAATGATGCCCTCGTCCGAAGACATAAGTCCCGCAAGCATATAGTACCGGTCTTTGTACTTGTAAAGAACTGAATCCACAATAGGGAGCCTTTGTACAACCTTAGAGAACCTCTCTGCCTCTTCCAGCTCATCGAACTCCATCATGTATCTGGCATACTCGGAAATAGGCTGATATCTTGCCTGAGAGCCTTCCGGTGAAAACTCAGGTTCCATATCCCTGCCGTAAATCCTGTTAATAGTATCTGTTACGTTAGTGATGACCTCATTAAGCGCAACGCCCTTATCTCTTCCTGTCTTGGACTTGATCTCGTCCACTCTCTCCTGAGTCAGCATCTTCAGAATAGTCTCAGCTGCTCCGCGAATACGTTCGGTTGCTTTCTGAATATCTTCATTGCTCATTTTAACCGCAAAAATACGAACACTACCATCCATCATCATATTTTTGCTCATCATCATAACCTCCGTCTCAGGGTCATAATCAAGCTGCGCTCCAACCTCTTTATTAAGCTGGGCAAAAAATGATGTGGTGTTCTCTGCGCCATTTATTACTGCCTCCGGAGTAAGACCAATCTCATGAAGTTCTGATGCCGCGATACTGCATTCTACAGTCGTTTCATTCATTTTTACTATAATCACTACGCATCAACTCCTCTCCCTGGAATACATCGTGCTCAGTTACTTCATGTAACTGTCTCATCCGCACAATGACAACTTGCTCCTTTGATGACATTATATCACGTTTTTTAGCACTGTCTACTCGAGAGTGCTAATTATATTTTAAAAAATTAAAATGGCGTGTGTTCTATATTTGCTATATCGGTAAAAAATTATCCTTTCCTAAGGTAATTATACCAAAAAAGCCAGCATTCTTAATCAAATTTGTATGTTTATTGTATTAAACTATTATGAAAAAAACGTAAGAAAAAACCACCGATTTAGTTGAAAATCGATGGTCTTATATATTCTTATTTTCTTATATGTTTGCTCTTTTCAGCTGCGTCAAGTACATCAGGAGTTGCTCCGGTTTCAGTATATTCTCCTGTTGCTTCGCATCTTACTGTTACCCTGTTTGCTCCGCCGATTGTACAGGTAAATAGTGTCAGATCCCAGTCTCCGGACTTCATCTTATCTGAATCCATTGGTCCAAGGGTCTCAATATTCGAAACCTTGAAGTAAAAGCTGATACCGTTCATATCAGTTACTATGACATCATCTCCGGTATTTAGCTCTTTTAGCTTACCGAAGTGTTCATCATAGTTGTGACCTGCAATGATAAGATCATTGTCGTAGACAGATCCTGTATATCTGCAGACAGCATACTTGGCATTAGCCTTATCCCATTCATTCTGAACCGGTAAAAGAAGTCCCAATGAAGGAATTTCTACGGTACCGATAAAGCTATGACCTTCCACATCAACTACAGGCATATCTCCGCTAGCTGCCAGAACCGTGTCGGGAATCTGAGCAATAACGCCCTCCAAAAATTCATCAGAAGCGCTTCCTGCCTGAGCATTTTCATTTAAATTGTTTCTGATGATAATGGCTGCAATCAATATACACGCCGCACCCATCAGTATATAAATATAACCTACTATCTTCTTCATAAATGATGCCCTTTACATCTGCATCATACCCTATAGATCTTTTTTATCCCCTGATCTATAGCTCCTTACTATCAAGCCTCTTTATTCTTCTTGATTCCCCTAATGATCAAAAGAATACCAACGATAACCAAAACAGGAAGTGGCCACCAAAGCTGTCCGGTCTGAGGAAGTCTCCTTGCGCCCAAAACCTGTGGAAGCTTATCTCTTACAGCGCCCAAAACCTCAGGAAGTCCAGGGAACACATTAGTTGAGCTTGTGGTCTGAGGTGTCTGAGGTGTCTGTGGTGTGTCCGGAGTCTGTGGTGTATTCGGTGTATCAGGAGTATCCGGAGTATCCGGTGTCTCAGGCGGATTATAGGTATTTGTAATCCTAAAGGTATTACCACCTGTTGTAAGTGAAACTGTATATCTTCCTGTCACATGCTCAGAAACAGTCCATATATGGCCCTCCATATATGTCCAGGAGTATCTCCAATTATTAGCTGCACTAAGTGTAACAGTCTTATACTCTGCGCCATCAAGGTACAATGTAACGGTAATTGATGATGGTCTGTATGCCTCGTAGCCGGAATCGTTCCAGGTTTTAAGTACCTCATAGGAAACATCCTTAGGCAGCATTGTTATCTTACATTTAACCTTAGCTACTACAGCATTTACAGGGTTGACCCAATTGTCATCATCGTCAAGTCCTGGAACAGAGATCATAAATGGATCAAAAGAGTAAATACAGTCATTAGCCTCTTTAACAACAGGCCCAACATAATACAGACCCATATCTATTCCTGTAAAATGAACGTTTCCTTCACCATCTGTGGTCATTGTTGCTACCGGCCCGATTTTATTCTGATAAATAAATCCACCGATAACATTAGCTACCTGCTTCCAAGTGTCCTGATTATCAATCTTATTGATGTCAGTAACCGGGAAATTAGAGATATTTTTATAAGTATTCCACAGAGTAAAGCTTCCATTAGGATTGATCTCTGCAACCTTATAAATCTTAACAGGAACTCCTGTGATTGGAATGATATTATCCGAGTTCTCTGCTTCATTTGACAGATACTGCAGTGTCAAATCTCCGGCCTGGTTGGTATCTAATGGTTTTCTCGCGCTTACAGAAACAGGCAAGCTAAGAAAAACTATCAGGGCAATCAGCAGAAGTGCCGGTATATTAAGTTTTCGCCACGCAAATTTTCTTTTCATCAAATAATTCCTCATTTATGCGGCTTATTTTTAGTCTTCTTTCTATTTCTAAACCACTTGGATGTAAATACCAAATACAAAATAAATGCTATCAAAAGAAGCGGTGCTCCGATAAATGGTGCTACTATCATATTTCCGTACCTTGTAGCATCCGCCGGAACGATAAGCTTCGTTTCTTCGCTATAATCAACACGCTTTGCTCTTACAAGGAGCCTGTGAGTATTGACACCATAAGGTGTACAAGTCACCAGCGTGACATATTCTTTTCCATCGACAATTGCCAGGTCATTGGTTTCCTCGGGAAGCACAATGTTAATCTGATCAACCTGATATGCAAAAGTCTGATCCAATATATGAAGTAAAAATGTATCTCCAACTATCATCTGATCAAGATCAGAAAACAGTTTGGAAGATGGCAGGCCTCTATGGCCTGAAAGCACTGCATGAGTACTCTTTGTTCCTGTTGGGAAAGATGTTCCCTCTAAGTGTCCTATTCCAACCTGTAAAACAGATTCCGTTGTTCCATGGTATATCGGCAGGTTGACTCCGATATTCTCTATCTCAATATATCCAATAATTCCGGTTCCCGTAGGATCCATGATTTTGTTGTACTGGGCAAGTTCCTCGTCAGTAAGAGAAAAATTCAAGGTCTTCTGAGCCAGTTCTTCGTTGTAGGCTTTTGCTTCCTGCCAAAACTTGGAATAATCTTCCTTGGATATGGTATTAAGCATTTCCTCATAATTGGAAATAGCCCTACTCTGATGCTTGGAGTTAATGTAATTACTAACTGAAGGGTATAGGAAGATTGCTAATCCAACCAAAAACACCAAAGCAAATATTATATTGGGTATTTGTTTTTTAAGTTTCTTATTCATCCTACTTCCATCAGTAAAAACAAATCATTTTGAATCAAATCTGTACTTCCCGAAAGAGCATATATAACTCTTTCGGAAAATACAGGAAGTTTCTTTATATCTCAGAAACAAGATTCAAATATACAAAACTTTTCGATACCGGGCCGATTACTCTGCCTGAGCTTTTCTGCGAAGCATGAAGTATGCTACACCAGCGATGATAAGAACACCACCAAGGATATAGAATACTGTTGTTCCGATTCCACCTGTTGAAGGAAGAACTGAACCAGTGCTATCCTCAACCTTTGCATTCTGAACATTTTCGAAGCTTACATTGCCCTCCTCATCCTTAACTATTGATGAGTTAGCGCTAACAGTTACTTCAGTAGCGTGTGTATACTTGGTTCCCTTAGCATCTGTAGCATCTGTATCAAGAAGGTTGTATCCTGCAGGAGCCTTTGTCTCCTGAAGAATATATGTCTCTGTATCAAGACCAACAATCAGTAATGCGTTTTCAGCAACTGTTTTGATCACTTCATTTCCGTTAGGATCTACTCTATATGTACCATCTGCTGAAACTGTAAACTTAAGAACTTCTCCGGTTGACTTTCTGATCATCTTGAATTCTGCATCAGGAAGAATAACGTTTTTACCAGTCTCAACCTTTGTAAGCTTTAATGGATAAGTCTTTGTCTCAGTCTCTTTGTGTGTTGTTTCTGTGTTGTTACCATATTTAAGATAAGCTTCGTTCTTGTTTACATCGCTTGAAATAAGTGCATTTTCATTTACAACAGCCTGATATGTAACTTTACATACTGTTTTAGCTGTAGGAACTGCTGTGAACTTAATTGAAAAACCATGCTCATTTGTAACAGGAGCATCATATGCTACAGCAGGGCCCTCTTCAAATGATACTTCAATTTTATCCTGAACAAGTGTAAGACCTTCTGTCATTGTATCGACAATCTCGTAGTTCTCACCGTTTGCCATAAGAGTAGCCTTGATAGTGAACACTACTGTGTCACCAATCTGAGCATCGTTGTTCTGTCCAGCTTTGCCTGTTGAGTTCTCAATTACTTCCTTCTCAATATCAGGAACATCATTCTTTTCCGTTACTTCTGCGAAAGGACGAGTTGTATCAACAGTAACTACGCTACCAAGTGAAGAATCGATTACATAGTAACCATACTCAAGACCGAGCATTTCTACTACCTGCTCTTCACCTTCTCCGTTAGCAACCTTTGTTGCATCAGGTGCAATTGGTGTTTTCTTAGCTTTCATTTCTGCTACATATGCAAGAACTTCCTGACCAAATGCCTTAGCGTCAGTCTCTGTAGCGATATTTGATGTATCAAGGATTCCGCCATCACCTACTGTGAAATAGCTGCTTGTAAAGTCTGCAAATTTTGTTGAAAGTTTGTAAATACCGCCAGTATACTGGTTCTTATCATTTACATCTGTCTCGTCAGCTACAACAAAGTCGAATACACGGTATGCGTTGTATTCCTGACCTTTTCTTGCGTTTGTGATCTTAATACTTCCATCAGCAGCAAAGGCTGTGATGCTGGCACCAAGTACCATTACTGATACAAGAAGTGCAATTACTAGTCTCTTAAGTGCTTTCATTTTCTTCTCCTTTTGAATCTTGTCTTTTGATCTTTTATTCTTTAAAGCGCTGTGTGCTCTAAATACATGTTATTAGTTACGCTTTTTTCTAAAGCTGATTCGGTATAAACCGTATCCCATAAGTGCAAATGCAAGAAGCATAATTCCAAATGCTCTGACCGGACCTTCTCCGATTCCGCCTGTTGACGGAAGTGTGTTGGTCACAAGAGATCTGTTGGTTATAGTTACTGTGCCATAATCTGTACCATTTTTCTTGACCGACATGGCATATCCTGTATCTGTAACTTCAGACTGTCCAACGGTTATCTTGCTCTGCGCATTTCCGTTATAAGTCTTTGCATTGCCTTTAGTATCTTTGCCATAGGAGTAGGATACCTGATAGGTTAACAGGTATTCATCCGGCTCTTTTACGCAGTACTCATAGGAGTTACCGTGCTCATCCTGAAGTGGAAGATTCTCAACCTTCTGCTTCCATTTATTGTCCTTGGACAGCTGAATTGTTGTTCCTTCATATATCTTCCAATCAGATGCATTTCCATCTTTATCTACTGTTCTCTGCCAAATCTGGAGAGTCAAAGATGTGTGAGAGTCCTGATTTTTCTTGCCTTCAGAGTTATACCATTCCTTTACAACAGTAAGCTTTCCTGCTATCGAGTTGTTAAAGGCTACATCTGAAACCGAGCCGCTCTTAGTACGAACGAGGAACTTAAGTTCTTCAGGCTTGGATGTATCAGGATTCTCCTTAATGTACAGTTCACATTCGTGAATGACATTGGTGAAGCCTTCATCTGTCGCATACCTGATGTCTGCTCCCAGATAGAAGAAATCATCCGTTACTACTGTCTGTCCATCCACATCGTACTTGCCGCCATAATTGTGGTCAGCCATAGGATGTGTCAGGTTCTTGATATTATGCCTGTTCGTAAAAGTAGTGTGTTTCTTGGAAACCTTAACCTCTACATAGTAGACAGTAGAGTCATAGGTTACTCCCTTTATGTCACCGGGTGTCTCAGTAATCTTATATACGTAAGTACCTTCATATCTGTAAGGTATTGAATCAAACTCTGCAACAGCTGTGTACCTACCGGTGTTTTCATCATAGGTAGCATCACTTGATGTCAATGTAACAGTGTTACCACCTGCCGGCATCGGAATATTTTCCTTGGAAATCGATATTGGATTTCCTTCCGAATCGTGTGCCTCGCAGCTTATAGCCTCAAGCTTGAATTCGAAATTCATCTTGTCAGTCCAAGTACCACCAGTAAAGTTCTTGGTCACCTGAATCGGTCCAACAGGGCTACTGTAGTAGTTACATACCTGAACAGTCTGAACCGCACCGCCAACCTTTACAACGGCAGGTGGCTTATCGCTCTTACTGTTAAAGTCACAGGAGAATACCTTTCTGTAGTTCTCACCGCCTGTTCCGTATGTTGCAAGTCCTGTTTCTTCATCATCAACAGTTACATCATATTTGGTAACTCGGCAGACTGCTGTGTCCTCTTTTACCGTGCTGGTATTGGTGTCGTAATTGTAGGTAAAGGTCTTTCCATCCGCAACCTCTTCTACCGTATAAATGCCGGAAGGAAGTCCTTCTATTGTCCACTGTGCACTCTGATTGTATGTTGCAGTATATGCCTTACCTGTCTGCTTATGAGTCTTTGCATCATACTCATAGCATGGATTAGTTTTAATCTGCCCTTTTTCAGCAATAAATCCATCCAGGATTATATAATTACCCGTATCATTATTGGTAATACGGAACATAACAGTATCAAGAAGCGCCGTTCCATCAATTGCATCTCTTACTACCTTGGATCCCAGATCGTTTACTACCATCTTGTGGATTCTAAGAAGTGTTGTCTTGGTATTCTTGTTAAAGAATGCAACCTTACCGTATTCTTTACCATCTTTGGCTTCTCTGTCAGCCTTAATCCTATACTTATCAGCATTATAGGTATTATCGATGGTGCCTGAGTTTATCATGTTTGTGACGCCCTCAGCAGGTACTCTGTAATAGTTGACCTCATCTATTACCCTGGTTACATCACCCTTTATGTCTCTCTTAGGATAATACTTAACCTTTACAAGAATTCCTGTCTCATCCTTCTCGTAATAACCTGTTGTATCATTCTCAGTCAGAAGGAAGTAATAGGTGCTATTATCTTTGCCATTGTCATAGTGCATTCCAAGCTCATCACTCGGATTAGATATTGCATACTTGATAACATCGCTGTCATTATGTAAGTCTGTCTTAACTACCTTCCACTTTTTATTCGCATCGAGGAATCTCAAAGTGAAATCAAAGACTTCATTGCCATCTGGCTCAACGTCGTTAACATATTTGTATGCCTTGATTTCAAAAGGAACGATTTCTTCGTTACCTTCGTTTGTAATAGTAATGTCTGCAGAAGCATCAAGGTAACGTCTCATATCCATCTTGTGAATCTCACATTCCTTGATAACTGAATCTGCTACAATGGTTCCGCTGTAGGAACCTGTAGTCCTTATGGTAGCATTTGGTGCTATCAAAGTTCCTGACATTATGTTGGCTGTAACAGATCCTGTATATGGAACAAAGTCTCCGTTAGTATCCCTCTGTACAAGATTAAGAACAATGTGATTAGCAGCTTCGCTCCAATCTCCTGTTCCTTTACCATTGTATTTAATCTTTTGGAGCGTATAGTTTGTAGCTCCGGTCAAATCAACATTTATAACAAGGATCTTATCATCACTTAAGTTGAAACCAGTATTTACGGCATAATTGTTTTTATCTTGTTCATTCTTGAAGTACTTGGTACTAAGGTCTGTCTGTAAATCGCCGTTAGTTTTGGTTGCAACTATATTCACAACCTCAACATCGCCACTAGATGTCGCATAAGCAAGTTTCTGTGAAGCCTCACGAGCCTGGTTTCTCATAGTATCGATATCAACAGGCATTCGCTTGTTGTAATCGGTACGAACATAATTGGTATATCCCATTGTGCCGTCCGGCTTCTTACCATATACCTGATTCTGATAGTAGGTTATGCCGATGTAAGTATCCCAACCTGTTGCATAGTAGATTGTTGCTCCATCGACCTTCTCAAGAACATTCACAGGATCATAACCGTTCATGTTGATAATGTAGTTGTCACTGAAAAATCCAACTGCATCAGCAGGAGCCTCTATGGCATCGCCGCCATAAGTTACCTTGTATGCTCCGGAAACATCGCCGTCCATGACAGCATTGCCTTCATCATCAAGCTCGTATACATAAACTCTAGGATATGTAGTGCCATTATCCTTCTGAAGCTTGGACAAATCAAAGGTGTATGTTCCCTTACCGTTTCCATCAGTTGTTATAGTGAAATCGCCACCATTTATCTTGGTCTTGCCCTTAACATCTGAGAATAATCCGAAGTTAAATGTTCCAACCTTAGGAGATCCTTTTACAACTTTCTCAACAGTGATCTTAAAATCATCAATGGTTGTCAGAACCTGCGTTGAAATACCAATTGTATAGTTCTGAACTTTTCCGATAGTGTTTACTGCAATGTTTGCTTCACTGTGGTTGTTACCACCGTCATAGTAATTGGCAACTACGCCAAAGAATGTAGCATCACCCAGCCACTTAATTATTTCCTTGGCTGTGTATATCTTATTACCATCCCAGCTATCTTCTGAGCTATTCTTGATGGCACCGTACATTGAAAAGGCATTTGTTTCAAAAGAAACTACATCCTTGCTGCCACCAAGCTCTACATTGCTGCCTGTAAGAATCTCTACGGAAATATCACTTGCTGTTATCTCTGTAGCCTCGCTGGTTGTGTCAAGTTCCTGCATTACTTCTTCCGCAACAGGAAGGTGAACCAGTGAAACCTCTTCAGAATCTGTCGTTCCAAGTCCATCTGAAATCTGCTTATTGTTAAAGCTGATTGAAACTGAAACTGTTCCATCCTTAGGTTCATATTCGATTTCATCAAGCATGAATGCGATATCGAAAAGAACTACATTGTTCTCATCATATGTTTCCTGCTTGTCATCACCGGTGGTCTTAGCTATCTCTTCCGCGCTCTTGTTAAGAGCATCGATATAAGCTTCGTAGTTGTAGCCTTCTGTATTCTTATCTACTGTCTTAACTGAAAGTGCTACGCCCTCAGGAAGTATTCCCGGCTTGGAGAGCTTAACTGTTACTGTAACTTCATCATTTTTGAACTCAAAGCTCTCTTTTGTGTTGGCTGCCACGTAGTTAAATACTATTTCAGCATCCTTTTTGATCTCTATCTTCTCACCCTCGGAAGTCTTAGCTTCGAAATAGGTGAATTTTACTTTTTTATCTGAGGAAGTAATCTCATCATCAGTACTTGCTGAAAGAGCTGCTGCCTCGTCTGTCTTGTCTGAATCCTTAGCTTCGGCTTTTACCTCAGCTTCTCCGGTCTTCTTCTCAAGACTTACTATCTTCTTGCCATCATACTTGGCATCTACAAAGTAGTAATTCTCAATTACCTTGTATTCCTTGGTAAAATCAAGTGCTGTCTTGTCGTTCTCCTCGTCAGCACCGAAGAGCTCACCGCTTTGCGCGATCTCTTTTTCCGAATTATCAACATACCTGGCTGTAAGAGCCACATCCTTGACATCTTCTAAGCTGTCAACCTTTACTACCTCTGCGCTAGAAGCGCTTGTTGCTGCAGCCGCATCTGACGAAGCACTTGATGCCGCATCAGCATCGGAAGAAGAATCTGAAACTGCCTCCGTGCTCTCGTTTGAAGAAGCATTGGAAGAAGCAGCAGAAGCTTCCCCGGATGAAGCTGAGTTTGCAGCATTTGCATTCTTCCCAGTTTCATCCTCCGGAATTGCTTCTATGATATCCTCCCAGGTTTTAGACGTTTCACCATCACCCAGGTCCCCGTCACCCAGCTGTGAAACATCTACGGTAACAATGTTGTCAGATGAATCTGTTACCGTTGTATCCTTCTGAGCATCTGACTCTCTATCTTTCATCTGCTCAATAAGACCCATTTCAAAGTCCGAATCAGCTGTTTCCAAAACAAGTCCAACCTGCGCCGCACCGTCTTCTGTCATAGCAGTTGCCGGCTTGTTCAAAAGATACAGCGTCACCGTACCAGTAAAGAGAGAAACGCATAATGCAAAAGCAAGCCATCTCTTGTTATTTCGATGCTTCTTTATGTAGTTTTGTGCGCGATTCTCATCAACTATGCGCATGCCGATATACCTCTAATATCTTTTTTGACTACCTTCAAATCTTTATATCAAAGTCCACCAAATACATTGAATGGAAATACTCTGAAAACAACCTTACCGATCAGCTGTTCCTTGGTCACACAACCTACAACGCTTGATCTGGAATCAATGGATACGCTTCTGTGATCCCCCAGTACGAACCATCTGTTCTCCGGAACCTGATAAGGAAATTCAATATCTGTTGGTTCCAAACTGAAATCTGATGCATAGGTCTCATCAAGTGCAACGCCATTTACTGAAACCTTACCTTCTGAGTCAATGTTCACCCAATCTCCCGGTGAACCGATTACTCTTTTTACCAAAACCTTATTGTTATAGTAGAAAGCAAGCAAATCTCCCGCCTCAAATTCTTTACTGTTCTGGGCGATTACTATCTGTCCAGTTTCTAGAGTTGGTGTCATGCTATCTCCAGTAACCTTAAGAACTGTTACGTAAAAGCTGGAGATCAACACTGCTATAGCAGCCACAAATACCACAACAATAAGTGTATTTCTCAGAACATTTCTATATTCTTTTTTGTTGTTCTCTCTTTTAAGTTCCTTCCTTAAATCCTCTACAGAAGGCTTATACTCAGAAAGATTATCTTTCTTCTTATTACTCATCTTTTTTCTTTCTGGTTGTGCGTCTCTTAGGTTTCTCGGTAGTTTCTTCTATCTTTTCCTCAGTAGTCTTTGCCTTAGTTGTCTTCGCCTTAGTTGTCTTCACCTCTGTTGTCTTAGTTTCTGTCTCTACCTCAGTTTCTGTAACTTCATTTACTAGCTGATCTACAGTCTTGCCTGCCTTGTCCGCTATTTCCTTCATCTGCAGTTCTTCTGCTCTCTTAACTCTGAGCTTACTCTTCTCTATATCAAGCATAAGAGCCTTATACTCTGCCTCAGCGCTCTTCTTGAGAGTGTTGACATAAAGATCTGCTGCCTTCTGCGCTGACTCCATAATTCCGCCAAGCTGGATTGAAGCCTCTGCAAGAGACTGAGAATTCTCTATCTTCATAAGAGAATCATCTACCTGTTTCTGCAATTCTGACTTCTCTCTTGTTAGTCTTGCCTTGAGACCTGCAATATCCTTATCGAACTTCTCCTGCATCTGAGCCTTCTGCTCATTGAACTTCTCACGCATCTGAGCTTTCTCTTCATCAAAGTTCTTAAGCATTGCTGCTCTTTCCTCTGCGAAATCATGCTGCAGTTGAAGTTTTTCTTTTTCAAGCTCTTCCTTGAGCTCTGTTTCGTGCTTCCTAGCAGCCTCAGCCTCTTCTGAAAAAGAGATCATCATTTCCAGCAGTTCTGCTCTGCTAAGCTTCTTAAGATTTATATCTGCCATATCTTTTCCTTATAATAAGAAATTACTATTTAGTTCCGGACAAAAGAAAAAGGTATCTTGCTCAGAAAAACCCAGCCTGTGCAAAATACCCGCCAAATATAGTCAAAGGCAAACACAAAGCCAGATTAGCTACTAGATAGTAATACTCCGTGTACTTGACTGCATAACCTATACAGCCCGTTCATCCTTGAACCCTTGTGTACTATAATTACTCAAAAAAAATGACCGTCTGTACTTCATTTATAACAGTAGCGGCCATCTGATGATGCCTATCCGACACCAGCAACTGGCTATCTTTCGCTTTCAAGCGATTAAGACCCTTTAGCTTTGCGTCACCATTTTTCAATGGCTTTGCCTTTTATTTTAATATGAATCTTAACTAAATTTAGTTAAAATTATTTTATTTAAGTTAACATTATTTGTGCCGTGTACTGTTAATATATACCATGGCCAAATAGAATACAACCACTTTTTCATAGAATTTTCACAGTTTCCGACATAAAAAGAGCTGAACATCAGTCCAGCTCTGTGAATCAAAATTTCATATAAATTTAATATTTTTTGCAGTTTCCAAAGTTTATAGAATTTCCATACTATTTTTTATTATCTTTTTAAACCTTTTAGTACTTGTAAAAGCTCATCTGAAGTAGTAATTACTCTACTGTTTGCCTGGAAGCCTCTCTGAGTTGTGATCATGTCTGTAAACTCCTTGGCAAGATCTACATTGCTGGCCTCCAAAACACCTGACTGCATATAGCCGCCGTTCTGGGTAATATCCTGTATCATGGCAGCTCCGGAGTTCAATGACTCAGCGTACAGATTATCGCCAACCTTTTCAAGTCCCATAGCATTGTTAAACATCGCTACTGCTATCTGTCCCTTCTTGATTGTCTCGCCATTGGAGTATTTTCCGTAAATTGAACCGTTATCTGTAACAGAAATCCCTGTAAGTTCTCCCTCAGGATATCCCTTATTAAGTCCTTTTGTATCGCCCTTATATGCGTAAATTGTGGACTGATGATTTCCCATGCTGCTTGCATAGTTGGATGTATTGGACATATCCAGTGAAATAGTAGCCAGATTTCCTCCTGCATTCAGATTTATCATCTGATTAGTCAGAAGTTTTCCATCATGTTTATCATAATTAAGAAGGAACGTCTGCTTGTTAACCGGCTGCCTGTTTCCCTGTTTATCCAAAATAGCATCAACGCTAAGATTAAATGTACCTATGTCATCATCCCCTGCATCGTCAATCTTGAACTTAATTGTATAAGCTTCCCCATCAGTTCCATAGGCTTCGATCATTACGATCTTACCTTCTTTTAATGTAGGGTCATCGCTATCAATATTCCCCTTCATATATGAAGCGGTTGTAGCTGAACCAGGCATGGTATCTACCATGTATGTGTAGGGATTTCCCTGTGCATCATAGCCCTGTCTCTCTGTCTGCCTGTCCATAACTCTAAGCTTGGTAACAGCTGCACCTTCAGTTATATCGCCATCGCCCATTGTTCCCATAACATAGTAGCCATTATTCTGCGTAACAAGGTCACCCTCTGCATCAATAGTAAAGCCACCGTCTCTACTGTAGTTAAGTGTTGTACTATCGGGGCTGATGATAAAGAATGAGTCTCCTGTAATCATAAGGTCCAGCGGATTGTATGTTGTCTGGGCCGAGCCGGCTTTGGTGATATTAATGTTGATTGATCCCATCTTGGCGCCAAGCCCGATTTGATCTGCATTAACAGATCCCTTGGTAGCTGTTCCTGCAGCACCTGTTTTGATGGTCTGATAAAGAACATCCTGGAATCCCGTAGCCTGGGACTTATATGAAGTTGTATTGACATTGGCTATGTTGTTACCAATGACATCCATCTCAAGCTGGTGTGTTTGCAGACCTGAAACTGCGGACCAAAGTGATCTCATCATAGGACACGTACCTCCGATATATGCTAATCTTCGTAAAGCACTCTCTTTTATAAGCGTACGTCCCTGTACCCGATTGCAATCCCTTTGCACGAAAAAAGAAATGAAGATATACTATCTCATTCCTATTATCGGCATCATTTGTACCAAACCTTAGTCCATAACCTTAATTAATCAAAAAAACCGGAGTCACCATCGAATCGGCAACTCCGGCAAATAACTATATTAAATTATATCAGTTTGATGAAGCCTCTGAAGCAGCATCCTCTACAGATGTCTCTGCAGCCGCCTCAACCGAAGTATCTACTGATGATTCATCAACTGAAACTTCTACTGATGCAGCCTCAGCAGCCTCTGAGTTTGCTCCTCCAAAGTTGTTCCAAAGAATAGATCCTACAATTGCAGCTACAATTGCTACTACAACAACGATGCTGGAAATCTTCGCAATCTTTACCTTCTTCTTGTGCTTGGCGATAGCTTCCTTACGTCCTGATTTTTCTTTTTTGTAAGCGTCAATTTTCTCCTGACTCATGTTCCCATTCCCCATTTCCTCAGTGCATTATTTTGCTACTTGATATTATCGCAAGATGCAGATACACTAATATTTCGTTTGTTTACTAGACAAGAATATATTATACTCCAAATGTGTTTAAAGTGTTATGAAAAAATAACAATTATATAAGAACAGGAGCTCTATGAAATATTATTTCGCACCCATGGAGGGAATAACCTTATATCCGCTCAGAAACGTTCATCACGAGATTTTCGGAGATGCTATAGATAAGTATTACACGCCTTTTTTGACTGCTCACCACAACTATCATTTCAAGAAAAGGGAAAAAAGAGATGTGATGCCGGAGTTTGCCCAAGGCTTTGAGGATTATGGCAATGTCATTATTCCCCAGATCATGTCAAACCGCGTCAATACTTTTGTTTGGGCAGCAAAAGAAATGCAGACACTAGGATACAATGAAATAAACCTTAATCTTGGATGTCCCGCTGCCACTGTTACAAACAGGCACAAGGGCTCAGGTCTTTTACAGGACACTGATTATTTGGATGAGTTTCTTAATGGGATATTTAATGAACTTGGAGCTGCAACCTCTTCAAAAGCTACAGCTAGTGCCGAAAACAATGACAGCCTTAGCATCTCAGTCAAGACACGACTTGGTTTCTATGATGACTCCGAAGCCGAAGAGCTCATGAAAGTATATGCCAAATACCCAATATCTGAGCTTACCATTCATGCCAGAGTCAGGGAAGATTTTTACCAGGGAAAGCCAAGACTTGACGCATTCAAAAAAGCTGTAGAGATTTACAGAGAAAACGGTGGTACGGCAGACATCTGTTACAACGGAGATATTAACTCTTTGGATGATTATCGGAACCTGATGCATTTTTTAGGTCTTTCACCGGATGAGAATACTGAAGAAAAACCTTCTGAATCCATCCATAATTTCTGCCCCATTTCATCCGTAATGATGGGACGAGGCCTACTGGCCAATCCGGCCCTTGCAAGAGAACTTCGCGGAGGACAGCCTCTGCAGGCCGATGAGCTTCGTGAGTATCTCGCAAGACTCTATGAAGAATATGCCAAGTTTATCCCAGAAG
Organism: Butyrivibrio sp. VCB2006; assembly: GCF_000420945.1. Classification (GTDB taxonomy): domain Bacteria; phylum Bacillota; class Clostridia; order Lachnospirales; family Lachnospiraceae; genus Butyrivibrio. The sequence goes on from NZ_ATVX01000004.1 coordinate 119,614, forward strand.
ATAGAAATGTCATTTTCAAAATGCTGGAACACTGGGCCTTTGTGCACGTTCATTTCAAGGATAACGAGAAGTGTCTCAAGACAATTCGCAAGGCCCGCAGTAAAGGCGAATACATGGCAGCAGTAAACAACATATTTGCAAGCTGCGAGTTTATCTGATGAACTATGTTTTTACGTATAATCCATATTTGTTGTTTATAACACAAAATATCCATGACAATTATTGTCATGGATATTTTTATCTAATCATATTTTATTACTATCATCTGCATCTCTGCATACTAATGCGGCTGCCTTCCGGTACAGATTCTGTGATAAATGCATTCGCGCCGATAACTGAGTCTTTTCCTATAACTGTCTCACCGCCAAGTATAGAAGCTCCGGCGTAGATAGTTACATTATCCTCGATTGTGGGATGTCTTTTTACACCCTTAAGGGACTGACCGCCTCTTGTGGACAGACCGCCTATGGTAACTCCCTGATATATCTTGACATGCTCACCTATTATGGAAGTCTCGCCAATAACAATGCCCGTGCCGTGATCTATCATGAGATACTTACCGATTGTAGCACCGGGATGAATATCGATTCCTGTTCTGCTGTGGGCATACTCTGTCATCATGCGGGGAATAAGCGGCACCTTGAGAAGATATAGCTCATGGGCAATTCTATTGATGGTTGTTGCCAGCAATCCCGGATAAGAAAGAATAATCTCTCCCTTACTGTATGCAGCCGGATCTCCGTCAAAACATGCCTGAAGATCGGTATCAACATACTCTCTTATCTTGGGAAGCTTTTTAAAGAACTCATGAGTAATGCATCTTGCCCCACATTCAAGGGTCTCATCAGATGCATTGGCATAATCGGGACTATGATGAAACGCTATTGCTATCTGCTTCTGCATGTTGTAGATAACATCCTCAATGACGATAGCGATTCTGTTGCTGTCATTGTAGCTCTTATAAATCTTATCTCTGGAGTATCCCGGGTAAATAATACGGAGGAGCTTTATCACTATATCTTTTACCGCATCTCTATCAGGCTGGTTAAAGACATCCATCTGATCCACGTCACGACCGTTGTCGTAATCAGCGATAATAAGGTCCACTATATTCTTAATCTCATTCTTAAGTTCGTCGTTATTCTTTTTGCTGCTGTAATCCATACAAGCAATCCTCACAATCAACACTTTTTCTCATTGTATCACAATTTACTCGCATGAATTATATTTTTTGTTACAAGCAGCAAAAGTAGTCACATCCAAATAGTAATCGTCACAGGAAAAGACCAGCCGTTTTTACGACTGGTCCTTTCTTTTTTTGGGGGTAATTCTTTATTAAATGAGGGATACTATATGCATATTTTTTAAATATAATTATTAGTTCTCTTCTCTTTTACGAGCTGCCATTGCAACCATTATTACAACTGCTGCCATTGCTATTGCAAATAATCTTTCGGTAATTTTCACATCATAATTTTCAAAACATCAGCCGGCTTTGCTCCTTGGGATAACGTAGGGGTCTCCGGTTTCGGGATCGGTGATGATGGAGCTCTCCATGCCGTAGACTTCTTTCATGAGATCAGTTGTGATGATGTCTCCTGGAGTTCCTTCTGCAAGGAGCTGTCCTTTCTTCATAGCGAAGATGTGGTCAGCATATCTGATGGATAGGTTGATGTCGTGGAGGATGGCCACTATTGTGGTCTTCTTTAATTTGTTAAGTTTTGCCAGGCAGTCCAGGATCTCTACCTGATATGCAATGTCGAGGTAGGTGGTTGGCTCATCGAGAAGAAGGATATCTGTGTCCTGCGCAAGGACCAACGCAATCCATACTCTCTGCCTCTGGCCGCCGGATAGTGAATCCACACTCTTATCTGCAAGCTCCGCTATTCCCATTGCTTCCATAGCGCAGGCAATAGCCTCATAGTCAGCCTTTGACAGCTGCCCGAAAAGATTCTGATAAGGAAATCTTCCTCGCGCAACCAGGTCTGCCACTGTTATGCCCGCAGGGACAATCGGCGACTGGGGAAGAAGCCCAATCTCCTTTGCCAGGTGCTGGGTTGGAAGTTCGTAAATTGATTTTCCGTCAAGAAGAACGTTTCCGCACTTTGGTTTTAAGAGACGTGCAAAGCTCTTTAATAAAGTTGATTTTCCGCAGCCGTTTGGTCCGATCAAAACACTGAACTTTCCGGCAGGGATGGTAATGTTCATATCCTCAAGTATCAGTTTTTCTTCATATCCCGTGCTGATGTTCTTGGCACAGAAATCATGACTAAGTGCAAATCCATCCATTAGATCTTTTCTCCCTTTCTGTTCAGGTTTAGCAGTAACAAAAGAAGATACGGTGCCCCTAAAAGTCCTGTTATAACACCAACAGGGTACTTCGTCTCAAAAACGTTCTTGCTGACAAGTTCTGATGCAAAAACAAGTATCGTTCCCACAAGGCCTGCAACAGCCATGGCATTTTTGCCGTTCCTGGTGCATTTCTGGGCAATCGGTCCTGATAAGAATGCAACCGATGCGATCGGGCCTGTGGCAGCTGTCGCTGTTGCACTAAGCACAAGCGCGCAGACCATACAGCATACTCTTACTGCTGTCATCGGTACTCCGAGTGTCGTTGCATATTCGTCACCAAGCTGCATCATACGAAGGTATCTGTTACATATAAGAAGCAGCCCGCTGCAAATAACAGTCACTGTCACAATTACCGGCACATCACTCATCTGCACAAGATTAAGACTTCCGCGAAGCCATCTGAGCGCAGTTCCTACATCATACTCTGAACCCACCAGCAGCATCCATGATATCAGTGCATTCAAAACCGCCTGCATTCCGATTCCTATGAGGATCATCCTGCTTGAGAATGCATGTCCTTTTCCTGATAAAAGAAATATCAGTGTAGTTATGATAAGTCCTGCTGCCACGGCAAAAAAGGAAGCAGCCGCACCGCATATTCCAAGGATCAAAATGCAGAAAACAGCTGCCGCAGAGGATCCTGCCGTAACTCCTATAATATCCGGAGAAGCAAGAGGATTTCTTAACAGATTTTGAAAAGTAAATCCTGAAATGCCAAAAGCAAATCCCGCAAAACCGCCTACCAGCATTCTTGGAAGCCTCAAGGTTTTTATGGTATATGCAGCTCCTTTTGTTTCATTACTAAACAGGTATCCAAACACCTCTTTTAACGAATAATCAGTATTGCCAAGAGTCATCATAAACACTGAAAGGATGCCGATGATGACAACAAGAGCCACGATGCAAAAGGCGTTCTGAACGTCATGCTTTTTATATATTTTTCTTAAATCATTATCTATTGAATTTGTCATATACCCTTTGCCTTTGTCTTCCAAACGATCCAGATAAATACCGGAGCGCCGACTATTGCAGTAATAATTCCAACCTCAAGCTCCCCGGGTCTTCCCAGTATTCTTCCAAGTACATCGGAAAAGGTTAAAAGACCTGCTCCTCCGATCATGGACATTGGAATTATTATTCTCAGATCATTGTCAAAAAGCTGCCTGCAAACATGTGGAAGCATAAGTCCCACAAAGCCGATAGGTCCTGCAAGAGCAGTAACTGACGCGCATAAAAGCACTCCTGCAAACGCAGTAAACAGCCTTATCTGTCCAACCTTTACCCCAAGGGATACAGCCATCTCATCTCCAAGAGCCAGTGCATTTAAAGGGGATGCGCAAAGAAGTGCACAACCTGCACCGACAGCAAAAAACGGAATAAGCAGCCTTACATCATCCCAGGTAGCTCCGCTTATGCTGCCCACCTGCCAGAATCTGAACTCCTTCATGACCTGTGAATCAGGAAGCATAATGGTGTTTACCAGCGCTCCAAGAGCTGTTGATACCGCAGCTCCCGCCAGGGCAAGTTTTATCGAGTTTGCACCGCCATAGCCCACTGATGCAATCCCGTATACAAAAAGAGCTGTAAGCAGCGCTCCTGTAAAAGAAAGTCCGATAAGCTTTATTCCGGAGGAAATATTAAGATATGCTATCCCGATCACCACAAGAAGCGAAGCCCCGGTGTTGACTCCCAGGATACTTGGGTCAGCAATAGGATTCCTGGTGATAGCCTGCATCAGTGCTCCCGATACCCCAAGCGCAGCACCAGCCAGAAGTCCAAAAACTGTTCTGGGTATTCTGGCTGAGATAACTGCTGAAGTGAAGTCATCTGTAAGTGTCCCTGTAAAAAAGCCCGTCACATCCGAAAAAGGAATGCTCTTGCTGCCATAGGATATTGAGAGAAAAACTCCCAAAAGCACGAAGGCGATCACCACCACCAGCCCTGTTATTAACTTGTAATTACTGAATTTTTTCTGCTGCATCATTAAGCGCTTTCAAATAGTCATCAATTGCATAAGGAATGGAAAGAACTGTTGGTGTGCTTGCTGCTGCAAGAACATCATTTGAATCGAGAAGCACAAATGCTCCGTTCTTTACAGCCGGAATGTTTGCAAATCTTCCGTCGGACTGCATTGCATCTACAAGTGACTCTGTTCCGTAAGTGATGATGATATCTACATCAGTCAAAAGATCTGCATTCTCAGCACTTACTGTGATTGAGAAATCCTGATCACTTGTGATAAGGCTCTTTACGCTGTCAGGTGTTACAAATCCAAGGTCTGAAAGGAAGGCAGCTCTTGGATCATTGCTTGTGTAAATGTAGAAGGTTCCAAGGTCATCCTCTGAAAGCCAGAAGAAAGCAACTCTCTTGCCTTCGAGCTCGGGATACTGAGAAAGTTTATCAGCAATGAGCTTCTCTGTATCTTCAACCAGTGCTCTGCCCTCTTTCTCCATGCCAAGTGCAATGGCATCATTTACTGTCTCTTCCTGCCATGTTGTGGACCATGCAATCTCAGGATAAGCAACAACAGGTGCTATCTCTGATAATCTGTCATACTCTTCCTGACTAAGTCCTGAATAAGCTGCAAGGATCACATCAGGAGCACAATCTGAAATTGCCTCATAATCCCATCCGTCTGTATCATCAAATACATTCGGCTTTACTCCTGCATCCTCAAAAGCCTTGGCAGTCCATGCAAGAAGTCCATTCTCATCTCTTGGTCCAAAATTGGCCTCTGAAATTCCAACCGGCATAACTCCAAGAGCAAGAGGTACATCGGGGTTGCCCCACGCAATTGCCACAACATTCTCAGGCTTTGACTCAATAACAGTCTCGCCAAGGCCGTGTGTGATAGTGAGCGGGAAAACATCCTCAGATGCTGAAATCTCGTCTGTAGAAGCATCCTCTGTCGCCTTACCCTCAGCTGTCTCTGAGTTTACCTCTGTTTCTGAATTTACTTCTGTCTCTGTATTAACTGAATTTGAGGCAGTCTGTGTCTCATTTGAAGCTCCGCAAGCCACTACTGATAAACCCATAACTGCTGCCATAATTGTAGATAATAATTTATTCTTCATGAATAAGCTCCTCTCTTGTTAGCATTTGCTAACGCTCATCCATATTCTCATAATTTGCGATTGTTGTCAATATAATCTTGCACAATTAATAATCAATCGCTAAAATGCCGGAAAAAGAAAGCAAATCCGCATAAAAAAAAGCATAACTGCTATTTTTATTTATAGAAAGACAGCAAAAAAAGAAGACACATCATGATCAGCTGCGTGAGGAAGGCGGGATCTGTCTACAGCTACAAGAAAGGATCAGGCTTGGAAAAAGTACTGGAGCGATGATATTCTCGTCACACTGCCAATAAAATCCATCATAGTTGGTGACATTATTGATGCCTTCAAGCGATTAACTGCAAGTCGAAGATATACAGCAAGGCAGATTTCTCAGGCAAAGAGTGTCTTAAAGCAGACATTTGACCATGCCATCTGGCTAAAGCTTATAGACTCCAACCCAGTTGTCGCAATGCCCAACACCAGTTGCCCCAAGAAAGCAGCATCACACCATAAAAAGGCAACAACAATAGAGACCAGAAAGCTTCTGGACAATTATCTCTGTAATTTGCCAAAACAAGACGTGTACACCATTGCAATAAGGTTATGGCTTAATATTATGCAGCGTTCAGGAGAATGGCGTGCTCTAACATGGGATGATGTTGATTTTGAAAAAGGAACCATAATTATAAGGCATTCAATGACCAAAAGAGAAATTGAAGGAAAAATGGTCAACGTTGATGATGAGCATCTGAAGGCTGATGAGATTGCCAGAGAAATTCAGTTAACTGATAAGGCAGTTCTCATTTTAAAAGAGGCATATCTGCTCAACGGTCAGAAGCGTTATGTCTTCAATAGCTCTCGTGATGGTAAACTCCCGATTTCAGGCAACAGAGTAAATGAGAAAATCAAGGAATACTGCAAGAAAGTAGGTATCGAGCCCTTGTCTACTCATTGTCAGAGACGTGGTGCCATTCAGGATGCCTATACAGCAGGAATGCCAGAGGATCAGATTCGTGCAACTGCCGGTCATTCAGATTCTACTATGACGTGCTATTACAACAAAGATAACAACAGTACGCTAAGTAAAGATCTACAGACAAAGATATTCGGTTGAGTTGGTCACACATTTTTCCCCATTTAGTCACACATTTTGATAAATGGGCACAAAAAAGCCGCTCAACTGAGCGGTTTTTGACAATCGGAGTGACGTGATTCGAACACGATTGAGAATTCTCAAAACCCGCATGGAAAGGAGGTTTGACAACACCGACTGACCTCTTGGTCAAACAACTGGTCAAACAGTTTTTGCTTTCTCAGATACAGTATACGAAATAGTATAACTCCATATCTTCCATACCGATTTAAGTTTACAAGCCTATGATTACTGCTATAATTATGCTATTGGTGCTACCTAAACGGTCGCGGTTAGTCCTCTATCAGGGAGTACAAGCCCTGTTAATATAGAAACTCGCAAGAGAATACCTATAGGAGGAACCTGCCCTATGATAACCATGGAAGGCTTGATTGCAGTACTTGCGCTTTGCGCAACATTCTTCGGTCTCGGCTATTCCATAGGTCGGAATAGCAAGCATTAAAATAACCGCTCAGCCTCGAAAACTAGCGGTTATTTTAATAATCGTATAATTTCGGACTAGCCGTTGCTGTACGGGTAGTACCTTTTTGTATCTTGAATATAGCATTAATGCCGTCTTGTGTCAAAGAGTTTTCTGCTGGTTGTCAGCCTTAGCACCCAGTTAAGATGCCTTAAAGGTGCAGAAATAATTAAGTCCCCTGCCTGGACTACAACGTTTATCCCCATTGCCGGGCTTGATACCTGCAAATGGCATCTTATGTGGTGGAAAGCTTACCCTGCTCCATCTACAGCACAACTTTTTACGATGCTCTTACATCGGAAACATCTCTATTTCTGTCTTCATTATATCATTTATCTATCCCCACTTATCTGCATATTCAACAAGTTTAAGAAAATCGCTTATATCTTTAGATATCACATCATCCACGTTAACCTTGAGCACATCTGGATATTGTGCATTATAAGCAGGTCTCATCAACTCATCATATGAGGCTTTTAATTTGTTTACCGTCTCTTTGTCTGAAAAATCTGTATTTATGATGTTGTAACGGATGTTTGCAATAAGATCCTGATTTGTTGCAATATCAGTGCTTGCATACTCATTAGATGATTTTCTTACTTCATTTGGCACATGAACCTCAATGCCAAAATATTTTCCGGATTCAGGATCATCATTAGTCTTAGTTTTCTTGTTTGCCAGCATCCTTTCCTGAGTTCTGATCAGGTTATTATTGTAGTCTTTCATAGCCTTGCTAATAGCTTTGGCCTGATCATCATTAAAGCCTTCGTAAGCACGGTTATCAACAACCTTCTGTGCTACTTCCATCTTTGCATAATCTCTGTAACTGAGATATCCATTCTTTAACTGACTTCCGACACCTGTTATCAAATCTCTTGCTGCAGATAACTCCTCATCATTAAATGAAGCTCCGCCAATTTTATATACACCCTCTGCATTTTTGCTTACCGGTATATCTTTTTCATATAACGCGCTGACAGGATGATTATTCCAGGAATCTCTTACTTTTTCCAATTCTTCAGCGCCTAAAGCAGAAATAGACAAAGTAGCTGCCGTATCTGAGAAAGCAGTATTTATGTTAGATTTATCACTTAGTTTATCGGCGACAGCGTTCTGTAAGCCACTGCTCTTATCCTTGTTCACAGACTTTGACTGCACCTCGTCACGCTGCAACTTTGCAGCATATATTTCCTGACTAATGTCTTTTACCTGTCTGTTCACTGAAGTTATATTGATTCCTGCCATAATCATCTACCTCCTTGTACATGATTTGTAAATATCACAAGGGTTTCTCTTTTTCCTTTCGGCATCAATCCTTTATCAGATAATACTAATGTCACCAATAGCATCATCTATGTCATGAATAGCCTTCTTATATCTGACTGTCAACAGCGCTGCCCTTAACATCATTTGAAAGTAAGCTCAGCTTATTGAGGATATTCGTAATTTCAGAATTAACAGCATTCTGCGTATCCTTCATAGATGCACTCTCAGAAATAATAGTTCTCTGGGCATCCTCTGCTCCCATGCTGTCAGCTTCTGCACGTTCTCTTCTTGCAATAGCCCGTTTGGTATCAGCACTGGTTCTTTGGCTCTCTGCTGCGTGTTCCTTGATATTCTCTATCATTTCCTGCTGCATAGCTTCTTTTTCGAGTTTCTTTGCTTCTTCCTTCTTCTCTTCTTTCTTCTTTTCGGCAGCCTCTTTGGCCTCTTCCTCGCGCTCTTTCTGCTCTTCATCTACATGCTCAACTGCTTCCTGCGTCAAAAGAGCTATCGCCTCACCGTTTGCTGCATCCATAATCTCTTCAGCTGCATCCTGTGCCTTAAGCATATCTTGTGACTTAGCTCGTTCTCTTTTCATATCTGCATAGCCCTGAACATTTCCCATCTGCTGCGCTTTGGCCCTGTCTATATCAAGAGAGTTCTGCTGATTTGCTGCCACATAATAAAGTGCTTTCTGTTGATACTCCGACATTTTACTGATCTCTTCATCAGTTAAACCATCTTTGGAATTATTCAGCTTAAACGCCAGCTTTGACAGCTCTTTGCTCTCTTCCCCTTCTGGATCAATACCATATTCTTCCTGAAGCTCTTTTAATCTGGCATCATTCTCCATCGTGTTCGCAGCCTTTTCGTTTATCTCATCCTGAAGACGTTTTATCTCATCTTTAATGCCCTGCATCTGTGCATCCAGCTTCTTCTCACCGCCAAAAGCATCTGACACAACCTTAAGTGCCTGTTTTCTTGCAAGGCCCTGCCTCTGCTGAACAAGGCTTTCCCCTTTCAGATTAGCACCGGATACTGAGGACAGATTGCCACTCTTATGTACAGACTGCCCTACACCTGTGGTAGCCCGGGCATTATCCTGATTTTGAAAAGGATTAATTTGAACATCCGTGTTCTGTTGTATTTTCATAAAGCACCTCCAAGAGAATCTCAGGTGACGGAGTTAGTTGTTTTACAAAAACACTGACCGCTCCCCGCATTTCTACATACTCATCCTTATCTATACATATATCGTCACAAAACAATTATCACTTAAGCCCTGACATCAAAAGTACTGCTTTTAGTTTTATTTGAAATTAGCTCTCCGCTTATATCAGAAATTGTTCGACATTTCTTTTGATGAGTTCCATATCTAAAGGTCTTTCACGGGTTTCTAGTGTAATGATCAGATTGTCCCCCAGCAAAAGCCCACTCTTTTCATAATCCATCAGCTTGCCCATGTTCCTAATGACATATGAAGCTTCATCCACTTTTCCAAGATGTTCCCAATATATTGTCTTATTGTTTCTGACATTGAGAAGTACAAAGTCCGGATATACATTTTTTCCTGAAAAAAGAGTGTACTTAGGCTCGCATTGATACGGAATCCCAGCTTCATAAAAATAATCAGCCAGTATTTTCTCAGATTTTGACCTGACATAATCTCCCCGATTTGTTCTTATATCCGGTTCATCGTCAATTGTATTCATACCACCAGGATGCATTTCCATCCAGGTATTTATTATTGTCTCCTTGTCTGGTCTTATTGGAGTGACCAGTCTTTTACGGCCTTCGCACATATTTTCATATATTGCATCTATACTGTTTTCATCATAGTTTTTTATAAAACGGCTAAGCCTTGCCTTAGTAGTATTCAAATGCTCGTACATCTTTTCATCATATTCACGCTGAGCAAATAATCTTACTTTTTCCTTCTCTATAGCAGGCATATATTTGGGAGAGTTAGTTCCATTCTCCACAAATAGATACTGTATGTTCCCATGACTTGATGTGACTTGCAATTTGCCTTTTTCAAGCCCTTTATATTGCTTCAACCTGCTAGTTTCCTCGGCAATCAAGCTTTCTATTTCCAATAAATGCTGTTTCAGTTCCTTTGTTATGTTGTTCACTGTAATTCTCCTTTTGTCGTTTTTTCTATTAACTGTTTTCACATATAGGTTTTCACATATATTCCTTTTTACGATTCCTTTTTGTATTTGCTTACTGCAAAGATTCATATTATTCGCTTTGTGCAGTAAAGAATAATTTCTATTACTGCACAAATGCAAATACTAACATGGGTGCAGTATTATTTTTCTATTATTGAATTGTCCTGCCAGATTTATTACTGCAGGAAAAAGATATTTAGAGATCTACAGTAAATATTTTTTCCATTTACTGTAGAAATATGAAAACTAAGATAATTGCAGTAAACACCTTACTGCATAAATATAGTTTTTTACAAGATACAGTATTAAAAGAAAATATCTACTGCACATTTCAGAAAAACATATAATATGCAGTAAAACTCTTACTCTCTACACTGTTCCAATAGCGTTTTTTATGCGTTTTTTATATTAGGAAATCCGAAGGAATTTCATAACACATAAAAAACCGCTCAGACTGAGCGGTTTTAATCAATCGGAGTGACGTGATTCGAACACGCTTTACAAAACGCAAACCCGCATAGAAAGGAGGTTTGACGGCATCAGCTAGACCTTTGGTCACCAACTTGGTCACCAATTTTATTAACTAACAAATGTAAATAAAAAGCCATCTACGAAATGCAGTGTAGCTCATAATCTTTATACCGATTTGAGTTTACACGGCATTTTTCGTTACCTATAATAATAACATGGTGCTACCTAAACGGTTGCGGTTAGTCCTCTATCAGGGAGTACAAGCCCTGTTAATATAGAAACCCGAAAGGGAATAACTATAGGAGGAACCTGCCCTATGATAACCATGGAAGGCTTGATTGGAGTTTTGGCGCTTTGCGCTACGTTCTTTGGTCTTGGCTATTCCATTGGTAGGAATAGCAAGCATTAAAATAACCGCCCAGCCTGCAAACTAGCGGTTATTTTAATAAAACCCTATTTTCGGACTAACCGTTGCTGTACGGGTAGTACCTTTTTTGTACTTAAAATATAGCATTAATGCTATATTGTGTCAATTTTCAAAGATAGATGTAGATATCATGTAGATATCAGAAATTATCAATATCAGTTTCAATACATCTATACCATTCCCAGCAGCTTCGCAGGTCTGCCCGAGCTCCCAGACCAATCATGCCCCTGATCTGCACCGAGCAGATTCAAAAGCAGGGCAGACAATGAATGATATTAGTCTACCTCCAACGCGCTTCAAAAGCGCCCCTTTTTTTAATCCGCATTTTCTAATTGACCATCCCTTCCATATTGACTACTTCCTAAGCCCTTTCATTTCTCTATCGGTTTGCAAAGAGCATCATGACAGGAAATCCATATCTGGCAAGTGCTGCCCTAACGGCGTATCGTTCCTTGTCCCTTGTCATATATAGATTTCCCGTCTTTTAATGATGCAGCAAACCCGATAGATAGCGAAATGAAAGAACTAAGGAAGCAGTCAATACATATGAAAGGAGGTGGTCAATAAGGTAAATAGCGAATTTAAAAAGTTAAAAGCACCCCTCAAGAAAAGCTCATTCAGAATCTTGGAAGCAATCTCCAAGAGCAAGAGCCAAAAACCAAATAAAAAAGGAGTTTTCAAAATGACGAAAGATTTAATTATTGAGGAACTTACAAACAGAGGTTACTTCGTAAAGGAGCAAAACATAATCAAGAATGGTTGTGAAATACTCGGACTTACAGTATTTAAGAATCCTGAGGATAAAATAGCACCTACTCTATACCCTGACGATATTTTACAAGCTGCTCTTAATAAAAAAATGTCAGACGAGGATGTAATAGAAGAAATCATCTGTATGATATCGAAGGACCTTGACTTTGACATCAATCTTTTGACAAACATTGACTACATTGTTGACCACGTCCGTGTAGGCGTTCAGAGAGTAAGTGCAGAGGAGATTGTTAAACGCCAAAGCTCTTATGAAGGAATAGAAGAATATCTCTATCTGAGAGGTTCAAGCAACAGGCAGTCCTTTAGCGTAAAGATGAAGCCTCAAATGCTTAAAATGGCGGGAATCACACAAAATCAGCTTTTCAAAATCGCTGAAAGAAACAACCACGAAGAGTTCACTGCAGAGCCACTATTCTTAAGTATTCCGGGACTAGCAGATAACATCGAGATTGATGAAACGGATGCAGCTTCACAAATCTATGTAATCAGCAACGGACTTAGCTTTAAAGGAGCGAGTGCAATGCTTGATAAAAAGGGAATAGAAGAACTTGCCGAAAAAATCGGTGTTCACGAATTTGTTCTTATTCCTTCATCAATCCACGAGTGTATTTTAGTACCAAAGACAGGCGAGGTTGACATGGATTTCTTTGATAGCATGGTAAGAGAAGTCAATGCCTGCGCTGTAGAGAACAGAGACCAACTAATTGATAGAGCATATCTTATAACACTTTAAACAATAATTTTATAGTCAGGAAAAGCCTTAAGGCTTTCCTGACGGAAAGGATAAAAATATACAATGAGCAACGAACAGTTAATATGGAACAAAAGAATTGAATTGATGAATGCCGGTATCATCGGAAAATCCGGAAATCGACTTGTAAAGAACGGAGAAAACGGAAAAAAGGAATTGATTGACGAGCCGGAACTGATTCACACCGCACGAGAATGGAAAAGAAGGGGATATAGAGTAATGCGCCAGCAGCAGCCGGTATCTAAGCTTGATATTTTTAAATTCACAGGTAAAACAAAGGACGGAAAGAAAGAATATAAGACAATTGAAGCACTTTTCTTTGCAGCTTCTCAGGTTGAAGCCATAGCAGATATTTAAAGGCAAAAAAGAGAAGACAGTCCAGATTGTAAGCAGTCTGGACTGCTCTATATTAGGGAAGAATAAGCTCCCCTGATATAGAGCCCCAAATGAACACAAGCCATTCTGTTTCAAAGATCCAGAAGGCTTGTGTTGCTTGGTGAACCCCCACGCCCTATATGGAACGTTCTAAGGCCCGTTCCAAAGCCCGTTCCCCAAACCCTTCCCAGAAGCTGTCCTTTGTTGGGGAAAATTAGTGCCAATGCTATCTGTTGTATGTTCATCAGCCTTCAGGAGTGCCCTCACTTGCCTTGCCGGGAAGTGCAAATGGAAGCTGACCAATGTACTTACCGATGATTCTGTCACAAGAGATATAAGGCTCATTCCAGTATCTTGCATCAAGTGAGTTCTCTCTGTTGTCACCAAGAACAAATACATATCCGTCAGGTACAGTAAATGTCTTGTTTGAGTTTGTCTCAACATTTACACCGATATATGCGCTCTCGTCTGCCTTCAAACCGTTGATGTAAACAAAGCCATTGTGGAACTCAATCTTGTCACCCGCAACACCGATAACTCTCTTGGCGAAAATCTTGCCGTACTCGTCAGACCAAAACTCAATGACATCGCCCCTTAAAGGCTCTGACTTCTTGTAAGCAAGTCTGTTGTAAACTGCGGTATTACCCACATTCAACTTCGGCTCCATTGAGCAGGATGCAACATTTGTGATTGCGATTACATGATTAACGATGATATAAACGCCGATAGCAGGAATAACAATTCTAAGGATGTACTGAAGCCAAGATGGAATAGCACCGCTATTATTCTTCTCTTGCGGAGGAAGCTGCTCTAACCTTATATCTCGTTTTACATCATGTACTAAACATACGGCCATATATAGTATTAAGAAAATAAAATACAGAATGATCCATATTTTTAGCGTATCCGGACCATTGTTGTCCGTAACCAATATTGTATCTGTTGGCATTTATACTTCTATCCTTTTAAAAACCTTACTAGTAGATTAAAATTTCATGGTAAAACAACTGTAATTATACATTTTTTTACTGATTTTCCAAGATATCTTAATCTAATTCTTAATCTTAAATGAAATTTTATTTCGTTATTAAATCTCTTGCATTTTATATGGCAGCATGATAGCATGAATCGGCATAGAAAATGAAATAACTCGGCTCCGAGTTAGTAGATCGGAGCCGAGTTATATTGCTGTAAATCGGGTAATTTCCCCGATAATATGGCATGGTATAGTAATATCAGGGCAAAGATAAAACAATAAAAAGTAATTTTGGAGGAAATATATTATGTTAAAGAAAATTATGGAGAAACATTTATTTAGAGTAATTACAATAATCGTATTGTTGTGCGTAGGTTCAGTCGGCTATGTAACAGCAAAAGAGAGAAAAGCGTGGTCAGCGGAAGTGTCTGAGCCGGGAATGGGATTACCACACGATCAGGCTGTAAGGGTTCAGGAACTTATTGACTCAGGAATGAGCTTTAGCGAAGCATACGCTATTATGCTAGGCGAATATAATGTACCCGTTGAGTACGATACGCCATCGGCAAGCACCAATGCAAATACTCAGACAGAAACTAAGTCTGCGCCTTCAACAGAGGCAGCGCCTTCAACATCAAATACGGAAAAGTCAGAGTCTAAGACAGAACCAAAGACAGAAACTAAGCCTGCAAAGGTTTACGCTCATGACTTTGATGCGATCACGGATGAGGCAAAGGATAACTTCATACACTTCTCAGAGGATGGTACACCTGATAGCATGTATCTTAACATCAGAGCAGAGTCAGCGATGAACACTATTACTGGCAGAGAGCTTAATGCTACAACATCAGGTAACGAGGTTGGAACTATCAACTACGTTGACGCTGAAGGTAACGTGCTTCACTCATGGGTATTTGAGAACTGGAAGTCAGATGATGATTTCTACCTTGATCTTTCAGCATACCTTGAGCCTTATACATCTGAGGAACTTGTTGCAGCATACAAGCTTTCTTTGCAGGATGTGACACTTCCCGAAGGAAATACGGTAGTTCTCAAGGTGCAGTCACCTTATGCTGATGGTACAATTGTAAATATCTTTACAGAAGAAACAGGAGAGCTTAAGGAAACAGGCAAGACTCTTACTGTATCAGACGGATACATCACATTTGAGTTTACAGATGCTATTTCTACACCTGTTATGTCACCTGAAACTCTTATTGCGGTAAATACATCCGAAGAAAAAGAAGATTTATCCAAGGATGCTGTTGCAGCGGAAGCTGCTCCAGCTGAAGCTGTTAATGAAGCGGTTCTTGAAGTAGAAACTCCAGATCCTGCTCTTTCAACTAATACAGAAAACGTACAAAAAAATAATACCAAGTATATCATTGGTATTATCTGTGCAGTCTTGGTAGTGTCTGCTGGCGTCTTCGTTGTTAATAACAAGAAAAGAGCAAAGGCAGCTTAAAATCCACTTCTTCTTTGATACAAAAAAGCAACTGATTGATTATGAAAAAGTGCGTAAGTCAGTAATGACTGAACTTACGCACTTTTTTCATTGTTGTTACATAGAAAGCTCATCCACAAATCTCTGCCGTTCCTGTTTCGATGTCGTTACCATGTTAATCTTATGGTCATTCTCAGTATAACGAATATTGCCTTCGCCATCAAAGCTGACGCCCTTATTATCACATGATAATAGTGCTACAAGCTCCTCCACCTGTTCTTGGCTTAAACCGTCAAGACGATAAAACGTCAGCTTGTTGTCTTTTTGCTTTTCGAACATGATTTCACCTAAATCATAAAGGTATACCGTTAGGTCAAGCCCTTGATCGATTGTCATCAGTATTCACCTCCTTTCTACGTATTCCTTATCTCCCCCCAAGATTATTATATGTATATTTTGGGTTTTCCCAAGTTGGTTTATTGTTTTTTGTTAAATCAACATTTCAGGTGGTGTATATATCGGCTTTGTGGTCATAATTTGCACTTCCCACAGTTTATTCTTTATGTTCATTGCAAAACGGTAATCAAACAGATAATTCTTATTATCTGCGTTATCTACCACTTCATAATATGGGCCTCTCCATATGACTGTTGAACCATCATCATATGTACAGTATTCTACGTGTAACATTTTGAGTATACCATCTGGACCTATGAGATCTGAGATGATCCGGTTCTCAATTTGATCAAGACAGATTGTTCCGTCATATGGTGTTTCAAGCGTTGATTCCCATACATAAGCATAAGATGCTTTATGTGTTGTCCTGTCATATTCACCCGAAACTTTAGTCTGAGTTATTCTTCCTATGCATCGATATCCCTTGTGTGTCTTTTTGGGTTGCAAACCGCGTTCAGCGTTGGCCCGTTCTCTAGTGATACGTAAAAGATTTTGATTTAAATTCCTTTGCCTTTCAGCTTCTTCTTCGGCAGTTTTAACCTTCTTTTTTGCTTCAGCCACCTTTTCTGAAGCCGCCTTATCAATTTTCTTCTTATAATTTAATGCCTTCTCCTTGAGTGTGTTCATTTCACTGGCATGTGATACTTTCAAATTATCAATTTGCTCTTTTAATAGCCTTTTTGTTTCAACAATACTTTTGTATTCCTCTGCACTCATAACAACATGCGTAGGAACATGCAAATCATCCCCTTTTTTCCAAACCATATATCCTGATAGATTACCAAACACCCTTTCCACTTTTATAGTCCCCTTAGATAATTATTTGCAACTACTGAAACTCTGTTATGGCCCAAGGCTTTACTTGTAAGGAAGAGCCCTCGTCGATCCATCCGTTTGCCATATTCGTCTTTTCTGAAGACATAAACATCTGACTGATATTTATTTTTTGTCCCTTTATTTACGCGATCGTAAGGAATACTATCTATGGGGCGACAATACTGCCTGTAGACAAAATTGGCATAATCAGAGCGATAACTATGTATATCCGCGTTAGAGTTTACATGCATCCACACCTTTTCATCTCTGGGAGTATTCCTGAATCTTTCCACTATCTGATCAATATTTGGGCCTACTATCGGGGATATCCTTTCTCTTCCTCCTTTTTCTTTGAGATAAACAAAATACTCGGATTTATCAAAGAGCTGCGCATCCCTTAGGATGTTCAAATGTCCCTGTTCCTTTGGCGACAATTCACGCTCATGAGATTTTTGTTCTAAACTTGCAACTGCTTTATCAATCTGATCCCGTGTCATAAGGTCCTTTCCCCTCAGTGAAGAAATTCCTTGTCGACGTGCCCCAACTCCACGACAGAAAGATATAAGTTCAGCGTTGTTGGTCTTAGAAAAATGTTTGTCTCTCACAACATCAACACGACTTCGGACAATATCCTCTCTGCGTCGTGATGGAGCTTGAAAGTAATTGGGATCATCCGGAAGAATACCATAAATCTTAGAAATTGCGCTACGATCTAAATTTATGGTCCATGCACTTAAGTGTCTACCGTTCCGATCAGTATAATCAACTCGTGATTGAAGCCATTCATTTACAAATTTTTTTGATTGTTTAAGACTTGTAACTTCAGGATGATGCTCTCTTACGTATTTGGAAAAACACTTGCCATGTTTCATATAACTGTGATAAGAACTATAGGAAAATATTTTATCTCGATATGTTCCATCAGCAATTGCTTCTTTTTTACTTGTATTCTCTCCAGCATGAAGCATTTTTGTTAAACGATCATACACTTGTTGAGATAAATCTCGTTTGTACTTTTTCGATTTATAGCCCATTTTGCTGGTCTCCCTTCTTAATATGGTTGATTTATAAATTACATACAAATAAGACTTTCGTCTCATTCAATATACTGAAGTTAAAGATAAATCAGCTTCCTCAGCCCCTAAAGAACGAGAATGCAACAGGTTTTTATATAAGAAAGGTTCTGTCTCCTTTCCTGTTCATCAAAAAGATGATACATACAAACTTTTTCTGGTTATGTTCCCAGCCATTATTTCTTCAGTTTATAGTTTTCTGCCTTCCTCTTTTTGGAGTGAGGTTTGTGAAGATCTCCGCTGATATATGGTAATCAACCTACCGGTCCGCATCATAACCGCTGCGTTACGTCCTTATTTTTGATTTCGTTGAGTTCAGGTCTCACCGGATGTCAGCCATCGCCTTCGTTGTTATACAGCCAACGTTGCGTTCTTTAAACTACAGTTACGTGGTACTTTTCCGTTTCATGCTTTTCAATATGATTTCCAGCACGAATTGTGATCCTTATTGCCTCGATTAAGATGTCATCGGCATCGCTTAGCATCACCTAAGAGTACCAATCTTAGCGGTAGCGAAGATTAAATCATCTAACCACAAGCATATTATACGTAGGAATAGGAATTTACCAATAATAGCAATTGTTATTTTTTGTTTATATAATTTTGTAATACAGATAATCATAAAATACGGCTCATAACGGTTTACCCGTTCACGATTCTGAGTAAAACCACCTCAATCGTAAATCGGGTAAACCGTTATTTCTCTCGCAACGTTTATACACTTCAGCTTAACAGAGATTATTTCCGTAATAATTTTGTCTCCATTCAAATTCAATACTCCATACGCATGTCCATCTGCAAAGTAAAAATATTTACAATGTGGTTATTCTATAATCTGATTTCTGTCATTTCATTTTTTCGCCTGTCCCTATTTTTGAGTAAAAGCACATAAACGTTCCTAAATCTGAGAATATTTGCAATTTCTTCTCTTTTTTTACGATCTACGTATAATAACAGAAATGAATTTTTGAGCAGCTCAAAAGCAACTAAGAAACCATAAACATTTTTCATCAAATCTGGAGGTATATATAGATGGGAAGAAGAAAGAACAAATATACACCGAAGCATTTCGAAAGCAGTAGCGGCGGTGGGAAGTTTATTAATCAGCTTGGGAAAGAACAGCCCGATACCAGTTCAAACATATATGAAAGTATGCTTCAGTCCAAACAATTCAAGAGTCTGACCAATAAGCAGAAAATTCTGTATGTTTACTGTAAGTCGCAATATTATGGCAAGAGAAAGCCCAAACACGACTACGAAAAGCAAGGTTTGTACCAAGAAGAGAGCTACTTTTACTTTAACATTCAAAGAGCGCTTGACTATGATTTATATACAAAGTCAGGGCACAGCGATTTTTACAAAGATATGAAAGCTCTTGAAGAAAAAGGTTTTATCAAGAAGATTAAAAGCGGAAAAGCTCACAAGGAGAAGAACATATATCAGTTTTCTGGTGAGTGGTGGGCGCGTGAATGAACTATCTAAGTTTATTTATGACTCCTCTGAGCCAGGTATATCGTATGGTAATGTTTATATATGTGGTGGGCTTTTCCACCACATAAAGATTTCCATTTTGCAAAAGAAGTGGTGGATATGCCCCTCACAACAAATTACATTTTGGCCGTTGTGGATGAAATAACCCTCACTTGGTACTGGTGGACATGTCCCTCACTCACTAAAAACAAATCCTAGTTGCCTATTCATAGTTTTACAGCAGAAAGGAGGTACTACATACAATTGAATCAAGACAAAGAATTATTTAGTACTTCCTTAACTATGGTAGTACCGACTAATCATAATCCAAAACATCCTCTCAACAGCGATGAAATTTGCGATAAAATCATCTGTCTGCAAAGACAAAAATCCGAGTTTCATTTTTCTGCAGAATATGCTAGCCTTAGTACAGCTGATGCTGTCATCCGTGAATTGGAAGATAAAATAAATAAACTAAAAATTCAGCATTTGGAGAATGAACTCGGCAAAAAAGTAGCCATCATCAAAAAGCCAAATAAGACGCTTTTTAGAGTCGCTTTTACAATCAACGGAAAGCACTCTCAGATTGCATCAACATCGGTTGATAAGCTTTATGAAAAGATTTTTGGGCATCCTATTCAACTAGGTACTGGTTATAAGCCTGATTGCACTTTGCAAGAGGTATACGACCTCTATTCCAAGTCTAACCACACACCAATTGTGGACAATGAGGGCACTATTATTTATCCAACTTCCACAGCCCTTCGCAAAGATCAAGCTTGGAGGAAATACTGGGAAAAAGACATCATTGTGACAATGCCCATAAAAAGTATTGTTGTAGGTGATATCATTGATGCCTTTAAGAGGTTAACTGCCAGTCGAAGATATACTGCTAGACAGATTGCTCAAGCAAAAAGTGTACTAAAACAAGCTTTTGACCATGCTATTTGGTTAAAGCTGATTGAAACTAATCCAGTTGTTGCAATGCCTAACACTTCTTGTCCCAAGAAAGCTACTGCTTCTTCTACCAAGAAAGCAACAAATGCTGAAACAAGAGAAAAGCTTGAAAACTATCTCAGTAAACTCCCTAAACAGACCGTCTACACACTTGCAATCAGATTTTGGCTCAATATCATGCAAAGATCTGGCGAATGGCGTGCTTTAACTTGGGACGACGTTGATTTTGAAAGAGGAACTATCATAGTAAGACATTCTCTGACTCACAGAGAAATTGATGGAAAACTGGTCACAATCGATGATGAACATCTGAAAGCCGATGAAGCAGCCCGTGAAATTGAGATAACAGAAAAAGCCATCTCTATTCTTAAAGAGCTTTATCTGCTAAATGGGCAAAAGCACTATGTCTTCAACAGCTCCCGTGACGGTCAATTACCAATTGCAGGAAATCGTCTTAATGAGAACATTAAAAAGTATTGCAAGATAGTTGGTATTGAACCCCTTTCGACACATTGTCAGCGTAGAGGAGCTATTCAAGACGCTTATACAGCAGGAATGCCCGAAGATCAGATAAGAGCTACCGCAGGTCACTCAGACAGCACAATGACTAGGTATTACAACAAAAACAACAACAGTACACTCAGTAAAGAACTACAGACCAAGATATTTGGCTAAAGGTCACCGTGTTTGGTCACCAATTGGTCACCAATTTTTAAAGAATTGCAAAAGAAAAACCGCTCAACTGAGCGGTTTCTGCAAATCGGAGTGACGTGATTCGAACACGCGGCCCCTACCTCCCTAAGATAGTGCTCTACCAACTGAGCCACACCCCGACGACGTTCTCAATTATATAACGACAAAAATAATAAATCAACCTAAAATTTTATATAGCACAAAATGTGGCTATTTTCCGAATAAGGTTCTCCTTAATCACCATCCTGATCGTCGTAGTAATACACACCATCAAGGAAGTCCTGAACATTTTCCTTACTAATCTTTACATAATCGCAGCCAATGTAATGCTCGTTGCCTGCGCCCTTTAGATAGTTGATTGCTGCATTAGCGGCGCGATGAGACTGAAGAACATAATCATTGTAGACAGTTCCTGCAAGCTTTCCCTCTTTTACCATATCAACAGCCTCAGGAAGAGCATCAACGCCAACAATATATACATCTTCTCCGGGCTTAAGTCCTGCATTCTCTGCAGCTATAATTGCACCAAGAGCCATAGAATCATTATTGCAGATAATCACTTCCGGGGTAAGTTCCTGTTTGATAGCCTTGGCAACTATATGTTCAGAAGTAGCCTTATCCCAATTGCCAACTTCATCCAATAGGCATTCCATCTTAAGGTCTGCATTCTTGAGCGTTGATACAGAATAAAGAGTTCTATAACCCGCATCGATATTCTCAGGTGCTCCCTCTATCATAAAATACTGGATTCTGCCATCTCCGTTTCTATCAAGTGTCTTCTTGCCAAGCGCCAAAAGAAGTTCGCCCTGGTAAATGCCTGACTGTCTTGCATCACAGCCCACGTAGCACACATTAAGGTCATAGCTCTCCCATCTGTTTTCCTCATCACCACTGGGTTCTCTGTTGATGTAAACCAGTGGAATATTCTTGGAAGCAGCCAAATCAGTAATTAAGTGTGCCACAGAAGAATTAACCGGGTTGATGATAAGCGCACTAACGCCATCAGCTATAAGGCTTTCAACCTGAGATAGCTGAACCGATTCATTATTGGCACTGCCGTATAAAATTATGTTATCTTTGGAAAATCCCTTAGAGACAAGGTAGTCAACCAGCTCCTCGCTGAACAAGGACATAAAGCTATCGGTCAACTGATATATACATACCCCAACCTTAACACTACTATATGAACTAAATGCAACAGATTCCTCAGCTGTATCAGGCTCTATTGTATGTGAACACCCCATCAAAAGAGAAAGAGTAAGCACTGCTATAAGTAAATAGCAGGTCATTCTTTTTTTCATTTTTATACGCCCCACGTTATATTAAGCAAAACAAGCTAAATTTAGCAACGCTAATAATATTAGCACAAAAACAACTTGTTTTGAATAGAAACTTGATAATTTTCATCAAATACTATTCTTATGGCATTTGTCTATAAATAACCACAGTCCCACCATGAAAACGATTCCGGCAACCAGCACATATTGGATGCTTATGCCGGGTCTTTTTACGCTGTGATCGATAAGGCTTTCACTAATGTCCTGATACAAAATCAGTCCTGAACTGATGTTATTCGTGTTTACAGTCAGAACATCCGCATCCGGTGTGGAATCCTCAAAGAGTTCGTACTCTCCCATATTGTTGGAAAGGTAGTAATAAGACCTGTCCTCATTGATCAGATAAAGTGGAATATCCATCTGAATATCCACATCAGAGGACATGGCGCCCAGAGGAACCTCATTTCCATCTTCAAAAGCCTTGGATGCATCTATTTCCACATAAATGCCTTCATTAAGATTACCAAGAACAACCTCGTTCTCTTCAATTGCGCTGCTATACTCGCCTTCGATAAGCTCATCCTCAGCCTTGTCGGAGACAACAAAATAAAAGGTGAGCTGTGCATTGTCACCTTCACTAATCCTATCAAGTTCTTTTTGGGTAAAACAGGAAGTCACAACCTTAGAATAGTCTCCGAACCTGAATTCAGGCGCAGTGACCTCATTGAGACTTGATGAATCCAGTACAATATCGACTGTTCCTTCTCCATAAGAAATATGAGTTACTTGATGCATACTAAACACCCCTGTGGCATCTACGAAAAGACATCCATTTCTTCACCATAATAGTAACACCCCGAGAGCATTTATTATATTAACAAAATCTTATAATTTTCTTTATATTTCTTAATATTCTTCTACGCCGGTACTACCATCTTCATACTTGATAACCCAGTACCCTTTTCCAGTACCACAATCCTCATGGTACTCCTTATCGATGATCTGAAGCTCTTTAACTTCCTGAGTAGTGGCCTCTTCTTCAGTCTTTTCCTGTATGTCAAAAGAACTCTCAAATGCCGCAGCAGCAAGAGGAACAATCGTATCCTCCTCTGGCTCAAGCTCCAAAGTCTCTAGCCTGTTTGCAACCTGCTCTTTTTTATTAACGACTACATTCCCGCTTTCCTTATCTACAGTTACAACCGGTATATCATCATCTTTTCCAACAGCCCGTTCCAAAGCATCATGATAAGACGGAACAAAGCAAAACAGCATTATATTTATTATGAAAGCTCCAAATATTATTCCTGATACTGCTATTGTCGCTCCAATTAATCTTCTCATCGTACCTCCATGTAAAAAAGTTTTTCTGACACCCAGATTATATATCGTGCGTTCCATTCAAAAACTTCAGTCATTTTGGAATAATTTTTTCAATATCAGAAGTCAACAAAATAGCTTTCCTGTTTCTCGATAGGTCCTGCAGGATAGCTGTCATAAGTCTGCTTATAGTATCCTGATCCCTTGGCATTCTGCATCTCAGCATCAAAAATGTACCACTTGTTCTTGATCTTAACCTCTGTCCAGGCGTGATCAGTTCTGCCTCCAAGCGCCGAAGCAACGGTTCCTGTACATACCCTGGCGGGATATCCAAGTCCTCTTGCCACATAAGCAAAGGCCGCAGCATATCCATAGCAGTTCCCTCTTCTGCTGCCCATTGTCCTGGCCGCATAACTGTCAGTCCATTCTCCGCTTGGTTTTTCCAAACTTCTCTCATATGAAATATATGATGAAAGGTAATAAAAGCTTGCTTCCAGCTGCTCCGATCTTTTCATAGTCTCGTCGCAGCTATTAGCAAGTATCATTGCTGCCTGATTCATTACAACAGAATATGGTTGAACAATACTGCCATCCGCCTGTTTCCATAAAACTCGTCCGCCGTAGTAGATAAAGCGTCCACCATTAGTACCTTCATCGCCCTCTCCGGACTGCTCACTGACAACTTCTCTTATTTGATCCTTAATCCCCTCCGGAACCCCATGGAGAGCATTTTTCCCGATGCTTACCACAGTCTCAGGAATATAAGCACCGGATAAGTTTGGAGGATAGCATAAAAGCTCTGTATAGTACTTGTCATAAAGGCATCCGCTATAAGAAGCATAAAATGGGTTACTCTCGCTAACAGTAATTGAACGAAGGTTGTTCAGATTATAAAAAGCATTGCTGGTGATGTCATAAATATCACTACCTATATGGATAGTAGTAATCCTGTAGTTGCTCTTAAAGGTAGTGGAATCAATAGTGCCATAGCCGCTAGCCTTTGCTGGTACATCACCAGTCACAAGCAGCAAAAGAATAAGCATAAATGATATTATTAAGTTAATAACCCGTACCATCAACTTATTCATACTTTTGTTCACACCTTGACTTTTAATCTAACAATATACCCGGCTCTTTACTTATTATATTTGGTGTAATAACTATCTAGCTTGTTGCCGCTCATAGAATTACTGTTCTTCTGCTTATTTTGAGTAACCTTATAAGGAGGATTGCCTTCAACTAATGGTGGTCTTGTAGACTTCACATCGGTTTCTTTTGAATACTCCACATAGTGCTGAATATCATCAGCGCTGGCGCTGGCATCATTTCTTGGATTTTTTCCATATCCGGCATATCCTGAAATCGGATCTGCATAAGCTTCATGATTATCGCAAACCACCTGGCACCACTGATCTGTCCACTGGTTAGCATTGACATGAACCCATTTAAGCGGTGGATATGTAAGGTCGTTCGTAGGATCATTTGTTACAGATACCATAATCTGGTCAAGATAGTCCAGGATCAGTCCCAATGCCCTTGTTGCTCCGGCGCTTGAATACTCGTGGCCGATGAACACACCATAGGCAGTTCTGTAAATATTTCCTGTTTCTGTATATTTACCGGCATTACAATATGCTCTTACAACAGCAGTAGCATAGGTAACCATCTCTATCTGTGTATTTTGGCCATTGGTAGAAACATTATCATATATATCCTGCGCCAGCTGTTTGGCAACATTCCTGGCCTCAATGTCCTGACGGGCATTCATTCCTCCATTACTGTGAATTTCCTCCGGAATAACAACAAGCCCATCTTTCTGTTCTGAAGTTAACTGATAGGATGGAACGATATATTCGGTTTTGCTGCTATAAGCCTGAGTACCACGAGTAATTGCAGCATTACAGGTACGTTTTTCTGCTTTTCCATGAAGTGCCCAGTGCTCCACAAGCTTATATGGGTCTGCTCCGAAAGCAGCTCTTAAATCAGCATAATTCAAAAAATAATACAGGGGATTATATCCATCTGTCTTCGCGTAATCCACGCCATTATAGACAGTTGTACCCTTTATCAGCGTATTATATGTATCCTCTTGAAGCTGTACAGTATCGTTATAAGCATTTACATTTATCTTAGGGAAAAGACCTGCCGACATCCCCATAATCAGACATATTAAAGAAGTAATGATTCTCTTCGATAAAGACTTACGTAACATCCCATCGCCTCCAATTAACAAGACACTTTCTAAAAAATTGCATCAAAAAAGTGCCAACAAGATTTCATACATAAATCTTATCGACACCTTTTCATAAAAATATTATACTTTATTTCGTTTTATTTCTTTTTATATTAACTACTGAAATGAGCATTACGCAAAGCACGATAAGAGCAAGCCTTGCCCCAGAGTTCATGCCATTATCACCTGTATCTGCTCTTCTTGCGCCAAGCACCTGTCCTCCCTCAGCATTTTCGCTATCCGAATCCGCCGAAAGCTTTCCGGATTTGGTTTCCCCGGTATTGGAAGACAACTTAGTTTTGCCTGTTACAGCAACGCCTGTCTTAACACTATCAGAATCGTCTCTGGAAGTTCCAAACACATGTTGAGAGTTGCTTACGACAGTCTCTGCACCATCTCTTGCGATTACTCTTGTGACCGCCGAACCTGTACTGTTTTCCTCTGCCTTTTTATCAGCTTCGTTTTTAACAAGAACCAGCTTACCCTTTTCTAGTGTAATATCATAATAGGCTGTGGCATCTCTGCCGTTACTATCTACAATATGAATATCAGTAATCTCGTTCACGCATTCGCCGGGGCCTGTAAGGCTTCCGTTAAAGGTAGCCACAATTTCATGGCCCTTCATAAGGCTTCCTGATGAAACAGTAGTATCCGTATTAGTCAGTGTCTGACCATTGTCATTTTGGACAGTAGAACCTGCGGTAACAGTGATCTTCTGCTTGTTTACTACTCTTGGAACGTTGGTTCCACCGGCAAGAAATTGGCCATTTGAATCTGATATACTGATTTTATCAGGCTTAACCTCTTCTCCATTGAATAAAAGTGGTATTACCTGAAACTCATTATTCTTGACCTTGATATACGCTGAATCCACATTAACCTTGAAGGTCTGACCCAAAAATGTAAATATTGTGCCCCTGCCCTTCTGGATTCCAAGATCATCAAAAGAAAAATCGACATCAGCACTACTATCAGATGTGGAATTAGCTCCTAAAAAGACTCTCTTATCTATTTCCTGACCGTAAATGCCAAATTGATACTCCGCAAGAACTGTGCCCTCAAGGTTAAGAACTTCAATAACATATCCGCCAACATACTCTCCGTCATCTAATATGACTCTTTCAAGTTCCTTGGAATACACATTGAATTTAAGCCCTGATACATCAATTACCGGCTTCTGAGGTTCTGTCGGCTCTGAAGGCTCTGTCCCCGCGCCCGGAGCTACAATCTTGCTGTCATCATAAACGTCGTTTGAGTCATCGTCCGAATCATCGTCTGAATTCTCTTCAGAGTATGTCTCCTGTCTGGTCTTTATAACGCCGTCTACATGAATAAAGACGTCTCCATTTGGAGAATCAGTCAGCGCCGTTTTGAGAACATACCAAACCACAAACTGGGTCTTTGGATCAAACTCAGGTACAACAGTTTTTATTTCTTCCGAAGTTGGATAATATAATAGATTGTCCAGAACATTATTAAAGATGGTAAAACCGTCATCATCAAAAGCATACGGTCCCTCTATATAGTTCGGATCATAGACAAAATGATTACTGTATGTTGCATCATCGATTCTTATCGGCTGTGAATAGTCCGACATAGGGTGACCTTGGGGTTCATTAGGAATATCCGAATCAACTCCATTTCTAATGAAGAAGCAAACGTCTAATCCTAATGAAGCCTTTCCACCTGCCCTTAAAGAAACCGCTGTATCAGTTTCCTCGACTTCGGCAGGTGCTAGATCTACCTCTTTACAATCTTCTGAATCCCCTCGTAAAGCTTCATACACGGGTAGTTCCGGTTCAGCCACAAGCGACAGTATTTCAGTAGTTTCCTCGGCATGCGCAACAACACTACTGCTCCCCATTGCAGTAATAATCAAAGCCGCAGCGCATATGGATACCAAAGTTTTACTAAACAGCTTAGCCATCACCTTTTTCACAACTCCCTGTGTATATTAAAGATATATGATTAACATACTCAAATATCATACCAAACAAAAAATCACAAATACAATCATATTCGGAATGTTTTTTGTTCATTTTCACCCCTTTATGATTGAACGATTAATCATGCCTATTTTCGGGGCTTTGCGAGATTCAAATTTTCTAATTTTTTATAAGAGTTTCATAGCATCGGAAACAGATGAAACTCCAATTATCTCTATTCCTTTGTAGGCCTGTTTAAGACTGCTTTCAAGGGCCTTTGGCACTATGCAGGTCTTAAAGCCAAGCTTTTTGGCCTCCTGAACACGGGACTGAGCCATATTTACTGCCCTGACTTCTCCTGAAAGGCCCACTTCTCCAAAAGCTACCACATCATCGCTGATAGGCTTATTCTTGAAGCTGGATATAATAGCAAGACATATGCCCAGATCCAGCGAAGGCTCTGCCACTTTCATGCCGCCTGCCAGATTGATATAAGCATCGAAATCTCCCAGCTGCAAACCGATCCTCTTTTCCAAAACAGCCATCAAAAGATTTACTCTGTTATAGTCCGTTCCATTTGCCTGCCTTCTCGGGAATCCAAAGTTAGTGTGGGTCACAAGGGCCTGAACCTCTATAAGGATCGGTCTTGTTCCCTCGACAGAACAAGTTACGATAGATCCACTTGCTCCCTCAGGTCTTCCATCCAGCATAAACTCTGATGGATTGGTGACCTCAACCAGGCCTTTTTCCTGCATCTCAAAAACGCCAATTTCATTGGTTGAACCAAAACGATTCTTGACTGCCCTCAGAATCCTGTAGGATGCGTGTCTGTCCCCTTCAAAGTACAGAACCGTATCCACCATATGCTCTAAAACTCTGGGGCCAGCAACCTGGCCTTCCTTGGTTACATGGCCTACGATGAACACTGAAATATTCATACTCTTGGCTATGCGCATCAACACAGACGTAGACTCCCTTACCTGTGAAACGCTTCCTGGAGCTGAAGATACTGATTCATTTACCATAGTCTGTATTGAATCGATGATAATAACTGAAGGCTTTGTTCTGATAATTGCTTCTTCGATATTAGAAAGATTGGTCTCACACAGGAATTTAAGACTCTCTGAAAAGCTTCCAAGCCTGTTGGCCCTTAGTTTGATCTGCCTTAAGGATTCCTCACCTGATATGTACAGGACATCTTTTTTATCACCTGAAAGATTTCCTGCCACCTGCAAAAGAAGCGTAGACTTTCCGATACCCGGATCTCCTCCCACAAGAATAAGAGAACCCTGTACCAGACCTCCTCCCAAAACTCTGTTAAGTTCCCCGATATGTGTATCAGCCCTGTCTTCATCCTTCATTTCTATTTCAGAAAGGCTTACAGGCTTAGCGAAATCTCCTCCGCCATTACCTGATGTTTTACCGGCTGAGGCTTTGGTTACGGGCTTAACCGTCTCCTCTACAAATGTATTCCATTCTCTGCAGCCCGGACACTGTCCCATCCACTTAGATGATTCATATCCGCAGCTCTGGCAAAAGAAAACTGTCTTTATCTTAGTTGCCATTTTTCCTCCCAACAAAAAAGAAAACTTCTGTGCACCAAACTTGTTACCTCGTTAAGTACACAGAAGCTATTCTCACTAATGCAATATAACTTTACTTCTCAACTCTTACTGTAGCCTTGCCCTCTGTGGAGAGCTCTACGCTAAGATTAAGTTTTCCCCCAAGGTTTGTGCTCATCTTGCCTATACTACTGCCATTTACAAATACACTGTATTCAGTATTTTCCAAAAGGCCCAGTGTAATCTGGGCATCACTAGCGCCCTCTACGCTAAACTCAACTCCCTTATCTGTCTCTTTAAATCCAAGTACAGCAGTTCCGGGAACTGATTCATATACAAAGTTTTCGTTACACTCAAGTTTGGTAATATCCTTGAAGGTCTTAACCTTTAAAAGGTCTCCGTTGTGCTCAAAATTCTCAACCTTCTGCTTCTCGGAAAGTTCATAGTTACCAAAGCTGATGCTACCATCATTCTCGGCGCGGAGTAACTCCTCAACGACTGCCATATTAAACCTCCTGAATGATAAAAAATATAAATTGTGTCAATGTGCCTTTGCATACATATTTATGCACCTACATTATAAAGCATTACAAGGCCATTTAAAATTAAATCTTTTTAAATTTTACTTCTTCTTTTTTACAGTTTTTTTAGCCGGCTTTCTGGTAGTAACCGTGGCCTTCGTCTTGGTAGTTCTTGTTGTCTTGGTGGTCTTAATATTGGCCTTTTTGACACTGTTCTTACCTTCAGTGGTAAAAACTATCTTGTCATCCTTAAGACCTACTGTAACGCTGGTACCAGCCTTAATATTTCCGCGAAGCAGCTCTTCAGCCATAGCATCTTCGATAGTAGACTGGATTGCCCTCTTAAGAGGTCTTGCGCCCATCTTGGCATCTGAATGCTTGGTTACAAGGAACTTCTTAACCGCAGGAGAAATAGTAAGGTTAATATCCATCTGAGTCTTACATCTCTTAGCCAGATTCTGAGAAAGAAGTGTAACGATATCCATCATCTCTTTTTCTGTAAGAGTATGGAATACCATAATCTCATCAATACGGTTGATGAATTCAGGTTTAAAGAGCTTTTTAACCTCTTCCATAACCCCTGACTTCATATCTTCATAGTCCTTCTTGGCATCCTGACCTGCACCGAATCCAAGCTTCTTGGGATCTACAATCTTCTGAGCACCAACATTGGAAGTCATGATCAGGATTGTATTCTTGAAGCTTACTTTTCTGCCCTTGGAATCAGTTATGTGTCCATCATCAAGTACCTGCAGGAGCACGTTAAAGATATCCGGATGTGCCTTCTCAATCTCATCAAAAAGAATTACTGAATACGGATGTCTTCTAACCTTCTCAGAAAGCTGACCACCGTCGTCAAATCCAACATATCCTGGAGGTGATCCGATCATCTTGGAAACGGAATGGCCTTCCATATACTCAGACATATCAACTCTGATAAGAGCATTTTCATCGCCAAACATAGCCTCTGCCAAAGCCTTGGAAAGCTCCGTCTTACCTACACCTGTTGGTCCAAGGAACAAGAAGGATCCAATTGGTCTGTTAGGATCCTGAAGACCTACTCTGCCTCTTCTGATAGCCTTGGATACAGCCTTAACTGCATCTTCCTGACCAATAACTCTCTTATGAAGCACAGATTCAAGCTTAAGGAGCTTCTCTGACTCTTTCTCTGCAATCTTCTTAACAGGGATTCTGGTCCACTCTGCAACAACCTCGGCAATATCATTTTCATTTACGACATAGCCTGAGCTAAGCTCTTTTTTCTTTTCAGCATTCTTAACTCTTGTAAGCTTGGACAAAAGCTGATTCTGCTCTTTGTTAAGCTCACCGGCCTTAACAAAATCACTGGCCTTAAGAGCATTTTCTATCTCGATATCAATATTTCTGATGGTCTCCTCAATCTCTTTAACCTTGGGAGATACGCCCATAGTGCGAAGTCTTACTGCGCTGGCTGCCTCATCAATAAGGTCGATTGCCTTGTCAGGAAGATTTCTGTCATTGATATATCTCTCAGAAAGATCTACCGCAGCCTTAATAGCTTCCGGAGTGATTGTAACCTTGTGATGCTCTTCGTACTTGCTAACTATGCCCTTAAGGATCTCAGTAGCTTCTTCCTTGGTAGGTTCATCCACGTTAACAGGCTGGAATCTACGTTCCAAAGCTGCATCCTTCTCGACATACTTGCGGTACTCAGTGATAGTTGTGGCTCCGATCATCTGAATCTCGCCTCTTGCAAGAGAAGGCTTAAGGATATTAGACGCATCAATTGCACCCTCAGCGCCACCTGCACCGATAAGTGTGTGCATCTCATCTACAAAAAGAATGATATTGCCATCCTCAGAAACCTCTTTGATGACCTTCTTGATTCTCTCCTCAAATTCTCCACGATACTTGGAGCCTGCGATCATTCCTGAAAGATCCAAAGTCACAAGTCTCTTGTTCTGTACTGTAAGGGGCACATCTCCGGATGCAATTCTCTGAGCAAGTCCCTCTACAACTGCAGTCTTACCTACACCAGGTTCTCCGATAAGACATGGATTGTTCTTGGTACGTCTTGAGAGTATCTGGATAACACGCTTAATCTCACGTTCTCTTCCAATAACGGGATCAAGCTTATTTTCCAAGGCAAGGGCTGTCATATCACGGCTGTACTGAGCAAGGATTGAAGCCTTCTTGCCGGCCTTGGGAGCAGCTTTTTTGCCGAGGTCCTCTTTAACCAGGTTAGGATCCTCTCCCATTGCAGCCAGTGTCTCTGCATATATCTTCTGAACAGGCACGTTAAGAGTGCTGATTAGCCTTACAGCTACATTCTCTCCCTCTTTGATAAGAGCAAGAAGAATATGCTCTGTACCTGTCTTGTCAGCATGAAAACGCTCTGCCATCTTGTGCGCTTCCTCAAGAACCTTCTCAGCTCTTGGAGAAAAGCCGTCTTTATCAAGGGTTCGTACACTTGAATCAGGAACGATAAGATCTCTTATCATGTCCATCATTCTGTTCTCATCAATACCATTATCAATAAGGATTCTGGAGGCTACGCTTCCATCTTCCAGGATAAGGCCCATGAGAATATGCTCTGTACCCACATAATTAAGTTTAAGACTTCTGGCTGTACGCTTAGCAAGCTTGAGTGCGTCAGCCGCCATTACTGTAAACTTAGATTCCATACATTTCTTCCTTTCATCATAATGAAGTATCAACTAATATACTGTCTTGTGCAATTATGAGTTTCTCTCATAATTATCGTAGAGCTTATCTACCAGACCATGAATATCGTCTCTACCGATTCCCTTGCAGATTGCTCTGGCTAGAACAACTGCCAGCTCTGACTGAGCTTCCTGAAGCGCCTGAAGCTTATCTATATCGATAGCAATTATAGCTCCGCGCCTTCTGTCAATTTTAACAAAGCCATCCTGCTGCAAAATAGAATAGGCCTTATTAACAGTGTGCATATTAATACCAATAGTCTCCGCAAGCTGTCTCACACTGGGAAGCTGCTCTCCCTCTCTGAATTGGGATGTTGCAATGCCCAATATGATCTGGTTACACAACTGCACATAAATAGCTTCATCACTATTAAAATCAATCTCTATGATCATATCGCGCCCTCCTTTTTGTGATAACTTTAGTATAACAGATGCTACAGATTTTGCAAATTAGTGGAAATCTAGCAGTATCTCAATAAAAATGATTTTTTACGGCAAAAAAATTATTCATAGCCGCTTGATTAATCAAAAATATCCCCCATGAGAGCTAAGCTCCCATGGAGGACAATACAATCTTCATTCTATTTCTTATCAATCATCGAGATCAAGGAACTCAAACTCAAAGTCGTCGTCATCGCCTACGAAGTTACGAGCGCGGCGCTTAGGTGCTTCTTCCTTAGGAGCGCTCTGTCTGTCTTCTACAGGTCTTCTTGATGGACGATCGTCTGCATCACGCATAGGTCTTCTTGCAGGTCTCTCAACATCCTCACTGGCTTCTCTGTCAGCACGTCTTGATGGACGAGGTGCCTCTAAATCATCCTCTGCAGGTCTTCTTGTAGGTCTTACAGTCCTATCTTCAGCAGGTCTTCTTGATGGTCTGTCCTCATCAGCATTTCTGCTATCTCTTCTTACTACTCTCTCGTCGTCTCTTTCCTGAGGTCTTCTGGAAGGACGATCCTCTGAAGGTCTTCTTACAGGTCTGTCCTCTTCATCATCGTTTCTTAAAGGTCTGCGAGCAGATGATGTCTCAGGTCTTCTTCTGTTATCATAACGATCGTACTCTTCTTCCTCTTCTTCATCCTCATAGTAGAGAGAATCACGAAGCTTAAGAACAAGAACAACTACTGCACCAACTAGTATTGCTGCAAGTACTCCGAGAATAATAGCTATCTTCTTGAAGTTGCTTGCCTGCTTACGAAGCTTATTAACAGCCTCAGCACTCTGAGCAGCTGAAATAAGTTCATCTACAATAACACGGTATCCGCCTTCATTATCATAAAGATACCAAGTGCTGTTTCCGTCCTCACCTGTGATGTACATAAGTGAATACTTGCCATCGCCCTGGTTCTGGTCAACTACAGGCTGCTGAGGTTCTTCGCCGCCTTCTGCAACTTCGCCCTCAGGGTTTTCTCCGCCTTCAACAGCTTCTCCGCCTTCTGCGCCCTCTGTATTTTCCACAGGAGCAGCCTCAGATACCTCTAAAAGGTCATTTCTTACGAAGCCTTCCTTTCCATCACCAAATGTAATCTTGTACCAGGTCTTGTTATCTGTTCCTGTTGCTTCGCCGACGATTGTAACAGTGTCGCCCTTAGCAACCTTACCAACTGAATCATAGCTTGTTCCGGCACCCTTACGAACATTTACGCTCTCAGAAGTGATTGTTGCGGTCTTCTGTTCTGTAGCTGTTACAGAAGTCTCCGGAAGTGAAGCTGTATCTGATGTGCTTGTTGTAGTAGTGGATGTGCTGCTTGATCCGCCAGCCTTGCTGACAAGGTCACTTCTAACATATCCATACTCACTCTTATTAACTCTGATCTTGTACCAAACATAACCTGAAGCGTCGGTTGCTTCATCAACGATATCTATTGTATCCCCGTTTTTAAGAGATGAAACCTGCTTGGCTGTTGTGCTGGCAGAATCTCTAACCTTAACGTTGTCTGAAGTTACCTTTCCGGTTGTCTGAGTATAAGCATAGGTGCTAACTGATGTGCCTGCAAAAACTGTTAATGCAACCCCAACGGCAAGCACAATACCTGCTATCTTCTTCCCCAATTTATTCATGTTCATACCTCCTTGGCGTCATCGATTGCCTTTCCTATATCATGACGCATGTACTTATTCTCGAAGTCTACCCATTCAGTAGCTTCGTATGCCTTGGCTCTGGCCTCAGCAAGTGTATCGCCCTTAGCAGTAATACCAAGAACTCTACCTCCGTTTGTTACAATTCCCTGCTCAGTAGCTTTGGTGCCGGCATGGAAACAATAATATCCATCCTTGCCCTTGAAATTGTCCAAACCTTTGATGAGCTTACCCTTCTCATAGCTAACCGGATAACCGTCGCTGGCAAGAACAACGCATACCGCTGCCTTGTCCTCAAATTGCATATCTATTTCATCAAGCCTGCCATCGATGCAAGCATTCATCACGTCAATTATATCAGTTTTCAGTCTAGGAAGCACTACCTGTGCCTCAGGGTCTCCAAATCTGGCATTATACTCCAAAACCTTGGGTCCGTCAGGGGTAAGCATAAGTCCAAAGAAAATAACTCCCTTAAACTCTCTTCCTTCTGCGGCCATGGCCTCAACAGTCTTGCCATAAATATTCTTGCGGCAGAATTCATCAACTTCCTTGGTGTAAAAAGGACTTGGTGAAAAATTGCCCATTCCGCCGGTATTAAGTCCTGTATCACCATCTCCTGCCCTCTTGTGATCCTGAGCTGATGACATAAGCTTATAAGTCTTGCCGTCAACAAAAGACAAAACAGAAACCTCACGGCCTGTCATGAATTCTTCGATTACCATGTGATTACCGGCATCCCCAAACTTCTTGTCCTCCATGATCTCTCTGACACCGGCCTTGGCCTCTTCAAGATCCTGGCAAATAAGAACACCCTTACCAAGAGCGAGACCGTCAGCTTTAAGTACGATAGGAAACTTAGCGTTCTCGAGGTACTCAAGTGCTGCCTTTGGATCATCAAAAGTCTCATAAGCAGCTGTTGGAATGCCATATTTTTTCATAAGGTCCTTGGAAAAAGCTTTGCTTCCCTCAAGAATAGCTGCATTCTTACGAGGTCCGAATACTCTAAGACCAGCTGCCTCGAAAGCATCAACCACACCGCCAACAAGAGGATCATCCATACCGATGATTGTCAGGTCTATCTCTTTTTCCTTGGCAAAAGAAACCAATTTGTCAAATTCCATCGGTGTAATAGGAACACACTCTGCAAGTTCGGCAATACCGCCATTTCCCGGAGCGCAGTAAATCTTGTCTACCTGTTTACTTCTGGAAACAGCCTCGCAAATAGCATGCTCTCTGCCGCCTCCGCCTACAACTAAAACCTTCATACCATTTTCCTTCCTTGAAATTTCCCCAAATTCCAAATGCTAAAAGTATTAACACTAAATGATACTATTAAAGTTCTCTAACAACCTCGTCGTAGCCATCTATAACTGCATGACCGTTCTCAACTCTCACTCTGCCATTAGCTATAAGATCAATAGCCATAGGCATTATCTTCCACTCGGCCTGTTCCATGATTCTCTTCTGAAGAACCTCAGGAGTATCCCCGGGCTCAATCATAACCGGCTTCTGAAGGATAATTGGGCCTGTATCGGTTCCTGCATCCACAAAGTGGACTGTTGCACCTGATACTCTGACGCCTCTTTCAAGAGCCTTCTCATGAACCTTAAGTCCGTAGTAGCCTGTTCCGCAAAACGCCGGAATAAGCGACGGATGAATATTGATAATCCTGTTTGGGAACGCCTCTACAACTTCCCTTGGGATTACCACAAGGCATCCCGCCAGAACTATAAGGTCCGGTGCTGCGTCAAGCAGAATCTGCAAAAGAGCTTTATTAAACTCTTCTCTACTTCCAAATTTCTTGGGGCTCTTGGCTACTGTAGGAATACCGGCCTTTTTAGCCCTTTCCAATGCATACGCGTTGGGATTATTGCTATATACAAGGCAAATCTCTGTATTAGTGATCTTGCCGCTTTCTATACTATCTATAATAGCCTGAAGGTTTGTACCTCCTCCGGACACAAGGACAGCTATCTTCATAAGTCATCACCCTCGCAGAATCAAACAAGCTCAACGCCCTTATCACCGTCTACACACTTACCAACAACCCAAGCCTTGTCACCGGAAGCCTTGATTGCCTCTAAAGCACCGTCTACATCAGCAGGATCTACAGCAAGAACCATTCCAAGTCCCATGTTGTAAGTGTTGTACATCATGTGCTCCTCAATCTGGCCCTTCTTCTGCATAAGAGTAAAAATAGGAGGAATATCATAGCTGTCTTTTTCTACAACAGCCTTAATTCCATCTGGAAGCATTCTCGGAATATTCTCATAGAAGCCGCCACCTGTAATATGGCTGCAGCCCTTAACCTTGATTCCGGCATTCTTGATGGACTTCATCATCTTAACGTAAATTCTTGTTGGAGTAAGAAGTGCTTCTCCAAGAGTCATGCCAAGCTCATCATAGTATGTTTCAAGACTCTCTTTGGTCATGTCAAAAACCTTACGAACAAGAGAGAATCCGTTACTATGAACACCGGTAGAAGCAACACCGATAAGTACATCTCCGTCCTTGATGTTGCTGCCATCGATCATATCCTTACGATCAACTACGCCTACTGCAAAGCCGGCAACATCATATTCATCCTCAGGCATAAGGCCCGGATGCTCGGCAGTCTCACCGCCGATAAGAGCAGCATCTGACTGCTTGCAGCCCTCAGCTACGCCCTTAACTATTGCAGCAATCTTCTCAGGAACGTTCTTGCCGCAAGCAATATAATCAAGGAAAAATAATGGCTCGCCACCTGCGCAGGCAACGTCATTAACGCACATTGCAACTGCATCGATTCCGATGGTGTCGTGTTTATCAAGAAGGAATGCCAGTTTGATCTTGGTTCCTACTCCATCAGTACCTGATAAAAGAACCGGATCATCCATTTCTTTTATCTTGCTAAGAGAAAAAGCTCCGGAGAAGCCGCCAAGTCCGCCGAGGACCTCAGGTCTCATAGTACCCTTTACGTACTCCTTCATAAGCTCAACAGACTTGTAGCCTGCCTCAATGTCAACGCCTGCCTTCTTGTAATCCAATGCCATAATTACTCCTCATTTCTTTTTTATATAAGTTATGGTAGACCGTGAATCCACCACATTTACAAATAAGTAATAAATATATGATACGAATTAGTAAGTATCAGTTGTAGTTCTTATAACCGACTTCCTGAAGTCTCTTGTCTTTTTCTATAACCGTTTCTTTAAGCGTCTTCGTATAATTTTTCAGTTTTTCCAAAAGAGCTGCATCGCTGGTTGCCAAAATCTTGGCTGCCAGAATTCCTGCGTTGGCTCCGCCGTTTATCGCCACAGTTGCAACAGGGATTCCTGTAGGCATCTGTACTATACTGTATAATGAATCTCTACCGCCAAGGGAAGTTGTGTGCATGGGAATTCCAATGACAGGCATTGGGAATATTGCTGCGCACATGCCAGGTAGATGAGCAGCCATTCCGGCTCCGGCAATGATAACCTTGAAGCCCTTATCCTCTGCAGTCCTAGCATATTCGAAAAATTCGTCCGGTTCTCTGTGTGCTGAAATAATTCTCATCTCATAAGAGATACCGAGTTGATCCAGAATGTCTGCGGCCTTAGCCATTACAGGCATATCAGAATCGCTCCCCATAACAATTCCTACTTGTGCCATATCGCTCCTCCATTTATGCAATAAATTTAATGCAATATAAATGAAAATATCGGTGGTCCAAAATCCCTAGTATCATAACATACCACAAGATTTAGTTCCACCCATATTTTACCAATAAATATCTGTTTTTTATTCGTCCATAGGTTTGTTCAGTTCCTGAGTTCCTTCAAGAACAAATCTACCGTCTTTGATGATTGTCTTAGTCAATCCGTCAGCACTTACAACTGTGATCTCACCAAGTTCATCATATGGAATTGTAATGTCTGTGTGACAGCTAAAGTATGCCTTGTCAGGCTCTGTCTTTCTCTTGATGGAAATCTCATTATCTCTTGCAATGATAGCCTTTCCATCAGGATTATAGGTCATTGTATCCTCTTCGTAGGAATAGCAGGTATCACCTACAGCAAAGTGAGGGCCTGTCTTCTCAGCTATGAGGATTGGAAGTTTGTCTGCAATACCGTATTTTCTTGCAACCACATAAGCTGTTGTGTTAGTTCCGATAGCAAACTCACCGATTGGAAGAGTCTTGTGGTTAAAGAGAATATTGTCGTTAATGTACTTCTTGCCTTCCTCGGCAGTATCAAAATTGCTGCAGTTATAGTCTGTTATGCAGCCATCCTCAAACTTGATCTCAAGATTCTTGTAGAAGAGTCCGTCAAGATATACGCCTGTAACATGAAGTGTTCCCTCTGTTCCGGTAAGAACAGGTGATGTAAACACTTCTCCTACAGGAATATTTACGTCTGCTACGCAGTTCTCAAAGTTAGTCTCTTTAGACTTATCCTTAAGCTCGTGAAGCATTACCTTCATATTGGTGTGGTTTTCACCCATACCCTTAACTACTACATACTCACCCTCATCCAGAGCATCAATTATCTTCTGCTGGATTGTCTGATAAAGCTTGTAATCAAGCGTGTTGATCCTAACTGTCTCATCAAAGATAGTTCTGAAGTTATCACCGATATCAGGAACAGGGAAGGAAATAATAGTAAAGCTTCTCTCCTTGTTGATGATGTAGTCGTTCATAATAAGGCTGTTCTGAACTCTGTAGTCGCTTAGCATCTTCTGCTGAGCCTTAGAGAGCTTAAGTGCCTTCTCATTTGGCTTTGGTGAAAATGGAATCTCGCCAAACACCTCTATTACTGCAGGGCCGCCATAGAGACGAGCCTGAGTCTTGTACATCTCTCCTGCTGCTCTTGCTGCCTCAAGCTTACGTGTAACATAGTTGCTATCCAGGAAAAGAGCTACATCTTCCTTGTGGTCATAGTCATACTGCTTGTTAGGAATTGCTCCGTAAAATCCTCCTCTTGCAGAGGTTGAAGTAATAGCAAAAATACTTCTTGGATCAAGCTGAATTGTTGACTTAAGTCCGATCTTTTCAAGATTCTCGATAGCTTTTTTGATAATTCTCTCAAAGCCCAGGTTATAGTAAATACCAGCTGTTTTCTTGATAGAAATATCCTTGCCTGTCATGGCAAAGCCAATGCGGTAACCCTCTGTAAAGGTTGTAGCAAGCTTATCGATTTCTTCCTGAGTAAGGCTATTTAAATGCTCTGCTGTCTTGATCTCATTATCAGTTACATACTCTCCGAATCTGTAGAGATAGCGAAGATCAGTCAAGTTGGCACTTGTAACAAGGTCTCTTACAAAGTTCTTGTCTGATACTACCATCTCTGCAAAGCCATGCTGTCTCATTTCCTCGGCATAGTCGCTTCCAAACCAGTACAAGGTCTTTCTTACCTCTTCATAGGAAGGAAGCGTCTTGCCTGCATCTGCAGAGGCAAACTGACCATAGACCTCCAAAAAGAGTTCCATATTGGTTGTAAGGGAAAAGAGATCACCCTTAAATGCAGCTACAATAAGGCCTCTAAGCTCATAATACAAAGCAGAGAGAAGGTGACCAAAATCATCGCCAAACAGGCCACAGGCAAATGTAGGATTTCCATAGCTCTTATCATAGTTTTCAGGAAGAATATCCTCATAAAGCTTCTTGTTCTGAGCTGCGAGCTCATCCATTGAAGCCTTGTCAAAAGAGCCGTCTAATACGAAATTAAAGGTCTCATCCACCAGGAGAAGGAAGTCTCTCACAAAGTGGAAGTATTTATCATATTTCTCATCGGAAAGACGCTCATCAGCCATGCTGCTAAGTCTTTCAACCGCAAGCTGATAGCGCTCCTTAAGTACTTCGCTTCCGTTTTCAAATTCATAGATTAATTCTTCGTTATTACTCATTTCTTTTTATTCCATTTCTATTACTCATTTATTTCATGCAGATCTTTCATATTCAGATTACAAAATTCAACACTATCAAAAATGCCACAAATACGACTGCCAGGGAATTAAGGATAATTCCGATATTGGGAAAGAGTTTAAAAATATCTTTTTCAAACCTGGACATAATCCCCAAAGTAAGTCCCACAACAGAAAATATCGCCGCAACAAAAGAAGCTGCGGCGTATTGCATTAGAGCCTGACCACCATTTCTATAGGTAAACAATACGGCAAGCACATATGTAGTCACTGATATACACCCCAAAGCAGCACTAAGTATGCCTTTTTCCGGGTGTCTGTTGTCAGTGAACATGTACTTGTCTCTGACAGGTTCAAGTCTCTTAATATGAAGTCTTAATTTTGATTTTTTTGTCATAGTAATACTCCGCGATATACGGATTGCTCCATACTTCGTATTCTCGCAATCCTACGTCCATTCGGAAATCAAAATACTCATTTCATTCGTATTTCTCTTTTCCTCATGTCCGTTCAGTCATTTCATAAATCCAGTTTTTTGTGCAAGCACAAAACTGGATTTACTCATTCCTTATATCGCTCAGATAATAATTCTCTTTCTACTTCCAAGGAGCTTGGCTCCGCTGATAATAAGAAGTACTCCTGTTGCGATTCCTGCAACTATGGAAATAACTCCAAATGCAATGTTAAGGCCGCCTGTGCCGCCAAGTACTTTATATGTATGCTCGTCCATTTTATTCCCCTCCTGTAAAATTACTTAGCTCCATACTCTGCGTAATATTCGTCAATTGCCTTCTTGATTTCCTTGTTGATGATAACTTCACCATCAATAGGTCTGTTGTAAAGATGACTTACAACATCATCCATTGTTACGATGGCAGCTGCGCTGAAGCCATACTTATCCTTGATCTCATCAAGGGCGCTCATATCAGTTTCAAGGCCCTTCTCCTGTCTGTTGAGAGATACCATAAGTCCTACGATATCGCAGTCAGCCTGTTCCTGAATGATCGGAACTGTCTCCTCAATAGACTTACCTGATGTTGTAACATCCTCGATGATAAGAACTCTGTCACCATCGCGAAGCTTGGTTCCAAGAAGGATTCCCTTATCACCGTGATCCTTGATCTCTTTTCTGTTAGAGCAGTATCTGATTTCTCTTCCGTAGAGTTCGCTGATAGCTGCACATGTAATTACTGCAAGTGGGATTCCCTTATAGGCCGGTCCGAAAAGAACGTCAAACTCAAGACCAAAAGTGTCGTGGATAGCTCTGGCGTAATATTCGCCAAGCTTGCGAAGCTGAGAACCTGTTACATAAGCTCCCGCGTTCATAAAGAAAGGTGACTTACGTCCACTCTTGAGCGTAAACTCACCAAATTTAAGGACATTGCTGTCCACCATAAATTCGATAAACTCTTCCTTATACCTTTCCATACCCAATGCCTCCGTTTAATCTAAGATATCAATTCACTTTAATGCGTCTGCAATATCTTTTTTCATATCAAGAACTGCTGCCCTTGCTGCGTCCCCAACACGGCCGTCAGCAAACTCTTTGTAGTTCTCATTCTGCCAAGCGGCAATTATTCCTCTTGACGAATTAACTATAGCACCAAGTCCATCCTTATTAAAGAAGTGAACAAGATCTTTTCCTTTTCCGCCCTGAGCACCATAACCCGGAACAAGAATATATGCATGTGGCATTATCTGTCTGAGGACCTTGCCCATCTCAGGATAGGTAGCGCCTACTACTGCGCCCACATTACTGTATGAGCCATCCATGGATTCCAGTCCCCATTTCTCAACCTGTTCTCCAACATGCTCATAAAGTGGCTTGCCATCTATTATGCGGTCCTGAAACTCACCGCTTGAAGGGTTTGATGTCTTAACCAGAACAAAAATACCCTTATCTTCTTTATTACAAACTGATACGAAAGGTTTAACTCCGTCAGATCCAAGGTAGGGATTAACTGTAGCAAAATCCTCGTCAAAACCTCTGAAGGTCTTACCCTCTATCTGAACGCTTCCTAAATGACCAACGGCGTAGGACTCGGATGTAGAGCCAATGTCACCTCTTTTGATATCTCCTATTACGATAAGACCCTTTTCCTTACAATAATCAACGGTCTTCTTGAATGTGATAAGTCCCGGAATACCAAGTTCTTCGTACATGGCTATCTGTGGCTTAACTGCCGGAACGATGTCGTAAATGCTGTCAATGATCTCTTTGTTGTACTGAAAAAAAGCTTCAGCAGCGCCTTCAAGACTGGCTCCGTGCTCGGAAAAAGCTTTTTCTTTGATCCTGTCAGGAATGAATGAAAGCTTGGGATCAAGTCCCACAACAATAGGTGCACCTGTGTCTACAATTCTGTCTACTAACCTGGATATCATTTAGATTACCTTTCCTTATTCAATTATTTTTTTTCTTGGAGTTAAAGAAATCGTCAATGGCCCCGGTCAGCTTCTCCTTAGGCATGGACTTAAGCAGGTATTTCTCAGGCTTAAGGCTTACAACCTTCATAACGCTTTCCTTGTCATCCTTGGCTGTCAGGAATATAACAGGATAATCCTTGAGAGCCTGGGTATTTCTGATTTCTTTTAACACATCCGGACCACTCATTACAGGCATCTCATAGTCCAGAAGAATAAGATCAACCGGATTCTGAGCCAGGAAAGAAAGAGCTATCTTGCCTGAGCTTGCCATGTAAACTCTGTATTTAACCGAAAGCCATGTCTTCATCATTCGAAGCATAGCTCCGTCGTCATCAATTATGAGGATTTTCTTTTTGAGATTCTCGTCAACTGCGCTATAGTCAAAGACAGTATCAAGGGTCTCTGCCAGCATCTTGACATCAAGCGGACGAAGATAGCTCTCCTGAACCTTCTCTTTACCGATAAAGGTAAGTCCAACCGAAAGCTCGTCCTTATTGCCGATTAGATAAAGCATAAATCTCTCAACGTCAATAGCTTCGTTAAGATATTTGAAGACTTCGGAATCCTCCATGGTAAGATCGCCCAGATACAAAATATATACCAAAGGCTTCTCTTCCAGGGCTTTGATTTCAAAGGAATTAGGCCCTACCCCGACTACATCGTAGCCTTCTTTTTCCAGGCCTTTTCCAATTGCGTTCACCATAAAGCTCTTCTTATTACCTATAAGTAATACGCGCTTATCCATCTTTTTCCCTCTCATTTTTTGACGCTATTATTAAAGTACATTTAAAAGCCCATCTCTGTCAACTGCTGCCATAAGTCTTTTTACTTCTTCATGCTTTTTCTTGTACTGCTCAGGAATTCGATAATCTTCCAGCATTTTCATGATATCATCGGCGCTGTCAAAGAATGATCCTGATACGAATTCCTTAATGGAAGCATAGGCACTTTCCAGTTCGTCAACAGGTATCTCTTCCTTGCCCTCATCATCCTCACGAACCAGGATTTCCAATTTGGTCAGGTAGCTTCTGTACAGACTCAAAAGATCCGGTGTCAGATCATGAATTTCCTCTACCCAATTGTCGTTTCCACATTTCTCAAGATACTCTGCCTGATCTCCCAGGTCGATCGCACCAATGGCTCTGGCTGAACTCTTAAGGCCGTGGACATAGATGGTGTAATTCTTGATGTCACCTTCCCGTTCATATTTCTCGATAAGCTCTGCCCTTTCGGTAATAGCCATCCAGAAGTCCTTCATAACATCCTTGGCTGCATCCGCAGAGCCGCATCTTTCAATGGCTTGTTCAATATCAACTCCGGGAACCCTAAGAAGTTCCTGCATAGCAAGCTTTTCAGCCTCATCAGATTCTGCCGAATTGGATACAAAGCCCTCATCTCCCGGTCTTGTAACCTTATCCGCAGGCAGGTACTGCAAAATAATCTCTTCGAGCTTGCCCGGATCCACAGGCTTGGACATGTAATTATCAAAACCCTCTTTATAGTACATTTCTCTGGAGCCTGATATTGCGTTAGCAGTAAGGGCTATAACAGGTGTATCTATCGAAGCATTATCATCCATCTCCTTCATGGCATGGAAAGTCTGGATACCATCCATTTCAGGCATTCTGTGATCAAGGAAGATAATGTCGTATTTCTTTTTCTTAACAAGGTTCAAAGCTTCAAAGCCGCTTAGCGCAGTATCTATCTTGATCTGAGTCTGCTTAAGAAGCCCCACTATAACCGTTAGGTTGGTCTTGGTATCATCAACCACCAGAATTCTGGCATCCGGAGCATGGAAGCTTTCCTCATAATTGTCTGTAGCCTGGATAGAATTCTTG
The DNA here is from genome assembly GCF_000420945.1 of Butyrivibrio sp. VCB2006. GTDB lineage: Bacteria > Bacillota > Clostridia > Lachnospirales > Lachnospiraceae > Butyrivibrio. Next base: position 164,513 of record NZ_ATVX01000004.1, read on the forward strand.
TATGCCTTGGAGAAATCTCCTATCGGATCACTGTTAACTACTCTTTGCTTCAGTTCAAAAGAAAATTCAGAGCCCTTTCCATATTCACTCTTTACGTGGAGCTTGGATTCCATCATCTTGAGAAGGCTGTTAACAATGTTAATTCCAAGGCCGGTTCCCTCGATGGTTCTGTTTCTCTTTTCATCAATTCTCTCAAAGGCTGAGGACAGCTTGTCCATATCCTCTTCTCTGATGCCGATTCCGGTATCCTTGACCCTAACCTTCAAAAGAATGAAATCGTCGATTTCAATGTCGTCTTCATCACCGTATACCACATCATCAGGGTCTATATCTTCATAATCAATGCTCAAAGTAACAGTACCTTTTTCTGTATATTTAACAGCGTTTGTAAGGATATTCAATATACACTGCTTGATTCTGATCTCATCACCATAGAGGATATGCGGAATATTCTCGTTAACCTCCACACTAAATTCAAGGTTTTTGTCTTTTGCCCTCATCTTGGCCATATTAACAAGGTCGTTGATAACCGAGCTAAGCTCATATTCAACCGGAATGATTTCCATCTTTCCCGCTTCAATCTTGGAGAAATCAAGAAGATCATTGATAAGTGCCAAAAGAGTTTTACCCGAATTCTGAATATCTTTGGCATAGCCAAGGATAGAATCATTGTCACTTTCTCTGAGGATCATCTCATCAAAACCAAGAACAGCATTGATAGGGGTTCTGATCTCATGAGAAATATTGGAAAGGAATCTTGTCTTGGCTTCATTGGCAGACTTCTCAATTTCAAGCTGATCCTCAATGTTCTGCCTGGTCTTAACAAGCTCAATGTATTCCATGAGTCTGTAGAAAGTCAGATCCACCGAGTGGTAGAGTTCTTCTATTTCATCCTTGGTCCTAACTTCCAGATTATGAACCTCTGCCACTTTTTCGTTAATTTCAACTTCATCTGAATTGTAAATTCCGGAAACCGCTCTGGACATATTCCTGATAGGTTCCGCAATTCTTCGCTGGGCATACCGGTTAACAAATACGGAAAGAGGAATAACAATGATGGAAATAAGCATAGCTAGCTTTAGTCCAAACTGATTGTTACCGGTGTCAACTCCCAGTGCAGCATATTCAGCAGCTTCCTGCTTGGATTTTTGAACATCGCGCATTATCTTAAAGCTGACTCTACTCTCCAGGATTCCTGTATTCGTAACATGACTATAGTCTTCTTCTATAGTTATGACCTGCCCATTGGGGCTTATGTATTTCATGGTAGGAATCAGAGTGCTTGATGCAATTTCAGCAGAAACGCCCAGAACAATGGCTTCAAATACTACAATTCGCAAGATTACGCGCTCGATTTTGGATTTGCTGCCAAGCTCATATTTCTCGTCTTCCGTAAGCTGATCTTCAGGTATATAGTATTTTCCGTTATTTACGAGTCTTTTTATTTTGACAGTCATAAACTTGTAGATTAAATACACAATAAAACATGATGTCATGCAGCCCGGAAGTTCGTTAAGGAAACATACCACCAAAAACCTCGGTGTCATGGTAAATAAGTCCTTACCGGAAAGGAGCCACAAAATACTGCTCCAACACACACCGTTTAAAAACATGAGAAAAACTGCAGAAAGGACTGTAGTATACCATTTTTTGAAAAAACTCTTTCTGGCAAGAGCATCAACAATGATGACTACCAAAAGGTAAATAAATGTAAGGTATGAGAAACTGCTATAGGCAATAGTTCTATGGATAAAGATAATAAGAACCGCCATCATTCCCGGCACTGCTCCGCCAAAAGCACTGGCCAGAACTATGGGAACGAACTTACTGATAAACAGAAGTGTCACCACGGGGCCTCCGTTATGGGAAACAGTTGCGATCAGCACGTTATACATAATTGAGCAAATAGCCGTCAAAATAACAATAACAGCATTAACCACTACTCTCTTTGGTTCATCATAGATTCCTAAAAGCGCCAAAACACCATAGCCATTCTTTTTCTTCATAGAACCTTTGCCTCATAAGAAAACAAAAACGAAAAACAGTTAAATGTAACAATTATTACATGTGTCCATCCCTGTGCATTGAGAACTTATCCATAGGATAGTTCTTAAGGTTCTCCAAAACTTTTCTATCATCTGCCTGTGAAAGGAGATGCTCCCTAGCTTTATTGATCTCACCAATTCCTCTGTGTCTTGACGGGCCCCCTACGCATCCGCCGGGACAAACCATACCTTCTATGAAGTCCTCGGGAAGCTTCCCCATCTTAAGAAGAATAAGTGCTTTCTTACATTCCAGGCCACCGTGGGCTGCAAGAAGTTTGATATCGTCAGTCTCTACACCGCGTTCCTTCATGCACTCAATAACTGCCTTGGCAACGCCGCCGCTTCCTGCAAAACGCTTGCCCCAGATTGAAGACTCCTGATACTGATCAGATACAGGCTCAAACTTAACCCCCTTGGATCTCATGAGAGCTCTCAGTTCGCCGTAGGTTACAACGTAGTCCGCATTGTCTTTTACCGACTTATCCGCAGCTTCAGACTTCTTGGCAATACATGGTCCGATGAAAACAGTGACACATCCGGGCCTTGTAGCCTTCATATATCTGGAAATAGCGCACATAGGCGAAACCGTTGAGGACATATTTTTCTCATACTGCTCAGGGAAGTGTTTCTTGAGCATATTTATAAATGCAGGACAGCAGGAAGTGGTCATCTTCTTGCCTTCCTTGAATGCCTCTGTCCACTCCTCGGATTCGTAAGCGGCTGTCATGTCGCCTCCAAGGCCAACCTCTATCATGTCAGCAAATCCGAGCTTCTTGAGGCCTTCTCTTATGGATGCCATTGAGATATCTTCGCCAAACTGGCCCTCTGTAGCCGGGGCACACATGGCAATGACTTCTTTGCCTGCCTTTATTTCTTTTATGATGTCAACCAGGAAGGTCTTACTTCCGATAGCTGCGAAAGGACAGCTATGAATGCAGTGTCCGCACTGGATACATTTATCTTCGTCAATCTTGCAGTAGCCATACTCATCATAGGTAATGGCTCCTACAGGACAGGCCTTTTTGCAAGGTCTTTCCAGATGTACGATAGCTGAATATGGGCAGGCAGCTGCACACTTACCGCACTCCTTACACTTGGCAGGATCAATGTGCATATGGGTATCACCGGGAGATATTGCTCCGAACTCGCAGGAGTTAAGGCAAGCCTTACCCATGCAGAATCTGCAGTTATCAGTTACAGAGTAAGCAGAAATCGGACACTCATCACAGGCAGGATCAATAACCTGAACAATGTTATGAGACCCGGGATTATAGGTAGGATTCTTGGCCATAGCCAGATTGATCCTCTGCCTTACGATCTCTCTTTCCTTGTAGATACAGCATCTGTACTCAGGCTTAGGGCCCGGGATTGTCTTAAGAATAAGCTGTTCTATATGCTCCGGATCGTTGTTGTCCTCCCATTCAAGGCGGCACACTTCCTCCATTATTTTGTGTTTGAAGCGGTTCATGCTCTCGTCATTCGTTACCATAAAAATCTCCCCTTATTCTAATTATTTAAAGATCATGTATCACTTAAGTTCTATGATGCGGGCAAAATCCAGGCCATCGGTATCTCTCGTAAATATTGTAAGTGACCCCTTGCCCTGGGCGTTTCTGATATATGGAATAAGCTTAGCTTTAAGCTCTGGTTCGATGCCTTCGAAGGGCTCGTCCATGATAAGGACGTCGCTTGGTATTGCGCAGGCTCTTATTATCTGAACTATTCGGCGCTGGCTTTTGTTTAATTTTCTGACCGGAACCGTAAGGGCCTCAGGTGGCAGGAACTTAAGTAGTTCTTCCGTTACAGTCTCGCGAAATATCTTTTTGCTGACCATTGTCACGTTAGTGATGGCATTTAAACTCTCTACAAGTCTGTCGTCCTGGAATACCACTCCCGCATTTATAAACGGATATTTGTAATCTCCAAGGAGTCCGACTTTTCCGGAATCCGGTGAATCTAATTTAAGGATGAGCCTCATCAGTGCTGTCTTGCCACAGCCGGGCTCCCCGGTTATAACATATGAATGTTCATCTTCAATGTTAAGATTAAAGTTCTCAAGTACCTTTTTCTCCCCATAGGACTTGGAAACGTCTTTTATTTCGATTATCAATGTCTTTCTCCCAACTACACATTATTTTCTCTTAAAAATCTTGTCCAGGATCATAGGAATGTAAATGTAGCGAATCACGCTATCCGTGGGCATTCTGTAGACCTTGGCAAGTTCAAGTAACTCCTTCATACCGCTCCCCTTTTTACTTTTTATTTATCATACTGGCCAGATATCCGGCCCCGAAACCATTGTCAATATTCACCACGCTTACACCGCTGGCGCAGGAATTAAGCATAGACAAAAGAGCTGACACACCCCCAAAGGAAGCTCCATATCCAACACTTGTAGGAACAGCAATAACAGGGCAATTTGCAAGGCCTCCAACCACGCTTGCCAAGGCTCCTTCCATTCCTGCAATGGCTATAATCACATTGGCACTCATTATTTCATCCATGGCCCTTTTCTCAAGGAGTCTGTGGATTCCGGCAACTCCAACGTCATAGAGCCTGACAACCTTATTCCCCATTATCTCGGCTGTCTTGGCTGCTTCCTCAGCAACAGGAATGTCACTGGTTCCACCGGTTGCAATCACAATCTTTCCAACGCCATTCTTATCAACAATCTGTTCTCCGGCAATACCTACTTTGCTGTATTCATCGTAGGTAAACGCCACTTCAGCTTTCTTATTCTGTGTAAAAAAATCTGCTGATTCCTTGGACATTCTGGTTATAAGGACACTTTTTTGTCCCTTCTCAAGGAGCTTTTCCGCAATCATAAGATTCTGCTGTGGAGTTTTCCCCTGTCCAAAAATAACCTCAGCTGCTCCCTGTCTAAGTCCCCTGTGCATGTCTGGACGGGCAAAACCCATATCCTCAAAAGGGGCCTGTTTAAGCTGCATTACCGCTTCATCTATATCTGTATTTCCTGCTTTTACTGCTTCTAGCAGACTCTTAATATCCTGTTCTTCCATATCTTCCTCAACATCAGCTCTTTTTCAGTACTTCATTCATACTACCGGACCTAAATCCCCTAAGATCCAAAGTAACATATTTAAATCCGATTTTTTCAAACTCCTGCTGCACTCTGGTCCTGACCTCCGGGGCCATAAATCTTTCAAAGTCCGTCTCAAGTATTTCTATTCTGGCAACATTTCCATGTACCCTGCATCTTTCCTGGATAAAGCCAAGCTCTATAAGTAAATTTTCTCCTGCCTCTATCATGGAAAGCTTTTCTCCGGTGATTTCATCCCCATATGGGACTCTTGATGCCAGGCAGGCATAGGATGGCTTATCCCAGGTGGGAAGATTCATATCCTTTGAAAGCTGCCTTATCTCAGCCTTAGTAAGTCCTGCGTATCGCAAAGGGCTCTTGATGCCAAGCTCTGCAATCGCCCTGTGCCCGGGCCTGTAGTCCCCGTCGTCATCGACGTTGGAGCCTTCCACCAGCTCTTTTATCCCGTTGTCCCCGGCTATTTCCCGCATCTTAGTAAAAAGATGTTTCTTGCACATATAGCATCTGTCAGGCGGATTCTCGGAAAAGCCCGGAATGTCACTCTCGTCAACCATCGCAAATACCTGCTTAATTCCTCTGGAAAGGCAGAACTCCTGTGCTTCCTGTGATTCCCTCTTAGGAAAAAAACTTGATTTTGCTGTAATTGCAATTGCCTTATCTCCAAGGACTTCATGGGCAATAGCCAGCAAAAACGTGGAATCCACGCCGCTTGAAAAGGCTACGGCTACGCTTCCAAGGCCTTCCAAGTATTCTTTTAAAGTTGCTAATTTTTGGTCTATGTTATTCATAAAAAATGTGTATAATGTTTATTTGTTTGAATTTGTTTTTGTCGATAAAACAAGCATTTTAGCATACTCACACTTACTAACATTGTAACATAGTTTTATGCAATTCATTTAGAACTATAATCTGAAAATTATATAAACGTTATTTAAAATATTGCTTATGTTTTATCGTCAAAGCTTAATTTAAATAACAACGTTGTGATAGGAGTTTACAGCATGCAGATACACTTATGTAAGGGCGACGAAACCCTTGAACAGGCCCTGGAATTTATCAATAACAATGACTCAGAGGGCCGCAAATTTACCTTTGACAAAGAGGCTGACCGCTGCTACATCGGTGACGAAGCCTTTGTAAACGCACCGGTACTTATCAACTACAAGAATCAGTACTGGGCTCTGCGCATAGTAGAATAATAATTAGAAGTAAGGACAAAAATCATGGTCAATTCACTCAAAAAATGGTTCACAGATTATTTTCATCAGAAGGACTTTGTAAAGCGCCTGATTGTTATGAACATTGGCGTTTTCTTTATGGGATTTTTCTTATCATTCCTTATAAAGGTTAACCTTGGAACAGACCCCTGCACCTTCATGAACCTGACCTTATCCGGTTTTATCGGCATAAGCTTCGGTAACTGGCAGCTCCTTCTTAACTCAGTGATGTTCATACTGGTACTGCTCTTTGGCAGGAAGTTCATTGGCTTTGGAACCATTGCCAACATGGTGTTCATTGGATACATCGCCGATTTCTTCTGCTGGTTATGGGAAAAGACAATTCCGGAGCACTACTTTACCGATATGCCCTCTAGAGCTGTAATCTTTGCTTTGGCTCTTTTCATGTTCATCATATCTGTGTCTTTCTATATCAATGCAAACATGGGAGTTTCTCCTTATGATGCAATGCCACAGATTCTTTCAGAGAAAATACTTAAAAAAGTGCCCTTTGCAATTATCCGTATTGCCTATGACTTTTTGGTAATCGTAATCGGAGTTCTTTTCGGTGGTACCCCAAACATTGGAATTGTGCTTATGGCTCTTTTCCTGGGACCTATAATCTCAGTTGTCGGTAAATTTCTTAATAAACACGTATTCCACCTATAAAATCAAAGAAAAGTTTTAGTAGCCTTACTTTGCAGCGCATTGTCCCTTGGGGGAGTGGCATGCGGAGCTGCAAATGCAGGGGAGGTCGCAGGACAGCAAAGAGGCTCAGACACAGTTACAAGCGGCTCATCGGAGAGTGCTGCGGTAGATGAGGGAAAAACAGAAACTGAAAACAAAGAGGAGGCATCAGTGAGTAAAGAATTAAAAGCCAGTCAGAAAGTAGTTATTGTTGGCCAGGATTGGGGCCCTGCAGTAACCAAAACAATACTTAAATTCGATGAAAAGATTTCAGCAGATTCAGTTGCTGCTGATGATTTTCAGGTAAAGGAAACCAAGGAAATGTTCAACTGGGCAGCTCTTGCAGAGGGCTCAACAGAGGATCCAACCAAGCATATCGAATTCGAATCAGAAAGAAAGGTTGTGGATGCTTACACCTGCGATGAAAACGGTGAGAAATCATCCGATTCCGAATATGTAGCAGTTGAGCTTTATTACAGCCCTGATGAGGGATCACCATTCTGCTATGACATGTTTAAGGGTAACAACACAATCTGCGATCCCTATAATCTTGCAGTAACTCTTGCTGATGGACAGACTATTGCTGCAGAGTCAGGTGATGAGATCATAGCTGTGGCAGTTGATGATAAGGTAGACTTTGACAGCGCCATTTATCCTCAGCTTGCAGGTACGGATATGAAGGGATCTTTTACCGGCGCAGAGGGACATACAATCTGCTATGCTTCCTATGAACCGGAAGCAGACGGAAACAAGCATCCACTTGTAATCTGGCTCCACGGCGCCGGAGAAGGCGGAGCAGATCCAAGACTTAACACACTTGGCAACGAAGTTACAGCTCTTTACAGTGAAGAATTCCAAAAGGTAATGGGAGGCGCCTATGTTCTTGCTCCTCAGTGCCCTACCTTCTGGATGCAGTACGACGAAACAGGAAACTGGATGGATAACTCAGGCGTTGATTCAGTATACCTTCATGATCTGAAAGAACTTATTGATTCCTATGTAGAATCTCATGCGGATGTTGATGCAGACAGAATCATTATCGGCGGTTGCTCAAACGGTGGCTACATGACGATGGATATGATCATGAACTATCCTGATTTCTTTGCTGCAGCATTCCCTATCTGTGAAGCTTACAGCAACGCCGGCATTACAGATGCTCAGCTTGAAGCAATCAAAGATCTTCCAACCTGGTTCATCTATGCCAAGAATGATACAACAGTAGATCCTACAGCCTTTGAGGAGCCAACACTTGCACGCCTTAATGCTATCGGAGCAAATGTACACACCAGCGTATTTGATGATGTTCACGACACTTCAGATACCTTCAAGGGCCAGGATGGCAATGCATATCAGTACATGGGACACTGGTCATGGATCTATTTCTTCAACAATGAGTGTGAAGAAAATGGTGTAAACATGTGGCAGTGGCTCAGTGAGCAGCATAAATAATCAATAATTCTACGCTAAAAGACCACTACGCTATGAGGCGCAGTGGTCTTATTTTTTGCCCATATTCAGTTGTTAGAAAAAGAATTTATCTAACTTTAACGAAAGCAACAGCTTTCTTGGTTTCAGTGTGCTCAGTCTTGCGAACGATGTTGTCCGTGTACACCTGGTACTCTGAATCGTAATACTCGTCCTGCATACTGCCGGCTCCCAACATATCAAGAGCCTTAAATTTGCCGTATGATAGGTTCTGCTCCTTTGCCTTTACCACGTCTGACATGATTTCGATGCAGCTCTGACTCATGCCTCTTTTTGCCTTAGCGGAACTTCTCATTATTTTATTTCCTCCGTCTCATAAGAAATTATTGAATGACTGACTTGCAAAGGCCTCTATGGCCCCTCAACCGATAACCTTTACAACAAAATTTCATTCAATGGGAACATTATATACTAATCGAAATTGAAAAGCCACTACTTTGCCAGAGTAAATCATTAAATTTTTATGAAATATTATTTCGATAGCATAAATACAGGATTTGAGAGACATGCCTCTCGTCAAATATACGCAAATAGCCATGTGTGCAATCGATATTTCGTGAACACATGGCTATTTCTTGCTTATACTTCTCACATATTGCTATTTATCAGTAAACATCAGCTTAGTTCATTTGCCATTCTGTATACTCTTGTGGCATTTTGTTTGATCTGATGTCTTTCTATTGAACCATCAGAAAGTCCTGAAAGTACTCTGTCATAATCTGTCTTGCAGCCCGGCATAAAGAGATCTCCGCCAGCCTTAACAACCTCAGGAGCAATCCTGCATTGTATCCATACCTCCGTTTATTCGCGTTTAATATTTGGGCTGCGGATAGCATAGCCATCCGCAGCCCATAACCCCATATATTCTCTAAAAAGTACTAATCTTATAATTCTGTAATTCCCCTCTTGAACTCTTCCTCAAGATCCTTGGTCTTGATAAGTCTTGCAGACTTAATCTCAAGTCCTCCATTCGGGCAGAAAAGCTTCAGATAGAAGTTTCCTATAAAGGCTGGGAAAAGAGATACCTTAATTGTCTGCCACTCTTTATCCATTCCTGTAAGTGTAAAGGTTCCAAGGAACATCTTATCCTGGAAGATTGTAAGTGGAAGCTGCGCTACCTCAGGCTGGTTATCAGCTCTAAGTACAAGCTCAAAATCCATAGTGCACTTACGAGGTGCTGTAAGGACAAATACTGTAGTAGCGTTCTTTTCCATCTTGATGTCCTTAGGATCAAGCTCTGTTATATCCTTGTCAGCCAGAACATCTATCATTTCCTGAAGCGCCATATCTTCTGCTGATACTGCTGCTTCAAGTTCCTTATCCAGGGCAGACTCTTTGCCAAGCATATGCTGGTAAGCCGGAGTCTTAAGAAGGAATCTTAAGATGTTGCCTGCGTTTCTTGCAAGTTCGCATCTAAGAAGTTTGCCTTCTTTAAGTGCCTCTTCAAGGTTATCGTGGTTTGAATTAGCCTCTGCACTGGCATTAACCATGTTAAGGTCATTCTGAGCACGAACCTGAGCTGCAACGTTCTGGTAGCTTCCCGGAGCATTCGCTTCATCATTACCCATAGCCCACCAGTCTGTCATTACGATTCCGTCAAAGCCCCACTCATCTCTAAGAAGAGTTGTGAGAAGATCGTAGCTACTTGCAGTCCAAAGACCATTCATAGGCCCGTAGGTGCTCATAAGTGCTCTTGCATTTCCTTCTCTTACTGCAAGCTCAAAGCCCTTAAGATAAATCTCACGAAGCGCTCTCTCTGAAACGATATTGTTAACTGTATGTCTCTTAAACTCCTGAGTATTTCCGGCAAAGTGCTTGATAACACCGGTTACATCATAGGTATGAAGTCCCTGAAGCTGTGCTGCAACAAGCTTACCTGTAAGGAACGGATCCTCTGAGAAATACTCAAAGTTACGTCCGTTAAGAGGGCTTCTGTGAATGTTCATACCTGGGCCAAGAAGTGCATCAATCTTATGTCTTCTAAGGTCAAGAGCTTCCCATGTAAAGAGCTCCTTATTTATTTTTTCATCAAAGGTACAAGCAAGGCATGTTCCGTTTGGAAGTGAAAATGCATGTGTTCCGCAGTCCATACGGATTCCTGAAGGGCCGTCAGCGCAGCTGGCAATAGGAATACCAAAGCCAAGAAGCTTATCTGTCACTCCGCCGTAAGCTCCGGCAACACCAGGTGTAACCTTAGGTGAGCACATTCCCTCACCTCTTACAATTGCGCAAAGGTCTTCATCAGAAAGCTGAGAAATAAATGCTTCCAGAGAAACCTTTCCTGCCTCAACATCCTTAAGCTTATAGCCCTTATCACCTGTGAACTTATAAAGAGAAGCTTTAGGAAGTCTTTCTGCTCTCTTCTTGTTAGGATCAAGAGTTCTTGTAGGAACCTTCTCAGTTCCCTCTGTAAGAACCCCCTTCTTATCTACAGGCTTAAGTCGCTCAAAGCTCTCTACAGGAGCGTAGGCTTCTTCACACTGCTTAACTACTTCAGTCTTATCAATTGTGAATATTCCTACTTCCTGTGCGCTTCTTACATCACTTCCTGCAAATACTGTGTAAACGCCCTCTTCCAGCACATAAGCTGATTTATGTCCGGTCAAACCGCTGTCGTCATAGGATGCAAACCAGTATTTAGGTATTTCAAATCTGATGTTCTGAGACTGTCCTGCAGCCAAAAGATCTGTCTTATCAAATCCGATAAGAGTTCTTGAAGCCTTGCCGATCTTGCCCTGAGGAGCCTTTACATAAACCTGTACAACCTCTTTTCCGGCCACATCACCTGTATTGGCAACATGAACCTCCAGAGAAATTCCATCTTTCTTATCATAATCAAACTCGCCGGGAGCTATATCAAAGCTTGTATAGGAAAGTCCAAAACCAAATGGGTAAAGAACCTTATCCTTGGCAAATGTCTCGAAATAGCGATATCCTACATAGATATCCTCTTTCTGGTAGTTCTTTTTATCTGAACCAAAATTCTCAGTGGAAGCATAGTCACCGATGTTCTCAGCAATGGTATCAGAGAGCTTACCTGAAGGATTCACCTTACCGCTAAGTACGTCAAGAACTGCGTTTCCGCCTTCCTGGCCCCCCTGCCATACATAGGCAACTGCCTGTGGGCCAATCTCTTTTACCCACTTCATATCGATGATGTTGCCCACATTCAAAAGAACTATTGTCCTGTCAAAGGCCTTTGTAACCTTTTTAAGTGCAGCAGTCTCTTCATCTGTAAGAAGATAGCTTCCCTGCTCGTTCTTATTGTCCTGGTCTTCACCTGCTGTTCTTCCGATGATAAATACAGCAGCCTCAGACTCTTTTGCAGCCTCTTTTACCAAAGCATCGGTAAGGGGCATTTCCTTCTGGAACCATGGCTCTGCTGCCCAGCCTGCGCCGTGATCAAAAGGATTTTCCTCTACAAATTTCTCGTAGGCTCCTCTGACCTTGTCATTGACCTTGTAAAGGCCGCTATCAGCAAGGGCCTCATAGATTCCAACCACATAGTCTACGTTGACCATACCGCCTGAACCTGTGCCTGATTTGTAATAGTTCATCTGGCTGCGGCCAAAAACCGCTACTTTAGTGCCTTTCTCAAGAGGAAGTGCCTTATTATCATTCTTAAGAAGGACTATTCCCTCTGCTGCGGCCTTTCTTGCAGTAGCCTTAAACTTCTCGATATCCCATGTTTTTTTCATAATATTCTCCTGTTAGTGCTGAATGTTTCCACCGAATCCGTTCATTCCATACTTTAAGAACGCTTCTTTTCCAAGCATAATTAATTCATGGTCATAATTATGTCTGCAATCACATTCTTTGTCAAAGACATAACGCGAAAATACTTGTTTTCGTCTGCGTCGTAATTAACTAAAACTAAAAAGCAGATCATGGTCTCCTTTCATGTTATTCAAAGAAGTCGACCCTGATCTGTTTTTTCGTTTTGTTAATTATCTCCTCGTCCGAGAACTGCGCATTTTCGCGTTTTATATCATTACGCTCTTACTTCTGTACCGAGATACGTTCATCTCCTGCAAGGTGGTGGAGAAGTGCCTGGCGGGCGTGCTCTCTGTCGGTGGCTTCTACGCTTACAGTAAACTGGTAAGTGTGATGCTTTAGCTCCTCCTGCTGCTGATTTCTGAGTTCAGCATCTTCCAGAGATTTCTCTTTGGTGTCCTCCCTTGTCATTTCCATGATGTCATTGACTGCAAACTTCCTAAAAAGTTCTTTATGACTAGGATCACTGATATATTTATCAATAAGAGCCAGAGTATTTCCCATATTCAGGTAAGCGCCATGAAGGAATTTTTCCATATCCATGAGATCTGTCTCTTTTTTTATCCACTCTTCATCCCAGGTCAGCTCTTTATTCAGAATCTGCTTACCTTCTTTTTCATGGTTTTTCTGATAATCGAGAAGATACCACTTCCAAATCTGGAAACGTTTGGTGTTTACATCCTCATCACTTAGTTCGGACATTTTTTGACATGCATGCCTTACGCCCCTTGAAACCAGAGCATCTGTAGTTTTATTTACATCATAGGTTCTAACACCTACTACGGACTTCTTTTCATCGTTCATGATGCGAAGCCCAAGCTCATTATCGGATTTCTTTTCCATAAAAAGAGAGTAGTCCCCATGGCGCGCAATGATAACAGGCCTTTCTGAGAGCAAGGTATCCCTGAACTCTTTAAAAGACTTTAGAACGTCATCATTTTGAATGTACCTGAAGGTTCTACTCATCTAATATGTCCTTTATGTAGCGCTTTTATACAACTCCAGTCCCTTGAAAGCATCTATCTTACAAGGCCTTCCATAGTAGTATCCCATTAGATCTGATACCGGGAACTGCTTGGCTATCTGGGCTGTTTCCTCATCTTCAATTCCTGTAAAGCAGGTTCTGATGTGAAGTCTATGAGTAAAGGCTGTAATAGTCTCTATCATGTACTTGTTTGTGGTATTCTTATCTATTCCTTCTGTAAGAGAAGGCACTATGCTCACAAAATCGATCGGAAGATGCCTTAAAAGATCCAAAGATGCAAAATCTGTAACATCCAGTCCAATCCTCACTCCGCAGGCTTTCAGGAATTCAACCTGGCTCTGAAGATGCTCCATTGAAAGCTGTCTCGCCCCCTGTGTAAGCTCCAGACAAAGGCCTGTTGAAGGATAACCTGTCTTTCTAAGGATATCGATCAGCGTGGTTCTAAACTCCGATCTTTCAAGCTGCATAAATGCAAGATTTACGCACAGGTAAAAATCTTTGATCTGCTTTCTTATTTCCAAAGCGTCCTTAAGGGCGTTTTCCAAAATCCAGTTCCCCAGATTGTAAAAGACCTGATCCTGTTCAAGCCACGGCACAAACTCTGCTGGAGATACGGATCCGAAAGGCTCCTTTTGCCAACGTACAAATACTTCCATTCCCACCAGTCTTCCGTCCACGGAAGATACCATAGGCTGGTACTCAAGATAGAAGCCGTCCATACCATTTATTACGCTGTTTCTTACAGCATCTACCATATCGATGTTGCCCTTTTTGTTATCAAGCTCATCATTATGGAAGATAATAAGGTTTCCATGTCTTTGCGTCTTGGAGAAATTAAGGGCATACTTGGCACTGGTGTATATGGAGTGCTCATCAACCTCAAAATCTGCGGCAAGAATAACTCCTCCGCCAATTTCAGCGCCGACTTTCTTGCCATTTATTGCAAGAGCTTCTCTTGTAAAACTACGCATACGTCCATAGAACTTCTTGATCTCATCGATAGTCATGGACTCTGTAATAAGGGCCAGTGTGGTGCCCTCTCCTCTGTAGACCTTGCCCTTATCAGTAGATTCATCTATCAGTTTCTTGGCAGTGGCCCTAAGAATATTGTTACCGATAGCATAACCATATCTTCGGTTGATATCACCAAAATCGATGAAATTAATCATCAGGATGGCATACTCTTTTTTGCCAAGCTTGAGCTGCCTCATGTGATTAAGCATCTCATAATGATTTGGTAAAAGAGTGATTGGATCATTGTTATCAACAATTCCTTTGTTGATGATGGAGCAGGCGTAAAAAACAGGTTTACCTGCGTAGTCTTTTATCACAACGCCTCTGCAGGAGCAGACCACGTACTCACCGTTTTTGTTCTTGGCTCTGTATTCAATGTTAGGATTAACTTTTTTCCCAGCAAAGCTGGCTTCAATGTACTCGTTATAATTGTCTCTGTCATCAGGATGAATACGATTGTCCCAGACAGTGGACGCATTATAAATATACTCTCCAGTCAGACCAAAATAATCTACTGCGTTCAGTGACCATCTGGAAATATTCTTTTCCATGTCATAAACGTAGACGTATCGGCTTCTGGATGTTACAGCGAAGGTATCAAAAATCCTGTTAATCGTGTCGTAAGTTCCCCTAGCCATTGTTTTCCCTCTTTAAGGTCATTCCCCCAAACAACCTTATTACCTGATGTCATTAGCTGTCCCCTGCCCGTTTTCCTGGGCACGTCTGGCTTTTAAGAGCCTCTTGTTGTAATACATTGCATCATCGGCTTTCTTGATTACATCCTCAAGCTTGCTTCCGTCCTCAGGACATCTAGCATATCCTGCACTGATGGAAACCTTAAGGGTTATATCTCCGATAACAACGTCTCTGGCAACATTCTGCCTCATTCTTGATATAACGCCCTCATAGAATTTTTTATCATGAGTTCCGTGGATAACAACCACGAATTCGTCTCCGCCAATTCTGAATGCTCTGTCTTTTTCCCTGATACTGTTCTTAAGTCTCTTGGCTGTAATATTTAGAAGAGCATCTCCGGTATCATGGCCATATGTATCATTGACCATCTTGAAGTCATTAAGATCCATATAGATAATTCCGAAAGGAAGCTTTTTCGCACTAAGCTCGTCCATATGCTCATGATAGCTTCTGGGATTATACAGGTTTGTAAGTGCATCCCTGTAAGAAAGTACCTCAAGCTCCTTGGCGTTGGATTTCATATTCATATATGCGTACATGAACATTGCAGTCAGGGCGCTTATGATAAGTGCAATTGCTGCTGCGCTCAGTACTTCAGGCCATCTGACCCAGGACTGGGAAGGCTCAAGGTAAAGAGTCCAGAAAGCACCTCCAACAGTACTGATCATAGCTTCTACCGGTTCCGCCAGGGATTTAGATGTACTTTCCACAATAATCCTGTTTTCTCCGGTTATAGAGTTATTACCTATTAGTTTGTACTCGTAACCCCCATCTGCAAGACCGGGAAGATTGACGTCGGTCATAAAGAGCTTTTCATCAACTGTAACTGTAGCAAAGCCCCAAAAGCTCTCATCCTCAAGGAAGATAGGTTTGGTTATGATTATTCCCGATTCATTGTCATTAAGAGTGGCAGGGGCAATAATCACAGAAACCTTGGACATCTTACTGTAGTCAGCATATACGCCAAAGCGTGCGTCTTCAAAAAAGTTTGCACCCTTTTTCAGGGATGAATCGGCGGGGTATACATACTCCACTACCCCATTGGGCGCCAGAGAAATATCGTATACGTCCAGATAATCATCAAAAAGCGCATCGGAAATGTCAAAAAAGTTCTCCTGATTTAGCTCTCCACGGCTGCTTCTTAGCTGAATTTCAAAGACTCTGGCTATGTACTCTCTGTTATCTATCTCAGCTTCGATTCTGTCACCAATTGAATTCGCGATAAAATTGGCTCTTTCTTTTCTGGAGCTTGATGTACTGTTAATATAATAGCCTGCCAAAGCCATTGTGATAACCAGCGTAATAACGAGTGTAATAAGGCCTAAAGAGATACTTTTTTGTTTAGTCATCTTATCCTCACAAAATCGTTTTAAAGAACAATAATGCGCCATATACAGTAATTATATCATATTTTTACTTCGATTATCCCACTTTAGACTCTGTTAATAATTGACCCGATTATTTAATAGAATGGATAAAATCCATGGCTTCAAGATACCCTTCAAGGCCATGTCCGTAGATCTGTTTATCACAGGCAGGAGCTGTTACTGAGATTTTTCTAAACTCCTCTCTGGACTGGATATCTGAAATGTGTACCTCAACCTTGGTTATATTTTCTATGCTCTTAAGAGCGTCATGGATGGCATAGCTATAATGAGTGTAGGCTCCGGGATTTATAACTATTCCCTGGGTTCCATCGCTGTAAGCTTCCTGAATTCTGTCTATAATGGCGCCCTCGTGATTGGACTGATAGGTTTCTACTTCATCCCCATCCTTGGCAGCCTTTTCCCTGATCATATTGCACAGATAATCATAATCCTGATTTCCATAGACAGCCTTTTCCCTAATGCCAAGGAAATTAAGGTTTGGCCCGTTGATTACTAGAATTTTCATAGCTCGCTCCTCCATTTATGCTTTAAACTCTCTTTTGCGTAAACTCATCTTATATCCAGGTCACCCTAAGATTTCTATACTCTGCAATCATAGGTGATAACTGCCTGAAGCCGATGCAGCCTCCTGTCAGAATATCTCCATAAGATATTCCGTCATCGTCAAATTCAAATATCTGAAGATGATTGATAAAGAACTGAATCTTACCGGATTTCTTGATGACAGAAATTGAATACCAGGGAGAATCTTCGCTGGCATCCGGAATGGGATCTGCCCCCTGGGCCACCAGGTTAAAGCCATAGCTCTTTCTCAGATTGCAGGTGTGAAAGGCCCTTTCATTGTCCTCTTTTCTCCTAAAGTAAGAAACATGAAAAGCGTTGATATCCCCGCTGTGGTACTGACTATATTCCCCGGTTCTGGGGCTGAGTGATCCATCAAATATGGGTGCCCCGTTCCTTCCCTTTGCTGCAAAAAACAGCATGGCAAGCCCCGGCTCTTTTACCGGACGAAATTCCCATTCAATCAGCACGTCAGACGGAAACGGCTGTTTGCACCACAAAACAAAGTTGGCCCTTTGTCCCACATCAGGTCCCAACTCGCTTTCCAGTCTCATTACACCTTTGGAAAAAGAGATATTGGCTCTTCCCTCCAGTGCAAAATCCTGAAGGCATGCTTCGTTGTTTAATGGATTCTCATAGATAACCTTAGACATGGTATTCCCCCAAATACTATTGGTAAAATCTTATTTCCCCATTATTTCTTTGAAGTTGAACTCTTTGCCTGTTCTTTCTTCATATATCTCTATAAATGTCTTGCCCTGATCATCCGGGTTGAAATCCACATCCTTGGATTTCTCTCTCCAGGCGTTTCCCTCCGGCAAGAATTCATAAGCCAAATTGTGCTGAAGCCACTCATAGGCCATATCATCCGCAGTTCGATAGTTCTCCATATCAGCCCCGTGAATAGGATGGACATCAATAAGCGCCTGACAGATTATGACCATATCACTGGAATTTTCAATCAGATAAGAATCAATTATCTTCCAATGGTCATCCCAGTGAATTGCTGCAAATGCCACATCACCATAGGTAAAAATATAGTTCGTATCCTTACCGTCTGCATCCATAAGTCCTATGTCTGCTGTGGATGAAAGAATGCCTGTAACAGAGTCAGATGAGTCCGCATCATCCGGGCTTTTCGACTCTTCAATCATCTGTGAAATCAAAGCAGTAGAGTTCTCCACAATGTCAGAAACCATTTCAGTTCCTTTTTCTACTGCAAAAGATTTGCCGAGAGAAGCTATGCTACTTGCTGTTTCATCATCTATATAGTCACTAAAAACATTGCTACAACCCACCTGGCTTAATGTGATAGCCAGCAACATTGTAGCAGCAATAAGCTTTTTCTTTTTCATAATTCTCCTCAGTACCTAACTAAAGATACACAAAAATTAGTGTGGTATCCTGTACCTACCTCATATTATAATATAACTGTAAGTGATGTAGCCTATTTTTCTTTAAAAATTATCACAAGCCTGTTTTGTTTCGTATAAATACCTGTGATGATAACTAGAAAGTGAGGACATAATTATGAAAAAGAGTATTTTGTTAGTAGCAGGCGTAGTCATGACGATACTGTGTAGCTTATCCGTGATCTCACCGGTTAAGGCCCAGGCAGCAGACAAAGCTTCCGCTTATGTTAAGGATGCGGAGTTCATCGATGCTTATCAGGGAACAGCAAACGATGACAGCAAGATTTTCATTGCTCTGTATGAGAAAAAAGACAATGAGCTTATCTTCTATCAGGATGGCTTCTCCAAGGGCTTTTCCACCTACACTATAAAAGATGCAACTGCCAAGAACATTGGCAAGGTTAAAGTGATATCAATTGATGAAGGTATTAAGCTTAGCCTTTACGATAAGGAAGGCGAAAATCCTCAGATTTTTATTGAGGATACGGCCTACAACTGCAAGCACCTTACGCAGTCTGAAGCACTTAAGCTTATTTCCGAGGAATAAAAAATATGGGTTTCCGCAGAATTTATTTTCCGCGGAAACCCATTTATTTTACTTATCTTTTAATCTGTTGTTCTTTCCTTCTCTTCTTTTTTCTTCATGTGCTCATCATACATCTTCTTACCTGTTGCTCCAAGTACTGCAATGATCAGGAGCCACCACCAGTTCATATGCTGTGTGGCATCAGGTATTGTATCAGCCTTTGCCACATTGTCATCTATAATGTTTGCTACTTCTGCCTCCGGTGTAATAACCTGAGTATCGTCGTTTTCCTGAAGAATAGGTGCATTACCCGGTGTTGCCGCTGTAGGTGCCTGTTCATCTGCAATCTGCTCTGTTCCATCATCCAGCACCAGTGTTTCTGAGAATTCTCCGTTTCCACCCTGTGCTGCAGTGGCAACAAATGTGCCTGCCTGTGCCGCCGGAGCATCTGCTATTGTTGTAGCTGCATCAGGAGCTATAGTCTGGCCTGCTGCGGTCTGAGTAGCTGCGGTCTGAGTAGCTGCGGTTGCTGCTGTTGGTGCTACAGCGCCTGTTGCAGTGCCTGTAGGAGTTACCGCAGTTCCTCGTACTGCACCTTCTCCGGCAGTTCCGCCACCCTGTCCTCCGGTTCCGCCTTCAGGGTCGGGTTCTGTATTCAGGCCTCCGCCAACGTTTCCGCCGGCTTTATTAATCCTGTCAATTGCATTATCAAGCTCTTCCTGAGCTTTATCCTTCTGAGCTTTAACCTGTTCATACAAGGTCTTGGCATTTTCTACCTTTTGATCAGCTTTTTCTTTGAGTTCCTGAAGCTTAGCCTTAAGTCCATTGATATCCAGGTTATCAAGAGCAGCTGCATCTTCTTCAGACAGATCTGTAAGGCCAAGGTATTGCGCAACACTCACATTCTCAAGTCCCAACAGGTCTTTTGCCGATAGCATCTTACGGAAATTACTGCTGGCGGTTCCAAGCTCATTAATAGCCTTATCCAGTTTCTCTACCTGATCCACTGCATTCTTGGCTGCTTCATCCGCAGCCTTAACTACATTGTCATAAGCATCATACTGTGCCTTAATCGCAGTAAGATTCGATGTGGAATTAACTGTAATGTAATCGTTCATTGCCTTGTTATCAGCAATAAGCTTGTCAATTACAGAATCATCAATTCCATAAGCCTGTATTACATTTTCATATACGAAGGAATAACCGTTCTCGCCCTTAAGAGCATCTGAAACCTTCTGAGTGTCACCGATGATATAGCAATCAGCATTTTTATAAAGACCATTCTGATTCTGTGTGACAAAGTTGGTTGTTGTCACTTCCTGAAGGTTCTTGTATGATCCCGTTGGCGTAATGAGAACATTGTCCTCTTCCACATAGGTGAATTTCAAGTTCTTGAGGGTGCTGACGTAAACATGATCTGGTGAATTCTTGGCATTATCAAGAAGGTTATTCTTATCTGATGCAAGATATGTTACGTTCTTAAGCCCCGGATACGTGCCGAACAGCTCGGCCTGAGTAATATACTTGGTCTCTCCATTTTCATCAGTATAGGAATACAGTCTGTTAAGCTTCTGATCCGAGGCCTTCTTGATATTCTTTTCAGAGCCCCAGATAAAGTCATCATTAAGCTGATAATCAGCGTGATTAAGCTCCTGGATTCGGGAAGCTGCTATATCATTTATAGCCTTGCTCGGATTCACCTCTGCTTCAGTCTTTTCATAGAATACAATTCCGGCAGTTGCCTCACCCTGAGACTGATTAGCCTTAAGATTCTGATTATCATAATCGGTCTTGGCTATTGAATCCCAGTTAAAGTATTTAACATCCTGCTGAGGTGTTCCGTTTTCATCATAGTACCAGTAAGTAAGGCTTGTATATCTGCTCTCATAATCTGAATTAAGAGCTTGCTTAGTTTCAAACTTAGGTGCATAGGCCTCATCATCTGTAATAATATCTATTCCCTTGATTACAGGCATGTAGTAGTCAATGATTACCCTCTTCATGCCTTCACGGGATGTTTCGAAATCTTTGGAGCCATTACCACCAAACCAGCCGTCCCAATCAGTGCCCTTTTCATCTCTGGTAGCACTGAGGTTTTCAGCTCCCTGATTAGCCTGATCAGGAACTGCATCATCGGCATCCTTAAGAGCATCCGCCAGCTCATTTACCAGCTTCTGAGCCTGTTCAACTTCTTCCTGCGCCGCCTTGGTCTTGGAACTAGCCTGACCTAATTCTGTACCAAAGGCTGCCTCCTGATTAGCAAGATTCTGCTGAGCCTGTTCCAATTTATTAACTGCATCCTGATACTGGCCACTAAGTGTCTCATACTGAGTCGTCTGACCTGTAAGTGTCTGAGTGCTGCCTGCAAGAAGTGTATCCAGGTCTTCTAATGCCTTTTTAGCCTCTTGCTCGTTCTTGGCGTTTATAATCCTATCAACAAGTTCATGTGCTTTGGTGCTGGCATCATTTACTGTGCCTTCAATGTTGTCTGCTGTCTTCTGAAGTCCGAAATCACCCTCGAGCTTATCAGCAGCTTCTTTTACAGCTTCGTTAGCCTCTTTATATGAAGCATCTGCAGCTTTATTGATTTCCTCCGCCTGCTCCAGATCCTGCTTGGCGTTTGCTATATCCTGAGCTGCATCTTCATAATGAGATACTGCGGACTCCTGAATAACATTGCCCTGGTCATCTTTTTTGTCATTTATAAGAGCATCAGCAGCATTCTCAAGCGCTACCGTTTCCTGTGTTGAAACAATTTCTGTAGCACTTTCTACGCCGGTTTTCTCCTTGCCGTCAAGGATAAGACTAGCTGCATCTGTAACTGCCTTTTCTGCAATTGGTCCGGTATACTGCTGCTCAGCGGAGCTTTCCTGACCACCGTTCTGCTCTGAGCTCCCCTGCTCTGAGGTCTGGGTTGTTTCAGTATTTGTATTTTCTTCTGGTGCAGAAGGAGCCTGCTCTTCAGAACCTGAATTGTTCTCTTCAGGCTGAGCCTGAACATCGTCCACAACGCACGCTCTCTCAGCAGTATCAGCTGCATCCTGGGCTTCTGTAGTAACTTCTACATAAGTCTCTTCAGCAGTTTCCTGGCTTTGAGTTTCCTGTGGCGGATCTGCAGGAGCCGGATCCAATGCACCAGGTTCTGCAGCATATGCAGATATCGGGGTCTGCAATGCCATCATAGCCGTAATGCCTATTGTGATTGCTGATAAAACTTTTCCGTTCTTCATCGTATCTCCCTCTCTTTCAAATCTGATTATTCAAACCGATAAATCGGAAATTATTAATGACTCATTTTATTTATCGGACACTTCCCCTAATTTATTCTCTCTATATGGAAATTATACTTAGCAAACAATCATAAACTTAATCATATTCCCTCCCAATTGTAGGCAATATGATTGATTTTTATAACATTTTTCTGAAAACTCTAAAAATTTTCTTTACATATAATTATACACCTGAATAACGTTTTTACACTCACTAGTGCACAAAAAAAGGTTACCTTCCACAGTCTGCTATATGACCTCTTCCTTGGAGTATATTCCTCAAAAGATGCATATCAAGGCACGCCTGCTCTAAAGGCCTTGATATGCATCTTTTAAGGAATAATAGTCACCCAAGAGGTCAATAGCATATATTGCTATCGCAAAAATCGATTCAGGTAATACCATTTCTGCCTCAAATATATATTTGGTATGACAGAAATAAGCTTCTGTCATACTATTTCTGTCTTAGATATATATTTGTTATTACTGAAATTATTCTCTGTAATACCATTCAGATTTTCTCTGCCTTCTTGGTATTACCGAAATCAATCTCAGTAATACTATTTCTGTATCAAATGCTCATTTGTTATTACTAAAATTGCTCTCTGTAATACCATTCAGGTCTTCCCTGCCTTCTTGGTATTATCAAAATCAATCTCAGTAATACTATTTCTGTATCAGATATCCATTTGTTATTACTAAAAATATTCCCTGTAATACCATTCCTATCTCAGACATCTTTCTGTTATTACTGAAAACTTTCTCGATAATACTATTTCTACCATAGACATCTATTTGTTATTACTGAAATAATTCACTGTAATGCCAATCATGACCAATGCGGCAGCATTATTTGCTTTTGACCTCTTGATTAACTTTTATTCCATATTAGATGAATGACAAGGCCTTTAGAGCTTGCGTGCCTTGACATGCATCTAATATGGAATAAACTTCTGAGAGAGGTCATAAAGCTAATCATAAAAAATGCCATATAGGTTCGCACCTATATGGCATTTTAAATATAAAAGTAAACTCGCTCTGCAAACTATTAGTCCTAAGAAGATATCCTTATAGTCTTGCGATGTCCACAAGGGTAAGGGCCTCTTCTGTGCTGGCGCTCTCAAGGCTCGTTACGAGGGCTCTTGCGGTGTCGAGGGCGGTTATTACGTTTACGCCGGTTTCGATGGCAGTTCTGCGGATGATGAAACCGTCACGGGTCTTGTCTCGGCCCTGGGTAGGTGTGTCGATAACAAGATCAATCTTGTGGCCCAGGATAAGGTCGATGACTGTAGGTGATTCCTGGCTTAGGCGGTTAATCTTTCTTGCGGATACACCGTTTTCGTTGAGGGTATCTGCTGTGGATCTTGTGGCGTAGATGATGTAGCCAAGCTTCTTGTAGCGTCTTGCTATATCAATTACTTCACCCTTATCAGCATCCTTAACTGTGATGATCATCTGCTTGTACTTAGGAAGCTTAACTCCTGCACCAAGGAAGGCCTTGTACAGAGCTTCATCAAAACTCTTACTGATTCCAAGGCACTCACCTGTACTCTTCATCTCAGGTCCAAGGCTGATCTCAGCTCCTCTGATCTTCTCAAATGAGAATACCGGCATCTTGATTGCAACGTAACCTACTTCAGGCTGAAGTCCAGGTTTGTAACCAAGGTCTTTCAGTTTCTTGCCCATCATAACCTGAGCTGCCAGGTCTACGATAGGAATACCTGTAACCTTACTGATATAAGGAACAGTACGGGATGATCTTGGGTTTGCCTCGATGATGTAAACCTCATCTCCTACTGCTATGAACTGAACATTGATAAGTCCGATTACATGAAGGGCCTTAGCAAGTCTCTTTGTGTATTCTGCAATTGTCTCTTTTACCTTGTCAGAAAGAGACTGGGCAGGATATACAGAAATCGAGTCGCCTGAGTGGATACCGGATCTCTCAATATGCTCCATGATACCGGGAATTACAATATCTTCTCCGTCACATACAGCATCAACCTCTGTCTCAACACCCTGAAGATACTTATCAACAAGGATAGGATGATCCTGAGCATATCTGTTGATGATGTTCATGAACTCTTCTATCTCTTCGTCGGAAAGAGCTATCTGCATGCCCTGTCCACCAAGAACGTAAGACGGTCTTACAAGTACTGGGTATCCTAAGCGATTAGCAACCTCTTTGGCTTCCTCTGCAGTATAAACTGTAGCTCCCTGAGCACGTTTGATCTGTGTCTGTTCAAGGATCTCATCAAAGATTTCTCTATCCTCTGCAGCATCAACATCCTTGGCATCTGTTCCGTAGATCTTGACACCCATCTTCATAAGATCCTGAGTAAGCTTAATCGCAGTCTGACCACCAAACTGAACAACAGCTCCGTCGGGCTTTTCAAGGCGAACGATATTCTCAACATCCTCAGCTGTAAGTGGCTCAAAGTAGAGCTTATCTGCAATGTCGAAGTCGGTACTTACAGTTTCAGGGTTGTTATTTATTATGATTGTTTCGTAACCCTCATTCTTAAATGCCCAGGTTGCATGAACTGAGCAGTAGTCAAATTCGATACCCTGACCGATTCTGATAGGACCTGAACCGAGAACAAGAATCTTTTTCGCTGAGAAGTCCTGATGAGGTTCTGACGAATCTGGACTGAACGTGTCATGGCGAGCATCGCGAGCGCATGACTTTCCTTGCTTTTGATTCTTAAGTGCAGCTTCATCCTCTGAATCAGGACCGTTGTAAACTGAGTAGTAGTAAGGTGTTTCTGCTGCAAACTCAGCTGCGCAGGTATCAACAATCTTGAAGGTTGCATGTATGTTGTAGAAATCCCTCAGCTCTTTTAACACAGGAACAGGGAATCTTGTAAGCCTTGAGATAACTGTATCAGGGTACTCAAGGCGCTTTGCCTCAAGCATAGTATCAAAGCTGATTACCTTCTTGGCATCCTCAAGGTTTCCTGTCTTACCTGCGGTATTCTTCTCGCCGCAGCGAAGAAGCTTAAGTTCCATCTTGACCAAAGTGTGGAGCTTATCAATAAACCAGTGGTCGATCATGGTGATGTCATGGATTTCGTCGTGGCTGATACCGCGGCGAAGAGCCTCAGCGATAACCCAGATTCTCTGGTCATCAACAACCTTAAGTCTCTCTACAAGCTCATCATCATCAAGGTCTGAGAAGTCATAGCTTGTAAGGCAATCAACGTGCTGCTCAAGGCTTCGGATGGCCTTCATCATAGCACCCTCAAAATTGGTGCAGATACTCATGACCTCACCGGTAGCTTTCATCTGGGTAGTGAGAGTTCTTTTGGCTGTAATGAACTTATCGAATGGAAGCCTTGGGAACTTAACTACGCAGTAATCAAGAGTTGGCTCAAAGCTTGCATAGGTCTTGCCGGTAATGGCGTTCTTGATCTCATCAAGAGTGTAGCCAAGGGCAATCTTGGCAGCAACCTTGGCGATAGGATAACCTGTAGCCTTACTTGCAAGAGCTGATGAACGGCTAACTCGTGGGTTAACCTCAATTACGCAGTACTCAAAGCTTGTAGGGTGAAGGGCAAACTGAACGTTACAGCCACCTGTGATCTTAAGCTCGTCGATAATTGAAAGAGCTGCGCTTCTAAGCATCTGGTATTCCTTGTCAGAAAGAGTCTGAGAAGGAGCAACTACTATTGAATCTCCTGTATGAACACCTACAGGATCGATGTTTTCCATGTTACAAACTGTAATGCAGTTGCCGAGGCTGTCTCTCATTACCTCGTACTCGATTTCCTTCCAACCTGCAATACAACGCTCTACAAGAACTTCGTTAGCTCTTGAAAGTCTAAGACCGTTTTCAAGGATTTCTTCGCACTGAGCCTGGTTATAGGCAATACCGCCGCCTGAACCTCCAAGGGTATAGGCAGGTCTGAGTACTACCGGGTAACCAATCTTATTGGCAAAAGTAACACCATCAAGTACATTGTGAACAACGAGGGATGCTGCAACAGGCTGTCCCAGTTTTTCCATCGTATCCTTGAATTCCTGTCTGTCCTCAGCTTTTCTGATGGTCTCAGCGGTTGTTCCGAGAAGCTTAACATTGTGAGTTTTTAAAAATCCTGATTCATCCAGCTCCATTCCAAGGTTAAGACCAGCCTGGCCTCCAAGGGTTGGAAGGATTGAATCCGGTTTTTCTTTTTCTATTATCTGCTCAAGAACCTTAACTGTCAGAGGCTCAATGTAAACTTCATCAGCTATGTTCTTGTCAGTCATGATGGTAGCAGGGTTAGAGTTTACAAGTACAACCTCTACGCCTTCTTCCTTAAGTGATCTGCAGGCCTGAGTTCCGGCATAATCGAACTCTGCCGCCTGTCCTATTACAATAGGTCCTGAACCGATTACCAGAACCTTTTTAACGTCTTTATTCTTGGGCATTTCTTATTTCTCCTTGCGAATCATATCTACGAATCTATCAAACAAGTAGCTGCTGTCCTGTGGTCCCGGGCATGCTTCCGGGTGGAACTGAACTGTGAAAATGTTCTTGCCCACATACGCAAGGCCCTCGTTGGTTCCGTCATTTACATTTATGAAAGCAGGCTCAGCTATGCTTTTATCTAGTTTGTCCATGTCTACTACATAGCCATGGTTCTGGGATGAAATATATACTCTGCCATTCGTCAGGTCTTTTACCGGGTGATTTCCACCTCTGTGTCCGTACTTGAGCTTGTAGGTATCCGCTCCTGTAGCAAGGGCCATAAGCTGATGTCCAAGGCATATTGCAAAGATTGGCGTATCTGAAGAATAGAGCTTTTTGATTTCCTCGATAACCCCCTTGCAGTCCTTGGGATCTCCGGGGCCGTTGGAAAGCATGATTCCGTCAGGCTTATCCCTTAAGATTTCCTCTGCGCTGGTATCAAAAGGATAGATTGTTACATCGCACCCTCTTGCAGCAAGGGAATCTGCTATGTTCTTCTTGGCACCAAGATCAAGAAGGGCAACCTTAAGGCCTGTTCCATTTAGCTCTTTTACGATTGCTGGTCTCTTTTCTCTCTTAGCTAAATCACCTCTAAGTGATGCCTCATAGTCCTCTTTGTTAAAGACTGCGCTTCCTGAGATAGGACCGTTTTCTGCCAGGTCACTTACGCCCTTTAAGAACTTCTTTTCCTTGCAGGAAACCTTGCTTACAACATCTCCTGTTGTGTAGGCATGGAGCTTATCTTTTACCTGGTCATAGGTTATGTTCTCATTGGTTGTAAGATACCCGTTCATGGTACCCTTGTCTCGAAGGAGTCTTACAAGAGCTCTTGTGTCTATTCCCTCAATTCCGGGAATCTCGTACTTGTCCATGAACTCCTGAACTGTCATGTCGCATCTGAAGTTTGAAGCCACATGAGACAGCTCTCTAACTATGATCGCATCAACCCAGGGTCTGTCTGATTCCATATCATCAAGGCATACCCCGTAATTGCCGATCAGCGGATATGTCATACAAACTGCCTGTCCCGCATAGGATGGGTCTGTAAACACCTCCGTGTATCCTGCCATGGATGTGTTGAAGACGATCTCGCTCACCACATCCTTGTCAGCCCCTATATGCTTTCCCGTGAAGACCGTTCCGTCTTCCAGTATTAATCTTGCTTTCATAAACTCCTCCGTAAATATACTACTTATTGAGTGATATACGGATTGCTCCACTTCGTTCTCGCAATCCTACATTCATTCGGAAATCGATATACTCATTTCATTCGTATATCTTTTTCCTCATGTATGTTCGGTCTGCAAGGTCATATGTGAATTTGTGCAAGCACATTCACACATGACTTTGCATCCCTTTATCACTCAAAGTACTCTACACCACTCTCAAAGATCTTAAGATCCTGCTCACCGTAGATGTTAATAGCTACGCCGTCGCCTCTACGCTCTGAGTGAGCCATCTTACCAAAGCATCTTCCATCAGGCGAAAGGATACCCTCAACTGCTCTGTAGGATCCGTTGATGTTCCACTCATCGTCCATGGTTACATTGCCCTCAAGGTCGCAGTACTGGGTAGCAATCTGACCATTTGCAAAGAGCTTGTCAAGGACGTCTGCAGGTGCAACAAATCTTCCCTCACCGTGAGAAGCAGGGTTTGTATATACTCCGCCAAGAGTAGCCTTAGACAGCCAAGGTGAGTTGTTGGAAACAACCTTGATTGTAGCCATCTTGGAGATATGTCTTCCGATTGTATTGAAGGTCAGTGTAGGTGAATCTGCAGTCTGGCCTGTGATCTTGCCGTTTGGCACAAGACCAAGCTTGATCATAGCCTGGAATCCGTTACAGATGCCAAGAGCAAGACCGTCTCTGTTGTGGAGAAGGTCATCTACTGCTGCCTTGATTTCTTCGTTCTGGAAAGCTGTTGCGAAGAACTTAGCACTTCCGTCTGGCTCATCACCTGCTGAGAATCCGCCTGGGAACATGATGATCTGAGCATTCTCAATGGCTTTCTTGAACTCTGCTACAGACTCTTCAATATCCTGTGCGTTTCTGTTTCTGAATATCTTGATGTTTACATCAGCACCTGCTCTCTGGAAAGCCTGAGCACTGTCATACTCACAGTTTGTTCCAGGGAATACAGGGATGAATACTGTAGGCTTTGCAACCTTGTGCTTGCAAACATATACGCTCTCTGCCTTGTACAGATCTGACTGTACAGGTGTCTTTTCCTCGTTAACTGTTGAGTGGAATACCTTCTCGAGCTTGTTCTTCCAAGCATCAAGTGCTTCTTCCATGGCAAAAGATACACCGGATACTGTAAATGTCTTGTCATCAGTAACTTCACCGATTTCTCTTGCACCCTCTACCTTAAGTGCGTCGGCAAGCTTATCTACTGCAACCTCAGCAACGATATCAGCAATGTCGTTTGTAAAGAGCTCTTTTGCCTCTACTGAATCTGCAATCTTAACGCCCATTCCGTTACCGAATGCCATCTTGCAAAGAGCTGCTGCAATACCGTAGCAATCCTCAGCGTAGGCAGATACGATTGCGCCCTTTCTCATGAGCTCTGTGATCTCGCCGTAGAGCTTCATTACCTTGTCATAATCAGGAAGGTCGTATTTATCTTTGGCAATCTTGAACTGAACCAGCTTGTTTCCGGCCTTCTTAAGCTCAGGTGTTACTACATCAGAAAGCTTAGCAACATCTACGGCAAAAGAAACCAGTGTAGGCGGAACGTTTATCTCATTGAAGGATCCTGACATTGAGTCCTTGCCACCGATTGAAGCGATGCCGAACTTCATCTGAGCATCGTATGCACCAAGAAGTGCTGTAAGTGGCTGGCTCCATCTTGTTGGATCCTCAGTCATTCTCTTGAAGTACTCCTGGAAAGTGAAGTGAAGCTTTCTGTAATCACCACCTGTTGCCACGATTCTTGCAACAGACTCGGTTACAGCATAGGCAGCGCCGTGGTATGGGCTCCAGCTTGAAAGATATGGATCAAAACCATAGCTCATCATAGTTACTGTATCTGTCTTGCCACCAAGAACAGGAAGCTTAGCAACCATAGCCTGTGTCTCCGTAAGCTGGTACTTACCACCATAAGGCATGAGAACTGATCCGGCTCCGATAGAGGAGTCGAACATTTCTACAAGGCCCTTCTGTGAGCATACATTAAGGTCTGAAAGTTCTGCACGTAAAGCTTCCTTAACATCGCCGCTTTCCAGAGCCTTCTCAACATCCTTGCTTGCAATCTTGTTAAAATAATTATCATCTGCTACAGGAGCTTCTACCTTAACTGTAGTCTCCTGATGAGCTCCGTTTGTATCAAGGAAAGATCTCTTTATGTCTACAATCTTGCTGCCTCTCCAGTTAAGGACAAGTCTTGGCTCCTCTGTAACAACAGCAACCTTAACTGCCTCAAGGTTTTCCTCTGCAGCATAGTCAAGGAACTTGTCAGCATCCTTAGGTGCTACAACAACTGCCATTCTCTCCTGTGACTCAGAGATAGCAAGCTCTGTACCATCAAGACCAGCGTACTTTTTAGGAACAAGGTCAAGGTTAATATCAAGTCCCGGAGCAAGCTCACCGATAGCTACTGAAACTCCGCCTGCACCAAAGTCGTTACACTTCTTGATAAGCTCACTTACTTCAGGTCTTCTAAAGAGTCTCTGCAGCTTACGCTCTGTAGGAGCATTACCCTTCTGTACCTCTGCACCGCAGCTTGTAAGTGACTTGCTGTCATGAGCCTTGGAAGAACCTGTTGCTCCACCGCAGCCATCACGACCTGTTCTGCCGCCAAGTAGGATAATGATGTCTCCCGGATCAGCGCTTTCTCTGATTACATGCTCCTGTGGAGCAGCACCCATAACTGCACCAATCTCCATTCTCTTGGCAACGTAGCCTGGGTGATAAACTTCTTTTACATAGCCGGTAGCAAGACCAATCTGGTTACCGTATGATGAATAGCCGCTTGCAGCGCCACGTACAAGTTTTTTCTGAGAGAGCTTACCCTTCATGGTCTCTGCAACAGGAACTGTAGGATCTGCAGCGCCGGTTACACGCATAGCCTGGTATACATAGCCTCTTCCTGAAAGCGGATCTCTGATCGCACCGCCAAGACATGTAGCAGCGCCACCGAAAGGCTCAATCTCAGTAGGATGGTTGTGAGTCTCGTTCTTGAAGAATACAAGCCAGTTCTCAGTAACAGGACCATTGCCGTAGTCAACTTCAACCGGAACAACTACTGTACAAGCGTTGTTCTCTTCAGACTCTTCCATGTCTGTGAGCTTTCCGTCTTTTTTAAGCTTCTTCATTCCCATAAGAGCGATGTCCATGAGGGAAATGAATTTCTCTTTTTTCTTATCATCAGTTGTGTAAAGCGCATCTCTGCTTGCAAGGTAGTCTTCGAAGGAAGCCTTGATTGGCTCAGCATAGAAGCCCTCTTCAAAAGAGATGTCTTTAAGCTCAGTTCCAAAAGTAGTATGACGGCAGTGATCTGACCAGTACGTATCAAGAACTCTGATCTCTGTCATTGAAGGATCACGCTTCTCGTCACCTGCAAAATACTGCTGAATCCATTTGAAATCGTTGAAGGTCATGGCAAGTCCAAGACTGTTGTACAACTCTCTTAGCTTATCCTCTGCCATATCCTTGAAGCCATCAAAGATTTTGACATCTTCAGGATCATCATAGGTTTCAACAAGAGTCTGTGGCTTATCATCTGAAGCTATACGTGAATCAACAGGGTTCATTGTATAGTCCTTGATCTTCTCAAGCTCTTCGTCTGAAATATTGCCGATAAGCATATAGGTAACTGCAGTCTTGATAACAGGCTCTTCGTCACCCTTTATAAAGCGAACGCACTGCTCGGCTGAATCTGCTCTCTGATCGAACTGTCCAGGAAGCGCCTCGATGCTAAACACTCTTGCTCCCTCTGGAATTTCGATGTTTTCTCTATATAGAATGTCAACCGGTGGCTCAGAAAAAACAGTACCAACAGCCTTCTCAAATACTTCATCAGATACGTTTTCCACATCGTAGCGGATGAAAATTCTAACCTTTTCAACGGTCTTGATTCCAAGGTATCCTGAGATCTCATGTCTGAGTTCTCTTGCCTTTCCTGCGTAAGGTTCTTTCTTTTCTACGTAGATTCGTCTTACAGTGCTCATAACTTCTCCTCTTTCTTTTTTATATCTATGAACTGACTAGTCAGCATCATACTTTTTTGACATTTTAGTATAATAAGAAAGTGCTTAATAACATTTATTAAGCACCTTAGTCTTCGGGGACTAATCCCTCTAACACATACATTAATTCTCTATCAATGGCTTCTTCTGTAATAGAACAAGTCTTACTCATGATCTTGAGTCCTTCCACCACGTACATTAAATTGCGGGCACAACCAAGAGGGTTCTCGCAATAAAACTCATCATTCTCGATTCCATTTTCAATTAATTTCTGAATAATGGTAACCGCTGTATCAAATTGATTCTTAAGTGGATTATCTTTTGCAGAAACTTTATGAACGGAAAAATATTCATAAGTGGCTACAGTAAGATTGTTCTTTTTTCTGAGGATTTCTTTTTTCTGCTCCTTGAGGAAAAGAGCAAGCATATCACCTGCAGAAGCATCGCCGGAAAGGGCTGCTACAACTGCCTCTTCATCATCCTCATCATGTTCATCGGCAAGAACTGCCATGAAAATTTCTGCAGTACTGGAAAAATAGAGATAAAGACCCCCGCGGCTGATGTCACAGGCATCTACAATGTCCTTCATAGTTACATTCTTATAACCTTTTTCGGAAAAAACTGTTCTGGCCTTCTCCAGAATGTATTTCCTCTTCTGTGTGGACTTCTCTCCCATTACTTTTTTCTCCCAGTCAAAAAATTATGTGAAGCTCACGCTAGCGGCTTGTCAGATTCGTGTCCCCAAACTCTGCAAAGCTCATCCATTTTAGCAACTACATTATAGAGAACACCGTTGCGGACTCCCTCAGCCCAAACAGTTCCTTTGGTCATACCGGATAAAATATACTTGGATAAGATTCCGGCAAGATCCTCCATATCTTTAATCTCGGCGTCATGAATGAACAACAGCTCATCCTTGGCAGTATTCAAATGATTTCTGGAATAAACATAAACATAGTTGCGATCAAGCAAATTTGTAGACTGTGCCGCCTTAACAAAGGCAAGCAGATTAGAATCATAAACCGGAAACGGCATTGATTTGAGGTCGCTGTTACTGTAACTGGAAGCCACCTCTACTTTGGCGTTATCTTTAAGCCATCTCAAATATGGAACTAACTTGGAAACCTCGGGTCTGTATCTTGAAACGATATCCTCAACACTGTTCTCATTGACATTGTTGTCATTTTCAAAACTCATTGAAAGCCGCTCCTATTCTGGCTTGTAGCCGTTTTCAAACTCGTGTGTCACTTATCTTTTTCAGTTCTTGATAAATAATAGCATGGACGCAGCCAATTGTACAGAATAAAATATATACATTTTTCTTGAAATTAGTATATTCTTTAATTATGAAAGTTTGCCAGGCTTAGTATATTTTTTACCTGCCTTTTGGAGGAGCAATGGTCGAAAATCTGGAGTATTACAAGGTATTTTATTATGTAGGAAAACTTGGGAGCATTACTTTGGCGGCAAAAGAGCTGTCTATCTCCCAGCCTGCTGTCACACAATCTATCCATCAGCTTGAACGCTCTTTGGAATGCACTCTTTTCCAAAGGACATCCCGTGGCATGAAGCTCACAAGTGAGGGAGATCTTCTATATAGATATGTAGAAAGAGGCTACGAACAGATTGATCTTGGCATTCAGCGCCTCAGGCAGATTCAGCACCTTGGCGCAGGAGAAGTCAGGATTGGTGCCAGTGACATGACTCTTAGATTTTTTCTTTTGCCATTCCTTGAGAAGTTCCATGAGCTGTATCCCGGCATCAAGGTTACCGTAACTAACGGCCCAACTCCTGAAACCCTGCAGTATCTGGATGATGACAAAATTGACTTCGGTGTTATATCCACTCCCTTTGCAGAAAAAGAGGGCTACAACTATTTTCCTGTTTCTAATATAGAAGATACCTTTGTAGCCGGCCGCCGCTTTATTCAGTACAAGAACAAAACTCTGGATTTCAGCGATCTTAAAAAGATGCCGCTTATTCTTTTAGAGGCAAACTCCAGCACCAGAAACTATATCAATAACTTCCTTAGTTCCCATGACGTTGACATTCAGCCTGAGTTCGAGCTTTCAACCAGCGACATGATAGTCCAGTTCGCCCTAAGAAACCTAGGCGTAGGCTGCGTTGTTAAGGACTTTGCAAAAGAGTACTTGGATAGCGGAATGTTGTTCGAACTTCGCTTTAACTCCCTGATTCCCAAGAGACAGATCTGCGTTATCACAGATGAGACCAGGCCTTTGTCAATTGCGGCATCACGGCTTTTGGAGTTAATACATACTATTTAATTAGTAGGTTTAAAGATCTGTCCATTAACCACATACAGATTCTCTTCCATTTCCTCGGTGCAAAACTGCACCAGGTCTGTCTTGTGATCTCCGCCGGATATCATGTAACAGTCTCCGGTAACAAGAGTAATCTTTTCCGTTTCAGGGTCATAGGAAAAGAGATCATCGCCATCCACGAAGTACAGGATATCTTCAAATTTGGAATACTCCAGATGATTGTGGACAGAAGCACCTGAATCTTCCATATTGCAAATAAACTTCGTTTCATCATTGTTACCATCGTAGCAATACAGCTTAAAATCCGTTGTCACGAAATAGAACATATTGTGCTTTTCATTGGTTCTCATGGTTCGTATATTATAGTCTGATAGAAATGACTTGTCATGGACAATCTTTGTTTCAAGCTCGCCATCTTTTCCTTCTACATAAGTCACTATGGCCTTATCAATCTTGTAATTACCGTCAATAGCATAGGCAGTAAAGACGCCGTCTTCATATCCGCTAAAGAGATAGGTACCATATTGATCGAACAGGTAAACCCTTTCCTTGGTTTCTGTTATGCAGCGCATTCTGCCTTTATATTTGTACACAAAATCATCAAAACCTTCATTGGAAAGAATCATTATCTCCTGACCGCCAACCTTCCTGACAGTATAGTCAAAAGGAATATAGGCATTCCATCCGTCCAGGAAATCTTTGTGGAAATACCCGGTTTCTCCGTTAAAATAGTAATCCTTGCTTCTCATGCTGCAGAATATGTCTTTTTGCTGCTTACTCATCACCACGAAGTTGTAGTCATACTGAGACATGGAATACCCAAATCCCCAGATATCATCCTTCTCAATATAGCAAATCTCTATTTTTCCGTTTCCATCGCCTCTATATCCGAAAATGTACTTTCCCTCATCACTGATAGACAGGGGCATAATATATTGATTCTTAGTTACCACTTTGCTTTTTCCGGTTTCAAAGTTAACTGAATACAGACAATCTTCTTTATTAACATAATACAAAAGATAATTTCCCTCCGGTGATAATACAGCCTCAGATGCGCCCTTCCATACCATGTTGGTTTCTTTGGTTTCAACATCATAGATATAGACTTCATTATCTGCCTCGGAAGGCTTCTTAATAATATAGAAGACTTTATTTCCGGATAAAGACATTCCGGCTCTGCAGGCCTTTTCGGCTACAACCTCATATTCAAGATCAGAGTTAAAAAGATATACCTTATCCTTGCCGTCATATACAAGAGCCTTATCCTGGAAGTAATCAGACTGTATCTCATTGGTGTATCCTGTGTATGTCTGATCTCTACCGGCAATGTCTCTGACATCCACAATTTTGCCCTGATTATTTATAAGGTAGTTCTCGTGAATAACCATTGTCTTGTCACCGTATTCTTCTTCGTAAACAGGTTCGGCCTTCTCAGCTTTTTTGGCCTGAATATAGTCCTTTAAAAAATAGTCATTTAAATAACTAATCCCCAATGCAGCAAAGAAACACAGTATCAGAAACATTATGACTTTGCTGTAGGTTATCTTGGAGGCTATCTTTTTTAAAACTTCAATCACTTTACTCATAATTCAAATATTCTTTCTTAGTTTTTCCCGCAAATTATTATAATAAAAAAATCCATTTATCACTAATACAAACTTATAAATTGAAAAGTTGAAGTTCTTTGTGTATACTTTTACTCTGTATGTAGAAGTAGGGAAATATGCTTAGTTTAGATAGGAAGATTTATATGAATAATAATGAAAAAACACCTTTATACAAAAGAGTTCTGGCAATCGTTGGACTTGTGATCATCGCAGGACTTATAATCGCGTTTTTGGGAGTTGCCCTCTTTGGCGGTCCTGATTCCAAGGATATGTTCATGGGCCTTGCCGGAGCAATCGTTGCAGTTCCAATTATGCTGTGGCTCCTTCTCTGGGGTCTCGGCGCAATTACAGGAAGACACAATATCGCATCTCTTGATGCAGGCTCTTCCAACAAGCAGCACGACAAATTTGGCAATGTAATTCCTGAAGGCAAGATCAATACTGTTGTATTTGATATCGGCAACGTACTTACTGATTTTGCCTGGAATGATTTTCTTAAAGCCAAGGGCTACGATGATGCCATGATAGAGAGAATGGCAAAGGCTTCTGTTGGAAGTGATGACTGGGTTGAATACGACAAGGGAAATCTTACCAACGATGAGATCGTAGAAAGATTTGTAGAAAACGATCCTGAAATTGGAGAACAGCTCAAGGATGCCTTCGTAAATATCGACGGAATCATCCTCAAGAGAGAAAAGACAATCCCTTGGATCAAAGCCCTCAAGGCAGCAGGCTATAAAGTTTTGTACCTTTCAAACTTCTCAAGACAGGCTCTTGAAGGCTGCCCTGATGCCATGGCTTTCCTCGATGAAACAGATGGCGGAATTCTCAGCTATAGAGACCACGTTGTTAAGCCACAGCCTGAAATCTATCACCTTCTGGAGCAGCGATACAACTTAACTCCAGAGCGCACCGTATTTATCGATGATACTCCGGTAAATATCGAGACCGCAGTTAAGCTTGGCTGGAAGGGAATCGTTTACAAAAATTATTCTCAGACAGAAAAAGAGCTCAAGGCTCTTGGAGTGAACTACTAAGATAAATAATCCTGAAATGGATATATAAATATTGTAAAAGGATGCCTATGTTAAAAAATAAACTCCGTATCTTCGGATATATTCTTTAAACTTAGGCATCCTTTTTTGTAGTTTTTCCTTAGTTGTCAGTTGTCACTCTCCAAGCAAATCCTTGAGTCTTCCAAGAGCCTCTCTGTGGCGAAGTTTGGTAATACCATAGGAAAGGTTCATCTGCTCTGCCACTTCCTGCAGTGTCAGCCCCCTATAGTATCTAAGAACAATGATATCCATCTGCTCCTGAGGCAGCGCCCTAAGCGCCTTGGCAAGCTCTTCCAGATTCTCATTATTAAGGACTTCATCCTCAATCAGACTCTTATCCTCAGCCAGATCCTCCGGAATCTCCGAATGAATATGATTCGTTCTGTAAAAATCAATAACCGTATTACTGGTCATTGCATAAATCCAGGTTGAAATACTGGCCTTCTTCTCATCGAAGGTATCAATTTTGCTATAAATCTTAACAAATACATCAGAACACAGATCCTCAGCATCCTCTATCTGATTAACATGATTCCTGATGTAAGCAAAAACCTTGTCGTGATACTTCTCGTAAATCTCCTCGTTAGTAAGTTTAGTTCCCATCATGTCCCCCCTAGGCTAGTCACAAACAACGTCATCGAAATTAATTATACAACAAATAATAGTACTTCTTCACACACAAATTTCTTAATCTTTTCTTAATGTTATTCCAAAAGTATTTACAACCACTATCAAATAGTTTAGTGTATACAAGTCGGCATTCAGCCGATGCAGTGCCGCTAGCTGTCGACTACTGTATTGAGAACGATATTCTCAAAGATTTCTTGGTGAAGGAAAGGAAGGCGGTTATTACGTATAGTCTATACGAATATGATCAAGCTGGACATATGAAAGCGCTCAAAGAAGATTCTCTAAACGAAGGTGATTATAAACGACTCATAAGGACAATTTGCAAGAAAATTGTAAAGGGTAAATCTCTCGAAACTATTGCTGATGAAGTTGAGGAAGATATAGAAACTGTACGCCCAATATATGATGTAGCAATCAACTATGCTCCTAATTATGACGTGGATGAAATCTATAAAGAGCTTCGCAAATGAAATTGCTAAGCGGCGGTCTGCTCAAGCAGGCCGCCGCTTATATTTAATTACATATTTCTCCGTAATAAGCTCATGTTCTTTCCGCTATTATTGTATTTTTTCTCTTAACACGCGCTAATGCACCAGTAATAATATTCAAATACATAGTCTTCTTAAAAGCAATCCAGTATACAACACATAAGACAAAAAATAAAAGGCCACCAATCAACACTTCTAATAACAGTGAAAGAATACTATAAGTAACCATGCTATCCATGGACTTAATCACAGCATACATTACCATAGCGATAAATAAATATGGAATTGCACTTCTAAGTGATCTAAGTACTGAATAACTCTTTCTAATTGCCACACACTCACATATCAAAACAATAAACTGAGTTGCCAATGTAGCTATAGCCGCTCCTAAAGCACCGTAGATAGGAATCAATAGCCAGTTAAGCATAAAATTAACTAATACCCCAAATACTGTAGCTCCTATATATATCTTTTCTTTTCGTAGTGGAACAAGATACTGGTTATTAATAACATAAGTTAAACCATATGCCGGTAGTGTAAAACTCATAACCTGAATCAGAATACTACATGGAGAAAAATCCTTGCCCCAGAACACTACAGAAAATGCTGACGAAACACCGGCTGTTCCAAAGCCAAAAGCAATAGTGAGCAAAAGAATTACTTCGATAGATTTGTCTAACAGTTCATTAAATGCTTTTGAATTTGAATCTCCCGCAAGGTTTGACATTCTTGGAACTAAAACAACGCTTAATGCCACAGCCAGATTTCGAGCAATAAGTGCCTTCTCAGCATTAGAATAATATCCAAGTTCAGACATTACACTCATATGTCCAAGCATAAGTTTGTCCATGGTAGTATACAGGAATGTTGCCATAATAGGAATGAATATCATGTACAAGCCTTTTGTATGCTTAAAGACATCTTTGATATTCACCTTTACAAGTTTTACCCTGTTTCTGGCAAGTGCAATGTATACAAGTGCACCTGCTAAAGGTTCACCCGCCATAATAAGTGTATATAGTGGTAAATCTTCTTTGGTTCGTACAAATGCAAAAATAAGTACTACACCGATGATTCTTATTATCATTGTTTTTACTGCAATAATATTAAACTCTTCTAATCCCGTAAAAACATAGTTAATAAGAATAAGTGAGGCTCCTACCAAATAAATAGTCTGTATCAGCATAAGCCCAATATATTTTGAGAACAAAAAAGAATACGCAAGATAAGCTATAATCACCATCCCAGCATGAAGAAACTGAAAGCAAAACAACTCACTAAACTTTTTGTTTAGTAATTCTCTATTATCCCTGACTGTAGCAATTTCTCTGGTTCCATACTGAAACATTCCCAGCAATGCAAATGTCAAAAAATAATATGAGACAGTATATACATAAGAATAGATACCAAGCGTCTCAGCTCCCATTCTTCTAGCCAGAATAGGCGATGTAACCAGTGGAAGTAGCATATTGGTAATTTCTATACCTACCTGCCATACAAAATTCTTTTTAATACTCTTTTTTTGACTCATAAAAAATCACTCAAACTTGCTAGTTTAACAATTCTTAATAGAATCCATCAGCCAGTCATGAGACTTACTTGCAAGTTCTTTTCTTTCTTTTTCAACTTTTTCGTAATCAATTGGCGCATACAGAATTTTCTTAATACATTCTATATTTTCCAAGTTGATATTCTTAAAATGATCCTCTAATGATAAATCACCAAGCAAATCCTGAATTCTTTTTTTAACATTTCCATCAGCATCATATTTATCTGAAATAAACTGCTTATTAAATATAAGTGAAAAAACTGTGCCATGGAAAGAATCTGTTAAAACATATTCTGCGTTGCAAATCCACGAAAGATAATCTTCAGGGCTACTATGCAAAAAGAATTCAAAACTCTTTTTGTTATCAATTAAAACCAGCCCCTTTTCTTTCGCTATAGCCCTTGCGGCATCCATTATTCCAGGTTTGTCCGCCATCAAGAAACAGAACACATACTTTTTCTTAATTAGTCTTTTGCTTTTTATTTCGGAAAAGATGGATTTCTCGGCCAACAAAGTCGGATCACAGCATACAGTTGTATCTAGATTAAAATTTTCACCCAGATAATCCTTTAATGACTTTTCTCTGACTGATATAGCATTAAACTTACTAATTATCGGAAGCACTTTTGATATTTCTGTTCCAATGGTATCTCCTGCAGATGCTGCATACGCTATACGCGATGCTTTTTCAGGCACAAAATCAAGGTAATAAGATAAGTCTCCACCTGTTATCCCTAAGTTCCATACCTGATCACTGCCAGTAATAAATACATCATATTTATTGGCAATCAATTCTACATTGCTTCTTGGTATGTTCCTTTCATCAGAAAGTTTTATCCTTGATTCATTAAAATCTGAAAAGGCGATAAATTTACGCTTACCGTGATATTTTTTAATAGCGGCTTTTACATACCCTTTTATACTCTTATTAATTACTTCACCCTTTGACTTAAGCTCTCCGTCAATTTTCTCATTAACATAGTCTATAACCTCAACATCATACCCATCATTAGATAATGTCTTATATAATGCGTATGTCTGAAGCGCAGCACCATAGTTAACACTATTGTGAAAAGTAATAATACCTATTTTCTTTTGCATATAGCATTAATCCCTTTTTTTAACACATATTTATAATTCAATAGAAGATTATTCTCTCCGTACTTTTTGAGAATAAACGAGAAGTCCTTACTAAAATAATCATTCCAAAATTCTGTTACACTTCTATTGGCTTTTGAAGGCCCCTTCATATTGGGCTGAATGTAATCATTTATATCAACACTCTTAAAAACGACATTTTCTTTAAACTTCTCGAATAATTCCACACCCTTAGCAGAATTTATAAGCACTAGTGACACTCCTCTACTGTCAGCAAAACTCGGATCCTGCTTTTTTACTCCCCAGGCATCACCTATTGTTATATCAGAGCACCTACCTAGTGAAGCATACTGACACTGAAAGCAAGAATCTCTAAGGCATAAATTTGACCAAAATATCTTATAAAAATGTCCAGTAGAATACTTATCAATACCATAAAAACTGCTGGTATTAGCCCCCCATCCGGAGTATAATTTGTCTCTCCAAATTACCTGATGTATTTTTCCAACTTTCTTTCGGGCTTCATTCAATATTCCGCGGAATATCAGCACAGAAGGAACACCATGACAAACAATATCAACTGTATACAAATTGTCTGTACATACTTTTTTATTCTTAAGATACTTTTTTAGAGCCCCAACCTGACAAGGCGTACCCGAAAAAAGAACTTTATGACTTTCCAGAGCTTTTTCTACCTCTCTGTATGTATAATTAACTCTGGCCTGCATGTATTTAGAGCCATGCATTGCCTCTCTCTCTTCTCTACTCTTGGCGCAACCATACACACCTTCAAAATTCTCATCTGCAACAACACCAAATACCATTCCATCATCATCAAGAATCGCATTGGAAACTGCAGTAAACGCACCACCTGACTGGCTCATCAAATGCTGCACAGAATCTTTTATTTTTAATATATATGCATTACTAACGTTTTCTTTTTCAATCTTGCTATTGCATACTTTCTGACATAAACCACAATCTACACATAGCGTTTCATCAACTACAGGATTTAAAAATCCTTTTTCATTCTCTGCCATAGAAATAGCTGATTTTGGACAAATCGACATGCATGCAGCACAACCGCAACATGTTGTTTCGCAAATAATAGAACCTTTCATATAACCTCTACTTAAAACATCATTGTAAACTTAATGAAGCGTTGCTTTGACTAAACGAATCAAACATCACTATTTTATTAGTCCTGTACTTGATCAATTCAAGGCCGTTATAGCAAGATACCAAATACAGCCAAAACCAATAGGAACATAAATCCAAATCAGGGCAAGCAATAACCAAGCAAGTTACAGAAGAAATTGCAGCATATAATACGCCGTAATACCCCAAAGAATACTTCTTAGCCCGTATTCCTCTAAACACTACTCTCCAAACAGAAGCAATGTTAAAAGAAACAAATGAAATCAGTCCAAGTATTCCCAATTCTCCCATTATTGTGTAAATAATACTGCTTCCTCTAATGGCCTTATAACCAACGCCGAAAATAGGTGACGTATTATATGCATCAAGTGCCTCCAGATTCCATCTTGCACGTGTAACTCCGGAAGCAGATGAAGCCTTCGAAAAAATAACAACATCTAAGACATCATAAAACATAGTAAAGAAAACAAATGCCAATACTGCAGCAAAGGAAACAATCAAAACTTTCCATTTAAGCTTAAGCTCTTTTGTACTGACAATAAAAATAAGCCCTGTAATTATAAATGCTCCATACGCCGTTGAGCTTAGCGAAGCAACAATTATTATAACAAGCATAATTAATAGAGCGATGTTTTCTTTAAGCCTGTTCCAAAAGCAAACCAAGTAATAAAATGCCCCAACAGCAAATGCTGCCATATATGACGGTTCCATAAATGTAGAATATATTCTGCCATTATGATATGCATCATTATGGTTGAAATATACGTCAGTAGAGTTATCACTGTAAAAAATATACTTCAAGAGGATTTTGGCTGCTGGCACAAACCTTGTAATTGACCATTGAATCACTCCAACAGCAACAACGAAAATTATTATTGTTCTTACTAGCTTATATAAATTCTCTTTTCCAATACTTTTCGCTGTCCTTCTCATTAACAGAAAGGCAATCATATAAACGAAAAGCTGAAAAATAACTAATAATGTTTCACTAAGATTACTATTTTTATATCCGCTTACTATAATCAAAATAGCTAGAGCTACTAGTGAT
The DNA here is from genome assembly GCF_000420945.1 of Butyrivibrio sp. VCB2006. GTDB lineage: Bacteria > Bacillota > Clostridia > Lachnospirales > Lachnospiraceae > Butyrivibrio. Next base: position 207,183 of record NZ_ATVX01000004.1, read on the forward strand.
AAACTAGCTAGAAGAGACTTATCTTTACGAATTCTTGTAAATTTAAACTTCGAAGAAATAAAAAACTTCGCTATAAAACAAATTGAAGTTAATACTTGTGGCCCTACTCCGGAGCTACCATGAAGGTACAATACATTTGCACATTGAAATGTCATAAAAATCAATGTGGCAAAAAACATATACTTAATATCCGCCTTTTTGAAACAATACAGCATAATTAATGCCCATATAACGCCAAATATTGTCACAATACTTCCTCACTAAAACACAAAAAAACAACTCACGCCAGGCTTGTTAGTTCCAGATAATCTCTCTCTAGCTTTTCTACACGATCAGCTATATCATAATTTTTAGCACTAGAATATGCCAGTTCAGACATCTTCTGTCTATCATCATCCGGGTATGGAACCACCTCTGAAGCCCAGGACTCAGCATCCTTATCAAATGAAATAAATTTAGTCTGATTATTTATATTAACCTCACTAGGAACCTGATCTGATGTAACACACCTAAGTCCATTAATCTGAGCTTCTACGAAAACAATCCCAAGTCCTTCATATTTGCTAGGTAACACAAACATATCCATAGCATTATATAAAATTTCTACATAATCTGATTCACCATAATACAATATTCTATCCTTGTAAGGATGCTCCTGTATTAATTGCTGAATCTGTTCAAGTAATGGCCCCGCTCCCACAAGAAACAGGAATGCATCCGGATTCTTTTTTGCTACCTCTTTAAAAATATCCAATAAAAAAATGTGGTTTTTTTGATTATTAAATCTAGCCACATTACCAATTACGAACTTATCCTCTATATTTAGCTCACGCCTTATAGATTTTCTCATTTCCTGATTGAATAAAAACTTGTTTATTTCAAATCCATTCGTAAGAACCTGGTAGGAACTATTTCCAAACATCCATTTGCCTGCCAAATCGCTACAAGCATATCCTTTTGTGTACACCCTTTTAAAAATCGGCGATAAAATCTCATGTACCTTTACATGATCACATGTACTATTGTGACAATGAGCAATTCTTACCTTGATTCCTGCTGCTTTTGCTAAAAGCAACTCTATTGTTATTGTTGCGCTATTACCATGAATATGAACTATATCATATTTTCCTTTTTTAAGGATTTTCCACATAGCCATATAACATTTCAAGGACGAACTACCTTTGGCAGGTATTTCTTTGATTTCTATCCCGTTCTCACGGCACAAATCTCTATAAGAATCTGCAATAGGAGTGCCTGCAATAATAGTTGTTTTAAAACGTTCTTTATCTAAATTACAGGTATAATTCATCAGTACAGTTCCGATACCACTTACTATTAAATCTTTGGTGATATGGACAACCTTTACTTTTTTTGTTTCATTTGACATATTTCACTTATCCACTTTCTACGAAAGATGATTCAGGCTATTATTTCCTGAACAATTCTCTCAAACTCTGAGCAAAAAGCATCATTATTGCTTTTAATTCCATTCTTTAATCCAGCAACAATTTCATCATAGTTAGCCAAGGTTTTATCCAATTCTTTGATATTCTCAACAAAAATAATATTTCCTTGTCTTTTTGCTACCTGTTTGCAAAAATCAAATTGGTGATCATTAACGTGCTCGCCAAATGATTTTCTTCTAGGCACAACCACCGGAATTTTGCCAGTCTGAAGAGGCATAATAAAGCTTGAAGGTCCACCATGAGTTACGACTATACGTGCTTTTGCAACATTTTCTTTCATTTCGCTATAGCTAAAAAGCTTTTTCCATGTAGCTTTCTTGGGTATATATGTACTAAAGCCAGTTTGGATCACCACTTCCTCGCCATGGCTCTCTGCCCACTTATCCATATATTCTACAAGTCTGTTAAACTGCTGTTCATGTGTACCTACTGTTACAAATATCATCTGTTTGCCTCACAACTAATTAAAATATGCTTCCCAAATTTATAGCCTTGGGATAAACCTGCTTCATTTCTTCCCACTCAACCAGGAATTTATCTGTTACCGGATAACACAATCTTCCAGAGATTGTTGGTTTATCAATTCTATCGAAGACTTCTATGTAGATAGTCCTCGCTCCATACAGTTTACCAATCCAGAAAAATGGGATTGCAGGTGCTGCTCCGGAAGTGACAATTAATGTTGGTCGTTCTTTACGTAATATCTTTATTGCTCTAATAGTATTTATAACCAATGCCTTGATGCTTCTGTTTGAAGGGAAATATGCCGAATACATCTTTTCACCTTTTAAAAGACTTCTAGCATCTTCTTTGTCAAAAGTAACCCAGAAGCGATCCTTATCCTGCCAGTACTGCTTTAGCATATAAAGATGTGCCAAATGACCACCTGACGAACCAACAAAACAAATTTTCAACTTTTTTTCCATCCTTGCACTCCTCCCACGCAAATCTTTACTAATCAGTTTCTATATGAATCCTGAGATCCATACCTATTAGAATAGCCATATCCATAGCCATAGCCGTGTTTATAATATCCATATTTCTTTTTGGAGTTATCAACCTTATTCAGTACTACCCCAAGAATCCTTGATCCGGAAGCAAAAAGCTTATCCCTTGTTTTCTGAATAAGTCTATAATCAACACTTCCAGCTTCAACCACAAGAATAGAGCCATCCACAAATGAACCTATAATTGCCGCATCTCCAACCGATGCAAGTGGCGGAGAATCAATAATAATCACATCATATTCATCTCGAAGTTTTTTTAACATTTCTTCAAATTTTCCGGATGCGATTAACTCTGTAGGGCTACTGCTCAATGGGCCTGCAGGAATAATATCAAACTCTACATCATCATCCTTGGCTACATTCCTGTAAATGATATCTTCAAGTCCACATTGTCCTGTCAAATAATGTGTAAGACCACTTCTTATAGAGCCCTTTGTAATCTTAACTTTAAGAATCGACTTACGAAGGTCGCAATCGATATAAAGTGCTTTTTTTCCAAGATCAGCAAAGGCTCTTACTGTTTCAAGCGCGATAGTGCTCTTTCCTTCATTGGGTGTACTGCTTGTAAATAACAGTGACTTTATGTTTTCACCGCTAAACCTGATACTAGATCTTAAGTTCTTAATTTCCTCCGCCATAGCAAAAGGAAGTTCCATTTTTTCAAGCTTTATTTCTAACATTTAAAACTAACTCCTTACAATTGCCTACTTCTTCACCATAGATAAGCGAAATTGCTTTATTACGCATAAGCTCATCTGCAGTACTTACTCCATATTTCTTTTTCAGAAACAAGTAGCATTTTTTCATTTTAGGAGGACGATTCTCCAAATCATGACAATCTGAAGAAATCAAATCCACCATCTTATGTCTAACAAGTCCTTGAGCGATCTCGCATTCCTTGGTTTTTGCTTTTGATAAAAGTGACTCGCAATTTACCTGAACCAAAGCTCCATGTTTTTTCATCCTGTAAACAATTGTAGGCCTGTCCTGCACGGCAGGATAGCGCTCAACATGCGCTACTATAGGTATAAGTCCTGCCTGCGAAGCTTTTTTGATAAATATTTCAAACTCACTATCCTGCATTTTATTAGATGAAAATTCCAATAAAATGCACTTATGTTTACCAAAAGGAACTATTTCTTCTTTTGGAACATATCTTTTATTTTCAAATACTATTTCTTCTTGTCCACTAGAATAGCCATCAAGCAGCGCTTCTAGTCTCTCATCACAATGATATTCGCGGCTAAGTAAAAGAACCATATCACTCATATCAGTTGTTGAAATCCACTTTTTCAAATCCTTATATTTCTTTGCCACCTTATTTATGGGTGTATCAAAGGCCCCGTTTCTATAATGAGCAGTTAAAACGATAACCCTTACGCCTTGGGAATACTCTTCTCTAATCAGGTTCTCTGCATCCTCATAGTCTTCAGCCCCATCATCAACAAAAGGAATGATATGACAATGGATATCAGCCGTTTGAATGGCTGTGCTTTTCCAGTCAATCATGGAAAAACTTTTTTTGAAGAGCAGCTGCAGCAATTGCAACTAGTGCTGCTCCAGCAATAACTAAAAGCCAAATACTATCACCAGTTCTTGGAGATGTCTTTCTCTCAGTTCCAAGAACAGCTCCATTTAAAGTATTTGTCTTTGCAACAATGGCTACTGGTGAAAAGCTTGTAAACTTGGCAACTATCTTTCCATCTGTAACTGTTGATTCTACAACTTCCCATAATCCATTATGAAAATGAAGTACATATACTTCAGATTTAGAATTCAATCCTGCGAAACTAAATGCTACATACAATGGCTTTTCTTCAGATACATCTGTTCCGGTAGCCACATTTAAGTCCATACTCTGAATAACAGAAACCTCTTCCGCTTTAAGGGCTGTAGCAGTCTTAGTTGTATTTCCTGATGAAACCTTTGAACTAGTCTCATTATTTGTAGCAGACGCCAAAACGTTGTTGATAATCTGTACTACAGTCTCAGTCTTGCTAAGAGTATTAACTATCGCCTTATCCTTAATCTTACTGGTAGTAATTCCCTCTCCAGACACAGCATTTCTAGTTGCACCAAGGACCTGTGCCCCAGCTGTCTCAGCTTCTTCTGCAGATCGTCCAACACCTGCAATTTCAATTGTTGTTGTAACACTTTGCGCAAATGCTTCTACAGTAAATAATGCATTTGCCATAATTACTACTGCTGCCGCAGCACTTGCTAATACTTTCTTTTTCATATCCCTCTCCTTGTTGTAAGATACATATTGTTATATAGGATAAATCCGAACCCACTAAACAATTCCTTATTCTTTCAAATAGAATAGCTTTAGCACCGTTTCTGTGAGTTTTTTATCATCAACATAGAATTCGTCGTGAATCCCATCTGTCACATTTTCTCCAGGTAAAGTAATTACTTCTCCTGAATACTCATAATTTGTAAGTCGGCTGACGCTATCTGCATCAACATCTTCATACAGATAATCTCCTGCGGCATTTTCCATAATTTCTACTATGGAATCTCCCTGTCCCTTTATTGTCTGGAACAATGCAAGCATGAATTGCGTCTGTCTCGTCATTCTGGAAATGTTACTTCCTCTAACCTCAATATCACGGTTATGTACAAACGCCTTAGCTGCAACTCCATCTAAATGAATAACCGCTCCTTCTGTATAGGAAGGATCAAGATCAGTTTCATCCGTCTGCAGCTGAAGTGTCACGCCTCCAATAGAATCTACTATCGGTTCAATTCCGTCCATAGTCAGCGAAATAACACCATCTATTCGAGTTCGTCCCAACAGATCGGACACTTTTTCCTTGGTAAGGTTGCAGGCTTTCGCTGGAGTATCGCCATAAGAATACTGCATAGTTAACTGCTCGCTTCCTCTTGCAAGAAACTTTCCATCATTGTCGTAAATGTCTACATCAACCATGGTGTCTCTATTGATTTCAAGAGGTGTAACCGTATTGTTGTCATTATCTAATAAAAAAAGGATTATGGTATCACTTCTACCACCCTCTGTAATTCCAACGCCGTCTCTCTCCTGTTTGCTACTATCTATTCCAAGAAAAAGTATTGTGTCTACATGTGTATTCACTTCATATCTGAAGCCTTCATAAAAAACACTTCCATCAAAGCTATCTTTAGCAAATTCTCGACTTACACCTGCCACAGAGGCTTCTACGCCAGAGCTTTCTGCAGCTCTTTTTACACCATTAGCTTTTTTATTGTTAGCTATTGTCTCACCTGCCATCAATGCAATAAGCAGAGACGCTACTAGCAAAACAACATATTTAACCGCATGTTTATTACTTCCCATATTTATTTCAAACATCCACCCCATCGATTTGTTTTAAAACCGCTACGACAAGGAATCTATTACTGCGAAGCTTCTTGTCACAAGTACTTAATACAATAATCTTGTTAGCATCCGTAACCTTTTCATCGTTTAAGATAATGCTTCGCTTTTTTACAATATCCGTTTCTAGTGACTTAACAAAAGCTGTTCTGTCTGCCTTCTTGGTGTCATCGAAATAATATGGTATATATGCATCACTGTACATGACCGCAGCAAAAATCTTATAAGTCATTACATGATCAACAGTAGTTACTGTTATTTCCCTATGGTCTTTTAAAAACTTGCTATCCTCAAATTTATGAAGCCCTGCAAACATGGAACCATCATTCATATTGTGGCCATATACAACAGTGATGTTATCTTGAAAAGAATTCGAATCACATATTTCTATATATGGACACCCATGAGAAGATTTCAGTCCCTCCGGGCCATGGCTCAGATAATAAAGGTCATCTGTTGGGTGCTGTGCTATGGGATAATCAATTAAAGTTCCCGGAACTGTAATCCAGGCAGCAATATCAGGATTAGCCTTCTGCAAACCTTCTACATCAAGAGAAGTTTTGTAAGCACTGGCATTATCTTTGGTAACAGTTCCCGATGAAACCTTTGTCGTAACCGTTGAATCATTCTCAGCAATATACTCCTTAGCATTTTTTTCAGTGCTATAAGCAATGCTGGCAAGTTCTTCCATCTCTTTTTTACTGTTTCTGGAATCAGTAACTGCATAACTACCAATTCCAACACCAACAACTAAAACAAGTGTAGTTAAGAAAAATATATATTTTTTTCTGCTGCTCATGTTTTTCTCTTCTTTTCTTTTTTCTTTTTAGAGGATTTTGATTCATGACCTTCTGAAATACTCTTTTCGTATGGAACTGCAGCAAGTGTTCCAAGTCCAAGGTATTTTCTAACATCATCCTCATTGTTCACTGACATATCACTAAAATAAAATACAAGAATTACAGCAATAGCAAAAATACAACCACAAGCTCCACCTAAAACGGTATTCTTTACTTTGCTTGGGCTTACAGGATTAGGCGATGTAACTGCTTCTTCTACAGAAGAAGGCTTATCAGTGTTAGTTACCTCTGCAACTCGTGCAGCAAGATTCTCTGCCATACTATTTGCTATATCACATGCGAGTTGTGGATCCTGATTTTTAACAGTAATCTTAAGGATTCTTGAATCTGTTGGATTCTCCACTGTAATGGTTTTAAGAAGTGATTCATAATCAGTATCCAACTTAAGATCAGAAATAACTTTTTCTAAAACAGGTCTACTTTTTCCCAAAATTTCAAAATCCACAGTCAGCTGTTTGCCTAGCTGAAGATCTATTGCAGATGTAAGGGTAGTAGTTTTAGAAAAAATATAAATCATAGAAGAAGATTGATATAAAGGCTTAATTAAAAATATCGTGCATAATAATGCAACAGCTGCCCCTGCCAATCCACAGGCAAGTATCACCCATATTTTTCTCCAAAGTACAAAGAACAATTCAATAAGGTCTATATCTTCTTCCTCTTCGAATACGCTAACAACGCTATTTTCAGACATACTTTTTTCTCCAATTCAAAATTTCAACATCCTAATGATAATATGAAAATTAATATTTTCAAGTGATAATTTATAGTTTTTTTATAATTTGTTTATTCTTATTTTCTTTTTTCTGTATATATATTCATCACTTTTTTGTAAATATTGATATTATTTCGTATTTGTAGTCCCATTATCACAGCATTGTTTATGTTTTTTAGCCAATTATATTTATACAATTTCACCACAGTAAAATCTTAAATTTTCCCATAATTAAGCCTAAAAGCTAACACTTTACAGTAACAAAAAAGAGTCATCTAACAGTTTTTCGAACTATTAGATGACTCAATATTGTATTTTTTTACAAATATAGTTGTGAAAACCATATTATAGTCTGACAATTAGCGTTAAAGTTTTTAAATTATAGCTGTTGTCTCTTAACAAGCTCTGCAAAATGTCCATTTCTGGAGATCAAATCCTCATATTTGCCCTCTTCTACTATCCTTCCGTCATCAATAACAAGAATCCTGTCGCAGTTCTTAATAGTAGAAAGTCTGTGGGCTATAACAATCCTGGTACATTTAAGCTTATCCAGTGACTCCGATACCTTCTTTTGAGTGATGTTATCAAGAGCACTTGTAGCCTCGTCCAGCATGAGAATCTTGGGCTTTGGAGCGACAGCTCTTGCAATCATAATGCGCTGCTTCTGTCCTCCGGAAATACCGCCCTGACCTTCCGATACATAAGTATTCATACCCATAGGCATATCTCTGATATCGTCGGCTATACCTGCAATTTCAGCGGCCTCCCAGGCATCATCCACAGTCAGAAGCGGATTTGTTATTACTATATTTGAATACAGGTCACCCTGGAAAAGAGCTCCGTTCTGAGTGACGGTTCCAATCTTCCTACGTAGGCTCGTCATATCAATCTTGGAGGTATCTCTTCCATCGTAATAGATTGCACCTTTGTTTGGCTTTTCAAAACCAAGAAGGAGTCTAAGGAGCGTACTCTTTCCGCAGCCGGTCTTACCTACAATTGCTACATATTCGCCAGCCTTGATTCTAGTGGATATTCCCTTCAATATCTCAGGGCCGTTATCATCATACTTAAACCATATATTGGAAAGTTCAATGTTTCCGGTTACCTTATTAACAACAACCTTTCCTTCGCTGGACTCAGGAATCTCGTTAAGAATCGGCTCTGCCAGTTTGAGGATTGGCTTTATATTGGCAGTCTGAAGAGCCACAGATGAAATAGCAGCAAAGGCACCGCTTAGAAGTCCGAAGGCTGTGCTAAATGCCATGTACTCTGATTCGGTGACACCGGTATTTACAGCGACAATATAAACTACCATAGTTCCGATAAGGCTTATGGCCATATTTATAGTCTTGTTAAGCTTTATTATAGTAGGCGGACTGTAGAGTAGATTTGCGCTCTTATTATAGGAATTTGCCCATTTTGCAAAAGCTCTTTTCTCAGCTCCTGCAAGCTTAATCTTCTGAATGCCATTAATGAAGGCATAGGTCACGCCATCTTCTTTGGCTGAATGCTGCAATATTTTCTGAGTAAGACCTGCCTGAATAAAAATAGTAATAATAGAAAATACAAGTGAAAACAAACTTATCACCAGCGCCGGCACAACTAGCCCCGGAGCAAACGTCCTGATTTCCAGAAGGTATATAAGTGAAAATACCAGTGTTATCGGAGATGTAACAAGGTTACTTATTATAAGGTCGCATAGCTCCGTGACAGAGTTTATCCTTGAAGACAATTCTCCGGAGGAATACTGCCTAAAGAATACGGCCGGAAGATTAAGAACCCTGTTCATTACCGCCGACTCTACGCTTATTCCTGTTTTTATCTCTATTCGTTCCATGTACAAATCAGCGCAGGCCGTTATCAGCAAAAGAGAAAACTCAAGAGCCACCATAAATACAGCAGTTCCAATCAGCATCGTAAAGCTCTTTGTCTCAACCACAAATCCCGAAACGAATTCCACCAAAGCCGTAGTGATAAGGCCTATAAAGGTAACAAAAAGCATAAGAAGCGCATAGCCTATCACGTCTGATAAATCAATACAGCTATGCATATATACTATAAGATCATGAATCCCCAGTTTCTTATTAGGGAGGGGCTTATAAAAGCAGACCACCTCAGATGTTATATCCTTAATATTCTGCCTGTTTATCTTTACCTTTTTTCCCAGCTTATAATCATAGTAGTAATAGCCCTTATAACAGCTTGGCAAAAGAGCTACTACTGAGCCATCGGACTTTAACCTTGCAATCATGGGTCCATAGGCCTCTTTTATCCATTCATGATCAAGGGTTGCTTCCCGGTACATAATGCCGTAAGGACGCAAAATGGCTGCGATATCCAGATTCTCAGAAAGTTCGTTAAAAGAATCTGCATTTGGTTTAAAGCCGAAGTATTTAATTATCTCTTCGATGGCAGCTTTGGTAACTATACGACTGTCATTTATTTCCTTGGCAGCTTTCACACCAATAACAGAAGAAGCCATGCCAAAGATAGCATCTTCGAAAACATCCTGATCAGTCTTTATTCTCTGCCTAATCTGTTCATCAAACCAGCCCACTTACAAACCTCTTTTACTCATTAGTAACAAGTTCTTTATAGTAACTACCCTTTTCCATCAACTCTTCATGCGTCCCCTGCTCTACAATAACGCCATTATCAAGAACTATAATATTGTCACAGTCCCTTATTGTTGAAAGCCTGTGAGCAATAACAATGCAGGTGATACCTCTTTTCTTGATTGCTTCAATAACTTTCATCTCCGTTACTGCATCCAAAGCACTGGTTGCCTCATCCAATATGATGATAGATGGATCCTGGGCCAGTACTCTTGCTATTTCAAGACGCTGTTTCTGTCCACCGGAGAAATTTCCTCCGTTTTCTGCAACATGGGCTTTATAGCCTTCGCTTCTTTCAATAATCTCATCGTGTATTCCGGCATCTCTTGCTGCCAAAATAACCTCAAAATCCTCAATGCTGTTGTCCCAAAGCTTGATGTTCTGGTCAATGGTATCCTCGAAAAGAGTGATATCCTGGTCTACTACCGCAACTGATCCGGTGAAAACATTTCTGTCTATTTCCTTCAATGTCTTATCCCCGAACAAAATCTCGCCGCTCCAGGGCTTATAAAGACCTGAAAGGAGCTTGGCAAAGGTACTCTTACCGCAGCCTGATGCACCTACTATGGCAACCTTGCTGCCCTCTTTTATATCCAGATTGAAGTTCTCAATTACTGGCTTAGCCAGTCTGCTATAGCCAAAGGTCACGTCCTTAATATGGATATCTCCCCTTAGCTTTTCATATTCTTCATTCTCACCTATTCTGGCCACATCAAAGATTTCATCGTCAGGATACTGCATTACGTCCTCATACCTTTCCATCTTGGAACGCATTTCCTCGATGGCCTGGCCGGCACCGATAATTCCCATGGCCGGTGCTGTGAAATAATTCAGGTACATCTGGAAGCTAAGGACCATACCAAGTGTAAACTGTCCCTTCATAACAAGGCCAACGCCTATGATGAGCACCAGGTATCCTGCTATGGTGTTAATAAAATTCGGAATACTTCCAAGCCAGATATTTATATGAGAATACTCTATCTTTTCTTTATTAACTGCTGCCTGATAGCCTGCCCACTTCTTAAAAAATCCCGCTTCTGCTCCGCTACTTTTGATGGTTTCAATCATCATAACTCCGGAGAGTGTTGTGGATTCAAGCTTTGCAGCATCACGAAGACTCAGCCTTGTGATATTAAGTCTCTTTTGCGAAATAATTTTTCCAAGGAAGCTGTTGATAAGTATTGTGGCAATACCAATCAAAGTCAGGACCGGGCTGTACCTTATCATGAACACAAGGTAAAAGACCATCATGACCACATTAAGAAGAAGCGGAGCTACCGTATCTACCAGGGTCTTAGAAATCTGAGAGTTTTTTCTCTGCAGAATATCTCCCGATAACCTCTGGCTAAAAAAGTTCATGGGAAGATGAAGTACCTTCCATATATAGGTACTGTTAGTCAGAATTGAAAGCTTACCGTCGATTTTAAGAGAATAGATTTCAGATATGGCACTACTTATGATATTCAGCGCTGTGACAAATGCCAGCAGCACAATGAACGGCATTAGAAGTTCCCTATTTTCGCCAGTCAGTAACCTGTCCATAAAGAACCTGCTAAATGCCGGATTTAGCGTATTAAAAAGATATGCTACAAAAGTTGAGAATAATACAAAGACAATTGCTAAAGATGCGCCTTTAAGTCTTAAGCGCACATAATCGATTGTCCGAAGCTTCTTGCCGCTTGGTTCAAAGTTCTCACCCGGTTCGAAGCACAGGACAATTCCTGTAAAACCTTCATCAAACTCCTTCATAGACATCTTAACGGTGCCTCTTGCAGGATCGTTGATGTAGGCATATCCATTCTTGAATCCGTTTAATACAACAAAATGGTTAAACTCCCAATGTATTATGCACGGAAAAGAGCCGCTTTTAACCAGGTTTTCCGGTTCAAAGCGGTATCCACTGGCCGTAAGCCCGTAGGCTCTGGCGGCTTGTAATATGTTTTTGGCATTGGAGCCATCTCTGGATACCCCGCAGTCATATCTAACCTTTTCAAGGGGTATCCACTTTCCGTAATAGGCAAGGATCATGTCCAGACATGCAGCTCCGCACTCCAGAGCTTCCATCTGCATCACAACAGGGACCTTAACCATTTTCCCCACGGAAGGCTTCTTTAATGTAGCTTTGGCGTTCATGTACGCCACCTCAGTTTCTTTAGTTAAAGAGCATACTTATTATTTTGGTCTGCCTAAAGCTTGCCTTAGCTTCATATTCTCCGTCCGGAAAATCAGTATGAGAAATGGTAATGGTCTCCCCTTTATCATTCTTGCCCACACTGTCTATCGGCAGACTCACACCACCAACAATCACATCCATATCATCTCTGACATAGGAGGCAGTCTTATCATCCCGGTAAGTAACGGTCAAAACGCCATTCTTAACCATTCCATCACCATAGGCATAGCTGTCAATGGTCATGAAATAGCTCCAGATATAGAGCCCCAGAATGCATACCATGGTTCCCATAAGGATAACCCACATGGACGGTGTAGTCACTCGAAGATATTCACTGAGATTCTCCGGTGAAGATAACTTCTGCACGCTCTTTTCTCTAAATAATTTGTTGTTCATAGACTTTTATCTTCCGGCCAGATCTGCCTTGATGGTAAGTTCTACCTGATCCATCTTGACCCCGACAACAACATCCTTTGCAACACTTGCCACAATGGACTTCTCAAGTTCATCCCATGCATGTCCGGCTGCAATATCATCTACTCTTGCCTCGTCCAGAGCATCTCTGTACTGATCAAGACTCCAAACAAACATTGAATCTGATGGATTTCCACCAAGCGCAGCATAGTCAACATAGCCACCGCCATAAACCTGCTGCAGCTTCATAATGTTCTCATAGTTCAAAATTCCGTTTTCAATAATCTCACCGATCTTGCCCATGAAGCCCTTTGCCAGAGCATTTTCTCCGGATTTTGAAACAGAAAGAAGTTCTTTCTTCTTGTCCACATCCATCTCTGTCTTGGCCACAAGCTTGATCTCGCATGAATTGCCCTCTTTTTCCATCCACAAAAGAGCATGATAATCTCCTGTCATTGCTCCGAGCATTCCAAGAGTCTCTTCCATAAGAAGTCTCATGTGAAGAGTATCCTTAGGTCCCAGCTCAAAATCATCCAGGTAATTATCAATCTTTCCAAGCGCATCATAAAGCTTGAAATTCTTGTTAGTAATCAGCATCTTTTCAGATTCCATAATAAATCTCCCCGCATATTTTATTTAATTGTACCGACACATTACTCGATAGTAAGAATGTCAGAAAAACCGGTAACCTCAAAGATTTCCTTAACTTCTTCTGTTGCGTTTCTTACAACCATGGTGCCCTGCTTGTTCATTGTCTTCTGTGCAGACAAAAGAACACGAAGTCCTGCAGATGAAATGTACTCGAGCTTAGCAAGATCAAATACAAGATTTTCAACGCCGCCAAGGCTAGCTGTGAGCTGAGTCTCAAGATCCGGAGCTGTCATTGTATCAAGTCTTCCTTCAAGGCTGATATTAAGATCTTTTTCTGCTAATGTTTTTGTAATGTTTAACATGTGTTTTCCCTCCTGTAGCACTGTTAATAATTATATTATATAACATATTTTAGATGACTTAAAACCGTAAGCCCCTAAAATACTATATAATTCGCAATTTATTCATTCTCCATTCCGTATTCTTCCGGATATGGCTCAATTCCAAAGGCGTATCGTACCTGTTTTTCTATCTCTTCATCACTTAGAACAGCGGAAAAGGCATCGATATCCTCCATCGCACCCACATCTGCGAACTTCTCGTCATCAATACAACTGATAACTATATATGGGATGGTGCCCTCATCAAACTCCATGAGTCCTGTACGATAGTAATTTCCCTCATATAAAAATGCTCTTCTCTGGTCGAACTTTGCACGATTCTTGGCATTTATGTCAAGTGGTTTGGCACCGTATTTTTCAAATATAGACTCCACATATAAAAGCCTTTGCTCCAAATATTCAGGTGTCAGTTCATTTGTATTTTCCATCAAAAGAGCTCCTTAATAACTGTCACTTTGATTCTTCCAGTTTCCTGATTCGCTCTGCTTCTTCCAAAATCTTGTCAGTCCAGTGTTCGTCAGGCTCGCAGATTCTCAAAACCTTAAATCCATAAGTCTTGCCATTTGCTATGATGGCATCCTCATCATCTATATGTAGCGATATGTGATAATGGCTTGGCATCTTCTGCGGAAGTGTGATAGCCCTATCCTTCTGCACCTCGGCCTTATGTCTGTAGCCATTTACTATGTCATCAAAATGAATTCCATATCTTCTAAACAATGACCTGATGTACACATCCGTGCGAAAAGAGGAAGTGTATACCCATACTTCAAAGCCTCGCCTTTGAAGCTCATTTATCAAATATACAGTTCCTTTTCTGAGTCTTTCCGGAAACATTCTGTTTAGAGGAAATCTCAGCTCCGGTTCCGTCTCCATATAGTCAGGGCTGACAAACAGAACCTCGTCCAGGTCAAAGGACACTCTCATTTCGTAAACCTCGATAATGATCAGATCTTTTTGATCAATGTCAGGATATTTTTTCCATCCTCGTATTTGTACTGCACATCATCCATGCTCTTTTTGACCATAAAAATTCCAAGTCCGCCAATTCCGCGTTCCTCCGCAGATAAGGTAATATCTGGATCGTCCTTGGCAAGCGGATCATAGGGAACGCCACTATCTATGAAGGTTATGGAAACCGTGCCCTCTTCCACCTTATCAAAGATAATCTCTGCGTTTCCTGTCTTGTCACCATAAGCATAGCTTGCAATATTAATATAAATCTCCTCCACCGCAACGTTTATCTGCATCATGGCTTTCATAGGGCAACCAATTTTCTCAAGGTTTTCCTCGATAAACGCATTTACCTGCAGCAAGTTTTCTTTTGTCGCTTCCAAAAACAGTTTTTCCATTGTTTTTCCCTTATCAGCATGCGAAGATGACACTTGCAGATATTTTCGCCTGCAAGTGTCAGACTTTAGCTTTCATCTCTACTACTTAACTTATCCCTTTTCAATTATGCCCCCAAGATTTATGTCATATTTGCGATACGTTACCGCACTCTTTGCACTTTCCTCGTGATCCGGAATACACTATAAATGTTGTATTCTTATTGCAAAACGGGCAGTGTGCTGTTGTTGTACGTTCAGCGTCATTTGCGTTTTCTTTTCCCCGTCTTGTAGCTCCAACGCCACCGGTTACATTTTCAAGATCTTTATCATTCATAATATTCATCTCTTCCATAGGCAACACCTCTAATAAAAAGGTCTCTATTACTTGTACTTTGCAAGGAACTTAACTGCAGAAGGCTTGTATTCAGCAGCTTCCCAGTCATCGAATATTTCAGCTCTCATATTTCCTGTATAGCCTTTTTTCTCCATTCCAAGGCCATCCCAGGCTGCCTCAAACTCTTCCTTTTTAGTAGTAAAGATGGCTTTTTCATCCGAATGAGCTTTGGTCCCACCAACTACCATCTCGAGATCTCTTTCATCCATCATGATCTTCGTACCTCCTGTCTTGAAATTCTTTATATGTATTTATACGAAGCTGATTCTCCTATGGCAAAAATATTACACAACAATTATACGTTATATTTGTCAGTCAATTTCTTAAATTATTCTAATTTTTTATCTAAATTAGAGCCTTACTTATACTCAAAGCACAGCATTGTAAGGTCATCAAACTGCTCAGCATCTCCCACAAAGGCATTTACATCTTCCCGAACGCTGCTAAGTATCTGCTCCGGAGAAGCACTGCTGACCTTGTTAAGAGCCGCTATCATGCGTTCAGTTCCATACATCTTAACCTGGGCATTGGTAGCTTCCGGAACTCCATCCGTGTACAGAAACAGTTTGTCGCCGTGGCCAAGAGTAATCTCATACTCCTTGTACTTAATGCCTTCCATTCCGCCAATTACAAAGCCGTGTTTGTCCTTGTATAGTTCAAACTCTCCACCGGCACGCATAATCGCAGGGTACTCATGTCCTGCGTTGGCACAGGATAACTTACCAGTAGAAATCTCCAAAATTCCAAACCATACCGTCACAAACATTTCCGTCTGATTATCGTAAGTAAGAGCCTCATTGGTCTTATTTAAAGTTTCAGCAGCGGATTTACCCAGCATCGCGCAGCTCTGAAGAATGATCTTGGATGCCATCATGAAAAGAGCTGCCGGAATTCCCTTACCGGAAACATCTGCCATAACCAGTCCCAGATGATCTTCATCTATAAGGAAGAAATCATAGAAATCGCCGCCTACTTCTCTGGCAGGATCCATAATTGCATATAAATCAAACTCATTCCTATCCGGGAAAGGAGGAAAATTGTGTGGAAGCATACTTGCCTGAATCTGCGTTGCAAGATTAAGTTCGGCTCCGATTCTCTCTTTTTCCGCTGTAGCAGTCTGAATATCACTTATGTACTGCTTCATTCTGTCAGTCATCATGCCAAAACTGGTTGCCAGCTCCTGAACTTCATCTCCGGTGCTCTCATTCCACTGAAAGTCCAGTTGATCTCCTTCAAGCTTATGAACCTTCTCCGTTAAAAGAGCTATTGGCTTAACAATCTGTTTGCTTAGTATATTTGAAGTAATAACCGCAATGATTGCCAGGACAATGATTGTTGCCAGTAGCATTATCATTGCGTATGCCATCAATTTCTGTATCTGCGCACTTTCAGAGTTTCTGCTATCCTGTAAAGCTGACATAAGGCTATCGGAGGGTTCCAGTACAGTTTTTTCGGGAATAATAGAGATAAGAGACCAGCCAACTTTTTCTATCGGAGAATATGCAAGATAGCAGCTTTCCCCGTCTATAGTTATAAGCTCTAACCCGCTTTCTCCCTCTGTTGCCTTTTGGGCTAGAGATACCAGGTCTTTATCAGCGGAATCATTAAGATCCGTCTGGTTCTTAAGCTGTCCTTCATCCATGGAGGAAAAAATGATCTTGCCGTATCTGTCTATGATACAGGAACTACCTTCATCACTGATCCTGGCATTCATCATCATATCCTCAACGCCTTCAAGATATATGCCGGCTCCCGCTATGGCCACCAGCTCTTTTCCCTTATAAACCGGGGCTCCACACATAATAGCCAGTTTGCCTGTGTCGTAGTCCTGTTGAATATCGGTAAAAGTTGGCTCTCTGGAAGCCTTGGTGTCTATATACCAGGGTCTTGTCCGAGGATCCAGATAAACGTAGTTTCCGTCTTTATCCCACCTCTCCGGTATGACATTTCCTGCTAAAAGAACTATGCCGGTCTCCGTTCCTATATAAGAAGCTCCAAGTTCAGAATACTGACTGTACATGGAAACCAGCACCCATTGGAGATTCCCTATCATTGATAGTTCAGCCTGTATATCCTCATCCTCAGGATCAACGCCCTCAGCATAAACAAACTGTCCCATCATTGTTCCAATATCCGATTTATCCGGTATAACCACAGTGGCTTTTCCATATTTATCCGGGTTTGTGTAAATATCTGTAGCTGACTGAGCTACCATAGATATAGTGCCTTGGAAATCTCCAAACATTTCATCCAGCACATAGGCACATCCAAGAGTTGTAGTCTGAAGGCGTTCAGTTATCTGATCCCGCATTGCCTTATCAGAGTACTCTTCCACCTGACTGCCTGTCTTTTCAGAATTGTTTATGGTGATATCTCTGATGCCAAGTAGCAGCCTTAGAGTTACCACTCCAAATAGAATCAAAAGAATTGAAGAAATGGCCAGCATTATCTTCATTATTTTTTTCTTCATTAAATAGTCCCCTCATACCATTTAAGCAGAAACACATATGTTATCTATAATTTTATCGAATAATATGCACTTTTACAATGAAAAAAGCCCCTCACGCAGGGCTAATGCCTACGCAAAGGACTTTTTATACGTTATTAGCGAAATTATTCGCTGATTGTGAACTGTCCAATCAGGTTATTCAGGGACTCTGACTGTTCTGATAGTTCCTGAGATACAGCGCTTGATTCTTCAGCTGTTGCGGAGTTGTTCTGAACAACATTGGATATCATCTCGATACCCTTATCAATCTCATCCATGCTCTCTGACTGCTGTGCTGCAAGATCACCTGTCTGAATGATCATCTCTGTGATTTCTTCTACGCTATGCTGCATTTCATCGAGAGCTTCTGTAGTCTCTGCCACAACAGAGTTACCATTATTGATCTCATCCATAGTGTCTGCAATGAGCTGATGAGTATTTTTGGCTGCCTCGCTACTCTGATCTGCAAGCTTACCAATCTGATCAGCAACAACCGCAAAGCCTTTTCCTGTTTCGCCTGCTCTTGCAGCCTCAATAGAAGCATTAAGAGCAAGTAGGGATGTCTGCTTGGCAATAGCTTCGATGGAGTTTGTAACCTGCTCAATCTCTGCGGAAGCTTCTGTGATTCTTGTCATAGCATCAGTAACAAGATGCATCTTTCTTGCACTGGTCTCTGCGTTGTCGCGTACAGATACGGCCATCTGTTTACTCTTTTCAGCAACCTCAGCAAGCTGCTTGGTCTGCTCTGTAACTGAGTTTACGGAAGCTGTAAGTTCCTGAACTGCTGCTGCCTGATCTGTGGAGCCTTCAGCCAGGTCATTAGCTCCCTGAGACATATTGATGGCACCCTGTGATACCTGCTGTGAAGAATTTCTTACCTCAGCCAATGTGCTTGAAAGATTATCTGAAATATCTGAAAGAGCACTCTTTATTGCCGCATAATCTCCAATATACAGCTTGTCGTTCTTGGTTCCTGTGGAGAAATCACCGCCGGACATACGCTTAAGGGTCTCATCAATATCTTTTACGATGTTTTCTATAACATCTGTAGAATAAGTAATATCATCAGCAAGTTTTCCAAGCTCATCCTCTGAATCAGTATGAACTTTAACTTCAATCTTACCCTTTGCCATATCACCAGCAGCCTTGGAAATTTCCTGAATAGGTCCAAGGATACTGTTTACAAGCGCTTCTCTTGCCTTGACCATATAAAGAATAGCGTTGATAACGATCAACATGGAGATAACTGTCATTAAGAGTACAGTAATAATAGCAAATGTATAAGCTTTCTTCGCCTGAGCCTTGGCTTCAATACCAATCTCCTTGAAGTCCTTAACTACTACCTTGATGGCTTCGTTTATCTTATTTACATAAACAGGATAGAGTTCGGCATTGGTAGCCCCGGCCATTGCCAGCTCTTTTAACTCCTCATCTGCATCATCTATATCCTCGATATGCTGATATACAGTTGTCAGGTCACCCTTATAAACCTTACTGAGGGTTCCGAGACCATCATTAAGTTCCTGGAGTTTTTCCTCTACTCCTGCGAACTGCTCGTTTCTGTCATCTGCATCAGTAGCAGCCAGAGCCCACAAATAGTACTTGGCAAGAGCCTGAATTGTGATTCTGACCTCACCCTGCTGAGTATTCTGCTCATAATAAACGTTATAAATATTGTACAGATTGAAAAGAGCCAGAATATCAATCAGGACAATCGCAGCAAAAATCATAATAAGATTAGTCCTGAAATTACCAAATACTTTTTTGAACTTGTCAGCTACCGGTAGTTTTCTAAATGACTCCTTGCTAAAAGAGTCTTTTTTCTTTGCTGCGTCTGCCATATTATCCTCCTTAGACATAAAATTATCAGCCACAGGATTAAGTTTCCCTATAGCAATCTTTTATGAAATCTAGCGTCATCGCAAATGTTATATCGACTACTTATACATTATATTTTATGCAATTTTTCAACAAAATGTCATAAATATGTATAAATTTATATAAAATTTCGAGAAATAAGCCGCACTTATGCCAAATATAAAAAATATTGATTTTACTTATGGATAATTAATTGATATCATGTTTAAGGTATCAATATTAGATTCAGAGAGGGAATGAAAAATGGTAAAAGCAGTAGTAGGTGCTAACTGGGGAGATGAAGGAAAGGGTAAGATCACAGATACTCTGTCCGATCAGGCAGACGTTGTTATCCGCTTTCAGGGTGGTGCCAATGCAGGCCACACAATAGTTAATGATTATGGCAAATTTGCACTCCACACAATGCCATCTGGTGTATTCCATCAGAACATTATGAATATCATTGGTAACGGAGTAGCATTCGATATTACTAAGTTCATGAACGAGCTTAACGAGATCACATCTAAGGGAGTTCCTGCTCCACAGATCATGATCTCTGACAGAGTACAGGTTATGATGCCTTATCACGTACTCTTCGATACACTTGAGGAAGCAAGACTTGCTGGTAAGAGCTTTGGTTCTACCAAGTCAGGTATCGCTCCTTTCTATTCAGACAAATACTCCAAGATTGGCTGGCAGATCAACGAGTTCTTTCAGGATGATGCAGCTATCAAGGAGAAGATTGCACGTGTTGCAGAAATCAAGGACGTTCTCCTTGTAAACTTATATCACTCAGATCCTATCGATCAGGACGCTCTTTTCAACCAGATCGTTGAATGGAGAGAGCAGGTTAAGCCTTACATCGGCAATGTAGCTCTTTATCTTGATCAGGCTATCAAGGAAGGCAAGACAATTCTCCTTGAGGGTCAGCTTGGAACCATGAAGGATCCTGACCACGGAATCTATCCTATGGTTACATCTTCTTCACCCCTGGCAGCTTATGGTGCAATCGGTGCAGGAATTCCTCCTTATGAGATCAAGCAGGTTGTTACAGTATCCAAGGCTTATTCTTCTGCTGTTGGAGCTGGTGCATTTGTATCTGAGCTGTTTGGAGATGAAGCTGAGGAGCTTCGTAGACGCGGTGGCGATGGTGGTGAGTATGGCGCAACCACAGGTAGACCAAGACGTGTTGGCTGGTATGACTGCGTAGCCAGTAAGTACGGCTGCAGACTTCAGGGCACAACAGATGTAGCTTTCACAGTACTTGACGTCCTGGGCTACCTTGATGAGATTCCTGTATGTGTTGGTTATGACATCGACGGTGAAGTTACAACAGAGTTCCCTGTAACACACCTTCTTGACAAGGCTAAGCCGGTTTACAAGACTCTTCCGGGATGGAAGTGCGAGATCCGCGGCATCAAGAAGTACGAAGATCTTCCTGAGAAGTGCCGTAACTATATCGAGTTCATCGAGGAACAGATTGGGTACCCTATCACAATGGTAAGTAACGGTCCTGCCCGTAGCGATATCATCTACAGAGAGAGCAAGCTTTCTAAGTAACTTAGATAATATGCGCATGAAAATGCTTGTTTTCGTCTACGTCGTAATTTACTAAAAAATCAAAAACTAAGGATGGTCTCCTTTCAGCGTTGTTCAAAACAGTCGACCATCCTTAGTTTTTTCTTTTTGTAAATTATCTCCTCGTCCGAGAACTGCGCATTTTCACACACGCATTATTCCGAGAAAATTCGATTTGGCACGCATGGCGAGTGGAACATTTTATGTTGGTTTTCGATTTTTGCCTCGCCAGCATAATAATTTGTAAGTTCATTTATGTTAATTGGAGCCTTCTCTTCTGCTAACATAAGACTTTGTTAGACTATTTATGTTAGATACATCTTTTTATCCAGCTAGCATAAATACTTAATAAGCATTTTATGCTAGCTGAGAGACTTCCTTGTTTTTAACATAATTTCAACGCAATTTCTTTATGTTAGCTACGATTTTTTCTCATATGAGCATAATCTCAGCTCAATTTCATTATGTTACCAGAACTATATTCTTATACCAACATAATTTTCGGTACTGCTCTACCTATACTGTAGTTTTCTCAATTTAGGTAGTGTGTTTTAAGCATCCTACTATACCTCCATCCAAAACCTTTTGATATAGGCAGATTCATAGCTGCAAATTCTGCTGTTCCTGGGACATTATCCTTCTTTCTTACCGTTCACAATTTCCACCAGTTCCTGATGTCTTTCCTTTGCTCTTGAGATAATAGGAAGCTTAGCATCAGCACCAAGAGTCACAACCTTATCATAGTAGATAAGCGCACCGGCAAGGTCGCCCTTTTTATCCATGATCTTGGCAATTCCATTGCTATATGTGATCTGTGCGCGCTTTGTTTTATCTTTTTCCATGTATTTCTGATAAACAGTCACAGGCTTGTCATAATTCTCATCGAGAATATTCTGCATGCATTCCAACAGTTCCAGATACATATTGGCATTTTTCTGCTGAAAACCAGCCATTTTTCCAACACCATATATATCTTTAAACTCCTGATGGTAGGCCTTAAATTCATCGAACTTCTCCAGCCTGTATGCGATAACCGCCTTAAAATAGACAAGCGTAAGTCTCCTATATGCACTATCTTTATGGGTAGTTATTTTCGTAATATAATCCGTGGCCTCATCATACTTTTCCAAATCTATCAAAGCCGGGATGTAAAAAATATAGTGAGACTTTCTGATATTTCTGAACGTGAAGTTCTTCTCAAGTATTTCAATCACATCTATGAATTTCTGTGGATCACACTGAGAAACAATTATGTTCTGAAGACTATATGCCACCAAGCTTATCCTGATAATAAGCACAAAAGTACAAATCAGAAGTATAGTCACCAGGGTCCCTGTAAAGTGCTCTACCAGCCAGGAATATGGATTGGAAAAGACTATCGCAAGCCCCGCAGCTATGAATGCAAACATAACAAGAGCGTAAATGATAACGCAACTAAAATATTTCTTTTTAAAAACTTTCGCAAATTCCTCAGGTGATAAAGCTTCATACTTCTTATACACGTTCTTTCTCCTCCAACAGACTATCGCTTCACAAATAGTTAGCATGCCTTATCGCAGGCGCCGCTAACTATTATACATCAGAAGCCCATAAAATGATGCAGTTTTACGTTAAACCTAATTGCACAGTCATGGCATGAATATTATAATAATACATGAAATAATTTAAATTATTATAAACATTCTTATCTTACTTCAACCGAAAAGAGGTCACGCTATGCTTCATATCAAAAGCCTGGACGAAGGTCTGGAGCTCTTCAAAGCTTTAGGATCAGACATAAGAATCGAAATCATCAATATTCTCCTTAATGAAAGCGGTATGAATATGAACGAGCTTGCCAAAAAGCTCAAGATTACTAACGGTGCTCTCACAAGTCATATCCGTAAGCTTGAGGAATGCGGCATAGTTACTGTTTCCGCTGAAGGTGCAGGACATGGCAATCAGAAGTTCTGCTCTGTTAATCTGGATAAGATCCTGATCGACATTCAGGATGCTCCGGTCAATACAAATGTATTCAGTACAGAGATCAAAGTTGGTCACTTTAGTGACTATGAGGTTTATCCAACCTGCGGACTTGCCTCCAACAAAAAACTGATCGGCGAAGTTGATGACACAAGGTATTTTGCTCATCAGGATCGTTTTGATGCTGATATTCTCTGGTTCACCAAGGGATTTGTGGAATATGGAATTCCAAACTTCATTCCTGCCGGCCAGACCATTGATGAAATCTGCATTTCAGCTGAGCTTAGCAGCGAAGCTCCCGGCACCAACAACGTGTGGCCTTCTGATATTTATTTTTCTCTTAACGGAACCCCACTTGGAACCTGGACATCTCCCGGTGATTTCGGTGATGTTAAGGGTATATTTACTCCTGATTGGTGGTTTCCTAATTGGAACCAATATGGTATGCTCAAGATGCTGGTAATCGGCCACAAAGGCACCTTTATCGATGGCATCATGATCTCCAAGGTCACTATAGACGACCTGAAGCTCACCTCCAAGAGCAGCCTTAAACTGAGACTGGAAGTTCCTGATAATGCCAAACATGTAGGTGGTCTTACTATTTTCGGAAAAGGATTTGGCAATTACAATCAGGACATCAATGTTAAGATTGCCTATAGCCCACAAGAATAATCAATGAATAAAGCTATTACAATAGGAATTCTGGCACATGTAGATGCCGGTAAAACAACTCTTTCGGAGGCACTTTTATACACCTCCGGAACTATAAGGAAACTTGGCCGCGTGGACCACAAGGACGCGTTCCTTGACAGCTACGAGCTGGAAAGATCCCGCGGCATTACTATATTCTCCAAACAGGCAGTTTTTCAGCATGGTGATATTTCTTTTACCTTGCTGGATACTCCCGGTCACGCGGACTTCTCTCCTGAGATGGAGAGGACTCTTCAGGTTCTGGACATGGCAGTTCTCATCATCAGTGCTGCTGACGGTGTTACCAGCCAAGCAAGACTTCTTTGGAAGCTCCTTGATCACTACAAGGTTCCCACAATCATATTCGTTAATAAGATGGATCAGCCTGGGGCAGACAAATCCGGGGTTCTTCCTCAGTTAAAAGAGATTCTGAGTCAGCACTGCGTTGATTTATTCGGAGATGCTGATGCTACAGAAATCAATTTAGATAATCATGAGCTTCAGGAAGAACTTGCAGTATGCGACGACGACCTTCTTGCCAAGTTCCTGGAGGGCCATGTCATTACTGATATTGAAGTAAAAGAGCTGGTTAACAACCGCAAATGCTATCCTGTTATCTTCGGCTCCGCTCTTAAGCTTAATGGGGTAAAAGAGCTGCTGGAGACCCTTGAAAGCTTCTCTGACACCAAGAAATATCTTGGCCACGATGCACAGTATAATTCATCAGCAAAACCTCAGGCTAATACCAGTGATAATGTAGGTTTCTCAGCCCGCGTATACAAGATAAGCCGTGATTCTCAAGGAAATCGCCTTACTCACATGAAGATTTTAAGTGGATCTCTCAAAGTAAGAGATGTAATCCGCGATGAAAAGATAGACCAGATTCGCCTTTACAATGGTGAAAAATTCGAGGCTCTCCCTGAAGCTACAGCAGGAATGATTGTTGCTGTATCAGGATTATCAAACACAAGGGCCGGTGAAGGCCTGGGCACTTTGGAGGGCGGAACTTCTACAGAAGTAATCCAGCCTATCCTCTCCTGCGCCCTAATCCTTCCTGATGAAGTTGACTCTATTTCTTTTTACAAGAAGATCAAGGTACTTGAGGAAGAAGAACCAATGCTCCTGGTCTCTCTCCACGAGGCAACAGGCGAGATCATGGTTCAGGTCATGGGAGATGTGCAAAAAGAAATCCTCCATCACCTAATTCTTACCCGCTTTGGAATCGAAGTTAAATTTGGCCCCGGCCAGATTGTATATAAGGAAACTATCGCAGCTCCTGTGGAAGGTGTAGGCCACTTCGAGCCTTTAAGGCACTACGCAGAGGTTCACCTTCTATTAGAGCCAACTGAGCCCGGAAGCGGTATTTCTTTTGACAATAAGTGCTCTACCGATGAGCTTAATCTCAACTGGCAAAGGCTGATACTTACTCACCTTCAGGAGAAAAAACATGTTGGCGTACTGACAGGCTCCGAGATCACAGATTTGAGAATCACCCTACTAACAGGTCGTGCCCATGAAAAGCACACAGAAGGCGGTGACTTCAGACAGGCAACCTACAGAGCTGTTCGCCAGGGCCTTATGGAAGCTCAGTCTGTTCTCCTTGAGCCAATGTTTGATTTCAGAATTGAAGTACCTCAGGAAAATGTAGGTCGCGTTCTTACAGATATCCAGAAAATGAACGGAACTGTAGGTCTTCCCGATATTGAGAATGGCAAATCCGTTATCACCGGCACAGTTCCTGCCGCTTGTCTATATGACTATGCCCAGGAGCTTAAAAGCTATACCCATGGCGAAGGTGTTTTATCCACTACCCTCAGCGGCTATGCTCCCTGCCACAACACTCAGGAAGTCCTTGACGAAAAGGGCTACTATCCTGAACTTGATACAGCCAATCCCGCAGCCTCAGTATTCTGTTCCCATGGTGCCGGTACAATTGTTCCATGGGATGAGGTCAAATCCCACATGCACCTCGAAAGTGCCTGGGATTCTGAAAGAGGCATAACAACAGGCACTGACCTTACCGACAACATCGATATGGAAGCTCTTAAAAAATTGCAAGCCAGGTCCACCAGGAAGGTCACAGATAACAGAACCTTTGAGGAAATTGACAGAGACCTGCGCTACGCTGAGAACGAGTTAAAAGACATTTTCGAAAGAACCTACGGCACAATCAAACCAAGATATGTGGAAACCGAAGAAGACAGAAAGCGCTATGCTCGCCAGGACGCAGAAAGAGCCCGTCAGGAAGCAATCGCTCAGGGACTAATTGATCCTGATGAAGGCCCAGAGGTCACTCTTTCAGCCAAAAAACAAAACAGTAAAAAAGAGCAGCGGATCGCTGAACGTCAAAAAGAATACCTTCTGGTAGATGGCTACAACATAATCTACGCTTCAGATGAATTAAAAGCCCTTGCTACAACCGACCTTAAAGCCGCAAGAGATAAACTCATAGATATTCTTGTTAATTTCCAGGGATATCGCCGGGAAGAAGTAATTCTCGTATTCGACGCCTACAGAGTAAGGGGCGGAACTGAACACATGGAAGATCACGCAAGTCTGACCGTCATCTACACCAAGGAAGCCGAAACTGCCGATCAGTACATAGAAAAGGCTGCCCACGAAATCGGCAAAAAATACCGCGTTTGTGTAGCCACCTCTGATGCCATTGAGCAGGTTATCGTCATGAGTAGCGGTGCCATAAGACTATCAGCCAGAGAATTCTGGGAAGAAGTTAAACATACCGAGAGACAAATCAGAGAACATTTTTAATTAGTATCTACAATAATTAACAAAACCTTCTTTTAATGAAAAAGCCACCAGCCAAAGCATCGGCCGGTGGCTATAATTTCGCTCTTATTTACATAGTTACTCATCCGATCAGTTAATTGTTTTCCACTCTTCTTAATGCTTTATTTCCATCCCAGGCATTCTTTGTAAGTTTCCTGTGTACCTGCTGAAATATCTGCAGAATCAATAATAATGATATGATCATCAGAAGCTTTAAGCTTAATACCAAAAAGTCTGTCGTTAACTTTAACAAATTCAGGTGCATTGTAATATGTTCCATGCATTGAAACAACAGACATATTCTCCGGCAGACTATATCCTTCCTTTACATCAAAGGATACAAACGCCTCTGTAACACCGGCAGGGAGTCTTACGTCAAAGGCACATACAACGTTTCCGCCATGATTAGCAGCAAGCTTCATAGCAGTCTTGGAGTAAGTAGGGAAAATATGGAAAATATTGGCAGTCATACCAGTCTTAACATCACGGGTTACATAAACATCACCTTTACCTGTGGAAATAGGAATAAATGTATCATGCTCAAGCCACATTCCACCGAGAACAGCATTATTTCTAATCTCACCCTGAACAATTCTGTCCGGAGCTGTAGGCGCTGCACAAACAGATACTGTCATAGCACAAAACATTATTGTTGCTAAAGCAAGTGATAAAAATTTCTTCATTAGAGTTCCTCCTTGAATACAAATATAATCTTTCTCGGATGTAACTACGTCACTGTCTAACATCATATAACCAAATAATTAAATAGGAGTTTAGACAGACTAAACTTTTTGTGAATAAATTCTTATGTGATAAATTTGACGATTGGGTACCTGTAGACTATGATAAGTACCATGAAATGAAAGGAAACCCAAAAATATGGGCGTAGAATTAATAAATTTTTCAAAGAATGTAATTTCTGACATCCGCAAAAACAAGGCGTTTTTGCTTATCATAATTTCAGTGTGGGTAATCTTGAACTTGTTATACCATCATTCATGTCCCGTGGTTTTGTTATGTGGTTTTCCATGCCCGGGATGTGGCCTCACAAGGGCTTTTTTCTCATTTTTTACCCTTCATCCTGTTCGTGCATTTATGTATAATCCCACTTATCCTCTGTGGTTATCGGTTATTATTGCAGCTATTTGGCTTAGATATGTCAAGGGACAAGCACTTAAAAAGCTTTATTTTCCACTTCTTTTTACGGCTATTATGACATTGATTGTTTATATTTACAGAATGATATTTATGTTCCCTAGTCTCGAGCCAATGGTCTATGTTCACGAGAACCTGTTTTCATATTTAAACTCCTCCTACGACGCTTTTGTAACAACTTTATTTCGTTAAAACGTTTACGCAGTGAACTTTTCCCCGTATAATAGAAGAAGTGAGTTTTGGCTCACTACATTTTCATTTTCTTAGAGGAGGGAAAATAATGGATTCAAACAACATGAACCAGAATCAGCAGCCCGTTAACACTCCGCCTGTTGGTCAGCAGAATGTCTATGTACAGCCTGCTGCACCTGAGACGGAAACACCTAATTCTGTTGGGGATTGGGTACTCACCATCTTTTTGACATGCATTCCATGCGTAGGACTTATTCTTCTCTTTGTATGGGCATTTGGAAGCAACACCAATAAGTCAAAAGCAAACTGGGCTAAAGCTCAGCTCATCTGGGCTGCCATCGGCGTTGTAGCTCTGATCATTTTCTACGTTGCAATTGGCGCAGCTCTTTTAGCTGAATATGGCGGATTATAATTCCATATAGCTTATCTGCAATGAATAGTACAAAAAAGCCTGGGATTGTGTTTTCACAATCTCAGGCTTTATTTCTGTCTATTAAACTGTTCTCAAATCTAATTAAGCATTGTGCTCAAGAAGATAGTCATTAAGTGCATCAACAATTTCCTCACCGTCAATGCCATGTACTGCACATGCCTCAGCAAGTGACTCCATCTGAGAAGCAGGACAGTGAATACATCCCATTCCACACTCCATAAGGAACTGTGCGGCAAGTGGATGCTTAACAATAATATCTCCTACAAGCATATCTGTTGTAACGAGAGCTCCCTCGTTCTTATTCTCTTCACCCATGTTTATTTCCTCACTTTCCGTATCATTTCCAAAGAATAAATCTCTCAATTTGCCCATGATATCACGCTTCCTCAAAAGTGTAAAGTCTGGAATCTCCGGTTCTCATGATACGTGTATCCTGATTATATCCGGTACCTGCAAAATTCGCATTAAGAGCAAGGCCATGGCTGTTAAGAGAAGCTCCTGTTGCAACCTCTTTCTGCTCCTCGCCGTTCATATGGACAACCTTATCCATAATATTGTGAATGATGCCATCCTGCTTGATATGTACTGGTGCAATTGAATTAACAAGGCTTCCGAAATCCTTGAGATTAAGAGGAACAACGCGGTTAACAACGTTATAGATCTTATCCTCGCAAAGTCCCATGCACTTAATCTTGCGGTAGTCATTATTAGGACGTGACCCCTTTTCTACTGCAAAAGCTACAGCCTTCTTTTTGTCCTTGCTAACGATCATGTATCCATAGTCCGGGAGTCTATAGTAGTCACCAAACTGGAATACCTCTCTCCACTTCTTGTAGAACTCTACCTGTCCTGTAACAACCTTCTTGTCCGCATCAGCCATTTCGCAGAGATTAAGCTCGTACCCAAAGCATCCCGGACAAGCTATCTCAAATCTTGTCTCAAGCGGAACGCTGTTCAGTGTCTGGTGGTTAGGAGTTGCTGAAACATGTGCTCCTACTGTGCTTGCAGGATATCCATAGCTGTAACCTCTCTGAATATCAAGTCTGCAGAAAGCATCTGTGTCATCACTTCCCCAAATCTGTGGGAAGTATGAAAGTATACCAAGATCAAATCTGTTACCGCCGGCAGAGCAGCCTTCAAACAGAATTTCAGGAAAACTCTCTGTAAGCTCCTTCATAATGCGGTACAGACCAATATAGTATCTGTGCTGGAACTCGCCCTGTCTGTCAGCAGGAAGAGCTGTTGAAAATCTGTCTGAGAAGATTCTGTTCATATCCCACTTAACATAAGCAACGTTACCTGCGGAAAAGACCTTCTTCATAGCATCAATAACATGGTCCTGAACCTCAGTCCTTGAAAGGTCAAGATTCATCTGGTTACGTCCCTTTGAATGAGGCTTACCGGGAACAGCTACAGCCCAGTCAGGATGTGCTCTGTAAAGATCACTGTCCTCATTGACCATCTCAGGCTCTACCCAGAGACCAAACATCATGCCAAGATCATTAATCTTGTCAGCCAGCTCCTTGATTCCGCCCGGAAGCTTTTTCTTATTCTCATACCAGTCGCCCAGTGATGTTGTATCATCATTACGTTTTCCAAACCAGCCATCATCCATGACAAAGAGTTCGATTCCGCACTTCTTAGCCTCTTTTGCCAAAGATACCAGGGAGTTCTGGGTAATATTAAAGTAGGATGCCTCCCAGCTGTTGATAAGGATTGGTCTTTCCTTATCTCTCCAGGATCCTCTTACTATATGCTGTCTTACAAAGTCCTGCATACGTATGCTCATGCCGTTGTAGCCTTCTGAAGAAAAGGCCATAACAGCTTCCGGAACCTCAAACTTTTCCCCGGGAGTAAGGAGCCAGTTAAAGCCTACAGGCTGAATACCACTAACAAAGCGGCTCATATTCTTGCCGTTTGAAGAAAGAGCCTCGTAGTGGTTTCCACTATATACAAGGTTAAATCCAATACATTCACCGTAATTCTCATCAGTCTCAGGAGCACTTACTATAACAAGTGGATTAGATCTTGAACCTGACTCACCGGCTGCAAGTTCTTCGCATACCACTTTGCCGCCAGTGCAAAGAGACTCATGTATTCCCATCTCATCAGCCCATCTTCCATGGAAAGAAGTCATCTTAAGGGCAGGAGTATCAAAATCTATCTGAGTACTAAGGAGTCTTTCTATTCTGACGTCCTTGTCGCTGTCATTATGAAGTACGCATCTTCTGGTAATGACATCATTGTCAGGAAATACAGTATAGATAAGATCAAGGCTTGTGCCATATCCGGCATCTTTTAAAGTAATAAGGAGCTGCTGAACTTTATCCTTTTTAGCTCCATCACTATTCTCTGAAACTGTAGCATCATCATAAGATGACGGAAGTGTCTTAATCTCTTTGATGCCATCGGTTACCTTCATGCTGTAATAAATGAAATCAACTGTTGAGTTTCCATCAGCATATGTAAGCTCAACCAGGGGTTCTCTGATATCACCCTTACCAAAAGAAGACATCTCAAGGCACAGCATTTCAAGGAATGTATCCTTGTGATCATCGGAATAAACATTCATATTTCCACCGCCGTGGTAATGCTTGGGTCCAATGGCATGAGCTATGCTATTAAGGCCTTCCTTGCCGTTTTTGAATGCCCGCTCGAGATCACCCTCTGCTACTGCCTTTTTATAACTCTCTTCAGAAATTATTGAGCTTCCATAATGGATATGCTCAAGATGTCCTGAAGCTGTTCTTCTAAACAAATAAGATGTGTGCGCGGTCTGTAGTAAAAATAAATCGCCATCTGCGTAAATCAATGTGGTATCCTCCGTATAAAAAAAACCTAATACTTAAGCCGGATTACATCAGGCTTTGATTCCATTAATGATGACATCGATCATCATGTTAAGTGAATCCTCATAGCTATACTGTGTACGAGAAAGTTCCTCTGAACTAAGGAATTTTTCAATAGCTCCTTCAACCATGAGCTTGATCAGCTGAATAGGAACTCTCTTTATAAGCCCCTGATCCATAGCCTTATTAAGAAGCTTTTCTGTTTCGCCCCAGTCGCTTTCAACCCTCTCGGCTACCTTCATGTAAACCTTAGGGTATTTCTCTTTTAACTGATAAACACGTCTGAAATCAATGTTCTTGTAATTATCAGGAAGGCATACTATAAGCTTGGAAATCTTGTCTACGAGATCCAAAGAATCATCGGCTACAATCTCTGCCTCCTTCTTCTTGATAGCAGAAAAACCGTAGTCTACTGTTGCAAAAAACAGCTCGTCTTTATCATCAAATTCCTTGTAGATGGTTTTCTTACTGATATGAAGCTCTCTGGAAATATCATCCATTGTGAACTTCATGCCCTTCTCATTAAACTGGTCAATGACCGCGTCCATGATCTGTCTTCTAATTTCTTCCAACTTGTAACCCTCCTTAAAGCCCCATTAGAATTCTTTTAATACGTTCTTTAAATACTCCCACAAATTAGCTGTAGACTTTACAGATAACTTTTCCCCCGTGGAGTGAATATCCTTCATATCAGGTCCGATTGATATACAATCAAGTCCCTGGATCTTCTCACTTAAAATGCCGCACTCAAGTCCTGCGTGAATAGCCTCCAGAACAGGCTTTTGGCCATACATTTCCTCGTATACCTTAACCATATGGTCACGAAGCTCGGAATGAGCTCTGTACTTCCACCCCGGATACTCTCCGCTTACAGAAACCTCTGCTCCAAAAAGCTCGCAGATAGTAAGAAGCTTATTTATCAGAACCTTCTTGGAGGACTCTACGCTGCTTCGAACAGACTGTTCAAGAGTAACCACATTTCCCTCTGTCTTGATGATTCCAAGGTTAAGTGATGTTTCTACAAGACCTGCTACCATTGCGTTCATAGCCTGTACTCCATCAGGCATCACAGTGATCATCTTGGAAAGCTTAGCTGTATCCTCAGCAGAAAATGCGCTTAAAGTTTCTACTTTATCTTCTTTGTTAAAAGAAATCTCAAGACCGTCATCTTTTCCTTCAAGCTCGCCCTTAAGCTCCTCAAACACTCTATTAACAACAGCTTCTGCCTTGACTTCATTTCCGTTTTCAACCACAAACTTCATATTTGCTGTTGATGGAATTGCATTATCGGCAACTCCGCCTTCTATGTTAATAAGGTTTACAGGCATCTCTTTTGCCAAGTCAGCAAGGATTCTACCCTCGATATGGTTAGCATTTCCTCTGCCGCACTTTATCATCTCGCCGGAATGGCCGCCAAGAAGTCCTGAAACAGATACGCTGCAAGCAGTACCCTTTACCTGAGTCTGCTCCATTGCAAGTCTTGAGTATATTCTTGCCCCGCCTGCGCAGCTGGTTATAAACTGTCCCTCTTTTTCATTATCGATATTGATCATCTTTCTACCCTTAAGGCCTGAAAGATCTATAGCTGCAGCACCAAACATTCCTGTCTCTTCGTTAGTTGTGATAACAACCTCGAGAGGTGGATGTGGAATCTCTTTTGAATCAAGAAGAGCAAGACAGAAAGCTACTGCAATACCATCATCGCCCCCAAGACTTGTGCCCTCAGCCCATACATACTCGCCATCGGTTGTAACAAGAAGGCCCTCTGTCTTCATGTCAATATCGCAGGAGTCTTCCTTAACTGCAACCATATCCATGTGACCCTGTAAGATAACAGGCTCTTTATCCTCATAGCCTGCAGTTCCCGGAGCCTTGATTATTACATTGAGCTCCTGATCCTGAGAAACCTCATATCCTCTTTCCTTGGCAAAAGAAACAAGATAGTCGCTGATCTGCTGGAGATTACCTGAACCATGTGGGATATTGCACAGTTCCTCAAAGAAATGAAATACTTCCTTGGGCTGTAAGTTATCAAATGCTGCCATTTATTATCACCTCGTTGATATAAAATCTAATATTCAAATACAAAAAATGTAGGTGTATCAATACTCGATACCCCTACATTTTATCCTATAAAAACTATTAATACAATAAAAGTTTCCAGAATAAATATCATTCCGGAAACTTTTTATTTTCTAATTAAAGATTCGATTAAGCGATCTTCTCTTTTGCAAGCTCTGCAAGTGTCTTGAATCCGTCTGGATCGTTAACTGCAAGCTCAGCGAGCATCTTTCTGTTGATGTCTACGCCTGCAAGCTTAAGACCATGCATCATGTTGCTGTATGAAAGACCATTGATTCTAGCTGCAGCGTTGATACGTGTGATCCAAAGAGATCTCATGTCTCTCTTCTTCTGCTTACGACCAGCGAAAGCTGATGTAAGTGCTCTCATAACTGACTGCTTAGCTACTCTATACTGCTTAGATCTTGCTCCTCTGTAGCCCTTTGCAAGCTTTAATACTCTATTGTGCTTCTTCTTGGCATTTAATGCGCCTTTAACTCTTGCCATTGTAAAATCCTCCTAAATAATCTAATACTACTGGTACTACCTAAAACCAAACGCGAACTAATGTTGAAATTAAGCGTAAGGAAGAATGCTCTTCATTGCCTTTACATTAGTAGCGTCAACGAGTCCAGCATGTCTAAGATTTCTCTTTCTCTTTGTGGACTTCTTTGTTAAGATGTGGCGCTTGTACGCTTTGTTTCTCATGAGCTTGCCTGTGCCTGTAACCTTGAATCTCTTGGCAGCAGCTCTCTTTGTCTTCATCTTTAACTGCATAACTAAAATCCTCCTGTGAATCTCTTAATAATATATCTATATGATACTATCAAGCACATTTGTACTTGAATCTGATGATCCGTATCATATATCTTTCAACCAAATAAATTGGTGAAAAATCAGTTCTTCTTCTCGGTAAGGAACATTGTCATACTACGTCCCTCAACCTTAGGCTGCTTCTCAATAACAGCAACATCTGTAAGTGCCTCAGCAAAGTCTGTAAGGATGTGAACACTTGCTCCCATATGAGCCATCTCACGGCCGCGGAAACGAAGTGTAACCTTAACTCTGTTACCTTTCTCAAGGAACTTCTTGGCTGCATTAACTTTAGTATTCAGATCGTTAGTATCAATGTTAGGTGAAAGTCTGATTTCCTTGATCTCAACGGTCTTCTGCTTCTTCTTAGCTTCCTTCTCTTTGCGAAGCTGCTCATACTTGAACTTACCGTAGTCAACAACTCTGCAAACAGGTGGCTTAGCTGTAGGAGCAATCATAACAAGATCAACGCCCTCTTCGTCAGCGATGTTTCTGGCATCCTGAATAGGCATTACTCCGAGCTGCTCTCCGTCGATACCGATAACTCTTACCTCTTTAGCTCTGATCTGATCGTTAATAAATAATTCGCTAATGGCCTTATACCTCCAAACAATATGAAAAAAGTGGATACATTCGCAAATGCATCCACCTAATAATCGCAATCAAACCCGGTTCTAAATCCGGTATTTAAAAGATATTAACGCCTGCTAGCTAGGCCGCAGGGTGAGAGTGGATACTCTGCTTTGTTTTCAAATACTGTGATACTATAGCACAAATACAACTACTATGTCAACATTTTTTTCATAATAACGTTTTTTGCCTCTTGATTATACACTATGGAAATATAAAAAGAAAAGTAGTATCATAGCAAAGTTATTATTTATTTAGGAGGAGTATTATGGCTAAAGTTATTTCATGGGAATTTAACACAGCAGACGGAACTCCTGTAGAGATCAATCTCCGCAGAAACACTTGGGTATCCGTCAACGGAGGCGAGGAAGTAAACGCCAGAACAATTAAGAATAAGGCAGAAAGTAACATTTTTGAAAACGTACTTGATATTGCATTACCTAATAATGAAATTGCAAAACTGTTCGTTTCAACAACCAAGAAGCACATGGTTTACAACGGAAGAGATGTTAACACAGGAGAGGAATATGCAGCAGCACCTATTCCAGGATGGGCTTGGATATTTGTAGTCCTCTACGCATTCAACTTTCTTGCAGTCCTTGGTGGCGCTCTTGGCGGTATGGTAAACCTTTTTGCAGCAGCGCTTTCTATTCAGATTGCTACAAGATGCAAAAAGTCTACAGGAGTAAAGGTTCTTTTATCAGCTCTTTTATTTGTTGCTGTAGCTGCTATTTCCCTTGTAATCGCTACAATTATCCTGGGCGTTCGCGGCCAATAATCATCTTAAGTTATTAACTGCAAAAAGCTATCAGCAGGATTCAACCTGTTGATAGCTTTTCTTGTATTATTTATTCTTTTTATCCGTCAGCTCATTCTATCTTTCATGACTGTCTATGTAATTTCATTTTCTCTGTAAATGCCTTTATAAACTCCGGATTGGATCTGTAGTAAAAATGAGGAAATCCCCATACGCCGTTATTGCAAGTCACTATGCAGTCCCACTTTTTGTCTTTTCCTGGTTTACCTGCTATATAAGAATTGCCATTGAAGGTGCTGTCATAGTAGTGAAACTCATGGCCCTTCATGCCCACAAGAGATTTATATAGCAGTGCCTCATTATTCAGGTCTTTTGCCGACTCAATCTGCATGTAGCCAAATCTCACAAGATGCCCTGTATAGCGGCACTCTCCGTCTATTACGCCGGCCATATCATAGGTCTTGCCCTCGGTATCTGTTATTGAATTATGAAGATACATAAAACCGCCGCATTCCGCAAGGCTGGGAATGTCTTTATTTATTGCCTCTTTTATGGAAGCAAGCATAGACTTATTGCTGCTTAGCTGTTCCAGATAGTTTTCCGGATAGCCGCCTCCTAAGAGGATTCCGTCAATATTATCAGGCAGCTTCTCATCATGGATTGGGGAAAAGAACTGCAGCTTCACTCCATTTTCTCTTAAAATGTCAAAGTTATCAGCATAGTAGAAGCAGAAAGCCTCGTCATAGGCTACGGCCAGAGTAAGATCATCAACTCCGCCAGCAACAGCCGATGATTTGTTATTGACTATTGGCTGGTCCGCTTTTCCATCCTCCATAATAGAAATGATTCCATCCACATCCGCATTTTCTTCCAATATAGATGCAGCATCAGAAATCATCCTCTGTAAATCCGATATTTCATCCGGCATCATAAGCCCTAAGTGCCTGCTGCCAATGCTGATGCCTGCGTTTTTTGGAAAACAGCCAAGTAGCTTAACATCCTCTCGCATAGCCGAAAGTTCTTTTTCCAAAGAAGGTTTTAGTGATTCATAAAAGCCGGCGCTGATCTTGTTAAGTATAACTCCCTTTATCAGATGCTCAGTATCATCAAGAAGCATTCCCTTTATTATAGAAATAATGGTCCTGCCGGTGCCAGATGCATTCACAATAAGTACTATCGGGGCATTTAGAGTCTCCGCGATTTCATAGCCGGAGCCATCTATTCCATCAGTGCTTCTGCCATCGTAAAGTCCCATAACGCCTTCAATTACTGCGTATCTGTTTCCAAGCTTCGCTGCGGTATTCCACACGCCCTCTTTTCCTGCAAAAAAGGTATCAAGGTTCCTGGAATCCACTCCCAGCACCCTTTTGTGAAACAAGGGATCAATATAATCAGGACCGCATTTAAAGGACACAGTATCAAGTCCCCTGTCCTTAAGGGCCTGCAAAAGTGCGCATGTAATTGTAGTCTTTCCGCTGTCGCTTCCCGGTGCAGCTATTAAGACGCTCCTTAAACTCATTTTTTCTTCCTTACATTTGTATATAAGATATTCTGCTAATTTATGCTGTTACTGGGCATTTTATATCGTAAAAGAGAAAATCCAAATAGGGTTCTGCCCCTGAAGCATGTGATGGGAACCAATCTCTTTCACGTCACTAACCGTGATCACAATAGTTTCTTCATCAGAATGCTTATACTTTTCTATAATTTTCCTGGTTTCATCTATTGTCTCAAGGCTCACAGCGTTAATTACAAATCTAATTCCCACGCCCTTAGAATGGAGCGTGTCGATTATCTCAGCCATTTTGCCACTGCTTCCTCCTATGAAAACGCAGTCAGGCTTTGGCATGTCGGCTATAGTTTTTTCTGCATTCCCCTCCACAACGGTTACATTGAAGGTTCCAAGCTTTTCTATGTTCCGCCTTATAAGCTCTGCTGCCTCTTTCTTTTTCTCAAAGGTATAAACCTGAAGACTTGGATGAAGAGACGCTGCCTCTATGGCCACTGATCCGGTTCCGCCGCCGATATCATAGAAAACATCGCCTTCATGAAGGCCAAGCCTTATAATGCTCTCATGCCTGATGCATTCCTTGGTCATAGGCACCTTGTCTCTGATAAAATCAGAATCTTTTCTGACGTTTATAATTGGTCGTTTTAAAGGATTGGTATTCTTAACCAGCGCAGTTACTACACCTTCATCGTCAAAAGACAAAGCTTCTTCCACGGAAAGCTCTCTAACAGTCTCATTATCATAGGACAGATTGGAGCCTGCATAGATTCTGCATGTGATGCCATCAGCTTTAAGTCTATTACCAATCTCTCTTACATCCTTAGCACCGGATAAAAGAGTAAACACCTTGCTGTTATACCTTATCTTATCTACAAGAGTCGCTATATCTTTTTCAGTATTCTTGCCGTGAATGCTGAAAAGAACCGCATCATCGTAGCTCTCACCAAGTCTTGCTGCCAGATAAGAATAGGATGATATTCCAGGGATCACCTGCACATCTATATCTTTTCGCCATTCCTTCAGTGAATCAAGCATCTTCCTGGCACCGCTGTAAAAGCCGGTATCTCCGGAAAAGAGAATTGTTACCTTTTTATAGTTTTCTTTTTCCAACACAGGAATAATGTCCGCTGCACGATACATTGAAAATTTGTTATGACATGTAATATCCCTGATAAGGCGCTCTGCTCCAAATACTACATCGCTATCTTCTATCGCGGTCTCGGCGTCAACTGTCATAGAGGTTGCAGCTCCCATGCCAATGCCTACAAGGTAAATCTTCAAGGAATTACCGGAAACCTCAGATGCTTCAATCTTTTTGTCATATTCCGCATTCCCAACACTTTCTTTTCCTGTCAACGCAGAATAAGCCTCTTCAAGACTCATTCCTATCTCCTGCGTAGGCCTCTTTATCACATGAATTGAAGCACCACAATTTGCCGCAGCCTCTACTTTCTCCTGAAATCCACCGGAAGTGCCGCTTTCCTTCGTAATAAGGTGTTTAATATCATACTGTCTGATAAGGGCCTCATTGAGTTCTCTACTAAAGGGCCCATGCATGGCGATTATATGATCAGGTTCAATGCTCTGCTCTTCGCAAAGCTTAAGGCTCTCAGCAGATGGAAGGACTCTCACATAGGTTCTCTTCTTGGTATTCTCTGAAACATTCTCGCAGTATTTAGCCAGTTCCTTACTGCCTGTAGTAAGCATGATGTTTCCACAAGACTCATCTATCTTTTTGGCGCATTCTGAGATGTCTGAATATATGTTGGCAGTTTTAGGAAGTTCTTTTGCCATGTCTCTTATTACTCTGATGTATCGAATCCCCAGAGTATCTGCGGCCTCCTTAATATTGGCAGTTACTTCAGTTGCATAGGGATGGGTTGCATCAACAACTGTCATCTCCTCAACATTATCAGTAGTAAAGGATACATTTGTTCCAGTTAAATCTATTCCCTGTGACAAATTCTTCTCATTATTAAAATCTTTACTCGCAGCAAGAAAAGCCCTTATTTCCGAGGCATCCATGCGGCCCACATGCACTTTGGCATATGAATTCTCCTCCATCATCTCCGCGCCATACTCCGTGGCAACGCAGACTGTGTGTGGAATTTTATCCGCTGACAGATGCTCTGACAGGATTCTTCCTTCAGTTGTCCCTGAAAAAATCACAACTCTTTTCATAGCTGATATCCTCTGGGGGTAATTAACTTCCCATCTGCTATTCTGGTTCTTGAATTACCGATAAATACTGTGGTAAACATGTCTACATTTTCATTTAAAAGTTCTCCGAGAGTGCAAACCTTGCTGTCACAGCCATCTCTTCCGATATTTCTCACATATCCGCAGGCTGTGGTTTCCGGAAGCTTCTTAAGGAGAATTTCGCAGGCTCTCTTTAGATAGTCAGCTCTTTTGTGGCTTGAGGGGTTATAGATTGCCATGCAAAAATCCCCTTCTGCCGCGCAAAGTAGCCTCTTTTCTATAAGCTCCCAGGGCGTCAGCAGATCGCTCAAACTGATAACACAAAAATCGTGGCTAAGAGGCGCACCAAGAACTGCCGCGCCGCTAAGAGCCGCAGTAACTCCGGGGATAACCTCTATATCTTTGAAGTCTTCTCTTTCTGCAATCTCAAGAACAGGAGAGGCCATTCCGTAAACCCCTGCATCTCCGCTGCATATAAGGGCAACTGTCTTTCCTTCTTTAGCAAACTCCACACATTTTTCGCAGCGTTCTATTTCGCCGCGCATGCCGTTTTCATAGAACTCCTTGTCCTTGTAGTTTTCTTTTACCAGCTCTATATAGGCCTTGTAGCCTACGATTATATCGCTGTTATCCAGCGCCTCCTTGGCCCTAAGCGTCATCATTTTATTATCACCGGGGCCGATGCCCACAACGTAGATTTTTCCCATTTTTTCTCCGATTATTATCCTCTTAGTATTATTCAAATAATTCCCCATAATACCAAAAGCTTATTTCCAGACAGCTTGTTATTACATGGATTATATTACTCGTATTATTATCACTCATTTCTTAATCATATAATTCTATTTGGTTATTTTTTCTTTGCAATGGCAATTGTCATACCATCTTTGGCAAGCTTATAAGCCGCAAGCTCAGCGCCGAATCCTGCCCCAGCCACCGCAGCTCTTTCGCAGATGTTATCAACGCCGGTTACGCCCTTTACAAACTCGGATTTGGTAAAAGAACCTTCAACCTTATTAAGAATATCCTTGTCAAAAGCCAACACCGGGATCCTGTACTTATCTCGAAGATTCCTGACCGCTGCCTCATCTTCCTTAATATCTATGGTACAGATGGCATAGACATCACTTACATCTATTCCATTACAAGCCAAGGTCTCCAGGAAGAATTGTTCAACCTCCTGTGGATCCTTGTCCTTTTTCATCCCAAGTCCCACAGTGTATTTCTTTGGTTTTAGTAAAAGAGAATACTCTGCGTCGGTTTCATCGGCAACAATCACATCCACCATTTCTTTGGGCGGGAAATTCTTGATGGAAAGGGTTATCTTTTTGCCCTCAATAGCCTTAGCCGAAACCTTTTTGATGCCTTCTCTATTTGCTATAGTCAGTCTGTTCTCTACCGCATAGGAATCCGCAGAAAAAGTATCGTTAACATCAGTAGACGTTGTGATAACAGGAATTGCTCCAAGGAGCTCAGCGATAATAGCTGCAAGTTTATTGGATCCACCGGCGTGACCGGACAAGATAGGAATAACAAACTGCCCATTATCATCTATGACTATTACAGGACAGTCACTTAACTTATCCTTGGGTAGTCCCGTGATTGCTCTTACTGCGATTCCAACCGCTCCAACAAATATAAGGACATTCCCCGGAGTGAACATTTCTTTTGCCCATTCCCCAAGAGATTGGTCTACCTGTATAAAGCGGCCTCTATCATAACTACTCTTTTCATCCTGAGTATTATTCCTACACTGGTCATCGTCAACGCAATCTTTTCCACTGATCAAACCATCTTCCTTGTCAGACATACACATATCATCATGATCATCATTTCTCAGCACATAAGCCTTTACAGGATCAATCCCTTTTCTAGCGCTTTCCTTATTCAATTTTCTAATTACGGTTTCCCCCTGCCGGGTAAAACATATAGCAATCTTGTTCATATACTCTAAATCCTGCTCACAGTTAATGCATTTGTTAGTCATGCATAATTACATTCATCATGATCAGTCAGTACTCTTAGCCTTTCTGTATTCGGTAGAAAAAGATGGATCATACAATTTGGACTTATCGTAATTAGTGCAGTTGATAGCATCTCCAACAAGCACAATTGCTGTCTTAGTGATATTTTCCTTTTTGGCACATTCGGCCATGGTTCCCACTGTGCAGATAATCTTTTTCTCCTCAGGCCAGGTTGCCTTGTAGACAAGGGCTACCGAAGTGTCCTCTTTGTAGCCGCCTGCAATCAGCTTTTCAGAAAGCTTATCCAGCATCCCTGCACTTAAGTAAATTGCCATGGAAGCCCCATGCGAAGCAAGGCTCTCCATTTTTTCTTTTTCCGGAACAAGAGTCTTACCCTCAAGTCTTGTGATAATCAAAGTCTGAGAAACATTTGGCAAGGTATACTCAAGATTAAGGCTCGATGCAGCTCCAAAACATGCACTTACGCCGGGACAGGAAGCATACTCTATTCCCGCTTCATCAAGAGCGTCCATCTGTTCCCGGACAGCCCCGTAAATGCTGGGTTCTCCGGTATGGAGTCTTACAACTTCCTTGCCATCTGCAGTAGCTTTTTTCATGACATCAAGGACTTCTTCCAGGGTCATGGTAGCGCTATTATGAATTCCCGCGCCTTCCTTGGCATAGTCAAGAAGCTGCGGATTAACAAGACTTCCCGCGTATATGATGACGTCTGCATTTTTTATAAGTTCCATGCCCCTTACCGTGATAAGATCAACAGCTCCGGGACCTGCTCCCACGAAATTTACCATTTTTTATCCTTTCGCTTCCCTCAGGAAGTCCTCCGCATGCTCTGTCTTACCAAGTAGCCCATACTGATTGGAATACACAATACACTCCACTTCCAGCCTGTCGGCAGCTCTTTTACACAAAAAGAAATCTATCCTGTCCATAATGTAGTCAAAGCACTGCTTATCTAAGCCTTCTCTAAGGTATATTTCCATAGCTTCCTCGGTGGAAACACAGTCCAAAATCTCGCGAGCTGCATCTGCGGATGCTCCGGATCTGATAGCTGCTGTTGCCATGAGTTCCATTCTGCAGTCCGCCTCTCTGGAATGTGTGTTCATGATTCCGCCTGAAACCTTAATTAGCTTCCCTACATGGCCGCATAGTAGCAGCTTTTTAAAGCCAAGTTCTGCTGCCATGTCTATGGTATCTCCGATAAAATTGGAGCACTTTACAGCCTTATCAAGATCGTAATCAAAAGCTTCCTTCATAAATTCCATTCCGTAATTTCCGGGTGAAACAACAGCAACTGTGGCGCCCATGGCCTTCATCTGGCGAAGTTCTACCATGATGGTGTCAAGAAGAGCCTTGGTGGACATGGGTTCCACTATTCCTGTTGTTCCTATGATTGATATTCCGCCCTCTATTCCAAGCCTTGGATTAAAGGTCTTGGCCGCAAGCTCCTCACCTTCAGGAACAGAGATTATTACATCAAGGCCTCTCTCATAATCAAAAAGATCCATAACCTGCATGATTTCATTCTCAATCATCTGTCTTGGAACTGAATTAATTGCGGCATTTCCAACAGGCTGATCAAGGCCTGGTCTTGTTACTCTGCCTACGCCTTTTCCGCCGTCAATATAGACCTTTCTGCAATTGCTGTCTTTATTCGCTATGTCTTTTCCATCACCTGAGGTCTTTTCATCGGTAAAAGAAACCCTGGCAAAAACCAGTGTTCCATTAGTAATATCCGGATCGTCCCCGGACTGTTTCCTTACAGCGCAGGAAACATAGCCCTCTCCGATTTCAATATCTTCTATCTGAGGGTTATACTTAACTCCAGCCGGCGTATCTATCGCAATTTGAAGTTTCTTTTGACCGGAAAGCAGCATAAACGCAGCAGCCTTACTTGCCGCCGCAGCGCAACTACCCGTAGTGAAGCCCTTATTCATTAGTTTATCCTTATAAATTATAGTTCACATATTGTATAACACTGCATTACATATTGCTGCCGCAATATTACTTCCGCCTTTCCTTCCCTTGTTAATGATATAGGGAACGTCTCCGTCAAGAAACAGCTCTTTTGCCCAAACCACATTCACAAATCCCACCGGGACTCCAATTACAAACTTTGGAACAAAAATACCTTCCTGCATCATCTCGTGCAGCTTAATAAGAGCTGTAGGAGCATTTCCTATGGCAAAAATCACATCTTTGTCCAGTTTTGCAGCTTTTTCCATTGAGACTGCTGCCCTGGTAACCCCTCTTTCCCTGGCCTCTTTAGTCA
This sequence comes from Butyrivibrio sp. VCB2006, assembly GCF_000420945.1. Lineage (GTDB taxonomy): Bacteria > Bacillota > Clostridia > Lachnospirales > Lachnospiraceae > Butyrivibrio. Next base: position 250,723 of record NZ_ATVX01000004.1, read on the forward strand.
CATCCTCATCTGCCATGAAGCACATAGCTTCTCCGCCAAAAGATGCCAGCTTTTTCTTGTTAATTCCGGATAGCCCCATGTTTGTGTCAGTTACTATGCATGCACCGCCCCTTATGAGTCTTTTCATCTCATCTACAGCCCCTTCGGAAAAAAATAAGGTGTGGGCATAGTCAAAATCGGCCGAAGTGTGGATACAGCGTTTTGTAACAAAGCTTGTGGCCTCATCCAGCACTATTCCGGCTTCTTCCAGCTCTTTGGTGATAATCTCAAAGCTTCTCTTCTCTATATCTTCAGGTCTGACATTTTCGGATTCTTTACCGTATGGACTCAAGTCTTTTTTGGGTGTGCCACTTACTGTTTTATCAGTATTTGCCATTTTATCGTGTCCTTTATCGTGCATATTACTCTCGTTCTTCATTGTATTTGATTATCATTGATTGCGAATTTCATAGCTTCCACTAATTTTTCATTATCATCATGGTTTCTGACAGCAATCCTGTAGAATCTATTCGTAATCCCATCACTCACATCCATCAAATTGCCATTATTACTATCTTCAGTTGAATCCGTTCTGCACAATCCATTGTAGTCGCTACAATCTCTGATAAGGATTCCTCTTTCAAGAAGATTGTCATATAGATTCTGTGGCCCTTGGAACAAAATAAAACAGGTATCGCTGTCATAGACTTTCAGCCCTAGATTTCTTAGCTCTTTTGATAAAAATGCTCTCTCCACGCTGATGATTTCATTAGTTCTTGCAATAAAATCTGTTTCAACAATAAGCTTCATCCCTGCTTTTATCCCGGCATCACTTGTCACCGCCAGGTTCCACTCAGGGAGCTGCTTTCTAATTCTAACAATAGTATCCGGAACCGCAACAACATAGCCCATCCTGATTCCCGGAAGTGCAAAAAGCTTAGTCAGAGATGTGATTATGATGAGATTGTCGTATTTCTCTATTAGTTTGCTTCTGGTATGAAGCATTTCTTTTGAATACCGATTATGGCCATATATCTCCGTATCAGACATAAGATAGAAACTGTCATCAAGACATACTGTAATATTCTTCTCTTTAGCTTTATCTAGGAACGTGGTTAGAACTGCCTCATCTATCCGGCGTCCCGTGGGATTATTGGGGTCGCAGATAAAGACAACGTCGATATCGTTAGTTAGTGCCTCAAGATTTTCTATTGTAAGATCAAAGCTCTTTTCCTCAGTAAGGACATGCCTTACAATCTCTGCACCTGCTGCCTTAAGAGCGTACTCATACCCGGAAAAGCCTGGTTCAAATAAAAGAGCCTTCAGATGTCTTTTCTCATATTTATTCCGGTTCTTTTTTTCACCAGAAATGCCTTCTAGCCCATCATGGCCGGGATTTGCAAATATCTCCGTCATTGCTCTGACCGCCGCCATAATCAGCTCTGACGCGCCGTTTCCGGCATAAATGTACTCCGAAGTAAGGCCAATAGTATCTGCTATTGCCTCTCTAACCTCCTGCTGCAGAATATCAGGGTAAAGCTGAGCCTTTGAAATTGCTCCTTGCACTGCAGTCAGAATCTCCGCCCGTGTCTCCAGAGGATTTAGATTCACCGAGTAGTCCATATTCACTTTATTTCTATAAATATCTCCACCGTGGGCCATATAAACACTTCCAGTCTGCCTAATTTGTTACTTTTGCTTATTTCAACAGGCCATTTTCTTTTTAGGGACCTGTTGCTTCTAGCTTTTTTTCACTGTTGTAATTCGCTTAAATTAAAACTCCAACAGGAAAAGGTACTACCAAAACTAATAATTATGTCAACTTTCTGGAATTCAACTTAATTTCCATCATCATCTGGCTCATCAAAAACATCTAACTATCATAAATATAAGCACCACCACAACCACCGTTATTGCCTCTGTTGCAAACATAAGATTGTTGGATCTCTTTATATCATCAGGCTCAGTTCTTCTGATTTCATCACCGATTGTGGGCTTTTCAACCAGCACTCCCTTGTACAGGTGCGTTCCTCCAAGTTTAAGGCCAAGAGCCCCAGCGCAAACGCTCTCAGTCTGAGCTGAATTAGGGGACTTATGATTATAGCGATCTCTTTTCCAAATCGCATACGCTTTTTTCCCATCATATGACTTGGAAAAAAGACCTAAAGCAAAACTGCCAAGGATCATAAATAAAGCACTTATCCTTGATGGAACATAGTTAAAAAAGTCATCTGCCTTAGCCGCCCAGAAACCAAAATTCTCATATCTCTCGTTCTTATACCCAAGCATGGAATCCATGGTGTTAACTGCTTTGTAGAAAAAGCCAAGAACAGGGCCGCCGATCGCCGTGTATATCAGCGGGGCAATTACTCCGTCTGAGGTATTCTCTGCCACGGTCTCAACTGCCGCTTTGGCAATTTCCTCGGCATCCAAATTATCTGTGTCTCGCCCAACAATCATAGATATGGAAAATCTTGCCGCAGCAATATCATCTTTTTCCAGATCCCTGTACACCCTCATGCTCTCTCTGCAAAGACTTCTTGCTGCCAGAATATAACAGGTGAGCACTGACTCTATCGCAATTCCCAGATATTTATTAAGGCTATAGGCCGCGTACACGATGCAAAAAGTTGCCGCTGCAACTGTGATCACAACCGCAAACCACAACAGGATTCCTCTTCTCTTTTCTTTCTCATAATTCCTACTACGATCACTTCCTTGATGATCTGTACCTTCGTCTATTCCTTCTTGCTCTATACACCGGCTATCCTTATTTCCAGTGACATCTCCCAGCAATCTCTTTTCCAGAAAAAAGATCAGATTCCCAATCCATCTGATGGGATGGGGCATGCAATGGGGATCTCCGATGACCTGATCAAGACAAATCCCTATAATTAGCGCCGCCATGTGGCATGTTAACAATTCCTTCATTCATAAACTCCAGATTATTTGTAAATATTGACACTGGTCAAATTTTAATAGCAACACACCTCAGACCACAATCATTGTCACAGCCAAGGCCAGCGCTGTCAGAATTTCACTTGTGGTCAGATAAAACCCGGCTGTATCTCCGGTCACGCCACCAAACTCGCGACGAACCCTGTGTCTGTAATACTCAGTGTAAAAGATAAAGACTACTGCCACCACTGCGCCATATATGGCATTCATGATGATCATAGTCGCAAAGGCTGCAATAAGTACAATTGTAAGCCAGATAACAATTCCCTTCTGATTTCCCCTGGTTTCCTCGTACAGCATTCCATTTTTCCTGGCTTTATCAAGGGCCAGAGAAGTTATACCACTAAAGCATCTGGAAATCACAAAGGTCATGGAAAAGACCACAAGCGCATCAATCCCGCAGTTGTTACTCATAAGAATAGCTGTTACAGAAAAGGCATATACAAGCCCCCACTTCACCAAAGAGATAACGGCAAAAGCCCCAATATGAGAATCCTTCAAAATCTCAAGTTTCTTATCCCTGGAGCCATAGCTACTAAGGGCATCTTCAGTATCCATGAAGCCGTCCACGTGAAATCCCCCTGTTATAAAAAGCGGAATGAATAGTGTCATGATAATACGCAGTGCCACCGGAAACTCCGCAAGAACAGGCACGTAATTTATTGCACAAATAAGTGCCCCAATCACCAGCCCCACAAAGGGAAAGAACACCAGGCTATGGGCCATGTCATCTTCCTTCCACTCGAATCGTGGCATTGGAATCTTACTATACATAGAAAAAGAAACAGCAAACCATCTTAATAATTTCAAAATTTTATCCTCTGATCTCCAGCAATTACTCACATCTGAGATTATAGATTTTATCAGCAAAAGAGCTGACTCGTTCATTAACCATACCAAGGAGCTTTAAATACAGCCTTGTTTCCCAGTCATATTTCTCATCGGCGTCATACTCATTGGTGACAATAATCATGTTGTTCACCTTCTCCGACAGTTCCCTTATTTCCTTGGTAACCGCATCGGCAAACTCGCTATATATCACGTCACAGTCTGTCTCATGCATATCCTTCATGTCTTCTTTTGGGAAGTTGCAGTCTGTCTGCATGACCAATTCACTTTCATTACCTTTTTCTATATGCATTCCTTTATCAAGGCTTTTTAGAATATCTCTCCATTCCGGATTTTCATACATCTCATTTCCCACAAGGTTTGATACGCACTCCAGCAAAACAGTTGTAGCCTTAGGGCTCTCTATTTCATCCAGCACCTCTGCAATCCCATATTCCTTTTCTATGGTAAAAAAACCTTTGCCTTCCCTCTGTTTTCTGTGCTTCTCAATGCGCTTTAATCCGTCTTCATCGTATACCTTCATAGTGGCAAGGTAGATTCTGTGCTCATCTCCGGTACTAACCGAAAGTTCCTCAGCCAATGCTGATTTACCGCTATTCTGAGTCCCTATTATCAAGTAGATCATATTCAAATTCCTTTATCACTACTTTCATTTCGTAACAAATCCATATCAATTCAGATTCATCACTGGCTATCTACTTACATTTCCTGGTACATCATAGGTTATTTATCACTGAAACCTCTCATACTGCTCAATTACAGTATCTTCAAAATTTGTTCCACTACTGTACAGATTCATTACCATATCCAGCATTGGGAAAAGAAGTATCGCTCCCGTTCCTTCTCCAAGAGCAAGATTGGCATGTATCACAGCCTTAAGCCCCAAGTCTTCAAGAATACTCCCCATGCCCTTCTCTCTTCCCATGTGGGAAGCAAGCATGTAATCCTTGCATCCGGGAATAAGTCTCTCAGCTACCAGGGCCGCAACAGCACTTATAACTCCGTCAATCACTACCGGTACATGATACATAGCTCCACCAATAAACACTCCCACAAGTCCAGCTATATCAAAGCCCCCAAAACAACGCAGGGCATTGAAAGTATCTTCTCTTGTGGCGATTTCTAGGCTTCCATTATCATTTCCGTGATACTCTATGTCTTCCTTAGTCTCCTCATGGGGCTCCACGTCTTTCTTACTACCTATATGGAGTTCTAGCCCCTTTTCAATCACCTGAATCTTCTTTTGCAGTCCCTCATCGGAAAGCCCAGCACCTCTGCCTGTTACAGCTGAAGGCTCAAGGCCTTTTAGAGCACACAATAAAGCTGTACTCGTTGTGGTATTTCCTATTCCCATTTCTCCGGTAGAGATAATTCCGTAGCCTTTATCGCTGCAGCTTTTAACTGCATCAATTCCAACTTCAATTGCAGCAAGACACTCCACCTTGCTCATGGCTGGCTCTTTAACAAAATTGGCTGTGCCCTTCCTGACCTTTTTATCTATTACTCCGGGAAGCTTATCATCAGAGTTAATTCCCACATCATATACAAAAAAATCTATCGGATACCCCTTTGCCATGATGCCAACGGAGCTCTTTCGCTCTCCCATCAAAAGAGCTACATCTCTCGTAACACTCTGACTTGTCTGAGATACACCCTCTTCATAAACGCCGTTATCTGCACACATGATCACATGAGCCTTACGAGACAAGTCAGGCCTCACCTGCCCTCTGATGGCCGCAATGCGGCTAACCATTTCTTCAAAGTCCCCCAGGCCATCAATTGGCTTAGCAATGGAGTCCCACTTATCTTTAGATTGTTTGTAAATATCCTGTGATGGTTGTGTAACAATCACATTAAAAAGCTCAGAAATTGTCATCTCTTAATTCCCATAATCTCGTAAATATAATCCATATCAAGACTCTCTCTAAGGCCCTTGGCAAGAAGATCGTACTGGCTATCCTTAAAGTCCTCGTAATCAGTAACGGATTCTGTTGATACCTTTTTACCCTTTGAGTCAGCCACCTTTCTAACTATCTCAGAGGCAATCTCCTTCTTGTCAAAAAAGCCATGAATGTAGGTTCCGTACACATTTTCCTGACAATATCCGGTTCCAGCAGATGTAAATTCAATTAGACCAGAATCATTCACTCCATCGCAAGGCTCCGTCTTGCCCATATGAATCTCATATCCTTTGACAGCACTTCCTTCAATCCCTGCCAGCACCCCGGTAGCCCCTACAACAGAGCCAGTATAGTTCGTCCTCACCTTTTCTTTTTTCAAAACAGTAGTAACAGGTAGAAGCCCAAGTCCTTCTATGCTTCCGCCTTCCTCAACACCGTGAGGATCCGAAATCTCTTTTCCCAGCATCTGATAGCCTCCGCAGATTCCAAAGATACAGCACCCTTCAGACGCTTTCCTAACTACTGCATCAGCCAGCCCATTTTCCTTAATAGCCCGCAAATCCGCTATGGTGTTCTTGGAGCCGGGAACTATGATCATATCCGGATTTCCAAGGTCACGCACTTCGAAAACATATCTAACCGACACATCTTCCATCTGCTCAAAGGTGTCAAAATCCGTGAAGTTGGAAATATGTCCCAACCGCAAAACCGCTATATCAAAGGCCTTAACCTCTTTATTATCAAACCTCTCAGAAAGTGAGTCCTCGTCGTCAAGCTTAACCTTCATGTAAGGCACAACGCCTACAACCTTGGTCCTGCCGCGCTCTTCAAGAATCTTAATTCCATCGTCAAAAAGACGGGCATCCCCCCTGAACTTATTGACAATCACGCCCTTAACTCTTTCTCTTTCATTTTCATCAAAAAGATCCAGAGTTCCAAGAAGCTGAGCAAACACGCCGCCTCTGTCAATATCTCCAACGAGAAGCACCGGCACATCCAGCATCTGCGCCAATCCCATGTTCACGATGTCGTCCTTTTTGAGATTCATCTCAACAGGAGATCCAGCCCCCTCAATCACAATGATGTCCACCATTTCAGAGAGCTCATCAAAGGCCGCCATAATATCCTTAACGTAATCTTTTTTGTGCCTGAAGTATTCCATGGCCTTCATATTGCCGATGACCTGGCCATTTACAATGACCTGACTTCCGACGTCACTTGTAGGCTTTAACAGAATTGGATTCATAATGGCCTTAGGCTCTATCCTCGCGCACTCAGCCTGCATTACCTGGGCTCTTCCCATCTCCAAGCCCTCAGAAGTTATATAGGAATTAAGCGCCATGTTCTGAGACTTAAAGGGTGCAACCTTATATCCGTCATCAGAAAATATGCGGCACAGTCCCGCTGCAATTACGCTTTTTCCCGCATTGGACATTGTGCCTTGCACCATGATAACCTTAGCTCTGTGCTTATTTCCCAATGTCTCACTGCCCATTTCACTATTTATGCCAATTTCACTTACGGACTCACTATTACCATATTTACTATAATTCCCCAAGTCCGCCTCATTATCGCAGATTCTCTTTCCATCCCAAGGAGTTTCACCCAGTAGTTCAAGCTCCACATTTTCCAGGTGATATAGTTTCCTAATAAAACTTTCCGTGAACACCTCAGAAGGCGCACCAATCTTCATTACACCTTCGTCGCCGATGCAAACCACAGTATCTGAAATATTCCTGGCTATGCCCAGTTCATGAAGTGACATGAGAACCGCCACGTTCTTTTCCCTGGCAAAAGACCTGATTTTCTCCACAATATCTATCTTGTGCCTGATATCAAGAAAGGATGTAGGCTCGTCTAAAACCAGCACCTCCGGTTCCTGGCAGATGGCTCTTGCCAGCAGCACTCTCTGCTTCTGCCCATCGCTGATATTGGAAAAGAGATTATCCTGAAGGTCAATCACATCGGTCCATTCCATAGCCTCTCTGACCTTTTCTTTATCAAGGTCAGATAATATTCCAAGGCCTCCCGTATATGGATATCTTCCGATTTCCACAACCTCTCTGCAGGTCATAAGCTCAGGCCTTATCTTGTAGGTCATAACAAGAGACATGCGCTTTGCAATCTCGCTTGCCTTGAGCTCATCCCTGTCATCGCCGTTTAGATAAATGACTCCGCCTCTTTTCTTAAGTTCCCCTGTAATGGTCTTAAGAAGCGTAGTTTTCCCGCAGCCATTGGGGCCAATGAGAGTGATAATCTTACCAGCTTCTACCTCAAAGCAAATATCTCTGATAAGATCTGACTTATATCCAATATTCAGTTTGTCTGTTCTTATTCCCTTTAAATCAGACATCTAAATCCAAATACTCCATATCTAAATTCTTTATTCAGATCTTCTATATATAATCCAATTCATCGATAATTATTCATTATTCGATGTTTCACTAAACAAATGACCATCTTCCTATTACTTGTTCGTTGAATTACCTGCCCTTCGAATCATCATGAATATTACCACCGGCACCAGGAAAAGAGCTGTCACTGAGCTGATACTGACTTCCGTCGGTGCAAAAACAGTTCTGGCGATAAGATCGCAAAATAGCGTAACCAGCGCTCCCCCAAGGAAGCTGGCCGGGATCATCACATGGGCACTGTCTGTTTTAAGGCTGGTTCTCACAAGATGAGGCACCGCAATTCCAACAAAAGAAATAGGTCCTGCGAAGGCTGTAACACAGGCTGCCAGAAGACTAGAAATAAATATCAGCATCACCCGAAGGAACTTTATGTTAACACCGACGCTCCTTGCGTAGGCCTCTCCAAGCCTGTAGGCATTCATTGGCTTTAATATGAAAACGGTCATCAAAAGACAACACGCCACAATCACAGTTATAACCCTGATCTGAGCCCAGTTAACTCCGGACAAGCTTCCCATGGACCAGTTGTGAAGGTTAACAATATTGGAATCATCTGCAAAGGTCACCACAAAATCCGTAATAGCCGAGCAAATGTAGCCAATCATGATACCGCACACCACCAGTACGCTCATGCTCCTAACCTTTACTGAAATCAGGAGAACAAAAACCATGGCAAGGCTTGCGCCCACGAATGCCGACAGAACCATCATGTTAAGCCCCATCTCTTTTCCCAGGGACAAAAAGAAAATCATGGTGATTGCCACAAAGAGCTTGGCTCCTGAAGAAATGCCCAGAACAAAGGGGCCCACTATAGGGTTTCCAAAGAAGGTCTGCAAAAGATATCCCGAAAGAGCCAGCGCTCCCCCAAGTAAAATCGCAGAAACTGCCCTTGGAAGGCGGATATTCATTATTATGTTGTAATTAGTTGATCCGGATTCCTCCCCGAATATAATCCCAAAAGCCTCACCGGTAGAAACATGAGCACTTCCCAGCACTATGTTAACTACGAAGAAAGCCAGGATGAGAATTATGATCAGGCAAAAGAAATTTCCGCAGCGTCTTTTACTCATTCTTTAATCCAGTTTGTTCAAATATGTATAGTTTCTGTCAGTATCCGTAAATACCGCATTAAGGTCTTTCATGAACTCGCCCATTCCGGTGATCTGCTGAAAGAGATTTCTGTCCGTGCAGTAAACATTGCCTTCCTTAACAGCCTTAAAATCCTTAAACAGCTCATTTTTGCGAATCAGCTCGTTTATAGATGAAATCTCGCCGCCAATTGTGCTGTTGTAAATGATTATGTCCGCCTCACAGGCCTCTGCATAGAACTCTTCCATCTGCATATTCATGGTGGACAGAGCATTTTCGCCCTCTCCTGCTCCTGTGAGACAATAGTTTCCGCCGGAAAGTTCAATCATCTTGGTGATATAGTCACCGGACTTTCTGACATTGATAAGCCCTCCTGCTGTCACATGGAAAAAAGCTACTGTCTTACCGGTATTTGTATTGTCATTCATGATAGGCTCTATGATTTCAAGCTGCTTTTCAAAATACTCATCAGCCTCTTTTTCATGGTCAAATAAAAGTCCGTAAAGCTTAATCCACTCAAGTCTTCCAAGTGGGTGCTGCTCATAGCTTGATGTCTCCACCAGAACCGGAATTCCAAGCTCATTTAGCTTTTCTTTTACCGCTGGCTCATGGTAGATCATAGTGTTCTCAATAGCCAGATTGCAGCCACTTCCAAGGATAAGCTCATAGTCTGGAGCCCGGTATTTACCGGCATAGACCAGGTTTCCGCTCTCCATGGCTCTTTTGGCATCATCTATGTACCAGTCGCTTTCTCTTGTGCCGGAAAGCTTTACCATATCAAGGGCTCCGCAGGTATTTATAAGGTCCATGGCGGCGGTGGATACGAGATAAGTCTTATCCAGAGGCTTTTGCAAAATTACAAGGTCATCAGGAAGGCCCGCAGGAGCTTCCTTTCCTTCCGGCACTACCAGATACTCTCCTGAATTAGCTATGGAAACAAGGGCATAATCGCCGTAATTATCGATTGTAAAACCAGTGGCATAGGCAAGCTTAGTGTTTCCCGTATATGCCAATCCTGAATTTTCAAGAATCTGTTTTACCTTTTTTATACCTTCACTATTGTAGCCATTACCTACAACAGTGACTTTTCTGTAATCATCTATATTGTTTTCTTCAGATATACCTATTTCTGTACTATCTGAATCAGCTTTCGCCTCATCAGTAGTTTTTTTTGCGTCTCTGACCTCTCCCCAAGTGATCCTATACTCAATCTCATGAGGTGTGCTCATGGCAGTGGTATCGCCGATAACAGTTAGTGTCCCGGTAATACTATCTATATCTACAGTAAAGGTGGATTCGCCACCATTATTCTCATTCTCATATCTGACTCCATTAACAATCATGTAGTCGTATTTTTTGCTACTCCACACAAATCTGGCAGTCAAATTTCCACTATCATTTGTTACTTCAACCGGAGATTTTATGCAGGCTTTCCCGGTGCCGCCCTGGAAATCGATATCAATAAACATCGTTTCTGCCAATGAACTGGTAGAATTTGAATCCATCACATCTTCATTAACACTTGCAACAGTCGATGTTTCCTCATTAGCAGAAGTAACCTCCTGCCGGCCGCAGGAGGTCACAAAAATAGTTCCAAGTAAAAAAATCAGAAAAACTATGTACTTTTTCAAAATACATTTAGAAAATCTAGTCATGAATAATCCTTATTTCTCAGGAGATGCCACTACTACCTTGTGGTCGTACCACTTGCCCTTTGTTCCGATAAGTGCAAGATCAAATTCCTTATCAAGATAAGGAACAGGAACATCAAAGCCGTTTACTGTTTCTGTAGTTCCATCGCTGTACTTAACCTCATCCTTGGTTGGCTCAAGGAGCTTAGCTCCGTCCTTCTTGGCATCCTCTGCAAGACCGGGATAAAGATTAACTATATTCTCTGAAGGAAGAGAAATGTGAATTGTCATCTCGCCGTTCTTTACAGTGAGTGTTCCGTAATCATCATAAGCTTCATTAACCTTGAACATTGAACTGTCGGAAGTAAACTTTGCCTGATACTCGCCATCTGCAAGAGTCTCAGCGGGAACAACTATATCTGAACTGGCAATACCTACGTTTCCAATAGCCTCTGTGGTATGAGCAACATAAAGATCCTTAATCTCATCAATTCTTCCCAGGCCCTCGATCTGACAATCTACAGTTTCAAATGCTCCTGATGCTGTAAACATGCTCTTCCAAGTATCCTCGTCATCACCTGCCATATCGTTGTTGGCATGGTCACCGGCAACAACCATAAGAGGTCTTAAGATAACCTTGGTGTAACCGGCTTCCTTAACAGCCTCGATAACATTCTCACAGGCTGTCTCTTCAGGCTCACCTTCAACTGTTCCGATGAATACGTTGTCGTATTCAAGCTCTTTCATCACAGTTGCCATCTGGCTGTAGCTAACCTTGGCTGTATGAGCTGTTCCATGTCCCATGAATACAAAAGCTGTCTTGTCAGCATCTGCATTTGCAAGCTTCTCATAGCCAGAGGCCTTAACTGCTGCCTCAACAACTGCTTCAGCAACAGCTTTTTTGTCATCATTGATAACTGTTGCATCGCTTCCAACTTCACCAAGAAGAGGCTCAGCTACGGTTACGCTCTCGAACTTGTCTGCATACTTCTCAAGAGCATCTGTAAGCTCGTCGTACTCAGCTCCGTGCATAAGGTGAGTTGGCTGAACCACGAGATTTTTAACCCCGTTTGCTACAGCTCTTTCAAGAGCCTGCTCCACGTTGTCAATCTTCTCGCCATCCCTTGCCTGAACGTGGTTGATGATGATCTGAGCTGTAAATGCTCTTCTAACTGACCAGTCAGGGAAAGCTGCTGCAATAGCTTTCTCAACGCCGCTGATATCCTCTACTCTGCTGTCGTTAAAAGAGGTACCAAAGCTCACTACAAGTATCTCATTCTCACCAATATCATCTGAATTAAGGGGATCGTCCTTGGATGCATCTCCAGTATCTCTTCCAAAGTAGTCAGGATCTGCATCTTCGCCCTCTACCATTTCTTTCTGTTCATCTGTAAGAGCATCCCAAGCTTCCTTGGCTTTCTGGCAAAGCTCATCTGTCTCATCAGTTCTTTCCTGAACATAGATTGCATCAATTAAATCCGCAACTTCCTTAGCTCTTTCTTCATCGCTCATCTCTGTTGTCTCCGATGCTGTTTCTGACTGTTCCTGTGCAATAATTTCTGCTACAGCCTCAGTATCCATGGTTACTTCCTCAGCAGGTACATCTGTTCCTGCAGCTCCGCAGCCTGCCAGAACTGAAAATGCAGTTACACCGGCAAGTACAATTGTAAGTAGTTTTTTCTTCATAATATGCCTCCTTATATATATCAGATAAACCCGGATTTTAGAATAGAATGTCGCTTACGACATTCTTGCGCCGAGCGCGGTTGCATTTATGCAACATATTCATATCGCGCAAGTGTGCATAAAAAATACCCATATCGGAAATAATCCAACATGAGTATTGTGCACACGAAAAACACAGGGTTATGCACCCTGTAAATTCGGTACGACCAATTACTCGTGATCCGGAATATCCTTCCTGTACCAGCTCTATGGCAGGTTTCCTGGCTCATGCATCATCACACTGTCATCTGCCTTCCCAGAAAAAGGACTATCTAATTCCATTTTCCAGTGGTCACAAACTGCGATAACAGTACTCCGCATTTACAGTGACGAGTTCGCTCAGGTCTTGCACCTGCTTCCCTTTTACCCTCTGCAGCAAGGGGCTGGCAAATCGAAAACATCGCCAGTCCGCTAAGCTCAGCGGCACCATAAAACTTTATGTATTTATTTGCTTGCATTGTAGCATATCTATTTTATATGCTCAAGTTACCGGTATAAGAACGCTGATTTCTTCAATATTAAAAAGGGCATTCCTTAGCGGAACACCCCAAAATAATAATGTAATTTCTAATTAAATCCATACGAAGATTATTTAATTGATGTCACTTTGTATCCCATTTCTTCGATGGCTTTTTGAAGGACACAGTCCTCAACATCCTTTTCAAATTGAACAACCGCCTGTTTTTTCCGCAGGTTCACTTTGGCTGATACTCCATCAATTCTGTTAATTCCACGCTTAACTCTGTTTACACAGTTCTCACAAGTCATGCCATCGATCTTGAAGGTTTTAGTCTTGAGAATCGGACCATTCAGCTTTTTATCCGGCTCTTTTACCACAGAGCCTCCACCACAGCAGCCGCCCTCTCCCTTAAAGTGCTTAATAGAGCCCCTTGCCGCAATGATGAGCACTACCACCAGAATTATGATTATCAACGCATTTGTTGTCATTTATACTACCTCGTACATTTCTCCCATATTCTTAAAGCCCCCCTCAGGAAGGCAGGAGCTGCAAGCAGAATGGCCACTTCCATGGCTCCCCCCGCAGTTTCCTCCGCAGCCATCTGTGCAGTTTTCACCGCATCCGGCGCAGGATAAATCAACTTTCTTGATCACCCCGATGTTTGTCAGGTACTCAAGTTGTCTTTTTACATCCTCTTCAGAGGTCTTAAGTTCAATTGCCAAAAGCTTAGTCGTTCTGGCATGTCCGTCCCTTAGAAGATTTAATAGTTCTGTCATGTTTGCCTCTTTCTATTTTACCAGATGAGAAGCCCTATGTGATACACAATGGTTGATAGCAAAAGAGCTGTCGCCGTGTAATAAAGAGCTATCTTAAGAGTCCACTTAGCTGACGCTGTTTCCTGATAGGTTGCAGCCAGAGCCACAACGCAAGGCATGTTAAAGGTAATGGCAAATATGAAGGCCAGAGCCTCTGCCTTGGTTACGTTGGCAAGAAGGATCTCGCTAAGGTTTGACGCAGCCCCAGCTCCTGCCATAGCTGCGTTGAAAGCTCCTGCTACATTCTCCCCTGTGAAAAGAGCACTAATAACGCCAATAGCTCCCTCTTTACCCACAGATGAAGCAATGAAAGCAATAAACAGCTGCCATCCAAGGCCAAATACCTTAGTAACAGGCTCAATTGCCTGGCCAAGTCTGCAGAGGATTGGCGCTGTTCCCGGGATAAAGGTATAGCTAAGAAGCCAGAAAATACCACACACAAGAATAACCACACTGCTAACTCTCTTAAAAGTATCAACTGTTCTGCCGAACACATATCGAAGAAGTGCTCCCCACTTAGGCTTATGGTATGGAGGAAGCTCCATAATCATCCCGTAGCGGTCTCCTGTCTGAACAAGACGTCTTCCAAAGATCTTGGCTGTTATGTACATGTGCAGGATCATTGTAAGAAGGATAACAACGATAACAAGTACTGCTCCCGGGCCAAAGAATATTGAAGAAAGCATGGGCACAACTGACCAAGCCGCTCCGCAGGGAACAGCCCATGCAAGAGCAATGGTGAGGACCTTCTGTCCCCAGTTATCGATAACTCTGGCACCTGCTGCGCCTCCCATAGTACAGCCAAAGCTTACAAGGAAAGGCATTACGGACTTACCCTGAAGTCCAAGTTTGCCCATAGTATTGTCAAACACATAAGAAATTCGGGCCATGACACCGATTTCTTCCAAAAGCCCAAAGACCAGTGTTACACCAAATACAAAGCCCAGCATCTGGAAAATATAGCAAAACGACTGGATTATTACTGTACATATAGCAGCAACCAAAATATCCGGGCAGCCAATGTTTGTCAGAGCGCTTGTCACCGGTTCTTTTAACGCCAGGATTCCCTGACCTACAAACATAAGTGGCAGCGCCGGTATAAAGGATGCAATAAGTCCAAGGAGAACTGTCAGAACAACCGCAGGCTTGCCCCAGGTTTTACTCATGAATATCTTATCCAGTTTGCCCACTGTAATCTGTTTGTTACTAGATGATACTGCCCCCTCCAGAACCGCATCGATCCACTTAAACTTGGCGCTTCCTGTAGCAATGGCCCCCTGTGAAGTATTTATGATTGAAGTGACCTTTTTCATGGTGTCAGCAGGAAGCTTTTCTTTTAACTGCTTCATCACAAGTTTGTCATTTTCAAGGGCCTTCACCGCCATCCAGGTGGATGAAAAACCGGGAACCAGATTTTCCGGAATAAGACTCTTTAACTCTTCAAAGCCTTCAATCTTCTTGTATTCTTCTTCAATTTCTGAAGTGTTTAGAACTGTCTTTTCCCGAACAGCTCTTTCCATGATCTCGTAATATGGCTCGTAGTTCTTACCTTCCGTGGCAGAGAAAAGAAGCACCGGAATGCCAAGTTTTTTCTCAATCGCCTGTACGTCTATGGTCTTGCCCTGATCCTTGGCCACGTCTGCCATGTTCAAAACCAGGAAGCTTGGCACTGTGATTCCCGCATAATCCGCAGTCATGAAAAGACTTCTCTCAAGCTGGGAGCTGTCTGCCAGGATACACACCACGTCTGCCCTTCCAGAAGCAATAAAGTCTCTTGTGATTATTTCCTCATCAGAATTGGCTGTCAGGGAATAGGAGCCAGGAAGATCCGCAACTGCACATTCCATTCCCCTGTAGGTAAAATAACCTTCTTTTTTCTCAACGGTTTTGCCAGGCCAGTTTCCCACATGCTGGCGAAGGCCTGTAAGAGCATTAAAAAGCGTTGACTTGCCTGAATTAGGCTGTCCAAGGAGCGCAATAGTTGACTGACTCATACTGTCACCTCCGCAACTTCAATTCCCATACACTCTTTTCTGTTAAGGGCAATCATGGTGTCTCTGGAATAAATCAGCATAGGTCTGTTTTTGTCATTCCTCATGACCTTCACACTACACCCCGGTGTAAGTCCAATAGAGGTGATTCTGCTGATAAATCGCTGATCACCACTTAGACTCTTAACAATAGCATCACTGTCCTGTTTAAGTTCACTTAAGCACATATCGTCCTCCCTCGTTATTAGTAATTGATAGTTTTTATCAACTCATGTTAGCCTACGCTAACCATTATACACAGGTCGTGCCGGATTGTGGGCTAATTATGGGCTTTTGAGAAAAGTTATCAATTTATTGAATAATTCTGAGTGTCGTTACTGAATCATATAAAAAATGAATCATGTCCTCACGAACACAACTGTAAGGTGCATATTTCTGTGATTTTCCTGAGAATATATGCTTTTTTGGTTGAAATAGGCGCGGTTTATCGATATAATAGTTATTGGGTTACGTTATTTTTTTAACAAAATTTTAAGGAGGTATAAAATTCATGTCACGTTTTACACTGCCAAGAGACATCTATCACGGAAAAGGAGCTCTTGAAGCTCTGAAGACATTCGAGGGCAAACGCGCCATTATCTGCACTGGGGGCGGATCTATGAAAAGAGGTGGCTTTCTTCAGAAGGTAGAGGACTACCTTAAGGAAGCCGGAATGGAAGTTGAGTTATTTGAGGGAATTGAGCCTGATCCTTCAGTTGAGACTGTAATGAAGGGTGCTGAAGCCATGCAGAAGTTCCAGCCTGACTGGATTGTTGCCATCGGCGGCGGATCACCTATCGATGCAGCTAAGGCTATGTGGATCAAGTACGAATATCCTGACACAACCTTCGAAGATATGTGTAAGGTTTTCGGACTTCCTAAGCTCCGTACAAAGGCTAAATTCTGTGCTATTTCCTCAACTTCAGGAACAGCTACAGAGGTTACAGCTTTTTCTATCATCACTAATTACCAGAAGGGTATCAAATATCCTATCGCTGATTTCGAAATCACACCTGACGTTGCCATTGTAGATCCTGAGCTTGCTCACACAATGCCCAAAAAGCTTGTTGCTCACACAGGTATGGATGCTATGACTCATGCTGTTGAAGCATATGTATCCACAGCAAACTGCGAGTACACAGATCCTCTGGCAATACACGCTATAGAAATGATAATGAAGCACCTTGTTAAATCCTACAATGAGGATATGGATTCAAGAGATGCTATGCACGATGCTCAGTGCCTTGCAGGAATGGCCTTCTCCAATGCTCTTCTTGGAATCGTTCATTCAATGGCACACAAGACCGGTGCTGCTTTTGCTGACCTTGGTGCTCACATCATCCACGGCGCAGCTAATGCTATGTACCTTCCTAAGGTTATCGCATTTAACGCAAAAGACCCTGTTGCTAAAAAGCGCTATGGTGTAATCGTTGACTACATGGGACTTGGCGGATCAAACGATGATGAGAAGGTTAAGCTCCTTATCGAGTACCTTCGCAAGATGAATGATGATCTTAACATTCCTCACAGCATCAACCACTATGGTCCTGACGGACTTCCAGCAGAAACAGGCTTTGTTCCTGAGGATGTATTCCTTGAGAGACTTCACGACATTGCAGCAAATGCAATCCTTGATGCCTGCACAGGCTCCAATCCTCGCCAGCCAAGCCAGGAAGAAATGGAAAAGCTGCTTAAGTGCTGCTACTACGACACAGAAGTTGATTTCTAATTTAGGACTTATGCCGCTTGCTGCATTATGACAATATTGTGTATAAATAAGGGGCTGTACCACTGGATCAAAATCCGGGCGCAGCCCCTTCATTGTTGGATTGAGGTGGATTTGTTTTGATGCAAGCGAGTGTTACATCCAATTTTTCTGTGCAGGTAATGTCAAACCTGCTTATTTCTTTCTGTTTGGTATTACTAATCTCCTAGTTGGTAATACCAATCAGGCTCTTTTTCCTATTTAACATTACCAATTTTCAAGCTTGTAATACCAATCAAGCTCTTTTTCACTATTTTGACATTACTAATCTTCAAGCTTGTAATACCAATTATGCTCTGTTCTCCTGTTTGACATTACCAATCTT
Source organism: Butyrivibrio sp. VCB2006 (assembly GCF_000420945.1). Taxonomy (GTDB): domain Bacteria; phylum Bacillota; class Clostridia; order Lachnospirales; family Lachnospiraceae; genus Butyrivibrio. The sequence continues at coordinate 268,664 of NZ_ATVX01000004.1, forward strand.
CAAACATGTAATACCAATTATGCTCTTTTTCCCTATTTGACATTACCATCCCCTGGCAAATATCCTAAGCAAAGAACCCCTGCAATGCCTAGACAAATAACAATCATTTACTTTCTGCCTGCATGCCTGCTTTTTGTGCAGCTGCGGAAGCATGTTTCTCTCTTAATGTATCTCTTTTAACATAAAGATATATCAGGTAAGCTATGCCAACAACTATGGCAAATATTAAAAGAGTGCCATAGAATCTCATGAATGCTTCATCTTTGAAGAGAATACATATCACAAGCAACACAATATTTATAATAGTCTGCGCAAAAATGAATTTGAATGCCTTTTTGGTTACTGAATCCATTGTTGGAGCTCCTTTAATTAAGTAATTATCTGTAATGTAATTGAAAATTGATTATCCAAAAGAGTAAACACTTACCAGAACAATCCCGCAGATAATCCCAGAAACTAGTCCTGTGAAATGTCCGATGGAATCTATCTTTTTTGAAGTTGTCATGGCAATGAGAAGAACTATGGTTGGAATTAGGGATCTAATGCCGCCAAACCCAAACACGCTATAAGCTATCACCATATAAATCCCTAGAAGTCCACATATGACTCCTGAGGCTCCGATTGACAGAGTAAATGGCGAGCCATTCTTGTGGAGTCTTGCAGAAACAAGCCCTCCAGCTATCATTATGACTGCATAGCATAATGCATAAAGTCCCGAATCCAGCGCATATTCAAGCGTAGTTCCGATGTTGTACAGGGAATACATATTGCAGGCAAGATGCATAATCTCCCTCTGAGTAAAAGCACTGGTCACCACACGATGCAGCTGTCTGTTCTGGATTGTGTCCATATAGGAAGACCCTAGCCTATTAACACCTATGGCCTTAAGGTTCACAAGTGCAAAAACTATTATATTTATCGCGATTATTACCGATGTCACCGGATATCGCATGAGCTCCTGAAATCCCATTTTGCCCTCTCTTAAAAGCAGCTTGTCTTTGGATGAATATCATAGTCTTCAAGAAAGCTCTCCATCCAACGAAGACGCCCCTGTCTTAAGTTTATAAGAAAGACATCAAAAGAGTTTATTGAAAAGAGTCTCTCTGTATCTTCCTCTGAAAAATCATAGTATTTTTCGCTGTCATAATCTTCACCGTAAACGTAGGATTCCAGATGGAGGCACCCTTTTTTTATGGAGCCACTCAAGCCTACATTCGTCTCTTTATACACAGTAAAATCTATGTCGCCTATGGTTATCATCTTCCATAATCCCCCTAATTAAACGTTCATACACAACTATAGCGTGTTTCCACTCATAAATAAAGACACCTTGTCTGCTGTAAGAGCATTACCATTTGAGAATGCAACGCCATCATTTAATGTGATGGTCCAAACTGATCCGTCAGCTGTTGCGTCCTTGGCAAGACAAGAAGCTGCGCTCATGTTCTCATCCATCTTGAAAAGAGCTTCTGAAAAACCATAAATTGATGTGTACCAACCATAGTACTCCTTGTGTACATCAAGACTTGGATAAGCAAAAGATGTTGCAGAAGTGCTTCCACATCCGATGATGCCTGCCGCAAGTGTAGCAGCCATCAAAAGTGAAAAATTTTCTTTTTCATAATAAAGTAAACTCCCATTTGTACTAGTTTTCGTGCACAAATAGGAGTTTAAATCATTATTAAGTATTCCGTAAGCCCCTTATGGGGGTATTTCTTTGGACGACATTTTATCTTTAATAGCTTTCTTTGGGCTTTTTGTGATTAGACAACGGCCTGAATACAGTCATTCTGCCGGTCCATCCGATAATCCTGGTTATGATAACACCAAGGATTACTCCGCAGCTGTCGATGAGGACATCTTTTTTCTGTGGGCTACGCCCGTCAATAAAGGATTGGTGGTATTCATCAAATCCGGCAAAGACTATGCAATAGCCTCCTGCCAAAATCACTAGCCAGATGCCTCTTATTCCATATACATACAATGGAAATGCCACTGTAACAGCCAGTACAAAGTATTCAGTGAAATGAGCCGTTTTCCTAATGTAGTACTGAGATTTCTCTGACAACTGCTCGATTCTCTTCATACTCCAGCCCTTATCAAAGGCATCATTAGCAACAGAAAAGACCTTGACGCCCACCTGGAAGCTCAGCTCAGAACTTGTATCTGCATCCTGTCCGGAAAAAGAAAAGATCAGACACATCATTATGATTGCGGGCACGAAAGATAAAGGCTTAAGTACAAACCGCAATGTTTGCTTTATATATAAGAGAAAGTATTTCATATTTGTAACATGCTTATCATTGATTATGTTTTTATATACATAGTCTCATGATAATTCTATTCTTATTTTTCTTTTCTATTCTTCTTTTTTCCTGACTTATCCTTGGATTTATTATCTTTCCATGATTTGTCTTTGGATGCTTTCTTGCCTGCTGGCTTTGACTTTTCTTTGTCCAATGGTTTCCTGGCAACAGAATATCCGAATTTACCAAGTTTCTCACCCAGCATAAAATACTCACCGTGAGAATATGCCACGAGCCCCGCCTTACCAAGATCGAGCCTTCCCTTGTCGTCCATGAGCTTCTCATCAACAGAAACGCTCACAACCTCTGCAATAAACATATCGTGAGATCCAAGCTCAAGTATCTGCTTAACCTTACACTCAATGTTAACAGGGGCTTCCTCTATTCCGGGAGCTGATATTTTCTGAGAAGGAAGTGGAGTAAGCTTCATCTCTTTAAACTTGTCATACTCACGGCCTGAACGGACACCGCACCAGTCGGCAGCAAAGGCAAGTTTCTTGCTGGTAAGGTTGACTACAAACTCACCGGTATCCTTGATGATACTATGTGAGTGTCGTTCCTTCCTCACGGAAATAGAAAGCATGACAGGATCACTACAAATAGTGCCTGCCCATGCTACTGTTATTATGTTAGGTTTTTCGCCCGGGCGCTGACAGCTGACCATCACCGGTGGTGCGGGATACAGCATATTGCCTGGACGCCATACTTCTTTTGCCATATTGGTTCTCCAATTAAAGCTCTTTTACCACTTCCTCCATCTCGATATGTATAGTCTTCGACTACACATATCGATTCGGGGCAACATTCCAATTTGCTTCGCAAAGGTTGCCCCTCACACATGAATCATATTCTTACGAAGTGTGCAGTTACTGCACACTTCTGTTGCCAACTATACTCTCCATTTCACTTATAGCCTCACCGAATACCTTAAGAGCTGCATCGATAGGAGCCTTTGTTGTAAGGTCAACACCTGCAATCTTAAGAAGGCTTACAGGATCCTGTGTGCATCCGCTTGAAAGGAACTTCTTGTACTGCTCTACTGCAGGAGCGCCCTCTTTAAGGATTCTGTCTGCAATTGCAACAGCAGCTGCAAAGCTTGTAGCGTACTGATATACATAGAAGTTGTAATAGAAGTGAGGAATTCTGCACCACTCCCATCCAATCTGAGGATCAGAGATCATATCTTCGCCAAAGTACTGCTTGTTAAGGTTATAGTAAACCTCATAAAGAGCCTCTGCTGTAAGAGGAGTTCCGGCCTCAGCCATCTCGCAAGTCTTACGTTCAAACTCTTCGAACATTGTCTGACGGAACATTGTGCCCTTGAAGCTGTCAAGGAAGTGGTTAATGATAAATGCCTTCTCCTGAGCATTCTGAGCATGATCCTTCATATAGTGATACAGAAGAACTTCGTTAGTTGTAGAAGCAACCTCTGCAACGAAGATCTTGTAGTTAGCATCAAGGATGTTCTGAGCCTTGTTGGAGTACCAAGTGTGCATTGAGTGACCCATCTCGTGAACAAGGGTAAATACATCATTTAATGTGTCGTTGTAGTTAAGAAGCATGTATGGGTGGATATCGTAGCAGCCGCCTGAATAAGCGCCACCTCTTTTACCTTCGTTCTCAATTACGTCAATCCATCTGTTCTCATAGGCCTCTTTTACCACATCAAGGTAGTCCTCGCCAAGAGGAGCCAGAGCCTTGAGAGAGAGCTCTTTGGCCTCCTCGTAGGAAACCTTCATGTCGTAATCAGCAAGCATAGCAACATAAACATCGTACATGTGAAGCTCATCTACGCCAAGAAGCTTCTTACGAAGTGATACATATCTGTGCATCTTGTCCATGTTGTCGTGGATTGACTCAAAAAGGCTGTCGCAAACAGCAGGTGAAACGTCATTTCCATCAACTGCCTTCTCGAAAGCTGAGTTGTACTTACGAGCCTTAGCCTCGAAAATACGGCCCTTAATCTCTCCGTCATACATAGCAGCCCAAGTATTCTTAAACTCTTCATATCTGCCATAGTAAGCTTCGAATGCATTCTTACGAAGCTCTCTGTCCTTGGACATCTGGATTGGAACAAATCTTCCGTCTGAAAGAGCTACATCCTCGCCCTTTCCGTCCTTAACAGTAGGGAACTTAAGGTCTGCATTTGAAAGCATTCCATATGCCTTCTGAGATGCACCCTGAACCTCTGCAGCGCTTGCAAGAAGCTCTTCCATCTCACTTGAAAGCATGTGATCCTTGAGTCTTCTGATTTCGCCGATTGCTCTCTTGTACTTATTAAGTCCTTTGCACTCAGCATAGAATTTATTGAGCTGCTCATCAGAAATCTGAAGGATCTCAGGGTTCATAAAAGCAGTCTTTTCTCCTGCACCAACATAGGCAGACATAGCGCGCTGGTGAAGAGACTGATACTTGGAATTAGCTGTATCCTGGTCTTCTCTCATGTGGGCATAGCCATATACTCTGTCAAGAACGTGTTCAAGTTCTTCGCTTACTGCAAACACGTCAAAGAGATTCTGGGCGCTCTCTGAAAGCTTTCCCCTAAAAGATGCGATCTTGTCTGCAAGCTCTGCAATCTTATTAAAGTCCTCTTCCCATTTTTTCTCATCATCATAAATGTCCTCAAGTCTCCATGTGAGCTCAAGGGCTACTTCGTCACGTTTAGGTAATCTGTCCTGCATAAATTTATCCTCTTTCCTTATATATTTGCCAATTGGTCACGCAGATTCATAATAATTACTGATTGCATCTATCTGCCCATATAATCACATTATCTTGCGAATATCTCCATCCTTAACGATGAGGGGCATGAACCTCGAACCTTTTATTCCAAGCTCTGTTAGTTCCTCATCAATCTTCTTGTCTGAATAGTCGTAGGTGTTCAGAAATACGCTGTTTATGCCATTTGCAAACGCAACACCCACATCGCTAAGAAGATCATTTCCTATCATAACACAATTGTCTGAAATAAGTGTGTTTTCCTTTAAAAGCAACTCAAGAAATTCTTTCTGTGGTTTCTTGATGCCCTTATCCGAGGAAATGAATATATCGTCAAAATACTCCGTAAGGTGGGCTATCTCCAGCTCTTTTTCCGTAAAGGCGCGCTGCGCATTAGACAAAAGATATATGCCCTTGCCGGCTTTTTTGAGCTTATCCAGGGTATCAATAACTCCATCGTAAACTACCAGCTTATCTCTTGAGGCTTCCCGGAAGAATACGCAAAGAGTGCGGATTTCTGCGGATTCTTCAGTAACGTCACCGACTATTCCGGTATCAGCTGCTTTTCGGGATTCAACCGATTCTTTTCCCTCTTCTATAAGCCTCACCCACACCTTCTCAATCCTGATCTCAGGCCACTTGGCGTGATTTTCCTTCTGAAGTTTTTTCTCCTCTTCTTTGCAGATAGCGATATATCTTTTACGAAGGACCTTGGGTTCGTACACAGCGCCAAAGTGCAGCTTGAAGTAGTCAGCCATCTTTTCCCAAAGCTGCGGCTGTTCCTCATCTGTGTGGATATCGATGAGGGTTCCGTACAGGTCAAAAATATAGTTGTCGAATTCTTTTTTCATAATATCTCCCGTTTGTACTGCATTTCATTTAATCACTGTAATTCCATATGAAGGAATCGTAAGGCTCAAGCCATCAATAGAAGCTGCTTCTTCGCTCACATTGAGTTCATAAGCGATCTCCGGGCTACTACCTGTGCCGCTCCACTTAGATAAGTCAATTGTCTTGGCCTCATCGCCGTTGTTAATAATGATAAGTAGTGCTGCCTCGCCGTACAGAGGGTCTTTTGCTCCAAGGACAGTTCCTTCATTTCCGTCCAATCCAATGTTGTTCCCATTTTCATCAAAAACTATATAGTCATGAGAATCAGAGGAAAGGCCGGTACTTCCGTACCTGACAAAAGCTCCGATATCATCGTCAGACAATACCTCTATAGGCTGAGTCTTGCCTCTTGCGATAACCGGATATGTGTTTCTAAGACGAATTGCCTTCTTATAATAATTGTAGATTGAATAAGGATCCTGAGCCTGCTCAAAAAGAGCTGGATAGGTCATTTCAACCGGATCCATATCCTTAGGCCCGTCGCACATGCCATCTGCATCAGCCGCTGAAACCACACCGCCAAGTACTTCTGACAATTGATTGTTATCTACCTCTCCTGATTTCTGATTACCCGTCTCATCCAGCGACACCCACTGCATTGGAGCACGCTTATTCTCATCTTTGCCTGAGCCCTTCATTCCAAGCTCTTCTCCGTAGTAAATGAAGGCATTTCCTCCCATCAGAAGATTCAATGCCCCTGCCATCTTCACCATTTTGTCAGAGCCCCGGCCCACAAAGTATCCTGCTGCCCTGGCCATGTCATGGTTGGTAAAAAATGGCGCATCTATAGCAAATTCGTTGACACTGGTAATTTCTTTTTCCGCATCAGCGATTGCATTTGCGTAGGCAATAGGCTTTTTCTTGGACCTGGCCACGCTTGCTATTACACCCTCGGTTCCTGAGAATTCGAAGTCAAAAAAGCTGTCGACTCCGCTGGCATAATACTTGGAATACCTTGAAAGTGCAGCCCATCCCTCTCCTACCATGTAGGCATCTTCTTTCTGGGACTTAACTGTATCATTTAACCAAGTCATGAACTCGATATTCTTGGTGTCATTGTCAGTGTAATACGAGGTTACAGCATCAAGTCTGAAGCCGTCCACACCCCTGTCAATCCAGAACTGTGTAATATCAGCAATTTCCTCTTTTACACTGGGATTATCAAGATTAAGATCCGGCATTCCTGACCAGAAACGGGCTTCGTAGTACCAGTTGGTACCGGAAAGCTTCTCGTAACCGGTCTGAGGCTCTGTCGCAAAGTTGTAGTAATACAGGTATGGGCACTCCTCAGAAAGCTCATCATGTTCTCTCAAGTACTGCGCTGCCTCTTTAAACCAGGGATGCTCACTTGAGGTGTGATTAAGAACCAGATCTATAATGATATTAACGCCTCTGTCATGACACTCTTTTACCAGATTATCAAAATCTTCCAGTGTTCCATACTGAGGATCAATGTCCTTATAGTCAGTAATGTCGTACTTATGGTAAGTTGGCGAAGGAGAAATCGGCATGAGCCATATTTCATTGCAGCCAAGGTCTGTGTCCGTGGTAATATCGCCGTCATTAACGTAGTCAAGCTTATCAATTACACCCTGAAGATCACCAATGCCGTCACCATCGCTATCATAAAAAGAATAGACGAATATTTCGTAGGTTGTACGGTATTTGTCTTCTATGATGTTGAGAGGTGGGAGATTCTCAGTGCTTTCTTCGGCTGTTTCCTGGATTATATCAGTCGAATTGGTAGCGTTGCCTGAAATGGGCGTCTGCTTGCCACATGAAGCAAGCATAGCTATAGATAATAGGCTTGCTAAAGTCATGTATATCTTCTTATACTGCGTTTTACGGTAATATATTTTCTTAAAATGCATTTCTTTTGTCCTCCGCAAGGCTCTTTTACATGCCAAGGAATATCTTATTACTAGTACTTTACTATTTTTTCCAATACTATAGAGCCTTTTTTGTCAGTAAATCAGTTACAGTATAGCATAATCTTGGATGCAAGAAAACGTTTTCCTATATATCACTCATTAAATCAACGTAGTTACAAGTCATCAAAAACCCCCGATGCACTGCACCGGGGGCTGATAATAATACATTCTTATAATCTCAAAATCTGATAGTTCCCAGCTTAAGACTTCTGCGCATTCACACTATCCGCTCTACCATCAATTCTGGCTAATAGAAACTGCGTGGTTATACTCATCACTTCCACGCTCAATAACAACTGAAACGTTCTTATCCTTGAGAAGAACAGGACATCTTGAGAAATTGGTAGAAGCATCAAGTCTTATCTGCATTGTTCCGCCGCTGGTGTTCAGGTAAAGAGTGTTCTCCGTTGTAGCTCCGTCTACAGTTCCTGTAACTGTGGCTTTGGTAGACGCATCAAGAGAAACCTCAGAAGCAGCCTTGGAAGAGTTGTTAACTATCTTGGAGGTATGATTCCAAGCATCACTTCCTCTATAGAAATTAACTGATATGCTCTGTCCAGGCATCAGAACTCTGCATCCGCTGGCATCTGTAGCAAGGTCAAGAACAAATTCCATTGTTCCACCTGAAGTTCCAAGATACAGCATTGAAGATGTTGTGCCCTTCTCAACTGTTCCGGTAACTGAATTAACTGAGGAAGTTGCAGTAACGGTCGTTGATGCAGAAGCTGTAGCTGTGCTAATTCCACTGTTTACATCTGTAATTGAAAGAGCATGCATGTAAGCATCTGAACCTCTTGCAACCACTACCTGAACAGTCTTACCAATGATCAGCATTGTTGTTCCACTAAGATCTGTATCGCTGTCCATCTTAATCTGCATTGTTCCGTTATCAATTACAAGATAAAGGAGTTCTTCAGAAGTGCCCTTTGCAATACGGCCCTTAACAGTAGCTTTTGTGCTCTGGTCGATGGAAGCCTTGCCCACCTGAGTGTTACCTGAAAGCTTGGATACATGCCAGTATTCATCGCTTCCAACATAGCAGGTAGCAACCACTGAATTTCCAGGAAGAATGACTTTAGTTCCTGTGACAGCTACATTTGAATCAATCTTGATCTCCATGGTTCCGCCGCTGGTGTTCAGATAGAGCATCTCAGCGTTGGTCTTGTCTGATACTGTACCAGAGAATGTTGACTCTGCGGCAACTATCCTCACTGGGAACAGAAATATGCTTGCAAGTGTGGTAAACGCCACCAGAAACAAGGTGGTTAAGGATAATATCTTTTTCTTCATAACAATTCCCCCGCTATTGTAATCCATGAAACAGATTCGAATTAAGATTATGTGGAAAAAAGCATATTTCTATACTACATATTCCACATAATTCGTTATTATTATACATCATCTTGTATCTATAGTACATAGCCTAGGAAAATTCTATGTTTCACAGTTTCACCACTTGAAATTACAGATATTTACTATTTATTTCTTAATAAATATTCATGCCATGTTCGAAAGCTTTGTTTCACATTCCTCTCTTGATATTTCTCCGGCATTACACCTGGCCATTAGACTAACAGAAGAATCCCTCAGTTTATATTTGGAAATCAAAAGAACTATTGCTATAACAGGGCCAATGGCACTGATCCAGGTCAGTACATTCCAGCAGCCATAGGCTCCTACAGCATCAACTGTTCCTGTTACAGAATCTGCATTTGCTGCTTTGAAACCAAAAAGTGCCAAAAGAAGAAGTGACATACTGCTCATAAGTGCTGCGGAAAGCTTAGTAACACAGGTCTGAATTGAGAAAGTAATTCCCTCCTGTCTGATTCCTGATGTATAGTGCCCATATTCGACACAGTCCGGAGTGAACATATAAACTAGGACATTTGTGCCCACAAGGCCCACTCCTCGCATCGCCATTGTTATATAAAGCGGTATGTCTTTTTCATATCCGAAAAAGAACTGAACCACAGATGCCACAACAAATATTCCAAGACATATAATGTAAAGCCAGAATTTATCAATCTTTTTACAAAGAAATGGTAAAAAAGAGGCCACGATAATTGCAGGGATTATGGACATAGCAAGTAGAATTGTGCCTTTCCCTGTATCTCCCAGGACATACTGCGCAAAGGTCGGAATAACAGTTTGCACCGTGTTTGTCAGGCCTACCAGGAAAAACGCGAAGTAGAAAATAATGAGATATTTGTTTCCGGAAAGTGCTGTGATCATCTCCTTAAAAGTTGGAGATGCTCCTGATCCGGCTTGATTTCTCTCTTTTCCCCAAACTATCATAGGAAGCATCAGCGCCATGGCAACTATAGAAAGAGATATCGATAAAAGGGGCCAGCCAAGGTTAGTGTACAGTCCCTCAATTGCAAGTGTTGCTATAACCGCTGCCGCCGTGCCACTTACTCTTCCTATGGACAGGATTGAATTGCGCTCATCAACTCTGTCTGTCATTGCTGTAGAAAGCGCAAAAATAGGCGTATCACACATAGTATAGGCAACGGACCACAGGCAGTAACCGACTATAACCCAGACGCACTTTGCAGTAGCACTGATCTGATGAGGCATACAAAAGATAAACACCGTTGTCAGCGGAATCAAAAACCATGAAACCTTAAGCCATGGCATAAATTTTCCGCCCTTAAAATGGCATTTATCCACTATTCTTCCAAATATTACATCGTTTATGACATCCCAAATTTGTGGAGCAAAAATGACAGAAGCCGCCACAGTCTCGCTCACCCCATGATTTAGCAAAAAGACTGAAATAAAGCTGGCTATGATCATATAGAACATGTTCTGGCCAAAGAAATATAGATAGTAACTGATTCTTTCCTTTTTGGTTGTCTGCATCCCCCATGCCTCCCCTGCAACTTTTCTATAAAAAAAGGACTACCTCAACACCTCTATTTTACAACGTTTGCGGCATTATGGCACTAAGTATACGAGATTTGGTTTTTTGTAAAAATAGCCTTTACAACCCATTTTCTATGTGATATACTTTCCTTCGTCGGTGCTGAAAGGCACTGATACATATGAACAAAGGGGAATCATACAATGGCTAGTATGCCGGTCTCCAAAACCGCTCATGCGGGTTCGAATCCTGCTTCCCCTGTTAACAAAAACCGCTTAACTATCATGGCTAAGCGGTTTTTGTTTATCCATTTTAATTAGATCATCAAAAGAGATCCAGCGTACTGTCCAGATAGATTTCTTCCCGAACATTTAATTGATACTCAGGTTTGGTCATGTAATATAGCAAGAATTCCAGCAACACTGCGCTTCCAAGGCTTCGTCCCTCTATTTTGAAATTGGTAAAGCCATTGGGAATAAATGTATTCCTGATATCATCAAGTCCGATGAAACCTGGATTCTTCATCGCATCTGAAAATCTGTAGCCTCTATTTGCGGTTGGTGAGACACATACATGATCTTCACAGTTTTCTCCAAGACTTTTCCTGCTGACATTTTCATAGCAGTTTTTCCTATCGTAACATCCAAACCAACAGCATTCGTTGCACAGGAACTCAACCTTTTGTTTCTGGGCATCCGAAAGAGCAGTTAGTCTATCATATTCCTTATTTAGCCTATAATCCGGAACAACATATCTAAATTCCGGTCTATCCAGTTCTTTTACCAGGTCATCAAAATCTGTAAGGACCTTGGTAGTTGACGAGACAAAATAAAAGCCGGGGTAGTTCTTTTGAATATAATCAAGAAGCAGATCCGAGTGTATGATTATGCCGTTTTGGACTTTTTCCCCCTTTGTTTGCGGAATATTACCGCCTTCCAATTCTATACTATTCTCAAAGAGTTTGCATAGGCCGTTACATCTTTTATCAGACAGGTGATTAGCGGTCAGGAGGCTGTTACTAAAGGTAAGTCTTGCAGAAATGCTGCATTCCTCCATTAGTTCTGCTACTGCTTCCGGGTCTTCATCGCCGAAGCCAACTCTTCCGCCGCCCCACAGACAATCCCCCGGTGCACCATATATCGAGCCTATATCACACCATTCATAGAACCATTCTGAATGCTCCCTATATAGTGGCAAAAATACCTTGTATAATTCGTAGAATTCAAACAAACCAGGCAGATGGTAATATGCCTTTATCTCTTTTTCCATGGTAGTTTCCCTTTATATCATCAGTACATATATGACTGCATTTTCAGATATGATTATATAGTTCTTTTAACATGAAAAAAAGCCATTTAACAGCACAAAGATTTCTACCGTCAAATGGCTTTCTTAACCATAGTATTATTTGATTTTGTTAGCGGTCCTAAGTTCCTGTTTACCGAATGTATTCCAGTGCTTCTTGAGAGCATCTGCGTCTTTTCCAAAGGCAGCCTGAAGGTCAGGATAATTTACATAGTAGTAATATGCATTGAACTCGGCGTCGTTTCCTGCATAGGTCTTAAGAACTTCTGCTGCAGGATCAGCCATGGCAGGCTTGATATTCTGAACATACACTTCTAAAGAAGCATAGTCGCCATAGTGCTCGTAGGGATCTTCTGCAGGATAGAAGTAGAAAAATACGTTTTTAACCTGCTCATCAGCTCCAATGTGAACCTTGATATACTCTGTTCCTCTTCTGGAAGCACATTCAAGATAGGTTCCCTTACTGGTATGATTGCCAATGTAGTAATTGTATGCAACCTTGGCGTAGAGCCATACTTCTTGAGTTGCGCCTGCATCAACGCTAATAACCTGGTCGCCCAGATCAAAAAACTGCGGACATTCACTGGCAGCATATGCTTTGCCGCCAAAAGCAACTGATAATACTAAAACCAATGAAACAATAGCTACTATTCTACTTGAAATCCTTTTCATATGTTTCCACCTCACTATTATCAAAATCATTCATTTGGCTAATGCATTCCGTTCAAAAGCTTTTTGTAACGCAAGATTGCTCACAACATAGCATTTTTTGTGCACGTCCACCTTGATTATATAGCCGCACTATGAGTAGTGCACATAAATAATCTCTTAAAACAATTAAGTATTAGTGAAATAAAAATGGTCTATCCCACATTGTTCATAGGATAGACCATCATTTGTATAATTAAATATAAGTCCTTACACCAGGAATCATCTTATTCGTAATTATCAAACTTTCTCAGGTTCCGGATAGTCAACGCCAAAGGTCTCAACTGTTACAGTCTTCATAACCTGTGGTGTTACAGGGCGATCGTTCCAGTCAGTATCAACCTCTGCAATCTTGTTAACTACTCCCATGCCCTCAGTAACCTTACCAAATGCAGCATAGTCTCCGTCAAGATGAGGAGCCTTTTTGTGCATGATAAAGAACTGTGATCCTGCTGAATCAGGCATCATGGATCTTGCCATAGAAAGAACACCCTCTGTATGCTTAAGGTCATTCTTGAAACCATTGGATGAGAACTCGCCCTTGATATCATAGCCAGGGCCGCCCATTCCTGAGCCTTCAGGATCTCCGCCCTGAAGCATAAAGCCATTAATTACTCTGTGGAAAATAAGTCCGTCATAAAACTTCTTATTGATAAGTGAAATGAAGTTGTTAACTGTGTTAGGAGCGATCTCAGGATAAAGCTCAGCCTTGATAACATCTCCATTTTCCATTGTTATTGTAACTACAGGATTCTGTGCCATTTAAAATGCCTCCTTGAAATATATTATAGACTGCTATGTATTCAATTTGATTATCTCTTACATAGTGTCACAACTTACGACTTGCTTATTATAGCATAGATGGGTATCCTATTCACATGAAAACTATCAGATGGTACAACTACATAGAAGTTGCTGCAATATGCATCATCGCTACAGTAACGCTTACTTTTCTCTTTGGACTTCTTGGGCTTACAGATAATGAAGCATATTCTGAGATTGCACAGCACCAATTCTTCGGCCATAACTCTCTTGCTGAGACTATTGGGCTGTACTGCTTCGTTTCTCCTGTCGTTGAGGAACTGATTTTCAGATTTGGGATATTTAATCTGTTGCTAATTATTTTAAAGAGGGCTGTGGGCAGATCTATTAGGAGTGATGTGGAAATGGATACTTTCGTCAATCCCTTCGTATCTACTGATAATAACCCATCTAATATTTCCTTTTTGTGTCGTAATGTGACATTATTACCCAAATTGGTTCATGTTGCGGTGTGGTTCACAGCTCTTTTGTTTGGAATCTATCATATGAATCTGATTCAGGGGTTATATGCCTTTCTCATGGGACTTGTGATTACTTACAGCTACGCGGTATATCGCAAGTTCTCTATTCCTGTGGTTGCGCATATCTGTGCTAATGCAACAGCTCTTTTTATAACGTACTTATTGTAAACCGTCGCAAATTGCTCTGATTCCCATATTCTAGCATCTTTAGTCAGAAGAGCTATCTCCAATCAGATAATACTGATTGCATCCATTGCTCCTTCCGACATTGACTCCTAGATCAGGTACATCCCCCAGTTTGGATATGTTTTTATTGGAAATCTTTAACAATTCATCAATTTCTTTTAATTGCTGCGCTAGCTGTGGCGAATAATCTTTCAATTTCTTTTTGGTTCCTTTCTGTTTTTTTGCATTGTCTTGGTTCTTTTTTTGCATGGGCCGTTTTTTGAGGGTTATGGTCGCCTGGAGCTTGGGGTCTGGTGAGACCTGTGCTCATGGTCCGTATTACCATTTCAATTTCCATTTCTTTTTCCATTTCTTTTCTAGCGACTACGAGTATTCCAGCGTTTTTCGTCCTGTACTCGTAGCCCTTTCCAGTCCCTGGGATTTGGCTACGCGTATGCTGGAAATTTTCGTGGTCTAGGCGTAGTGTTTAGGCTTCTGTGACACTTTGGAGGCTTAGGATTACACTGGGTCTGAGATTTTTCCCATGTTACGCGTAATTATAGCTTTCAATTGTTCGTACTAACTTTGGGACTACACTGGGTTTGGGATTTTTCCTGAATCACGCGTAGTAACCCGAACTCAACTACCAATCTCAACCACCGAGCTCGACCACTGTTCTCAGCCACTGAACTAAACAGCCGAACTAAACTATAGCACTCAACCACCACCCCAACGGCTTGGAATGCGCCAATACAGCTCTGGCCTGCTTAACAAAACCATCAATTTAACTATCAATTTAACTATCAATCCTAACTATGAATAAAATCTGGCGAGA
The DNA here is from genome assembly GCF_000420945.1 of Butyrivibrio sp. VCB2006. GTDB lineage: Bacteria > Bacillota > Clostridia > Lachnospirales > Lachnospiraceae > Butyrivibrio. The sequence continues at coordinate 283,669 of NZ_ATVX01000004.1, forward strand.
CAATAACCCTGCCATAGACCATAGAAGTAGTAGATTCTAATAAGACCATAAGAATCTAATAAATAAGAATCTAATAAGATTACAAGAGCCTAATAAATAAGAATCTAATAAATATAAATCTACTAGATAACACTCGAACTAATATAATGCCACTTTCATCTCATGTCAACCATTATGATAGTCAAAAGAATCTGTAGCTATTATCCACATCCATTTTGATTAATTGCAAATAGTATCCGGTCAAAAGACCGGTGCTGCATTTGATTAGTTGTGAATAGTATCCGGTCAAAGGACCGGTGCTGCATATTGCATTAATCTAAAGAGCCGATGCAGCATATAAGCTGCACCGGCTCTCTATTTATGTTATGCAACAAAAAGGATGTATTAGAGAATTCTCCCGATTCTGCCAAGATGCAGAATCGGATTAAGTATTCAAGTAATTAGTCTCAATTAAATGAATACTCGATAGTATTTCCTACCTGGCCAACGCCGATAGAACCAAATTCGATGCTCTGGCCGTTCTCAATGTGACCATTCCATGATACAGGAGTAATTACATAGTAATCACCGGATGTAGTTACATTTACATTCCAGTTTGAATCAAGGTTAACCTGATTCTTGTTGAGCTTAAGTGTCCATGTATCTACTGCGCTTCCTGTATTGTTTGTGATCTTGTAGCTTATCTGGTAACCTGATCCCCAGCTGTTGATAGAGTATGTAAGCTCAAGTCCCGAAGCTACAGGAGTAGGCTCCGGAGTCTCCTGGCCACCCTGACCCTGATTAGGATCTTCCTGGCCCTGTGAAGGATCTTCCTGACTGCCCTGACCCTGGCTTGGATCTTCCTGGCCGCCCTGAGACTGGTTTTCTACCTTCTCGAACTGCCACTGCTGGTTAGCATTGCCATTGTAAGCATACTGGATTACGTTTGTTCCATCATCAGTCTTGTGCTCGTTAACGTCGATGTACTTAGTAGTATTTGAGCACTTTGTTCCGATTGTGTAAACACCGCTTGTAGCTGTGTTCTTAACGATGAACTGCTGAGCGTCTCCGCCGTAGCCCTGATATGTTCCAACGTTTGCGCCGTTAACATCCTCGCCGTTAGCAACATCCATCATAATGCTGCCAAGTTTGCTGGTAAGAGTGATGTAACCGTCAGATACGTTTGTTACATACCACTTCTGGCCATCAACGCCTGAACCTGAGCTGATTACAACGCTGTTCCAGCCATCAGCCTTGTTACCCTCAACTGTGAGGTACTTCTGTGACTGAACGCCCTTGATGTAATACCATCCATCTTCAATGCGAGCTGTTGAGTTCTCGTTAACAGGTGTTGTCTCCTGTGAGCTACCTGAGCCTGATGAAGAACCCCCCTGTGATGGGTCTGGCTGAGGATTGATCTCAGGTGTGCTTGATCCGCCGCCTGCTGTAGGCTGACCAAAGGTCTCTGTATAAGCCTGAATAACCTTTGTGTATGCCTGCTTAGGCTGACCAGGTTTTGAGAAAAGAAGTGGAGCTGAGTTGTTAATCCATGTTGTCTGATCTGAAAGTCCCCACCATGTAATACCTGTAATCTTAGCTCCGCCCTTCTTAACACTGTTGATGCTCTTGAAGAGGTTGTAAGCATAGTTTGCAAGGTTTGAATCACCGCTGTTTGTGATATCAAGCTCAGTAATCTGAACTTCAAATCCAGCGTTAAGGAATGACTTAAGTGCTGTTGTGTAGTAATCAACTGATGGATAGTTTGTTCCAAGGTGAGACTGCATACCAACACCTGCGCAGACCTTCTTGCCCTGGTTGATGTAATTAACAAGTGTGATTACATCGTTAACTTCCATGTATGTGTTGTAGTCGTTGTAGAAGAGCTTAACTGAATCTGTGAGCTTGAAGTACTCAAGTGTCTCATAAGCGTAGTTAAATGCCTTCTTTACATAAGTAGCATTCTTCTTGTTGCTGCCGTAAACTGACTCCCAGCCTGAATTTGAAGCGTGGAGAATCTCGTTAGCAACGTCCCAAGCGTAAACGACTGAGCCATACTGGCTGTTGTAAACGTGGTTCATAACTGTCTTAACATACATCTCAAGACGCTTGTCCATTGTAGAAGAATTTACAAAGCTTCCGCTTCCTGAGAATCCGTTTCTAAAGAACCAGCTAGGTGTCTGTGAGTGCCATACAAGTGTATGAGCTCTCATCTTAAGGCCGTTCTGATAGCAGATCTTCATAACTTCATCAACTGTGTTGAAGTTGATCTGAGGAACATACTGCTCGTTGTATCCATCAGGGATGTAATAACCCTGGCTCTTAGCCTGGCTTACAGAGATAAGTCTTGCTGAGCTTCCAAGAAGTGCATCAGGCTTCATCTCATTCTCAAGTGTGATTGAGTTGTAGTGCTGCTTCAAGATATTAAGCTGGCTTGAATCTCTGAGCTGATAAAGGTTGATACATGTTCCTGAATATCCGTACTGAGCGCCATAGGTGTTGAGAAGGTTAGCTTCTACAACCTGTCCGCTCTGGGATGAACTGCCTGAACCGGATGAAGAACCACCCTGTGAGCTTGATCCGCCCTGGCTTGAACCCTGTGAGCTTGAACCTGAACCTGTGCCCCATGTGAGGTAATCAAGATATGCATCCCATGTTCCGTCATCTGCAGAAACAGTAAGTTCTACCTTAACTGCGCCTGTCTGGTGCTTAACACCTTCAATTGTGTACTCTGCAGGATACTCGTCGCCAAAATAGAAGGTACCAACCTTCTCTCCTGCGATTTTAAGGTCAACTCTAGCCATGTTGCTGTTGTTAGAGCATCCGCGAAGAGTTACATCATGTGTATCATATGCAAAATACTGATCAAAGCTTACTGTGTCATTGTTAGCATAAAGAGCTACACCGCTAAATGGGCTATTGATAGTTCCTGCGTACTGACCTGACAATGTCATGGTCTCGCACTCTACCTTGTTGTCTGACTGTGTTGTTGTAGCTTCGCCCTGGTTTCCGCCCTGATTTCCACCCTGGTTTCCACCTTCATTGCCGCCCTGGTTTCCGCCTGCTGCTTCGCCGGTAGCTGATGCCTGCCAGTAATCGAATTCAAAGCTTCCGTTGAATACGAAGCAGATGTTCTTGACACCTGTTACGTTCTTCATTGTGCCTGTGAAGTCCTTGTTCTGGCCATTTGTGTTTGAAAGGTTGATAGTTCCGAGAAGGTTACCTGTTGGGCTGTTCTCTCTAACCTGAATTGTGCCTGTACCTCTGCTGTTAACATTTACAGTGATAGAGCCAAGTCCGTTTGCGAAGTTAACTCCCTTAACCTTTGTGTAATCGCCGTTTGAAATGCTGCCTACCCATGCAACGCCGTCGCCGTTACCGGAAACTGTGATGCCGCTCTGAGTAAACATTGTCTCAGCCTGAACAGCCTCATAAGGATTTACATATGAAAGCTGTGAAACACCTGACATTGTAGGTATAAGTGCGCTGATCTTGCCGCCTGATACATTGATCTTATCAATCTGAGTAGTTCTGTAGCCAAGGCTCTTGCCGATAACCTTAGACTCAACTGCTCTTGTGTGATAAGCCATGTAGTAGCTGCCCTTGAACTCGAAGATCATGTGGTGGTTGTTGCCTGTTGAACCTGAGAAGAATACTCCTGGATTCTTCATGATCTCGCCCTGGTATGTGAAAGGTCCCATAGGGCTTGAGCTTGTCATATACTCTATTGCTGCATTGTTGAAACCATTTGCACAGTTCCAGTTTGAGCAGTATGAGTAATAATATGTATTTCCAATCTTATTGATGCCTGAATCCTCGAAAAGATATGGTGCATCAATTGTTACAGCAGAGCCAGACACTGAAGTCATGTTGCTTCCAAGCTTGATAACTCTTGCTGTCTTTGGATGTGCAGCCTGTCCGCTTGGAACGCCGCCACCAAAGTAAAGATATCCAGTTCCATCTGAATCAACAAGTACTGCAGGGTCAAACATCCATACTACTCCGCTTGCTCCTGGTGTACTTCCGTTAACAAGTGCCTTTCCTATAGGATCAGTCCAAGGTCCTGTAGGTGAATCAGCGGTAAGAACTCCGATTCCACCGCCACTGTTTGCAAAGTAAAGGAAGAACTTATCCTTTCCGTTAATCTTCTTGGTCGCAAGACATGGAGCCCATGAATTTGTAGCCCACTTTGCGGCGCCGCCGCTTCCTGCAATCTTGAAACTGCCATGGTCAGTCCAGTTGACCATATCCTTGGATGAATAGCAGTTTAAGGTGTTAATTCTACCATAGGTATTTTCATTGTTACCGATGGCCGCATATTCCTGAGAATCATTGGTTGTATAGATATATACTGTATCGTTATACACCAATACTCCCGGGTCAGCACCATAATTCTGTGTTACAAGCGGGTTGTTCTCATTGTCAGCCTTTACATAGCTGCCATTAACAACGCTTGCCGCCTGAACATCTACACTGTTTCCAATTACCGCTCCCCCAAACAGCAAAAGGCAAAGTGCCAACGCTAAACGTTTTTTCATAGCAAACCCCTTTCCATATTCAATTTTTCGCTCGAGCACCCCCATTCTAACAATATTGTTACGGTTACACTTCCCACAAATTGCGCCTTTGTTGACAGTTATTGCGGAAATTGTAACATTTTTCGTAATATTTTTGCAGTTTCCAAAAATTAGAACAACTATCTGTATATTATTAACAATTTATGTGCTGGTTTCCTAAAAAATTTAGTATAATTCCCGTTATTTATTAATGTAAAAGTGGCAAATTTATCGACTTGTTTTTTCCAAAATAAAAAGCGGCCAAGTAATCAATTCGAATTGAATACTCAGCCGCCTTTCACCATATTCACTTCTTCAGTATGAAATTCACTAACTTCATACTACTCAATTATCAATATCCATATTTTTTAGCATTAGTTTTCTTCCCACTCCATGCCTTTTTCAAGTGCCATAGCCCTCGCCTCCTGTAGAGGAAGGGGTTTTCCAAAGAAATATCCCTGAGCACGTTCGCACCCTATCTGTTTGAGGAATTCCACCTGTTCCGGCGTCTCAACACCCTCGCAGAGCGGAGCAACGCCCATGGATCTTGCTCCATCCATGATGTGGGTCATAAGCTTGGCTGTCTTGGTATTATTCTGAAAGCTTCTCATAAAAATCATATCAAGCTTAAGGACATCAAAATTGTACTCAGCCACTGTATTTAATGAGGAATAGCCCGATCCAAAGTCATCAATCCAGATACTATAGCCCATCTCCCTCATTCGGTCACACTCACTCTTTATAAATCCGCCATTCTGATCAAGAGCGCTCTCTGTTATCTCAATATCCAGCATATTTCTAGGCATTCCGTATTGTTCTCTGGTTTTTTCAATAATGCCAAAGATATCGCACAGTTCAAAATCAAGCCTTGAGATATTGATTGAAACAGGCACTATCTCATGTCCGGCATCGATGATAGCTGCATAGTCCTCACAGACTTTTTTGACAACATATGTATCAATCAAATGAATCAGATGATATTGTTCCAAAGTCCCTATAAAATCCGCAGGAGATAACATTCCATACTTAGGATCCACCCATCTCACCAGTGCTTCATAACCACATATCTTGCCTGTCTTGACCCTGATTACAGGTTGGTAAAAGACCTTAATATATTCGTTTTCTACCGCTTCATCAATATGATCTATGACATACTGCTGCCTTCTCATGGTTTCTCTTAGCATGTCATCATACACACAGAAGTTCACATCATGTCTTCCCTTAATACTATTGCAGGCAAGACGCGCGTGGTCACAGGCAAGTCCTAGCTCTGCTCTTCGGTCATCCATATAGTAGATACCGGCTTTAAGCCTTACCTTCTTATTGACATCATCAGCAAGCAGCATTTTCTTATAAACGGTCTCAACCTTGGCTACTACACTACCTCTGTTACCTGCTGTGCAAACAACAAAGTGATCATCCGAAAATCTTGATACATAAGCTCCCTGAAATACCTCTTTTATAGTATTTCCAAGGTCACATAAAAGCTCATCTCCCAGGTTAAAGCCATATCTTTCATTGATAAGCTTAAAGTTAGGAATATCAAAATGGATAAAAGAGATTTCTTCTCTCCAACTAGCCGAAGACATCAGATAATTATGCACTCTTTGGTAAAAACAGGACATATTAAGAAGTCCGGTAAGGGGATCGGTCTCCTGCAGGCCTGACAGAATTTCCGCCTCAGCCACAGAATTACGGTTCTTGTTGTAGAATTCGTTCTGATCCACGTCCACAATAAAAACAAAGTAATAAGATTTACCACTCACGCTGTGAAGGAGATGCCCAAAATCTTCAACATATCTGTTTTCGCCCTGCTTGGTCTTGATCCTGTAACGGACATAGTCATGTCTTTTCTCACCGTATATAGTCTGGGCTCTAATCTCATCCTCGATCTTGCTCAGGTCATCCGGATGAACCATTCCCCTAAAGCTTCCCTGGGTATGCTCCAGAAATTCCTCTATGCTATTACATCCATAAAGTTCAATAACATTAGGGCCGGCAAAAACTATCTTTTCATTGCCACCTGCCTCATAAACAAAGAAGCCACCGGGAAGTCCCTTGGGAATACGTCCATTATGCTCCATGCCAAAAAATTGATCATCCATGTAGCTGTATCCTTTCGTTGTATGATTAACGATTTGTCAGATACATCTATTATAATATTAAAATAGCTTTATTGTCTCACCAAGTGCAAATGCATATATTAAAACTTCCTTAACTTTCATATCCGTCGCACTTTCAAGGGCCCTCTTATAAAGTTCCAGCTGTATGCTGTATCTGTCGATAAGTTCCTGACCATCCTTGACTCTGTCAGTCTTATAATCCATAAGAACAATCTGGCCATCTTCTATGAACCAGGCATCGATAATTCCCTGAATCAGCACCATCTCGTCACTAGGGAACTTCTCTTCAAGGTCACTTGCAGGAATTCCCATCATGAAAGGTTTTTCTCTCACAAGCTCTCCTCTTCTATAGGCTCTTCCCATTCTCTGACCAAGTTCAGATGAAAGAAATGATGTAACATCAGGACTCCAAACACAGGAAAGGTACTCCTCGGGGATCATGCCCTTTTTGTGCTGCAAGTGCATCCAGGAGTAGATTCGCTTGGAAACCTCATCAATTTCTGAATTATTACTATTTGCTACAGACACCTTCTCTGCAGCCTCCATGAGTTCTTCGTTTCCGAAAACATCCTCATCCAAAATCTCCATGATTCTGTGATATGCAGTACCTCTCTCAGCTCCGGTCAGTCTCTTACCAGGCTTCTTATCAGTATTTCCAGCCGTCTGATTATCCTGAGCCAGAAAATCTACATATAACTCCTGCTCATCTGCATCCTCATCTTCCGCATAGTCCGCATTATGTCCGAAGACTTCGCCCATTTCCTCAAGCCTATGCTTCTTAAGCTCAGTAACAGTGGTCTTTGTGAAAAGACCTTCCAAATACTCATATGGGTATTTTGCTTCAAATTTCTCCTTAAGTCTGGAAGTTAGATCTCCACGATATGCTTTAATGCCATCTTCAAGCTCTTTTCGCCTTGATGCTCCCAAAACGTCACGCTTTAACATATTACCGGCAATCTCATAATCCTGTAAAAAGACAAATCTAATGGCCGGAGTATCAGATTCAATATATCCCTTAAACATATCCTCTGAAATTTCAAGTTTAGCTGCAGCCTTGGCAAAGCCGGGATGCCTGATAACTGAAGGAAGAATCAGCTCAAAATAGCTCTCTGCTCTGGCCCTCACAGAATAAGGAAGCAGTTTTTCTTTTCCCGATATGGTCGGAAGTCCTCTTACTGCCTTACCCACTTCGTCAGCAAGCTTTTTAACTGATGCTGTCATGATGAGCTTTTCCTTGGCTCTTGTGAGAGCAACATATAATACTCTCAACTCCTCACCCAGACTGTCAGTAGTCATCTTGTCCGCAACGATAAGTCTTTTTAAGGTGTCATATTTGACACGAAGCTCAGAGTTGATGCACTTTACACCGATCCCCAAATCCATGTCTGCAATGAGATCGCCCATAGTATCCATTCTGTTAAAGCCCTTGGTAAGACCGGATACAAATACTACCGGAAACTCAAGGCCCTTGGACTTATGAATACTCATGATACGTACAACATCAGCATTCTCATCAATGATTCCCGCTTCTCCGTAGTCCACCTCCACAAGCTTCATGTGCTCAATATATCTGACAAAGTGGAACAGTCCCTTAAAGCTTGTCTTTTCAAAAGCCAATGCTCTGGAAAGGAGCTGATCAAGGTTGGCCTTACGCTGATTGCCTGCAGGCATAGCAAGGCAGTATCTGTCAAAGCCTGTCACGTCAAAAATGTGCTGTATCAGCTCATGAACAGGTGTATATACCGACAGAGTGCGCAAATCCTCAAGGAAGTCCACAAAATCTGCCAATTTTTCCTTAAGGCTGTTATCCTCCTGCGTTTCTTTTCCATTTTCATCATCACCTGATTGATGCTCTCCAAAGTTGGCAATAGCCTTTTTTAACCCATAGTAAAAAGAATCCTCCATCGATGCCTCTTCATCGGCATCCACCATGACACGAAGTCTTGCCAGCTCTTCATCAGAAAAGCCGCCTATTGGCGAATGCATAACAGAAACAAGCGGAATATCCTGGCTTGGGTTATCTATTATCGTCAAAAAGTCCAGTATTACAGCTACTTCATAAGCAAGGAAGTATCCGCTCTTGGATTCTATATAGGTTGGAATTCCCTGATTTTCCAAAACCTTTTTGAAGACATCATCCCATCCGCTTAAAGACCTTAATAGAATGACAATATCTTTATATTGAAGTTTTGGGTCCTCTGCCTTTAGCTGATGAATTCTCTCGGCAATTACCAGTGCCTCTTTTTCCCTGCCATCATAATTGGAAAGAGCTTCGTTATCACTGCTACTATCAAACATGATCAGCTCAGGTCCCACGTCATAGGTGGGCTCAGGGTACTCAGCTCCGGTCACAAGCCTTGCATCCTCGTCGTAGTCAACACTTCCCAGGTCAACACCCATAATCTTCTCAAAGATATAGTTGGTGGCCTCCAAAACCTCTTTTCTACTACGGAAATTCTTGTGAAGGTCAATTCTGCGATCCTGGGCATTCGCAGACTTGTCGTAGGTTCCAAGCTTCTCCATAAAGATCTCGGGACGGGCAAGCCTGAATTTATAGATACTCTGCTTGACATCGCCAACCATGAAACGCTCAGACTTATCCGGAATCTCCCCGGAAATAGACTTAAGTATCAGTTCCTGAACATTGTTACTGTCCTGATACTCATCTATCAGCACTTCCTTGTAATAATCGCGGTATTCAAGGGCGACTGTAGAAGGTGTACACATATCTATTATTTCCTGACTGGTTTTACCCAGGGACTGTTCATCACTTGGGTGATTGACCAGAATCTGAAGCGCAAAATGCTCCATATCAGAGAAATCTATGAGCTGACGTTCTCTCTTTTTCTCATCAAAAAGCTGCTTGTACCTGATTGTCAGTCTGCACAGCTCTTTTACCGCCCTGTCACAAAGGGCCATTTGATCAACGATAGTCTCTGATGGAAGTGCAAAATACTTATCTACGAGGCTACTGATATCTTTCTTGATCTTATCCCTTACATCCTTAACATATGCTCTCTTATCAGGGTTGACGCAGTCATCCTTTTTACTTGATATTCTGCCAAAAGAAATTCCTCTAAGCCCGTCAAATAGCTGATCGTAGGTATCATATTTCAAAGCCGCACAAATACTGTCTTTGTCCGCATCAAGGGTATCCCCATACATATATGGGCCGTCGCTTTCGCAGCAAATCTTCTCAAGAGCCTCGATAATCGCTACCTTTTCTTGTAGCTGTGTTCTTGCCTTATCAACGCAGGCTTTCACCCAGGGGAACTCATCAAATACAGTCCCTTCAACCTGATAATCTCTTGATCTTTCATTTATCCAGTCCTCAGGCCATGGCATACTCATAGCAAACTTGTAGAGTTCAGAGATATACCCCTCTACTTTCTTGTCATTGCTTCCGGTGCTAAAGTATTCCATGCAAAAGAGAAATTCATCATTTTCTCCGTCGCGACATTTGTCATACTCTTCTTCCAGCATATCCTGCATAACATCTTCCTGGAGAAGACGCATTTCTCCGTCGTCTCCAACTCTGAAAGAAGGATCGATTCCAATAGTATTAAAGTTATTCCTAAGGACATACTGACAGAAGGAATCTATTGTAGTGATCTGAGCATTGTGAATCAAAGTCTCCTGTTTCTGAAGGTGCTTATTATCCGGGTCTTCCAGAAGTTTATTCTGAATAGCTATTGTTATCTTTTCCTTCATTTGGGAAGCAGCGGCCTTGGTAAAGGTCACCACAAGAAGATGATCAATGTCTACTCCTTCACTGATCATCTGGATGATTCGTTCTACGAGAACAGCTGTCTTACCTGAACCAGCTGCCGCAGATACTAATATATTGCAGTCTCTGGCATCTATGACTGCCTGTTGTTCTTCTGTAAATTTAACTGCCATGAGTCGTTCTTATAGCCTCCATTGCTGCGCCTTCATCCATATCAAGCTTTCTTGTCTCGTACCCTGAAATCTTATTGTCATATCCACAGATTGATCTGTACTGGCAATAGGTACAGGAATTTCTGGTTCCGGCTTCATAAGGATTAACCTTTATATCACCGTCCAAAATCCGGGTTCCGAATTCCTTGATTTTCTTATTAACAAAATTCGAAATAGCGCTATAGTCCTGATTTGAAATAACCTGTGAATTGGCAGTAAAGCCTCCATCCTTCTTGTAAGCAACAGGGATAACGTCAGACTTAGAAGTTAAGCCTGTATCCAGCATCTGGATAATGTCGTTATTATCGCTGACCAGTCCGGTCATTTTAAGTTCTTCTCTGATAGCCTCATTGATATCATCCGGTTGCATATCGTTTTTGCCTTCAGCCATTGGATCGTCTACATGATAGTAGAGAATCGCGGCCGGAACCACATCTTTGCCACCTGATATTTTCTTTTCCACTGCTGTAGCCACATTCATGTACATGACAAGCTGAAGTTGCAGTCCGTAGTAGAGTGACGCCACATTAAATTTCTTTTTACCGGATTTAAAATCTATAACTTTGACATATACGTGGTCATCATCTTCGCATAGATCAACTCGGTCAATTCTTCCGTGAAGCTTCATACGTTCGGTAATATGGGCCTTTTCGTCCTCTGAGAGAGTAATATTAATCTCATCAAGATTTCCCGCTTCTCTGAAATCCATCTCCACAAATGCAGGATTGAACTTGCCTTTGCTAACCTGATACTTGAGAATGCCCACTGTTCTCGACAGGATTCTATGGATTCTGTCTATCATGTGCTGATTACGGGCATTACTGCGTAAAATGGTATCTCCATAACGGTCGACACATTCCGTTAAGGCGCGATTTAATATTGCCTCTGATTCTTCATCACTAATATCTCTCCAGTCAATCTTTCTGGTCATGATTTCAGTGGTATATTTCTCCAAAACCTCGTGAAAAACATTTCCAAGGTCAGCAACGTCGAAATCGTATTCCTGACGTTCTTCCAAATGAAGACCATACTTTAAAAAGTGTGCATAGCAACAGGAAGCAAACAGTTCCAATCTGCTGACGCTGTTCTCAAGACTGGCACCATATAGCGATAAAGCCAGCATTTTGGCCAGGGGCTTACTCTCGTAGTGTTTGAAGGCAGCTTCTGTAATAGTATCTACAAGTGTGCTTGTGCCTTCTAAGTCGCCAAGAAGCTGCATCAGAGCGTAAAGTGATTCTTTTTCCTCATCGCTTATTATGTCTGTAGCGTACTTTCTCACAAGGTCCGCTGCATTCATAAGGCTATCCATAGGTGCCACGTTCTGACTCTCAAAATTTCCGTCCTCCGGACGATCAATGACAAGCTCCGGATACATCTGGCAAAGTTTAGGCACCAGATAAGCAGGCCTTCTGGACTTGCCTTCTATGTCCAGCTCAGCATAGGACAGATAGAGCTTATCTGTTGGTTTAGTCAGATTCATATACAGATATAGTCTTTGAATGTACATCTGTTGCCTGGGCGTAGGCGCAAGTTCAACGCCGGTTCCAAGGTCGACCAGGAACTGCCTGTCCACATCAGAAATAATACCGCCGGTACCTGCATTTGAAGGGATAGAACCATCAACAGCTCCAAGGAAGAACAAAAGCTTTATTTCCTTAAGCCTTGTTCTCTCCATGTCACCCACGATAATCCTATCAACATCCTGAGGAATCGATCCAACCTCAATATCTCCAAAGCCGACACTTAGTATGTCTCTGTATTCTGACAGAGTCAGCTCATCCGAGCCGATCAGATCCCCAATCTGTGTCAAAAGAGCTACGACCTTGTCATAAATCTGCTCAAACTCCCTGGCTTTTCTGCGGTCGCCTTTTTCCATAAAGAAATCTCTATACTCGGAAAGCTTAGTTTTACTGCCATTAATCTCAATAACCTCTAAAATGGCATCAGAAATCTCTTTTGCAGAAGCCTTTTTTACCCCAGCCAAAGGCGCAAGTTCCTGTGTAATGCGAGTTCTCATGTCCTCAAGTTTTTCCATGATAGCCACATCACGTTCTGCGGTATCACCTGTTTTTTTATTGCCCCCAGAAAACTTTTTGGGCATTCTCCTTGAAAATCTGTCATCCCACTGGCTTGGTCCTTTTATTCCAAGGGCTCTGACATAATTATCCAAAAGGTCTGTATCCTCTTTTGAAAAAGCAGTCATGCCACTTCTCATGTAATGGAATACATCCTCATATTTGTAGCCATAAATAATGATTCCAAGGGCACTTGTGATATATTCGATAAAAGGATTGAGCATCAGACTGGTATTCTGATCTATATAGACAGGAATTCCGAATCTATCTGCAGTTCTGGCTACCAGATCACTGTACTCCTCCAGATTTCCGCAAACCAGCGCAATATCTCTATACGCATACTTTCCGGACCTGACTGCCTCCATAATCTTGAGCATAGCCTGGCGAACTTCGCTTTCAGGAGTTGATGCTTCGAACAATTCAAGTTTCTTCGGCTTCCCTTCATATCTTTTGTTATTGTATCTAAACAGGTTTTCTTCAAGGAATGCCAAAGCTGGGTTATTCTCAAGCCTTTTTACATGTTCATCCCTGATGAAGAAATCTCCTGATCTATCCTTAAGTTGTCTCCAGGTAGCAAAATCAGGAAGCGTACCGACATTTTTCATCTCTTCCTGCGTTAGCTCATATTCAAGCTTCTCAAGGTCTCGAACAGTCTTTTTACTGAGCATGAAAAGCTCCTGCTCCTCAAAACTGTCCGCATATACATCTTCTGATGGGTCGATGGTAACAGTCACTATTACTTCCTTGGATATTCTAAGGAGCTGGCTTATAACTCTGTACTGAATAGGGGTAAAGCCTGTAAATCCATCAAAAATGATAACGCTGTTACTTATGAGCTTAGACTTTGGTATGGACTCACATAAAATATCAAGTGTTTCTTCTGTAGTTATGTATTTATCTGCTATATATTTATGAAACTCACTATAAAGAAGTCTCAGATCTTTAAGTTTGCTGTTCAGTGCACCCTTATGAGAGCTCTTTTCCTCCAAAAGCGACAGCTCCTGATCCGTGATCCCATACTGCATAAACTCAGATATTGTGGACTTAACCTCATCTATATAACCGGGCTTATGCATATTGGGCCCGATAACAGGTAGTTTGTCCCCAAGAATATCTGCCACACGCCGGAGAATAAGGCTCTTTCCCACGTCATCTAGCACAGAAAAAGAGCTAAGACCTACTTCCTCGAATATTCGATAAGAAAGTCGACCAAAGCTCAGTACGTCGATGTTCATTATTGCATGGGAAGGATGCATTCTGACTACATCCTTCTGTGTCTGCATAGTAAACTGGTCCGGAACTATGATAAGAAAATCCTTATCTTTGTCCGTAAAGCTTCTATCAATGATCTCCTTGTAAACTGCGGTGCTCTTTCCGGCACCTGACGCCCCAAAACAAAACCTTAACATGATAAATCCTTTTACTATTTATTTGGATTTTCGTGTCCCTTATAATCCCCATAGATCTGCTCATCAGTTACCTCATCAGCATATCTGCAACACGAAATATACTTCCATCTGTCATTATAATAGAAAGGAAGAATCATGTACATCTGCATTCTGCCCCTGTCACCGGGAATCGCAGAATGATAATAATCAACCACATAATCGGAAGATGAGTTTTTAACTCTCTCCTGAACAGTAGTCATGTCATAGAATTTTCTGAACCTTTCTCTATCCTCAGGATAAAGATACATATTGGAGTACATCTGGACTGCTCTTACAGCATTACTTTCAACATCTGCAACCGCCAACTGATCAGTGTTCAGGAAGATATTTTCTACGGTTCCGTCCTCATCATACAAATCAACCCTAAAGTACTGATTAAACACATGAGCCATAGCCACATGAATACTGTCAGCCAACCTCTGCTCGCTTCCTGTAAGAGAAAGGTTTCTTGGAACCACTGCAAATGCGGCCTTATCCCCTTGTCTGGCGATAAATCTGACCTTAGCGATAATAACATTGCCATTTATTATTATGCTTGCATCGCTCCTACGGTCAGGACTATTCTCTGCTTTCCTTAGGACCTCACGCATGGCATTGTTTTCAGGAATATTCATGTCAAAAGATCTAGCTCCGGCTGTTCCGATATCTTTAATCGAAACGGATCTGAGAAACTCATGGTAGGCATTATTGGCATAAATGAATCTTATCTCATCGTTTTCAAGCTCCATGATAGCTATAGGAAGATTATTGTATACATCCATGTTTTTCTCACGAAGCGGAGTACTTCCAAGGAAATTTATCTCTCCTATATCATGGTAATAATCCTGATATGCAATATCTTCACAGTTATCAAAAGAAAAATCGTCGGGCCTAACAAATTCATCCAAAGGCTTAGGTTTACCAAAAAGATATCCCTGCATCTTTTCACAGCCTATTCTTCTAAGAAATTCGTACTGTTCCTGGGTTTCCACACCCTCAGCAAGGGTGTGCATATCAAGCTCTTTGGCCATATTTACGATAGTTGCAAGAATAACCTGTGTTTTCTTATTTGTCTCAAAGGTTCTAAGAAAGTCCATATCAATCTTAAGGACATCAAAGTCATAAACTTTAAGGTTATTAAGAGAACTGTATCCTGAACCGAAATCATCCATCCAGACCTGATAGCCCCCATCTCTGAACTTCTTGATCTGGTCGCCTAAAAAGCTTTCTCCGGACGCAATTGCACTCTCAGTAATTTCGATATTCAAAAGATTTGCAGGGATCCCATACTTCTCCCTGCACTTATCAATTTCAGCCTTGATATCGCATAATTCGAAATCAAGCCTTGAAAGGTTGACAGATACAGGTTCTACAGCCATTCCATACTCAATATCGTTTTTAATATCCGCGCATACCTGGTTAATAATGTAAATATCTAGCTTATGGACAAGATGAACATCCTCCAGAACCTCTACGAAAATAGCAGGCGATATCATTCCGTAGTTAGGATCTATCCATCTGGCAAGAGCCTCGTAGCCGCATACTTTTCCTGTTAAAGCCCGAACTTCTTTCTGATAATAAACCTTGAAATAGCGCTTTTTAAAAGCACTCTCGAAGTTATCTATAACATACTGTCTGAGCTCATTTTTCTTTTTCAGAGCATCATCATAGAAATTGTAGTATTTATCATAAACCCTGATAATATCGTCACAGGCTATCTTAGCTCTGTCAATCATGATAACCGGGTCATTTTCATCACCAGTCGACAAATATATTCCGGCCTTTATATGCATCTTAAGACCTCTCTCGTATTTACGGGAGATTTCTGTAATAGCATCAAGTTTTTCTTTTATGCTCTCTTCATCTTTTGATTTGGACAGAATAATAAAATGGTCACCGCCTGTACGGGCAATGATTTCATTCGAAAAAATGCGCTGAATCTCGCCCGAAAGTCCTTTTAAGAACTCATTTCCACCGGCAAATCCATACTGCTGGTTGAAGGACTTGAAATTCATCACATTCAAATAGATTATTACAGAATAGGCGTTTTCATCTGAGCTCTTGCTCTCATTAAGGAGCTTCAATACCCCCTTTAGATTAAGGAGGCCCGTTAGCTCATCAAAATCGTCTTGCTGCCCTTTTGAAGCCATGTTCAGTTCATCCATAGTTTCACCTTGATTGCATACCTATACCTCTATTGATTATACCATGCTAGAACTAATGCTTTGAATATTATTGTATTATTTATCGAAATTTTAGATATATGTAATTATTACTTTCCCTCTGTTTAATCAGTAAGAGTATATATTTTTTATCGAAACCATGAATTGACATCTTCTGTATATGTGCTAAGTTTAATAGAGAGTATGGAATAAAAACCATATGTAATGTTATAAGGAGAGTGTAAAATGGACTTTTCAGAAATTACTAGTCAAAGTAAGCAGGCTGTTTCTGAGATTTTAGAAGCTGCCAGACTTAAAAAAGGCGATATATTTGTTGTAGGATGTTCATCCAGTGAAATTCTGGGAGATCAGATTGGAACAGCCACAAACCTTGATTCTGCAAATGCAGTATTTGATGGTATCATCCCGGTTCTAAAAGAAAATGGCGTTTATGTCGCCGCTCAGTGTTGTGAACATCTCAACAGAGCTCTTGTTGTTGAAAGAGAAACTATGAAAAAATATGGCTTTGAACAGGTTAACGCGATTCCTCAGCCAAATCACGCAGGTGGTGCCTTTGCCACAGTATGTTACCAGCGCTTTGATGATCCTGTATTGGTGGAAGACATCAGACAGATGGCTGATGCAGGAATAGACATTGGAGGAACAATGATCGGAATGCATATGCACAGCGTCGTAGTTCCTGTCCGCATCTCTCTTCGCAAGATCGGAGAGGCTCCTATAATTTGTGCCCGTCACAGACCTAAGTATGTAGGTGGTCAGCGTGCCATCTACGATGAGAAGCTGATGTAATTATTATATATCGCATGATATGTTTGTTTTATCTTGATTTTTTTTATTTCCTATTGTAATTTATAGGTGTCCATACAACTGGCGGATAAGTGGGTAACCACATGGGAGTATGGGTAATAATATTGAATGTCGACCGCCTGGGCAACCGCTTTTTAGAGGTTTGCTCAGGCGGTTTTTTCGTGTGAAACAGAAAAGCACGAATCTCTTTAGGAGGACATCATGCAGGATTTATCAAAAGAAATCAGCAGCACTACTTATCCGGGCAGAGGAATTGTCATCGGTACAACTCCTGATGGCAAATACGCAGCATGCGCATACTTTATCATGGGCAGAAGCGAAAATTCGCGTAACAGAGTCTTTGTAGCGGACGGCGAAGGCATCCGCACACAGGCTTTTGATCCATCCAAGATGGAAGACCCAAGCCTTATCATCTACGCTCCAGTAAGAGTTCTTGGTAACTCTACAATCGTTACAAACGGAGATCAGACAGATACAGTTTATGAGCTCATGCAGAAGGGTCAGACCTTCGAGCAGTCTCTTAGAACAAGAGAGTTTGAGCCAGATGCTCCTAACTACACACCTAGAATTTCAGGAATCATGAACGTTGCAGATGGCAAGTATGATTTTGCTATGTCAATCTTAAAGAGCAATCACGGCGATCCATCATCCTGCCAGCGTTTCACTTATACATACGAAAATCCAAAGGCTGGTGAGGGCTACTTCATCCACACATACATGGGTGATGGCAATCCACTTCCTAGCTACGAAGGCGAGCCTACACTTGTTAACATCGAAGGTGACATCGATACCTTTACAAATAACGTTTGGAATGCTTTAAATGCAGATAATAAGGTATCTCTTTTCACAAGATATATTGAAATTGCTACAGGCAAATACGAGAGCAGAATCATCAACAAGAACAACTAAGGAGAAAAGGTATGAACGAAATACAGCTTAAATACGGATGTAACCCTAACCAGAAACCATCAAGAGTATATATGGAGGACGGCTCAGACCTTCCAATCGAAGTATTAAACGGAAGACCCGGATATATCAACCTTCTTGATGCCCTCAACGGATGGCAGCTTGTTTCCGAGCTCAAAAAGGCAACAGGACTTCCTGCAGCTACTTCCTTCAAGCACGTTTCACCAGCCGGTGCTGCTGTAGGCCTTCCTCTTACAGATATCGAAAAGAAAATCTATTGGGTTGAGGATCTTGGCGAGCTTAGCCCTCTTGCAAACGCTTATGCAAGAGCCCGCGGCGCTGACAGAATGTCTTCATTTGGTGATTTCATTTCTCTTTCTGATGTCTGTGATGTAGATACAGCCAAGCTTGTTAAAAGAGAAGTTTCAGACGGAATCATTGCTCCCGGCTATACAGATGAGGCTCTTGAGATCCTCAAGGCTAAGAAAAACGGCAACTACGCTGTAATTAAGATTGATGAGAATTACGTACCAGCTGCTATCGAAAAGAAGCAGGTATTTGGTATCACCTTCGAGCAGGGTCACAACTTCATCGAAATCACAGATGAGATGTTCGACAATATCGTAACTGATAACAAGGAGCTTCCTGATTCAGCTAAGATTGACCTCAAGATTGCTCTTATTACTCTTAAATATACACAGTCAAATTCAGTTTGCTACGTTAAAGGCGGACAGGCTATCGGTATCGGCGCAGGCCAGCAGAGCCGTATCCACTGCACAAGACTTGCAGGCTCAAAGGCTGACAACTGGTTCCTCAGACAGGCTCCACAGGTTCTTAATCTTCCATTCCTTGACAGTATCAAGAGACCTGACCGTGACAACGCCATCGACCTTTATATCGGTGCTGATTACATGGATGTTCTTGCTGATGGCAAGTGGGAAAATATCTTCAAGGAGAAGCCTTCAGTATTTACAGAGGCTGAAAAGAGAGCCTGGCTTGATAAGAACACAGATGTTGCTCTCGGTTCAGATGCCTTCTTCCCATTTGGAGATAACATCGAAAGAGCTTATAAGAGCGGCGTAAAATACGTTGTTCAGCCCGGCGGATCAGTTCGTGACGATAACGTAATAGAAGCAGCTAACAGCCACAACATGGTTATGGCATTTAACGGACTTAGATTGTTCCATCACTGATTTCAAAATTGTAAGGCTCCCCATCACCATTGGGGAGTCTTTTTTATTTTCTCTGTACAAAGAAAATGAATTTTTATATAATGGAAACGTTTCCGAAATATATTATTTGTTTGCGACCTGATGATAATAGACTTAAAATAATAATAATATATTTCGGAATTACATAACTAATCATTTCAAACACTCAGGAGGTTCGTTATGCCAGCTTGGTTAAAAGACGCTGTTTTCTACGAGATTTACCCACAAACATTTAAGGATACAAATAATGACGGTATCGGTGATATAGACGGTATCATTGAGAAGCTTGATTATATTAAGGATTTAGGATGTAATGCCCTTTGGATCAATCCTTGTTATGATTCACCTTTTAAGGATGCAGGCTATGATGTCAGAGACTACAAAAAGGTTGCTTCCAGATACGGTACCAACGAGGATTTGTATAGACTCTTTGAGGTAGCACATCAGAAAGGCATCCACGTACTCCTTGACCTTGTTCCCGGACATACCTCTGAGGAGCACGAATGGTTCCAGGAGAGTAAAAAAGCTGAGCCTAACGAATATTCAGATAGATATGTGTGGACACACCACTGGATTCAGGGAATTGCAGGACACCCATATATTGGCGGCGAGGCTCCAAGAAATGGCTGTTATATGCTGAACTTCTTCAAGTGCCAGCCTGCTCTTAACTATGGTTTCCTTAACAGAACTGAGGATTGGCAGCTTCCACCTGACCATCCAGCTTGTATTGCTACAAGAGAGGCCCTGAAAGACGTTATGCGTTTCTGGCTTGACCACGGCTGCGACGGCTTCCGTGTAGATATGGCTGATTCTCTGGTAAAAGAGGATGATGAGAACAAGTCAGCTACCGGCAAAATCTGGCAGAACATCAGAGAGATGCTGGATAGTGATTATCCTGAGGCTGCTATCATATCAGAATGGAGTAACCCATATCAGTCTCTCAAGAATGGCTTCCACGCTGACTTTTATCTTGATCACCACGGAAACGGCTATAATACACTTATCCGTGACAACGAAACTCCGGGCGGTGACCACTCTTTCCTTAAAAAAGATGGAAACGGTGATATTATGCGTTTTCTTTTGGACTACCTTCCAAAGTATGACGCAACCAAAACCGATGGCTATATAAGCTTTATTACCTGTAACCACGACACACCGAGGGCACGTCTTACTCTTGGATATGATGAGCTCAAGCTTGCATGGGCATTATTCCTTACTCTTCCGGGTGTCCCTTTTATTTACTATGGCGATGAAATCGGTATGCGATATCTGGATATCCCTACCAAGGAAGGCGGATACACAAGAACCGGCTCCAGAACTCCTATGCAGTGGGACAACAGCAAGAATAAGGGATTCTCAAATGCTGACGAGAGCCTGTTGTATCTTCCTGTTGATTCTTCCGAGGATGCTCCAACTGTTGAGAATCAGGCATCTGATCCTGATTCACTATACAATACAGTTAAGGCTCTGACAGCACTTCGCCACAAATATGAGGATCTTCGTGCCGACAGTTTTTTTGCTGTTATATATGCAGAAAAAGAGGAATTCCCATTCGTATACAGACGTGGAAACCTCCTTATTGCCATCAATCCTTCAGAAAAAAGAGATTCTACTGCCCTTCCTTTGGAAGCCTTTGTCAAAAACAATGATAATTCCAATACACAGTGCGAGCTTAAGCTGGTCTATGGAATTGGAAACAGCAGAATTGACGGAAATACACTTATCGTTGATGCACAGTCCTTTGCAGTATATGAGCTGAATTAACAATTGGATTAAAGATGATATTACACAATAGTTTCAAAAAAATAATTAGTTTTTTAGCCATAATTGTCTTAACTTGCACTTCCCATATTGGGGCAAGTGGCACACTAGTTGCGGGAGGTTTAGTCAGTTTTGCCGCAAGCAGCCCATCGACTGTAACCGCCAGTTCTTTTGCCAAGAACATGAATGTAGGTTGGAATCTTGGGAACTCTTTGGACGCACATTATGGCGAGCCTAACGGCACCGCAAATTTAGGCCAGGAGACCATTTGGGGACAGCCGAAGACTACTCAGCAGATTATTGATTTCGTAAGAGCTCAGGGCTTCAACACCATAAGAATCCCGGTATCCTGGTATTATCACACCTACACCGGAAGTGATGGGGCTCTCCACGTGCATCCTGACTGGATGGCCAGAGTAAAAGAGGTTGTAAACTACTGTCTAAATGACAACATGTACGTGATCATGGATTCTCACCATGATGGCAAGATTTTTCATGCAGGAGTTGGTGCCAATGAACTAGCTACTATCAAAGCTAATACTGTTTCTGTATGGACTGACATAGCTACATTTTTTAATGACTGCGATACAAGACTTATGTTTGAGGCTTTCAACGAGCCTGATAATTATGAGAAATACTGGCAGTTTGGAAAAAAAGCCGCCTCACAGATGAACGAACTAAACCAGCTTTTTGTTAATACAGTTCGCTCAACAGGTGGAAATAACGCAGAACGTTGTCTAGTTGTTCCTACTCTCCTGGACGGGACAGGTGACAATTTTCTAAACGCTTTTGTATTACCCAAAGATAGAGTAAAAGACAGGCTTCTTGTCACTGTTCATAGCTATCCACAGAGCTTTGATCAATCAATTGATGGTATCTTTGCCAATTTACAGAGTTTTTCAAAGCGTGTAGGTGCTCCGGTTGTAATTGGAGAATGGGGCACCAAAACTTCTTTTTCTCCAGCTACATATCGAAGTGTACATGCAGCCAATTTTGTGGCAAGAGCTAACGCATATGGAATAAAGTGTATTTATTGGGATAACGGCAGTGATTATGCCATTATAGACAGAGTAAACCTCACTGCAAATCAGGACATGATACACGCCATAATGAACCCTGCTCCGTATACTTCTGATTCCGCCGGTGTAGTCACTGATTGGTCCAATTACCTCTACATGACTATAGACCAAAATACCGGAGCTCTCAAGGAAGACAAACATTGGGGAACTATTATTTTAAACATTGACGGAAACGGACTTGTCCCAATTCCTGCAGGTGCCACGGCGATTTCATTACAGCTATCTCGCTCCGGAGACATGTCTACACAGGCTTTTCACTATGTATATTTCTTCGACAGCAACAATGTCCTGCTGGATAAGATAAACGACTGGAATGGTTTCGTAGATAAGTCAGTAGCTATTCCATCAGGTGCAACTAGCGTGAGAATAGGCATAAATAGTGCTCAGACAGCCACGTCCAAAAAGCAATATTCAGATGCTGTTAAAAACGGCACACTTACACCAGTAATTAAGTTCTATTAAACCAAAACGTATCCAACAAATACTCATCTGTTGGATACGTTTTTATTTGCATGTTAGTTCTAGCAGTTACCGGTATAGACATAGTTCAAATTCTTCCTTGCTACATCTGCCAGTTCATAGACCAGGTCCACATCTGTAGCATCCCTGTCAGTCATATGGAACCTTGGGAAAAATCTTGATATGTGAAGCGGAACGTCCTGACCAATTCCGTTACCGGCTGCGTCTGTGAGTTCTGAAATCCAGTGAGAAAGCTCTTTTATCTCTTCTGCAGAATCATTCTCCCCTGGAATTATCAGGGTTGTCAGTTCAATATGGCAGTGCTTAACAGCCTCAGCGATAAATTCCATGACCATCTGCCTGTCACCCCCAAGAATGTCACGATAGTAATTGTCTGTAAAGCCCTTAAGATCTATGTTCATGGCATCTATGTATGGAATGAGTTCCTGCAGTACCTCCTGACTTGCCATACCGTTTGATACCAGGACGTTAACCATGCCATTTTCATGGACTAATTTGGCTGTGTCCCGAACATACTCATAGCCAATTAGCGGCTCATTATAGGTAAAGGCTACGCCCACATTTCCCTCTCTCTTGTACTCAAGAGCAAGCTCCGCTAAATCCTCAGGAGAAAGGTATCTTGATTCTCTCCCATATTCATAGGCCTCGTCAGACCAGGAAATTTCATAGTTCTGGCAAAATGGGCACCTGAGATTACAGCCGTAGCTACCGACAGACAATATTCTGCTGCCGGGCATAAATCTGGACAAGGGCTTTTTCTCTATGGGATCCAGGGCTATGCTGGTGATCTTGCCATAGTTAATTGGGTAAACCGTAAGTTCATCGCGACAAACAGAAGAATTATGCGGATCACCGTTTCCGGCATTTTTCACGCCTCTAACACCGCAAAAACCCGTTTCGCCTTCTCTTATCTCACAATGTCTGTAACATACATTACATCTTGGCATACCATCTTCCTCACTGATAGTACTACATCACAATGTATTGAAGTTTAGAGTTTTTCCATCAATTACCGCTTCCACCAGCTTGTCCTCTATATCATACACAAGCTTCATGGAAAAGAACTTCCTACTCTCTGACAGTCTTTTTAAGAATATCTTATCCCCTTCCCAGAGATTTAGTTCAAACACCTTGTCCTTGGTAACCCACTCAAGCTTACCCTCATCGCACTCTTTTGGCTCAGAATCAGGAGCCTTCGCTGTGAAAAGATTCATCAGTTCATAGTCACCCTTGGCAGAAACAAAGGTTATTACTGCCCTAAATTCAAGCGCATCAAGGGGAATATCATATCCTGTCTCTTCAAAGATTTCTCTTTTTATGCATTCCTCAGGGCTCTCATCATCCTCAAGATGCCCGCCTACGCCAATCCATTTATCTTTATTTATGTCATTCTTTTTGCTAACCCTGTGGAGCATCAGATATTTGTTATCACGCTCTAAGTAACATAAAGTTGTTATTCCATCTCGTCTTGCCATGTTGCCTCCATTTCCACTACAATTACTATAAAACTATCATACACTAAAACGCATTCTTGCGTACCGGATCAAAAAGACAAATCGGTTCGAGGTGATACATGAGATACAATAACATTTCATCTGCCAAGTTCATATCCCGTCCCAATAGATTTATTGCCCAGGTCCTGCTTGATGGAAAAGAGATCACGGTACATGTCAAAAACACCGGACGGTGCAGGGAGCTTCTTTTACCAGGGTGCACAGTATACCTGGAAAAGGCCGCCAATCCCGAGCGCAAAACTCCTTATGATCTGATTGCCGTAGAAAAGGATGGCCGCATTATCAATATTGACTCCCAGGCTCCCAATATTGTGGTAAAAGAGTGGCTTGAAAAAAGCGGCAAATACAGCTATATCAAGCCTGAATACAAGTACGGAAACTCAAGGATTGATTTCTACATGGAAATCAGTACTGATGATACTGGCAGCAATGTCTCAGATGAAACGGCATCTAGTGCCAACGAACCACACAGATGTCTCATGGAAGTTAAAGGCTGCACTCTTTTCATTGATGGAATAGGCTATTTCCCCGATGCTCCCACGCAGCGTGGTGCCAAGCACCTTAGAGAACTTGCCGGTGCAGTCAAGGAAGACTACCACACCTCGGTTGCTTTTGTAATTCAGGGCGAAGGAATAAACGAGGTCCGTCCCAACACTGCTACAGACCCGGAATTTGCCAAAGCCTTTCAGGAAGCAGTGGATGCCGGGGTAGAGATTGTGTTCTTTTTATGTAAGGTTACTGATGATACCCTTGAAATAACTTCTGAGCGTAGAATGACCAATGCTACAATTACTAAATCGTAAAATTTTTGTGATATCCCTATATCTCATTCAAAAAAGGTCACTATACCATCACCGGCATAGCGACCTTTGATTCAATATATGAATTAGTTCATCCTTAATAGTATGTTCTCGTAATCTTGAAGCAATTACTTATTTCCGCTTCTACTGATTTCCAAAATCTCATCCAGGATATTCTTGGTAGTCTTCATATCTTTCTCGCAGTCCAGACTGATCTCGATGCTGGACTGGGCTGAAGCTGCAACCTCTTCTGATGTGGCTGACAGATTACTGATTGCATCCATTACCTTGCAGTTAGCGTCTACACAGGCATCAACGTTATCAGAAATTGTTCCCGCTCTGGAGGTAAGGTCTGAAACCTTCTCAAGGATCACTTCAAACTTCTCACCGGTCTGAGTGATGATCTCGCCCTGTTCATTAGCTGATTCCACGCTCTTAAGCATGTTATCGGAGGCAAGATTAACTTTTCCAATAAGTTCATCGATAGTAGATGCAATCTGCTCTGCAGATTCCTTGGTATGTTCTGAAAGAGCTCTGATCTCATCAGCAACTACCGCAAAGCCCTTGCCTGCTTCTCCTGCTCTTGCAGCCTCGATTGAAGCATTAAGAGCCAAAAGATTGGTCTGACCTGAGATACTGAGGATCGTCTCAACTATCTCTTTTACCGAGCTAGCTGACTGCTGAAGGTTGGAGGTCATCTCAGCGGTCTCAGCATTAGCTGTGGAAGCTTCCTTGGACTTAGCGTTAAGCTGCTTGACCAGATTATTACCATCATTGATATTCTCTGTAACCTCATCAGAATTGGCACGCATAGCCTTGGCCTGACTTGCAATGTCCTCAAGGGCTGTTGTGATATTTGAGTTCATCTCTGTCTGAGTCTGGATTGCCTCAGCAGTATGAGTTGTAGCTACAGATATCTGTTCTGAAGACTCCGCAGACTGTGTAACCTTCTCTGCCAGGGCCTCCATAGCCTCGTGTGCATCCTCAAGTTTCTCGCCAATCTTAATGCCGATTCCCTTGATAACTTCTGCATCTTTCTGTTGCTGCTCAGCTGCAGCCTGGATTTCCTCGATAGTCTCTTTATTCTGTCTATTGCTAAGTTTTGAATAGAAGATAGCCATCAGGGACATCAATATTGCAAACACTGCATCTGTCGTAACTGCATGTCTTCTTGCGGCAACTTCTGTCGAGTATACATAAAACAGCGGTATGTACAGGATGTTTATTCCTACAACAAGTGCACATGTAATTGCTGTGATCACAGGATCCGCATACAAAAGGGCCAATATCAGAAGCGCAGGTCCAAAAGCCCACATATAGGTGATATGCACAGATCCCAGCATTACAACCAGATAATCCGCAACCGCGCATCCCATCAGAAGGTATTTACCTCTGTTTCTGCGGCTATACAGTATGTAGGAAACAACAGAGGCGATGATAGTAATCACCTGCAGGATACACATGGATGTAGTATTGAGGAATCCTACTCTCTCAGCCTGATACACGATAGTGGAGGCCAACATAAAAGCGTGTATAATACACGAAAACTTAAAAGCTAACAGGTTACTCTCATAAAAATGTTTTTCATGTAAATCCATAGTATTCTCCGTTTCTTTATAGCCCACGAACAAAAGACTAACGTGAACGCAAACAAAAATACGAATTAACATCCACAATACTATTATTTATCATTTACTTCGAGTAGTCTAATTAACTATTTATAAACAAAATAAATATTGAATATGCGAAAAGTCCGCATTTCTGCGGACTTTACTTTTTTATACGTTGCCATAGTTGATCTCAAGTTTAGCAATAAAATCCTCCAGCACATATCTGGAATCAACATCAGTGTATATGCGAATCATAGGATTGTCGCCATTAGCCTCAGAGGATGTGTCCTCAGCTACAAAAGGTGCCCTTGCGTAGTGGTAATGACCACATCCCGGGTTTATTGCAATAGCTATAGCCGGAGAATCTCCAAGAGACCAGCTCTCGCCCTGTGTCCAGCCTGCAAATGGCGACATGTTGTAATCCACCATATTGCGGAATAGATGCTCTCCAATCTTGCCGCAGGGCTTAATTCGCCTCTGTATCTCTGCAAGTCCGATATTAACTGTAATATAAACATGAGATGGTACAAGCCATAAATCTATTCCGCTCTGAAGTACCGTATTGGCAGCAGGTATGTCATTGGTTGCATTAAACTCTGTAAACGGTGCCTTACAGGGTGCTTCCCCATGAGTTCCAATCCAGATTACAGTTATCTTGTCCTTGATTTTTGGCTCTGTCAAAAGAGCTTTCGCAACGTTAGTGATTGCCCCCTGACACAGGATGAAAAGTGGCTTATCATCCTCTTTAAGTGCCTCATCGATAATGAACCTCACAGCCTCTGACACGTTTTCATCTACAGAAAGCGGTCCATCCTGTCCCTTAAGAATCGACACGTCATCAATGTCCATGGCATCAAGAATTGTCTCTATTTCGCGAAAGCTCTTTTCCATGGAACCCGCTTCCTTGAAGTGCTCAGCAATTATCCCCTTAACTACGAGCTTAGGGCTTAGCAGCGCATGAGCTATGGCAAATGGATCATCTGCCTCGCAGGCCGCATCAGTGTCCACAATTACTCGTATCTTTTTACTCTCCGGAACATCATACTCGAATTTCATAAAATCCCCCTTTTTAATTCAAGTCTTCATACTCAACTCTTTAATCAATCATACAATCACAATTTTTCCAGATATCCTGCAATATTTATATAGTTTATCCCCTTATACACCTTGTCTTTCCCGTTGTACAGGACATTTCTCGATACTATTGTTCCAAACTGGAACTCAGTTTTCTCATTCTTTTCCTTATCAACAAGATGTTTGAACTGGTCATCTATAACTTCGCTACTATGCTTTATCTCAAATATCTCGCAGGTCAGATCATTTTCATCCTGTATCACCATGTCATACTCGCCGATAGGAAATGACAGTTTAAAGACATTCTTGTAACGAGGCATGCGCTTTCTAGTCTCCATTATTACAATATCTTCAAGCATTCTGCCCTTCACATCCTCTAAAATGGTGTTACAAATGCGGTTACGCTCCACCAAAGGATATTTCATAAAGGCTTCATCTGCCATAAGCGAATAAACAAGTGCCTGAGCCTGACAATACCGCATCCCCGGCTGTGTAAAAATAATCCTCTCAACCTCCTTGGATGTCCCAATAGTTCTACTTGGGCAATCCATAATAAGATCCAGAATTTTCAGGTAATCTTTTATTTCTATGACATGCTCATCCGTCAGTTCTACCCTTCTCTCATCATTGTTCCTGATTTCCAGTATTCTTTTTAATCTTTCAGTAACTTTTTTAACATCAATACTATCCAGTGCACTCACTTTGCCATCTACAATGGCTCTTTTACGGTCTATTTGTCTGACCGATCCAAGATCATGGGACACGAAATCCCTGGTCAGAACCGACAACACAAACCTATGGTTCATATCCTCGATTATTCTGTTGATGGCCGAAGTCAGCTCATTCTTGTCGTAAAGATCAATCAAATGCCTGAAATGGCCGCCATACCGGTAACACGAAAGACTATGCTGAATATTCCTGGCAATTGCGGTGTCTATATACTTCCTGGTTGACTCATCGTCCCTAAAGGCCAGACCATCATCCAGGTACTCATCGCTGCCATAGTCAGACTCTCCCAACCTAAAAGTACCACCATATCTGATATATTCATCTAAATTATGGATATTCAATAGTCTGGCATATTCTCTGAAAGGTATAAAAGTGGTATGTATGGTGTAAGCTCTGTCATAGAGTTCATCATCAATTGAAAGCATAAATCCAAGCGAATCCGTACCTGAAAGCACTATCTTCATGCCGGAAGCCGCATAAATATCAGATAAAAGAGATGCCGAGTCTATGAAATCCTCCATAAGCGTGACTTCATCAATAAAAGCATACTTAATTCCCATTACAGATAACTGCCTAAGATCCTTATTAAGCATGCCCATATCATCGCTTGATTTCATCTTGATATATGCAGTCTGCTCAAGTGGAAGCTCTGAAATAGCCTGAAAAAGCATAATCGTCTTGCCGGTTCGTCTAAGCCCATACAATACGCATATCCTCGCCTCAATCTTACCGGTAACATATCTACGTAGATGCTCATAGCATTCTCTTTTCCCAAGCTTACCTGCCATTCCAATTAGCGGTAAAAGAGCTTCTCCAATAACCACTCCGGTTTCAAACTTGTTGACATTAACACTACCTGATATGTACCTTGGAGCTTCTTCTCTAACGATACTAGCAAAATCAGAATTTTTCTGCGAAGCTGAATTATAATATTCTTCCAAGAGTCTTCTATGCTCTTCCTCAAGCATCTTCCTCTTAGCAATAGCCCCTATGATAAGTCCCTCTTCTGCAGCCTTAACATATCTGCTCTTCTTGGTTCCATCCTCTGTCCATTGAAGATACATACGTCTCTTGCCGCGAATAGTCTTATAGGTGATATTTCCCTTGGGAAGCTCTCCAATCTCACTATATATCTTCTCTATATCATCCCTGGTAACTGCCATATTAGTACGCTCTCCTTATTTGCTTCTAATATAGCAAAAAGCAACTACAAAAGCAACCATAATAGTTGCCATTGTAGTTGCTTGTGTAGTTGCCTTAGAGTTGCTTTAGTTTACTCTTTCAGAATTAAAGTGCAGCCTTGATTTTCTCAATCATATCCTGATACTCATCATCAGATAAGAAAACCTTCTGTGGGTTCATCTCAAATACTCCGCCCCACTCAAATTCATCCTTGTACTTGGGCACCAGATGCATATGAAGATGGCAGCCTGTGTCGCCGTATGCGCCATAGTTCACCTTATCAGGGTTAAATACCTTGTGAATAGCCTTAGCAGCTCTATTCACATCAGCAAAGAATGCATTTCTCTCCTCATCTGAAATATCAACGATCTCACTTACATGATCCTTGTAAGCCACAATACATCTTCCCTTGTGGCTCTGCTCCTTGAACAGAATAAGCTGGCTCACACTAAGATCACAGATCTTAATTCCAAATTTAGCCAGTGGCTCTCCCCCCACGCAATATCCGCAATTGTTGTCTTTAGTCATTTCCCTGACTCCTTCCATTTACTAATAATTATTGGTTCTTCTTGGCGTTAACTACTATAATCCCCGCCGATACCAGTAATAGTGAAATAACACTTACTACCGAAAACGCCTGGCTCTCTTCACCAAGAAACAGCGCCGATAGTAGCACACCCATGATCGGGTTCACAAATCCCAAAACCGAAACCTTACTCACAGGATTGTACTTAAGAAGCACTCCCCATAAAGTATACGCCCCTGCGGAGATAAATCCCATATAAATTAGATTCAAATAGCATCCTGCACTGTTAAAAGACAGATTACCGCCCATCAAAAGACCTATAGCTAAAAGAACTATTCCCCCCAGAGTAAACTGATATCCGCTCAGCACTACCGGATTCTCATGCTTTGAAAAGATCTTAATACTGCATCCGGAAATAGCATAGAACAATGCCGCCATTAGCATCGCCCCTTCTCCGGCAAAAGACATTCCGCCACCCGCAAGAACGCTGCTGCCTCCCAGAAAAAGAAATATTCCAAAGAATCCAACAAAGCATCCCAGTAGCTTTTTTACCTCAAACTTCTCAAGTCTGAATAAAAAGATAGCAAGGATCGGAGCCAGGAAATTCCCTGAAGCATTGATAATAGAGCCTCTTACTCCCGAAGTGTTTGCCAGTGACATGAAAAAGAAATAGTACTGCCCGATTGTCTGACATAGCGCCAGAGCGCCTATGTACTTGAGCGATTCTATCTTGGGCGTCAGCACCTTCCGCGAAACCAATGATCCAAATAGAATCGTCATCACGCCGGCCAGCACAAATCTTGCTCCCGCCAGCACCAGTCTCGATGCTGTATCCGACGCCGGTATTCCGAATAATTCATATGCTATTTTAATCGCCGGGGAAGCACTTCCCCACAGCACGCAACAAAAAATGGCCGTCGCAACCATTACAGGCGCCAGCGACCATATTGGTTTCTTAGTTTGCATTTTGATATTACCTTATCGTGAGCTCTGTTTCATCGGTCATTTTTTATGTATTTTACATATCAATATAACATATCATGATAATACTTATTCATGTTCTTTATTAGCTTAGCGCAGTACCAATCATCTACAGATTTAATGAATTCAAACAAGTCAATATTGGATTCACACAGTTCTTTAAAATATTTATAATACTCCACATATATGGGCGAGTCGGCCAATTCTTTATCTATAGGATTAGCCTTTTCAAATATATGCAGATGAAGTCCATGATGCGGCCTATAGTAAACCGATTCAGGATTAGTATTCTCCATCAACTTTACCCCTCCAAATTTTTCTGGGTCTATCTGATCCAATCCAATTCCTGCATACTCCATAAGTTCATATAAAATACTCTCATCGTTAATTACACAAGGATTCCATATATCAGATTTCCATTCAAATGCTTTATTAATTTCATTTATTATATGTTCTTTACTTTGTTGCACTTTAGGAATATATTCTTTGGGCTTAAAACAATGCAACCCGCTCAATAACTTCCATTTCTTTTTGATAAAAAAATAGTTTTTTAAAGCGTCCATTGTTCCATTACGAATAGCATTCCCAACTAGATGCTTCACTCCCCTACTCTCACTAAGTACCCTAACAATATTGGAATAAGGTCGGCCGATATAATTACAATGTCTTAAATGTGCATCAAATAGATCAGCATCTTCTTTGCACACAAAAATATCAATGTCCCCAATATAAACGACATCATATTCCATCAATGAATAATCAAGTATCATCCATCTTAAAGCTCTTTTAACTAAATTATTCTCTAAAGCTTTGTTACTCAGTCCTGTTTTATCAAAATCTATTTTTTTAAACTCTACACCACCTATATAATTTGTTATATCATCAATCGTTTTTAAATACTTATCTGCAGTATCACAATCATAATATATGATAAAATGAGTGTTTGGATATGCTTTATTTATTGAGTATAAATACAGTGGTACAAAAGAAAAGTATTTTTCACTTCCAAAAACATAGCCTATCACACAATTTTTCATAACCACTCTCCCACTATTTTTTGATCTTCTTCATTCGATCTGTCATAGTAGCAATCAACGTCCAATCAGATACAGCGTACACCGCAAAACTAATAATTAAAAATAAAGCAGTAACTACAGAAGCATATTTTGCCCAAGACATATATGTATCGACCATTACATGAATCCTATTGCTTATTATTCCGTATATTACCACAATCACCAAATCCTGAAATACTCTTTTCATAAAAAAGGATATCTTTCTGGCGAGAATATTCTTCCTCAAATATATAACACTTGCAATAAGCCTATACACAATTGCCAGTAATGTACCAATCGTCACTCCAACAAGCCCTAGTTTCAATGTTAAAGCAAAAGATACCAAAATATTAATTATCATCTCAACTATGCAATATTGCTGAGTTTCCTTGAAATGCCCTGCAGAATGTATAATAGTTGTATATGGAATTCGTAATATTAACAATGAGTATGAAAAAACGATAAGATATGCAAATGGATAATTTGTATATTCTGCATCATCAACACCTGCAGTATATATTTTTACAAAGGGAACAATCATCGTTGCTGAAACGCATAGTATCAAATTTGCTAAAAAATGAAAAAGCATCTCAAACCTTGTGAACTCTATGGATAACGATTCATTGCTCTCAGACACCAATGCCTGTCCCAAAAAGCTCTTATATCCTCCCCCGACAGAGGTCACAAGCCCTCTCAATCCATTTAGTGGAAATGTATATACATTATACACAGATATGTTCTGTAAAGATGAGCAAATAGTAAGTACAATAGTATCTAAACTTATAATAAGCATTGAAGCTACATGTTGAAGCAGTCCGCTCCATTGTTGCGGAATTTCGTATTTCTCATTTGAAGTACATTTTTTAAGTTGATATCGTTTTAAAACATACCCATGTAGTATCAATGGTTTTGCAAGGAATATCAGTGAAGTAACTAATTTTACTGCTTGAATAGATAATCCTTTCCTTATTCCCAAATAAGTTGCCAAGCCGTTAAAAATAATAACGACAATATCTATTTTTGTACAAATGAACATTTTTTGGTCTGCAGACAATAAAACTTGATCTGTCAGTCCAAACAAATACTGGCCAATCATACTAACAGCTAGACACAATACAAGCGAAACAGAAAAAAACACGGAATACTCTGTTTTTGAAACACTATAATAGCAGCATAACAATAACACATAAAAAAATAATCCAATTCCGAGGATTTGGAAATATTTCTTTACTGCATGGTACATTGCCGATATTAACGTCCAGTCTTTTTCAACTAAAGGCTTATATAACGCTGCTTGAGCTACAGATGATACTCCGAAATCAAAATATGTTATTACAGAAAGCAATTGTGTAATTGAATAAATATATCCATTTACTCCGGATCCATATTGTTTCAAGATAAGTCTAGGAACAATCAGTCCAACAATCACCGCTACTATATGATGTATTATTGAGAAAAATACATTTTTTCTTAAGTATTGTTTCTTCTCCATAATTAACCTTTAAAGCATCAATCCTTTGTGATACATCCATAAAAATTTATTTTTATGATAACCATACATATTATTGTTAATGAAGTAAGTAAGATTCCAAAATGAATTCTTGCAATCCTGTACCGTTTTTCTTCTCACAGTAGTTAATCTATCATTGCCCTCTGTGTGGTAAACACGGACTATTTCATTTAATCCCCAACTAATATATTTCTTTCAAGTTTAAGCCATAATGTATTTTCAGAAACAAATGTAATGTTTTCAGGAAATCTATCCGACATTAGTTTCCCTTCTGCATCAACACACAATGCCTTAATCTGGAAACATTGCTTACGCTTTTCCCCAGGCATCTTATTCCATTCATCATAAAAAATCTGACAAGCTTCAGGAAGTAATTCATCATCAGAATCAATTCCTATCACAAGTTCTCCTCGAGCATGACAGTATCCCACATTTCTCGCCGTATGAACACCGCCATTCTCCTTTTTCAAATAAAGAACTGGTAAAGAAGTTTCTTCCATGAAACTAAAAATTATATCATCTGCTAAAATAGTCGAGCCATCGTCAATTTATAATGTACTCGATGTTTCTAAAAGTCTGGTTACTAACAGAATTAAGCGTTTTGCTTATAGTCTCCCGCCTATTAAACACTGAGGTGATAACTGTGATATAAGGTCTTGCACCATCCCAAGCGCTATTCTTTTTTGTCATAAAGACCTTTTCTGTCATACCCCCACCACTCAACTCACCTGGCTGTCTAATCAATTCACTCTTTACCTTTTACACATTTCCCAAATAATGACGAGATTCTTTCAATCACCTTGAAAAACCCTGGACATTTTGCATATATATATCTAAGTGCTCTAAATGCGTTTGACGAAACAAGGTAATACGCTGAACAATCATTTGGGATAATATAGGAGTCTTTGAAAGCAGCTCTTGGATTATCTAATATCTTTTCAACTCCTAAAGATGGTTTACCTTCTTTCCTGGTATCCAAAAAGTATTGTTCATCACATAGCTCAAACGGAATTGTATACCTGATACCTTTCATACCATCAGAGGGTCTATATCCCGAATAATGAATAACCTTAGCCTCGCTTATAAATTTAAGGCCATATTCTGGTTGAACATTCCAGCTTCCATCTAATTCTTTTATAATTCCGTTCATTCGCGAATTTGCTTCATTGGCTGATGCCTGATCAGTGTATATTCCTTTAGCTATAGACTGCTTATACAAATCCTCCCATAATTTGTAAAAAGAAAAAGCATTTTCCGAGTCTGAAACTAATATAATCCCGGTATTAAAATGCTTATTATCGTAATTTGACGAAAAAGACAATTTCTTTGCATTGTTATCGTGAAAACTTCTATTCCAAAAATCAGAGAAATACAAATGTCTGTCCAATACCATTCCTATATCTATCTTCTGTTTAGGCCATGCTATATTTTCACAAAAGACAGTATCTGTATCTACAAACATAAAGCGTCCTTCTATACGCCTTCTTACAGAAACCTTCAACAACCTGGAGCGGACTCTGGGTGATATTGCTTTATCAAAATCAACTGAATGAACCTCTGCCATCTGAAATATAGCAGCTCTTTTCCCAACCAATCCGTTATAAGTAACATCATCAGCAAGAACTATCACATTTGCATCTGATACTTGTCTTCTAAGAGAGCAAATGGATATTATACACTGCTCATAATAGTAATCTGATTCGGATGAGACCAATACATAAACAAATTTCATAATATTTTCCTACTAGTCAGTTTGAATTGTCATTTCTAAACTATTTGTTTGAATAACCTTTTTCTCAACTTTCTGGAATAAAGGAACCCCTAATAGTATTAAAAAAATATTTTGGGATATGGAAAAGAAATTATTTTCCATAACACCATAAATTGCGTAAAGGCACATTATTTCAATAAGTAAATAGTCCTTTTTCTTCTTTTGATGTATCATTGCCACAACATATACACATGAAAAACAAACATACACAACAATCCCATATCTTAGCAAAAGGGCCATGTAAGAATTGTCTAACCAAAAGTGATAGAATTTGCCTGTTGCAATCTTATTTACAAAAAGCTGAACATCCTGTCCCAACCAACTGATTCCATAATATCTATACGTTTTGTAACACAGTGAAAAGCGCAATGACATGAAATAATCAAACTTTTTGACCAGCGGGTTCGCAGTAGGATTACATGTAGAAAAGATAATACTGATTGCATTTACGATAACTGCGGTAGCTATGTATACGATAGACAATTTTTCAAGATTACCACCCAACCGGACAGTCATAACATGGATAAAGACTATTATTCCCAATATGACTAAGGCATAAAACGACGTATTGCAATTAGGAACCTTATACACAAAATATGCCATAAACAGCGTCAGCAAAACATCAAAGCCATTCAATTTGTCTTTTCTATTGTATAATCGGTATGCTGCTAATAAAAAGAGCATTACCCCCAGCTGGTTAGGATGCGTAAATCCCAAAGAATGCCTTGTTATATCCCCTCGGAGGAAAACTTTATCGTCGATATATCCTCGAAAGAACAAATATATAACAATTCCAAATGCCATGAGCTGAGATAGATACACCATCCTGACTATCCTATTAAAAGGTACATTTTTGGATGCCACTACAAAAATCCATGCTGCCATTAAAGAATTATTCTTCGAATTTATAGTTGCTATACCAATAAGCAGCGTCCCTAGCACTATAATTCCTATATCTCTTGGAGTATATTTGTGAAAAAAAACGATGTTAATTACCAGTAACGCCAATACTGCAAAATCAACTACACTATTAACGTCCTCCTTCTTCCATACAAAGAAGTATTTAATAGTAGTATTCAAAAGGACACTGGCTCCTGCCCATAGGAATAAAATCACCACAACAAATTTTTGTCCAAAGACATCTCTCTTTTCCAACTTAGCTCCCTGTTAAACGTTAACTAGACTTCATATATTGTTTCAAGATCACGTATTTGACACTTTTTGTCATAACCGCTTCTCTTTACAATATCGTTGCATTCGATTCTGTCATAATTCCACGATCCATTGTTATAATCATCAATAACAATTTTTGCGCTTTCTTTTGCATCCTCAATTCCAATAAATTTGCTTTGTTCTAGTATTTTGGCTTGTTTGGTAACCCTGTCCGAAATGTAGCAGGGCAAACCGGATGCCTGAGCCTCTGCTGTTACCAATGGATTTCCTTCATGAAAAGATGGAAGCAGAAAAACATCTGCCATGTTCATAAAGTTTTCAATAGTCCGCGATTTATCAATCATTACAACTTCATTTTCAAGATTCAACTCACTTATAGTATTGGTGATGCTTTCTATTTCATCTCCCTCGCCAATAATAAATAGTTTTGAATCAATTACGCTGCTTATTTCCTTAAAAAGATAAAGTAAAAAGATGTGGTTTTTCTGATTTTGGAGTCGGCCAACATTCAAAAAAACTACTTGTGAATCTTTTATTCTCCATTTCCCCCTCATCTCGTCTCTTATTTGTGGCGCAAATCTGAATCGTTCTACATCAATTAAGCAATTAACGTATTGAATGCGATTGTGCATTTTGGGTGGATACAGAAAATTTGCTGCTTTATCAGAACAAGCAAGTAAAACATCAGCATTATTTCCAGGCATATTCACAAGAATACTATGTATAATTTGTTTCAACGCTCTTTTTTTATTTCCTAAGCAAGAAGCATGAGCATGAAATACTACTTTTTTTATTCCACTTCTTTTGGCCATTCGCGCATAAATCCATGCTATTCCATTTGCTGCATGGATGTGGATAACATCGCATTCCATCCCGACAACTGTCTTTTTAAATAGTCTTATGCCATTTATTGTACGTTTAATAGGATTTAGAAAAGCTTCAACCCTTACAGGACTATATAACTCAATTCCCAGTTTTTTCAAATCTTCATCGTATAAATCGGCATATACTTGTGTGGGCCAAATAATAATACTAAATCTATCTTTATCAATATTTTTGGCAATATTTATGATATATGATTCGACGCCTCCCGGGGTCCAAGCTTCAGTAAATTCCACAACATTTGTCTTTTTCATTTTTCTCATCCCTCTTCTGTAGAATTAGCTTTAGCAATGAACATTATTATTTATTAGCTCTAAAACGTGCTGCAAAAAAATGAGTCATGAACCAAACTCCCGGAACCCATATTTTCTTTTTTAAAGCACTTTGTACATTACACACAGACCAGCAATTCAATTTGCAGTTTCTGCATTTTTCCATAATTTCATTGGAACTGTCCGATTTAATAATTTCATCCCAGGTATTTCTTTTAAGATTACCCATCACCCATTCAGTAGGTGTCATATTACACGGGAGTACATTTCCATTACATTCAATTGTAAATGATGATCTACCTGCATCACACTTTACAGGCATAGCCATTCTATCTATATAATTGATGCTCATATCATTAAAATAGGCTCTGGCCCAGTCTTTTTTCCTATTAGACATAAGCTGTATATTAACAAGTTTCTTTAATTCTGCCTTAAGTGGTGTAGTATCATTGATCACATTGTCTGATTTGTTAAAGTAATATGAATTGTGAATTACACTTACGCCGAAATCCACTCCCAACTCTAAAGCATACTTATACATATCAATCATCTGATCGTAATTGCTTTCCTGAAGTGTAAAGCTTATTCCTAAATCCGGTATTCCTAGCGCCTTTAATTGTTTTAGCGTATCTATAGCCCTATCATATATATCGATTTGTCTTATTCTATTATGTGTTTCTCTATTTCCATCAATAGAAACTCTAATTACAAGGTCAGGATATTTTTTGCATAAATCAACAATTTTATCCGTATAGTATCCATTTGTATTGATCATTAACCTCTTCGTCTTTGGTAAGAGGATTTTTACTATTTCTTCAATATCTTCTCTGACAAATGGTTCTCCACCGGTTATCTGAATGAATTTGGAACATGGTAATTTCATAATATCAGCCAGACTGATCTCATCCTGCTTGCAAGAAGATTGTTTATACGAATTGCACATTATGCATCTGGCATTACATCTATGCGTTACAACAAGAGTAATGTCATAATTCCTGTATTTTTTAACCATATACCCTCTTATATTTCATACACATTTCTTCTAAATTGTAATGGGTTTCTATCAGTTTTTTCGCTTCCATTCCGTAACTTACGTTGTTAATGATACTCAAACAAGCATCACTTGCTTCTGTATAAAGAGTCCCGGTTTTCCCATCATGTATTAGCTCATTGTTTCCTTCAACATCCGACACGACACATTTCTTCCCCATATACATCGATTCCATAAGCGCTATAGGCAATCCTTCCCATAGACTTGTAGAAAGATAGCAGTCATAATTGACTGCACGCTTTATTGCTTCTTTTCTAGGAAGCAATCCGGTTATTTCAATGTTGCGACTGGTTAGCTGAGTTCTTTCATCACCATCGCCAATCCACACAAACTTATAATTTGGCAATTTCTCAGCAATCTCATTAAATAGCTTCGGATTTTTCTGTGGTCCGATTCGTCCTGCAGTGTATATAGTATATTCGTGTCCAGATTGATTCACGTTTTCTATTGCATTGTCAACAAATTCAGTATCCAGTCCATTCTCCACAAGATAAGCTTTGGAGATTATTTTCTTAGCTTCTTCATATTCATATTTTCCACAGGCAATTATTCCATCACATAATCCAGCCAGAATGCGTTCCATTGTTCTTAAAATAAAGCGCTTATAGCCTGACTGATCTTTTCGCAAAAAGCAAAAGCCATGAGGAGTGTAATATTTTAATGCGTCACATCCCATTAAACCAATTCGTGCGATAATGCCCGCTTTTGTAGAATGAATATGAATTATATCTGGCTTTTCCTCTTTAACAATTCCTTTTATCTCTCTAATAGCTTTGAAATCACCTATTAGAGACATTCTCAATTTCAAGTCGGGAAGAGGAATTAGTTTTACTCTGGGATCAAAATAATCAGAAAGATTATGAGGTGTATCCGGCCTTATTCCATATAAGACAACAAATTTATACTCATCGCATAAACCGTTGCATATGCCTGTCACCACTGGAAGAACCCCACCTGACAGTACTTCTGTCACGTGAATTATCGTTTTCATCTCTACCCCCAACTATCCTCAAGTTATTCCTATTCACAATTAATTATAAACTATATATAGTATTATGTCATAGAAAAAAGCGTAGACTCTTAACACTTAAGAGACTACGCTTCAATTTATCTTTTACCATATAAAACTACTTTAACAGGATCAATATGCTCCGTCCTTGCCAAACACAGCAGGGAATGTTTTGAAAATCAACTCGATATCCTTGAGAATACTCATATCCTCTATATACTGCAGATCCAGTTCAATCCATCTATCCCATTTAATCTTAGCTCTTCCACATACCTGCCAATAACAGGTAAGTCCAGGTTTTGCAACGAGGCGCTGCTTTTCATAAGCGTTGCACTCTTCCATCTGGTTATAGAGAATAGGTCTTGGACCTACAATACTCATGTCGCCTTTAATTATGTTTATAAGCTGAGGGAGCTCATCGATAGAATATCTTCTTATAAACTTGCCTACATGGGTTATTCTTGGGTCATTTTTAATCTTGAAAGCGTGACCGGTCTGCTCATTCTGAGCCTGCATCCGCTCAAACTGGGCTTCTGCATTTTTGTACATGCTACGGAATTTGTAGATTTTAAAGGGCTTCATGTTCTGTCCGGCACGAACTTGTGTAAAGAACACAGGGCCTCCGTCTTCAAGCTCTATTGCCAAAGCTGTCAAAAGAAAGATAGGTGAAAGAAGTACCAATGCGATACTTGCTGCCACGATATCAAATGCTCTTTTGGTCCACTTATAGATGTTGGGCTTGTGATCGTAAATTTCCTGATAGTTGAGTTCAATAATCTTCCGGCCAACAAATACGCCGCTTAAAGATTCTGCCCTAAGTGTTGCTGTTTTTGCCATATCATAACCCCCTCATAGGCTGTGACTGCATATCTACAAACTATATCGGCATTTCTATGTGATAAATTTATAGCATTCATCTGTTATCGCTGATTTTTTATTATATCAGCGAGCATATGTCCCTAAATCTGAGTACAATGCTCCATTTATATTTTATCAATAATGCGATAGCTTTACTAATTAAAAAACTATAAACCATCATGGAACTTGCTACGTAAAAATGGCGCAGCCTCTAGGCTGCGCCTCAGACTGTAGACAAAGTGGTCCTGAGAGCGTAGCTCTCAAGACCATTTTTCTTTTTCGCGAGTGTTTTATTGATAATAAAGGATAGAAACGGCCTCTATCAGGCCATCTCTAACCGCCATTCATGCTTGATTCTTGCAAGCTTTTTTAGATTCATACACGCAAAGGTAAGCGCGACCTTCATTTCCATCCGCGCCTTGCCATACATCTGCGTATATCTGAATCCGTGGTTCTCTTTTGCTGTTCCAAAGATTCTCTCTATTGTTTCTTTTCTGTGAGAATAGAGATCCTTCATTCCTTCTGTGTACCTTATATCCT